>NZ_CBFHNH010000034.1:0-5945 GCF_965657175.1 Pseudooctadecabacter sp. | reverse complement strand
ATTGGGGGCCAGCCCCCAAACCCCCGGGATATTTTTGAGACAAAGACAAGGGCGCGGACAACGGACGCAGGGCGCGCGGGTGGAGCAGTCCGCGTCAGGTGTCCCAGTTCGGGGTGCGTTTTTCCAAAAAGGCGCTGATGCCCTCGTTGGTTTGGGCGTGATCCATATTTTCGGCCATGACATGACCGGTGTAGGCGTAAGCCTCAGCGGTGGTCATCTGGGATTGGCTGTAGAAGGCTTGTTTGCCGATCTTGACCGCGAGGGGCAGTTTTTCGGCGACGGTGAGGGCAAGTTTGCGTGTCTCGGCCGCCAATTCATCGTCTGGGACCGCATGGTTGATCAGGCCAATCTCGCGTGCTTCTGACGCCAAGAGGAACCGCCCCGTGGTCAGCATCTCAAAGGCCTGTTTGCGCGGCACGTTGCGGGTCAGCGCCACCATGGGGGTTGAGCAAAACAGGCCGATGTTCACGCCGTTGACGCCAAAACGTGTCGTGTCTGCTGCGACGGCCATGTCACAGGTGGCCACCAACTGACATCCCGCCGCCGTTGCAATTCCGTGTACCTGTGCGATGACCGGTTGGGGCAGGGATTGGATCGTCTGCATCATCGCCGAACAGCGCGCAAAAAGATCGCTCCAGGCTGCGGTGCCGCCGTCTTCGTTCTGACGCGCGGCTTGCATTTCTTTCAGGTCATGGCCCGCACAAAAGGCTTTGCCTGCCCCAGACAGGATCACGGCGCGGACTTGCGTGTCCGTCCGCAGCCCGTCCAATTCACTTTGGATAGCTGCGATCATCGCATCGCTGAGCGCGTTGAGGTTCTGGGGGCTGTTCAGTTCAAGATGGGCGATGTGGTCGGCATCGGTGCGGGTCAGTAAGGTCATGGCTTGTCCTTTGGCATATCTTGCGCAAGCTTAGGCAAGCACAAAGGGAAACGCCATGGATATGAAGATGAATGCCGCAGAGCTGCAGGCGTTTTTGGAACGGGACTTTCCGCAGGTGGCGGGGGATTTCGACTTTGTCGAGGTGGCCCCGCCTGTGGTGGTGATGGGGCTGTCCGCCTCTGACAAACACCTGCGTCCGGGGGGCACCGTGTCGGGGCCGTCGATGTTCGGGCTGGCCGATGTCTGTGCGTATTTCTGTATTCTCAGCGCGTTGGGGCCGGTGGCGTTGGCGGTGACGACAAACTGTTCCATCGACTTCATGCGCAAACCTGCGCCGGGGCGGCTTTTGTGCCGGATGGAGCTGTTGAAACTGGGCCGCGCTTTGGCAGTCTGTGAGGGGCGGTTGTTCAGCGAAGGTGCGGCGGACAAACCGGTGGCGCGCGCGTCGCTGACCTATTCGATCCCGCCGCGCTAAAGCAGGCCCATAGACCCCCAGAGCCAGCCTGCCACTACGGCCGAGGTAGACATCGCCACGGCATAGCCAAACAGTTTCTTCATCGAAAACGGGCGTTCGCCAAAGGTGCGGCCATGGAGCCCGCAGGTCACCACCTTCATCGGTTTGCCGCCGTAGGTGTAATGCAAAATCCAGACCGGCAGCAGGATGCGCCGGTATTTGATGCCGGTGGTGTGGGTTTTGTAGCTGACCGACGTGATGTTGCGTTTGCCCGAATGACGTTTGATCCGGTTGCGCAGCAGCAGGTCCTTGTCTGCGGCATTGGAGGACAGCCCTTCGGTCACGGTTTCATAATGCCGTTCCGCCGCGAAACCGGCCATATAGGCGGGGGTGTAGGGGCGCAGGTCTGCGGGGTTGAAATCATGCAAAATACCGTCGCGGATCAACGGGGTCACATGGGGTGAGGCAGGCGCCAGCATATCGTCGAAACCTGTGGTCATGCTGTCCTTGACCGATCGGTGGCGCCATTTCTTGTTGGACCGCACTTTGTACCGGACCATGTAATTCACGGCCTCTTGGCTGTCGAAGGTCCAGAAGGGCACGTAGATGCCCGCAACGCGCCCTTGGGCCACGATCTGGGGCAAATTATCCGGGGCCGCGTGACGGGCCTGCACCCAAGCCTCAATGCGGGATTGGGCGTCGCCTGCGCCCAATGCAAAGGGGATCATCCCCACCGTCTGATAGGACACATCTGCTGGCCCCAGCACAATCGGCCCATCGCAATAGGCGCAGCGGTCCGACAGGGCAGGGCCAATGAACACGACCTGCCCGCCGCAGGTTTCACATTGGCGCAGCGTGTCGCCGGTGTGGCTGCGCTGTTCGGTGTGGGGCAGATCAGGGTGGTAGTGAAACTCCTCGGCCGGATCGACGCTGGGATCAACGGCAATGGGGTGTGCTGTGCTGCAACTGGTGCATTCCAACGACTGGCTCAGCGGGGCATAGCGGCATTGGCCTGCGCAGTTGGGGCATTGCAGATCAGACATCAGTCGTCCCCCAAGGCCGCGAGGATTTCAAGAAGGATCTGCAAGCGCAGCCAACCGCGGTCAATGGCACCGGACAGATCACCTGTTACCGACCAATCCCCAAGGATCGTGGCGACAAACCATGTAAGCGCCAGCCAGATGGCGATGACGATCCAGCCTGATGTGGTGCGGATGAACCCGGCTGATCCGTGTTTCAGCTCATGCTTGGCTTCACGCACCTGGATGAGCTTCCTGACGGGGAGAATGCCCAAAACAGCAGAGCCCGCGATCAGGGCGAGGGCGGCAATAACCGGTGAGAGGCCTGCGAAAAACATCGGTTCATCTGCCCTTGGACGTGTCTTAGTCTTTAGGGGGAGCGTACGGGTTGGGCGGCGTTTGGCAACCTTAAGTCTGCATAAAAAAGGGCTGGTGTTTCCACCGGCCCAGTCAGGAAGATCGTATAGCGCTTGTTGCGCCCGTTCAGTCGCGCCAGAACGGCTTTGCGGCCTCTTGCTGTGCCGTCATGGCATCAAGGCCAATGTCAGACAAAAGGTGCGGTGGCAGTTTCGTCAGATGTTTGCGCGTGCGCCGGCGGGCATCCCATTTCGTCACCGCAACCGCGACGATCACAGCCACGGAGGCGACCGCGGGCAGGCGGTCGGCATCGGACAGGACGGACAGGCGGGTATCGGTGAGAGCGTGTGACATGGGGATGCTCCTTTTCAGCCACGGGGTTGATTGTATTGATACAATAAGGCATTGTGCCTAAGTTATAGATACAAAGCAGCAATGAGTCGGTAAACGAAATGATTGTACCTGATACAAAATGGCTGCCGAAGGTGGATGGCGCAGGCCGGTCGAAGTACAGAGCCTTGGCCGAAGCGATCCGTGAAGGGATTGTATCGGGACAATTGCCGCCGGGATCGAAACTGCCCCCCGTGCGGGACCTCGCCTATCAGGTGGGCGTCACGCCGGGCACGGTCGCGCGGGCCTATACGTTGATGACCGACGAGGGCCGTCTGACCGCAGGCGTGGGGCGCGGGACCTTTGTTGCGGATGGGCCGGTACGTGCGCCCGTGCAGGATGTGCCCCTGATCAACACGGTCGATGAAACCATCGCGGACTTCAGGTCCAGTCGTGTGCCGGACGTGGGGCAGGGGCGTGCCATTGATGCAGCCTTGGTGCATGTGGGCCAATCCCACCGGCGTCGTCATATCAACTACCCCACACCTGAAACCGACCTAGAGGCGCGCGGTGCGGTGATGGACTGGATGTCGGGCACGGATATTGGTGCGGTCGACACCGATCACATTGTGCTGGCCAACGGGGCGCAAAATGCGGTGGTGCTGTCGTTGCTTGCGGTCCTCAGCGGGCCGTCGCCCGTCCTCCTGACCGAAGAACTGGCCTATCCCGGCGTGCGCCACGCAGGCCGTTTGTTGCGGGCGAAGGTCGTGGGCGTGGCCATGGACGATCACGGTATCATCCCAGAGGCTTTGGCCGCCGCCTACCGTGAACACGGCGGGCAGGTGTTGATTACGTCGCCTTCGGTCCACAGCCCCACGACGATCACCACCCCGCTGGACCGCAAGGTCGCGATCGCAGAGGTCGCACGGTCCTTGAACCTGACAATCATCGACGATGATTGCCACGCTTCGATCCTGTCTGACCTGCCCAGCTACCGCGCGATTTTGCCCGAACAGACCTATTATGTGTCGTCGCTGACCAAATCCGTCAGCGGCGCGCTGCGCTTTGGGTTTGCCGTGGCGCCATCGGGGCAGGGCGCGGATTTAAGGCAGGTCGCGCAATCGGCCCATTATGGCGTGTCGCAGCCGATCACCGACGTGTGCACCCATCTGATCCAGACGGGCGACGCCGCGCGTATCCGCCAACAGGTCACTGATGCCATCGCCAACCGTGTGCGCATGGCGGTCAATACCTTGGGCAGCTGGGATATCCGCTGGCGGGAGGACGCGCCGTTTATCTGGCTCAACCTGCCCACCGGCTGGCGGTCTTCGCGGTTCATGGCCGCTTGCGAAGCGCGGGGCATTTTGGTCAAGCCCGCAGACGAATTCGCCTTGCCCGATGACAAGGCCCCCAATGCCGTGCGATTGGCCATCGGAACCTGCGTGTCGGACGCCCGCTGCCTTGAGGCTTTGCGCGAAATGGACCGGATGTTGGGGAATCCGTCCAATGCCATGGAAAGCTGATGGGGTAAAATAATACCGTTTTTGTAACACGTTGTTTTGGAACGATTGTTTCGACATAAGGCCTGTTGACCGGGCCCCTACACCCCCGTAAAAGCCACCCATCGAATGCAGGGCCCCATCACGGGGTCCTTACTCCATTAGGACAGATACATGAAAACCTTCTCTGCTACTCCGGCGGATATCGAAAAGAAGTGGATCCTGATCGACGCCGAGGGCGTTGTTCTGGGCCGTCTTGCCTCGATCATCGCCATGCGGCTGCGTGGTAAGCACAAAGCCACTTTCACTCCCCATATGGACATGGGCGACAACGTCATCGTCATCAACGCCGACAAGGTGCAGCTGACAGGCAACAAGCGTGAAAAGCCAAACTACTGGCACACCGGCACTGTGGGCGGCATCAAATCCCGCACCACCGGCGAAATCCTTGAGGGTGCCCACCCCGAGCGTGTCGTCATGCAGGCCGTCAAGCGCATGCTGCCCGGCAACCGCCTGTCCCGCCAGCAAATGACACACCTGCGTGTCTTCGCAGGCACCGAGCACGGCATGGACGCCCAGAAGCCCGAAGTTCTCGACGTCAAGGCGATGAACAAAAAGAACACGAGGACCGCATAATGGCCGATCAAGTGAACTCCCTCGAAGAATTGGGTGCAGTCGCTGAAGGCGTAGACGCGCCCGTTGCGATCGAAATCAACCGTGAGCCCGTCAAAGACGACCTCGGCCGGTCCTATGCCACAGGAAAGCGTAAAGACGCTGTTGCCCGTGTCTGGATCAAGCCCGGTTCCGGCAAAGTCACCGTCAATGGCAAAGATCAGGACGTGTATTTCGCACGCCCCGTTCTGCAGATGATCCTGCGCCAGCCGTTCGACGTAGCCGGTGTTGCTGGTCAGTTTGACGTGGTTGCCACGGTCAAAGGCGGCGGCCTGTCTGGTCAGGCTGGTGCGGTCAAGCACGGCATCTCCAAGGCGCTGCAGCTGTTTGATCCGTCCTTGCGCGCGGCCCTGAAGGCTGCAGGCTTCCTGACACGCGACAGCCGTGTGGTTGAACGTAAGAAGTACGGTAAAGCCAAAGCCCGTAAGAGCTTCCAGTTCTCCAAGCGTTAATTCTGTATTTACAGAAAATACAATTAAAACAATGGCTTGCAAGAAATTGCGAGCCATTTTTTTATGTCCCGAGAGAGTCCCGAATACTGATTTTGCACGGTTTTTCTTGCCTAAAAGTCACGAACCAGTCACGTTGAGTTTGCAGTTCTCATGCGAAGGTTTCAGTTCTCGGCAATGGCAGGTCAGTATCAAGATCGACAAGACAGCAGTATTTATGGCTCTCGGCTGATTATTCATCGGCGTGTGGATCTGGATAACGACAACTTCTACTTTCGAGCAAAA
>NZ_CBFHNH010000033.1:0-6818 GCF_965657175.1 Pseudooctadecabacter sp. | reverse complement strand
CGTCAGTGTATCATTAACAAGGCCGCGATCTTCACGCAGCCTTTACCAACAATTCGATGCAAACGGCCCGCAAAGAAAAAGGGCCCCAGTTGGGGGCCCTTCGTGTCGTCGTAAAAGAGACGAAATCTTAGTCGTTGCCAGTCGCGCTATCGACCGCGATGGTCACGCCTGGACCCATGGTAGAGGTCAAAGAGACCTTCTTCATGTAGGTGCCTTTGGCGCCAGCGGGCTTGGCTTTCTGAACGGCATCCACGAAGGACAGCACGTTTTCTTCCAGCTTCTTGGCATCGAAAGAGGCTTTACCCACACCGGCGTGAACCACACCGGCTTTTTCGACCTTGAACTGAACCTCACCACCCTTGGCGGCTTCGACTGCTTCTTTGACGTCCATCGTCACTGTGCCAACCTTGGGGTTCGGCATCAGGTTGCGCGGGCCAAGAACCTTACCCAGACGGCCAACGATTGGCATCATGTCCGGAGTCGCGATGCAGCGATCGAATTCGATCTTGCCGCCTTGCACGGTCTCCATCAGGTCCTCTGCGCCAACGATGTCGGCACCAGCGGCTTTGGCTTCGTCTGCTTTTTCGCCACGGGCGAAAACAGCGACGCGCATGGTTTTGCCTGTGCCGTTTGGCAGGGCAACCTTGCCACGGACCATCTGATCTGCGTGACGAGGATCAACACCGAGAACAACGGAGATTTCGACTGTTTCGTCGAACTTCGCTTTGGCGTTGTCTTTGACCAAGGACACGGCCTCAGAAACAGAGACGTTCTCTTTGCCAGCGAAGGCTTCGCGCGCGGCGCGTGTACGTTTTCCGAGCTTTGCCATGTTACTTCACCTCGATGCCCATAGACCGGGCAGAGCCCAGAATGATCTTCATTGCGCCTTCGACGGACGTCGCGTTGAGGTCCTTCATCTTGGCTTCGGCGATCTCACGGACCTGCTTGGTGGTCACGGAACCGACCGTCTGGCGGGACGGTGTGTTGGCGCCGGATTTCACGTTGGCGGCCTTCTTGAGGTAATAAGACGCAGGTGGCGTCTTGATATCCATGGAGAAGGATTTGTCCTGGTAGTAGGTGATCACGGTGGGGCACGGCGCACCGGCTTCCATTTCCTGCGTCTTGGCGTTGAACGCCTTGCAGAATTCCATGATGTTGATGCCGCGCTGACCCAAAGCGGGGCCGACGGGTGGGGATGGGTTGGCTTGACCTGCAGGAACCTGCAGCTTCATTGTGCCAGCGACTTTTTTAGCCATTGGTCGTTTCCTTTTGTCCAGTCACCGGCGCGCCCGGTGACGTTTTGTGGATGTGGTTGGGGTTGGATCACGCGTGATCCTCGCCTCCCACATGGGAGTCGCAATGCGACAAGGCCGCCGTCTAGCCGGGGTTGGGGCGTTTGGCAAGGGGGGCGGGTCGACGGATGACGATTTCGGCAAGCGCCAGTGCAATCAGCCACGATGCCAGCATTACCAAATCCGATGGCAGCCCCGACGGAACACCAAACATAAAGAACCACGGCAAAAGAATAAGACTTTGAAGGCCAGTGGCAGCGCCGATGGCATAACCACGGATCATCCATGCGCGGTGGGCCTTTGTGTTTGCGCGCAAGACCGACGCCAGACCCAGCAGCAGCGCGACCGCCCAAAGCAGCGAAAAGACGATCCGTTGGGGGACAAGCAGCGGGCCGGACGTCGGACCGACCGACAGCGTAGCCGCCAAAATACCACCGGTCATCGCCCCCAGCAGCCCCGCCGCAATCGCCAGTCGACCAGCGCGCTTGTGCCAAAGCGTGCGCCGGGTCGCGGGAAGGAACTGTACAGCACCTAGGATCAGAAACACCGAAGCCGCAATGATATGAAGAGCCAGACCGGTGGGCATATTGGCGCTTGCGATTGTAGCCTCCATTGCTGGCGCGCCCGTTCCCATTTCGGACAGGCGCGCAACCCCTGCGAGGATCGGCAAGGAACTAAGGGACAAAAGGGCAATCGTCTGGGGAATTGGTTTCATTCGGGGCTCACTTTCTTGGCAAGGGACGCGACGCAGCGAAACCTAGAAGCCGCACGGCACCTATGAAATTCCCAAAATGTGGATGACATGCATACGAAAACGTATGGCCGCCCCGTTTGCCAAAACAAAAAACGCCGCCCCAACAGCACGCGGGGCGACGTCATCTTAAACGGACCATGCGGGATTGGTCACGCAGGGTGATTAGCCCTGCTTGGTGACCTGTGCGTATTCCAGTTCCACCGGTGTGGCGCGGCCAAAGATGGAGACCGTGACCTTGAGGCGCTGGTTGTCCTCGTCGACCTCTTCCACGGTGCCGTCGAAATCCTCGAACGGGCCGTCATTGACTTTGACCTTCTCGCCGATCTCGAAAGAGATAAGCAGCTTGGGCGCGTCCTGACCTTCTTCGACACGGCCGAGGATCTGCTGAACTTCTGCGTCACGCATGGGCATCGGGCGACCCTGTGGGCCGAGAAAACCAGTGACGCGGTTGATGGAGTTGATCAGGTGATAGCCCTCATCGGACATTTCCATGTGGACCAGCACATAGCCGGGCATAAAGCGACGTTCAGCCGTGACCTTCTTGCCGCGACGGACTTCGATCACTTCCTCGGTCGGAACCAGAACCTCGTCAATCTGATCCTCAAGACCCTGCTCTTCGACAGAGGTCCGGATGGTCTCAGCGATCTTCTTTTCAAAGTTCGACAGCACAGAGACGGAATACCAACGTTTCGCCATGATCCTTGACACCTTTTCGTCGTGGTGGACCCCGTGACGGGAGTCCCGGAAATAAAAGCGGCGTGCAACTTATTCGTTGCACGCCATCAAACTTGGGGTTTTCTACCCTGACCTGACTGTCATCGCAAGGGGGCTTAGAACGCGTTAAGAACGCCTTCGAGGCCGGTGCGGATGATCAGATCGACCAGCGTGAAAAACAGCGCCATGACGGCGGCCATGATCAGCACCATGATGGTGGTCAAGGTGACCTCACGGCGGGTGGGCCAAACAACTTTGCCAACTTCGGCGCGAACCTGCTGGATGAACTGAACTGGGTTGGTACGGGCCATGGTCTGTCCTTTGATCGGATGCGCTTTGCAGGTAACGGGGTTGATGCGGCTTTTCAACCCTTTGAACTGCTTTCAATCCTATAGACTGGGCGATGTGGTGAGATGTGGCTTGGCAGGGGCTGAGGGACTCGAACCCACGACCCTCGGTTTTGGAGACCGATGCTCTACCAACTGAGCTAAACCCCTAAAGCCAAGGGTGGGAATACCCATGGGTTGTCCCCTTGGCAACACCCAAACGCATCAGCCGTCAGGTTTTGCGCCTTTTGCGCGATCCAAGGTGGAGACTGTACCGAAAGACTGGCGAATGATCTCATCCGCGGACTTGAACCGAAAGCCAGAGCCGCCGCCGGGAAAGACGCTTTCGAATTCCGGCAGGGGGGATTCGGGGTCTTCAGGTGGATCGGCAAAGGTCGTCGACGTTGTCCGGGTACCCGTGGCCCAAGGGGAGGCTTGCGGCACGGCTGCGGGACGCGGCGGGCTGCTGGCCGGACCAGGCGGGGTGGCCGCCGCTGCCGGTTGGGGAACCTGCGTTGGGGCCGCGCGCGGACGCTTGGCTGCCCTACGTCCCCGCCATTTGGAATATCGCAGGTAGGCCACAAACCCGCTGAGCGCGGCAAGACCGCCGATGACATAAATAAACGGCAGATCGGCTTGGGCTTTTCCCCGCAGCGCTGCTGCGCGGTCACCGACGATGGCCTCCATCAAAACGACCTCGCGGCGGACACCTTGCAGGCGCAACTGGCCCGAGACCGTCGACCAATCCAACGTCCGGCGAAAGCCTGACGCCGTGACACGCCCCACATCGTTGGAGGCTGCAACAAGGTCGGGCAATCCGGCCTGTTTGGCGGTGCCCACAAACATGACCGCAACGACCGGTCCTGTTCGTTCGGGCGCATCCAGCACGATGTAGGATTTCGGAACCGCGCCTTCGATCTGGCCCAGCCCTAGGTCAGCGCGAATATTGCCGGTCACCTGCATTTCCTGAAACGGATCAGACCGCAACCGCGTGTCCATCGCCGTGGTCGTGCGCGCAGGCGGTGGCCCCGCAAGGATCGCGCGTTCAGCGGCCCTGACCCGCGACTGGTAGCTAGCATGTTGGTCCAGCGCCAGATTCCCAAGGCCCAGCGCGATAAGGGCGTAGGCCCACCATGGCAGAAAGGACAAGATCGCTATCGCCAACCGGATCATGAAGCCTCCAATGCGGTCAGATCAGCACCGCAAATCGCGGCCTCGCGTTCGACGATACGGTCAATGGGCCAGTCCCACCAGTTGATTTGCATCAAAGCGTCGATCGTCGCGTCGTCAAATCGGCGGCGCAGGATGTGACCGGGATTGCCTGTGACGATGCTATAGGGCGGGATGGTCCCGCCAACGACGGCCTTTGCCCCGATGAGGCAACCGGACCCTATCGTCGTGCCGGGCAGGACGGTGGCCCCCTGCCCCAACCAGACATCGTGACCAATGACCGTGTCCGCAAAGGTTTGGGGCATAGACGGACGGTTGCGGTCCATGTCGAGGAAGACCGAAAACGGAAAGCTTGAGAACCCGTCATAGCGGTGATTGGCTGAAGCAGTGATGAAAGTCACGCCATCAGCAATCTGGCAGAATTTCCCAATGATCAGACGTTCGGGCGCGCCGGGATAGAGGTACGGGGCCAAATGAAACGCCCAATCTGCTGGCGGCTGATGCGCGCTGGCATAGGTGTAGTCGCCCACATCAATATTCGGATGGTCCACCGCTGCGGCCAGAAAGACGGTGCCTTTGTGAACGGTACCATTGGGCAGGATCACAGGGTGCAGCGTCGACGGGTCTGGAAACGCACGGGGCGGCAGGGGCGGCATGGGGCCTCCTTTGGTCAAAGTTTCGACAAGGGACTTAGATCAAAGGTGAGACATCACCGGTGCCTCCGCTTGTGCTGCCGAAACGTAGCAAATTCACGTCATCATGGACAGCGCGGCCGCTTTATTCAACATCAGCCCGGCTGCGGCCCTGAAGCACGTTGGAATAGTACGCTACCTGAGTGCCACAGCCGCCCGCGCAGCGGCTGACGAAACTGCGGTAGATGCCATACCGAAAATAGGGCGCGACATTGACGTTGATTGTCCGCCCTTGATGAGACCAGACCGGGCGCCCATTCAGATAAACAGTCAAGAAACCGTCCTGACCAGTGGTCCAAACGCCATTGACCATGATCCGGTTGAACCGCCCGACCATCTGACTGCGCGGGGCGACACAGTCTCACGCCAGATTGGGGGCGAGGTTCATCGGATCGTCATCCGCGACGTTGGGGTCTTTGACCGATACGATGAGGCAATCGTCATTGACCTCCATCAGCAAAGTCGGCCCCTGACCGCGCCCTTGATACCGTGGCAAATGCCACTGTCCGATCTTGGTGTTCATACGCGGTCCAAGGTTGGGCCAGCTTGGGTCAAGCATGACGGAATACCCCACCCAAAATTCCGATCCGATGCGCGGACCACCCTGTTGGATGAACTCAACCCTCTCGCGGTCGCGCGAACAATCTGTGCCACTGCAATCTCCGGTGCGCAGTTCGAACCTTTCGACCCGTGTGCCATCGGCCAACTGACCGCGTTGCACCGCATAGGGCACCCGTGCGCTTTCCAGATCAAAGCGTCCAAAACCGTCTGCCAATGAGGATTGGGCCTGCGCCGAATGTTCACACAACAAACATAGTATGCCAAATAGGATGTGCCTCGTGTTCATTCCCTTTCCGTAGCATCACTAGGCATCGGGCGGCAGGGCGACCACTGTCATGTCCCGCGACCGCATGACGTAGTCCAAGACGTTTTTTGAGTACACGCCGTGTTTGGAAATAGAACCGTTGCGACACAATGGCGTCCGATCGGGTGGGCGGGCGATATCGGCCGGAGATTTGTGTTTCCCCGTTCAAAGACACCACCACACCAAACCCACCGGCCCCGTCGAAGCGGACCACTATGGCCAGTTGCTGTTCCGTCCCGTCACGTCTGATCCGACCCTGCGATGTCGTGCTAAGGCGCTGGTCGATGCAGGATTCGCCCGGACCCGTCTTGATGGCGCTGGCGATATACATGCGACCGTCTGGGCGAACAAAAAGCTGCAACGGAGGTGCGCAGCCGTTGCGTCCATCGTGGATGGAAAAGATGCTGAATTCCCGGTTCTCGGCAGATGTAAACGAGATATTCGACGTAAAACGGACGCTGCCGGTACTGTTTACGGGGAATTCCTCTGTAAAGATCTCGGCGCGTTGATTGAATGTGCCGCCGGTGCAGTAATTGTCGCTTGTGCGAAAGACCCACCCCTCCATGGTTTGGCGCATGGATTCCGGGTCGGCCCCGCAGGACAGTTCCCAATCATTCAATGGCCCGGCATCACGCATGCCGTTGGGTTGGCAGGCTGCGACAAGGCCCAAGGCGAACAGGGGTACAACAAATTTCAGCATGAGAACGGCCTTTGTCTGGACGCGTTCATCTTTGCGGCACGGGTGCGCACCAGCCACCCCAAAGGGCGGTGATATACCTCATTCAGGGTATTGGCTGGCGCGCTTCGGGGGGGAGCGCAACAGGCCGCCCCCTTGGGGACGGCCTGCAAATAAAACCTGGGTGCTGCGGGGCCGCTTTCATCGTTTCTTCGAAACGACTACCGCGGGTCCTCGCGCCCAGTTTTAATGATCACTCGTTGATTTTGGACACCACGCCGGCGCCGACGGTGCGGCCGCCTTCGCGGATGGCGAAGCGGAGGCCTTGT
>NZ_CBFHNH010000032.1:0-10404 GCF_965657175.1 Pseudooctadecabacter sp. | reverse complement strand
CGTGCCATCGGGGATGAGTTGCGGCAGGCCGAAGGGCTGTTGCTTTACCGTCGTTGGAAAGAGGCGGATGAGGCGCGCGCTGCCGCCGCCGATCAGTTGCGTGAACGCACGACCGCCGCTGCCTCTGCCGAAACTGCTGCGCGTCAATCGGGCAAGGCCCGTCAAGCCGCTGAAGATGCCCTACCGCCCTTGCGCGAGGAGGAGGCGATTGCCGCTGCCGTTCTTCAACGCCTCGGCGTTCAGCGTGATACGCTCACCGATCAAGAAGCCCGCGCCAAACAGACCATCGAAACCCTGACCAATCGCATTGAACAGCTTGCTCGCGACATCGAACGTGAGGCGGGTCTGAACAAGGACGCCGGCGAAACGATTGAACGGCTTGAGTGGGAATCCACCGAAATCGCCAAGGCCCATGAGGGGCACGCGGAGCGTTTGGAAGAGGCCCGTGTGGCCTCAACCGATGGGGCGCAGATTTTGGCGGATCGCGAGGCAGACCTCAGCCAGATGACCGAGGACGTGGCCCGCCTTGCCGCCCGTCACCAATCGGCCCAAAGATTGATCGACGATTACCGTAAAACGCTTGAGAAAAATGAGGCCGACGCCCAACGTGCCTTGGCAGCTCGCGCTGAAGCGCAGACCGCGCTGGAACGTGCGGCCCAGGATTTTGAACGCGCCCAAGCGGACGAAGCCACGGCCCGTGCCACGGCTGAAAAGGCGGAGGCTGTACTGGCCGAAGCCGAAGCCGCCCGCGCCGACACCCAAAGCCGTGAGGCCGACGCCCGCGCCTTGCGATCAGAGGCTGAGGGTGAGGCGAATGCCCTGCGTGCGGAAACGGCCGCCTTGGCCAAGCTGGTAGACCGCGACAGTGCCGAAGGCAGCCAGATCCTTGATCAGTTGCGGGTCCAAGGGGGCTATGAAAAGGCACTGGGTGCTGCTTTGTCCGATGACCTAAAGGCGCCCGCTGTAACGGACGACATGGGGTCCGGCTGGGTCGCGCTGCCGGGCTATACCCAGCCACAAGCCTTGCCTGCGGGCGTCAAATCGCTGACCAATTACGTCTCCGTGCCTGAGGTGCTGGTGCGCCGTATGGGGCAGGTGGGGCTGGTGGATGCCGCCGATGGGCCGCGCTTGCAAAAAGACCTCGCCCCCGGTCAGCGCCTTGTGTCGTTGGATGGTGATCTGTGGCGCTGGGATGGGTTCCGCGCCGCTGCCGAAGATGCGCCCTCAGCTGCGGCCTTGCGTTTGCAACAGTTGAACCGTCTTGAGGGCCTTAAGAAAGACCTCAATGATGCGGTCGCCAAGGCGGATGGCATGGCGCAGGCGCACGATATGTTGACCGCGCGGCTTGCCGAACTGGCGCAGGCGGATAAAGCTGCCCGTGCCGCCCGCCGTGCCGCTGATGCTGCCGTGGCAGACGCCAACCGCGCGCTCAGCCGCGCTGAGGCGGATCGCAACCTGTCGGAAAGCAAACTCGACAGTTCTGGCCTTGCGGTGTCGCGCCACGAAGAGGAGGCCATGACTGCGCGCAAGGCCCTGACCGAGGCTGAGGCCACGGCAAAATCCCTCGCCCCCCTGGATGACGCCCGTGCCAAGGTCGAAGACGTCAAAATGACGGTCGAAGCCGCGCGCATGACAATGATGGCCAAACGGTCCGGCTATGATGAGGTCCGCCGCGAAGGCGAGGCCCGCACCAAGCGCGCGCAGGAAATCACCAAAGAGGTCAGCGGCTGGAAACACCGGCTCGAGACCGCGAACAAACGGTCATCCGAACTGGCGGAACGTAAGGATACGTCCGAGGCGGAACTTCAGGATGCGATGACGGCGCCCGATGAAATCGCCGCCAAACGCGACGAACTGGCCACTGCCATCGAGGAGGCCGAGGCCCGCCGACGCGCCGCCGCCGACACGTTGGCCACCGCAGAAACCACCCTGCGCGACGCCACCATGGCGGAACGCGACGCCGAACGCACGGCATCCGAGGCCCGTGAGGCCCGCGCGCGGTCCGAGGCCCGTGCAGACGCCGCCCGTGAAACTATGGACGCTGCCGCCGCGCGCATCATGGAGGCGCAGGAAACCACCCCTGATAAGCTGTTGGATCAGTTGGATTTGGACCCCGATAAAATGCCTGCGTCTGAGGCGATCGAAAACGACGTCAACCGTCTGAAACGTCAACGCGACGCGCTGGGCGCAGTGAACCTGCGTGCTGAAGAAGACGCCAAAGAGGTGCAGGAAGAACACGATCTGCTTGTCAGCGAAAAGACCGATCTTGAGGAGGCGATTCGCGCCCTGCGCACGGGCATCGCATCTCTGAACAAAGAGGGTCGCGAACGTCTTCTAACCGCGTTTGAACAGGTCAACGAAAGCTTCGGGACCTTGTTCAAACACCTTTTCGGGGGTGGTGAAGCGAAGCTGGTGATGGTCGAATCCGAAGACCCACTGGACGCCGGGCTGGAGATCATGTGCCAACCGCCTGGCAAAAAGCTTAGCACGCTCAGCCTGTTGTCAGGTGGCGAACAGACTCTGACTGCACTTGCGTTGATCTTTGCGGTGTTCTTGGCCAATCCCGCGCCCATCTGTGTGCTGGACGAGGTCGACGCGCCGCTGGATGACGCCAACGTCACGCGGTTCTGCGACCTGTTGGATGAGATGACCCGCCGGACCGATACGCGGTTCCTGATCATCACACACCACGCCGTGACCATGTCCCGCATGGACCGTCTGTTCGGTGTGACCATGGGTGAACAAGGTGTGAGCCAATTGGTCAGCGTCGATCTGAAAGCCGCTGAAACCTTGGTGGCGTAAGCAAAATTTCCTCGAAATTTTGTCCACAATGTCTTTTCAAGACATTGCGCGCCCCACGCCATTGTGACGCGACACTGTCGGGTTCGCTGATAGCATAAGGGGTATGAAACACCTCATCTTTCCCATTGCGCTTCTCCTCGCGACGTCCGCGGCAGCGCAAGACTACGCGACACGTGCGACGGACAGCTTGCCTGATACCGCAGCCTTGTCCGCGCTGATCCTTGACCGTGATTTGATCTATTTCGATGACGGCACTTCGCGCTACAGCGCCGATGGCACCTACACATGGACCTATTCAAAAGCCAACGGCGGGGGCATCTGGGAAGGCCGTCACACCATCACTGACAATATTGTCTGCATTACCTTCGCAACCGGTATGGAACGGTGCGATATGTTCGTGACCTCAGGCGACCGGTTGACCTTGTTGACCGCCGATGGAGACCGTTACCCGATCCGTGAAATTCGGGTGCCCTAGAACAGGGCGGCGACTTTGTCTTTCAGGTTCAAATCCGCCTCAAGCAACAAATCGTGGGCCTTCAGTTTCGCGACCAGTTCGGGCGTCGCAGATTGGGTTCTGTTGTAAAAATCGGCAATCTCATCTGGGGTTGCGTCAGATGCGAAAGCCGCCAAGGTTTCGTTGAAACGGTAGGCCCCGTCGGTCGTGCGGTGGGGCAGGGCGGCCAGCCATGCCGCTTTGTCTTGCGCGTGAAAATGCAGCACGGTCAGCTCGGGATGCAGCGCCAGTTTGATCGGCGCGGGATCGTCCCCCCAACTGGCCGCATGCAGTTTGGGCATCAACCCGTCCAGCCCCGTGCGGAACAGGGATTTTCCGGCCTTATGGCTTAGCATGTTTTTCATCAAAAGGGCTGTGTAGTCGCCCAAGACGTCCATCCGGTCTTCAAGGGGCATTGGCGTGGGGAAGGGGTATTTGAATTGGCGCGCGGTGAAGATGTCATCGGGCAAGGTCGGGTCATGCAGTGCCTCGGCCGGACGCGCCCGTAGGAACGGTGTTCCGTCTGTCCAATCGTTCAGAATTTCGCTGACAGGGCGGGCAGGCCATAAAAATTCATCCACATCCAGATGCGCCAGCACCGGCACTTCAGCCGCCATATAGACACGTTGCACGTTATAGGCCTGCCGCGCTTCTTGGCGTTTGGGCCGGCGGCCCAGGACCGCCCAATAAGCCTTATCGCAGAGCACCGGCGTGACGCCTTCGATCTGCTTCAGGATACCGGCTGAAACGTCGTCCGCGTCATCCAGATGCACCCAGATCCGCGATGCGCCCAAATGTTTGTGCCACGCCACAAACGCCAAAATCTGCGCCAGAGGTGCCTTCACGGTCGTGCAGACACCCCAGTCCATCACAGTTGCGCCAGCAAAGATGCTGTGGGCCATGCATCGGCAGGCAGGCCCAGCCGCTGCTGTTCGGCCTGCACGGCGGCACGGGTTTTGGCGCCCAAAATGCCGTCGGCGCCGCCCACGTCATAGCCGCGCGCTTGTAGTTTTTCTTGTAGCTGCTGGATTTGGTCCCCGCTCAATCCCGGTGCGGGATTGCCGGCATCATAGACCTGTGCGCCCCCGATCCGGGTGGCAAAATAGGCAGCCGTCAGGACATAGACGAACGATTGGTTCCATTCGAAGTAGACGTCAAAATTCGGATAGGCGAGGAACGCGGGGCCGTTGCGCCCCATAGGCAGGATCAACGACGCCGGAAGCTGCGCCAATGTGCCGTCCCGCGCCTGAACACCCATCGCCGCCCAATCAGACGCGGGCAGCCGTGTTTCGGTGCCCGACAGGGACCAATCCATGGCATCGGGCACCACGACCTCTTGCAGCCACGGCTGGTTTGGCACCCATCCCAAAGAGGACAGGACGCTTGCCCCTGACAGCAACGCATCAGGTGGGGAGGTCTTCAGCGACACCTGCCCGTCCCCATCCCCGTCTCGTCCGTTTTCGATGATGTCACCGGGCAGCATCTGCACCATTCCAATTTCACCGGCCCATGCGCCCGTGGTTGTGTCGGGGTTCAGATCGCCACGGGCGAACAGCTCCATCGCGGCGAAAATCTGTGGGCGGAACAATTCGGGTCTGCGACAGTCATGGGCCAAAGTCACCAACGCGTTGCGGGTGTTGAAATTGCCCTGCACCGCGCCGAAATCCGTCTCAAACGCCCAAAAGGCCAGAAGGACCTCACGTGGGATGCCCAGCTCCGCCTCGATCCGGTCAAAAATCGCGTCTTGGCGCTGCGACTGCGCCTGGGCATTTTCGATCCGGTTGTTTGAGATCAGCCGCCGCGAAAAATCAACGAAATCGCGTTGGAACACGCCCTGCGCGCGGTCGGCGCGCAACACATCGGCATCCTGCTGGGCGTTTGCCAAAAACCGCTCCGCCACATCACGCTCAAGTCCCAGCGTCACGGCCTCATCCACAAGGCCCGCTTTGAACGCGGACCAAGACCCACCACAGGTCTGCGCCGCGACCGGCCCCGCCGCCAACATCGCCAAAACTGTCAAAACCCGCATCATTCAGCCTCCGAAAATTGTCTGGTCTACCCTAACGTCTGGTGAAAGCAGCGCAATCACCAGCACACAGGCTAGCGCCAAGGCCCATGCCTGCCAGAGTATCCGCACGGCCTGATCGATGTCATCTGGCCCTGCGTCTTTGCGCCCTGCGGGATGGACCCACGCGAATGCCTCCATCCGGCCATCATAGCTGCGCGGACCGGACAGTGAGACACCCAAACCGGGTGCCATCGCGGCCTCAGGCCAGCCTGCATTGGGTGAGCGGTGCAGCGCCGCATCAGCCGCGATATGCCGCCAGTGACCACGCCGCGTTGCGGCCCAGATCAGCACAGCCGTCAGCCGCGCAGGCACCCAGTTGAGCACATCATCAAGCCGCGCTGCGGCCCAGCCAAAACGCGCATAGCGTTCAGTGCGGTAGCCAATCATACTGTCTGCGGTGTTCACCACCTTATAGGCCAAAAGCCCCGGCAAGCCCGCGATCATGAACCAGAACACAGGCGCAATTACCCCATCGCTGAGGTTCTCTGCAGCACTTTCAATGGCGCCCCGTGCAACCGCCGGCCCGTCCATGTCCCGCACATCGCGCCCCACGATCATCGCGACAGCGTGCCGCCCATCAACCAGCGACAACCGCAATGCATCGCCCACAGCTTGTACATGCTGGACCAGCGATTTTTGCGCCAAAAGGACCGCGCCGATAATGACTTCCGCCCAGACCCACGGCAACATCATCAGCACTGCGCCAAGACAAAGTGCGATCCAGACCAGCAGCGCAAGAACCATTACCCCGCGCGCAAACGTGTCGTTATTGAATCTGCGATCAAGGGCCGAAATCGCCCGCCCGATCATCACAGCGGGATGCGGAACACGGTCCCACAGCCATTTGGGTTCGCCGAACAAAGCATCCAAAATCATCGCAAAAAAGACGGCGATCATAGGGCGGCCTTCAACTGATCCCAACGGTCCGGCGCCGGCAATCCCAGCCTGATCCATGTCTTTGAATAGGGGAAAATGCGGCTCCAGACATGGCCGCGTGCCAGCTTATCCTGCATCGCGGCAGCGTCGGGGACTTCGTAGGTGCGGAACAGATCCGTCCCGCCGACCAGTGTCCAGCCGACGAGTTCATCCAACCGCTTGGCATCCTCGGCCAGCCTTGCGCGTGTCGCCTCGGCCCAGGCCACATCCTCCAACGCCCGCGCCCCGATCTCAAGCGCGGGACCGGGGACAGCCCAAGGCCCGATCAGGTCGGGCAAACTTGGCCGCACGATATCCACGGCCTCTTGAAGTGGCACTTTGAGGCTTTCCACAGGCGACAACGTCTTGGCGGCCCCAATGGCAAAGCCAAGGCGAAGCCCCGCCAGACCCCAGAATTTTCCGAAACTCTTCAGGACCAAAATCCCTTGGTCCTCCGCCAGTTCGATATGGGAGCGCGTGGGGGTTACATCGCAAAAACTCTCATCAATGACAGTCAGCCGTCGCCCACCCATATTTTGCGCATCCCAGATCCGACCATCGGGATTATTGGGATGCACATAGACATGAGTATCAGCCTTCGCAGCGTTCTCGGCCCAAAACCAATTCCCTGATGCGTCGAATGCGGCTGCATGTTCGTTATAAGTGGGCGTTTCGATGTGAACCGTGCCCGATCCTTCGCCAATATAAGGAATGGCTGCGATGATCGCCGATGCCCCGTTGGCGGCCAAAATATCAGCCCCGTCAGGGACATTCCAAAATTTGCGCGCAGCCGCCAGAAGCCGATCCATCGCACCGCTGTCAGGCAATGCGCTCCACGCATTCCCAGAAATCTCACCCACGGGGTAGGGCACAGGATTGATGCCCGTGCTCAGGTCCAGCCAATCCGCACGGACCCCGCCATAGGCGGCCACCGCGACGTCCAAGCCGCCCCCGTGATCGCGTGCCTTAGGCATCCGGCAGCGGCTGATGGCGGGACACGAAATGGCCTTTCACGCCTTGCGGCCACTCGCGGTAGGGCACTTGACCGGTCTCAGATGCCGCGTGTTTACCTGCGTATTCAACGATGGCTTCGGCGTCCTCCGCCGTGGCCTCAAACGTTCCCAAGGAGTAGTTGATCTTGCCTGCCGCCTGCACCGTGATGTTGCAGGCACGGTCGCACCCCATGGTGCAGGACACGCGGCGGGTGCGGACATTGTCCGCGGTCGTCGCGGCCGCCTCGACTAAGGCGGCCAAAGCCTCCCCATCGGTGGGCTGGCCAGAGGCCGCATCCCAGCCCTCGCGTTTGCAGGTGTCGCAAATGGTAATCCAGGTCGTCATGGCGGGCCCTTTCTTTGGTCCCACCAACTTGAACCCCAATCTCAGGCGGCCTTCAACCCACCGCGTCCGTGCGGGGCGTCAAAATCAATCACCGGATTGATCGGCAGGATGCGGTTTGGGTTAATGCTTTCGTGGCTGTAGTGATAATGGCGCACGATGTGGTGCATGTTCACCGTCTCTGCGACGCCAGGCACCTGATACAGTTCCCGTGTGAACCCCATCAGGTTCGGGTAATCCAAAATCCGTTTGCGGTTACATTTGAAATGTTGGTGATAAACCATGTCAAATCGGATCAACGTCGTCCACAACCGCCAGTCGGCCTCCGTCATGCGGTCGCCCATCAGATAGCGGCCCTGACCAAGGCGGTCCTCCAACCAATCAAGACTGTCAAACAGCGGGTGCACGGCGGCGTCATAGGCGGCTTGCGTGGTGGCAAAGCCGGATTTGTAGACGCCGTTGTTGACCGTATCATAGACCCGCGCGTTTACCGCTTCGATGTCGTCGCGCATCTCCTCGGGCCAGTAATCATCGGTGTTGCCGGTGATCCCGTCAAAGGCCGAATTGAACATGCGAATGATTTCAGAGCTCTCGTTGCTCACAATCGTTTCACGTTCTTTGTCCCACAAGATTGGCACAGTGACGCGGCCCGTGGCCTGCGGATTAGCGCGCACATAGATATCGCGCACAAAGTCGTGGCCATACAGGGTGTCCCCCGTGGCCCCGTGGTCATCGGTTTCAAACGTCCAGCCGTCGGACAACATATCAGGATGCACGGCCGAAATCGTGATGTGATCCTCTAGCCCCTTCAGCTTACGGAACACCAAGGCGCGGTGCGCCCATGGGCAGGCATAAGACACGTACAGGTGGTAGCGGTCGCTTTCGGCCTTGAAGCCGGCCTCACCAGACGGTCCAGCGGATCCGTCCGCCGTGATCCAAGTCCGAAACTTGGCGTTGTCGCGTTTGAACGCGCCACCGGTTGATTTGGTGTCGTACCAAACATCATGCCATTCGCCGTCTACGAGTTGTCCCATCGGGGCCTCCATCTGAGTGTTGGCACATAGATAGCCCGCCGTTGCGCGCACGCAAACGCCCGCGAGGGCGCAGATAAGGTGCGCAAACGCACAGGTTTGCCGTCGCGTCCCGACGTCTGCATGCCGCATCTGCTCTTGCCCCGTTCCCGCCTGTCAGGCACAACAGCGCCTAGACGACGCCTATTTCAGGCCAGAACGGTTGGTGCGCTTCCGGTTGACCCAAAACGGGGACCAAGGGCGCACATCGTCAACCACCCGCACCTGCGGTCCTCTGGCGTGCCGACAACGGAGACCTCTCATGCGGATAATCCTCACCGCCCTGATCCTTAGCCCAGCCCCCGCCTTGGCCCATATCGGCCATCTGGGCGAAGTCGCAGGCCATGGTCATTGGATCGCCTTGGGCGGCATCGCGCTGGCTGGGGCCATCGCCCTGTTGGGTGGCCGCAAAAAGGCCGATGAGGCACAGTCCGATGACATCGCCGAAGACGAAGAAACAGAGGACGCACCCGCATGACCACCCCACCCAAAACCGGCGTGATGATCTGCGGCCATGGCTCGCGCTCTCAATCCGCTGTTGATGAATTTGCCACGCTGGCCGATAAGCTGCCCGCGCTGCTGCCCAAAGAGTGGCAGACGGAATACGGCTATCTTGAATTTGCGAACCCCGTGATCCGCGACGGCCTCGATAAGCTGCGTGAGGCAGGGTGTGAGCGTATCCTGGCCGTGCCAGGTATGCTCTTTGCGGCCATGCACTCCAAGAACGATATTCCAACGGTGCTGAACACCTATGCCGCAAAACACGGCCTGCAGATCAGCTATGGCCGCGAATTGGGCGTGGACCCGAAAATGATCGCCGCCGCCGCCGGTCGCATTCAGGATGCCGTGGCGCAGGCGAATGCGGATCATGGTGAGGTCTCCCTCCACGATACCTGCCTTGTGGTGATCGGGCGCGGCGCGTCTGACCCTGACGCCAATGGCAACGTCGCCAAGATCGCACGGATGCTGCACGAAGGCATCGGCTTTGGCTGGTGCGAGGTTGGCTATTCCGGTGTGACTTTCCCACTGGTGGAACCTTGCCTGCAACACGCTGCCAAACTGGGCTACAAACGCATCGTCGTTTTCCCGTATTTCCTGTTCTCGGGCATTCTGATTGACCGCATCTACGGCTTCACCGACCGTGTGGCCGACGCCAATCCTGACATCCAATTCGTCAAGGCAGGCTATCTGGGCGACCACCCAAAGGTGCTGGAAACCTTTGCGGAACGGATCATTGAACAGACGGGTAAAAACCCGCCGCCTAACTGCGGCATCTGCGGCTACCGCGAACAGGTGCTGGCGTTCGAGAATGGGGAGCACAAACACATCACCCCTGACCAGCGCGATCACCCCGCCTTTGACGACACCCCGCCGCCCACCTGCGTGCTGTGCAAATACCGCACTGCCGTTGTCGGGTTTGAGGGCGAGGTTGGCGCGATACAGGAATCGCACCATCACCATGTTGAAGGGCAAGGTGCCTCCGCACCGGGATCAAACGTCGCCGATTGCAGCCTGTGCGACACGTTCTGCACCGGCATGTGCCGGCTTGAGGCGCAGCATGCGCATCATCACCATCACCACCATGATCACGACCACGGCGATCACCACCACCATCACCACGCCGAATACCCCCACGCCAAACACCCTCATGGCCCGGAATCGGCCCGAAGGTCGAAACCGTGACCCCTCCCGCAGCGGTGCCAAATTTCCGGAAATTTGGC
>NZ_CBFHNH010000031.1:0-20694 GCF_965657175.1 Pseudooctadecabacter sp. | reverse complement strand
CCGCGCATCTCTGCGCCGCCGGTGAGGGGGGTTCTACGGTTACACACCAATACCCGCAACCCCTTTTTTTAAGAAAAGCGCACCAAAGGCGAAGATTTTCCAATTTGATCCGTGCCGCAGTGCCAAACCCTATGTTTATAAGGGGTTTGGCGTCACAGCCCCCTCCCCTACCCCGGACAATTCTTGCCATATGCCGCCCCAAGGTCTGCAAAATCCCACCCAAATGATCCGGAATCACACCAGTTCGATTCCGTTTCCCCAAGGGCATCTTATCGCTACTCTCTTCTAGGGTGTTCCGCACACTGGTGTGCGTGGAATCGGCCCCCCTTTCTAAGACCACCAGATGGGCACCGGACCTCACCCCATAGGCCAGCCGCTGGACCGTCGTGGGCAAGCCCCCTATCGTCGGGGGCATGACAGATCATTTTCTAGCACAAATTACGGACGCCCTTGGCCCCCTTCCAGCAGGCGAAGTTGCCACCGTATCGGAGGGGGAGTTGCCGTCGTGCTTTCACACATCCGACTTTGCCACCGCCACCGTGGCAGCAGCGGCAGGTGAATTGGCGGCGCTGACCGGGACTGCCGCGGTGGTAAACCGTCGCCATGCCTTGATGTGGTTTGACATGACCTTGCGCCCCCACGGATGGGAGCTGCCCAATCTTTGGGACCCGTTGGCGGGGGATTACAAAACAGCGGACGGCTGGATCAGGCTGCACACCAATGCGCCCCATCACCGCGATGCCGCCCTGTCTGTTATAAAGTGCCCTGTAGATCGCGATGCCGTGGCCGCCAAAGTCGCAGCGTGGCCCAAGACCGAACTGGAAACAGCCATTGTCGCCGCACATGGCTGTGCCGCCGCCATGCACAGCCAGACCGAATGGGCGGGCCACCCCCAAGGGGAGGCCGTGGCAGGCGAGCCGTTGATCGCGTGGCAGACCACCGCGCAGGACGCGCCGCCGGTGTCATTGGCGGGACTCAAGGTGCTTGATCTGACGCGCGTGCTGGCAGGGCCAGTGGCCACGCGGCTTTTGGCGGGCTTCGGGGCGGATGTGCTGCGGATCGATCCGCCCAGCTGGGACGAACTCGGCGTCGTGCCTGAGGTCACCTTGGGCAAACGCTGCGCTGGTCTGGACCTGACGGACGCCCCCGACCGCGCCACGTTTGAGGCGTTGTTGTCCAAAGCGGATGTGATGGTCCATGGTTATCGGCGCGATGCCTTGGCCAAGTTGGGCTATGACACGGACGGTCTGCGCCGGATCGCTCCGCACCTTATAGATGTCAGCCTGAACGCCTACGGGCACAGCGGGCCATGGGCCGACAGACGCGGGTTCGACAGCCTTGTGCAGATGAGCAGCGGCATTGCCCACACGGGGCAACAGCGCGCAGGCGCGGGCAAACCACGCCCCCTGCCCGTTCAGGCGCTGGACCACGGCACGGGCTACCTGATCGCCGCAGCCGTGTTGCGCGCGATACGAATGCGCAATGACACAGGCGTTTGCAGCACAGCGCGGCTGTCTTTGGCACGCACGGCGCGGCTGCTGATCTCAGCCGGAGATCGCGCCTTTGCGGGGGACGGTCTGACCGAAACACCGGCCGATCTGGCGGGCCATATAGAACAGACCCAATGGGGGCCGGCCCAGCGCATCGCTTTTCCCATCACGTTGGACGGACACGGCCCGAACTGGCCCCTGCCCGCTGGGCCCTTGCGCCGTCATCCCGCGGACTGGGACCGCTAGAACGCAAAACGCCCGACCAGAAGGCCGGGCGCATCGCTTGATCCTTATGGGGATCAGATGTCTTCGAGGATCACGTCAAAATCAACGCGGCTGTCGCTCAGCCCCGCGACGGGCTGTGCATCAGAGGGCGCACCAAGGATCAGCTGTTCAGAAGGGAACCCTTCGCTGACCAGCTTGCTCATCAGAATGACGGCGCGCAGACGACCGGTGGACGGGTCCTCACTGGCGCGGGGATCATCGCTGTGCTGGCCCACGATGCGCAGACGGGCATCGGGGCAGGACGCCGCGATGTTTGCCAACTGCGACGCCAAGGCCAGATCGGTTTCGCTGACGGTCATGCCGCGCGGCGCGTATTCGATCGATGCACCCTGCACGGCGGCCTGAAGCTGGGACACACAGGCAGCAACACGGAAGTTCGTGCCCGCTGTGCCAAAGGCCGGTGCGGTAAAGCTGGCCTGCTGCGCGTTTTCGATGATGGAGAATTCAACGCGCCGGTCATAGTAGGACTGCGGCTGTGGGCCACGGACCAAAGACGGCACGCCGTCGCCCCGACCCACGGCCTCGAATAAGGACGCATCCACACCAGAGGCGATGACACGGGCCACGACGGCTTCGGCGCGTTCAAGGCTCAGACGTTGGTTGATAACAGGGTTGCCCGATGGGTCGGAGTGGCCTTCGACCTGAATGACAACGCCGGGGCATTGCTGGGCCAGAACGCCCAGCAGACGGGCCTGTTCAAGACCGGCCTGTTCCGCCGTTACCCCACCGGAGGGGAAATAGACCCGCGCTTGGGCCGACAGGGTCTTGAGGTCATCGATGCACTGCCGGTCGCGGGCCAGATTGGCCTGAGCAGCGGCAAAGAAATCTACGCCCACGGCACCGGTGTCAGCTTGCGCTGCGGGGGCCGTGTCCGGCACGGCGGCGACGGGCTCTGCCGTCAGGGCTGTGTCTGTCGCAGCTTGCAGCGTATCGACCGAGAAGCCGATGTTGCGGGTCACATCGACATCGCCCACCGGTTCCAGCTCTGCGTTGCTTTCGTCCAGAAGGACCGCCAATTGCTGGGCCACGTTCTCGGGCGCTTGGACGGGCTGGACGACCGCTGGGGCCACAGGTTCAACCGCGGCCAAGGCGGCTGCGGCTTCGTCCACCGCAGGGACCGCTGGGGCGACTTGCGCCACCTCATCGGTCGTTGGGTCCAGTGAAATGTTGATTCGATCCAGAAAGCCCGAACCAACGGCCAAAATGGCCACTGTCGGCGCAATCCACGGCAGGTGTTTGATGAATTTGCTCCTGTCTATCCCCCAAGAGTCTTAAGCAGGTCATTGAAATGACTTCTCGACCACGGTGCAGCAGATGTGGCCTATATGTGGACCATGGCATAAGATGTTGTTGCCGGGCTAGCCTGAACATCAAGATTTTCGAAGTTATCCACAGAAATATCCCGAATTTGTCCACAAAGCGGGCCTGACCCGCTGTGGCATTTACGCCGCAGCCTTATTTCTGCCGCATTTGCGCCCGGTTTTGACCATGATTGCGCGGCCCAGTCGGGTCACAGTCCAAAAAAGGGCGGAACGCGGGCACCACATGACCCGTTGAGGCAGTGACACGAACGCAAGCAGCAACAAAAGGAGCGGCACCATGCCGACCCAACCCACCCCATCGACCCCAGCAAAACCGACCCCCGCGACAGGTGGCACCAAGCGCGCCCCGCAACCAGCCAAGCCGGTAGTCTTCAAAGATTTCGCGAGCATCTGAACGACCCCTCGCGGCCCTTACCTCCCCCTCAGGCTGCGGGATCTATGCCAGCGGACGTTGATGCGTGGCGGTCCAGTCCACAGCATCCGTCCTCTGGTCTTTTTTTGCCCGTCGACGCCGCTTTGGACGTCGATTAGACTGCCCCCCATGACAGCCATTTCCACAATCCGCAACCTTGGCCCCGCCATGGAAGAGGCGTTGAATGACGCCGGTATCATGACCGCAGAGGACCTGCGCGACATTGGTCCGGACGCGGCCTATGCGCGGCTTTTGCAAAACGGGCACCGGCCCCACTTCATCGGCTATTACGTGCTGCACATGGGCCTGCAGGGCCGTCCGTGGAATGATTGCAAGGGGGAAGAAAAGAAGGCGCTGCGCAAGACCTTCGATGCCCTCAAGGCGCAGCATTTCAACGTGGAAACATCCGAACTGGACGCGTTCATGGATGAAATCGGCCTGATTGCCCCGAAGCCATGACAAAACCCACTGTTGATATTGACCGCCTCGAACGGCTGGCTGATCGGGTCGATCCCGCTGGTCGGCGACATTTTTGACATCGGCTACAAAAGCAAAATCCGCAATGTGGCGCTGATCCGGGACCATATGGAACGGACCGGACAGGCGATCCCCCGCGCAGACGGTGACGCACCCCTTTTGCCAAAGGACGACGCGGGTTAAGCGGGGGTATCTAGCCGGAGGCCCCTATGCGCATAGCCCTTATCCTGATCGCGACCCTCGCCGCTTGCGCAGCCCCCGCGCCCAAGGCCCCTCCCCCCGCACCTGTCGTCCTGAACCCCGGTGAGACACCGCAGATGCGCGCTCTGATCGTCAAATATGCAGCCATCCACGACATCCCCGAGGACCTCCTGCACGCCGTGATCCAACGCGAAAGCGACTACCGCGCGGGTGCCCGCAACGGGCCCTACTGGGGGTTGATGCAGATTTTGCCTGAAACCGCGCGTGGCATGGGATTTCGCGGCGCGCCGTCAGACCTATTGGATGCGGAAACCAACCTGATCTATGCAGGCCGCTATCTGCGCGGTGCGTGGCTTTTGTCAGATGGGGATATCCCCACCGCCGTGGGCTGGTACGCGCGCGGCTATTACTATGAGGCCCGTGACCGCTGCATGTTGGTGGCAACCGGCCTGCGCGACCGCGAAGTGCGCCGCGACTGTTAGCGTTTGAGGACCGACAGGGCGATCCCGCCCAGCACAATCGCGGCCCCGATCAGGATATCGACTGTCAAAGCCTCCCCCAAAAGGGCAGCCCCCGCGACCAAGGCGATGACCGGCACGCTCAACTGCGCAACGGCCCCCGTGGTGGCCGCGATCTTGGGCAAGACGCGGTACCACAGCGCATAGCCCAGACCAGAGGTCACGGCCCCGCAGATCACCCCCACGATGACGCCCCAGAAGGTCCAAGACGTGCCCAGAAAGATCAGCAAAAGGGCGATGGGGGCGGCAATCACAAAGGACATGGCCATATCGCCCAAGGGGTCCAAAGACCCCCGCCCTTTGAGGGAAAACAGACCCCAGCCGATACCCGCCACAGCCATAAAGGCCACCCCCGCCAGATCAAGAGGCGTGCCCACACCGGGCCAAAGCAGCCACGCCAAACCGGCCATAGCAAGGCCCATCCCTGCCCATTGTGCCGCACGCGGCGTGGTGCCGCCCAGGGCGGAGCCTGCGAACATTGTGATCTGAACGACCCCGAACAACACCAAGGCGCCCACACCCGAGGGCAACGTCAGATAGGCCAATGAGAAGGGCACCAGATACAGCACCAACCAGCCCGATCCAGCCATGCGCGTGCGCGTCGTCGCAGGCCAGCCACCGCGCCATGCCACTAACGCAGCCAACATCGCCGCCCCCGCCAACAGACGCACGCCTGCAAAGCCCAACGGGTCCATGCCGAACAGATCGATGCCCGCACGGTTCAACAGCGAATTGGCCGCGAAATTCATCATCACGACGGCGATCAAACCAAAGAGCAACATCAAACGGGGGCCTTTCAAATGAAAACGCCCCGCCGGATCACTCCGACGGGGCGTGTCTGTTAAACGCTATGGCGCTTAGCCGACCAGCTCAAGACCGGAGAAGAAGAAGGCGATTTCTTCGGCAGCGGTTTCAGGGGCGTCGGACCCGTGGACGGAGTTTTCACCGATGGACAGGGCGAATTCCTTACGGATCGTGCCGTCTGCGGCGTCGGCTGGGTTGGTGGCACCCATAACTTCGCGGTTTTTCGCGATGGCGTCTTCACCTTCGAGAACCTGAACGACAATCGGCTCGGAGATCATGAATTCGCACAGTTCGTCAAAGAAAGGACGTTCAGAGTGCACACCGTAGAACTGCTGGGCCTGTGCCAGTGTCAGCTGGATACGCTTGGAGGCAACGATGCGCAGACCGGCCTCTTCGAACTTGGCGGTGATCTGGCCTGTCAGGTTACGCTTGGTGGCGTCTGGTTTGATGATGGAGAATGTACGCTGGATAGCCATGGGAGACCTCATGAGGGTTGATTGATTTGGGGCGCTGCTAGCATGGGGCGATTGGGTTGAAAAGGGGCGTCTCTCCTTGTGGATTGCCCTGACACAAATGGCCGCGAATTTGGAGCAGAAAACGGCACCCGCGCAGCAGGACGCCGGGGCGGGTGATGTCTCACGTTGGGCAAAAATTTCCAATCAGCGACAGAAAGAAAGGCGCGCTGCGTAGAACGTGTATTGAAATTCATTGAGGGACCTCATGAAAACGCTTTGCACCACACTCGCCCTATCGCTCCTTACCGCCGGGTCTGCCGTCGCGCATTCCACCGCGATCACGGTCATCGACGGCGATCAACGCTGCATTATTTCTGATGGGGTCCCCGACCATGACGTTGGCACATGGCGCGAAGGCGCTGTGGTTGAACCGCAAGATCACTTCTTTTGCGTCGATGCCTCACCCGAACTGACCGGTGAAATCACCGACCGCGCCCAAATCTCTGGGATGACCATCAACGGGATTCCCCTACGCCCCGGCACAGCCGAATATTACGACCCCGAGGCAGATGCCGAACGCCCGTGGTCCCGTGACCGGTCCTCTGGCTGGAATGTCGAAGGTGTCGGCGGATTGAACATGGACGCCCAAAATGCGCACGTAGATGGTGCTGGCCTGTATCACTACCACGGCATCCCCGAAGTGGTGGTCGGCAATCTGGATGGTACGTTGTTTGCCTATGCAGCCGACGGTTTCGAAATCCATTACGTGGGCGGCGATATGCAATCGTCCTATCAACTGAAAGAGGGCGAACGCGCGTCTGGTCCGGGCGGTGTGCACGACGGCACCTATGTTCAGGACTACGAATATGTGGCGGGGTCCGGCACGCTTGATGAATGCAACGGCACAGTCGTCGACGGACAGTACGTTTACTATGCCACAGATACCTTCCCGTTCTTCCCACGATGTTTTCTCGGCACCGTCACTGATGATGCCTTCGGTGGCGGTGGCGACCGACCCCGCGGGGCCGCTGGCAACGACGGCGGCTGACCCTCGCCCCCCCTTCTGATGGCGGCAGTACGGCCCCCCCATCAGTCCAAAACACGACCTCGCACGGCTTCGTGCGGGGCCATCTTGCCGTCCTTGGCTGATCCACGACGCACCTTTGATGACCCCGTGCGTGGCCCCATTGACCCCCGCCCCGCCCCGTGGCACTGCCCCCCCATGCTACGTATCTCAGACATCACCTATTCCGTCGAAGGCCGCACCCTGCTGGAGAACACCTCCGTCGTGCTCCCCGCAGGCCATAAAGTGGGCCTTGTGGGCCGCAACGGCACCGGCAAAACCACGCTGTTTCGCATCATCCGTGGCGAAATGGTGCTGGATACAGGCGATATCTCCTTGCCGAAAGGCTGGAAGATCGGCGGCGTTTCCCAAGAGGTTCCAGGCAACGAAGTGTCCCTTATCGACACAGTGCTGGCGGCAGATGTCGAACGGGTGAACCTGCTGGCCGAGGCTGAAACCGCCACGGACCCTGCGCGCATTGCGGACATCCAGACCCGTCTGGCCGATATTGACGCGTGGTCGGCGGAGGCGCGGGCGTCGTCGATCCTCAAAGGTTTGGGGTTCACGGCGGACGAACAATTGCAGCCCTGCTCTGCCTTCTCAGGCGGTTGGCGCATGCGCGTGGCCTTGGCCGCCGTTCTGTTTTCCGAACCCGATTTGTTGCTGCTGGATGAGCCGACAAACTACCTCGACCTTGAAGGCGCGCTTTGGCTTGAGGCCTATCTTGTCAAATATCCACACACCGTGCTGATCGTCAGCCACGACCGTGAATTGCTGAACCGCTCTGTGGGCGGCATCCTGCACCTCGAAGACAAAACGCTGACCTATTACACCGGCAACTACGATTTCTTCGTCAAACAACGGGCAGAAAAACGCGCATTGCTGACGGCTGCTGCCAAGAAACAGGACGCCAAACGCGCCCATCTTGAGGCGTTCGTAAATCGCTTCAAAGCCAAGGCATCAAAGGCCAAACAGGCCCAATCCCGCGTCAAAATGCTGGAGAAAATGGAAACCATCCGCGCGCCCGAAGACGCAGCACGCACGGTGTTTACCTTCCCCAAGCCAGAAGAACTCAGCCCGCCGATCATCGCGACCGAAGGCGTGTCTGTGGGCTATGATCAGACGATTGTGCTCGATAAACTGGACCTGCGCATCGACCAAGACGACCGGATCGCCCTTTTGGGCCGCAACGGCGAAGGCAAATCAACACTCTCCAAGCTGCTGTCAGGACGCCTGGAAAAGATGGGCGGCAAATTCGCCTCCTCCTCCAAATTGCGCATCGGGTTTTTCGCCCAACACCAAGTGGATGAATTGCGGGTGGAGGAAACGCCCCTCGACCACCTGTTCCGCGAACGCGGGTCCGAAGGCGGCCCCAAACTGCGCGCGCGGCTGGCAGGGTTCGGCCTTGGCGCGGATCAGGCGGAGACACCTGTGGGCCGGTTGTCAGGTGGCCAAAAGGCGCGTCTGTCGTTGCTGTTGGCAACACTTGATGCCCCGCATCTGCTGATCTTGGATGAACCGACAAACCACCTCGATATCGAAAGCCGTGAGGCGCTGGTTGAGGCGCTGACCCGTTATTCCGGCGCAGTGATCCTCGTATCCCACGACATGCACCTGCTGAGCCTTGTTGCAGACCGGCTGTGGCTGGTGAAAGACGGCCGCGTCAAACCCTATGACGACGATTTGCAGGACTATCGCCGGATGCTGCTGACGCCCGACACGCGCAAGCAGGACAAAGCGAAGGCCGCCAAGCCGGCCAAACCCGCGAAACCGAAACCCAGCCGTGACCAGATGCTTGCGATGAAGGCAGAGGTCCGCAAATGCGAAGACCGTGTCAATAAAATCAACGACATGGCCGATAAGCTAAGCAAAAAGCTGGCCGATCCTGCTCTCTATGAAGACACCCGCGTGGGGGAATTGGAAACATGGAACCGCAAATATGCGGAAGTCCGCGAGGCGTTGGAAAAAGCCGAAAGCCTGTGGATGATCGCCCTTGAGAGGTTGGACAAAGCCGAAAAGGCTTAAGGGCACTTTCATTTTCTTAGTCGCGCCGTCGGTCGCACCGCTATTGTCAGTCCATGGGCACCGTGGACGGCGCGTCTTCAAGCGGCGCGCACATATCCTGCGGCAGCCCGATGATCACCGTCCCCGTGGCATCAAACACGCCGCGCGCATCTTGCGACATGGACGCAAACCGCGCCTCTGTCCCTTCGAGGTGGTCGTTGAGGATGCTCACACGGGACGCGAACCAACCGCTGGCCTCATTGTCCACATCCAAGGTCACGACCCCGCTTTGCCCCTGCGCAAGCCCTTCAATATCCATGACAATCTGACGGTCTCCATCCAGCACTGGATGCACAGACAAAGGCCCGCTTTCGACCTCAACCGGCATCGGGTCCTTGGTCCCTGCCCCGCCATAAGCCGTATCAATCAGGATGTGTCCGGCCGATGTGGTGAAATCCAGCCCCAACACACCATAGCCCAGCGGGCAGCGCCCTGTGTTGCGAATGTAAATGCGGTCGTGCGGATCGCCGTCGCGGATCATCACGGACACTTCCGCGGTCTGGGCCATGGTTGTGGCGGGCAACACCATCAACGCGACAACTGCGATCTGACGGATCTGGCCCCCCGATTTGCGCAATATCCCGACCCTATAGACCAATCTGCCAAAGGCAAACACCGGCCCCACACGATTTGGTCTGGCCCCGTTTCACGCTTCGGCCTACCAACGGGACATGGACCCAAATTTCCTCATCACCGCCTTCGTCGCCCTTTTTGTGGTCATTGATCCCATTGGTCTGGCCCCTTTGTTCGTGGCGCTGACCGCAGGCATGTCACCGCAGAAACGACGTCAGATCGCCGTGCGCGCCACCCTGGTGGCTGTGGGCGTTTTGCTAATGTTTTCGATCTTTGGCGAAGGCATTTTGAATTTCATCGGCATTTCCATGCCTGCCTTCCGCATCGCAGGGGGCATCCTGCTGTTCCTGACGGCCCTTGATATGTTGTTCGAACGCCGTCAGCGCCGACGGGAGGATCAGGCTGTTGACGACCCCGATGACGACCCAGACGACGATCCTTCCGTCTTCCCGCTGGCCATTCCGCTGATTGCGGGTCCCGGTGCAATTGCGACGGTGATCTTGTTGATCGGACAGACCGAAGACACCGCGGGCTATGCCGCGATCATGGGTGTTCTGGCGGCTGTCTTGGCCTTGGTTTTTGTGATGTTCCTGATCGCAGGGCAGCTGGAACGGCTGCTGGGCCGCACGGGGATCACGGTGGTCACCCGTCTGTTGGGGATGCTTTTGGCAGCACTGTCGGTGCAGTTTGTTCTCGACGGTCTCAAGGGGTTCGGTCTGGGCGGATAGCAGCCCGGCTAACCCCAAATTTCGTAGAAATTTAGCGCTCTGCCTTCTTTTCCCAACGTCCGCTTTCTTGTGACCAATACTGCGCCGAACAGCCCGCGTCGGTGAGGGTTTTCCACTGCACGCGTGCGCGTGCGACGGCCTCCCCGTCGTGGCCGTCAAACAGGATGCAAACCCGTTCCGCCGCCTGCACTTCTCCCGGGGCCACGTCGGCCCCTTGGACCGACATCACGCAGGTGGGCGCGTTGAGGGCGGTCTCCCCGGTGGTGAGCAAGATCGGCTGGTCCGCATCGTGATCGCCGCCCACCAAGCCGTGGGGCAAAAACCCCTCCGGCGGGCCGGACCACAGGGCGTGGTCCAGCCGTTCCATCGCCCCGCGATCGGTGCCGCGCACCTCAATCACCCAACCGGCTTGCCGGGACTTGTCCAGCAGCATGGGCAGCGTTTGTTCAACGCTGGCCGTGGTCAAATGATAGAAATACGCAGCGCCCATTTTAGGTTCACTCCGCCTCGTAAGTGTCTGCAATTAAACGGTTCAGGGCCATCACACCCCACCCCGTGGCCCCCGCAGGTGCCAATGCTGTTTCCGCCTTGACCGAGGCCACACCGGCGATGTCCAGATGGATCCACGGCATATCATCCTTGATAAATCGCTGCAGGAATTGCGCCGCCGTGATGGACCCCGCATCGCGCCCGCCCACGTTTTTCATATCCGCAATGCGCGACTTGATCTTGGCGTCATAGGCTGGCCCCATGGGCATTCGCCACGCGCCCTCGCCCTCGGACCCTGCGGCCTTGAGGAACCGGTTACACAGCTGGTCGTCGTTGGAAAACACACCGGCGTTTTCATGTCCCAGACCAATGATGATCGCCCCTGTCAGGGTCGCCAGATTGATGACGCCCGTGGGCTTGAACCGGTCTTGCGCGTACCACAGCACATCGGCCAGCACCAAACGGCCCTCTGCGTCGGTGTTGATGACCTCAATCGTGTCGCCCTTCATGGATGTCACCACATCGCCGGGGCGTGTGGCGCGGTCGCTGGGCATGTTTTCCACCAGACCCACAAGGCCCACCACATTCGCCTTGGCTTTACGCAGCGCCAGCGTTTTCATCACACCGGACACCACGCCCGCGCCGCCCATGTCCATGGTCATGTCTTCCATGCCGCCTGCGGGTTTCAACGAAATGCCGCCCGTGTCGAACACCACGCCCTTGCCGACCAACGCGAACGGCGCTTCATCGCCGCCGCCGTTCCACTGCATCACGACCACTTTGGACGGTGAGGCAGACCCAAGCCCCACGCACAAGAGCGACCCCATGCCCAGCTTTTCAAGCTCATCTTCCTCCAACACCTCAACCGTGAGGCCGATAGCCTCCATCTCGACCAAGCGGTTGGCAAATTCGGTGGTGGTCAGCACATTCGCCGGTTCGTTTGTCAAATCACGTGTGAAAACAACGCCTTCGGCCACGGCCATCATCACGTCGGTGGCAGCCTGAACCTCGGCCACGTTGGTCACCATCACGTCGATTGCACCTGCTGCGTCCTGATCGCCGGTTTTGTGTGGCGTAAAGGTGTAGCCGCGCAGCGCGCAGCCGTAGGCCACATCGGCCATCCGCAAGATCGACCCGCCAAGGATCAACACCCCATCGGTGCCACGCGCCTTGGCGATGGAGGCACCGGCCTTGCGGGCAACCTCGGCCGACGGACGGCGGCCCATTTTGACCACCAGCACCTTGGTCGCGGCCAGCCCCAGAGGGTAGGACACGGCGACCGCCTCCCCCTCTTTGGCCTTCTCAAACGCATCGCTTTCGACCGCACGCGCAACCGCTTTGCGGGTCAGCGAATTCACCTTGCGCGCGCCTTGATCCAGCTTGCCATCGGCAGTGGCAAAGACGGCAATCGCGCCCTCGCGTGCAGCCAGATCGGTCAGATCGTTTTCATGAATGGAAACGGCGGGCAGGTCGGTCATTGGACACCTCAAAGGGTTAATGGTTTTTCACGTTAGGCAATAGCTAGCCTGCCCCCCACCGGTTGACCAGACAGCACTTGGGTCCGCCTGCCAAATGCGCTAGCAATGACCCAAGTTCGGGGCGTCAAATTAAGGGGGGATGCACCAGTGGCGCGATTTGACCGCTATATGCTGTCGCAGCTCCTTGTTTTGTTTGGGTTCTTTTCACTCATTCTGGTGTTGATCTACTGGATCAACCGCGCCGTGCGCCTGTTTGATCAGCTGATCGCGGACGGCCAATCGGCATGGGTGTTTTTGGAACTGACGTCGCTGTCATTGCCGTCAATCATCCGGATCGTGCTGCCGTTGTCGGCCTTTGTCGCCACCGTCTATATCACCAACCGGATGAGCCAGGATTCAGAACTGACCGTCGTGCAGGCCACGGGCTATTCGCCCTTCAGGCTGGCCCGCCCGGTTCTCTATTTCAGCGTGATTGTGGCCATTTTGATGTCGGCGCTGACCCATATCCTTGTGCCGCTGTCGACCACGCAGCTGTCCGAACGCCAAGCAGAGATTTCGCAAAACCTCACCTCGCGGCTTTTGACACCGGGGACCTTCATCACGCCCTCGGACGCCGTGACCTTCTACATCCGTGACATCACCCCCGAAGGCCAGATGTTGGATTTGTTCATTTCCGAAGGCTCCGACCCGTCCCAGCGCGTCACTTATACGGCGTCCCGGGCCTATCTGATCCGCACCGACAATGGCCCGCAGCTGGTGATGGTGGATGGATTGACCCAAACGCTTGATCTGGACACCAACCGCTTGGCCACCACCGGGTTCGAAGACTTCGCCTATGACGTGGGCGGGTTGATCGGTGCGGAGGACGTGCGCCAAAGATCGCCGTCGGGGCTATGGACGTGGGAGCTGTTGTCCCCCTCGGACGCGATCCTGCAAGAAACCGGGGCCACGGCCGACGCCTTGTGGCTGCGCGGCCATGACAGGTTGGCCGAGGTGGCCCTTGGATTTGTCGCAGGCCTTGTGGGGTTTGCAGCGCTTGTGGCCGGCGGGTTCAGCCGCTTCGGGCTGTGGCGCAGCATCGCGCTGGCCGTGGGGTTGGTTGTGTTTCTCAAAATTCTGGAAAGCACTGGGGCCAGCATTGCACGCGGCAATCCACGGCTGCTGTGGCCGTTTGTCTATCTGGCGGGGATCGGTGGGCTGCTGATCACGGCGCTGCTGCTGCATATCGCGGCCCGCCCCTATTTCTTCAAACGCAAACCGCGCGCGATGGCGGTGTCCACATGATTTTGCACCGCTACTTCGCCCGCCGCTTTACGATGACCTTTCTGGCCACCTTGGGCGGGTTTATGCTGTTGATGTTGCTGATTGATCTGGTCGAACAATTGCGCCGTTTTGGGGGCGTTGCGACCTTTGCCGAGGTCCTCCAACTCAGCCTTTTGAACCTGCCTGACGGCCTCTATGGCATTTTGCCGCTGATTATGGTGCTGGCCACGATTGCGATGTTTCTGGGTCTTGCGCGGTCGTCGGAAATGGTGGTGACACGTGCCGCGGGTCGGTCGGCGTTGCGTGCCTTGGTGGCCCCGATCGTCGTCACACTTGTCATCGGCTGCATCGCGATTGCGGTTTTCAACCCGCTGGTTGCAGCAACGTCAAAAGAATTTGAGGCCCGCGAATCCGCCCTGAAATCCGGTGGACCGTCGGTTCTTGCGATTTCGTCAGGTGGGTTGTGGCTGCGCCAAGGCAGCGACACCAGCCAGACGGTGATCCGCGCCTCCAAGACCAACCTTGACGGCACCGAATTGATGGACGTGACCTTTTTGACTTTCACCCCCGACGGCGGGCCAACCCGCCGGATTGAGGCCGAAACCGCGCAACTGTCCCCCGGAGCATGGACCCTGACCAACGCCAAAGTCTGGCCGCTGGACCGCAGCCGCGTGGCCGAACAATGGGCCACGACCCACACGGAACTGCGCATCCCGTCCACACTGACCGCAGACCAGATTCGCGACAGTTTCGGCACGCCCTCCTCGATCCCGATCTGGGAACTGCCGGCCTTTATTGACCGGCTTGAGGTGGCGGGCTTTTCCGCGACACGCCATGCGGTCTGGCTGCAGATGGAACTGGCGCTGCCTGCGTTCTTGCTGGCCATGGTGCTGATCGGGGCGGGGTTTACCATGCGCCATCAGCGTGGCGGGCGCACGGGCGTCATGGTCCTGACGGCTGTGCTGTTGTGCTTTGCGCTGTTTTTCCTGCGGAACTTTGCGCAAATTCTGGGCGAGAACGGCCAGATCAATCCCGTTTTGGCCGCATGGGCCCCGCCCTTGGCAGCCATCGGCGCGGCCATGGGTCTTTTGCTGCATCTGGAGGATGGCTAATGCGGGTCCTATGCGCCCTGATCCTACTGTGCCTGCCTTTTATGGCGCAGGCCCAATCGGCGGCCAGCCTTGTGGCCGACAGCATCACCATCCCCGCAGGGGGCCAGACCCTTGTGGCCAGTGGCAATGTCGAAGTGTTCTTTGACGGCACGCGCCTGTCTGCACGCCGGATCACCTTTGACCAGACCGCCGACCGTCTGATCATCGACGGCCCGATTTTCATCTCTGGCCCCGATGGGACGATCTTTACCGCCGATCAAGCCTCTCTCGATCCGCGTTTGGAAAACGGCATCTTGCAGGGTGCGCGCATTGTCTTGGACCAACAACTGCAACTGGCCGCCAACCAGATCGACCGTGTTGAGGGGCGGTATTCGCAGCTGTATCAAGTGGCCGCCACGTCGTGCCACATCTGCGCCAACGGCGGCACACCCCTTTGGGAAATCCTCGCCCGACGGGTCATTCATGACGAAGAGGAACGTCAGCTTTACTTTGATGACGCGATCTTCCGCGTGCGCGGCGTGCCGATTTTCTACATCCCGCGCATGCGCCTGCCCGATCCCACATTGACCCGCGCGACGGGGCTTTTGAACCCGCGTTTTGTGCCCACGGACAACCTTGGCACGGGGATCAAGCTGCCCTATTTCATCCGGCTGGGGGACAGCCGCGATCTGACGCTGACGCCCTATCTGTCGACCTCCACCGCCACGCTAGAGGCCGCCTACAGACAGGCCTTCCTGCGCGGCGATATTGCAATCGAGGGTGCTGTCACCCGCGACGACGTGACAGACGACGGGCGCGCCTATTTCTTTGCAGATGGGATTTTTGATCTGGGGCGCGACATGATCCTGCGGTTCGATGTCGAATATACCTCAGACGATGATTACCTTTTGGAATACAACTATTCCGACAAAGACCGCCTCGACAGTGAGGTTTCCGTCGAACGCATCCGCGACCGCGATATGTTCCGCGGTGCTTTGACGTATTTCTCATCGCTGCGGGATACCGAACGGTCTGAGACCCTGCCCCCCGTGTTGGCGGATGCGCAGTGGGAAAGAAGGCTCACCCCGCGCTGGGGTGGGACGCTGACCTTCACCTCGGACTTGCAGGCCCACTACCGTGAGACCACACAAAACGCGACCGCAACCGACACCAATGGCCGCGATGTTGCGCGCTTGGGGGTCGGCACGGCCTACCGTCTGGACACCGTGACAGACTACGGTCTGGTGGCCGAAGGCAGCCTTGGCTTTAATGTGGATTACTACAACGTGGCCGATGATACGGTGGTCGGGGACAGCCTGCGCACCACCGGTTTTGTCCAATCCACCCTGCGCTACCCAATGATCCGCCGTGGCACCGCCGCGACCCATATCCTTGAACCCAGCCTTCATCTGGCCTGGTCCGCTGTGGCCGGCGACCCTGTGCGCAACGAAGACAGCACCGCCACGGAATTCGATCAAGCCAACCTGTTGGCCCTGTCGCGGTTTTCCGGCGAAGACGCAGTGGAAACCGGCCTGCGCGGGGCTTTGGGCCTGACTTGGACGCGTCTGGGGGCTGGTGGCTGGGACAGCACATTGACTGCGGGCCGCGTGTTCCGCGAAGACGAAAACGCGAATTTCTCCCTCACGTCGGGGTTGGGCGGCACGGCGTCGGATTGGCTGATCGAAGGGCAGATCAGCACGCCCGCGGGCCTGTCCATGAACAGCCGCCTGATCCTTGATGACACGTTTGATGTGACCAAATCGGAAACCCGCGCGGGCTGGTCGGGGGGCAAACTCGACCTTGCAGCCAGCTACATCTTTTTGCCAGCCGACGCCTTTGAAAGCCGCGACGCCAAGGTGTCGGAATGGACGATTGATGCAGACTACCGGTTCAACACCACGTGGTCTGCGGGGATCAATGCGCGCTATGACGTGATCTCGAACTCTCCCAGCCGCACGGGGCTGGATATCGGGTGGCAAAACGAATGCGTCATCGTTGATTTTTCGGTGTCGCGCCGCTTCACAACTTCCACTACACTTTCCCCAAGCACGGATTTCGGGCTGTCGATTGAACTGGCGGGTTTCAGCGCCGGACGCAGCACCAACATCCCGTCCCGCCGATGCACACAATAACGATCGAGTTGACCAGATGACACAGACACCCCGGACCCACCTGCGCGCTTTTGCAATGGCTGTTGCGACCTCAACCGCGTTGCTGCTGCCCGGATTTGCCACCGCCCAGTTCGGCCCCGCCATTACCGTGAATGATGACGTGATCAGCGAATTCGAAGTCAGCCAGCGGATCATCATGCTGCGCGCTTTCCGCACGCCGGGCAATCTGGAAACCGTCGCCCGTGAACAGTTGATCGAGGACCGTCTGAAACTGGCCGCGTTGCGCCGCGCAGGGCTTAGCATCACGGATGAAGGGCTGCGCACCGCCATGGCGGAATTCGCAAGCCGCGCCAATCTGGAACTTGATCAATTCGTCACCCTGTTGGGGCAGCAAGGCGTGTCCGAAGAAACCTTCCGCGATTTCGTGCTGGTCAATGTCAGCTGGCGTGATTTCATCCGGTCTCGATTTGGCGACCGCGCGCAGGTGTCCGAGGCCGAGATTGATCAGGCACTTGGCCAATCGGACGCCTCATCGGGCATCGAAGTGCTGCTGAGCGAGATTATCATCCCCGCCCCGCCGCCCCGCGCCCAACAAGCGATTGCCACCGCAGAGCGCATCAGCCGCCTGACATCGACAGCCGCGTTTGAGGCCGAGGCGCGGCGCGTGTCGGCCCTGCCGTCGCGCGCGCGTGGGGGGCGTCTGGATTGGCTGCCCATCACCAACTATCCCGCCGGTTTGCGTGGCCTGCTTCTGGATCTTGCCCCTGGTGAGGTGACAGCCCCGATCCCGATCACCAACGGTGTGGCCCTGTTCCAGATGCGCGGCGTGCGTGAAGTGCCCCGCGCCGCTGCTGAACCTGCGGCCATCGAATACGCCGCGTTCTATATCAACGGTGGCTTGTCCGATCGCGGCCTGCGCGAAGCGGCCCGCGTGGATGCCAATGTCGACACCTGCGATGACCTTTATGGCATTGCGCGCAACCTGCCCCCCGAACAGCTGGAACGCGATGTTCTGCCGCCCTCTGACATCCCGCAGGATGTGGCAATTGAACTGGCCAAACTCGACCCTGGTGAGACGTCCTACGTGCTGACCCGTGCGGGGGGTGAGACGCTGGTGTTCTTGATGCTGTGTGGGCGCACGCCTGCCTTGGGCGAAGGTCAGGACCGCGACGCGATCCGCAATCAGTTGCGGTCCCAGCGGTTGAACACCTTTGCAGATGCGCTGCTGGCAGACCTGCGGGCTGCGGCCCAGATCACCTACAACTGATGCAGCCCATCGCTATCTCCTGCGGGGAACCTGCAGGCATCGGACCCGAGATTGCAGTGGCCGCATGGGCCGCGTGTCGTGGGGAATTCCCCATGGTCTGGCTGGGCGATCCGTCCCACCTGCCCGAGGGCACGCCATGGCAAGCGGTCCCGACCGCCGCTGACGCGGCAACCGCGACCGATTTTCCGGTGCTGGCGCGCGATTTCGGCGCGCCACGTGTGCCGGGCCAACCCAAAGCGGCCCACGCCCAAGGCGTGATCGATGCGATTGCAGATGGTGTGGCGCTGGTGCAGGCAGGCGCGTGTTCGGCCCTGTGCACAGCCCCCATCCACAAAGAGGCGTTGATTGACGGCGCAGGTTTTGCCTACCCCGGTCACACCGAATATCTGGCCGCTTTGGCGGGGCGCGACAGCGTGGTGATGATGCTCGCCTGTGATATGTTGCGGGTGGTGCCTGCCACGATCCACATCCCGTTGGCAGATGTGCCTGACCAGCTGTCCGCCGCGACACTGACGGATACGATCCTGATCACCCATGCCGCCCTGATCCGCGATTTTGGCATCGCCAAACCGCGCCTTGCTGTTGCTGGGCTCAATCCCCATGCCGGTGAAGGCGGAAAGATGGGCCGCGAAGAGATTGAGCTGATCACCCCCACCTTGGACGCCCTGCGTGCCGAGGGTCTGGACATCGCAGGCCCCCTGTCTGCCGATACGATGTTTCACGCAGGCGCCCGCGCGCGCTATGACGCGGCGATCTGCATGTATCACGACCAAGCCCTGATCCCGATCAAGACCTTGGATTTTTCGGGCGGTGTGAATGTGACGCTGGGCCTGCCGTTTGCGCGGACCTCTCCCGATCATGGCACGGCCTTTGACATCGCAGGCACCGGTCAGGCGGACGCCACGTCGATGGTGGCGGCCCTGCGGATGGCCGCGCAAATGGCCACGGCGCGCGCGTTGTGAGGTTGGATGCCTCCGGCGGGAGTATTTGGGGCAAAACGAAAGGAGGACGCCCATGAGCATCGACACTCTTCCTCCCCTGCGTCAGGTCATCGACACCTATGGGTTGGCGGCGAAAAAGTCGCTCGGGCAGAACTTTTTGCTCGATCTGAACCTGACTGCAAAGATCGCGCGGCTGTCGGGCGACAACTCCGGCCATGACGTGCTGGAAATCGGCCCAGGCCCCGGTGGGCTGACCCGCGGATTGCTGGCCGAAGGCGCGCGGCGGGTTGTGGCGATTGAAAAGGACGAAAGATGTCTGGCCGCATTGGCCGAGGTGGCGGAGGCCTATCCGGGCCGGTTGGAGGTGATGGGCGGCGATGCATTGGACATCAACCCCCTCGACCATCTGACGCCGCCCATCCGCGTGGCCGCCAATCTGCCCTATAACGTCGGAACGGAGCTGTTGGTGCGCTGGCTGACACCGCCCCAATGGCCGCCCTTTTGGAACAGTCTGACGTTGATGTTTCAACGGGAGGTCGCCCAGCGGATCACGGCGGAACCGGGGTCCAAAGCCTACGGACGGCTGGCGATCCTTGCGCAGTGGCGCGCCGATGCGCGGATCGTGTTGAACCTGCCGCCGGAGGCGTTCTCACCACCGCCCAAGGTGTCCAGTGCGGTGGTGCATCTGACCGCCCTGCCCGCGCCGCGCTACCCTGCGGACGCCAAGATGTTGCAGCATGTCACGGCCACGGCCTTTAACCAGCGCCGCAAGATGCTGCGCGCATCCCTCAAAGGGCTAAGCCCCGATATCGAAGCGCATCTGGCAGCCGCCGACATCAAACCCACAGATCGGGCCGAACAGATTGATCTGGAACGGTTTTGCGCGCTCGCACGGTCGTTGAAGGCGGCACAGTGACCCCATAAACAACAAAGGCCCCCGTCACCGGAGGCCTTGAAGCTTACTCAGCCGCTTCTGGGGCCGCGTCGCCCTCAGGCGGCTGATCGGGCCTCGCCTTTGGCTTGCGGGTGCGTTTTTTGCGGGGCTTTTCTTCGGGTGTTTCCACCAATCCGCTGTCTGCATCGGCCGTTTGGGCCGGCTGCTGGTCTTGGGTGTCGGACTGGTTGTCCTGGCCTGCAGCGGCCTCTTCCTGCGCTTTGAGACGGTCGGCGCGTTCGCGGTCGCGTTCGGCCTGCCGTTCGCGGTTCTGGGCCTCTTGCTGTTCGCGCTTGGCGTCGATTTCCTTTTGCGCCTCGGCCAGCATCCGCGTGTAGTGTTCGGCATGCTGGGCGAAGTTTTCCGCGTTCACGCGGTCGCCGGACAACACCGCATCACGGTGCAATTGGTTGTACTTCTCGATGATCTGCTGGGGCGTCCCGCGCACCTTCCCTTCCGGGCCGGAGCTGTCAAACACACGGTTGACGATATTGCCGCCCGAGGGACGATTGTTGTTGCGGTTTTTGTTCCGCGAACGGTTCCGAGAAGACTTCATAGAATGAGTTCCAGTTTACGTCTTTGTCGCGGCCCGATCCCACCTCGTGTGAAACCTGTCAGATGCCTGCGATGTTCTGGCTGCGTCAACGGAGGCCAAGGCAGCAATGTCGACAAGCCTGACTATCCCGCCCCGCCCGCCATTCGCAAGTAGATTCTGCAAATAGAGGGCA
>NZ_CBFHNH010000030.1:0-21276 GCF_965657175.1 Pseudooctadecabacter sp. | reverse complement strand
TGCCGTGGTCAACGTGACCAATCGTGCCGATGTTTACGTGCGGCTTATTACGTTCAAACTTTTCCTTAGCCATGATGGCCTCCTTGAATTTAGTGCGACGGGCTGATCCCGCCTGATATGGGGTCGAAGGGCCCGAAGGCCCTTCGGTTTATGCGAATTTTGCCTGAATCTCTTCGGAGATGTTGCTTGGCACCGGATCGTAGTGGTCGAACTGCATGGTGAAGTTCGCACGGCCCGATGACATGGAGCGCAGGTTGTTGATGTAGCCGAACATGTTGGCCAGTGGCACGAAGGCGTCGATCGCGATGGCGTTGCCGCGCGTATCCTGACCCTGCACCTGACCGCGACGGGACGTAAGGTCGCCGATGATACCACCGGTATATTCCTCAGGTGTCACGACTTCGACCTTCATGATGGGTTCCAACAGCTTGGCGCCCGCTTTCTTCATGCCTTCGCGCATGCACATACGTGCTGCGATTTCGAAGGCCAGAACCGAGGAGTCAACGTCGTGGAACTTACCATCGAGCAGTTCAACCTTGAAGTCGATGACGGGGAAGCCCGCCAACGGACCGGAGTCCATGACCGAGTTGATGCCTTTTTCGACGCCAGGAATGTATTCCTTCGGCACCGCACCACCAACGATCTTGGAATCGAAGGAGTAACCTTCGCCCGGCTCTGTCGGCATGATGGCAAGCTTGACCTCACCGAACTGACCAGAACCACCGGACTGCTTCTTGTGGGTATACGTGTGTTCAACGGCGTGGCCGATGGTTTCACGATAGGCCACCTGAGGCGCACCAATGTTGGCTTCGACTTTGAATTCCCGCTTGAGGCGGTCAATCAGGATGTCGAGGTGAAGTTCGCCCATGCCCTTCATGATGGTCTGACCGGATTCGAGGTCAGTTTCCACGCGGAAGGACGGGTCTTCGGCGGCGAGACGCTGCAGACCTGTGGACATCTTCTCTTGGTCGGCCTTCGTTTTAGGCTCAACCGCGATCTCGATCACTGGATCGGGGAAGGTCATCGTTTCCAGAACCACCTGATCCTTTTCGTCGGACAGGGTGTCACCGGTTGTAGTGTCCTTCAGACCGGCCAGCGCGATGATGTCACCTGCGAATGCTTCGGTGATTTCATCCTGCTTGTTGGAGTGCATCATGACCATACGGCCGATGCGTTCCTTGCGGCCCTTCGTGGTGTTCATCAGCGTGTCACCCTTGGACAACGTGCCGGAGTAGATACGTGTGAACGTCAGGGTGCCCATGTAGGGGTCGTTCATGATTTTGAACGCCAGGCCGGAGAACGCCATGCTGTCGTCTGCACGACGTGGGATGTTGCGGACTTCTTCTTCGTCGCCCGGTGCAAAACCCATGTAGTCCACGACGTCCAGTGGGGACGGCAGGTAATCTACAACAGCGTTGAGAAGCGGCTGAACACCTTTGTTTTTGAACGCGGAACCGCCCAGCACAGGAACGAAGTCCATAGCCAGCGTACCCTTGCGCAGCAATTTGCGCAGTGTTGGGACGTCGGGCTCATTGCCTTCGAGGTATTCCATCATGGCATCGTCGTCCTGCTCAACAGCAGCTTCGACCATTTTGCCACGCCATTCGTTTGCCATGTCCTGCAACTCGGCACGGATCGGACGCAGTTCCCAAGTCGCACCGAGGTCTTCCCCGATGTAAACCCATTCCTGCATCGTCACGAGGTCAACAAGACCTTCGAGTTCCGTTTCCGCACCAATTGGCACGCCCACTGGAACCGCGCGTGCGCCGGTCCGCTCTTCGATCTGTGCAACACAGTTGAAGAAGTCCGCGCCGATTTTGTCCATCTTGTTGACGAAAACCATACGTGGAACTTTGTAGCGGTCAGCCTGACGCCAAACAGTTTCTGTCTGGGGTTCAACACCTGCGTTGCCGTCGAGCACGCAGACCGCGCCGTCAAGAACAGCCAAGGAACGTTCAACTTCAATCGTGAAGTCAACGTGTCCGGGTGTGTCGATGATGTTCATCCGGTGCTTCGGAGAATCAGGCGTTTTGCCGTCCTCTGTCCGCTCCCAGAATGTGGTTGTCGCAGCGGATGTAATCGTGATCCCGCGTTCCTGCTCCTGCTCCATCCAGTCCATCGTTGCTGCGCCGTCGTGGACTTCGCCGATGTTGTGGGATTTGCCGGTGTAATACAGGATCCGCTCGGAGCAGGTGGTTTTACCTGCGTCGATGTGGGCCATGATGCCAAAGTTGCGGTAGAGTTCGAGAGGGTATTCGCGTGCCATATTGGTTGCTTCCCTTTACCAGCGATAGTGGCTGAATGCTTTGTTCGCATCGGCCATCTTGTGGGTGTCTTCGCGCTTTTTCACAGCTGTGCCGCGGCCGTTGACGGCATCGACAAGCTCACCTGCAAGGCGCTCTTCCATGGTTTTCTCGTTGCGGTTCTTGGCAGCGGCGATAAGCCAGCGGATTGCCAAAGCTTCGCGACGCTCAGGACGGACTTCGACGGGCACCTGATAGGTGGCACCACCGACGCGGCGCGAGCGCACTTCGAGGTTCGGTTTGATGTTGTCCAGAGCTTCGTGGAAAACCTCAACAGGGGCTTTCTTGAGCTTGTCTTCAACGCGGTCAAAGGCGTTGTAGACGATGCGCTCGGCAACGGATTTCTTCCCGTCGATCATGAGGTTGTTCATGAACTTGGACAGGACCATATCACCAAACTTTGCATCGGGCAGAATCTGGCGTTTTTCAGCGGCGTGACGACGTGACATCTGATCTTTTCCTTACTTAGGACGCTTCGCGCCGTACTTCGAACGACGCTGCTTACGGTCTTTGACGCCTTGGGTATCCAAGACACCACGCAGGATGTGGTAGCGCACACCGGGAAGGTCTTTGACACGACCGCCGCGGATCAGAACCACAGAGTGTTCCTGAAGGTTGTGGCTTTCACCTGGGATATAGCTGATGACCTCAAAACCATTTGTCAGGCGCACTTTGGCAACCTTACGCATAGCGGAGTTCGGCTTCTTTGGTGTCGTTGTATAGACACGTGTGCAAACGCCGCGCTTTTGCGGGTTGCCTTCAAGGTGAAGCGATTTGGAGCGTTTTACTTTGGGCTGCCGGGGTTTCCGGATCAGCTGTTGGATCGTTGGCATTGGGTGTTTCCCGTTTCCTACACATGTGTTGCGGATTAGAAGCCGCAGTTTCGAATTTCAGCGTCTTACGCGTCCGTAAAACACAAACAACTTAACCCGCTGTCGTTGCCTTACCGGAGCAAACGGAGCGGTGGGTTTTCAGAGGATCGGCCCAGCAGTAGGACGGATCTTGATTATCCAAATTATGATCCCTGACAGACAAAGGCCATGCCAAGTTGCGCGCTTCATAGGGGGGTTCAGGTTGGGTGTCAACAGCGCCTCACCGCGCGCGCAGGCCTTTGGCGGACAGCCCCGCCGATTGGCGACTGGTGCGTTCGCGGTATAGGGTAAACAGCCCTGTAGCGACGACGATTGCGGCCCCCAACAGGGTCAACATATCGGGCCATTCCCCAAACACGGCAAGGCCGAGAATCAGGGCCACCAGCAGCGACGTATATCGGAATGGGGCCACGAACCCGATATCGCCCGTCCGCATGCCCGATACGGCGGCCACATACCCCGCCATCAGGCACAGGGCCGCCCCCGCAATCAGGGCCATTTCGGTCAGATCAGGCACGACCCAGTGTTCTTGCATCACCCACGATCCGCCCCCCGCCAAAACGGTAACCCCAATCGCCGCCGCCAAAGCGACGCGGCTGGATGGAATTTCAGGCGACAACTTGCGCGCCGCCAGATCGCGCAAGGTGACAGCCGCCACAGCCGCCAACCCATAGAGGGAGTAAACCGTGAAGCCCTCCATCCCCGGCCTGATGATGATCGTCACCCCCACAAATCCCACGATGATCGCAGCCATCCGCCGCCATCCCACCGGTTCGCCCAGAAAAACCGCCGCCGCCAACGTCACCGTCAGTGGCAGTGCCTGAAGAATCGCGGACAGATTGGCCAAGGGCATGGAGTACAGGGCTGTCAGGAAAAAGACGGTCCCCAACGCCTCAGCCGCCGTCCGCAGGGCGGTCAAACGACGGTCTTTGGGCGTTGGCGCATACCCCATATGACCCCAGATCCGCGCGAGGATATAGAGACCTGTCGTGATTAAACAGCCCCGAATGAAAACCTGCTGAAAAAACGGCAAGTCCGGCGAGGCCAGTTTCATCAGCGCATCATTCACCGTAAACGCCGTCATCGACAGCATGATCAAAAGCGCCGCGCGGATGTTATCTGACAGGGACATGGGACCGTGGTATCAGCGGGGCCATGGCTGGGAAAGAGGCGCGGATGACCAAAGCTGTCGAAGAAGACCAAACCAACATCGACACAAGACGGGCGCAGGGCGAATTTGTCCGCGGCCAAAGCGGCTTTCGCCACTGGATCGGGACAGATGCTTTCCCCGCTCAGGCAGGCCGCTATCACCTTTATGTGGCGCTGAATTGTCCGTGGTGCCACCGCGTCACGCTGGCAAGGTCGATCTTGGGTTTGACCCGCGCTGTGACCATGGATGTGGCCTTCCCCAACCGCGAAGATAATCTATGGACGTTCGATCCCACCCTCATCGCCAGCCTAACGGACACATCGCTGCCGGAATGCACACCCGAGACGGCGACAGGACAAGGGCATCGGCACGCGAAAACCCTGTACGAGGCGGAGGGATCAGACGAAAAGTCCCTTCCCATCCTCTATGACAAAACCGCCCAGCGGATCGTCACAAACGAAAGCGCCGAGATCGTCCGGATGTTCGGGGCGCACAGCGCGGAATTGGGCGGCACGGGGATAGATATCTACCCCGAAACTTTGCGTGATGACATCGATGCTTTGAACGACGTCATTTATGTGGCCATCAACAACGGCGCCTACAAAGCGGGCTTTTCCTCGGACCAAACTGTCTACGCCAAGGCCTTTGGTGCCTATTTTGATGCGCTGACCGACCTTGATGCCCGCCTGTCCGATGGCCGCCCCTTCCTGACGGGCGACACCTTCACCGAAGCAGACCTTCGGCTGTTTCCGACCCTCTATCGCCATGATCCGGTCTACTATGTGCGCATGAAATTGAACGGCGCGCGTATGCTTGATTATCCATACCTGTGGCGTTGGTTGTGCCGCGTTTATGCGTTGCCCGGCGTGGCAGATGCTGGATCGCTTCTGCATTGCCGACAAGGATACTTCGGTAATTCTTGGAACAAGACCGTCCCGCTTGGTCCTCGGCTGCCCATGCCCTACCCGCAGGCGTACCGACACCCTGAACTGGCGGATCGCTAGCCGCCCCTTTCTCTGGTTCAAAAATACCTCGGGGGACGCGGCGTAGCCGCGGGGGGCAGCGCCCCCCTGCGCGTGCTTTGCACGCGCGGATCGGATTTGGCGCAGCCAAATTCGAACCTCAGACACCCAAACGAAAAGGGCCGCAGGATATCCCCTGCGGCCCTTCTCATAATTGATATGGTTCGACTTACTCGTCGCGGCTCTCTTCTGTGTCCGCGATGATCGTGTCGAAGGCGTCGCCGCCGATGATGTCATCGGCTGCAGGCTCAGGGGCTGCCAATGCGGCGGCCTGTTCGGCCTCCTCACGGCGGGCCTGAATGACCACGTTGTCACGCTCGGACGCAATACGTGTGACGCGCTGTGTCGCACCACCTGTACCGGCCGGGATCAAACGACCCACGATGACGTTCTCTTTCAGGCCGACCAGTTTGTCCCGCTTGCCCTGAACCGAAGCTTCGGTCAGCACGCGCGTGGTTTCCTGGAAGGACGCGGCAGAGATGAACGACCGTGTCTGCAAGGATGCCTTGGTGATACCCAGCAGGATGGGCTCACCCTGTGCCGGACGACCGCCACGGGCGATGGCCTTTTCGTTGGCCTCATCAAACTCGACCTTGTCGACATTTTCACCCTTCAAGAGCGTCGTGTCACCGCTGTCAGAAATCTCCCATTTCTGGAGCATCTGACGCACGATCACCTCGATGTGCTTGTCGTTGATCTTCACACCCTGCAGGCGATACACGTCCTGCACTTCGTCGATCATGTAGTCCGCAAGTGCTTCGACACCCATAATGGCGAGGATGTCATGGGGGGCTGGGTTGCCATCCATGATGTAGTCGCCCTTTTGCACGAAGTCGCCTTCCTGCACTGGGATGTGCTTGCCCTTGGGCACCATGTATTCGACCTTGGTGTCCGGATCATCAGCCGCCTCAATCGCGATGCGACGCTTGTTCTTGTAGTCCTTGCCAAAGCGCACGTAGCCATCGATTTCAGCGATGATCGCGTGATCCTTTGGACGACGGGCTTCGAACAATTCGGCCACACGTGGCAGACCACCAGTAATGTCCTTGGTCTTGGCGCCTTCACGCGGAATACGCGCAACGACGTCACCAGCGGAGATTTTCTGCCCGTCTTCGATGGACAGAACCGCATCCACAGACATCGGATAGGTTACAGGGTTGCCTGCATCGTTGCGCACAGGTTCGCCATCTTCACCCAAGATCAGAATTTCCGGCTTCAACTCGTTACCCTTGGGCGCAGAGCGCCAATCGGTCACGATCTTCTGGGTCATGCCTGTCGCATCGTCGGTGTCTTCGCGCAGGGCGATACCGTTGATCAGATCGACAAACTTAACCGTACCGGCCTTCTCTGCGATGATCGGCAGGGTATAGGGGTCCCATTCGAACATCTTGTCGCCGCGCTTGATGTCAGCACCGTCTTTGACGAATACTTTGGACCCGTAGCCGACCTTGTGGTTGGCACGTTCTTCACCGTTTTCATCCATGATCGCGAGGACCATGTTCCGGCCCATGACGACCTGCTCACCGGCTTCGTTTTCGAGGATGGTCGCGTTGCGCAGTTCAACCTTACCGTCGGCAGACGCCTCAAGGAAGGATTGCTGGCCACCTTGGGCAACGCCGCCGATGTGGAATGTCCGCATCGTCAGCTGTGTGCCAGGCTCACCGATGGACTGGGCCGCGATGATGCCGACGGCCTCACCGATGTTGACCCGTGTACCGCGTGCAAGGTCACGACCGTAGCACATGGCGCAAACGCCGTCTTCAGACTCACAGGTCAGCGGGCTGCGGATGCGCATTTTCTGCACGCCTGCGGCCTCAATCATGTCGGACATACGTTCGTCCAACAGATCACCGGATTTGACCAGAACCTCATCCGTGCCGGGTTTCAGCACGTCATCAGCCGATACACGACCCAAGATGCGCTCGCCCAAGGACGACACGACCTCACCATCGTTGACAGCCGCTTCGGCAGTGATCGCACGTTCGGTGCCACAATCGACTTCGCGGACAATACAATCCTGTGCGACGTCAACCAGACGACGTGTCAGGTAACCGGAGTTCGCCGTTTTCAACGCCGTATCCGACAGACCCTTACGGGCACCGTGGGTGGAGTTGAAGTATTCGAGAACGGTCAAACCTTCTTTAAAGTTCGAGATAATCGGCGTTTCGATGATCTCACCGTTCGGCTTGGCCATCAGACCGCGCATACCGCCCAGCTGTTTCATCTGTGTCACCGAACCACGCGCACCGGAGTGGGCCATCATGTAGACCGAGTTTGGCTCAGCCTCGGACCCGTCTTCGTTGCGCGCTGTGGTCGAGATGGTCGTCATCATCGCCTCTGTGACCTTGTCGTTCGACTTGGACCAAGCATCGACAACTTTGTTGTACTTTTCACCCTGAGTGATCAGGCCGTCCATGTACTGCTGTTCGAAATCCTTCACCTGTTCACGGGTCTCGTTGACCAGCGTCCATTTGGTGTCGGGGATGACCATGTCGTCCTTGCCGAAGGAAATACCGGCACGGAAGGCTTCGCGGAAACCCATGGTCATGATCTGGTCACAGAAGATGACGGATTCTTTCTGGCCACAGTAACGATAGACCGTGTCGATGACCTGCTGAACTTCCTTCTTACGCAGAAGACGGTTCACCAGTTCAAACGGGGCCTTGTTGTTGAGTGGCAAAAGCGCGCCAAGACGGACACGGCCTGGCGTGGTTTCAAAACGCTGCATGACTTCGTTGCCTTCCTCATCGATCTGAGGAATGCGCGCCTGAATTTTGGCGTGCAGGTGCACTTCGCCAGCGGCCAAAGCATGTTCGACCTCTTCGATGGTGCCGAAGACCATGCCTTCGCCCTTCATGCCTTCGCGTTCGATGGTCGTGTAGTACAGACCAAGGATCATATCCTGCGATGGCACGATGATCGGTGCGCCGTTGGCAGGCGACAACACGTTGTTCGTGGACATCATCAGAACGCGGGCTTCAAGCTGTGCCTCAAGGGACAGCGGCACGTGAACAGCCATCTGGTCACCGTCGAAGTCAGCGTTGAACGCAGAACAGACGAGCGGGTGCAGCTGAATGGCTTTGCCTTCGATCAAAACAGGTTCGAACGCCTGAATGCCAAGACGGTGCAGCGTTGGCGCACGGTTCAGCATGACAGGGTGTTCGCGGATGACCTCATCCAGAATATCCCAAACTTCGGGACGTTCTTTTTCGACCAGCTTCTTGGCCTGCTTCACCGTCGAGCTGAGGCCCTTGGCCTCAAGCCGCGAATAGATGAACGGCTTGAACAGCTCCAACGCCATCTTCTTCGGCAAACCACACTGGTGCAGTTTGAGTTCCGGACCGGTCACGATGACCGAACGACCGGAAAAGTCGACGCGCTTACCCAAAAGGTTTTGACGGAAACGACCCTGCTTGCCTTTCAGCATGTCGGACAGCGATTTCAGCGGACGCTTGTTGGCACCGGTGATAACACGGCCACGACGGCCGTTGTCGAACAAGGCGTCGACAGATTCCTGCAACATCCGCTTTTCGTTGCGGACGATGATGTCAGGTGCGCGCAGTTCGATCAGACGCTTGAGACGGTTGTTCCGGTTGATCACACGACGATAGAGGTCGTTGAGGTCGGACGTCGCGAAACGGCCACCATCCAGTGGCACCAGCGGGCGCAGTTCTGGTGGGATCACGGGCACGACGGTCAGGATCATCCACTCCGGACGGTTGCCGGATTCAAGGAAGGATTCCACGATCTTCAGACGCTTGATGATCTTCTTGGGCTTCAGTTCACCGGTCGCAACTTTGAGTTCTTCGCGCAGGTGTTCTGCCTCGGCCTCAAGGTCGATCTGGGCGAGCATTTCGCGGATCGCTTCGGCGCCGATGTTGGCAGTGAAAGCATCCATGCCATAGGCGTCTTGTGCGTCGAGGTATTCTTCCTCGGTCATCAGGGCACCATAGGTCAGGTCCGTCAGGCCGGGTTCGATCACCACGTAGTTTTCGAAATACAGGATGCGTTCCAGATCGCGCAGCGTCATGTCCAGCATCAGACCGATGCGGGACGGCAGGGATTTCAGGAACCAGATGTGCGCGACGGGGGCCGCCAGTTCAATGTGACCCATTCGTTCGCGGCGGACTTTTTGCAGGGTCACTTCCACGCCGCATTTCTCGCAGACAACGCCGCGATACTTCATACGCTTATACTTGCCGCACAGACATTCGTAATCCTTGATCGGCCCGAAGATGCGGGCACAGAACAGGCCGTCACGTTCCGGCTTGAACGTGCGGTAGTTGATGGTTTCGGGCTTCTTGATCTCACCAAACGACCAGCTGAGGATTCGTTCAGGGGAGGCCAGAGAGACCTTGATTTCGTCGAACGTTTTCGCCGGTGTGAGCGGGTTAAACGGGTTGTTTGTCAGTTCCTGGTTCATATCGATACCTTTTCAGTATGGCGGGAAGGGAGGGCGGGCCGAGGCGTTCCTCGGCCCAGAATGAAGGCTGCGGGCCTTATTCGTCCTCCACCTCCGCATCCAGGAGTTCCATGTTGAGGCCGAGGCCCCGGACTTCTTTCACGAGAACGTTGAACGATTCTGGCACGCCAGCCTCGAAGTTGTCCTCGCCTTTGACGATGCTTTCGTAGACCTTCGTCCGGCCTGCCACGTCGTCCGATTTCACCGTCAGCATTTCCTGCAAGGTGTAGGCGGCGCCGTAGGCTTCGAGGGCCCAGACTTCCATCTCACCGAAGCGCTGACCACCGAACTGTGCCTTACCACCCAGCGGCTGCTGCGTGACGAGGGAGTACGGCCCCGTGGAACGGGCGTGGATCTTGTCGTCCACAAGGTGGTGCAGTTTGAGCAGGTACTTGATGCCCACGGTCACAGGACGTGAGAACTGCTCACCGGTGCGGCCATCAAAGAGCACCGACTGACCGGATTCAGAGAACCCTGCCCGCTTGAGTGCATCGTTGACGTCGGCCTCAACCGCGCCGTCAAAGACGGGCGTGGCGATTGGCACACCGCGTGTGACGTTGCCTGCGGCCTCGACCAGTTCACCTTCGTCCATGTCTTCGATGCCTTCGGCATAGACATTGTCCCCATAGGCGATCTTCATCGCGTCGCGGATTGGCGTCAGGTCACCGCTGCGGCGGAATTCGCCCAGGGCTTCGTCGATGTGCAGGCCCAGACCGCGTGCGGCCCAACCCATGTGCGTCTCAAGGATCTGACCGACGTTCATGCGCGATGGCACGCCCAGCGGGTTCAGAACGAAATCGACCGGTGTGCCGTCTGCGAGGAACGGCATGTCCTCCATCGGGACCACCTTGGAAATCACACCCTTGTTGCCGTGACGACCGGCCATTTTGTCACCGGGCTGCAGCTTACGCTTCACAGCCACGAAGACTTTGACCATCTTCATCACGCCCGGGGGCAGATCATCGCCGCGGCGCACTTTCTCAACCTTGTCTTCGAACCGTGCGTCGAGCAGTTTTTTCTGCGCTTCGTACTGTTCATTCAGGGCTTCGACGATTTGTGCGTCGTTTTCTTCCTTCAGTGCCAACTGCCACCAGTGGCTGCGGGGCATGTCTTCAAGCAAGGCCGCGTCGATGGTCGTGCCGGACTTGATGCCCTTTGGACCTTTGGCGACTGTCTTGCCTTCGATCATGGAGCGCAAACGGGCGTAGATGTTTCGATCAAGGATCGTCATCTCATCGTCGCGGTCACGGGCGAGGCGTTCAACTTCCTCACGTTCGATCTGCAGCGCACGTTCGTCTTTTTCGACGCCGTGACGGTTGAAGACGCGGACCTCAACAACCGTACCAAAGTCGCCGGGTGGCAGACGCAGGGACGTGTCGCGGACGTCGGAGGCTTTCTCACCGAAGATGGCACGCAGAAGCTTTTCTTCCGGTGTCATCGGGCTTTCGCCTTTTGGCGTGATCTTACCGACAAGGATGTCAGCAGGGCCAACTTCCGCCCCGATGTAGACGATGCCCGCCTCGTCGAGGTTGCGCAGGGCTTCCTCACCGACGTTGGGGATGTCGCGGGTGATTTCCTCTGGCCCAAGCTTGGTGTCACGGGCGGCGACTTCGAATTCCTCAATGTGGATCGAGGTGAAGACGTCGTCGCGCACGATACGCTCGGAGATCAGGATGGAGTCTTCGTAGTTGTAGCCATTCCACGGCATGAAGGCGACGACGACGTTCTTGCCGAGCGCCAGTTCACCGATATCCGTGGACGGACCGTCTGCGATGACTTCGCCCTTCGTCACCTTGTCACCCACTTTCACCAGAGGACGCTGGTTGATGCAGGTGTTCTGGTTGGACCGCTGGAATTTGCGCATGCGGTAGATGTCAACGCCGGGATCGCCAACCGTCAGGTCGGACGTGGCGCGCACAACGATACGGGTCGCATCGACCTGGTCGATGACACCTGCGCGTTTTGCCATGATCGCAGCACCGGAATCGCGGGCCACAACCTCTTCGATGCCTGTACCGACCAAAGGTGCCTCAGCTTGCAACAAAGGCACGGCCTGACGTTGCATGTTGGACCCCATCAGTGCGCGGTTCGCGTCGTCGTTCTCAAGGAACGGGATCAGCGAGGCGGCGACAGATACCAACTGCTTTGGCGACACGTCGATCAGGTCCACGTTGCCCGTGGGGGCCAGCGTGTATTCACCGTTTTGACGGGTGTTGACCATTTCGTTGGTGAAGGCGTTGTTTTCATCCAAGGACGCGTTCGCCTGCGCCACAGTGTGACGCATTTCTTCGGTCGCGGACATGTAGGACACTTCGTCTGTGACCTTGCCTTCGACGACCTTGCGGTATGGCGTTTCGATGAAGCCGTATTTGTTCACGCGGGCAAATGTCGCCAGCGAGTTGATCAGACCAATGTTCGGCCCTTCCGGCGTTTCAATCGGACACATGCGGCCGTAGTGGGTTGGGTGCACGTCGCGCACCTCAAAACCGGCACGTTCGCGGGTCAAACCGCCTGGCCCCAGTGCGGACAGACGACGCTTGTGCGTGACTTCCGACAGCGGGTTGGTTTGGTCCATGAACTGCGACAACTGGCTGGAGCCGAAGAATTCGCGCACCGCAGCGGCAGCAGGTTTCGCGTTGATCAGATCCTGCGGCATGACCGTGTCGATTTCGACAGACGACATACGCTCTTTGATCGCGCGTTCCATCCGCAGAAGGCCGACGCGGTACTGGTTCTCCATCAGCTCACCAACGGAACGGACACGACGGTTGCCGAGGTGGTCGATGTCGTCCACGTCGCCTTTACCATCGCGCAATTCAACCAGCGCCTTGATGCAGGCCACGATGTCTTCGCGGCGCAGTGTGCGCAGGGTGTCTTCGGCCTCAAGCGCCAGACGCATGTTCATTTTCACGCGGCCCACAGCGGACAGATCATAGCGTTCGCTGTCAAAGAACAGGCTGTCGAACAGGGTCTGAGCGGCGTCAACGGTGGGTGGTTCACCCGGACGCATCACACGGTAGATGTCCATGAGCGCGGTTTCACGACCCATGTTCTTATCTGCCGCCATGGTGTTGCGCATGTAGGGGCCGACATTGATGTTATCGATGTCGAGGACGGGGATGGTTTCCACGCCTGCGTCGACCAGTTCTTTCAATGTGCCGCCGATGACGTCGCCATCTTTGTCCATTTCAAGGGTCAGCTCATCACCGGCTTCGACGTAGATCGCACCGGTTTCTTCGTTGATGATGTCGAGGGCCGCAAACTTACCGACGATCTGTTCGAACGGCACCAATAGGTCGGTGACGTCGCCTTCGTCGATCAGTTTCTTGACCGCACGTGGAGTCATTTTCTTACCGGCTTCACCGATCACTTCGCCGGATTTGGCGTCAACCAGATCGAAGGTCGGACGGGTGCCGCGCACGCGCTCTGGGAAGAACTTGGTTTTCCAAGCCTTCGCCTTCTTGTCATAGACGTAATCGACGGTGTCGTAATACGCGTTCATGATCGCTTCTTGATCAAGGCCCAGCGCATAAAGAAGGGATGTCACCGGCAGTTTGCGGCGACGGTCGATGCGGCAGAACACGAGGTCCTTGGCATCGAATTCGAAGTCCAGCCAAGACCCGCGGTAAGGAATGATGCGGCATGCGAACAGCAGCTTGCCCGAGCTGTGCGTTTTGCCTTTATCGTGGTCAAAGAACACACCGGGGGACCGGTGCATCTGGGATACAATCACGCGTTCCGTGCCGTTCACGACAAATGTGCCGTTTGGCGTCATCAAGGGCATATCGCCCATGAACACGTCTTGTTCCTTGATGTCTTTCACAGACTTCGCGCCTGTGTCTTCGTCCACATCAAACACGATCAGACGGAGCGTCACCTTAAGCGGCGCGGAATAGGTCATGTCGCGCTGCTGGCATTCCTCAACGTCGTACTTGGGCTTCTCAAGCTCATACTTGACGAATTCCAGAACGGAGGTTTCGTTGAAATCCTTGATCGGGAAAACCGACTGGAAGACACCCTTGATGCCTTCACCGTCCAGGGGTTCATCACTGTCGCCGGAGCGCAGGAAAAGATCATAGGATGATTTCTGAACCTCAATAAGGTTCGGCATATCAAGAACTTCACGGATTTTACCGTAGTATTTACGAAGACGTTTCTGACCGAGGAACGTTTGCGCCATGTGCTGGACACCTTTCAAATTCTCACCGGCGCAGGGACAGTTGGGCGACTGACCTGCGGCCATACGAGACAGCAATGAGCGGGGTCCATTCTCGCCGCGCGACCCAAAGCGCGGCCCTCGACCCCTCTCCTGCCTTGGGAAATACCCCGTGGGGTACTTGCCAAGACAGGTCCACAACACTTTGCCACCCTTCGGAAAACTAACGGTTTTTCGAAGGTTTGGTCGGCTCCATGCTGCAAGACAGAAATAGCGGCCTCGAATCAATCGAAGCCGCGTAGACCCGCTGTTTAGGATGTGAACAGGCGATTGACAAGGGGGCAGTGACGCACCCTTGGGATTGCATGTTTGAAACCCTAACCTCGGCGAAAAGTTCCCTGTGGTCAAGGGCGGCGAGGCCGGTGTGGTAAACACCTAAAAGAAGATGGACAGTCCCGTCAGCGAAACGACCAAAAACAGAACCGTCATGATCCCGCCAGAGCGGACGAAATCCACCACGCGGTAGCCCGCAGGGCCCATGATCAACGCATTGACCTGATGGGTCGGGATCAGGAACGAATTGGAGGTTGAGATCGCCACCGTCAGCGCAAAAATCGCCGGATCGCCCCCTGCCGAAATCGCAATCGACACGGCCAGCGGCACGAGCAACACAGTCGCCCCCACATTGGACATCACCAACGTGAAGACCGTCGCCAAAATCGCGAGTCCCGCCTGCAACGACCACAGCGGCCAGCCATCCAGCAGCGTCAGAATTTGTTCAGCAATCCAAGCAGCGGTGCCGGTATTCTGAACCGCCTGACCCAACGGGATCAGGGATGCCAGCAGGAAAACAGTAGACCAGCTGACGGCGTCATAGGCCTCATCCACGGACAGCACGCGCGACAGGATCATGCCAATGGCACCCGCCAGCAGGCACAACGACAACAAAAGGTCTGTGAACAGGATCAGGATAAGGGTCATCAAGAAAAAGCCAAGCGCCCAGTTGACCTTGTTGGGCCGCAGTTCCTCTTGCGGAAAATCGGAGGTGACGATGACAAAATCGCGGTCGGATTTCAGACGGGTCAACTGTTCCCACCGCACATGCACCACCAAGGTATCGCCTGCCTGCAAAGGCACCGCACCGATGTGGGTGGCCACGTGATCTTCGGTTTCAACATGGCTCATGGTGTCTTCGCCGCGATGGATCGCCAGCACGGACAAGCCATGGGTCTGGCGCAGCCGCAAATCAATCGGGCATTGGCCGATCACGCCCGAACCGGGCGGGATCACGACCTCGGCCACTCCGGATTCGGTGGCGGCAAAGTCATCCGCAAAAACGTCCAAAGCAGGCAGGATCGTTGCGCCGTAAGGTTCGCAAAATTCATCCTGCAAGGCGCGGCGCAGACCCAGAACGGCCAGACGGCAAGGTGCCTCAATCACGGTATCGGCCATGGGGGCGATGATTTTGCGGCCTTTATAGTGGGTACCAAGAATGTAAAGGTGGTGCGCCACCATGACATCGGCCAGCTTTTGACCAATCAGGATCGACCCCTCGGGCACCTGAACCTCAAACAGGTCAGCGCGCAGCCCGTAGGTGTTTTCCACATAGGTCTGCATGGACCGCGCCGCACCAGCATCTTCGCCCCTGCCCCGCTGTCCAGGCAATATCCAGCGGCCCAACAGCACGAAATAAAGGACCCCCGTCAGCACCAGCATGATCCCGATCGGGGTGACCGAAAACAGCCCGAAGGGGTCCATCTTTTGGCCGTCAGGCAACGTTTCGTTGGCGGAGACCAGCAAATCGTTCAACAGGATCAACGGGGACGACCCGACCATGGTGATCGTGCCACCCAGAATGGCACAAAATCCCATCGGCATGGCCAGACGGCTCATCGGGATTTCGGTACGGGCTGAAATGCGGCTGATGACAGGCAGGAACAGCGCTGCGGCCCCGACGTTCTGCATGAACGAACTGATGATGCCGACAGTGCCAGACACGATAGGGATAATGCGCCCTTCGGTGGTGCCCCCACGTTTAAGGATCAGGGCCGCGACTTTGGACATCAGCCCAGTCTTGTCCAGCCCCGCACCGATGATCATCACTGCGATAATCGAAATGACGGCATTAGACGAAAACCCCGAGAACAATTCCGCCCCATCGGACAGATTTCCCAGACTCGGTAGGGTCGAAAGCCCACCCAACATGACCATTACCAGCATAGCGGCCAGATCGATGCGGATGATTTCAGACACAAACAAAAAGACAGTGAACGCCAGCAGCCCAAGCACCACCATCATCTCAAACGTGAGAACCGTCGCTTCCATCGTGCCTCCCTCGGCTGGACTTATAGCGGGGGTAGGGTTGGCCGTATAGGTCCAGTTGGGCGGCAGGCACTGTGCCAAAAAGAAACGGCGGCCCCGCAGGACCGCCGCTTCCGTAACCAAAAGGTTGAGGTGGCTTAGGCCAGCTCGACCTCGGCGCCAGCTGCTTCCAGCTTGCCTTTGATGTCTTCGGCTTCTGCTTTGTCGACACCTTCTTTGATTTTGCCGCCAGCTTCGACCAGGTCTTTGGCTTCTTTCAGGCCGAGACCTGTGATGCCACGGACTTCCTTGATCACATTGATCTTGGATGCGCCAGCGTTCTTGAGAACGACGTCAAATTCGGTCTTCTCTTCTGCTGCTGCACCTGCGTCACCAGCAGGGCCAGCCATCATGACTGCGCCGCCAGCTGCGGGCTCGATGCCATACTCGTCCTTGAGGATGGTTTTCAGTTCTTGTGCTTCGAGAAGGGTCAGACCAACGATCTCTTCAGCAAGTTTCTTCAGATCAGCCATTTTGCTTTTCCATTTCTAAATTTGTGTTCCAACGCGTGAGGTTCACGACGAAGGCGATCAGGTTGCTTAAGCAGCCTTTTCCTCGATGGTGGAAAGGATGCTTGCGATGTTCGAAGCAGGCGCGCCAACGGCACCGGCGATGTTGGAAGCAGGTGCACCGATTGCGCCAACGATGGAGGCAATAAGCTCCTCGCGGGACGGCATTTCGGACACAGCTTTAACACCAGCGACGTCAAGAGCGTTCTCACCCATTGCACCGCCGAGGATCACGAGCTTGTCGTTGTCCTTGGCGTAGTTCTGAACAACCTTGGCCGCAGCCACTGGATCTTCAGAATAAGAGAGAACGGTCATACCCGTGAGAAAGTCCGCGATGCTTTCGCATGGCTTACCCTCAAGGGCGATCTTGGCGAGCTTGTTCTTGGCAACGCGTACGGAACCCCCGGCTTCGCGCATACGCGCCCGCAGGTCCTGCATTTCAGCAACTGTCATGCCTTCGTAGTGGGCAACCACTACGACGCCAGAGCTTTCGAAGATTTGGCCGAGCTCGTCGACCAATTTTTCTTTCTGGGCTCTATCCACAGTTTCACTCCAAGTTTGGGGCTTGGGAGTATCCCGCGCCCCGGCTCAAGTTTGCCCGGACCAGATGGCCCGAACGTCTTTGTCCATTTTAAACGGGGGTTGAGCCAAACAAGGGTGCCGCCCACGGAGAGCGCCAGTCGATCTTTGGTCTTTCCCGCCTCGGGCAAGAATTATGTGGCGGATGCCACACTCACCGTCTCGGACGAATGTCACTTGGCAACGACGAATCGCAGGCCAAGCCACAGCGGTCAGATACACAGGTTGCCGCCCTGTGCCAAGAGGGCGAGGATCAATTTCAAACCGTCACCGCACGAAACGAAAAAGACCGATCAGGCTTTAACGAATTCTGAACACTCCACGTATAGCGATTTTGCCATGTCTATCGAAGATCGTTCCACCTTTCGAAATCTTGAGGATTTCGCGGGCATTGCCTCTGATTGGTTCTGGGAAACTGATGCGGAACATCGGTTCACCTACTTTTCTGCACGTATGGTCGAAGTGACCCATATCCCTCCCGAGGAGGTTTTAGGCCACAAGCGCGGGCGGCATCCGGTGCTTCAAGATGACGAGGCCGCCTTTGATGATCATTGGGACGATCTGGAAAACCATCGTCCCTTCCGCAATTTCGAATACCGGACCAAACGCCATACGAGTGATGGGTACTTATGGCTTCGTGTGTCCGGTGATCCCGTCTTTGACGACAACGGGGTTTTTCAAGGATACCGAGGCACCGGACATGATGTCACAAAAGAAAAAGAGGCCTTGGCGCGGCTGGAGGCTTTGAACACCGCGCTGACCATCCACAATCAAGAGCTGGACAGCCTCCGCCGAGAGTTGGAACTCGCCGCGTTTGAGGACCCGCTGACAGGGCTTAAAAACAGACGCGCATTCGACGTGGACATCGCGCGAAGCTTGGAAACAACCCGTCCACATACCGCGTTGATGTTGATTGATCTTGATCGGTTCAAGGCGATCAATGACACCTTCGGTCACCCCGCAGGTGACATGGTTCTGATCACGGTGGCCGCACGCATCACTGAGACCTGCTGCATCGAAGGGGATATCTATAGAATGGGCGGGGATGAATTTGCCGTCATCTTTCCGACCTGCGCGGCCATCGCGATCGCCCGCCGTTACGCCGAAGACATCATAGCCGCACTGCAAGCCCCGATCGCATTTGAAGGGTCGATGCTGTCGATTGGTGCAAGTGTGGGCCTTGCCTCGGCAAAGAACGTGCCAACCAGCCCGCACCATTTGATCGCCGAGGCAGACAAGATGCTTTACCAAGCGAAATCTGCGGGGCGGAACTGTGTCCGCCACCACGAAAACGAGCGTCGCGCCGGCACTTAACTTTTGGCGCTATCCTTAACGCGCGCGTAGGTCCGTGGTCGAAATGTTCTCGGTCCGCGGCAGATAGGTGACATCGCACAGGTCTTTGAGATCGTCGAACTTACCCACCCAATCATCGCCCATCGCAAAAAGATCGGCCTTGTGGGTTTTGATATCACCGCGCTTTTGGTCCCACGTTTCTTCGGGGATCACCAGATCGACAAAGGAACACGCTTCGAGCACCTGTTTGCGATCCTCGTAGGAACACACCGCTTTCTTACCTTTGCCCGCATTGAATTCATCCGTGGACAGACCAACGATCAGCCTTTCACCCAGTTTGGCAAGCCGTTCCAAACGGCGCACGTGCCCTGCATGAAACAGGTCAAACGTGCCGTATGTGATGATGGTGCGCGGGCCGGGATGGTCTTCCTTGCATGTGCGCAGGTAGTCTTCGAACATCACGTCCTGCTTGCCCATCTGAAAGGTATAATAGGGGTCGGGCACCCGCCAACCGGGCCCATAGTTCACGGCCAGAACGTTGTCGGGGTTGGCCGGGCCCGGCAGTTCAAAAGGACCCGTCGGCTGCAAGGGCAGCAGAACGGATCGATCGAACCCAGCAGCGCTGTAGGGGTAGACAGAAACCTTGTCGTCATCGTCGATCCAAGCCGCGAACAGGTCGAAATCAATCTTCTCGCTGGCTTTCAGCTTCAGGATGCCACGATCAAGGTTGGTCTTGTCGCTCAACAAGCCACGCGCAATCAGATCCCGCGTCAGATATTTCCATTCTCGCGCTGCGCGGACCTGACTGTTGGCTTTGATCAAGACACCCAGATCAACATCATCATCGTGAGGCAGGAAGGTGCCATCACGCACCATGCCAAGAAGGGTGCCGGAATAGATGAAGCATTCGTACCCATAGGCGGTGACAATATCGATTGCGGCTTCGACCTCTTTGGCGATGGTCGCAGCGTCCAAGTTCGCAAAGGTGTTCTCATGATAGCCGTGTGGCCTCAGTGCAATCGGGTGAAGATAGGCTTTGAAGGTTTTGATGAATGCATCAAATTCTGCTTGCCGGTTCTGCCGTTGGCAGACATTGGGATAGCGCGACACAGTGCCCATCGCCCGTCCCGGCCGCAGACGACCGATGGCGCAAAGGCCAAGGTAGGTCTGGAAGTATTTTTTTTGTCTTCTGATCAGTATCAAACGCCATCAACCACTGCATTTTGCGCCGTGGATTGACGGACTTTTCGTCGCCTTCAAGGATACCCATAACCTGCGTCTAAGGGGCGTTCAGGTCATCTTCGGTGGTGTATTGTTCACTGCTCATATCGCGATACGTCTAGCGGATGAACCATCTGCCAAAAGACCTTTGATGCGAATTTGGAAACAATCGATGTAGGCAGGCCTTTTGCGCCACACGATAGGCTCATACTACCGTCAGACCGACGCAGCTGTTGGATCAACGTTGTGACGAACGGATGCCTTCCACGTTTACAGATTGACGACATCGCTTTCTTTCGGGTCGTAGATGCGGGCCGTGCCTCGACCTTCGCGTTTGGCGTTATAAAGGGCCTCATCCGCGAGAGCGAGAAGGGCATCACTGCTGTCGATGTCCGACGTCGCAAAGGCGATCCCGATGGAGGCACCCACATGGAGAGTTTTGTCCTCAAACCGGATCGGGGCCTCGATCGCGTCGATGATCTGATTGGCACACATCAGCGCCGATTGCGGCGCGTCAGCAATCCGCGACCGGCATACGATCACAAGTTCGTCCCCCCCAATGCGTGAGATCAAAAGCGCATCTTTTGCGGTGTCGACCATCCGGTGCGCCACGGTCTGCAACACAGCATCGCCTGCGGGATGTCCGTGGATGTCCGTGGATCTGTTTGAAATGATCAAGGTCAACCTGCATCGCCGTCAAAACACCCGCAGCCGACAGGCGGGTGTCCAACCCCTTGTCCAACACATCAAACAGGAGTTTGCGATTGGCCAGACCGGTCAGCGGATCATGATAGGCTGCAAATTCAAGTTCGCTTGCGGTGCGTTCAAGCGCCTGTTTTTGATCCGCGATCTGATCATTGCGCACTTGAAGGGCGTCCAGGGTTGCGGTGACGCTCAACTGGGCGGGCACAAAGATCAAAATCGCCTCAAGCACAATGACAAAGACGGCGATTAACAAAATCTGCTGCGCGATAGATAGAGTGCTTTCCACGCGCGAAACCGCCGCCTGTTCCAACAGCCCAACGGCCCGGTCAAGGTCCGTCAGAAGTGGCCCCTGCCCTTCTTCAATCAGACCGGCCAAAGCCGCTTCCGTCGGAAGGTCATTGGCGCGGGACGCCAACATCATTTGAGCGCGGCTGATGTAATCGCGCATCCGGCCGTCCAGATCAGCGTCACCAAAATAGAGCTCACGCAGTGCGGCATCTGTGGACGACAGACTGATGAGTTGTTGATGTGACTGGGCAAAAAGCTGGATCGCATCGGTCATGTTTTCAACCACAGTCGGGCTGTCGGTTCGATCCATTTCCAAGGCCAGAAAAATGATCCGCTGCGACAACATGCGCTGACG
>NZ_CBFHNH010000029.1:0-22763 GCF_965657175.1 Pseudooctadecabacter sp. | reverse complement strand
GCATGCGGAATTGTCCGAGGGGGCCCACGCCTATGCAGTGGGAGGCACGGACCGGCATTTGGGCGAATTCGATCAGGAATTTTCGGCGCTGGCCGGGAGGCCCGTTGAGGTTCAGTTTACCCCCCATCTGATCCCCGCGAACCGCGGCATTCTGGCGACGGTTTACGTGAAGGGTGATGCGCAAGTCATTCATAAGACGTTGGAAACCGCCTATGAGGGCGAGCCGTTCTTGGAGGTTCTGCCCTTCGGTGAACATCCCAGCATCCGCCACATTCGGGGATCGAATTTCTGCCATGTGGGCGTTGTTGCGGACCGCCGCGAGGGCCGCGCCATTGTCGTAGCGGCGCTTGATAATCTCACGAAAGGATCATCGGGCCAAGCCTTGCAGAACGCCAATCTGATGTTATGTGTACGGGAGACTTCGGGGCTGATGATGGCACCGCTTTTCCCATGAGGCGCGTATGAAATCGCTCAAGAAACAAAGACGTATCCAGATCATCGCCGTGGCCTTTGTGGCTTTGGCCTTGTCCACGGGGGCCATCGGCTATGCTTTGCGTGATGGGATCAACTATTTCCGGTCGCCCACGGAAGTGGTGAGCGAACCCCCCGCCGAGACGGAGTTGTTCCGCATCGGTGGCATGGTGGCCGAGGATTCGATTGAGCGCGGGACCGGCACCCAAGTCAGCTTTATCGTGACCGATTGTTTTAACGCAGTCCCCGTGACCTATGAGGGGATTTTGCCCGATCTGTTCGAGGAAGGTCAGGGCATGGTCGGGCAGGGGCGCTACGTGAACGGCACCTTTGAGGCCGTCGAAATCCTTGCCAAACACGATGAGACCTACATGCCCGCCGAGGTCGAGGACATGCAAGAGGCGCAGAATTTCTGTGAGCCAGAGGTTAACACAGCGGACGGTGCTACCACCACCGGTTAACCAATTCCTTGCACCCTTTGTGTCCACACACATGGGGGTGCCGGAATGTACGATGTTGAGGAAATTGCCGAAGGTATAGTGGCCCGCGAGGGCGGCTACGTGAATGATCCCGATGACCCGGGCGGGGCGACCAACCACGGGGTCACCATTCACACAATGCGCCGTTTGGGGCTTGATCTGGACCGCGACGGGGATGTGGATGCGCAGGATGTCCGTGTTCTCAGCCGGGATCAGGCGGTGGTCATTTTCATCGATCACTATTTCGACCGGCCCCGCATTGCGGAGCTGCCCGCACCGCTTCATGCGACGGTGTTTGATATGTACGTCAACGCGGGCGCCAATGCGGTGCGTATTTTGCAGCGGCTGCTGCGGGACATGCGCATTGAGGTGGGCGTGGACGGGCTGATCGGGCCGCAGACGATTTCGGCGACGCAGCAGGGGCTATCGGCAGCCCCGGACCATTTCGTGGATGCCTACGGAATTGCGCGGCGCAACTATTATTACAGCCTTGCCGATGGCCGCCCGGCCAGTCGCAAATATGCGCGCAGGCGCGATGGCGGCAAGGGCGGATGGATCGTGCGGGCGGAGGAATTCATCTCCCCCCGGTTTCACCTGACTGAGGCTGAGCACCGCGAAAGGACCGCACGATGGGGCTGATTGACCGGATATTCGGCGCCATTTTCGGCGGCGGGCGCAATGTGATTGTCGAGACGGCGCAGGTCTTTCGTGAGAATGCGGAGAATGCCGGTGTGCGTGAGGCTGCGGTCAAACAACAGGCGATGCAACAATATGCGGCTGAATTCATGGTGGAGAGACGGGGTTGGTTTGATCGGCTTATGGATGGGCTCAATCGGTTGCCACGGCCCTTTTTGGCCTTTGGCAACATCGGATTGTTCATCGTCGCCATGGTGGATCCGGTTTGGTTTGCCAGCCGGATGCAAGGCATCGCATTGGTGCCCGATCCGTTGTGGTGGCTGATGGGGGCAATTGTTTCGTTCTATTTTGGCGCGCGGCATCAAGCGCATAGTCAGGATTTTCAGCGGTCGATTGCGCAGACCATGGCGCGGGTGCCAACGGTCGTTGAAAACACCCGTCAGTTGGAGGCGTTGCAGGTCGATGCACCGGAACCGCCTGCACCCGCCTCGGCGCAAAAGGCGCCGGCGCCTGCCGACAATGCGGCCCTTGTAGAATGGGCGCAGCAAAAGTCCTGATGTGACACAGACGTGACCATTTGACCGGCCCCATCGCCATGTTACGGGGCCGGTTGCGCTGGCAGCCCACCCCAAGGGGCCTATACTTGGGGGATGATTACAGAACTTGGACATTTCGCATTGTTTCTGGCGGCCCTGATCGGGGTTGCGCAGATGGTTGTCCCGCTTATTGGCGCACACAAAAGGCGAGCGCGGGTGGATGGCCACGGCGGCCCCCGCAGCCACAGTGCAATTTATCTTGGTGGGGGCGCGCTTTGCAGTCCTGACCTATGTCTTTGTCGTGTCTGATTTTTCTTTCAAACTGGTGGTGGCCAACAGCCATTCGGACAAGCCGATGCTGTAAAAAGTCACGGGTGTTTGGGGCCATCACGAAGGCTCGATGTTGCTGTGGCTGCTGATCTTGGTGCTGTTTGGGGCTTGTGCCAGTTGGTTTGGCGGCAATTTGCCCGCCAGCCTGAGGGCCCGTGTGCTGGGCGTGCAGTCGGCGGTGATCGTCGCGTTCTATGCCTTTATCCTGTTCACCTCGAACCCGTTTGAACGGCTGGATTTTCCGCCCTTTGACCGGCGTGACCTAAACCCGCTGTTGCAGGACCCCAGTATGGCATTCCATTCGCCGTTTTTGTACCTTGGCTATGTCGGTTTGAGCATGTCGTACAGCTTTGCCATCGCCGCGTTACTTGAAGGGCGCGTGGATGCAGCATGGGGTCGCTGGGTGCGGCCTTGGACGCTGGCCGCTTCGCTGTTTTTGAGGGTCGGCATCGCGCTGGGGTCGTGGTGGGCCTATTGCGAATTGGGATGGGGCGGTTTCTGGTTCTGGGATCCGGTGGAAAACGCGTCCTTTATGCGGTGGCTGTTGGCGGCAGCCCTGTTGCACAGCGCCATCTCGGTTGAAAGACGCGAAAGCCTGAAGGCCTGGACGATCCTGTTGGCGATCTTGGCCTTTGGGTTCTCTGTGTTGGGCCTGTTCATCGTGCGCGCCGGCGTACTGACGTCGGTGCATGGCTTTGCCAATGACCTCGAACGCGGCGTGTTTATCTTGTTGATTTTGCTGTTCTTTACGGGCGGTGGGCTGTTGCTGTTTGCGATGCGCGCGTCGGCCACGGACGCCACGGGGGTCTTTGGCACGGTCAGCCGTGAAACCGCCCTCGTCGCCAACAATGTTCTGCTGGCGGTGTCGTCCTTTGTGGTTTTTGTGGGCACGATCTGGCCGCTGGTGATTGAACTGGCGTCCACCGATGCGCGCTGGACTATGGCAGGCCGCAGTATCGAAAACCCGTTCTATGCCATCGGTCTTTTTGACCGGCCTGAACAGGTATCCGTGGGGCCGCCGTTCTTTGATGCGGCCTTCACGCCGTTCTTTGTGGCACTGTCGATCATCTTGCCCATCGGGTCCGTTCTGGCGAGGAAACGCGGGTCGCTGGCCAAGGCGGTAAAACCGATGGTGCCGGTGGCGATCTTGGCGATTGCCTTGGGCGCGCTGGCCTTTGCTCTGCAGACCGGACGGTCCGCGCTGGGGGCCTGTTGGTGTGGTCTTGGGCGCGTGGGGTGTGGGTGGGGCCACCGTTGATCTGGCGCTGCGCACGGGACGCGGCGCGCTGACGGACCGTCTGGGCCGGTTACGCCGTCTGCCGCGCGCCGATTGGGGCAAATTCACCGCCCATGCAGGCATGGGGATCACCGTCTTCGCAGTCGCGGCCCTGCTGGCATGGGAAGACGAAGATATCCGCGTAGCCCAGGTGGGCGACCGCTGGCAGGTCGGGATACATGAGGTCGAACTGGCCGGTATTCGCCAAGTCGACGGGCCGAATTTCGTGGGCGAGGGGGCTGACATGATCGTCTACCGCAACGGACGCGAGGTGGGGCAGGTCTTCCCCGAGAAACGCTTTTACCCCGTGGCGCAAATGCCCACGACCGAGGCCGGCATCCGCAATGGCCTCTTGCGGGACGTCTACGTGACATTGGGCGACGCCCAGGATGGCGGCGGCTGGGCGGTGCGGGCCTATATCAAACCCTTCGCCAATTGGATTTGGGGCGGGTCGATCTTGATGGCCTTGGGTGGATTGATATCGCTGACCGACCGTCGGTTGCGCGTGGCGGCGGGGGCGACAAAAGCCAGCCGCGCCAAACCGGTGCCTGCGGAATGAGGGGGGTGGTGCGCGCATTGTCGATCATGGTTGCGCTGCGTTTGGCGACCTCAACGATGGCGGTGCAGCCCGATGCCCCGTGTGCCGCAACGAAAGCATCGATGAAAGCAACGCCAGCATCAGCCGCGATTTGCGGATTTTGCTGCGCGAACGGCTGGTGGCCGGTGACACCGATGCGCAAGCGTTGCAGTATCTTGTGGACCGCTACGGCGACTACATTTTGCTGAACCCCAAGGCTGAGGGCGCGAATATCTTGCTGTGGCTGGCAGCCCCCTTGATGTTGGTCATGGCCGGTGGGGTGGCCTTTATCACCGTCCGAGGCCGCGCCTCCGCCCCTGTGTCTGACGCGTTGAGCGAGGACGAACAGGCGCGTCTGAACGATATCCTCAAATCGTAACGAATTCGAAGTGACGGCACGTTTGGGCTTTTCTAAACCGTGCAGTTCACTAGGTTGTGTCGAAAGACATGCAAAGGACGCCCCATGGAATACGCCGCCATTTCCCTTGAGATCAAAAACAACGTCGCCACCCTGACGTTGAACCGGCCTGAGCTGAAGAACGCGCTGAATGTGCAGATGCGGGCTGAAATCGTGCATGCCATCAAAGCGGCCGAAAAAGAGGCGCGGGTGCTGATCATCGGCGGTGCAGGGGATGCGTTTTGTTCCGGTCAGGATCTGGGCGACAGCGGCAATGCCACGAACCTTGATCTGGAACGGACGTTGCGCGACGAATATGTGCCCATGCTCCGTGCGATTGCGGAATGTAAAATCCCTACGATTTCGGCGGTGCACGGGGCTGCGGCGGGTGCGGGTGCCAACCTTGCGCTGTGCGCGGACGTGGTGATCGCGGCAGAAGAAGCCTATTTTATACAGGCGTTTACGCGCATTGGCCTGATCCCTGATGCCGGTGGGACCTACTTTCTGCCGCGCCAGATGGGGGCGGCCAAGGCCATGGGGGCCGCACTTTTTGGGGATAAGATCACAGGCCGTCAGGCCGCAGATTGGGGTATGATTTTCGAGGCCGTGCCGCTGGCTGATTTTGGCACACACATCGCGGCCCGCGCCTTGCATCTGGCCCAAGGCCCGACAGCAGCCTATACGCGGATCAAACAGGCGCTGCGTGCCTCGTTTGAGCATACCCTTGATGAACAGCTGGCCATCGAGGCCCGCCTGCAGGGCGAATGCGGCAAAACACGCGACTTCCAGGAAGGCGTGATGGCGTTTCTTGAAAAGCGCCCCGCGAAATACGAAGGGCGCTAGGGTCTAGGCCGCAGGTGTATAGGTGGTTGTCAGGATGCTGCCATCCAGCCCGTCCACGCTGTCGAATGTGCCTTCAACGCGCACAACGGTCTGTCCGTTGATCTGAACCTCCATCGTGGCACCACGGTCGATGATGTCCACCTCCGCGTCGGCATTGTCATCGGACAGGGCGACGATCAGGACATCCTCGGCGGTGTCAAAGTCACGGATCACGGTGCCTTCACCATCCACGTTCACCCAATCCCCGACGACAAAATCGTCTTCTCCGTCGCCCCCGAAGACCACATCATTGTTGCCCACCAGCAGGGTATCATCACCGGCACCCCCATAGAGAGTGTCGGTGCTGGCGGTGTCTGGCGCGCCTTCGACGGCGAAGCCTTCGAAGATGATCTCACCGTCTTCATCGCGGCCCAGAGCGCCGTCGCGCAGATCACTGTAGTCTTGAGGTGTCAGATCGCGGGTGAAGATGTCGGAGGCCACCAGGGTGTCGTCGCCATCCCCCCCATACAACGTGTCCGCGCCAAAGCTGTCGATCAAATCATCGTTGCCGGACCCGCCATAGAGGGTGTCACTGCCGTCGCCCCCGACAAGGATGTCGTTGCTGGAGCCGCCGTAAAGGTCGTCATCGCCGGCACCACCAAACAGGCCGTCATTCCAGTTTTCACCGTTCAGAATATCATCGCCTGCGCCGCCTTCGATCAGGTCTTGGCCAAATCCGCCAAAGACCACGTCATCGCCGCCGCCCGCGGCAATATCGTCAAAGCCACCTGAACCGGTGATCGTTTCACCCAACGACGTGCCTTCGATGTCATCTGCAAGCTCCGTGCCCTCAATCGGGTCACCGACGGTGTCGGGTTCGTCTTCAGTGCCGCCGCCCGATGATCCGCCGCCGAAATCCAGCAATGACAACAGGCCGATACTGGCGAGCAAGAATAGAAGCTCCATACAAATATCCCCTCAAAACACGAGTTTGAGGGGACATTAACCAGTTTTGGATCCCAGCGGGAGGTCCAGATTGAAACAGACTGTTTCTAGGGTGCCGCACGTTCCACGATTTTGTCCGCGAAATGGTGGTTGGTGTCGCGGTGTTCGGCTTCGTCTTGCCGGATCACGATGACGACTTCACGCAACCGCGCGTCGTCGGGCAGGTTCCAATAGGCCTTGGCGATTTGCGGGGCAGGGATGTTTTCAATGTTGCCCGCGTCAATTTCAGCCAGATATTGGGTGTAGGAGGTCACGGCCTCTTCCTCCAGATAGCCAACAACCCTGTGTGCGACCCGTGGGGCCAGCAGGTACAGGAAGAAATAGGCGTTATAGAAGATCAGCTGCACGGCCATGATCAGGAACCGTTCAAACTTGCTGGGCTGCGCGATTTCGATGAACGTCATAAGGTGCATGCGTTCGTTGTCAGCCTCTTCGATCAATTCCTTGATCCAGCCTTGGTCGTCGCGGATGTGACGGATTGCCTTAAGGTGCTGCAACAGCCCGCCAACCATGCCCGGTACGGCTGCGACGGTTTCCAGCACGACAGCGCGGTGGCCATATCGTTTTGCAAAGAATTTGTCGGGAATGATCCGCATGAGTTTGACCAGACGGAACGCAAACCGGTCGCGCCAGTCCTGAGGTGTGTGGTGCAGCGGTGCAAATTCAGCAGCCGTGACGTCAAAACCCTGTTCGTGTTTCATATCCGTTCAAACTCCGTTGATGTGTCTGATCGGTATATGGGACGTCACAAGACATCTTTCAGGGTGCGACACCTGCGGCAAAATAGCATCAATTTCGCATACATTTGTATGCGAAATCATGTGATTAACCGGGACGGTCCAGCCTGAAATAGACGCTGTGGACCCAAACGCCGTCAATGCAAAAGGTGTTCCGCGCCCTGTGCGTTTCGTGAAATCCAAGGGATTTCAACACCCCGCAGGAGGCCGCATTGTTAGGGTCGGCATCCGCAAACAGATGGTCATGATCCGTCACCCGCCACAGATGCGGAAGTATTGCAGCCATGGCTTCGGTCAAAATGCCTTGCCGCCAAAACGGACGTCGCACCATGAACCCGACCTCATTACGGGCGTAATTTCCTGCATTTCCAATGTATTGGCCGTCCATTTCAATCTGGAAATTCACCGGTGCTTCGGCCCAATGGGCGATGCGACCGTCGAGGATCTTTTGCGTCACATCCGCGGTCGCATGGGGCGGCGTGGACCAATAGCGCATGGCCTCTGAGTCGGAATAGGCGGCGAACATGGCGTCGATGTCCGACGGGCGGGGTTCGCGTAGGATCAGGCGTTTGGTTTTAAGCATGAAAAAGGCCCTCCAGGGGAATCCTGAAGGGCCTTTGATCTGAAATCCAGCGTCGATTAGCGCTTTTCGATATCCACGTAATCGCGCGCTGTCATGCCGCAATAAAGCTGACGGGGGCGGCCGATTTTCAGCTGTGGATCGTCCAGCTGTTCTTTCCACTGGGAAATCCAGCCCACGGTGCGCGCCATTGCAAAGATCGGCGTGAACATCGATGTGGGGAAACCCATGGCCTCAAGGATAATGCCGGAATAGAAATCGACGTTCGGGAACAGCTTTTTCTCAGCGAAGTAGGGGTCAGCCAGCGCCTGCTTTTCAAGCTCCATCGCGACCTGCAACAGCGGGTTGTTTTCCACACCCAAAAGTTCAAGCACCTCATCCGCGCTTTCTTTCATGACGGTCGCACGCGGGTCGAAGTTTTTGTAAACGCGGTGGCCAAAGCCCATCAGGCGGTAGCTGTCGTTCTTGTCCTTCGCGCGGGCGATGAATTCAGGAATGCGGTCAACGCTGCCGATTTCTTTCAGCATCTCAAGACACGCCTGGTTGGCGCCGCCGTGGGCCGGACCCCACAGACAGGCGATGCCCGCCGCGACACAGGCGAAGGGGTTCGCGCCGGAGGAAGAGGCCAAACGCACGGTCGAGGTCGACGCGTTTTGTTCGTGATCGGCATGCAACGTGAAAATACGGTCCATGGCGCGGGCGAGGATCGGGTTCACTTCGTAGTCTTCGGCGGGCACGGCAAAACACATGCGCAGGAAGTTGGACGCATAGTCCAGATCGTTGCGCGGATACACAAACGGCTGACCGATGGTATATTTATAGGCCCAAGCGGCAATCGTGGGCATCTTGGCGATCAGGCGGATCGTCGCGACCTCACGCTGGTGGGGGTCATTGATATCGGTGCTGTCGTGATAGAACGCGGACATCGCACCCACGACGCCGACCATGATGGCCATCGGGTGCGCATCGCGGCGGAACCCTCGGAAGAAATTGGCCATCTGTTCGTGCAGCATCGTGTGGTTGGTCACAAGGCTTTCGAACGTTTCCAACTGCTCAGCCGAGGGCAGATCACCGTAGAGAAGCGCATAGCACACCTCAAGATAGTGGCTGTCAGACGCCAGCTGGTCGATCGGATAGCCACGGTGCAGCAATTCACCCTTGTCGCCGTCAATAAAGGTGATGGTGCTGTCGCAGGCAGCGGTAGATGTGAAACCCGGATCATAGGTGAACACACCGGCCTGACCGTAAAGCTTACGGATGTCGATCACATCAGGTCCCGCCGTGGGGGAGTGGATCGGCAGCTCATAAGATTTGCCATCAATGGTCAGCGTTGCTGTTTTTTGTTCGGCCATGTGTTTTCCCTTTCTAGGCACGCAAGACGGGTGCAAAGGCCCGCTGCGTCGTCAAATCTCCGGCGAGACCCCGCTAACACCCAAGTGTTAGCAACTGGTTTCAGCCCGTCGCGTCCTTGATCCGGGCGATGGTTTCGTCCCGCCCAAGGACCAGCATCATATCAAAGACAGAAGGGGACACCGCGCGCCCTGCAAGAACCGCGCGAAGCGGTCCGGCCAGTTTGCCAAGTTTGGTGTCATGGGCCTCAGCAAGGGCGCCCACGATCCCTTCGAGGTCGTCTCGCGCCCAGCTACCAGTTTGCAACTGCGGCGTCAATTCCGCCAGTATACCTTTGTGTACATCATCCAGCGCCTTGGCGGCCTTTTCATCTGGCACAATAGGGCGGGACGTTAGAACAAAGTGAGCCTTATCAAGCAGTTCGGGGAAGGTCTTCGACCGTTCTTTCAGGCTTGGCATCGCTTTCAACATTCCGTCACGTTGTGGTGACGTAAGGGCAGGCTGGTCGGTGGCGGCCAGATAGTCCTCCAACTCATGCAGCAGTGCAGCATCGTCTGCGGCGGCAATATGTTGGCCACACAGATTTTCCAGCTTTTTGGTGTCAAACCGGGCAGGGGATTTGCCGATCCCGTCAAGATCAAACCAGTCCCGCGCCTGCGCGTCGGTGAAAAATTCGTCATCCCCGTGCGACCATCCCAGCCGTGTGAGGTAATTGCGCATCCCCGCCGCAGGATAGCCCATGGCCTGATATTCGGCCGCACCTGTGGCCCCGTGCCGCTTCGACAGTTTCTTGCCGTCGGGCCCGAAAATCAGCGGGATATGCGCCAGCACGGGTTTGTCCCAGCCCATGGCGTCGTAAATTAGGTTCTGGCGGAAGGCATTGGCCAGATGGTCATCGCCGCGCACCACATGGGTCACGCCCATGTCGTGGTCATCGACCACCACGGCGAGCATATAAACCGGCGATCCGTCCGAACGCAGCAGCACCATGTCGTCCAACTGGTCGTTCTGATAGGTCACATGGCCCTGCACTTCGTCATGCAAGGTCACGGATCCCTCACGGGGGGCTTTGACGCGGATCACATAGGGCGCGTCAGGGTGATCAGCCTCGGGCACATCGCGCCATGGGGACCGGAACAGGGTGGAGGTTTTGTTGGCGCGGGCCTCTTCGCGAAAGGCCTCAATCTCATCCTGGGTTGAGAAACATTTGTAGGCCGTGCCATCGGCCAGCATTTGCAGCGCGACTTCAGCATGGCGGTCCGCATTGGCGGCCTGTGATGTGGGTGCGCCGTCCCAATCCAGACCCAGCCACGTCAGCCCGTCCAGAATGGCCTGCCGGTTTTCATCCGTGGATCGGGCTTTGTCCGTGTCCTCGATCCGCAACAGGAACTTGCCGCCCCGACCACGGGCATAAAGCCAGTTGAACAGCGCCGTGCGTGCGCCGCCGATGTGCAGGGCGCCCGTGGGCGAAGGGGCGAAACGGGTGACGACGGGACGTTCGGACATGGAAATTAACCTTTTGCTAACTACAAAATGGTGAAGTTGGGGCCGCAGGGGGCCGGGCGTTGCGCCGCAGATACTAAGCCCGCCGTCGGAGGACAAGAGATGCAAGCGCTGATGGGCCAGATTGCTGCCCAGCGGGACTATCTGTTTTTGTGGACGCCTCTTGGGCTGTCCCTGGGGATTGCTCTTTATTTCGGGCTGAAATTTGAACCGCCCCTGGCCCTGTCCACCACGCTGTTGGTCTGCGCTTTGGTCGTTTGGGCTGTGCAACGTTGGCTGCCTGAGGGCCTGCGCATCGCGGTGGTGGCGCTGGCGCTGATTGCGGGCGGGTTCGGTTTGGCTGGCGTGCGTGCGCATATGGTGGCCGAACCGGTGCTGGGCTTTCGCTATTACGGCGCCATCGAAGGGCGCATCGTGGCCATTGACCGTTCCCAATCCGAGGCCGTGCGCCTGACCCTTGACCGCGTGGTCCTCGAACGGATGGACCCAAGCCGCACACCCGCGAAGGTGCGCGTGTCCTTGCATGGCGAACAGGGCTTCATCACCCCAGAGCCGGGCCAGACGGTCATTTTGACGGGGCACCTGTCGCCGCCCTCGGGCCCTGTGGAACCCGGGGGCTTCGATTTTCAACGCATGGCATGGTTTCAGGGCTTGGGCGCTGTGGGCTACACGCGCACGCCGGTGTTGCTGGCGCGGCCTGCGTCTGACGGGGCGGCGGGCCTGTGGGTGTACCGCCAAAGGGTGGCGATCAGCCAAGGCGTGCAGGCGCGCATGGAGGGGGAGGCCGGGGCCTTCGCAGCCGCCATCATGACCGGCGACCGAAGCGCCATGGGGCAGGCGTCGCTGGCAGCACTCAGGGCGTCCAACCTTGCGCATTTGCTAGCGATTTCGGGGATGCACATGGGCATTCTGGCAGCCTTCATCTTTGGGCTGGTGCGCTATGGTCTGGCACTTTTCCCGCGCGTGGCGCTGCGGTTTCCGACCAAGAAAATCGCGGCCGTCGCGGCCTTGATCGTCGCGGCCTGCTACCTGGCTTTGTCAGGTGGTAATATCGCCACGCAACGGGCGTTTATCATGGTGGCAGTGATGTTGGTGGCGGTGCTGTGCGACCGGCGCGCTTTGACCCTGCGGGCGGTGGCCATCGCCGCCATTCTTGTGCTGATCCTGCGGCCAGAGGCGCTGTTCGGCCCGGGGTTCCAGATGTCCTTTGCCGCGACCACCGCCCTTGTCGCCGTGTTTTCTGGGATCCGCCATGTGCCCATGGACGCCGTGCCCCGTTGGCTGCGCCCTGTAGGGGCCGTGGTGGTGTCGTCGCTGGTGGCGGGGCTGGCCACAGCGCCCATCGCCGCGTTCCATTTCAACCAGATCGCCCAATACGGGCTGATTGCCAATCTGCTGAGCGTGCCGTTGATGGGCACGCTTGTCATGCCCTCGGCGGTGCTGGCCACAGTCCTGTGGCCCGTAGGGTTGGAGGGGATCGGGCTGTGGCTGATGGATCTTGGCCTCAGCTGGATTTTGGGCGTTGCGCATTTCGTGACTGGGTTGGGCGGCAGCCTGCGCCATGTGGTGACACCGGGGCCGGAGGTCTTGGTGTTGATCGCTTTGGGTGGATTGGTCGTAATCTTGTGGCGCGGGTCGGCCCGTTGGGCCGGTCTCGTGCCACTGATGTTGGGGTTCGCCCTGTGGCAGGTGGCCGACCGGCCCGATCTGTTGATCGCGGACAGCGGATCGCTGATCGGGGTGATGACACAGGAGGGCCGCGCGGTGTCCAAGGCGCGCGGAGAAAGTTTCGCCGCCACCAGCTGGCTGGAAAACGACGGCGCGCCGGTGCCGCAACAGGACGCCTATGGGCGGGCAGGCCTTGATGAACAAGGCCGCATCATCCGCGCCACTTTGGGCCAGACTGAGGTCATCAACATCAGGGGCAAAACGGCGCTGGCCGAGCTGTCAGGCTGTGGCGGCGCGGATATCCTGATTACCAATCAAGACCACAGCGCCCCCGCAGGCTGCACCCTGTTCGACATCCGCCAGTTGCGCCAAACGGGCGCTGTCGCGGGGTGGGTGGAGGACGGGCGCCTGCGCCTTGAAACAGTACGCGACCGCACAGGCGACAGGCTGTGGAACACGCGCGCAGTGCGTCAGCGGGATACCCCGCTGACCCGCGCGCTGGCGCGGCTTTAGTAGGACCGGATCAGCCCGACCAAACGGCCCTGAACCTTTACCTGATCATCCCGGAACAGACGGGTTTCATAGGCAGGGTTCGCCGCCTCAAGCGCGATGGCATTGCCGTTGCGGCGATAGCGTTTCAGCGTGGCCTCTGCGTCTTCGACCAGTGCCACGACGATATCGCCATTGTCGGCTATCTGCGTTTCACGAATGATCACTACGTCACCATCATTGATGCCCGCGTCGATCATGGAATCGCCTTTGACTTCAAGCGCATAGTGATCCCCCTTGCCAACCATGGCGGCAGGCACCGCCACGTTGCGGCTGACCTCTGAGATGGCGGCGATGGGCACACCCGCCGCGATCCGACCCATGACAGGCAATTCAATTGCGCCACCATTCTCCAGCGGTTGTGCCGCCGCCGGACGGCTGTCGGGCCGGTCGCCGTCAATCACCTTGGGCGTGAATCCCGATGGGGCAGGCGCGCCGCCCAGCTTTGCCTCAAGCGCGTCGGGAAGTTTCACGATCTCCAATGCCCGCGCACGGTGTGCCAGACGGCGGATAAACCCGCGTTCCTCTAGGGCTGTAATCAGCCGGTGGATGCCGGATTTTGACCGCAGATCAAGGGCTTCCTTCATCTCATCAAAGCTGGGCGGCACCCCGTCGCGCTGCACGCGCTTGTGGATGAATTCCAGTAGATCAAGTTGCTTCTTGGTGAGCATGCGCCCTCTCCCTCAACAGCTGTGGTTCGGGATGTTCTACTGGTGTTCTTGTTTTGTGTCAATATGTTCTGTTTCAGATCGGATAGATCGTCACAGCATCGCCTGCCGCCTTGGGCGCGTCATCAATGGGGCGCAGCAGCAGGCAATTGGCCTCCGCCAGCACCGTCAACATGGAACTGTCTTGGCGGTCGAAGGCGGTGACCTGCCGCGCGGCATCCCCTTCGTCAAAGCGCGCGCGCATGTAGTGCGCGCGGGGCCCACCAGCCGGAAGCGGCGCGGTCAGGCGGGCGGTCAGTGCAGGGGGCAGAACATCACCCAGCCCCAGCGCGCGCCGCACCATAGGCAGCAAGAACAGATGACCACAGACCACCGCCGACACGGGATTTCCTGGCAGGCCAAGGAAGGCGACATCGCCCTTAGCGCCTGCCATCAGCGGTTTGCCCGGGCGCATGGCGATTTTGTGGAAACTGCGGGTAACGCCGAAGCGGTCGAGGGCGGGGGCCACAAGGTCATGATCGCCCACCGACGCGCCGCCGATGGTGACGATGATATCCGCCCCCCAATCTGCGGCCTGCGCCAAAGTCGCGTCCAGTGCCTCAGTTGTGTCGGGCGCGATGGGCAGAACATGCGCCTTAGCCCCGGTTTGGGCCAGCATGGCCTGCAGCGCGAAGACGTTGGAGGCGATGATCTGATCCGGCCCGGGATCCCCCCCCGGCATCAAAAGTTCATCCCCCGTTGAGATGAGCGCGACTTTGGGGCGGCGGGTCACCGCGACATTCGCGTGGTTCATCGCGGCAATCAGCGCCAGATCGGCGGGGGTCAACGCACGGGGGGCGTCCAGGGAAAAGGTTCTCGTAAAATCAGCGCCTTGCGGGCGGATATTGATGTTGTCTTTCAGGGGTTCTGTCAGGGTAATCTGATCCCCGATGCGGGTCACGTTTTCCTGAATAATCACACGGGTTGCTCCGTCGGGCACCGGCGCACCGGTGAAAATCCGCACGGCCTGTCCGGGGCCTACATGCCCGTCCCATCCATGCCCGGCGGCGGCTTCCCCGATCACATCAAAGGTGCTGCCTGTCGTCGCTTGACCGCTTTGAACCGCATAGCCATCCATGGCCGAGGCTGAAAACGGCGGCTGATCCCGTTTTGCGGTCAGGGGGGTGGCCAAAACGCGGCCCAAGGCCTGCGCAAGGTCCACGTCCTCCGCGGGGCCCGCGCGCACCAACCCCAAACACAGCGCCTGTGCTGTGTCGACGGAGATCACGTGGCCACCTGCGTCAGTTGCATGTCTTCCCAGTCTGCATAGCTTTGATCGCTCCCGGCAACCTTCCAAGCCTTACGACCATTGCTGGATCGTCCTGAGACGACAGCAGCCGTGGCGGAGGGACTGGAGAACGCGTAATCCTCGGTAAAAAGACCGTCTGCGATGATGCCTTTAGACACCAAAGTGTCAAAGAGGGTCCAGTAATGTGTGTTGTAAGTCCTGTCACCGACCCACGTGGGCCGCACCTTTGAGCCCGCCTGAACAATCATTTCGCCTTCTTTCAAGACTGCAAATGCATGGACATCGTAACGTGGGACGACGCATTCGAACCGCACCTCGGTCGTCTCGCTGTGTTGAACCGTTGAAGTCTCGCGCTTTTTTAGGAGAAAGTTATCGACCCGGATGGCAGGCAGAACCATCATCAGGGTCTCAAGATAGCTTTCCATGTTGGCCCGATCCGCCTCAGACAGGCTGGCCCCGGACGGTTGGTTCCCATTCTCTAGGGTGGTCAATGCCACGTCCCGGGCGATCGTGACCAAGCGCGCTTCTAGGTATCGGACATGAGCTTTGTGCAAATTGTCGGCGCTTGTGGTGATCAGGACCGCCGTGTCCCACCAGTCTTTGCTGGCCGCATGGGTGCGCAGCCGAGCAGCCATATCTTCGGCTTCGCCCACATATGCCAGAGGTCCGTCAGACGTTTCCCCCATCAGGAGGTAGACGCCGGTGAATTTTGCCTCTTCGCGGGCCAATCCCTCCTTCAGGCGGGTGCGGGGGATGCGTAGAACATGGCCCGTCCAGTTGAAAACCTGCGCCGTCAGCATGCCGTCGGGGCGGCCATCTATAAAAAAGAGTTCGAGAGAGCGGGCGGCGCTCATCCCTCAAACCGGCCAGATTTGCCGCCGTCTTTGAGGGTGACGCGCAGGCCGCCGATGTCCATGTCTTTTTGAACGGCCTTCAGCATGTCGTAGATCGTCAGCGCGGCAGTCGAGGCGGCGGTGAGGGCTTCCATTTCCACACCGGTCTGGCCCGTCGTCTTGACCGTGGCGGAGATGCGCACGCCGGGCAGGGTGTCGTCGGGGACAAGGTCGAGGGCCACTTTGGTGATCGGCAGCGGGTGGCACAGGGGGATTAGGTCGGAGGTTTTCTTGGCCCCTTGGATGCCTGCAATCCGCGCGATGCCCAGCACGTCGCCCTTTTTGGCGGTCCCTGCGGTCACATGGGCGAGGGTTTCGGGCGCCATTTTGACCCACGCCTCGGCTGTGGCGATACGGTCCGTCACGGCCTTGTCCGAGACATCGACCATATGGGCCTGTCCGGCCCCATCAAAATGAGAGAGCCGGTCCGTCATTACATGCCGCCCATGGTCACGGGGTTGGCCAGCAAGCTGCGCGTCGCGGCGGTCACATCGTCTTGCCGCATGAGGCTTTCGCCAATCAAAAAGGTCCGCGCGCCGTAGCGGGCCATATCGGCCAGATCATCCGGTGTGTACAGCCCGCTTTCGCAGACGATCAACCGATCGGCGGGCACCTGTTTGGACAGGGTCCGCGTGGTGTCCAGCGTGACATCGAAGGTCTTGAGGTTACGATTGTTGATGCCCATCAGCGGTGATTTCAGGTGGCAGGCACGGTCGAGTTCCGCGGTATTGTGAACCTCGAGCAGGACATCCATGCCCCACTCAAACGCTGCGGCTTCAAGCTCTGCGGCTTGAGTGTCCTCGACGGAGGCGAGGATGATCAGGATCGCGTCGGCGCCCAAGGCGCGGGCTTCGGCGATCTGATAGGGGTCATACATGAAATCCTTGCGCAGGGCGGGCAGGTCACAGGCGTCGCGCGCTTGGGTCAGAAATTCATCGGCGCCTTGGAAGCTGGGGGCGTCGGTCAGAACGCTCAGGCAGGTGGCCCCGCCGTCGGCATAGGCCTGTGCGAGCTTTGGCGGGTTGAAATCTTCGCGGATCAGACCTTTGGAGGGACTGGCCTTTTTGATTTCCGCGATCAGGCCATAGCCTTCTCGGCTGGCCTCGACCAGGCGGTCGGCAAACCCGCGGGGAGCGGAGGCTGTGCGGGCGGCGGCCTCAACATCGGCCAAGGTGCGCGCGGCTTTGCAGGCGGCGATATGGTCGAGTTTGTAGGCTTTGATTTTGTCCAGAATATCCATGAATGGATAGGTAGCGGTGCTGATTGCCAAAGGCAATCGCGCCTGCGGCGGGCGGGGTGCAAATTTTCTTCGAAAATTTGGCCTCCGGCGGAGGTATTTGAGAACCAGAGAATTCGAGGCGTCTTGGAAAGGCCCCAGTGGGGCGTTTCAGTCGAAGAATGGTCGGAGACCCGAGGCGTCTTGGAAAGGCCCCAGTGGGGCGTTTCAGCCGGGAACGGATGACAACCTAAGTGTCCTTTAAGGCCTGCGCCCAGTGAATGGGAACGTCGCCTTGCGCCGTGAGCCAAGTATTGACCGCGCTGAAGGGCCGTGACCCTCGAAACTGTTTGATCGACAGCGGGGACGGGTGGCCGCTTTCGTGGATCAAATGCGTCCCCGTTTGGGGTGCTGTGATGTGTTTGGCAAAGCCGCGTGCGTGATTGCCCCACAGCACAAACGCGCGAGGTCGGTCACTCAGCCGGGCCAGCACATCGCGCGTCAGGGCGGCCCAGCCCAATTTGCCATGGCCACCGGGCTGTCCTGCGGGCACTGTCAGCGCGGTGTTCAGCAACAGCACGCCCTGATCGGCGAGGTGACGCAGATCGGACGACGCCGGGCGTTGGCCCACATCCGCCTCCATTTCTGCAAAGATATTGCGCAAGGACGCGGGCGGTTTCACATCGCTTTCGGCAGAGAAGGCAAACCCGTGGGCGTGGCCCGGTGTTGGGTACGGGTCCTGACCCAGAACGACGACGCGGGTGTCTTCGGGCGAAGTGCGCGCGAGGGCCGCAAAGACCTGATCCGCGGGTGGCAGAATATCCCTGACGTCGGCTGCCAGTGCCTGTTGCACGGCCGGAAAGGCCGTGTCCCAGAACGGCAGATCGGTCCAGCCAGGCAGGTCCGGCCGTGGCAGGATCACGAGGCTGATGTGATGCGGGCAAGGGTTTCGAGGCAGCCTTTGGCGGCCCCTGAATCGATGCTTTCAGCGGCCATGGCGGCCCCGGCTTTCAACCCTTCGACCTTGCCAGCGACCAGCAGTGCGGCGGCGGCGTTCAGTAGTACCGCATCGCGGTAGGCGGAGTGTTCGCCATCCAGCAGGGCGCGGAAGGCGCGGGCGTTGTCCGCCGGTGCGCCGCCCATAATCGCCTCAAACGGATGGACGGGCAGGCCTGCGTCCTCGGGGTGGACTTCGCGGGCCACGATCATGCCGCCCGAAAGGGCCGCGACCGCGGTGGGGCCGGTGATCGTGATTTCATCGGTACCGTCGGATCCGTGCACAAGCCATGCGGCCTCCGACCCCAGTTCCTTGAGGGTTTCGGCCATGGGAAAGATCAGATCGGGCGCAAAGGCGCCAGTGAGTTGGCGTTTGACGCCTGCGGGATTGGTCAGTGGCCCGAGGATGTTGAAGATCGTTTTGGTTCCCAACTCTTGCCGGACGGGCATGACGTGTTTGATCGCCGGATGGTGCATAGGGGCCATCATGAAGCCGATGCCTGCTTCGGCCAGACCACGTTCGACCACATCGGCGCCCACCATGGTGTTCACGCCCATTTCCGTCAGCGCATCGGCGGCCCCAGAGAGCGAGCTGAGGTTTTTGTTGCCGTGTTTGGCCACCGGCACGCCTGCGCCTGCCACCACAAAGGCGGTGGCGGTCGAGATGTTGAGCGTGCCTTTGCCGTCGCCGCCGGTGCCGACGATGTCCATCGCCCCTTGGGGCGCATTCACGGGCACGCAGTTGGCGCGCATGACGGCGGCGGCGGCGGCGTATTCAGCCACGCTTTCGCCGCGCGTGCGCATCGCCATCAACAGCCCCGCCATCTGGGCATGGGTTGCTGTGCCGTTGAAGAATTCCTCAAAGGCGGCCTCGGCTTGGGCGCGGGCCAGCGGTCCTTCGGTGGCGGCGTGGATGATGGGTTTCATGGCATCGCTCATGCGGCGGCCCCTTCTTTGGCAGGCAGAATGTCGAGGAAGTTTTTCAGCATGGCGTGGCCGTGTTCTGACCGGATGCTTTCGGGGTGAAACTGCACGCCGTGCATGGGCAGTTCGCGGTGCCGCAGGCCCATGATGGTGCCGTCCTCCAACTCCGCAGTGACTTCAAGACAGTCCGGCAAGGTGGCGCGGTCGACGATGAGGGAATGATAACGCGTGGCCGCAAGCGGGCTGGGCAGGCCTGCGAAAACCGATGTGCCGGTGTGGTGCATCGTGCCCATTTTGCCGTGCACGATTTCATGGCAGCGGATGACCTTGCCGCCGAAGGCCTCACCGATGGTCTGATGGCCAAGGCACACGCCCATGAGCGGGGTTTTGGTCTCAGCTGCGGCTTTGGTCAGGGCCAGACAGATGCCGGCCTGCGCGGGATCGCAAGGACCTGGCGACAACACGATGCCGGTGGCGCCCATGCCCATCGCCTCTTGCACGTCGATCTTGTCATTGCGGCGCACGACCACATCGGCGCCCAATTCCCCGAAATAATGCACCAGATTATAGGTGAAGCTGTCATAGTTATCGATGAGCAGGAGCATGGATCCGCCGCCTTTGGATTGGGTTAATTTGGGGCTACCGCACACGGCCCGCCCGCTTATATAGTCGCCGTATACATGGGCCGGAGCGCGGGGGGGCGTCAAGGCCTGCAATGATCCGGCGGGGCCTGAACAGGGCCCGAAGAGAGCCACGAGGCTGAGGCGCCGCACCAGATGAGGACGATGGGCAGATGCAGGGATTTTTCGGTGGGATTGTGACCGGCGGGCTGGTGTCCGCACTGGCCTTGTCGGTGGCGTCAGTGGTGGGTGAACAACCCGCAGGGGTGACGCCGCCTGCGCCGCCGTTGGTTGACGCGCCGCAGGTCGAAGACACGCCCGAGGCGGCCAATGACGGCCCGTCCACGCCTGTGGGCAGTGTCAGCATTGACGAACCCGTGGCCCCCGATTTGCCGGGCGATGAGGGGGCGGCGGCGGAACCCGCAAGCCCTGTCCAGCAAGAGGCGGATGTGGCGGCCCCGTTGGCGGACACGGCACCCTTGGATGAACCGGATGTTGTTGCCATTGAAGGCGCGATGGAGGCTCCCGCAGCTGCAGAAGGCGTAGATCTGGTGGCCGAACCGGTTGATCCGGTGCTGCCCAACCCGCAGTCTGTCGCCCCGCAGGTCCCGTCAAATGAGGCGGATTTGACAGTGTCCACGGCCCCCGCAGCGCCGGTTCTGGTGGATGAGCCCGAAGAGGTCGCCGTAGAGGCGGAGGTCACAGCCCCCGCCGCCCCAGCACCAGAGGTCGAGGCGGAAGTGGCAGTGGAGGCTGAAGCCGAGGGCGAGGCAAGTGCCACGCCAGAAGCCGCGGCCCCCGAGCCAGACGAAGATGTCTTCGTGGTTGATCTGCCCCAAACCGGTGAAGACGCAGCCCCCGCTGAAGATCCCGTGTCTGGCGATGATCTGGCGCTGGCCAGCCCCGCGCAGCCGCGTATTCAATTTCAGGGTCAAGGCAACACCTTGCTGACGGACCGCGACACCGGCGTGACCGTGCGCCGCCCGACCAGCGATGAAACCGCCGAACCTGAGGCCGAGGCCGCCGCTGCCAGCAACGCTTTGGTCGACTATGCGGCCAGCTATCCGGACCCTGCGGGCAAGCCGTTGATGTCGGTGCTTTTGATTGATGACGGGTCCATGTCTGCGGCGGCTGCGGCGCTGTCGGGCCTGCCATTCCCAGTGACGATCGTGCTGGATGCCGCCCGTGCCGATGCGGAGCAGGCGATGGAGGCCTACCGCGCGGATGGGTTTGAAGTGGCGGTGATGGCCAACCTGCCGCAAGGCGCGCAGCCCTCTGATGTGGAGGTGACGTTTGAGAGCGTTTTTGCCGCCCTGCCTGAGGCCATTGCCGTTTTGGACATGGGGCAAGGCGGGTTGCAATCAGACCGAGAAGTCACGGCGCAAGCCATGGAAATTCTGGCCGATCAGGGACGCGGTTTTGTGACCGTGTCACAAGGGCTGAACATGGCAGGACGGGCCGCAGAACAATCCGGTGTGCCCGCCACCACAGTCTACCGCGATCTGGACGCCGACGGCCAAGACGCCCGCGTCATTCGCCGTTTTGTCGACCAAGCGGCCTTCCGCGCGCGTCAGGAAACCGGCGTGGTGTTGGTGGGTCGCGTGCGGCCCGACACGATTTCTGCGTTGATTTTGTGGGGGACGGCCAATGGTGAAGATCAAGTGGCGCTGGTCCCGCTGAGTGCCGTTCTGACCGCAGAGTGAGGGACGATCTGCGATCGGCGCCTGCGGCGGGCGGGGGCTAAAATTCTACGAATTTTAGGGGGACCGTGGAGACGGGGGCGCCGTCACCGCATCGGTGGATGTGCGGGACGGTCTGATGTTTAGGTATTTGTGAACCAGAGAGTTCAAGCCGTCCCGGAAAGCCTCCGGTGGCGGGTTTCAGGCGAGAACGGGCGGAGCCCAGAAGCCGTCTTGGAGTGGCCCCAATGGAGCAGCCCAACCTTGGTTTGGAGGGCCGTCACCAGGTCTTAGGAATTGCCACTTCGGAAGGTGGCGGCGTCGGCGGCAGCGCGGCGGATGGCGTTGGATTTGTGCACCGTCTCCATATATTCCGCCTCTGGGTCGCTGTCGTAGACCACACCGCCGCCCGCTTGAATATAAAGTTGGTCGCCCTTCAGCACCGCCGTGCGCAGGGCGATGCACATATCCATGTCGCCATTTGCGCTGAAATATCCGCAACCGCCGCCGTAGATGCCGCGTTTTTCGGGTTCCAGTTCATCGATGATCTCCATCGCGCGGACCTTTGGCGCACCTGAGACGGTGCCAGCGGGCATACCGGCAAAGAACGCGGACAGCGCGTCTTGGTCTTCTGCCAATTCACCCACCACGTTGCTGACGATGTGCATCACATGGCTGTAGCGTTCCACGATGAATTGTTCTGTGGGACGCACAGTGCCGATCTTGGAGACCTTGCCCGTGTCGTTGCGCCCCAGATCCAGCAGCATCAGATGTTCGGCCAGTTCTTTCTGGTCGGCCATCAAATCAGCCTCGTTCGCGCGGTCCTCGTCCGGGGTGGCACCGCGAGGGCGGGTGCCCGCGATGGGGCGGATGGTGACTTCGTTGCCAAAGACACGCACCAGAATTTCCGGGCTGGCCCCGATAATCTGATAGCCGCCGTAGTTGAAAAAGAACATGAACGGCGACGGGTTGGTGCGGCGCAAGCTGCGATACAGCGCGAAGGGCGGTTCGCGAAAGGTCTGGGTCCAACGTTGGGCAGGCACCACCTGAAAGATGTCACCGGCACGGATGTAGTCTTTGGCTTTCTCAACGGCGGCCATGTAGCCGTCTTTGGTGAAATTGGAGACAGGCTCGGTTTCGGTGCTGTCCTCAAAGCTGGCCAATTCGGCGGCGGGCACCGGCAATTCCAGTGCGCGTTGGGCGTCCATCACCCGTTCCGCGGCCTGCGCATAGGCGGCTTTGGCGGATTGGCCGGTGCCCGCATAGGCGGGGGCCACAAGGATCACCTCGCCCTTTACCCCGTCCAGCACTGCCACCACTGACGGGCGCAGCAGAACCGCGTCGGGCAGGCCCAGCGGGTCGGGGTTCACATCGGGCAGATGTTCCACCAGCCGGATCATATCGTAGCCCAGATAGCCAAAAAGCCCGGCAGAGGCTGCTGGCAAATCCTCAGGCAGATCAATCCGGCTTTCGGCAATCAGCGCACGCAGATTGTCCAGCGGATCGCCTGACTGGTCTTCAAACGCGTCCTCATCAAACCGCGCATGGCGGTTTATCCGGCTG
>NZ_CBFHNH010000028.1:0-26526 GCF_965657175.1 Pseudooctadecabacter sp. | reverse complement strand
TCCAGCGCCTCGAACTCCGGCACGGGTTCGGTGACAAAATAGTGGTGTGTCATCGATGTCATCGGCAGTTGCAGGCCGGACCATTCGCCCATTTGGCGCGCATAGGTGCCGCCTGCGTTGACCACATGTTCGCAGGTGATTGTGCCTTTGTCGGTTTCCACCTGCCATTCACCGGAGGGCAACTGCGTGATGTTGGTGGCGCGGCACTGCCGGATGATCTGCACGCCTTTTTGCCGTGCGCCGGCGGCCAAGGCCATGGTTACATTTGTCGGATCAACATGTCCGTCATCGGGGGTGTGCAGCGCGCCCAGAACGCCGTCGAGGTTATAGAAGGGGTGAAGCTCCGCGACTTTCTCCGGCCCCACCAGTTCAATATTGAACCCCAGCGACCGCCCGACGGACAGAGTGTGGCGAAGCCAGTCCATCTCGTCCTCGGTATAGGCCAGCCGGAAGGACCCACAGCCGTGCCACGTGACGGGCTGGCCGGTTTCGGCCTCCAACCCGCCAGAGTAGAGCCCGATGTTGTAGTCGACGCATTTGCCCAACCCGAAACTGGAGGTTGAATGGGTGATCTGGCCCGCCGCATGCCAGGTGCTGCCCGAGGTGAGTTCGGCTTTTTCCAACAGAACTGTGCCATCGCCCCAGCCTTCGTGACCAAGGTGATACGCAAGGCCGACGCCCATGACACCGCCACCGACAATGACTACGCGCGCGTGGCTGGGAAATGAATGCGCCAATGGAATATCCTTTGATGAGTCGCTTTTTCACTCGACAGGCTAATCGGACAAAAGTACCATCGTCAATCATGAATGGGACAAATGTATCATTAACGATTCTGGAGCGGCTGGCTGGTGAGCTGTCAGCCCTGACGCCAGAGGCGCGCAAGGCTGCCACCTACGTGCTGGAAAACCCGCGCGATGTGGGGGTGTCCACAGTGCGCGAAATTGCCGAAGCCGCGAACGTGAAGCCGAACACCGTGGTGCGCATGGCGCGGCAGGTGGGCTTTGAGGGGTACGAGGATTTCCGCGCGCCTTTTCGGGACGCCATTCGAAAAGGGGCGGCAGATTTTCCCGACCGCGTGCGCTGGCTGCAGGACGTTTCCAAGTCCGGCGAACTTGGTGGGCTTTACGCCGACATGGTCCGCGAAGTGATGGCGAATATCGAAGAGACATTTGCAAGCATCTCAACCGAAAAAATGAAAACGGCGGCCGAGGCTATCTGGAATGCGCGGCGGGTTTTCACGCTGGGCGTGGGTGTCAACAACTCCGTCGCGCGGAATTTCACCTATCTGGCCTCAACTGGGATGACCGAATTTCATGCCATTCCGCGTCCAGGGTCCACGCCCGTGGACGATCTGGCTTGGGCAGACGGACGGGACATTCTGGTTGCGATCACCTGCAAACCATACCGAACAGAAGTGGTAGAGGCGGTCAGAATTGCCCGCGAACAGGGCATGGTGATTGTCGCGCTGTACGACAGCCCGGCGAGTCCCATCATTCGCATGGCGGATCACGGCTTTGTGGTGGCCGTAGAGACACCACAGTTCTGTCCGTCGTCCGTCAGCATTATCGCCGTGCTGGAAACCCTGCTGTCCTTTGTGATCGCTGTTGCAAGCGACGAAATCCCCGCGCGGGTTGAGACTTTCCACAAACGCCGCCACCAGCTTGGCCTCTATCACACGGAGGCGCCATGAGCGGACCGATCAGATCACTGGCCGCGCGGTATTACACCGACCCCGCCATGTTCAAACTGGAGACGGGCGGCCTGCTGGCGCGGACATGGCAGTTCGGATGCCATGCATCACAGCTTGAGAAAACGGGTGACTACGCAACGTTTGAAATTGCGGGCGAAAGCCTCTTTGCGATCCGTGGGCGCGACGACAAAATCCGTGTGTTCTACAACGTCTGCCAGCACCGCGCGCATCAGTTGGTCAGCGGAACTGGCACCACCCGTGTTGTTGTCTGCCCCTATCACGCATGGACCTATGAGCTGACGGGCCAGCTGCGGGGCGGGCCAAATATCAAGGCTGTTGAGGGGGTCGATACATCCAGCATCTGCCTGACCGAAGTGCGGGCGGAAACCTTTCTTGGCTTTGTCTTCGTGAACCTCGACCCGGATGCCGCCCCGATGGAAGACTGGTTTCCAAACGCGCGGGCTGAATTGGAAGAGTGGGTGCCAAATTGGGCCGAATTGAAGCCGCTCGAATGGGTAGAGATTGCGGAGAACTGCAACTGGAAAGTCTCGGTCGAGAACTACTCGGAATGCTATCACTGCTCCCTCAATCACCCGACCTTTGCCAATGGGGTCGTCAAGCCCGAGACCTATGACATCCAGCCGCAAGGCAAATGCCTGCGCCACACAACAGAGTGTCAGGCGCTGGATCAGATGACCTACGACATCAACTCGGGCTTTGCCCATTCCCACGAATATTCAAGCTGGTTTTTATGGCCGATGTTCAGCTTTCAGGTCTACCCGGGCAATGTGCTGAACACCTATCACTGGCGGGCGATTGATGCAGATCACGTGGTGGTCTGGCGGGGCTGGTATTCTGCCCACGGCATTGACGATGAGAAGGTCCGCAAGTTGGCGCAACAGGATCGCGCCACCACGGTCGAGGAGGACATCCATCTGGTGGAAAGCGTGCATCGCGGCCTGAAATCGCGCGGCTATGTGCCCGGCCCATTGGTCGTGGACCCAAAGGGCGGCGTAAATTCGGAGCATCCTGTGATGCACCTCCAACGCTGGATGAAAGAGGCAATCGATGGCTGAGGTCTGGCAAAGTGGCGGCTGCCTGTGTGGGGGGGTGCGCTACACCCTGTCTGCACCGCCGAAATGGACGGCGCTGTGTCATTGTGAAAGTTGCCGCCGGGCGGCATCTGCGCCGGTGGTGGCGTGGATGGGCTTTGCGCCGGACCAGGTGGTCTGGACCGGTGAGAGGTCCCGCTACACCTCATCCGAGATTGCAACGCGCAGCTTTTGCCCCACATGCGGCAGTCAGATGAGTTTTGAAAGCACGCGGTGGCCGGGGGAAATCCATCTTTATGGTGTCAGCCTTGATGACCCAGAGGCCTACCGCCCGCAATTGCATTGCTACACATCCGAACACCTCAGCTGGCTGGAAATCCACGATGATCTGCCGCGTCATGCAGGATCAGCGCCATGATGCCATCAAAGTGGACGCCGGAGCAAAAGCTGTTCCCCCATCAGGTGGGCTTTACCTGTCCGCCGTTTGACTATGACGCGGCCCCGTCAGACTTTTTGCGCATGTCCCCCGAAACGGTCGGCGTGCATGGCTGGATGCTGCATGTGCCAGACTACGCCCACGGTCTGGACCAGCGCAAAGCGAATTTCGGGATGATGGAGGACTTCGTCCATTGCATGTCACGAAACGGTGTCGATGTGTGCGGGCAGGTCGGGTCAAACTGGGTGCATGCCAGCGGCTTGGGGGTTGAGGGCATCCGCCAACACTGCGCGGATCTGTCCGACAAATATGAGACGCGCTTTCACATGGCAGGCTACGCGATGGTCGAAGCGCTGCGCGCCATGAACGTCGAAAAGGTCGCGCTGAATGGGGCCTACCATTGGCCCGAATGGTGGCAAGGCACGGTCGGCTTCCTGCGCGAGGCGGGGTTTGATGTGTTGTGGGCGGGAAATTTCGTCGATCAGGGCTGGTTTCCTGATCAGGAGAGCGTCAACGCCAAACGCTGGATTTTCGATGGCGCGCTGTTCGACAAAAGCTTCGCCTATGTCGCCGAACACGCGCCAAAGGCCGATGCCTACCTCATCAACGGGATGTGCAATTTCCGGTCCGGACCAAACGGCTTGCCGCAGCGGCCCCTCCACCTCGCGCGGGACACCGAGGCCAAGCTCGGCAAGCCTGTCATCGGACATGACACCGCCCTTTATTGGCGGATCATGAAGGATCTGGGGATCGCACCGACGACCCCGCAAAGCATGCTGCTGGAGGGACTTCATGCATAAGATGATCGCACTTTGGGCGATTCCGCGTTCCACCTCGACGGCATTTGAATGGATGATGCGCCAGCGGGGCGACCTGGACTGCCTACATGAACCCTTTGGCGAGGCATGGTATCAAGGAGAGGACCCGCTATGGCCGCGCTTCAAAGAGGGTGAGAAGACGACCCATGGTTTGACCATCGAAAGCGTCTGGGACGATATTCAGGCGCGTGCCAAACAAGGGCCGGTCTTCCTGAAGGACTTTCCGCACTACATCAATCACATGTGGACGCCCGACTTCTTGGCGCACTTCACCCATGCCTTCCTGATCCGCGATCCGGCCAAGACGATTTCGAGCATGTATAACAAGTGGCCCGATTTCGATGAGCTTGAGGTGGGCTTTCCCGAGCAGCGCGCGCTGTTTGACCTGCTCACCGCGTTGAACGGGACGCCGCCGCCTGTCATCGACAGCGACGATTTGCTAGAAGACCCCGACAGCATGGTCGCGGCCTTTTGCGACGCGGTTGGTCTTCCATTCCTGCCTGAAGCGATGTCGTGGGAACCGGGCGGCGATCCGTCGGCGCATAGTTGGTGGGATGGCGGGTCGTTCCATGCCAACCTCGCGCAATCCACTGGGCTGACGCCGCAGGTGCGCCGCTATGTTGAGATTGCAGACGCGCCGGAACGGGTGCGTCGGGTGCATCGCCGGATGAAACCGCATTACGACCACCTTTATCAGCATCGGATCACACCCAAATGAAGACCTATTGGCAGAATTACATCGACGGTGTCTGGGTGGATGGCGGCGCAGGGCGGATCGATGTGATCAACCCCGGCACAGGCGACAAGCTGGCGGAACAGGCGCTTGCGGATGCTGCGGATGTGGACCGAGCAGTCATGGCGGCGCAGCGGGTTCATATATCGGGTGCGTTGGCTGATCTGCGCCCGGTTGAACGCGGCCGAATGGTGCAGGCCATGGGGCGCTTTCTGCTTGATCACATCGACGAAATTGCCCCTGTCCTTACGCTGGAACAGGGTAAACCGCTTTGGGAGGCGCGGATTGAGGTCGAAGGCGCGGCCCGCTATTTTGAATACTACGGCAATCAGGCTGAAACGGTTGAGGGGCGCTCAATCCCGCTTGGCAAAAGCTATTTCGATTTCACGACCTATGAGCCATTCGGCGTCTCGGCCCAGATCATTCCGTGGAACTACCCCGTTGAAATGACCGCACGATCCTTGTCGGCGGCCTTGGCGACCGGCAATGCCTGTGTGATCAAAACGCCGGAATTAACCCCCCTCAGCAACGCGTGGTTCGCCCATGCCGCAGAGGCCGTAGGACTGCCGAAAGGTGCGGTCAACGTCCTGTGCGGTCTGGGTCATGAGGCGGGTGCGGCTTTGTCCGCCCACCCCGCGGTCAACCAGATCGTCTTTACCGGATCGGTGCCAACCGGTGTCGCCATTGCCAGTGCTGCTGCCAAGAATGTGGTGCCTTGCGTCCTCGAACTCGGCGGGAAATCCGCCGCGATTGTGCATGACGACGCGGATCTGGAGGCCTTTGAAAACGATGTGCGTTGGGGCATCTATTTCAACGCGGGACAAGTGTGTTCAGCGATGAGCCGTGTGATCGTACACGAAAGTGTCCATGATGAACTGGTGGACCGCATGGTTGGCATGGCGCAGTCGTTAACGGTTGGGCCCGGGATCGACCAACCAGAATTCGGCCCGACAATGGGTGCGATGGTGTCCGAGGCGCAACGCGACCGCGCGGCCGACATGGTTCGTGCGGCACAGGATGACGGGGCGCAGGTCGCGACGGGGGGGCGCAAGCTGAACATCCGCGGCGCGTTCCTTGAACCCACCATCATGACGAACGTCGAACCCGGTATGGTCATTGCGAATGAAGAGGTCTTTGGCCCCGTCCTGTCGGTTCTGAAATTCACATCCGACGACGATGCCATCAGGATCGCAAACGGCACGCCTTATGGTTTGGTCGGCGGCGTCTTTACCCGCGATCTTGACCGCGCGACGACGGCAGCACGGCAGTTGCGGGCCGGTCAGATCTTCGTCAATGAATGGTATGCTGGCGGGGTTGAGACGCCTTTTGGCGGCTACGGCAAGTCGGGCTACGGGCGCGAAAAGGGCCGCGAAGCCCTCTGGAACTACGTGCAGACCAAGAACATCGCGATCAAACTCGGATGAGCGTATAGAAAGTGACGCGATCAATTTGAAAGGCTAAAATATGAGTGCATTCGACGAAGATCTTTTCTTAAAGGGGTTGGAGCAGCGCAAGGCGACGCTCGGCGCAGAATATGTCGAAAAGAACCTTGCCGCCGCCGATGATTTCACACGCCCGTTTCAAGAGGCGATGACAGCATGGTGCTGGGGTTTTGGCTGGGGCGACGATGTGATCGACGCCAAAACACGATCCATGATGAACCTGTCGATGATCGGGGCCTTGGGCAAAATGCACGAATGGGAAATTCACTGTAAAGGCGCGATCAACAACGGCGTCACATCGGACGAAATCCGCGCGATCATTCATGTGATCGGGATTTACTGCGGCGTGCCGCAGGCGTTGGAGTGCTTTCGCGTGGCGCGAAAGGTGCTCGAACAGGCCTAACGTGAGCGCGCGGAACGTCAGTCGTTTGACGATATAATGACCTGCTCTTTCGACGGAACAGAGGCATCCGGTGCAATTGTCACCGCCAATGGCCCTTCGTTACGCATCTCCAGCCGCTGGTTGTTTCGTCCCGATCTCGAAGCTCTGACGCTTATGCCGTGAAAATGCGATCTTTCGCGGGACGGAGGTAGCATTTTTGAATGACCGCTTTGGCGACGCCAGTTGCAGCGGAGCGGAAAACGCGCCGCACCTGTAATCAGTTGCTGCGTCAGCAGTAGCCGCAGTTGCATAAGTCCGGAAAGTCTGCAGACGAGCCTTTCAGTCCATTGATCGTCGGAACACTGTACCCCTCCCTCATCATCTTCATGAACACAAACCGCAGTGACGTCGCGGGTGAGGCTGGCTATGTCGCATGCATGCCGACCCAGCCGCGCTGGCGTGCTTAGGGTTTGGAAAACACACCAGCGAGAGGCCGCCATGACCCGCACTGTTATCGAATCCAAGACCAAGACCGCCGTGATGGGCTTTGATGAGCCGTTTTGCGTTATCGGTGAAAGGATCAACCCCACCGGGCGCAAGATCTTGAACGAAGAACTGGAACGCGGGGATTTCAGCCGGGTTGAGGCGGACGCCATCGCCCAGACCATGGCGGGTGCCACGGTGCTGGATATCAACTCAGGTGCGGTGTTCTCCAACAAAATGGCCGAAGACCCACGGTATGCGGACAACAACTTTGTTGAGCCCACGTTGATGAAAGAACTGGTCGAGCGTGTGCAGGCGGTCTGCGACACGCCGCTGTGCATCGACAGCTCCGTTCCGGGTGCGTTGGAGAACGGTCTGGCCGCCGCTGAGGGGCGTCCGCTGCTCAATTCCGTGACAGGTGAGGAAGAGCGGCTGGAACTGGTGTTGCCGCTGGTCAAGAAATACAATGTCCCCGTGGTGGCGATTTCCAACGACGACACGGGTATTTCCGAGGACCCGGAAGTGCGCTTTGCTGTGGCCAAAAAGATCGTCGAGCGGGCTGCGGATTTTGGCATTCCGGCCCATGATATCGTCGTGGACCCGCTGGTGATGCCCATCGGGGCGATGGAGACAGCCGGTTTGCAGGTGTTCACCTTGGTGCGTCGTCTTCGCGAGGAGCTGGGCGTGAATACGACCTGTGGCGCGTCCAACATCTCCTTCGGGTTGCCGAACCGCCACGGCATCAACAACGCGTTTTTGCCCATGGCCATGGGGGCCGGCATGACGTCTGCGATCATGAACCCGGTGGCACTGCCTGTGGGACCAAAGAAGATCGCCGAGAAACGCGCAGAGATTGAGGCCGCAGGTATCATCCTTCCGGACGGGATGGACGACGAGGCTTTCGTTCAGATGTTTGGCATGGGATCGACCAAACCGCGTGCGGGTAAAGAGATGGAGGCCATTCGTGCGGCAAACTTTCTGACCAACAACGACGACGGCGGCGGCAAGTGGATCGAATTCAACCGCGAGGCCCCCAAAGCAGGCCAAGAAGGCCGCGGTCGGGCAGGGCGGACAGGCGGACGTCGTCGCCGGACGGGGTGATCTTTTTGAATAGGGATCGGATCGGCTTCGCCGATCCGATCCGGTGTTTGGACATGGCCTGAATAAAATACGCACCCTTCGGCGCGGGATGCATCGGTTGATTTTAGGTATTTTTGAACCAGAGAAACGAAGGCCGCGCGCCATCACACACATGGTTTATCGATCGGACCTTTTGAGAGATTTTTTGTAATACACCCTTTGAAACGCGCCGTCGGTTTGTCGGTGCGTTTCTTTGTATCCCAGATGCGGATACAGCGTTTGGTTTTCGGTCATGGCGACGTTTGTATAAAGGGTGACCGACGGTTTGCCTGCCGCGCGGGCCGCATCTTCGCACAGATCAATCAAGGCGCCGCCGATCCCCACGCCGACCGCAGCCGGGTCGACGGCGACGTTTTCGAGCATCATCGTGTCCTGCTGTTCGAAGAAGACGATGAAGCCAATCGCATGGCCATCAACCTCGGCCACATGGACAGTACCATCCGCGATCTGATCTTCGAAATCTGCGACCATGGGGGCAGGGTCGCGTCCGATCGCGGCGATGTATTGTGTGTAGGCCGCCCGTGCGATCTGGCGGATGGCGGGGGCGTCGGCACGGGTTGCCGGACGCAGCCGCATCAATAGCCGCGCCAGATCCAGCCGCCGCCAAAGATGCGGCTGCTCTCGCAATCGTAGAACACACAAGCCTGACCTGGGGACACGCCTTCTTCGGGTGTCAAAAGGTCGACTTCGGCGGTGGTGGGCGACAGCGGGCGGACCACGGCCTCAACAGGGGGTTTGGTGGAGCGCACTTTGACCGACAGGTGACGTTCGGGCACCGCATCAAAGGCATCATCCCCCAGCCAGTTGATTTCACGCACGGGGACGGTGCGGGTTGTGAGCATGTCTTTGGGGCCCACGATCACGTGCCGTTTGTCCACATCCAGTTTCACCACATAGAGCGGATCCGCCAGACCGCCGATGCCAAGCCCGCGGCGTTGGCCGATGGTGTAGTGAATGACGCCCTTGTGTTGGGCAAGGACATTGCCCTCCACATCGACGATATCACCCTGCTCTGCTGCACCGGGACGCAGCTTTTCGATGACCTGCGCGTAATTGCCGTTGGGGACAAAGCAGATGTCCTGACTGTCGGGTTTGTCGGCCAGCGACAGCCCGTATTTGCGCGCGAGGTCTCGGGTTTGCTCTTTGGAGGCATGGTGGCCCAGCGGGAAGCGCAAGTATTCCAGTTGTTCTGGCGTGGTGGAGAACAGGAAATAGCTTTGGTCTTTGGTCGGATCGGCGGCGGAGTGCAGTTCTGCGCCCTGATCGCCCATCATGCGTTGGATGTAGTGCCCCGTGGCCATGCAATCGGCATCGAGGTCTTTGGCCGTTTCCAGCAGGTCCTTGAACTTCACCCGTTCGTTGCAGCGGATGCAGGGCACGGGCGTCGCACCGGCCAGATAGCTGTCCGCAAATTCATCCATCACCGCTTCTTTGAAGGTGTTTTCATAGTCGAGGACGTAATGTGGAAAGCCCATTTCCTCCGCCACGCGGCGCGCGTCATGAATGTCGCGCCCGGCACAACACGCGCCCTTTTTGGCCAAGGCTGCACCGTGATCGTAAAGCTGTAAAGTGACACCCACGACGTCATAGCCCTGATCGGCCAGCATCGCCGCCACCACTGAGCTGTCGACGCCACCGGACATGGCGACAACCACGCGGGTTTCGGATGGCGGTTTGGCAAAGCCAAGGGAATTCAGGCTCGGATCGAGGGGCATAGGATGACCTTTCGGGGATTTCGGTCGGAATATATGAAAAGTGTAATCACTCTCAAGGGGCGGCTTTACCTGTTCTTAGGGTCATTTCGCCACAAGGACCCTAGAAAACTGCCGAAGGGTTCGAAAAATGTACTTGAAAAAGATTGATGGGCCGCGGTCCGTCAAGCTGCCAGATGGGACCGTGATGACACGCGCCGATCTGCCGCCCGTTGATACCAGACGATGGGTCGCGTCTAGAAAAGCCTGCGTTGTCAAAGCGGTGGCCTGTGGGCTGCTGGCCCGCGACGAAGCGAAAGACATGTATGGCTTGTCTGAGGATGAACTGACGGAGTGGGAATCCGCTGTGCGCAATTTCGGGGAGGTCGCGTTGAAGGCGACAACTGTACAGAAATATCGACAACTTTAGGGGGAGTTGTAAACTTTCTGCTTTACGGTAACGTGTGGTTAACCATTCTTACTTTATGGTCGGGATAGACATAGATTGAGCGGAGAAGCGTAATGCGCGTATTGCTGGTAGAAGATGATCCCTCCACGGCCAAAAGCATCGAGCTGATGCTGAGCCATGCGAATTTGAATGTATATACGACTGATCTTGGTGAAGAAGGGATCGATCTTGCGAAACTCTACGACTACGATTTGATCCTCCTGGACATCAATTTGCCAGATATGAACGGCCATGAGGTGTTGCGCCAACTGCGGCTTAGCCGGATCGACACCCCGATCCTGATCCTGTCAGGCGAAGACGGGACCGAGAGCAAGCTGAAAGGATTTGGCTTTGGCGCTGACGATTACATGACCAAACCGTTCCACCGCGAAGAACTTGTGGCGCGGATTCATGCGATCATCCGACGCTCCAAAGGCCATGCACAATCCATCATCCGAACGGGGTCCATCGCAGTGAATTTGGACGCCAAGACTGTCGAAGTTGACGGCGTACCGGTTCATCTGACCGGTAAGGAATATCAAATGTTGGAATTGTTGAGCCTGCGCAAAGGCACGACGCTGACGAAAGAGATGTTCTTGAACCATCTTTATGGCGGGATGGACGAACCCGAATTGAAAATCATTGATGTTTTCATCTGCAAGCTGCGCAAAAAGTTGAGCGAAGCGGCGAATGGCGAAAACCATATCGAAACAGTTTGGGGGCGTGGTTATGTGCTGCGCGATCCAGAACCTGTTGGCATGGCGGACGACGAAAAGTTGGCCGTCGGGGCCTGACCCCGACCTGTCGTGTGGCCGTACAAAGTACCGCCACGCGGCTGACCTGCTCTGGACCTGACGGGGTCGCAGACCTATCACTTACCCAATCGTTTGAAATTGGTGCGATAGGGACCCTGCCGTGACGAAAGACATCGCTGTTAAAGACCTGACGCCAGGCGAAGCCGCTCAAGAACTTGGGCGGCTCGCTGATGTCTTGAACACCGCCAACGCGGATTATCACGGCGCTGATGCCCCTAAGTTGTCTGATGCGGAGTATGACCGCCTCAAACGCCGCAACCGTAAGATCGAGGCCCGCTTTCCCGATCTCAAACGGGAAGACAGCCCCAGCGAACAGGTCGGGGTCGCGCCCTCGGACGGGTTCGGAAAAATCAATCACAAGGTCCGGATGTTGTCGTTGGGCAATGCCTTCGACGACGATGACGTCTGGGAGTTCGACCAATCTATCCGCAAATTTCTTGGGCTGGGTGAGGGGGCGGTCCGCTATACGGCTGAACCCAAAATCGACGGTTTGTCCCTGTCACTGCGCTATGAAAACGGCCTGTTGCAATATGCCGCGACGCGCGGCGATGGGGCAACGGGTGAGAACGTCACCGAAAACGCCCGCACGATCGCCGACATCCCACAGACACTGCAAGGCGCACCGGACGTTATCGAAGTCCGTGGTGAAGTTTACATGTCCCACGCGGATTTCGATGCGCTGAATGCCGCGCAAGAGGCCGCTGGCGGTAAAACCTTTGCCAACCCACGCAATGCGGCGGCCGGATCATTGCGCCAACTGGACCCGACGATCACCAAATCCCGCCCTCTCAAATTCTTCGCCTATGCCTGGGGCGATCTGTCTGCGCCCTTGGCGGAGACGCAATCTGGGGCGATCGACCGGCTGGACGCGCTTGGATTTCAGACCAATCCGTTGACCCAGATCTGTGCGGGTCCGGACGATATGATCGCCCATTACCGTCAGATTGAGGCCCAGCGGGCCACCTTGGGTTACGATATTGACGGGGTTGTCTATAAGGTCGACGACCTCGCGCTACAAACGCGGCTCGGGTTTCGGTCGACCACGCCCCGCTGGGCCATTGCCCATAAATTTCCCGCCGAACTGGCGTGGACTCGGCTGGAGGGGATCGACATTCAGGTCGGGCGGACCGGTGCCCTCAGCCCCGTGGCGCGCTTGCAGCCCGTGACCGTCGGTGGCGTGGTTGTGTCCAACGCGACCCTTCACAATGAGGATTACATCGCCGGTCGCGGCAACAAAGGTGAAGAAATACGAGGCGGTAAGGATATTAGGGCGGGCGATTGGGTGCAGGTCTACCGTGCCGGTGACGTCATCCCCAAGGTCGCGGACGTTGATCTGTCCAAACGCCCCGATGACGCCGTGCCTTTCGTGATGCCGGACACATGTCCCCGTTGCGGATCGCCTGCAGTGCGCGAAGACGGTGACGCTGTCCGACGCTGTACGGGCGGGTTAATTTGCCCCGCGCAAGCCGTTGAAAAGCTGAAACATTTCGTGTCGCGCGCTGCCTTTGACATCGAAGGCCTTGGCGCCAAACAGGTGGAGGCGTTCTATGATGACGATCAATTACCCGTCAAAGAACCCGCCGATATTTTCACGCTGCGCGCCCGCGATGATGCAGCCCTTGCCAAGCTCGCCAACCGCGATGGCTGGGGTGTGACGAGTGTAAAAAACCTTTGGCAAGCCATTGATGAAAAAAGGAAGATCAGTCTTGCGCGGTTGATTTTTGCTTTGGGTATCCGCCATGTGGGTGAAGTGACGGCACAGGATTTGGCGCGTCATTTCGGAACATGGGATGATCTGGCCCTCAATGTCGCGACAGCGCGCGCTGCGGCCTTGGCGCACCGTGCCGCCGATCAAGCGGAGGAGGCGGAACGCGCCCGTGCCGCCCTCGAAAACAGGCGCGCGCGGGTGTCTGAGGCGCGCAAGGCGGCCGCTCAAGCCGCTGAGGTGCCGGACGTTGCCACCGCCGCATGGCAGCACCTGATTGATGCCGACGGCATCGGCGCGACCGTGGCCCTTTCGTTGTCTGATGCTTTGTCCAATCCCGACGAAAGCGGCGCGATCAAACGTCTGATCGCCCAGTTGGAGGAGATCATTCCGCCGGAACAACAAGACACCTCAAGCCCTGTGGCGGGCAAAACCGTGGTGTTCACCGGATCGCTGGAAAAGATGACCCGCGCTGAGGCCAAGGCACGGGCGGAGGCTTTGGGGGCCAAAGTCTCAGGCTCCGTCAGCGCCAAGACGGACCTTCTGGTGGCAGGCCCCGGGGCGGGGTCAAAGGCCACGAAGGCGGCCAGCCTCGGCATTGAAACCTTGGACGAGGACGGCTGGCTGTCGCTGATTGGCGACGCATGAGTGCCGAGACAGGCAGACCTGAGGTTCTTTGGCCGCTGTTCGGGCGGCTCGAAAACCTCGACGGGATCGGGCCGAAATCGGCGGAGGCTTTGACCCATGCCCATATCGAAAAACCGCGGGACCTGCTGTTCACCTTGCCCAATTCAGGGGTGGACCGCAGCCGCCGCGCGTCGGTTCTTGAGGTGCAGGCGCCCGCGATTTGCACGGTTGAGGTGACTGTCGGCGCCCATAACGCGCCCAGCCAACGGGGGCGTCCCTACCGTGTGATGGTCGAAGACGCGCAGACCACGTTTCAACTGGTGTTCTTCCGCAGCCATGGGGAGTATCTGCGCAAACAGCTGCCCACTGGCCAGCGGCGGGTGGTGTCCGGCAAGGTTGAGATGTTCGATAGCGTCGCCCAGATGGTCCATCCTGACCACATTCTGACCCCGGATGAGGCCGAACAAATTCCGCCCTTCGAACCTGTCTACCCGCTGACGGGGTCTTTGACGCAAAAGGCGATGTTCAAGGCCACGAAGGATGTCCTGTCTACCTTGCCCGAATTGCCGGAATGGATTGACCCTGCTTTGCACGCCCAACAGGGCTGGCCCACGTGGGATGAGGCCTTGCATCAGGCGCACAGGCCCCTGTCTTCGGCCGAGGTTGCCCCCACGGCGGCGGCGCGCCAACGGCTCGCCTATGATGAGGTTCTGGCCCACCAGTTGACGCTTGCCCTAGCGCGCGCGCAGCAGCGGCGGGGCAAGGGCCGGGTCACGCGGGGCGACGGCGCAAAGCAACGCAAAGTGTTGTCATCGCTGGAGTTTTCGCCCACCGGCGCACAGACCCGTGCGGTGGCCGAGATCGCGGAAGACATGGCCGCGCCGCACCGCATGAACCGGTTGTTGCAAGGCGATGTGGGGTCCGGCAAGACATTGGTGGCGCTGATGGCGCTGCTTGCGGCGGTTGAAGCAGGCGGGCAGGGCGTCATGATGGCGCCCACGGAAATCCTTGCACGTCAGCACCTTGATGGGTTGCGCCCCTTGGCCGAAGAGGCAGGCGTGGTGTTGGAGCTGTTGACCGGCCGCGACAAGGGGCCTACGCGACGTGCCAAACTGGCGGCGCTGGCCGCTGGTGACATCCAAATCCTTGTGGGCACCCATGCGGTGTTCCAAAAAGACGTGGAGTTTCAGGACCTTCGTTTGGCGATCATCGACGAACAGCATCGTTTCGGCGTGGCCCAACGGATGGAATTGGGTGCCAAGGGGGAGGCCGTGGACGTTTTGGTCATGACGGCGACGCCCATTCCAAGGTCCCTTGCGCTGGCCCAATATGGGGACATGGATGTGTCCGTTCTGGATGAAAAACCACCCGGACGGACGCCAGTGACGACGGCTTTGGTGGCGACGTCGAAGATGGATCAGGTGGTCGCGAGGCTTCAGGCCGCGGTGGCCGAGGGGCGGCAGTGTTACTGGGTCTGCCCACTGGTCGAGGAATCCGAGGTGTGCGATATGACCGCCGCCGAGGAACGGTTCAAACGGCTGCGCGCGGCGTTGGGCGAAGGCGTGGTTGGGCTGGTCCATGGGCAAATGCCGCCCGCCGACAAAGACGCGGCCATGGCGCGCTTTGTGGCTGGTGACACCAAGGTCCTTGTGGCGACCACCGTGATTGAGGTCGGCGTCAACGTACCCAATGCGTCCATCATGGTGATCGAACGGGCCGAGAGTTTCGGGCTGGCCCAGCTGCACCAGTTGCGGGGGCGGGTGGGGCGGGGTGCGGCCCAGTCCACCTGTCTGTTGCTGTATCAAGCGCCCCTGTCCGAAACCGGCCGTCAGCGGCTTGAGATCATGCGCGAAACCGAAGACGGGTTCCGGATTTCCGAAGAAGACCTTGCCATGCGCGGGGCGGGTGATGTGATCGGGACGGCCCAGTCGGGCCTGCCACGGTTCCGCATTGCCGATCTGGAACGCCAGACCGCGCTGATGGCGCTTGCGCAATCGGATGCGCGAAAGCTGCTGCTGGATGATCCCAAACTGGACACCGACAGGGGACGCGCGGCGCGTGTTCTTCTGTGGCTCATGGAACAAGACAAAGCGAGTCGTTTGATTTCAGTGGGTTAGCGCCCTTTGGAACATTTTGTTCACTTTTGTTCTCAAAAAGTTCTTGCATTAAGCAATCGCAAATGAGAACAAAGGTGCAACAAAGAGAACACGAGCACTGAGGAACATCACCATGGCACAAGAGATCAAAGACGTTGTCGTCCGGTCTTCTGACACAATCATCGCAGATGCAATTGGCGTGGTCAGCCTGATGGTCATGTTGTTCGGGGCGCTGTCTTTGCCCAGCTTTTTCTAACTGTTTACTGCCTGCGCGTTTTGTGCGGTACACCCAGATCTTCTGTCCCAAACCTAGGATCTGTTAACGTCCGACACTGCCTGTCTTGACCTGAATAGGGATCCTGCCTTTCCCGAATTCGTACCGGTCCCAACACGAAACGCATATCTGCCGCCGCTTTCCACTGTCCCGGAAAGCGGCGGTTTTTTCTTTTTGGGGAAGGGGTGCTGGGCTGGGATCAGGCGGATTTTGTGGCGCGGGCTTCTGCCATGGCCTCAAGCGTGGCCTCAAACGCCAGCATGATCGAAGCGTGGCGGTTTTTGTACTCCGCCGCTGGGCCCAATACCTCCAACCCGTTGAAGGGGGCGGATGGGGCCGGACCACCGGATTTGAGCATCGCCAGAAGTTCATCGCGGCCTTGCTGAACCTCAGCCTCAGTCCGGCCAATGACGTTGTCGCCCACAACGGCGGCTGCGGCCTGACCCAGCGCGCAGGCCTTTACATCCTGCCCGAAGGCGGTGATCTGGCCGTCCGTGACCTGAACATCAACCGTCACGGTTGATCCGCACAGCGGCGACCGACGTTTCGCCGTAGCATCCGCATCCGTCAGCCGTGTGCGGTGTGGAATGTCGGCGGCCAGCCCCAAGATGCGGGTGGAATAGAGTTTGATCAGGTCTGCGTCAGCGGTCATGTCGTTGCCTTTGCGGTGTCAGATACATAGATAGGCATTTCATTCCCGAAGGCCAAAGGAAAAGCTGTCATGGCGTTTGATCCCACCACATTGAAATACGACGCCAACGGGTTGATCCCCTGCATTGCCCAAGCTGAAGACACAGGTGAAGTCCTGATGATGGCGTGGATGAACGCCGATGCGGTCGCCAAAACCCTTGAGACCAAGCGCGTCACCTATTGGTCGCGGTCCCGTCAGGCGTTCTGGATCAAGGGGGAGACGTCGGGCCACACACAAGAGTTGATCGATCTGCGGATTGATTGTGACCGCGATTGTCTTCTCGCCGTGGTCCGCCAGACCGGTGCCGCGTGCCACACGAACCGTCGTGTGTGTTTCTACACCTCTGTGATGACAGGGGATGAAGTCGAACTGATGGCGCCTCTGGCGGAGTGAGGGAGCCTCCGGCGGGAGTTTTTCTGGCCAGATGAAGCAGGGGCGTCAGAGCCCGACCATAGACCGGATGTCCGCGGGGCTGGCGCCGTCTTCGCGGTATTTCGCGATCGCCCGCGCGTCGTCACGTTTGGCAAGGCGTTTGCCGGCGTCATCGCGGATCAGTTTGTGATGGTGATAGGTGGGGGTCGGCAGTCCGAGCAGTTTTTGCAAGACAACGTGGATTTTCGTGGCCTCAAACAAATCCCGCCCGCGCACCACATCGCTTACGTCCTGGGCCGCGTCATCGATGACCACCGACAGGTGATAAGATGTGCCCATGTCACGGCGGGACAGGACAATGTCACCGATGGTGGTCAGGACGTCATCTGCGCTGAAAGTCGTCTGAACCGGTTGGCCACTGCCGGTTTCCGTAAAGGAAAAGTCATCCGCGGCGATCAGGTCGAGGGATTTGCCCATATCCAATCTGAGGGCAGCGTTGTCTGGCTGGGGCCCATTGGCGACGTCAGGGCGGCAGGTGCCCGGATAAACCAGCCCGTCCGGCCCCATTATGTGCAACCCGCCTTCCTGCGGGGCGGCGACGGCGGCCATGATATCGCGACGGGTGCAGGTGCAGGCATAGGCCAGCCCTTCGGACCATAGCCATGCAAGCCGGTCTTGGTAAACGCGCGATCGATCCGACTGACGCATCACAGGCGTCGGCCAGTCTAATCCCAACCACTGTAGATCGTCGTATATTTGTGCCTCCCACACGGGGCGCGCGCGGGATCGGTCGATGTCTTCGATGCGCAGCATGAAGGTGCCTTGGGCGGCCTGCGCTATCTCGTGGGCGAGCATGGCCGAATAGGCATGTCCCAGATGTAGGGGGCCGGTGGGCGACGGCGCGAAGCGGGTTTTCATCGGCGGCGCAGGACGATCACATCAGATCCTGTGACCTGCGCGCTGAGATGGGGGCCATGTTCGCGAAAGAGCACCTCTGCCTTTTGAGACTGAAGAATGTCTTCCAAGGCATTGACATAGCTTTCATTTTTCAAGGTTGGGTCGTTATAGCTGAACGCCAATAGCCCCGCCGGTGCGAGGGCCATGAGCAGTGTGTCCAACATCTCAGGCGGGGCCGCACCGAGGGAGACGACGCCGGTGGCCACGATAATTGTGTAATCGCCGGGGGTCACATCAATCTGCCCGACCTGTCCCAACCACGTGCGGCGGTAAAGCGGCGCGTCCCCGAATGTCTTCGCCGCCGCCTGTTCAAGCATCTGGGGTGAGATATCGGTGCCATCGACCTGTTCAAATCCTGCCTTGCGCAAGGCCACACCGGACAATCCGGTCCCGCAGCCAAAATCAAGGACGGGGACCGTCAAATCAGGCGCTTGGGCGATCAGGGCCTGCGCCACACGGTCTGGCGTTGCGTAAGACAGGGCCGTGACGTCGTCTTCATAGGTGGCGGCCCAGTCGGCGTAGATTTTCTGCGTGTCTTTTGTGGACCGAGGGGTCCACAGGTCTGTGTCTTTGGATTTGTTTGTCATGACACCAGCCTAAGCGGGGAGGTCAGGCGGCGTCCAGCGCTGACTGGCCAAGCCAGGCCTGCCAATCGGCTTTGGCGCGATCGGTGTAGGCTTTGTAGCGGTCCTTACGGCCACGACGGCCGGATTTGAGGCCTTCGACCAAAGGGAACAGACCGAAGTTGACGTTCATGGGCTGGAAGGTTTTTGCGTCCGCGCCGCCGGTAATATGTGTCACCAAAGCGCCGGTGGCGGTCGTGTGGGGGACGGCATCCAATGTGCGTCCTTGCAGTTCTGCGGCGGCCAAACGCCCCGCCAACAGACCCATTGCGGCGCTTTCAACGTAGCCTTCGACGCCGGTGATTTGGCCTGCAAACCGAATATTGGGTTTTGATTTCAGGCGCATCTGGTCGTCCAACAGTGTGGGCGAATTCAAAAAGGTGTTGCGGTGGATGCCGCCAAGGCGTGCGAAAGATGCGTCTTGAAGGCCAGGAATGCGTTTGAAAACATCCGTTTGCGCGCCATACTTCATCTTGGTCTGAAAGCCCACGATGTTGTAAAGCGTGCCCAAGGCGTTGTCGCGGCGCAGCTGCACGACCGCCCATGGTTTCACGTCAGGGTCATGGGGATTGGTCAGACCGACCGGTTTCATGGGGCCGTGGCGCAGGGTTTCGCGACCCCGTTCGGCCATGACCTCAATCGGAAGGCAGCCATCGAAATAGCCTGCGGTCTCACCCTCTTTGAATTCGGTTTTGTCGGCGTCCAGCAGGGCGTCGATGAAACCGTCATACTGGTCCTTCGTCATGGGGCAGTTGATGTAGGCAGTGCGTTCTTCCTCGGTGTCGCCCTTGTCATAGCGCGATTGCCGCCAGGCCTTGGTCATATCGATGCTTTCAGCATAGACGATGGGGGCGATGGCGTCGAAAAAGGCGAGGGCTTCGGACCCTGTTTCGGCGGCGATGGCCTCTGCCAATTTGCCGGAGGTCAACGGGCCGGTGGCGATGATCCACTGACCGTCATCGGGCAGCGCGTCGATTTCTTCGTATGAAACCGATATGTTAGGGTGCGACGTTAATGCAGCTGTGACCGCTTCCGCAAAGGGGTCACGGTCCACGGCCAAGGCACCACCGGCGGGCAGTTTGTGCTGATCGGCGGTGGTCATGATGATGCCACCTGCGGCCCGCATTTCCCAATGCAAAAGGCCCACGGCGTTTTGTTCATCATCGTCGGACCGAAAGGAATTGGAACAGACCATTTCCGCGAGATGGCCCGTCCGATGGGCGAAGGTTTCGACCTTCGGGCGCATTTCGTGGATGACCACCTGAATGCCTTGATTTGCGGCCTGCCAAGCGGCCTCTGATCCGGCCATTCCGCCGCCGATGATGTGCAATGTGTTGTCCATGGCCCACCAGATAAGGCCAGAGGCGCGGCAAGGAAAGGGCCGTTTTGACGCGGCGGTCAGGTCCGTGGGTGGGACACGTCCAAATGAAAAACCCGACCTCTGTATGAGGCCGGGTTCAATCGTCTGAAGGATGTGTTTGGCTTAGAGGCCGAGGTTCAAAACCTCACCCAACACACCGAATGCTTCGCCTTGCGCCGTAGTGGCACGGTCAATCAGCAGGGTTTCGCGGCCGGTTTCGAACGACAGGGACAGGCCGATCATGTCGATATCGCTACCTTCGCCAATGTCCGCTTGACCGATGGACAGGTCTACCCACAGATCATCGGAGATTTCGTAGCCACCGCCGATTTCAAGGATGTCCGCTTCCCCGTCGAAATTGACGTAGCCGCCGCCAGCACGGAAACCGTTGCCAAAGTCATAATTGCCGTTGATGGCAAAAATGCTTTCCCCGTCGAAGGAGGTGTAAACAGCGGAGAGTTCGGTCCCGCCTTGATCATACAAAGCGCCGAGGGTCGTCTGTGCCTCACCATCGACATCTGTCAGTGCCAGCGCGACTTCGAGGTCGGACGACACCTGATAGCTGCCGTAAATCGTGGTGAAGGTGTCAGCACCTTCTTCGTCGGCTTCTTCGAAGTTGATCCCGACTGTGTAGACGCCGGTGCTGTATTCTGCACCGATGTTATAGATCGTGATGTCATTTTCACCAGCGTCAAGATAGTCCACACCGGCATAGGCCGCGATATTTGGTGTGATCTGGTAACCGCCGCGCATGGACAGTTGGGTCAGATCGATTTCGCCATCCAGATCAAGGTAGCCGATGCTGCCGTTGAAGATGAAACCGTTGTTGGAATAGTCGATCCCACCACCAAGAGACAGCAGGTCGATATCGCCGCCGCCTGTCGACAGATTGGTATAGCTGCCGCCGTATCAGAGGTAATTCATTTCCTGTGCGGCGGCCATGGAACCAGCAGCGATTAGGGGGAGGGTGATTGTCATGAATTTGAAGGTCAAAACTCAGATCCTTTGTGAAATATGAAAACTAGTACAAAGGTTGTCGTAACGGCAGCGGGGGGTGGCCTCAAGATGTTTGTGGGATTTTCAATCCTTTGCGGGATATGTAGCAGGGCAGAGACACCGATGCCCCGGTCGGGGCCCAGACAAGCAAACACCGCCCCTTGCCCCGGTGTTGGGGAAAGGACCGGTGCGAAGATTGGTGATCGCCTTATTCGCCGTCTGTCGCCGCGTCGTCGTCCTCATCACCCTGATCGGCGATCCATGCGACGCTGACAACTTCTTCACCCTTTCCGGTGTTAAAGACCCGCACGCCACCCGCAGACCGCGACCGGAAGGAAATCCCGTCAACTGGCACGCGGATCGATTGGCCCTTGGAGGTGGCGAGCATGATCTGGTCATCCATTTCGACGGGGAAGGAGGCCACGATTTCGCCGCCACGCATGGCTTTGTCCATGGCCGTCACACCCATGCCGCCGCGTCCGCGCACGGGATAGTCGTGGCTGCTGCTTAGCTTGCCGGATCCGCCTGCGGTGATCGTCAGGATAAGATTTTCCGCCGCCGACATTTCTGCATAGCGCTCGGGGGAGATATCGCCCGCGGGGGCTTCTTCGTCCTCCACCTCCGCATCGTCGGCCAGACCCGCCATGGCGCGGCGCATCTTGAGGTAGGCCGTGCGTTCATCGGCCTCCGCATTGAAGTGGCGGATCACCGACATGGAGACGATGGTGTCATCCCCCGTCAGCTTGATGCCACGCACACCCTGCGACGCACGGGAGTTGAAGACGCGCACGTCTGTTGTCGGGAAGCGGATGGCGCGGCCGGAATTGGTGACCAGCATGATATCATCGTCATCGGAACAGATGCGGGCGTTGATCAGCGTTGTATCTTCGCCCTCTTCGAACTTCATCGCGATCTTACCGTTGCGCATGACGTTGGTGAAATCGGACAAACGGTTGCGCCGCACGGTGCCCGCCGAGGTGGCGAACATGATTTGCAGGTCATTCCAGTCTTTTTCGTCACGGTCCACCGGCATGATCGCCGCAATCGACACGCCTGTTGGGATCGGCAGGATGTTGACGATGGCCTTGCCCTTGGACGTGCGGCTGCCTTGGGGCAGGCGCCATGTTTTCAGCTTGTAGACCATGCCGTCGGTGGTGAAGAACAACAGCTGCGTGTGGGTGTTGGCCACGAACAAGGTCGTGACCACGTCGTCTTCTTTCAGGCTGCCGCCCGAAATGCCCTTGCCGCCGCGTTTTTGTGCGCGGAAATCAGCCAGCGCGGTGCGCTTGATGTAGCCGCCTTGGGTCACAGTCACGACCATGTCTTCGCGTTCGATCAGGTCTTCGTCTTCCATATCGCCGGACCAGTCGACGATTTCGGTGCGGCGCGGCACAGCAAAGAGGTCTTTGCACTCCTGCAATTCATCGCGGATGATCTGCATGATCCGTTCGCGCGACGCGAGGATGGCGAGGTATTCTTTGATCTTGCCGGCGAGCTCTTCCAGCTCATCGGTGACCTCTTTCACGCCCAGCTGCGTCAGACGCTGCAGGCGCAACTCCAGAATGGCGCGGGCCTGAATTTCGCTGAGGTTATAGGTACCGTCTTCGTTGGCCGTGTGGGTCGGGTCATCGATCAGCTTGATAAACGGCAGGATTTCCTCAGCAGGCCAAGCGCGGGTCATCAGCGCCTCACGGGCGGCGGGCGCGTCGGCTGAGGCGCGGATCGTGGCCACGACCTCATCCACATTGCTGACAGCTACGGCCAAACCACAGAGCACATGGGCACGGTCACGGGCCTTGCGCAATTCAAAGGCTGTGCGGCGGATGACCACGTCTTCGCGGAAATCAATGAAGGATGTCAGGAACTTACGAAGCGTGAGTGTTTCTGGGCGACCACCATTCAGGGCCAACATGTTGCAGCCAAAAGACGTCTGCATGGGCGTAAAACGGAACAGCTGGTTCAATACGACCTCAGCCGTGGCATCGCGTTTGAGTTCGACGACCACACGCACACCATTGCGGTCGGATTCGTCCTGAACGTGGGCGATGCCTTCGATCTTTTTGTCGCGCGCGGCCTCAGCGATGCGTTCGACCATGGTGGACTTGTTCACCTGATAGGGAATTTCCTCAATGATGATCGCCCAGCGGTCTTTGCGGATTTCCTCAACCTTGGTCTTGGCGCGGGTGATGACGCTGCCGCGGCCTTCAAGGTAGGCTTTGCGCGCGCCAGAGCGGCCCAGCATGATCCCGCCAGTGGGGAAGTCGGGGCCGGGGACATATTCGATCAGATCTTCGGAGCTGAGGTCCGGGTCTTCGATCAGCGCCAGCGTCGCGTCTACCACTTCGCCCAAGTTGTGGGGCGGAATGTTGGTGGCCATGCCGACAGCAATGCCGCCTGCGCCATTGACCAGCATGTTGGGGAAACGGGCGGGCAGGACCGTGGGTTCACGGTCTTTGCCGTCGTAGTTGTCTTGGAAATCGACGGTGTCTTTGTCGATATCGGCCAGCAGGTATGCTGCCGGTTTGTCCATGCGGACTTCGGTGTAGCGCATGGCGGCCGGATTATCGCCGTCCATGGAGCCAAAGTTGCCCTGACCATCCAAAAGCGGAAGCGACATGGAGAAATCCTGCGCCATCCGCGCCAAAGCGTCATAGATCGCGCTGTCGCCGTGGGGGTGGTATTTACCCATCACATCACCCACCGGACGGGCGGATTTGCGGTAAGGTTTGTCGTGGGAGTTTCCGACCTCGTGCATGGCATAGAGAATGCGCCGGTGCACCGGTTTCAGACCATCGCGCAGGTCCGGGATCGCACGGCTGACGATGACCGACATGGCATAGTCGAGGTAGGAGGTTTTCATCTCCGCCGTGATGGAAATAGACGGCCCGTCGTGCGGCGTGCGTTCGGGGGGCATTTCGCCTGTTTCGTCAGGGGTTTGCGTGTCGTCGCTCATGTGATGCCTTAACTGTCCGGTGCGCGCGGGCTTGGTGACTCGCCCCGCTGCTATATTTTGTTGTTACACTACTAACAGAGGCAAGGGATGGGGTGCAACGGAAGGTTTGCAGGTCGAACAGGCTGCGCCTGTCCGATCCGCGCCGCTGCGCGGCGCATGTGGGGCTTTGCCCCCGGCCTGCGGCCTCCCCCAGAGTTTTTGGATCAGAAGAACGAGGGGCGTTTTATGCCGAGCGTTGCAGCATACCGTAGAGGTCGCGGGGATCGTCAGGATCGGCCAGCATGTCGAGGTCGTCGTACATGTCGGTGCCCTTGATGAGGTCGAGGACCGTGCGCAGGGCGGAGAAATCCTCAATGGCGAAGCCCACGCTGTCAAAGAGGGTGATTTGTTTGTCCGAGGTACGCCCCGCTGTGCGGCCTGCAAAGACATCGTGCAATTCGGTGACGGGGTGATCGTCAGGCAGGGCCTGAATTTCGCCTTCGACGCGGGTCTGGGGCGGGAATTCAACGAAGATATCAGAGCGGTGCAGGATGTCTTTGTGCAGCTCGGTTTTGCCGGGGCAATCGCCGCCGATAGCGTTGATGTGTACGCCGGACCCGACCATGTTGTCTGTAAGGATAGTCGCGTATTGTTTGTCGGCGGTGCAAGTGGTGATGATCTGCGCGCCCTCGATCGCCTCTTGCCCGGTGGTGCAGGGGATCACGGTCAGGCCGCTGTCCGCAAGGTTGCGGGCGCATTTGGCGGTGGCGGCGGGGTCGATGTCATAGAGGCGCACGGTGTCGATCCCGCAGATCGCCTTAAAGGCGCGGCATTGGAATTCGGACTGCGCGCCGTTGCCGACCATGGCCATGGTGGTCGCACCCTCGGGCGCCAGATGTTTGGCGGCCAGCGCCGACATGGCGGCGGTGCGCAGGGCGGTCAGCAGGGTCATTTCACTGAGCAACACAGGATAGCCCGATTGCACATCAGCCAGAAGGCCAAAGGCGGTCACGGTTTGCAGACCCTCTGCCGTGTTCTTGGGGTGGCCGTTCACGTATTTGAACCCGTACATATCCCCGTCGGACGTGGGCATCAGTTCAATCACGCCCACGTCGGAGTGCGAGGCCACGCGCGGTGTTTTGTCAAAAGCGTCCCAGCGCAGAAAATCCGCTTCGATGGTGTTCGCGATGCGGGTGATCATCGCTTCAAGCCCAGTGTGGTGCACCAGACGCATCATGTTGTCGACGGATACGAAGGGCACGAGGGCTTTGTCAGAGGGGGTCAGCATAGCGTTATCCTTTAGGCAAACGAACGGGTGGGGCGGTCAAAGACGCGGCGGCCCATGAGAGAGGCGGTGAGGTCCACCATGAGCGAGGCAGTGCGCCCGCGTTCGTCCATAAACGGGTTGAGTTCCACCAGATCGAGGGAGGTCACGCGGTCACTGTCGCAGAGCATTTCCATGACCAGATGCGCCTCCCGCAGGGTGGCGCCGCCGGGCACGGTGGTGCCCACAGCGGGGGCGATGTCGGGATCGAGGAAATCCACATCGAGAGAGACGTGCAGGAGGCCGTCCGCGGCCTCAACCTTGGCGAGGAATTCGGCCAGTGGGGCGCGGATGCCGCCCTCATCAATGGCGCGCATATCGGCCAGCGACATGTTTGTGTCCGCAAGGGCTGCGTGTTCGGCGGGATCCACGGACCGCAGGCCGATCATGCAGATGTTGTCGGTGGGCACGGGATTGGCCACTGCAGGGAAGGCGTCAAACCCGTCCCGCCCAGTGAAATAGGCCACAGGTGTGCCGTGCAGATTGCCGCTGCTGGTGGTTGTGGGTGTGTGAAAATCGCTGTGCGCGTCAAGCCAGAGCACAAAGAGAGGCCGGTCTTGGGCGGCGGCACGATCGGCGATGCCCGTGACAGTGCCCAAGGCCAAGGAATGGTCGCCCCCCAGAAAGATCGGGACCGCATCGTTGTCTGTGGCGCGGGCGGCGCGGTACAGCGCCGTGGTCCAGCCCACGGTTTGGGGCAGGGCGATCAGGTGGTCATGGTCCGCGACATCATTGGCGTCTGCGGTCACATTGCCGGTGTCGATGACTGTGTGACCGAGGTCGGCCAGCGTTTCAGCAAGCTGCGCGGTGCGGTAAGCGTCTGGCCCCATGATGCAGCCCTTGCGGTCTTTGCCGCTGTCGACCGGTGCGCCGATCAGGTGAATTGTTTTGGGGGACATGAGGTAGGCTCCTTTGACGTTGCGGTAAGACTGCGCGGGGTTGCGGCGCGTGAAAAGGGGGCGCATTGTGCAAAGTGAGTGGAAATTGCACAAAGTGGACGGTCTTGATGGACGAGTTGGACGGTAAGCTGGTACAGGCCCTGCGCCGCGATGGGCGCGCGTCCGTGTCGGAGCTGGCGGTGGATCTGGGCGTGACACGGACCACAGTCAAGGCGCGCCTGGACCGTCTGCGCCAAAATGGCGAGATCGCGGGGTTCACGGTGTTGACGCGAAGCGATGTGGCGGATCACGCGGTGCGCGGATTGATGATGTTGGGGATCGAAGGGCGCGGGACCGAACGCGTCATGCGCGCTTTGGCCGGTATGGTGGATGTTCAGGCGGTGCACACAACCAACGGAACGTGGGATTTGATTGTTGAGATCGGGACCGGGACATTGGACGCATTGGATGAATGTTTGTTCAAGATCAGACGGTTGGACGGGGTAATCCGGTCGGAAACCAGTCTTTTACTGTCGACCCGTCGCGCGGGGCGATAGG
>NZ_CBFHNH010000027.1:0-27176 GCF_965657175.1 Pseudooctadecabacter sp. | reverse complement strand
ATCATCAAGCTTTTTGTGCGCCTTGCCCAAGTTGCGGATGCGGCGCGATACGAAACCGGCGACCACAAAGCCCAAGATCAGGATGAAGATCGCACCGGCAACCGACCCCAGAAGGGTCATGATCGCCTCAAGCGTTAGCAGGTCAGACAGGGACTGCCCGTTATAGATATCGGCATTAAACAGACTTGAGAACCAGCCCGACACGTCGCTTGTGATCCCGTCGAGGTTTTCCATCCAATGTTCCGATCCATATTCAAATTCGGCACCAAACGCGCGGACCGCGGCATTGGTTCCAAGAAAAATAAAAAATGTGCAACCAATCGCGTCACCGTGCGTTGGTCCTTGAAATTATAAGGAAATCAGCGATGGCCAGCCACAAAGACATGTCCGACACGGCGGTCGCGATCGAAGATGAGGTTGAGGAAAATTCGGTTGAGAATGCGGCCAAGCTCGCCCCGAAACTGATCTACGAAATCATCCGCCGCGACGGGGAGGAGGAATTGTCCCGCACGACGCGGTCCCTCATCTGGTCGGGGATCGCCGCAGGCATCATGATCAGTTTCTCCGTTGTGGGTGAGGCGATTTTCAGGACCTATCTGCCCGACACACCGTCGCGGTATCTGGTTGAAAACCTCGGCTATGCGTTGGGGTTCTTGATTGTGATCCTCAGCCGTATGCAGTTGTTCACAGAAAACACGATCACCACGGTATTGCCCATCATCCATGGCCCGACCCTGCACCGGCTGGGCCGTTTGGGGCGGGTTTGGGTTCTGGTCCTCGGCGCCAATGTCATCGGCGCCTTTCTGGTGGCGTCGCTTTACGTGTTCACCCCTGCCTTGCCCGATGACTTGACCCCTGCCCTATTGGAACTGTCGCGCCATGCCATGGGGTTCACCCCCACAGAGGCCTTTTTCCGCGCTAGTCCCGCAGGCGTCCTGATTGCCGCCATTGTCTGGATGCTGCCACAGGCTGAAAATGTGGCGTTCTTTGTGATCATCGTCTTCACGTGGCTGATTGCCGCTGGTGATTTCACCCACATCGTCGCGGGATCGGTTGAGATGGCCTATCTGCTGGTACAAGGCGAAATGGGAGTAACGACCGCTCTGGGATCGTTCTTTTTGCCGGTGCTGGCGGGCAACATCATCGGCGGCACGGCGATCTTTTCGATCATGGCTTATGGACAGGTCAAAGACGAAATGTCCGGCCCGCCCCACCTGTAGCCCTGCCCCCCTTGGTGCCCCATGCGGAACCCTGTCCTGTCTTGTGTCGTTGAGGGGCAAGCAACCACAGGAGGCCTGACATGGCACAGTATAGCGAAGGCGACAAAGTCGAATGGAACTGGGGCAATGGCACCGGAACCGGCAAGGTCGTGCAGAAATACACCCAGAAGATCACCCTCAAAATCAAAGGATCAGAGGTCACGCGCGATGCGTCCGACGATGACCCCGCCTATAAGATCGAACAAGAGGACGGTGACGAAGTTCTGAAATCCGGCAGCGAACTGTCCGCCGCCTGACCAAGACGCGGGGCCGCGTGATGCGGCCCCGATTGCGCGCCCTTTGCGGCGCAGGTCTACAAGAACGGACGTGTTTCCAGCGGCTTGTGCTCTGTCTGGGCAGCTTCCGCCAAATCGCGCAGGCTGTTCACCTGAAGTCGTCCCTCGCTCCATGAAGCAAGCTGCCGCGACCGGAGTTTGGCCAAGGTCTTGTTGGTGTGCACCAACGACAAGCCCAGAGCATCGGCCAAATCCTGTTGGCGGAAGGGCAAAGGCATCTGTGCGGCGTTCACAAGGCCCAAAGCCTCCCCCCGTTGGAACAATTTATAAAGCGCCCAAGCCACGGCCTCAAAAGCGGTGCGCTGGCCAATGGTCGCAAGGCTGTCGCCCAAAAAGTGCTCCTCCACGGCGGCCATCCAAGTGATGTCAAAACCGCGTTCGGGGTTGGATTTGAAAAAGCTGAAAAACTCGGACCGGTCAAACACACATAAGGTCATTGCGGTCGTCGCTTCGACGGAGTGATGCATTTCCCCAACGATCCCCGCCTGAAGGCCGATAAAATCACCGGGGAAGATAAAATTGATAACCTGTCTCTCCCCATTGGGGAGTGTCGTATAACGTAATCCCATGCCCCGCAGGGCCGTATAAAGCTGCGGTGCGTTGGACCCTTCCATCATCACCGGCGTTCCGGGATCGACCCGTAATTCCCCAGATTTATATCGTTGTGTCAGCCTTCGCTGATCTTCGGGCACATATTCAAAAAGGGGACTTTTATGCAGCGGGCACGTCTCGCACTTCGTAGACAAGATGCATCCTTTCTTTGGGAGGGTATGTCACAGTTTAATGCTTGAACCGGCAAAGGGTTCCATAAGGGCTGCAAGAGCGTCGTAACCAACAACAGGCAGCGCAGTGCTTATTGTCATCGTGGAACATGATCCGATTGTTCGGATAGATATGGAGGAAACGCTTATTTCACTGATGGAGAGCGTGACGGTGAGCTGTGTGACGACCCTGTCAGAGGTTGAAGATATTGCCGGCGACCTGTTGATCATCGACACCGCGCTTGATCGTCAAAACCTAACGGCTTGGCTGGCGCAGGGGGCGCAAATCCTGAGCACGGGGCCGCAGCTGTCCACGCCCAGCGGTGGGCCTTTGGACGGGGTGAGGCATCTGCAACGCCCGTTTTCGAGTGAGATGTTGGCACGACATGTGGAAGAGATGTTGGCAGATCACTGACGGAACCCAAGGGCGGGCCGCGACGTTGAATACCGAACATTCAACACAGGAGCCTACCATGACCGACGCACTCAAAGTCGTTCCCGAAACCAATCCCGTGAAATCCGGCGTCCGCGATGTCAAACCGCTGGCCGGTGGATTGTCCGACGTTTTGGCCGACACATACCGCCTGCTGTTCAAGACCCACACCTACCACTGGAACGTGGAAGGTCCGTTGTTCTATTCGATCCACAACCTGACTGAGACGCAGTACGAAAACATGTTCAAAGCGGCTGACGAGCTGGCCGAACGCATCCGCGCCTTGGGTCAATTTGCCCCCCATGCGATGGCGGATATTCTGTCCCGTTCCGTCGTACAGGACGAAGAGGCCCTGCCAAGCGCCGGTGAGATGTGCGAGATTCTGGCGTCCGATCACGAACGTGCCGCCCACCGCCTGCACGCATTGGTCGAATTGGCGGGTGAGCACAAAGATCCGGTGACAGAGGACCTCGCGACAGAACGCAGCGCTTTTCATGAACAGGCCGCGTGGATGTTGCGCGCAATTGCGAAGACCTGAACCCTCGCTGCGTGACCAAAAGAAAGCCCCGCCAATTTGGCGGGGCTTTTTGTTGGGACAGACAAATATGGAAACGTTAGGACGACAGCGTTTCTGTTGACGAAAAGAACATCGCCTGACTGACAGCAGACCGGACCTGATTTTCGGAATAAGGCTTGGAAATCAGGAAGGCTGGTTCTTTGCGTTCGCCGGTCAGCAGTCGTTCAGGGAAGGCTGTGATAAAGATCACAGGAATGCCGCCATAATCCGCCAGAATGTCATTCACCGCATCAATGCCGGACGAATTGTCCGCCAGCTGGATGTCGCTGAGGATCAGATCGGGCTTGTCCGCCTTGGCCAAGGCGTTCGCCTCGTCACGGGTGCGGGCGATGCCGGTGACGCGGTGCCCCATATCGGCCACAACAGTTTCCAGATCCATTGCGATGATGGCCTCGTCTTCGATGATCATCACACTGCCGGAAATTGCGTCTTCCATTTCGGTGCGGGCGAGACCCACAAGGTGTTCCGCCTCTGATCCATCGATCTGCATGATTTCCGACACTTCGGACAGGTTGAAATCCTCGATCGTGGACAGCAACAACGCCTCACGGGTGTTTTCGGTCAGACGTGACAAATGACGCTGCGCGGTGGCGCGCAAACCGGTTTCACTGTCACCAACCGGCGCGCCCGAACTTTTCCACAATGAATGGAAAACCTTGAACAAACCGACTTTCACGCTGCTCGCTTGTGTGGCCGTTTCACGGTCCAACAGCAGTGCCTCAAGGGCGGCGGCTGCGTATTTGTCCCCGGTTGACTGATCACCCGTCAGCGCCCGACCATATCGCCTCAGATATGGAAGCGCTGTACTGACAGCTGATGTGAAGTCTTCCGCATTTGTCATTTTTGACATCCCCTACAAATTTTATGGAACCAAACGCGGCAAACGGTGTTTGGTTCCCGACGACTTTAAATTTTTTGACCCATTCAAAGGTTTAGCGAACACATGACGCAAAATGGCGGCGAGCATAAGGGCGATGATGATGCGATCAACGCAAACCTCAAGAGGGTATATGATGATATGCTCAATCAGGAGGTCCCCGATCGGTTCAAAGACCTACTGAAGCAATTGAAATCACAGGATAATTCCTCAGGGAATGCGGACAGTGGTGACTCTACATGAGCGCGTCTGACCCAAGGGACGAGCTGGTCGATCACCTACCTGCGATGCGGGCCTTTGCCATGTCCTTGACCCGAAATTCAGCCACAGCCGACGATATGGTGCAAGACACCCTCGTGAAAGCATGGACAAAAATTGATATGTTCGAACCGGGCACAAATTTGCGCGCTTGGCTCTTCACCATTCTGCGGAACACGTATTATTCGAACCGTCGCAAAGCCAAACGCGAAGTGGCGGACGTCGATGGCGTCTTTACCGAAAGCCTGTCGCAAAAGCCCGATCATGACGGACGTTTGCAGATGGCGGACTTTCAACGTGAGTTTGCAAAACTGCCCGATGAACAACGCGAAGCTTTGATTTTGGTCGGGGCCTCCGGCTTTGCCTACGATGAGGCAGCGGAGATGTGCGGCGTGGCCGTGGGCACGATCAAAAGCCGCGTTAATCGCGGCCGCGCGAAACTCGCTGAATTGATGCATCTGTCAGGCGACGATGCCATGGAACTGACGGACAGTGCCACGATGGCTGTCGTTGCAGCACGGGCGAATGGCGCATTGAGATGACGGACAAGGTCGTCCTGCACAGGCGGCTGACGGCCCGCATCCTTTTGTTCCTGACGCTTGCACTGGTGCCGTTGGGCATTATTGGAGTCATTCAGAACCAGCGGCTGAACGCAGAAATCCAGCAGCGTGCGGACCTGACGCTGCTGGCTTTGACCGAACAGGCGGCCTCTGGTGAGCGACGTAAAATCCAACGCACGTTTGGCGCAGCTCAGGCCCTTGCCGGAACCATTAATTATCTGTTGCAGGACCCGACTGGATGTTCCGAAGCCCTGCAGCACCAAGCAAGCACCGCAGGCGGGTTCGCGTTTATCGGCTTCATCGACATTAACGGGCTCAGCACCTGTTCAACCGCCAATCAGACCGTCGATTTCTCCCAGTTGGATGAATTCAAGGAGATGGTCGAAAATCCCAGACAACGTCTGACTTTGAACATGAGCGGCCAAGTCTCGGGTGAGACGGTGCTGATCTTCGCACAACCCCATTGGGGTCAAGACGATCTGGATGGTTTTGTCACCGTGTCCGTGCCCCTAGACGATGTCGTGTCCGAACCGGATTTCTTCACCGAAGCAGAACCCATTACCCTGATTACCTTCAACACGGACGGGGATTTGCTGACCACAGAAAACGACCGCCAACTGGCGCAGGCGCTTTTGCCGACAGGCATACCCCTCACCGAACTTGCCACCGGCTATGCCCGCACCTTTGATGCCACCAGCCGGTCAGGCCGGGACATCTCCTATTCTGTGGTGCCAATCATCCCCGATGTGGCCTATGCCCTTGGCCTGTGGACCGCCGGTGAGACGGCCACCGGCACTGAAATCTCCCCGTTCCTGAGCACCTTACTGCCCTTCATGATGTGGCTTGCCAGCCTGTTTGTGGCGTGGTTCGTGATTGACCGTTTCGTGGTCGACCGGATCAAGGACCTCAACCGTGGGATGAGCGATTTCGCTGAAAACCGGGCGCTTTCGGCCCCCGCACACCATAATTTGTCAGTGGAGCTTGAAGATCTTGACGTCACCTTCCGCGGAATGGCCCAGAAAATCCTGCGTGATGAGGCCACGATGGAGGATCAGCTGCGCGAAAAGTCGATCTTGCTGAAAGAGGTCCACCACCGGGTGAGAAACAACCTGCAGATCATCTCCTCCATCATGAACATGCAGATCCGCAAAGCCAAAGAGGACGAAACGCGCCTGTCGCTGTCACAGGTGCAGGACCGGATTCTGGGCCTCTCGCAGGTGCACCAGTCGCTTTATCAAACGGAAACGCTGACCGAACTTGATGCGGCGGACCTGATCCAGCAGCTTGTCGATCAAAGCCGCGTTTTGGTTGAAGCCACCGACCGGACCATCGCGATTGACCTTGATCTTGATAATATTGTGATTTTCCCCGATCAGGCGGTGCCGCTGACGATGTTGGTGTCCGAATGTCTAAGCAATGCGGTCAAATACATCGGGGGCACACCGCCGGTGATTTCGATGCGCCTTAAACGGGCGCCGACTGGCGAAGTGGCCCTCACGATTGAAAATACCACCGGCCCCGAAAGCAGCCGCGCGCCTGCGGCGGGTCATATCACCGGTTTGGGCCGTCAGCTGATCCGCGCCTTTGTGGCCCAGTTGAACGGCACCCTGACGGTGTCCGAACCCGAAGGGCACTACCGGATCGATGTCACGTTTGACGTCGTGACCCCCCAGTCCGCACCCTACGACTACTGATCGCCGTGACGGACCAATCTTCACCCTCCCCATCAGCCGGACCCGCCGCGGTCGAACATGTGATCGACGAATTGGAAACCTTGTCGGGCGCTGACCATCTGCTCATGCGCGATCTCATCGCACAATTCGGTGTGGCCTCGTTCTCAACTTTAATGTTGGTGGTGTCAGTATTGTTGGTGTCCCCTCTGAGCGGGGTGCCTCTGTTCTCAACCGTGTGCGGCATCACGATCGCGCTGATTGCATCACAAGCCGCATGGGGACGCACAGCGCTTTGGCTGCCAGACCGTCTGCTGGATGCGAAGTTCAGCCTGTCGCGCCTTGGCCGGGGCCTTCATTGGATGCGCCGCTTGGCAAGATGGTTGGACGAACGCACCGCCAAACGTCTTGCGGTGTTGGTCACACAGCCGTTTTCACGTGTGGTCTATGGCGCGTGTACGCTTGCGGGCCTTGGCCTTCCGTTCATGGAATTGGTGCCTTTCACGTCAAGCCTGATTGGCGCCTCAATCGCTGTCATTTCCGTGGGGCTATTGGCCAAGGACGGCCTATTGGCCGTTTTGGGATTGATCGCCTTGCCCACCATTTTCCTGATCCCGATTTTCGCGGTCTCGTCGCTGTTTGGCACAGGCTGATCGTCTAGCGGCGCAAGAAATAGGTCGTCAGGGACACCACGAACAAGGCCGCAAAAACGACAAACAGGACCAGACCCACGTCTGACCAAGACGCCAGATTTTCCGAAAATGCGAATACACCGGCGATCAAAGCTGCGCCAAAAAACGTCACGACCCACTTACGCATCTTGACTGTCCTCACGTTGCTGCGCTGCGAAAAACGTGCAGCTTGACGAAAAAACGGGACTCCATCGCGAATAGTTCCAATTCAATTTCGGAACCCTACGTCCAATTGACACGTTAATTTCCTTAGAAATTCAACTCTTTTGGGGGCCATATGTCTCGGACACAAATGACAAATGACAAAGGCACAGACTATGACACCGCCGATCTGGCCCAGCAGATCGAAACTCTGAAGGCGGATCTGAAAGACCTGACCGAGATCATGGCAGGCGTGGGTCAATCCAAGGCGGCGGACATCAAGGAAGCAGCGCAGGACACCTTCAAATCGGCACGCGACGCGGGGGCTGAAAAAGTCGACTACGCCCGCGCGCAGGCCGAACATTTGGGCGATGAGGCCCGCCAGTTTGTACAGCGTCAGCCTGCGACCGCATTGGGTGTCGCAGTGGGTGTGGGCTTTCTGATCGTCCTTTTGGGAAGCCGCCGTTGATTTTGGACCCCATCTAATCCGCAGCTGCGCGCGCCGGCAAGCGCGCAGAATAGAGTATGGGCGGCATTGTTTTTGCGGCTGTGGGACTTGGGTTCATGACCGCTGCCCTTTGGTTGGTTCTGCTGACCGTCGTGACGCCGCTTTCTGCCTGCGTGGTCCTGGGGCTGATTTATCTGGGGCTGGGCTGCATCAGCTTTGCGGCCGCCGCAATGACCGGTAAATCCCATGATGTCGACAGTTACAAAGCGGCCGATGCGCCCAAGACAGGCGTGAATGCGCCCCGTTGGTTGAGGCGTTTTTGTATGGTTTGCAAGCAGGCTCTGACGCTTCCCACAACCATCGTCGTCACTGACACATCCAGACAAAGCACGTAAAAAACGCCCCACAAAACTGCGGGGCGTTTGTCTTTAGACGAATGAAAGTTCCCTAGCTTGCGTCGTCCCCGTCATCTCTTCGGTCACGACGTTGCGGGTCAGATGGCTGATCCTTCCCGCCCGTCTCTTGGTTGGTTGTCATGTAAATCACCATCACGGTGATGAACAACAACCCAATCAAGCCAGCGATGAAAACGTCCGTTGTCATGGCGGTCTCCTTCGCTTGATATCAGGGCCTCAACGGCCCCTAGTGAGGGAAGTTCCATAAAAGCGGTGTGCAGTTCGGTCGCGGTGTTCTTAAGGTTAAAGTCGGGTTAAACCCGTCTGCGCCATGGCCGAGGACAGCTCGGCGCTGAGGACATCCCACAACGCGCCGAGCCCCTCTGCGCCCGCAGCGGCGATGGCAAATTGCAGGGATCGCCCGAAGAAGGTGAAATCAGCGCCCGCGTTCAACGCCTTCAACACGTCTTCGCCTGACCGCAAACCGCTGTCGTAAAACAACGGAAAATCAGGGCCGACCGCTTCGCGGATCAACGGCAACATCGATATCGGCGCGGGCGCGCTTTGCAATTGGCGCGATCCGTGGCTGGACACCTGCACTGCATCCACACCAGCCGCCTTCAGCGCCACGGCATCCTCAGTGTGCAATACACCTTTGACGACCAGCTTGCCCCTCCACATATCGCGCAGCCGCGCCAAAGTGTCCCAATCGGCCCGCGCGCGGCTTTCGGTGCGGTCGAAGTCATAGCCGTCCATCTCGAAATTCGCCATCTGCGGTTTGCCTGCGGCCAGTTGCGCCAATGACCAGCGCGGGTGCAGGGCGAAGTCCACGAATTGTCGCGGGCCGATGGTGAAGGGCATTTTGAACCCGTGGCGCAATTCGCGCGGGCGGCGTCCGACCTCTGGCACATCGACAGTCAGGACAAGAGTGCCGTAGCCTGCAGCCTTGGCCCGTTCGACCAGCTTGAACGTCCCCTGCCCGTCCCCCGAATAATAAAGCTGAAACCAAGCGTGTCCCTCGGCCACGTCGATGATCTTTTCCATCGGGGTTGAGGCCACGGTGCTGACCCCATGGGGCACGCGGTACTTGGCCGCCAATCGCGCCAACATCAGATCGGCCCCGGGGGCGGACCGATTGCACATGCCCATGGGCGCAATGCCGAAGGGCCGGTCTGCCGATGCCCCAAACAAATCAACGGTCATGGACCGCTGCGACACATCTCGCAGCACGCGCGGTTCAAGCGTCAGCGCATCAAGGGCCGCGCGGTTTCGCGCGGCCCCTGTTTCATTTCCTGCCGCCCCGTCGATGTAATCAAACACCATCCAAGGCAGCCGCCGTCTGGCAAGGCGCCGCGCATCTTCCGCCGAATGGATATGCGCGGCCGCCCCCATTTAGCTGGCAATCGCTTTCATGAAGCGGTCCTTGATGATGACCGGATCCATGGTGATCACCGGCATCTTGGCATTGCCGCTGTCACACTTGACGACCATGACCGTGCCCTTGCCGCTGTCTACCGCCTCTTGCAGGGCCTTGCCGGTGTCGACGTCCTGCACTTCAACGACGTTGTCACACCCCGCCGCACGGGCCATGCCCGCCAGATCGGTTTTGCGGCCCGTATAGGTCGGCTGATCCCCGGTGGACCCGTAAGACCCGTTGTCGATGATCATCAGGATGAAGTTGTCAGGGCAGTTGTTGCCGATCGTGGGCAACGTGCCGAGGTTCGTCAGAACCGATCCGTCCCCATCGATGGAAATGACAGTTTTGTCCTGCGCCAGTGCCACGCCAAGGCCAATCGAAGACGCAAGACCCATGGTTCCCAGCATGTAGAAATTGCTGGGCTGGTCCATGATGGCATGCAGTTCTTGGGACGGGATACCGATGTTGCAGACAATCAGCTTGTCTTTGAGGATCGGTGCGATCTCTTTGAGAATTTCAGAACGGATCATTGGTCGCCATAGCCTCCCCAGAAGTTGGCGTCGGTCAGGATCGCCACGGGTTTGTTGCACATGAAGGTGTATTTCAGGATGTTGTCGAATTCCTTGACGTCGTCCTGCCAGTGGAAGTGATAGGTGGGGATGTGCATCTGCGCCAAAAGCGCCTTGGTGTGCACGGCCATTTCCACCTGACAGGCCACAGGTTCGCGCAACTCACCCCGGTAGGAAATGATCATCGGCAGGGGCATGCGGTAAAACTGTGTCAGCGTCGCCAGCGTGTTAATCGTCACACCAATGGCGGTGTTCTGCATGATGATCGCAGACCGTTTGCCGCCCATGAAGGCACCGGCGCACAGGCCCATCCCCTCATCTTCCTTGTTGGATGGGATGTGGAAAATCTCTTCGCGATTGTCAATTTCCTCGATCACACCGGCCAGCTGTTTGCAGGGCACGGTGGTGACGAAAGAAACATCGTTGGCGACAAGATCATCGGTGATCTTCTTGTCGATGTTCATGGCGTTGCCTTTCAGGTTGGGGCGCGGGTCACGCCCAAGGGTTAAGAATGATCGTGGGGGCGGCCACAGCGCCTGCGCGCAGGTCGCGGAATGCGGCGGCCCCTTGTGCCAACGGGCGCTGATCCGTCCAGTCCAGCGGGCCAAGGCGGCCATCAAAGATGGCCTCGGCCGTGTCACGGAAATCTTGCGCGGAGTAGGTATAGGTGCCGATAAAGGTGATCTCTTGCAAGGTCAGGCGACGCACGTCAATGCCGCCTGCGTCCTCACCCAGCCCCACATGGGCAATGACCCCACCGGGGGCTGCATGGGTCGAGGCCACAGCGCGGGTGGCGGCATAGCCCACCGCATCAATCACAATCGAAAACGCGCCCTCCGCCGTGGCCACGACCCGCAGGCCGCAACGGTCTGCGAGAAATGCGGCGCGGGCGGCGTTGGGTTCTGCCACGGTGATGTCGTCCACCCCCATGGCGCGCAGCGCCAGTGCCGCCGCAAGGCCAATCGCCCCACCGCCCACGACCAGCGCGGTGCGGTCCATGGAGGCATGCAGCGCGCCCAGCGCCAGACGCACCGCATGCCAGCTGACGGCCAGCGGTTCGGCAAGCGACGCTTTGTTCAGCGGCACATTGGCCGGAACCTCAACCAAATTGCGCCACGGGGCCGAGATATATTGCGCAAAGGCCCCCTCACGCGGTTGCATCGACATGATCTGACGGTCGGGGCAGAGGTTCTCACGCCCCGCAAGACAGGCGGGACAGGCCATGCAGGTCACCAAGGGGTTGATCGTCACGCGGGTGCCAGCACGGTCGCCGTTCACGATGGTGCCAGCGGCCTCATGCCCGAGGATCAGCGGCGCAGGTCGCCGCGCATCGTGGCCCAGATAGGCATGCATGTCCGACCCGCAGATGCCCACGGCCTCCACCTTGATCAGATGTTCGCCGTCTGCGGCAACCGCATCGGGCACGTCTCGAAAGGTCAGGGTTTCCACCCCATCATAGACCAAGGCCTTCATTTCGCAGTGAACCCCCCGTCAACCATCAGCACCTGCCCCGTCACGTAGGAGGAGGCTTCCGAGCATAAAAACAAAACCGGCCCGTCGATGTCTTCCAGCGTGCCGTTGCGACCAATGCAGGTCTGGGCGGCATTGCGGCCCGCGCGGTCCGGGTCATCAAACACAGCCGCCGTCAATTCGGTCGGGAAAAACCCTGGCCCGATGGCGTTGGCGGTAATCCCGTGGGGGGACCACGCCTCGGCCATGGCACGGGTCAGCTGGGCGATCCCGCCCTTGCTGGCCCCGTAGGCAATCCCGCCGGGAAAGGCGCGTGTCGTCTGCAACGACGCGAAATTCACGATCCGCCCCCAGCCCTTGGCCTTCATGGCAGGCACCATCGCCTGAGACAGAAAAAATGGCGCGCTGAGGTTCAGCGCGAGCGTTTGATCCCAGCCTTCGATTGTCACGTCATCTGCCGCCTGCCGAGTGTTCACACCAGCCGCATGGACGACGATATCGGGTGCCCCGAAGGGGGCGGAGACATCATCAACAAGATCGGCAAAGCCCGCGCGGTCGGTCACATCGGCCACAACACCTTCGGCCACATCGCCCAGTTCATCCACCAGACTGTCGATAGCATCGCCGCGCCGAGCGACCCCCACAACCCGCGCGCCCGCCTCCGCCAGAACCATCGCCGCACGCCGCCCCAGACCGGAACTTGCACCGGTGATACAGGCAACCCTGCCGCTGAGATCAAAGAGGCGGTCGGGATTGGTCATTCCGCACTCAGATCGAAATTTTCGCCGGGGAAGTATTTGGCCAGACGCACGTCTGCGGCGCGGGCATGGCCCTCCATCCCTTCAAGGCGGCTGATCCGCGCGGTGGCAATCGCCACGTCCTTGGACGCCTCACGGGTGGTGCGCTGCCATGTGACGATCTTCATGTATTTGTGCACCGACAGACCGCCCGTATAGCCCGCAGCCCCGGATGTAGGCAGCACGTGGTTGGTGCCCGACGCCTTGTCGCCGTAGCTGACGGTGGTTTCTTCACCCAAGAACAGCGACCCGTAACAGGTGAGGTTTTCAAGCCACCAGTCCAGATCGTCGGCCTGAACCGTCAGATGTTCCGGCGCGTATTCATCGGAACATTTCGCCATGTCCACGCGGTCTTTGCAGATGATGACTTCGGCATAATCGCGCCAAGCAGCAAAGGCGTTTTCGCGGTTCAACTCGGGCAGATCATCAATGTACTGCGGCACCAGTGCCATCACCCGTTCGGCCAGATCGCGGTCATCGGTCACAAGCCAGACGGGCGAATTATAGCCGTGTTCCGCCTGACTGACCAAATCGGTGGCCACGATATGCGCGTCGGCGGTCTTGTCTGCAAGGATCAGGCTGTCGGTCGGGCCCGCGATCATGTCGATGCCTACGCGACCAAAAAGGATACGTTTGGCTTCGGCCACAAACTGGTTGCCCGGCCCCACAAGGATGTTGGCCTTGGGCAGGCCAAACAACCCGAAGGTCATCGCAGCCACACCCTGCACACCGCCCATGGCCATGATCTTGTCCGCCCCGCACACATGCGCGGCATAAACGATGGCAGGCGCCACGCCCACGCCCGGACGGGGCGGCGAGCAGGCGGTGATGTGTTTGCAACCGGCGACCTTGGCGGTCGTCACGGTCATGATGGCCGATGCGATATGGCTGTAGCGCCCACCGGGCACATAGCAGCCTGCTGCATCCACGGGGATCGCCTTTTGGCCCGCGATAAAGCCCGGTGACATCTCCATCTCGACATCAGCAACGGTGCCTTTTTGCAATTCGGCAAAGCGTTTGACGTTGTCGTGGGCGAAATCAATGTCGGCCTTCAACTTGTCCGGCACCTGTGCGATGGCGGCGTCAATTTCGTCCTGAGACAACATCACGCTGCCTTCGTAGCGGTCGAACTTGGCGGCATATTCCAGCGCCTTGGCATCGCCGCCTGCCTCAATATCGTTGAGGATCCCCACAACCGTATCATGCACATCAGACGCGCCCGAGGCAGAGGTCAACGTTGCTTTCTTAAGGTAGTCGCGTGTCATCGGTCGGTCCTGTACAAAGAGGCTTATACGCTCATGTAAGCGGTTACATCCCAATAAAGCAAGCGCTGTTATCGCGCAGCGAATTATTTTAGAATGTCTGAAAGCGAACGTAAGAAACCGTGAAGGGCGCAGTCTTGACCGCCAAATCCCCGCCAACCATTGATGACGTGGCACGTGCTGCGGCCGTGTCCACCGCGACGGTGTCACGGTGTCTGAACACGCCTGCGAAGGTATCCCAAGCCACGCGGGACCGTGTCATGGGGGCCGTCAAACAGCTGGGCTACACCCCGAATTTCGCAGCCCGCGCGATGGCTGCAAACCGTACCCATACCATCGGCGCGATCATTCCGACGATGGAAAATGCCATTTTTGCCCGTGGCATTCAGGCCTTTCAGGAAACCCTGCACCAGCAGGGCTATACCCTGTTGGTCGCCAGTTCCGCCTATGATCCCGCGCGTGAGGCCGACCAGATCGACACCTTGATCGGGCGCGGGGCCGATGGGCTGCTGTTGATCGGGTACGACCGCGCGCCCGACGTCTATGCAGCACTTGCTGCCCGTGGTGTGCCGACATTGCTGTCATGGGCCCATCAGGACCACGGCCCCCTGCCCGCAGTTGGCTTTGACAACGAAGCCGCCATGCACGCACTGGCGGACCACGTTCTCGATCTGGGTCACCGCGACATTGCTGTGATTTCGGGCCATGTTGCGGGCAATGACCGCGCGGCAGACCGGCTCAAAGGTATTCGCGCGGCCCTGTCGGCGCGCGGCCTGTCCCCCCGTGCGGTCGTGGAATGCAGCTATGGGATTGAAACCGGCGCGCAGGCCTTTGCGCAGATCATGGCAGGGCCTGCGCGGCCCACCTTGGTTATGTGCGGCAACGATGTTCTGGCCGTGGGCGCCCTGCAACAGGCACGCCTGATGGGGGTGCAGGTGCCCCAAGACGTGTCTGTGACCGGCTTTGACGACATCGAATTGGCCAGCATCGCCACCCCCGATCTGACCACCGTTCACGTCCCCCACCGCGACATGGGCATTCAAGCCGCCCACACTTTGATCGCCATGATCGAGACCGGACAAAACGCGCCGTCTGTCAAGCTCAACAGTACCATCCGCCTGCGCGGATCTGTCCGCCCGCTGACCTAGCCGGCCTCCACACCTCCTCGGATTTTGACGAACGCGCGGCGGCGCCGTCACGATGCATCACCCGCAGGATGTGGCGGAAAAAAGGGTACAATCGGGTCAAATGGTAAGGAAAACGCAGATCGACTTTACGATATCTTGTGATTTTTGGTCGATTTCTGAGCCTCAGGATTTTCGAGGTAACTTATGGTCGTGCGCTCAGGCGTCTTCTTCATTATTTTGGCCGCATCGGCCATTTTGCCCTGCAGTACCTTGTGCAAAATCACGTTCAAGGCGTTTCAATCGTGCATGCGCGCGATAAGGCCCAGCACAAAACCGATATGATCGAACGCCTGCCCGATTTGGCGAATGTCTTTTCCCAAGGCGGAATCCCAACCGATCTTCGGGATCAGATCAACCGGATGGCACATGGTCCCGACATTGTTGACATGGTGTTTTACGACCTGTCGGGCGCCCGTATTCCCATGTCGGACACCCTGTGGGATCCGGTGGTGGGGATGGATCACAGCAATCATCAAATGGACATGGCAGACGCCCCTGCGGATCACGAGGACCATGACGATCACGGCGCGCCGGACTTGGCCATGTTGGATGCGCCGGATCGTCTGGACAATAGCGTTTTGCGCGGTACTCCAACGATGGAGGAAAATACCGGTTCGGTTGCCGCGAAAGCCGGTTCATCCTTAGTGACCGCGATCATTTCGATCTACGACCAGTCCGATGAACAACTGGGGTACGGGCGCTATGTGGTGGTTGTAAACGATGTCATGGCCGCCTATTCATCCGGGCTTACCCGCTTCGCAAGCGTGTTGGTTTTGTTTGGCATCGCCATCTTCGGTGTTCCGGCGTTTGGCTATGTCCTTCAAAGACGGATCGCGGACCGGTTCAATTCGGATGGAAATATCTGGCAAGCTTCGATTCACTGACGGGCCTTTTGATCAGACGCGGCTTTGTGGGATGGGCAGATGCAAAGGTTCAGGCCGGAGGCATCAAAAACCTCGCCTATCTTGATGCAGATGCATTTAAATCTGTGAACGACACCTACGGACACGCTGTCGGCGACGCCTACCTGCAAAACATCGCCGAGGCGATTAAATCCCTCTTTGGCGACACATCGCGTTGCTCAAGGCCGGGAGGCGACGAATTCGTGATTGCCGATACCGCGTTGGGCGACGATGATTTCGGGGCGCGGCTCGATCAATAGCGCGCGGTCTGTGCTGAAGAAATCGAGCTTAATGGCGTCACCGTAAGATCGTCCGTCAGCATTGACATCGCGCGGTTCAATGGGGACCAATGCCTCGAAGATCTTCTCTCCATGGCGGATATGGTCCTCTACTTTGCGAAGGCACAGGGCGGAAATACCGTGTCGATTTATGACCGCGAAATGTCGACCGAGATGGAACATCTGCGCGCGCTTGAAGCGCGGTTGATGGAAGCCGTCATACACAGTGATTTTACCTTGCACTAATAGCCCCTCATCTACTCCAAGACCCGCCGGATTTTCGGCTACGAGGCCCTGTTGCGGCTGAACGACCGAGACGGCAACAGCATCCCCCCCGATGCTTTCATCCCTCTGGCGGAAAAGATGGGGCTGATCGAAGAAATTGGAACTTGGGTCCTATACGCCGCAACCCGCCAGATTGCGGGCATGAATGCCAATGACGTGATCGCCATCAACCTGTCGCCCGAACAATTCAAATCGGGAAAACTGGTGGGCATCGTCAAAGATGCGCTTTTGCAGGCCGACCTCGCGCCGTCACGTCTTGAATTGGAAATCACCGAATCTCCGTTGCTCGACGATCAGGCCGAAGTCGCCTTCCAGATCGCCGCGCTTAAAGACATGGGCGTTTACATTGCCATGGACGACTTTGGCACCGGCTTTTCCAGTCTGTCCTATCTTTGGAAATTCGGCTTTGATCGCATTAAGATCGACCGTTCTTTCATCAACGCACTGGAAGAAGACCCTGAACGCTCTCTCGGTCTTGTTGAATCGATTGTCCTGCTTAGGAAAAAATTGGTTATGGAGATCACCGCCGAAGGCGTCGAAACACAAACCCAATCGGCCATCCTGTCCTCACTGGGGTGCGATGTGCTTCAGGGGTTTTATTTTGGCAGGCCCGAACCCTTATCCCTGCCAGCGCCTGATCCCAAAGATCGCGCATCCTTTCCAAAGGTCGGATAGGGCGATGTGCCGTTCCGAACATCGCCGGATTTCGCGAACATGCGCACTCACGATAGCGTTTCGCATCTGACCACACCTGCTGTGGCGAAAACATTCGGCTCGCCCTCCAACGGCGCAAACAGGGGACCGTGATACAGCGGCAAAGGCAGATAAGGTGATGCGCACGAAGACGCTGATGGTTTCGGTGTCAGGCGATACGGGCACCCTTGGCCCACACACCGCTCAAGACCGGCGCACCTAGGCTGGACTTAACCCTCAAAACATCACCACGCAGCCCAATTTGAAGGCTGCCGCGATCCGCCAATCGCACCGCCATCGCAGGTGTGCGGGTCACTGTCGCTATGGCGCGGGGCAAATCATCCCAAATATCTGCGATGCGGAAGGCCGCCAGAAGCAACCCACCCGGCACATAGTCGGACGACAGAATATCCAACAAACCATCCTCGGCCAATTCCAACGCAGCAATATTGCCGGAATGGGATTTCCCACGGATCACATTGGGCGCCCCCATCATGACCGCAATACCATGGTCACGGCAGGTTTGCGCGGACTCAAGTGTTGTCGGAAACTCAGCGAACCCAACGCCGTTTTGGTGCGATTTGCGCACGTGATCGCGGGTTGTGTCATCATGGCTGGCCAGAACCGCACCCAACCGTTTGGCCTCCACCACCGCTCCTTTTTCATGCTTTTCACCGAATTGGGCCTGCAGTCTTTTCAGGTTCGCCACGTGCTCCGCAAAATCATTGTCATCCATGCCACGTTTCTTGGCCACATAGGTGCGCAAGGCGCTCAGATCGCGGAATTGACGTTGGCCGGGGGTGTGATCCATCAGGCTGACAATGCCCACACGGTCGTCGGGCGTAAAACGGGCCAATTCTTCGAGAAGGGTTTCAGAGCAAACCTCCGCACGCAGATGCAGAAAATGGCTGATCTTGAACACACCCTGCGCACGGGCCGCCAAAAGCTCATCCGCGACCGCGCGGGCGTAATCAAGGGAGCGACCTTTGCCGGAATGAGTGGACCCCGCGCGCAAGGCATCAAAAACAGTGGTGATGCCGACAGATGCCAATTCCGCATCATGGGCGATCAGCGCAGGCAGGTGCGGCCAGTCCACTTCGGGGCGCGGTTCCATATGACGTTCAAGGTTGTCGGTGTGCAGTTCAACCAAACCGGGCATGACGATATCCCCGGCACAATCCACGCTGCCACTGGGTCTATGATCACCTTCGACAATTTCGGTGATCTCACCATTTTCGATGACGATGGACCCCGTCAAAACCTGATCCGGCAAAATCAGCCGCGCATTGGCGAGGCAAACGTCATCTGACATAGAAGTGTCATCCGACTGGTCCATAGTCGAAGGCCTAAGGGGATAATTCATTATGTACACTCGTTTCGCAATTTATGACGCGCCGTTGGATGATGCATTGGCTGATTTCGGGGCGACGTGGCTGGGCTGGGATGTGCGGACAGGCAGCGCCACGCGCCAGCCAGATGTGCCCGGTTTAGATGACATTACGATGACACCGCGCAAATACGGGTTTCACGGCACATTGAAGCCGCCATTCAGACTGACGGATGGCTGCACCGTTGACGATTTGAAAACCGCGACTGCTGATTTGGCAGCGCGGTGCAGCCCCGCGCAAAGCGGCGGACTGACGCTGACCACACTGGGCGGCTTTCTGGCATTGACCCCGACAGGCGATCTGACTGCGCTGGAACGGGTCGCAAGCGCATGTGTGCGCGACCTCGATCCCTTTCGCGCGCCTGCGTCCCCAGACGAACTGGCGCGACGGCGCAGCGCAGGTCTGACCACGCGCCAAGAGGCGCTGATGATGGAATGGGGCTATCCTTACGTGATGGAGGAATTCCGGTTCCATCTGACGTTGAGCGGGCGTTTGGCACAGGCGGATCGCACCGCGTGGATGAAAACCGCGCAGACGCATTTGCCGCCCTTGGGCAACCGCTATGACTTGGGCAGCATCGCTTTGTGTGGTGAGCGTCCCGATGGGCGATTTGAACTGATCCAACGCTACACCCTCACAGGGTGAAGCAGTGACAAAGCGCACGCGACGGTGTCCGTCAGCGGGCCATCATTGCGGATTGTCATGACGTTCAGGCCAGCGGGCAATGGTTTGGTCGCTTGCGCCAAACGCTGCGCGATCTGTGCGTCGCTTTCGCGGCCACGTGCCTTCAGGCGCGACGCAAGCGTGTCCGGCCCAGCGGTGATGTTGAGGACGCAAAAACGGGCAAAGGCCGCCTGCCCTGCAATCAACGCGGACCGCGAAAAATTAGCGAGGCAATCTTGCCCTTCTGCCAGCACAGTCTGGATGGATGCGGGAATGCCATAGTGCAGGCTATGGGCACCCCAGTGAACGGCAAAGTGCCCTCGTGCGGCCATGTCTTCGAACTCTGCCACGCTGACGGCATCGTAGTCTTCACCCCCCAGGTCCGGCGCGCGGGTAATCGTGCGCCGCACAAGGTGCAGCGACGGGTCCGCAGCCGCCAGCCCGTCCATGACGCTGTCCTTGCCCACACCGGACGGGCCGACAACAGCGATGAGACGTCCGTCACTCATGCCGCAGTCTCTTGCGATTGTCCTATCGCTCCGCCGCTTGAGGACGCGTTCGACTGTCCTACCGCTCCGCTGCTTGAGGACGGGTCTGGCGTAAATTGGCTGACATCAATTTCACGGTCGCAAACGCGAACGCGGGCGGCTTCGTCGTGAAAAATCCCGATGATCGCCGCACCACGGGCTTTGGCGTCCTCGATCAGGGATAAGACAACCTCGCGATTGGCTGCATCAAGGCTTGCCGTGGGTTCATCAAGCAGCATCGCCGGATAGGTATGGGCAAAACCACGGGCGATGTTCACGCGCTGTTGCTCCCCCCCCGAAAAGGTTGTTGGGGACAAGGACCAAAGGCGCTGCGGGATATTGAGTTTGGTCAACAACTCTTTGGCACGGGCCTGCGCATCGGTCGCACTGGCACCGACCGCGCGCAGCGGTTCGGCAACAACATCCAGTGTCGGCACGCGCGGCACGACCCGCAGGAATTGGCTGACATAGCCCAAAGTCTCACGTCGCAAAGCGATCACGTCGCGGGGTTCGGCCTGCACCAGATCAACCCCATCGATCAGGATTTGCCCCGCTTGGGTCAGGTAGTTGCCGTAGATCATCCGCATCAGGGTTGATTTTCCGGCACCTGATGCGCCGGTCAGCGCCACGCATTCGCCCGGCCCCACGGACAGTGACACATCGTTGATGACTTCGATCACCGCACTGCCTTGATTGTGCAGCGTAAAGGTCTTGGACACGTTTCTAAGGTCTATCATTTTCACACCTGCAAAACAGAACTGACAAGGAGTTGGCTATACGCGTGCTGGGGGTCATCCAGCACTTGATCGGTCAGGCCCGCCTCGACCACATGGCCGTCTTTCATGACCATCAACCGATCCGCCAACAGGCGCACCACGGCAAGGTCATGGGTCACGATGATGGCCGACAGCCCCATGTCGCGGACAAGGCCGCGCACCAGATCAAGCAGCCGCGCCTGAACCGACACATCAAGCCCGCCGGTGGGTTCATCCATGAAGACCAGCCTTGGCCCCGTCACCAGATTTCGTGCAATTTGAAGGCGTTGTTGCATTCCGCCGGAAAATGTCGTGGGCCGATCATCCACGCGGTCTGCATCAATTTCCACCCGACCGAGCCAATCGACAGCCTTACCGCGGATATCGCCATAATGACGGTCGCCAACAGCCATGAGGCGCTCGCCCACATTGCCGCCGGCACTGACGCCCATGCGCAGCCCGTCACGGGCGTGTTGGTGGACAAAGGCCCAATCGGTGCGCGACAGCATGCGGCGTTCGGGTTCGGACATCGTGACGGTATCGCGCGGACCATAACTCTCATGCCCTGCCGCTTCGCTGCTTGGGGGCGGGCGCGTGTCGAACACGACCGCCCCCGCATCAGGCGTCAAATGCCCCGCCATACAGTTAAGCAACGTGGACTTGCCCGACCCGCTTTCCCCGACGATGCCCATGACCTCACCGGGGTAGAGGTCAAACGCCACATCCTTGCAGCCGATATGGTGGCCGTAAAACTTGGTGATCCCTTGGACCGAAAGCAAAGGTGTCATGCCGCGTCCTTTCCGTTCATCGTGCCGGTGTGTCCGGCAGCCTGTCGTCCTTCGCAAAAATCGGTGTCCGAACACACAAACATCCGCCCGCCTGCATCGTCGGTGATCACCTCATCAAGATAGCTGTTGTCCGCCCCGCACATGGCGCAGGGCTGCTTTGGTTTTGAGGCTTCAAACGGGTGGTCTTCGAAATCGAGAGACGCGACTTTGGTATAGGGTGGCAGCGCATAAATGCGCTGTTCGCGGCCTGCCCCGAACAACTGGATCGCCGCCATATCCCCAAGTTTGGGGTTGTCGAATTTCGGGATCGGGGACGGGTCCATAACATAGCGCCCTTCGACCTTGACCGGATAATCATAGGATGTCGCGATATGACCGTGGCGGCTGATGTCTTCGTACAGCTTCACATGCATCAGCCCGTATTCCTCAAGACTGTGCATCTTGCGCGTCTCGCTTTCGCGGGGTTCCAGAAACCGCAAAGGCTCTGGGATGGGGACTTGGTAGACAAGGATCTGGCCCTCGCTCAGCGGCTCTTCGGGGATGCGGTGGCGGGTCTGGATGACGCTCGCCTCAGACGTTTTGGTCGTCGTAGCGACGCCCGCCGTGCGCTCAAAGAAGGTACGGATGGACACGGCGTTGGTCGTGTCATCGGCTCCTTGGTCGATCACTTTGAACCGGTCGTCCGGCGTCATCACCGCCGCCGACACCTGCACCCCGCCAGTGCCCCACCCATAAGGCATCGGCATTTCACGGGATGCGAAGGGCACCTGATAGCCGGGGATCGCCAACCCCTTAAGGATCGCGCGGCGGATCATGCGTTTGGTTTGTTCGTCCAGATAGGCGAAGTTGTACTCGCTCATAGCAGGCTCCGTTTCTTGAGGCTTTTGCGCAATGCGGGGGTCATTCTGCGGCCTCAGGCAGGCTGTTGGCGCCCGCCTGTTCACGCAGCTTGCGCACCAGTTCCAATTCGGCCTGAAAGTCGACGTAGTGGGGCAGCTTGATGTGCTCCAAGAACCCTGTCGCCTGAATGTTGTCTGCATGGTACAGCACAAATTCGGCATCTTGTGCGGGGGCGCCTTCGTCTTCTTCGCCAAGTTCTTTCCAGCGCAGCGCCCGATCAACCAGAGCCATCGAAATCGCTTTGCGTTCCGTTTGCCCAAAGACCAACCCGTAGCCACGGGTGAATTGGGGCGGTTCGGATTTTGAGCCTGTGAACTGGTTGACGGTCTCACATTCGGTCAACGTGACCTCACCAATTTCAATGCTGAACCCAAGCTCGGGGATGTCCATTTCGACGGGCACCGCACCGATGCGCAATTCGCCCACAAAGGCGTGGTTGCGCGCATAGCCACGCTGGGTGGAATAGGCCATGCCAAGGGTGAACCCTTCATCCGCGCGGGTCAGGGCCTGCAAACGTAAACTGCGTTCTGCTGGCATTTCCAGCGGTTCGCGGGTCAAATCGGGGGGTGTCGTGTCATCATGCGGGGCCTCTTCGATCAGCCCTTCATGGTTCAGAAAATCGGTCACATGGGGGACATCGCCCGCCGCAGCCTCACGTGTTGCGGCCTCTGGCACGTCGCCATCGGCGGCCAGTTTGAAATCCAGCAAACGGTGTGTGTAATCAAACGTCGGCCCCAGAACTTGCCCGCCGGGCAGGTCCTTGAACGTGGCTGAGATGCGCCGATCGCAGGCCATTTGCCCCGTGTCCACGGGCAGGGATGCACCAAAACGGGGCAGCGTGGTGCGGTAGGCGCGGATCAGAAAGATCGCCTCAATCAGATCGCCGCGCGCCTGTTTGATCGCGAGGGCAGCAAGGTCCGGATCATAAAGTGATCCTTCGGCCATGACCCGATTGACGGCCAGTGCCAGCTGTTCACGGATTTGCCCGATGCTGAGTTCAGCGACGGACGTATCCCCGCGACGTTCTTCGGCAAGCCAAGCCTGCGCGTTTTCAATCGCCCGCTCTCCGCCTTTGACGGCCACATACATCAGACGGCTCCTTTCTGGGTGACACTTGTCGTGCGCGGCAGGGCCGCGAGACGGTCGGCACAGGTGAAGATGAAATCAAGGCCAAGGGGGAACAGGCTGGCGTTGTGCTGAAACGCCTCAGTCTCAGGCAGAGACAAGCTGTGCGTGTCTTTGATCCCCGGGCCAGACAAGGTGACGCCATGCGGGTCCAACCGGTCGACTTCAACGATCAGGGTGGCTGACCGGTCGGGGTATTGGGCAGTGCCAATCTGGTAGGCGCTGAGCGGGGTCAAGTCGTCCCAGCCCCCCACCGCAAACATACAATGAGACGGCCCAACAACGGGTGCGCCCGTATGAAACGCGACCCAAGTTCGCACCGCATCGCAATCCAGCGCGCCTGCCAGATGCAAGGGCGTTTCGGGATCACACAAGGTGAGCAACAGGGTCCCTGCCGTTGCAGACAGGGGCGCGGGTGGGACAGCGCCCGTCATGGTTTGGATTGTGCCAGGCCGCGCCATGGCGTCCATAACCTGCCGAAATGCCGCCGCAGAGGCGATTGCGGGGTCCGCGAACCCACCGCTGAGGGTCTTGGCCTGCATCAGTCTTCTCCTCGGACCAATGTAAAGAAATCGACTTTTGTGGCGGCTGCTTTGGCCGCGCGCGCGTCCCGTTTGGCCGCTTGCTCTGCGTCGAGAACGTCCAATACGTTGGCCTGCACTGTCGCTGTCTGCGGCGTTTGCATCAGCGCATCCACCACGGCCACGGCCTCCGCATCGGCCTTGTTGCGGCCTTGGATATAGGCATGGCCGACTTCGCCTGTCGCAAGGGTCAGGGCGCAGCGCGTCACGGTGACTTCGCCCAAATTGAACGGCGCGCCCGTTGCACCGGCGCGGGCGCGCACCATGGTGCTACCGACCTCGGGCGCACGCAGCCATGTGAACGCGGGGCGTGTCACTGCCGCGTCGAGCAGGGCCGCAACGCGCCCCTTAGGGGCCTTGGCCATAAGGCCAAGCCAGCGCTGGCGAGGCGCGTGGTCTTCGCTGATATCTTTCATCTCGACAACTTTTCCGTATCCTATACAACTAGACACATCATATCATGTCCCTTCGATTCCCCCAGCGGAGATTTGTGAATTTTGCGTGACAGCACTTCAAACCAACGACCCGGCCTCAAGACGCCGATCTGGCAGGCCATCGCCCAAGCGCTGCGCAGTGATCTGGCCGAGGGCCGCTATGCGCCGGGCGACAAACTTCCGACAGAGGCCGCCTTGGCCGAACGGTTCGGCGTCAACCGCCACACTGTGCGCCATGGGATTTCTGCGTTGGTGGACGAGGGTCTGATCCGCACGCGGCGCGGAGCGGGGGCCTTTGTGGCCTCGACACCCACCGATTATCCCATCGGGCGTAAAGTCCGGTTCCACGACAATCTGATCGCGGCTGGGCGCTTGCCCGAAAAGCGCGTCCTGTTGGTCGAAGACCGGTTTGCGACAACCGGCGAAGCGCAGGCGCTTGTCATCTCTGCGGGTGACCCGGTCTGTGCCTACCACGGGCTGTCCTTGGCCGACGGGCAACCCATTGCCGTTTTCGAAAGCGTCTTTCCCTTGGCGCGCACCCCAGGCATTGCGGCGGCCTTTGCCGCACAGGGCAGCGTGACGGAGGCTTTGGCCTCCGTTGGCGTGACAGATTACACCCGCGCATCCACCCGCCTGACGGCGGTCCGCGCCAATGCGACACACGCCCTGCATTTGCAGGTCGCCGAAGGGGATCCGCTGCTGCGATCGTCCGGCGTCAATGTGGATCAAAACGGCAATCCGGTCGAATACGGGCGCACGTGGTTTGTCGGGGACCGGATCACTCTCACCTTGGACAACGAGAACGGCCCCGCCTGATACAGGCGAGGCCGCGGGGGTCTGGCGGGCGGGATCAGTCCAGACCCATGCAGTTCGCGTAATAGGTCACCGTCGCGGGCCAGTCGGAAAAGATGCCTTCGACACCCACGTCTTGCGCCAAAGCATCGATCAATTTGTACATCACGCCATCGCTGGTCACGGCATCTGCGATCGACTGGTAATACCAGCCCCCCCCCATTCACGAGAGGACCTGACCTCTCAAGCGTCCACGTGATGATCTTGAGGTCCGCAGCTTTCGCCTGAAGTGCCAGTTCGGACGGGACGATATCACCCCCATCAAGTGTGACCAACATCCATGTGGGTGGCGCGATGTAGTTGACGCCCATGGCCTTCAGCTCATCCATGGTGTGGGGCCAGGTGGAGGCGTCCATCGGCGAATACCCCTCGATGTTGTATTCATCCATGAGGTAAACCGCTTGCGCGCCGAACTCTGGCGCAGCCTCAATCCAGTAGAGCACATCGTCGAGGTTGAACGACTGCAACCAGACATCAGACGCGGGCACACCGGCGGCCACGTATTCATCGACCAGCTTTTGTGCGTAGTCTTCTTGGGTGAAGCCGTTGAACGGCATCTCGACCGAGGGCGCCTTGAGTTCGGGTGTGAACCGCGCGCCGAGGTCGCGGAACAATTCGATGGACTCTGCGTGGGTCATCAGCATCGCGGGCTCGGCTGAATAAAGGTCCGTGCGCCAGCCTGCGGTGCCGCCAAGGTAAGCCTCAACCGTTGTTGCAGACCCGTCCGCTGCGTCCATCTTGGGCGTCAACGTCCGATATTCATCCAGCGTAATCTCTGATGTGCGGCATTCGGCAGTGGCGCTGGCATCGCCATTTGCGGGTGCAAACGGCGTTGTGCAGGTCGAGGCCAATGGCGTGGCAAGGATGTTGGTTGTGGTGTGCAAATCGTTCTGCGCGTGACGGCACACCAATTCTAGGTCCTCGGTGAAGGTCACATCACATTCCAAAATGCCCGCGCCCATCAAGGCCGCCGCACGGTTGGATTCGACTGTATGCTCCGGAAATTGCAGCGGCGCGCCACGGTGACCGATGGAAAACGAGGACATGGATGCCGTCTGGTTCTGGCACGACTGCAACTGCTCTTTCAACGGGCCGTCTTCCATCCGGTCGATCAGGTAGAACGGGCGCGGGCCATATTCGACGCGGTTAGGCGTTTGCGCGATAACGGGTGCCGCGGCGAGCGTCGCGGTCGTGAGAGTGATGATACGAAGCATGAGGATTCCCTATGGTGTTCATGTTCGTTCAACCTGATCGGGCGGTGTGAATGGCGTTTGACATAAACATCAAAGGTTTATGAAAGTGGTGAGGCCTCGTATTTTTCCAAGAACGCCTCGGCGGTCATTGACCGAAAATCGCTGAGCGCCCCACGCAAAGCCCCATGGTCCCAATCCCACCACGCTAGCGCCATCAGGCGGTCCGCGATGTCGCGCGGTTGGCGCAGCCGCAGGGGTTTGGCGGGCGTGCCTGCGACGATTGTGTAGGGATCGACGTCCTTGGTGACCACGGCCCCAGACGCCACGACAGCACCGTGGCCCAATGTGACCTCTGGCTTGACCATCGCGCCGGCACCGATCCATGTGTCATGCCCGATCTGAGCGGTACGGGACCTGCGATGGGCAAAGAACGCCTCGTCGCGGGTCGTATCATCCCAGTAATCCGCCGATCGATAAAGGAAATGGTGACAGGCGGCAGTATCGAGGGGATGGTCCGTCGCACCGATCCGACTGAAGGCCGCGATGTTGGAGAATTTGCCGATCCGCGCGTTTGCGATATCGGCATACCGGTCACAATAGGAATAATCCCCGAACGTCGCATTGTTCAGCCGGCTCCCGCGCCCGATTTCGACATAGGCGCCAAAGGTGCTGTCGGTGATATCGCAATCGGGGTGGATGACGGGGGTGTCAGCACTCAGTCGGGGCATGATCAGAGCTCTCTT
>NZ_CBFHNH010000026.1:0-29882 GCF_965657175.1 Pseudooctadecabacter sp. | reverse complement strand
TCTTTATCCTCAACACCTTTGGCATTCAGACGACATCCGTTGTGGCCGTTATCGGTGCGGCGGGTCTGGCCATTGGTCTGGCCCTGCAAGGCACGCTGTCGAATGTGGCGGCTGGTGTGATGATCATCTTTTTCCGTCCCCTCAAGATCGGTGATTTTGTGCAGGTGAACGGCGTCATGGGCACCGTGCAGGACGTCACGTTGAACTACACCGAAATCGCCAGCATCGGGAACGTGCAGGTCGTCGTCCCCAATTCCGAAGTCTGGGGCAACACGATCTACAACTATTCCGTCTACGACACCCGCCGCGCCGAATGGGAATTCGGGGTGGGCTATGGTGTCAATCTGGCGCAGGCCGAAAAGGTCATCATCGACACCATCATGGCCGATGAAAGATCGCTGTCTGATCCTGAACCCTTTATTCAGGTCAACAATCTGGGCGGCAGCAGCGTCGATTTTCTGGTCCGCGTCTGGTGCAAATCCGACGTCTATTTCAAATATCAGGCCGACATGAAACGTCAGGTCAAAGAGGCGTTGGACGCCGCCGACATCAACATTCCGTTCCCCACCCGCACTCTTGTCTACGAAAATTCCTCCGCAGACGAGGCCGCGGGCGTGGCCGCAGAATAAGACTCCCACATATTCTGCTGCCTTTGCGGGCGCGATGTGTTCCCCGTCGCGCCCGCTTTATTTTTAGGGGGTATGATCGGGATCAATCAAGGTCACAGGCGTGAACCGACCGTCCTCAAATTCTGCGGCATCGCGCACCCAAACGGTGCCCTCCGCGTCGTCATAGATCGCCACGCGCGATCTGTCCGCCTCCAACACGCCATAACCCAACAGGCGGTACCCGCCGCCCTTTTTGTGGCGATGGGTCGGATGCCAAGGGGGCTGCCCAAAGGCCGGTGTGGGGGCAGGTGGGTCCGGCACCACCGATGGGCGGGGCCGGAACCAGTTTTTCAGACGAGTCATAGGCTTAGGACCGATCCCGTGACTGCATTGGGCCTGTAGGTTGTGCAGCCCTTGCACCCTGCGTCATAGGCCGTGCGGTAGACGGATTTGAAGTGTTCAAAGGGGATATCCTCTGGGCAGTTCACTGTCTTTGAAATCCCGCTGTCGACCCATTTTTGCGCGGCGGCCTGCATGGCGATGTGATCTTCGGGCGACAGGTCCGCGACGGTGACAAAACTGTCCGGCAGGGGCGTTTGGGTCCCGAACAGATGGGCGAAGATATGTGCGGCGTAATCCATGACCCGTTCGTCGGTCTTGGTGCCGTCTGCTTGGGTCACAGTGCGGGTGTAGGACGTGGAAAAGATCGGCTCAATCCCCGAAGATACATTCCCCGCCAACATGGAAATCGTGCCCGTGGGCGCGATTGTCGTCAGGGTCGCATTGCGCAGTCCGTGGGTTTCGACCAAGGCGCGCACCTCAGGGTCCAACGACCGCACGCTGGGTCCGGCCAGATGTTGCTCCGCATGGTACCCGGGAAACGCACCACGGCTTTCGGCGAGTTTGGCAGAGGCCGCGTAGGCCGCGTTCTGGATGGTCTGCATCCAGCTGGTCATCAAAAAGACCGCCTTTGGGGTCCCGTATTTTGCGCCGAGCATTGCGATGGCATCTGCCACGCCCGTCACACCGATGCCGATGCGTCGCTGACGCTGCGCCATGGCCGATTGTTGCGCCAGTGGGAACCGCGACATGTCCAGCACATTGTCCAGCATCCGCACCGCCGTCGCCGTCAACGCGCGCAGGTCGGCCACATCGACGCGTGCGGCGTCGGTGAAGGGCCGCGCGACCAATTGGGCGATGTTGATGGACGCCAAGGGGCAGGTGCCAAAGGGCGGCAGTGGCTGTTCGGCGCAGGAATTGGTTGAACTGATGGTTTCGGCATACTGCATCGGGTTCGCCGCATTGATCCGGTCGATGAACAAAACGCCCGGCTCTGCGGCTTCGTAGGTTTGCCGCATGATCGTGTTCCACAAATCACGGGCCCGCAAGGTGCGCACAACCTCTTCATTCCAAACCAGATCCCACGGGGTGTCGTGTTCAACGGCGGTCATGAACGCATCGGTGATCATGACCGACAGGTTGAAATTGCGTAGACGGCTGCGGTCGGATTTGGCCATCACGAAGGCTTCGATGTCGGGGTGATCGCAGCGCATCGTGGCCATCATCGCACCCCGCCCCATGCCGGTCACAAGCATTCGGCAGGTGGCATCGAAAATGTCCATGGCTGCCAAGGGGCCTGCGGCAGGGCAATCCAGCCCTTCAACCGTAAAACCAGAGGGTCGCAGGGTTGAGAAATCGAATCCGATCCCGCCGCCCATCTTCATCGTCATGGCTGCGTCTTTCAGAGTATCCATGATCCCTTCGACACTGTCAGGCAATGTGCGCATTACGAATGTGTTGGACAAGGTGACGGACCTGTCCGTGCCAGTCCCCGCAAGAATACGGCCCGCCGGGATCAGCTTGAAATCCGCCATTGCGTCATAAAACTGCTGTGCGATGCGGGCCCGGTCAGCAGGGGCTTCCTTCGCGGTCAGCCCGTCTGCGACGCGGCGCCATGTGTCTTCGATGGTTTGGTCATGGCAGTGACCTTTTGTCGAAAATTGATATTTGCTGGACCAGATTTGTGCTGCGATTGGTTGTGAAAAGGTCGCAGCTGGCCTGTTCACACGTAGTGTGTCGTTCATAATTTGATTCCACCCAGGAGTTATTTCTCTTTAATTTAGGTCGCGGCAAAGTTAACAAAGGATTAACCTTAAAGTTGTGCGATTTGACGCAGCCAGTTAGTGCTTTTTGTGTATCAATTGATTAAAACTTGACCCATCTATTCAATTGATATGCGCGTTCATAACCGCTCATTTACCTCCTGTTGTCATGAGGAGGGGGAATGCGGGAATCTCGGGCATCAGGCGTAGGTTTTGCGCGTGTCCGGGTGTTTTTGGGGGTGGACCCTTTTCTGCGAAGCGCGGATGGTGATGTGGATAAAATTCAACGTCTGGTAGAGCGAATGTTCTAATGAAACTGGCACGCATTGCATCAAAGACCGCCTCAACGGGGCAGGTTCATGAGCGCCACGACGACGGGTTCGATCTGGCCTACCGGCTTGAAACGGCGGTTTGGATTTTTGACATCGATAATGCCCGTGTTCTGAAGGCCAATGCAGCGGCTTGCGGTCTGTGGATGGCCGGGTCTGAGCAAGAGCTTGCCGCGCGGGACATGCGCACCGATATGTCGCCCACCGTGGCCCAAAGGTTGCGGCAGTATCAGTCCGACTTCATCGAGTCCGACGCGGCCTTCAATGAACTCTGGACGATCTATCCCAACGGTTTGCCGCGCAGTGTGATGGTTGTCTACCGCGGCCACCGTCTGGCCGATGGCCGGATGGCGATGAAGTGTGAGGTGGTGGGCGAAAGTGTCGATTCCGCGCAAAACCTACGCAGCGCCGAGGCGCTTTTGCACACGGACGTCATGATTATGCTGTTCAGCCGTGAAGGGCCGTCCCTTTATTTCAACCCGGCCGCACGTCGGTTTTGTGGCGGGTCCGAAATCGCCGCCATTGACGTGTTTGAAATTCCGGCGGATTTGGACGCGATTGTTGAGGTTGTTGAGACGCAGGGCGAACATCGCGGCCTTTACCGTCTGTCGACAGTGTCGGGCAGCGGTTGGTTTGATTTGTCCGTCAAAGGGTGCAGCGACGCGGCAACCGGTGAACCCGCATTGTTGCTGACAGCCATCGATGTCAGCGAACTTAAAGAGGCCCGCGACACGGCCCGTCATCTGGCCAACCGCGATCAGCTTACAAACCTGCACAACCGGTCCTACCTGCAAAGTCATCTTGACTGGATGGAAGAAACAAATGCGGCCACAGGGGCGACGGTGATTGTGTTCGACGTCGACCGGTTCAAACAGATCAACGACCGCCACGGCCACAACGCCGGCGACACGGTTTTGCGCCAGATCGCCATGCGCACGCGCGCGGCCTTGGAACCGGACGACCTGTTGGCGCGCCTTGGCGGGGACGAATTTGTCATCATTCTGCCCGGCCCCCATGACCCGGTTGCCGCCACCCGCCGCGTGGAACGTGTCCGCCGTGCGGTCGCAGTGCCCATCTCCCACGGTGAAATCCGTCTCGAAGCCACGATCAGCGTTGGTATGTCCCACATTACAAAGACATCGACCCAATTCACCAAGGTCATTCGAGAGGCCGATATTGCCCTCTATCATTCCAAAAACGCCGGTCGCGATCAGCTGACAGTGTTTGATGCGGATATGAGTAAAGCGGTGGATGAGCGTGAAAAGCTTGAGATCGCGTTAAAAAGCGCCGTTCTAAACGAGGAGTTTGTCCTGCATTATCAACCGCGGCTTGACCTTGGCAGTGGGCAGATCACCGGTCTTGAAGGCCTTGTGCGATGGGATAACCCACAGGCGGGGCTCGTTTCTCCCGATGACTTTATCACCGTGTGCGAAGAAACCGGCCTGATTGATGAATTGGGGCGGATGGTGCTGGAAATGGGCTGCGCGCAGGCCATTGCATGGCGGCGTCAAGGGCTGTCATTGACCCTGTCTTTGAACGTGTCCCCACGACAGTTTGCAGACGATGAATTCCTGCGGTGTCTGGATGATCTTGCACGGCAGGACGGGTTTCCGAAGGGACAGATCGAACTTGAGGTGACGGAAAATGTCCTCATTGGCGACCCCCTTCAGATTGCGGAAAAGCTACGCCGCATTGTGGACATGGGCTATTTGATCGCCATCGATGATTTCGGCACCGGCTATTCCAACCTGTCCTATATCTCGCAGTTTCCGCTCCATTGCCTGAAAATCGACCGGTCGTTTATTTCGCAATTGCCGACGTCGGGTCCGATTGTTCAGTTGATTTTGACTTTGGGCCAGCAAATCGGCGCGAAGGTCGTGTCAGAGGGCGTGGAAACCGCCGAACAGTTGCAATGGTTGGCCGACCGACAGTGCACCGAAATTCAGGGTTTTACATCGCCAGACCCATGCCCGCCGCCGATTTGGACGCATTTTTGCAAGGCTTTTCTAAGACGGATCGCCCACGGCAGGGTTGAAAACTGAACTGTGTATTGCTTTTTCAAATTTATCGCGCGTAAAGTTACGTGCCGATAAAGTGTCAGGTGCGCGTGACACATGAGGTCGGATTAACAGTAAAAAAGACAGACGGGGCGGCAATGGACGGCCAGAAGGTAAGAAACATGGAAGAGTTTGCCGCGCTCAGCGGCATCTCGCGCCCGACGTTGTCGAAATACTTCCATGACCCCGACAGCGTACGGGCGTCGACCCGTGAAAAAATCGAAGTGGCGCTGTCCGAACACGACTACCGGCCCAATATATTCGCGATTAACCAAAACCGGCGCACGACAAACAACATCGGCATCGTTGTGCCGTTCCTTGCGGACCCGTTTTTTGGCGAAATCGCGCGGAACCTTGAACAGCGGTGTATCGCTGCGGGCTATGCGCCGATGTTGTTCAGCGCCCATGGTGATCCGAAGCTGGAATGCGAAATTCTGGACAGTCTGCGTCAGCAAAAGCCCGCAGGCGTCTTGTTGGCGCCTTTGGGGCGTGCCTCTGATCGCAGACATGTTGAAAAATTCGTGGCTGATGTGCCGACGGTTCTCTTCGATAACAATTTGCCCGACATGGGATCGTCCTTTGTCGGCATGGACAACACCCAATCCATGCGGATGTTGGTGGAATATTTGTGCGCCTCTGGCTCTGCGCCCAATTTCTTTGAAATGCGCGTGGCTGTGAACCCGAACGTCAACCGCCGCCGCAACGCCTATATCGCCGCGATGGAAGCGCTGGGCCACACGCCCGAGATCATCCGCGTGGACGGCGACGGCTGGGAGTTTGAGGAAATCGGCCGCCAGGGAGGGCTGACCGCCTTTGCCACGGGGCGGTTCACGTCCGATACGATTTTGTGCAGCAACGACCGTCTGGCCATCGGGCTGCTGTCGGCGGCGTTTATCAGTAACCTTAAAGTCGGACAGGGTCCGGAGGCCATGTTGCGCATCGCGGGACATGACGACCACCCGTTTTCACGGTTCACCTGTCCGTCGCTCACAACGGTGTCGCAGGACTATGCATCCATGTCCGACAAAAGCCTCGAGATTCTGATGCAGATGATCGAATCTGAACATCCGGCGCAATCGCAGGAAGACTTTTTGTTCGATGGCATCCTGACAAAACGGGCTTCTGCCTGATATTGAAGCAAAATTCCTAGATTTTACGCGCGTAAAAATAAATATTGACGCGCGTAAAGTTTTCGATGAACGTAGCGTTAGTTTATCCATTCACTAGGGAGGAATTCAGGATGAAACTCAAAGGCGCACTTCGCGCGGCAACAGCAATGTCTCTGCTGGCCACTGGCGTATCTGCCGACGGTCACGCAACAGAGCTGACGATCGCAATCGTGAACAACGGCCACATGATCAACATGCAGACCGTTGCCGAAGCTTACACAGAAGAAACAGGCGTGACCCTCAACTGGGTGTCCCTGGAAGAAGGCGTTCTGCGTGAGCAGGTCACGTCCGACACTGCCACCGGTGGTGGTCAGTACGACATCATCAACATCGGCATGCAGGAAGCCCCAATCTGGGGTCAGGCAGGCTGGATCGAAGCTCTGGAATTCGGCGACGACTATGACGTCGACGACATGCTGCCAGCAATCCGCAACGGCCTGTCCGCTGACGGCACGCTGTATGCTGCTCCGTTCTACGGCGAATCTTCCATGGTCATGTACCGCAAGGACCTGACAGACGCTGCTGGCGTTGAAATCGCTGACAACGACAGCTGGGACAACATCAAAGCCGCTGCTGCTGCGATCCACGACCCAGAAAACGACGTCTACGGCGTTTGCCTTCGCGGTAAGCCCGGTTGGGGCGACAACATGGCGTTCATCACAACTGTTGTGAACTCCTTCGGTGGTGCTTGGTTCGACGCAGACTTCAAACCACAGCTCGACTCTGACGAGTGGAACGCAGCCATCAACTTCTACGTTGACCTGCTGGGCACATACGGCCCTCCCGGATCCGAAGGTAACTCCTTCAACGAGATCCTCGCTCTGTACAACGAAGGCAAGTGCGGCATGTGGATCGACGCCACGATCGCTGCGTCTTTCCTCGAAGTAGACGGTGTTGCTTACGCTCAGTCGCCAAACGCTGGTAACCCAGTTGGCGCGAACTGGCTGTGGGCATGGGCCATGGCAATTCCTGCCGGTTCCCCGAACGCTGAAGCCGCTGCTGACTTCATCGAGTGGGCAACGTCCAAAGAGTACATCCAAGCTGTCGGCAACCACCCAGACTTCGGTTGGGGTTCTGTTCCAACAGGTACACGTACATCCACATACGCAATTCCTGAGTTCCAGGAAGCTGCTGCATTCGCCGACGCCGAACTGGCTGCGATCGAATCCGCTGCGCCTGAAGCAACAGACCTGAAGCCATACGTTGGTGTTCAGTTTGCTGCGATCCCAGAATTCCCCGAAGTGGGTTCTGCTGTCGCACAGGAAATGGCTGCGGCTCTGTCCGGTGCCAAGACTGTTGAAGAAGCACTGGCCGACGCACAGGCTGCCGCTTCCGCAATCATGGAAGAAGCAGGCTACTAAGCCCTCGTTTCTATCGGAGAGATCCCTTCGGGGGTCTCTCCACCCCAAGTTTTTTCGTCGCTGGGTCCTGAGGATCTGTTAAGGAACCCACCAGCGTCGCCCGCTCCATTCGCTAAACGCCCGCATCTTTCATTTTGAGAGTCCTTTCGCCATGGCCAATCGCACGATCCCCCGCCTTCTTCAGACACCAGCCGTTGTGCTGCTGTTGTTCTGGATGCTGGTTCCCCTTTCGATGACTTTGTTCTTCTCGTTCATCCGCTACGTGCTGAACAACCTGCGCCGCCCCGAATGGACATCACCGTCGATTGAAAACTGGCGCGGCTTTGGCAACTACCAATACGTCTGGAACCAAGACAGCTTTTGGTTGGCCATCCAAAACTCCATCCTCATCGTGACGAGCATTCTGTTCCTCACCGTGATCTTGGGCGTATTGATTGCCGTGCTGATCAACCGCAGCTTTCCAGGTCTTGGGATTGTCCGCGTGTTGCTGATCTCACCCTTCTTTGTGATGCCTGCGGTGAACGCGGTGCTTTGGATCAACATGATCCTCGATCCGGTCCTTGGCCTTCAGGGGATTGCCGTCAGCGGCATCAATGAAATGATCGCGGGTCTACGGTCGGCGCCTCTTGTCGGTGGGTTCTTCAACCTCTGGCCTGAATTCGAACCGATCTCGTTCCGCGCGACGCAGACCTCTGCCTATGCGGTCATCATGATGGTGACATGGCAGTGGACACCTTTTGCGGTCCTGATCTTCATGACGTCCTTGCAGTCCGAAGACCAACAGCAAAAAGAGGCCGCGACATTGGACGGGGCAGGGCGCTGGAACCAGTTCCGTTTCCTGACCTTGCCGCACCTTGGCCGCCCCATCGCCATCGTCGTGATGATCCAAGCGATTTTCCACCTGTCGCTTTATGCGGAGATTGAAATCGTCAGCCGCGGCAACGGCAACAAGAACCTGCCCTATTATATCGGGGAACTGGTCAACAACAACATCGGTGCGGCCTCTGCCACAGGCATCTTCGCCGTCATCCTCGCCAACATCGTCGCCATCTTCCTTTTGCGGATGGTCGGCAAGACATTGATGGAGTGATCCAATGGCTATCGTTGCTCAACACACGAAGTTCTCCAAGATCGCATGGCCCGTTCTGGCTTGGGTCGTCGCCCTGATCTTCTTCTTCCCCATCGCCTATATGGTCATGACCAGCTTCAAGACCGACGCAGATGCGGTGAAGCCTGAACTGCTGTTCGCCTTCACGCCCACGTTGGAAAACTACGCCAACATGACGGACAACTACGACTACTGGCGGTTCGCGACAAACTCGTTGATCACGGCGACCTTTGCGACGTTGTTCACCTTGGTGGTGGCGGTGCCCTGTGCCTACGCCATGGCGTTCAACCCGACACGGGCGACCAAGGATATCCTAATGTGGATGCTGTCCACCAAGATGTTGCCAGCGGCGGCCGTGCTTTATCCGATGATCTTTATGACCAAATCGTTGGGTCTGTTTGACACCAAGTTCCTGATCGTCATGGTCCTCAGCCTGATCAACCTGCCCATCGCCATCTGGATGCTGTTCACCTACTTCAAAGACATCCCCAAAGACATCATCGAAGCGGGTCAGATGGATGGCCTGAACACATGGGGCGAGGTGCGTGAGATTTTGATCCCGCTGGCTTGGGGCGGCATCGCCTCCACCGCGCTGCTGGTCTTTATCTTTTGCTGGAACGAAGCCTACTGGACGGTCCGGCTGACCACCACCGACGCCGCGACCCTGTCGAAACTCATTGAGGGCAACCGCGCACCGGAGGGTCTGTTCTTTGGCCGCCTGTCGGCTGTGTCCACTGCTGCCGTTGGCCCGATCGTGGTCCTTGGGTGGTTTTGTCAAAAGCAACTCGTCCAAGGTCTGACCTTTGGCGCCGTGAAATAAGCCGAGAGAATAGGAAGTTAATATGGGACGCATCGTTCTAGAAAAAGTGACCAAGAAATTCGGCGAAGTCGAAGTCATCCCGCCGCTGGACCTGACCATTGAAGACGGTGAATTCGCGGTCTTCGTCGGTCCCTCGGGCTGCGGTAAATCCACCCTTCTGCGCCTGATTGCAGGTCTCGAAGAAGTCACATCCGGTGAGGTCAAAATCGACGATGCCACCGTGACCGAGGTCCCGCCCTCCAAACGTGGTCTGGCCATGGTGTTCCAGTCCTATGCGCTTTACCCGCATATGACCGTGCGCAAAAACATCGCCTTCCCGTTGCGGATGGAAAAGATGCCGCAGTCAGAAATCGATGCCAAGGTCGACATGGCCGCGAAGTCGCTGAACCTGACCGACTACCTTGACCGCAAACCGGGCCAGCTGTCCGGTGGTCAGCGTCAACGTGTGGCCATTGGCCGTGCGATTGTCCGCCAGCCCGAAGCGTTCTTGTTCGACGAACCGCTGTCCAACTTGGACGCCGCGTTGCGCGTGGGGATGCGTCTGGAAATCTCCGAGCTGCACCAGCGGCTTGAAACCACGATGATCTACGTGACCCACGATCAGGTCGAAGCCATGACCATGGCCGACAAGATCGTCGTGTTGCAGGCGGGCGTGATTGAACAGGTGGGCTCCCCACTGGAACTCTATGAACGTCCGCAGAACCGCTTTGTTGCGGGCTTCATCGGATCGCCCAAGATGAACCTGATCGAAGGCGAAGCCGCCAAAAAGCGCGGTGCCCAGACCATGGGCATGCGCCCTGAACACATCGCAGTGTCGACCGAGGCTGGCGAATTCAAAGGCACCGTCGGCGTGGCCGAACACCTTGGGTCCGACACCTTCTTGCACGTCCACATCGACGGCATCGAAGAACACGTGACCGTGCGCCAGCGCGGCAACGTGAACTTCAAATACGGCGACACCGTGTATCTGACCCCCGAAGAAGCCAACGTGCACAAGTTCGGTGCAGACGGCTTGCGGATCGACTGATGCGGTTGGCGGGCAAGACAGCAATGATCACCGGTGCCGCACGCGGCATCGGGCAGGTCTTCGCAGAACGCTACGTGGCCGAAGGCGCGCGTGTGGTCATTGCCGACATTGATATCGCCCGCGCCAGGGCGACAGCCGCCCAGATCGGTGAGGGCTGTTTTGCCGTTGAAATGAACGTGACAGACCCCGCCAGCATCGACGCAGGATTTGCCGCTGCGATCGACGCTGTGGGCCACATTGATATCCTGATCAACAACGCCGCGATTTTCACAGCGGCCCCGATTGTTGAGATTACCACAGACGATTTCGACCGCTGCTTTGACATCAACGTCAAAGGCACGCTGTTCACCTTGCAGGCCGCAGCCAAGCACATGATTGCGCGCGGGCAGGGTGGTAAAATCATCAACATGGCCTCCCAGGCCGGGCGGCGGGGGGAAGCCCTCGTCGCCGTTTATTGCGCGACCAAGGCCGCGATCATCAGCCTCACGCAGTCAGCGGGCCTCGACCTGATCAAGCACGGCATCAACGTCAACGCGATCTCACCGGGGGTGGTGGATGGCGAACATTGGGACACGGTCGATGCGTTTTTCGCCAAGTATGAGAACAAGTCCCACGGCCAGAAAAAGGCCGAAGTGGGTGCGGCTGTCCCATTTGGGAGGATGGGTACAGCCGAGGATCTAACCGGAATGGCCGTCTTTCTGGCTTCCGACGATGCGACGTATGTCGTGGCGCAAACCTATAACGTGGACGGTGGCCAATGGATGAGCTGAGAAAACTGAGCAACGCGAGTTTGGATGCCATGCCTGTGGGCGTTCGGGTTCCGGCCTATGACCGGTCCGAGTTGACGCCGGGGATTGTTCACATCGGGTTGGGGAATTTCCACCGTGCCCATCAGGCGTGGTATCTGCACCGTTTGATGGATGCAGGCGAAGCCCATGATTGGGCGATCATCGGGGCAGGCGTGCGCGCGGGTGACGCCGCACAGCGGGACCGTCTACTGGCGCAAGATTGCCTGACGACCCTGATCGAATTGCGTCCTGACAGCATCTCGGCCGAAGTGTGCGGATCGATGATTGATTTCCTGCCGGTGGAATCTGACAACGCCGCGCTCGTGGCGCAGATGGCCGACCCGTCCACGCGCATCGTGGCGCTGACAGTGACCGAAGGCGGCTATTACACCGATCCGGTCACGGGTGGGTTTGCAGAAGATCACAAAGACATTCAGGCCGATGCGGCCAACCCCGATGCGCCTGCAACGGCCTTCGGTGCCATGATCAAAGCGCTGCGGATCCGGCGCGATGCGGGCACCGGTGCCTTTACCGGGCTCAGCTGTGACAACCTGCAAGGCAACGGCGCGATCCTGCGTCAGACGGTCGTGGGCTTGGCCCGCATGTCTGATCCCGACCTTGCCGACTGGATCGACACGCATTGCACCTTTCCAAACTCCATGGTCGATTGCATCGTGCCCGCCACGGGCCCCGCTGAACTGGATTTGGTGCGCAGCCTTGGCATTGATGACGACGCGCCTGTGACCCATGAAAACTTCCGCCAATGGGTGATCGAGGATGACTTCTGCGCAGGTCGTCCGGATTGGGACAAAGTCGGCGCGACCTTCACCAACGATGTGCACAGCTTTGAGGCAATGAAGATCCGCATGCTCAACGGCGGCCATCAGATTTTGGCCAACGCAGGTGAGGTTTTGGGGATCGAGACGATTTCAGACGCCATGGCGAACCCTGCGATTGCCGCCCTGTTTCTTAAGGTGCAGGGCGAAGAAATCGCCCCTCATGTGGACGCCGTGCCTGGCACGACGCCCCATGACTACCTGTCGTTGATCATGTCGCGTTTTGCCAATCCTGCCATTGTCGACACGACCCGTCGCGTGGCCTTCGATGGCGCGTCCCGTCACCCCGGTTTCTTGTTGCCGACCATCCGTGCAGGCCTGAAGACCGGCGATCCGGTCAACGGTCTGGCCTTGGTTGAGGCCCTGTGGGCCCGCATGTGCCAAGGCACCCGTGAAGACGGGTCACAGATTGAGGCAAATGACCCGATCTGGGCAGAGCTTCAGTCGGCTGCACAGAACGCACGTCAAAACCCGACGGCGTGGCTTGATCAATCGTCGATCTACGGCGACCTGAAGCATGCGCCTGCCTTTGCTTCGGCGTTTTCGCACTGGTTGGCGACCCTTTGGGAAAAGGGTGTCGAGGCCACAATCAGTGACTACACCCAGTCCGAAGAAGACCTGCGTCAGACCGCCAGCCGTTAATCGTCGAGCTTTTCGAACGCGCCCACAATCTGCTGCAACGTGCCTGTGCCATCCAGAATGGCGATGCCATTGCTGCGCACTTTGATGGTTTCGCCGTCCGTGCGGATCAGCCGCGCAGTGAATTCGAACTCACCGCCTTTGGCAGACACCTTTTCGACTTTTTTACCAACCATATCAACGTCATCCGGGTGGAAGAAGCCAAGGGCTGTCTCAAGCGACGGCATCCCTTTGCTTTCGTCCCGTCCATGCAGCTCGAAGACACGTTTTGACCAGTATATCTCGCTGGAGATCGGGTTGAGTTCCCAATAGCCAAATCCGGCGAGTTCCTGAAGATGCCGGAACCGTGCGATCAGCGCGGCTGTCTGGTCGGCGGCAGCCACGATCTTGGTGACGTCCGTGGCGATGTTGTAAATTGTCGGACCCTCTAGGTGCGGCCCTTCAAACACGCGGCGTTCCATGGCCAGATAGGTGGGCGCATCCTCTTCATCGTTTTTCAACATGAAGGTTTCGAGCATCCCGTCTTCTTTTTCTGGGGCTGACAGCAATCGTTTGTCCGTCTTGATCAACCGTCGTGATTGATCTTTCGGTAAAAGTTCGTAAATATTTTGCCCCAGCGCCCGTTCGCGATCCAGACCCAAGGCTTCGGCTGAACTTTTGGAGATGCGCAGGATGGTGCCGTCTTCGGCCGTGTTGATCATGTGGATGTTGGAGCTGTTGAGGATCATCTCCATCTCACGGGCGAGGCCGGGGAATTGGGTGACGACCATCGTCAGACCCAGAATCTTGCCATGCACATCAAAATACGGCGTGCAGCTGAGGACCACGCGGCTGCCGTCTGAGGTAAATTCCTGCGTCGTGGTCTCACCCAGTTTCAGGGTCTCGCTGCAGATGGGTGACAGCGACGGGAAGCCGTCAGGCAACACCGCCTGAGAGATGTGTGGCGTCGTAATCGGTTGTTTCAGTTGGAACAAATCGGACGCGGCCGTGGTGGCTTGGGTGATTTGCAGGGCACTGTCCGTCACCAAAATGGCCAAAGGCGTGCTTTGCAGGACGGAGGTCAATTCGCCGGTGCGCCCGCTGAGTTCGGTGGCCGTGATCTGCAATTCTTCGTTGACGGTGATCAGCTCTTCGTTGGTGGATTGCAGTTCTTCATTCGAAGTTTCAAGCTCCTCGTTCGTGGCCTGCAACTCCTCATTGGTGGATTGCAATTCTTCGTTGAGGGCCTGCAATTCCTCGTTCGAGGTTTCCAGCTGTTCAATGGTCTGCTGCAGCGCCTCACGGGTGACGGCGACTTCGTTTTCCAGATCGCGGATGCGTTCGGACACGCTGTTGTCGATCTCCAGCGCTTCGGCGGGCAGGTTCGTCGGGTCGGGCACCTTGGGCACAGGCGTGAAGGCCACAACCGCGATGCGTTCGTTCAAGGACTTGGCGACAATCGGATAGACGTTGATCCGGATATCGAAGTCACCATCGTCATTCAGACGGTGGCGGATGCCTGTGCGGTGGGTGCCATGCCGCAAGGCCACGGACACCAGACTGCGGGCTTCTTCGCGCAACGGGCTTTTCAGAAGTTCAATGTGCATCCGCAGCTTACTGCTTTGGTTCACTTCGATATATTCGCTGATGGACCCGTTGACGGACATGATCGTTCCGTCTTCGGTCACAAGGATCGATTGTTCGCCCAGCGATTTGACGAGGGCATCAAACAAATGCCGGTCGGCGCTGGTGTCATTGCTTTGTTCCGGCCCACGTCTGCTGCGACCGGTATAAAGAGGCAGGCTGGGCATGGAATAGCTTGTCCCGCCGCTGCCCTTACCCAGCATCCGCTTACGGTAGACGTGCGAATTGCTGTCGTCTTGGTGGAACAGCTCATCCGATCCCGCGATGCTTTCGGCGGTGCCAAGGAACAACAAAGCGTCCGATGCCATGGAATAATGGAACCGGGACATCACCTTCTTTTGCAGTGAATTGCCAAAGTAGATCAACAAGTTGCGGCAGCACAGCAGGTGCACTTTCTGAAACGGCGGGTCCTGACAGACATTGTGGTCCGAAAACAAAACAGCAGACCGCAGCCGGTCGGTGATGCGGATGCCATCGCCGCGGCCCTGCGCCGGATCGTGGATGACTGGCCCGCCACAGCCTCCGTTGCCATCGCCGTGCTGGATCAGATACTTTGCCGCCAGTTCCTTTGGAATGTCATTCAGGGCGGAGCTGCTGTAAATCCCCGCGCGCGCCACCTGAAGGGCGGCTTTGTCGATGTCGTTCGCAAAGATCTGCACCTTCTCCTTGAGGGGCACGTTCGGGCCGCACAAAGCTTCGGAGATCATCATGTCAATCGAATAGGCCTCTTCGCCCGTGGCACATCCGGCAATCAAGACCCGAAGGGGGCCGGTTTTACGGTTTTCCAGCAGGGCCGGCAAAAGGCTTTCGAGATTGCTGAATTCTTCCTTGTCGCGGAAAAACCGCGTCACAGAAATCAGGAGGTCCTTGAACAGCGCGTCCACGGCCTGCGGATTGTTGCGCAAGAACTGCGTGTATTCTTCTTGATCGTCGATACCAAGGGCGGTCATGCGCCGTTCAATGCGACGGGTGATTGTCGTTTGCTTATAGTCGCGGAAATCCACACGGGTCCGCACCAGCAGGATCTGCAGCAGGTCCGAAATCGGCGTTTCTTGCAACTCCTCTTTCCGGAACGCGGAAAAGTCACGCGCGGATGTCAGGATTTTCTGCAAATGAGTGCCGATTTCAACGGGTCGCAAGACCAGATCGACACAGCCCGTTTGCACCGCTGCCTGCGGCATACCATCGTATTTCGCGCTTTCGGAATCTTGGGCGATGGTGATGCCGCCCGCTTCGCGGATGGCCTGCACACCGTAGGCGCCATCTGATCCCGTCCCCGACAGGATCATCGCCACCGCCTTTGCACCATGTTCTTCCGCAAGGCTCACCAAAAAGCGGTCAACGGAAGGTTTGGGCGCGGAGGGCAGGTCGCTTGGGTCTTGCAGACGCAGCTTGCCCTTGTGCATCACCACATCGGTTTTGGGCGGGGTGATGTAGATCACATTGGCCTCAGGCGTGGTGCCATCGGCCACGTCTTCGACGCGCAATTCGGTCTGGCGGCCGACCAATTCGGTCATCAGGCTTTTGTGGTGGGGGGACATGTGTTGAACCACCACGTAAGACACAGGCAGATTGGCCGGCAGCGTCGCCACCAACTCGCGAATGGCCTCAAGCCCGCCAGCCGAAGATCCGATCCCAATGATCGTTGATGTTTCGGGGGTGTCATCGCGCATAAGGCTTCCCCAATCCTTGTCCTGACGCAACTATAGCGCATGTTGCTCGCCAACTTCTATCGCTAATTAGGCCGTTGACATGACTACACAAAATAACGGCCCAGGGGCACTAATCTGAGACATACCAAAACACGACGGTGGTTCGACCGGAACGCAGAAAGCTGGATTCAAAAGGTTAACAAATTGTTATCAAAAGAATATATTTTTCGCCAAGTTTACTTTTCCTTAGGTCCTGTTACTTATTTCTGAGTATCTTGATTCCAATTTTAGGAAACGTGTTCATGAAGCTGGTATCGCAGACGGATCCAAGCACAACCTTGGCGGGTAGTCACCGCTTTGTTGTCAATCTGATCGCGGATGCCGATAGCGTTGCGGAAGTTCGATCCTGCGAGGTGATCGGCGCCCACCACCGGAACCGTTTCTCCTTTCCGTCGCGCGTCACCGTGGATGAGGTTTTCGTCGATGAAGTGGCCTATGGCGTGTCCCACTGTCTGGCCGCGCTGTCCAACACCACCGAGGTCGTGTCGCTCCCATCCGTCACGATTGAAATTCCCGGTTTGTCACTGGCCAAGGCCCACCTGATCACCACCCGCGCGGATGATGGCAACCTTGGGATCATCTTGCGGTTCAAAATGGTGCTGGGCGGCGTGAACCGTGCGTTCCGCCCTGAACTCGGGATTGAGGCTTCCGTGTCCGATCAAACCTCCCATATGTCTGCACTGGTTTTGACCGACATCGTTATGCCGTTTCTTGATCTGTGTACAGCGGCGGAAAATGGCGGGCTGGATACGTCTAAAGGCTTGGATACCTTCATTGATACCTTGATTGAACGGTCCCAGGACGTGCGCTTTCAGGCGGAATTGATCAAACGGTTCGTGGCCGCCGCCGCTGAAGCGGACGCCCCGAAGAAGGCCAAGATCACCGGCCGCCCCAAGATCGAGCTGATCTCACGCCGCTAGGCTGGACCTTCGCGCAGAAGTGCTGTTGTTTGGCCCAAAAGCCGGAGACCTGACATGGCCGATCTGTCCCAGAAAATTGCCCAAGGACGGGGGGATATGCCCGCCGACTTCGTCCTACGCGGAGGACGGATATTTGACGTTATCACCGGTGATTTCCTGAACGGAGATGTGGCGATTTGCGGTGACACCATTGTGGGCACCTGCGCGGGTTATGACGGCACACAAATCGTTGATATTACGGGGCTGACCCTCGTGCCGGGGTTCATCGACACCCATCTGCACATCGAATCCAGCCTTGTGACCCCGTTTGAATTTGACCGCCTCGTCACGCCGCTTGGGGTGACCACCGCCATTTGCGACCCCCATGAAATCGCCAACGTGCTGGGCGTGCCGGGCATCCAGTATTTTCTTGACGCGGCGATGGAAACGGTCCTCGATATTCGCGTCAACCTCAGCTCTTGCGTGCCGTCCAGCCATATGGAAACCACCGGTGCTGTGATCGAAGCCGACGATCTGTTGCCCCTGCGCCACCATCCTGCGGTCATCGGTCTGGCCGAGGTCATGAATTACCCCGGTGTGATCCACCAAGACCCCGGCATCATGGCCAAGCTGCGCGCGTATGAGGGGGGCCATATCGACGGCCATGCGCCGATGCTGTCAGGGCGCGACCTTAACGCCTATATCGCCGCAGGCATCCGCACCGAACATGAGGCCACGACCGAGGACGAGGCCCGCGAAAAGCTGCAAAAGGGCCTGCGTGTACTGATCCGCGAAGGGTCGGTGTCCAAGGACCTCGACGCGCTTTTGCCGCTCCTGAATGACCGCACGTCGGCCTATATGTGCTTTTGCACAGATGATCGGAACCCTCTCGATATCGGCGAACACGGCCACCTCGATTACCTGATCCGCACGGCGATTGCCCGTGGCACATCCCCCGTGGCGGCCTACCGTGCGGCGTCCCTATCTGCGGCCGAAGCATTCGGCCTCAAGGATCGTGGTCTGATTGCGCCGGGCCAACGCGCCGACATTGCCTGCCTTGGCACGCTCGAAGACTGCGACGCGCAGATCACCTTGTGCGGCGGTGTTCAGGCGGCGGAACAGGCCTTTGCGGCGCGCAAAATCACCCCGCCCATCGGTCGGGCGTCGGTCAAGGCACCGGTTGTGACGCCGGATGATTTTCGCACCGCATCCAACCGTACCGAAACAGACGTCATCGGCGTCATCCCCGGCAAAATCATCACCGACCATCTGCACGAAAACATCACCCCAACCGACGGCGACAAACGCCCTGACAGCACCCGCGATCTGGTCAAAATCGCTGTTGTGGAACGGCACGGGATCAATGGCAACATCGCCACAGGCTTTGTCAAAGGCTTCGGGCTGACCCGTGGGGCCATTGCCTCAACCGTCTGTCACGATCACCACAACATCGCCTGCGTGGGGGCGGATTACGATGATATGGCCTTGGCCGTGAACCGCATGGCAGACATCGAAGGCGGGTTTGTCGTGGCGCAGGGGGGCAAAATCACCGCAGAACTGGCACTGCCCGTCGCGGGCCTCATGAGCCTACAACCGTTTGAGGACGTCCGAACCCGCCTAGAGGCTTTGCGCGACGCGGCCAAAGCCCTCGGCGTCACGCTGGAAGAACCCTTCTTGCAGCTGGCCTTCCTCGCGCTGCCAGTCATTCCCATGCTGAAGATCACAGACCGCGGCATGGTGGACGTCACGAAATTCGAAATCATCTCAAGCTAGACGCGCGGCCCTTATTCTTCTGATCCGAAAACTCCGGGGGAGGACGCAGTCCGGGGGCAGAGCCCCTCGCGGTTTTTCGCCAGAAAAACCGACCCCCGCCCGCCGCAGGCGCAAAAGGGGCCCGCCGCAGGCGTAAGCCGAGCCGCCGCAAGCGCTACAACCCGTTGACAGGCACCTTCAAGACCGGATTTCCGTGGTCATCGGTGGGCACATGGCCCGCGCGCATGTTCACCTGCAGGGCCGGGATGATCAGCTTCGGCACAGCCAACTGCGCGTCTCGCTCATTTCGGAACGCGATGAAATCCTCGCGGGTTTTGCCGCCGCCCACATGGATGTTGTCCGCCCGTTGCTCGGCCACCGTGGTCTCCCATGCGATGGCGCGCCCATTTGGGCCGTAGTCGTGGCACATAAACAACCGCATGGCGTCAGGCAGGGCCAGCACCTTTTGAATGCTGTCGTAAAGCTGGCCTGCGTCCCCGCCCGGAAAATCCGCCCGCGCCGACCCGCCGTCCGGCATGAACAACGTGTCCCCAACAAAGGCCGCATCGCCCATCACATGCACCATGCAGGCCGGCGTGTGACCGGGGGTTGAGATGGCAAAGCACGGCATTTGCCCCACGTCGTAGGTATCACCGTCCTCAAACAGGGCATCAAATTGCGACCCGTCCCGTTGGAATTCGGTCCCCTCATTGAACACTTTGCCGAAGGTCTCCTGCACCTCCATGATCTTGGCGCCGACGCCGATCTTGCCGCCAAGGGTGTCTTGCAGATAGGGGGCCGCACTCAGATGGTCGGCGTGGACATGGGTTTCGATGATCCAATCGAGGATCAGACCCCGGTCCTTGATCCATTCAATCAGGCGATCGGCGGCGTCCGTGGTGATGCGGCCTGCGGCGTAATCAATATCCATGACGCTGTCGATGATGGCGCAATGGGCGCTTGCGGGGTCTTTGACGATGTAGGTGATGGTGTTCGTCGCCGCATCGAAAAAACCTTCGACCTCAGGCGTGATGTCCATATGCACTGTCATGGCGTGACCTCCTGCTGTGGGCGCGCCGCCGTTCTGGCCTGCACGACCTTTGCGCCAACGATACCCGCGACCATGGCCGCTGTGAAGATCAGGACGGCAGGATCGCCGGTGCCGATGGCAGGCAGCGCGCCGCCCGGGCAAAAACCGGCAAGACCCCAGCCCAACCCGAAGGCCGCTGATCCACCTACCAAACGTCCATCGATCTGGCGCAAACTCGGCAGATGAAAGACATCGGCCAGACGCGGCGCAGGGCGGCGCAACACAAACCTGTACCCCAAAGCGGTCACACCCAAAGCGCCCCCCATGACAAAGGCCAATGACGGATCCCAAGTGCCCGCAATATCAAAGAAATTCAGCACCTTGGCAGGGTTCGCCATGCCGCCCAGCACGATCCCCATGCCAAAGATCAAACCGATCAGGTAGGTCAGAATAAACCGCATGGATCAGCCCCCGACCACATGACGCGTCACATAGACCGTCGCCACTGCAACCGCCATAAAGACAACCGTGGCCACCATGGATCGGGGCGAAAGCCGCGCGATGCCGCAGACCCCATGGCCGGAGGTGCAACCGCCGCCGTAGGTCACGCCTGCGCCCACGATCAATCCGCCGATGATCATCGCCGCTGTGGACACGGGCACATCAACGGCCACCGCGTCACCGCTGATGATCCAATAAAGCGCAGGCGCCGTCATCATCCCGGCCAAAAGGGTGGCGCGCCAGCCCCAGTCGTCCGCGGATTTTGGCATGACGAAACCTGCCAAAATGCCTGTGGCACCCATAATGCGCCCGAACAGGCCCATCAACAAAACCGAAGCCGTGCCAATCAAAACGCCGCCCAAAAGCGACATCCAAGGCGTGAAATCTGTGATCATTGTCCATTCCTATATATTCTGAAATCTAAATATATAGGTTTTGGAATGTTTCAACCGTTAAAGAACAGACCCATCCACGCCCAAGGTCACATCTGCCCGCGACGCTTTGTCGAGAACGGCCTGCGCGTTGGGCACATCATTGCTTTCGGCACGCCGCTTGGCTGCGGCAGAGCTTAACCCGTGGCCCAGCCACCGCTGGATCAGCCGCGCGCGCAGTTCGGGGAGGGGGACGTGCAGTTGGACAGACAAGCTCCATAACGGGGCAAGGTTGAACCATGGCGCTTCGTCAAACAAAAGGTAATTGCCTTCAATGATGATGACTTCCGCCTCCGCAGGCACCACGCGCGCGCCCGCAATCGCAAGATCGCGGGATCGGTCGAAGACAGGGACAACCACATCTGCCTTTTCTTTCAGGCGGCGCACCAGATGGACGAAGCCTGCGCCATCAAAGGTGTGCGGCGCGCCTTTGCGGCCCAGATCGCCCCGCGCCTCAAGCACCTGATTATCAAGGTGAAAGCCGTCTTGCGGCACCACGGTCGTCAGGCATTTTTGCGCGTTCAGGCGGCGGGCCAGTTCCTCCGCCAAGGTGGATTTGCCACTGGCGGGGGGGCCGGACAGGGCCACAAGAACGCGCCCCGGTTTGTCCCGAAGCGGCTGAATCCGATTGGACAGCAGATTGACTTGTTTGGTCAGGTCCAGCACGACGCCCCCTTATATTTTTGGTCTTCTTGGCACTGCCTCGGTTGTCCCGCAAGGGACGATTATCGGGGCGGCAATTTCCGGCTCGCATCTTTGCGGGCGAAGGGTTTCATTGCGTCGCCATGGGTGTCCAGAAACGCCCAGACACGGTCGGGATCACGGCGGCCCAGATCGCGCAACCACCATGAAACGGACTTTTGGATAAACCAGTTCGGATCGGTCACATAGGTCGCGGCCCAGCCTAAAATACGCTCCCGCGCGGCCAGTTCTTCTGGTTTTGGATGCTTTTGCTTGGTCCATGGCAGGGTCATCACCAAGGCCGCCCGTTTGGTCCAAAGATGGTCGGATGTCGTCCAGCCCTCGACCTCATCCAGACGGCTGGGGTCCGCGACCAAGCGCCGTGATCCCGCCCCGCAGGCATGATCGGCGATGGCCCAAGCGTCGAACGTCGGCACCCACGACGCAATCAATTGCCAAGCGGCGTCATCAGGGTTGATCCGCGCCTGCACCAGCAATTTGGCCGCCGCCACGCGGGCCTCATGGACGTTGCTGTCCCACAGGTCTGAGGCCAGCTGGATGCGGCCCTCAAGGCTCAGCGCCTCACGCCAGCGCGCGCAGCAGTCATAGATCACCGGATTGGCGATGCCGAAATAGGGACGCTCTGCCTTGTGGTAGGCGGCCATTTCGCCCGCCTTATAGGCGTCCCCCAGACCGGCCAATTCCGCCAGCGCGTCATCTACGGTCATTCCACCGTCACCGATTTTGCCAGATTGCGCGGCTGGTCCACATCGGTGCCTTTTGCGACCGCCGTATGATAGGCCAGCAATTGCGCGGGGATCGCATAGAGGATCGGGGCCACGAAGGGGTCAATTTCCGGCATCAAGATCGTGTCCCACACGCCCGGTCCCGCTTCACGTGCGCCTTGCGCATCGGTGATCAGCAGGACGCGTCCGCCGCGGGCCATGACCTCTTGCATGTTGGAAATAGTCTTGTCGAACAGCGCGTCGCGCGGGGCCATGACGATGACGGGCACATGTTCGTCGACCAATGCAATGGGGCCGTGCTTCAGTTCACCCGATGCATAAGCTTCGGCATGGATATAGCTGATTTCTTTCAGTTTTAACGCACCCTCATGGGCCAGCGCATACATCGGACCACGGCCCAGAAACAGGATGTCGCGCGCCTCTGCCAGCTTGCGGGACACATCGCTGCTTTGCTCGCCCAAAGACAGGGCCTGGCTCATGAGGGCCGGCACGGATTTGATCGCCTCAAGGGCCTTGGCCGCGCCATCTGCATCCAGTTCACCACGGTCTTGCGCGGCTTTGACCGCCAGGATGGCCAGCACGGTCAACTGGCAGGTGAACGCCTTGGTGGAGGCCACGCCGATCTCACGGCCTGCCAAAATCGGCAGCGGCAGGTCGCTTTCGCGCGCGATGGAGCTTTCGGGGACATTGACCACGGACACGATCGTGTCGACCTTGCCTTCGCAATAGCGCAGGGCGGCCAGCGTGTCCGCAGTCTCGCCGGATTGGCTGACGAACAGCGCCGCTGTGCCCTTGGTGATGGGCGGTTCACGGTAGCGGAATTCGGACGCCACATCGATTTCGACGGGCAGGCGCGCAATCTGTTCGAACCAGTATTTCGCCGTGAGGCAGGCGTAGAACGCGGTGCCGCAGGCGACCATGGTCAGCCGGTCGATCTTTGCAAAATCAAGGCCGGGGTCGGGCAGTTCGATCCGCCCGTCCTTGATGTAATACCCCAGCGCATTGGTCAGGACCGACGGCTGTTCCGCGATTTCCTTGGCCATGTAGTGTTTATGGCCGCCCTTATCGACCGCGGTGTCGTCGATCTTGATCGTCTGGATGTCACGGTTCGCCAGCGTGCCTGCGGCGTCGCGGATTTCAACGCTGTCGCGGGTCAGGACGGCCCAATCGCCTTCTTCAAGATAGGTGATCCGGTCGGTCATGGGCGCCAGCGCGATCGCATCGGAGCCTACGAACATCTCACCGTCCCCGTGGCCAATGGCCAAGGGGGATCCTTTGCGCGCCGCGATCATCAGGTCGCCTTCGCCTTCGAACAGGAAGCACAGCGCATAGGCCCCGTCGAGCTTGGCAATCGTGGCCTCCGCCGCATCGCGCGGCGCCATCCCGTCGTTGAGGAAGCTTTGGGTCAAAAGGGCGACGGTTTCGGTGTCCGTGTCCGTTTCATAGCCGATGCCAATGCCCGCCAGTTCTTCGCGCAATTCGCGGAAATTTTCGATGATCCCGTTGTGGACCACGGCCACACGGGCCGTCTGATGGGGGTGGGCATTTTTGACGTTGGGTTCGCCGTGGGTCGCCCAACGGGTGTGACCGATGCCGGATTTGCCAGCCAACGGGTCATGCACCAGCAAATCCTGGAGGTTCACCAATTTGCCCACTGCGCGGCGGCGGTCCAGCGCGCCGTCATTGACCGTCGCAATCCCCGCGCTGTCGTAGCCGCGATATTCCAGGCGTTTCAGCGCCTCCACCAGCAAAGGGGCGACTTGGTTCTTGCCGAGGACACCTACAATTCCACACATTTTTAGGCTTCCTTTGCCGCTTTGGCCTTCTTGGCCTTTAACTTTTCGAACATCCGCCGTGCAAAGCCCGGTTTGTTATCTTGGCGCGCACGTGCGACCGCCATGTCGCCTTCGGGCACATCGCGGGTGACGACGGTCCCGGTGGCGGTCATGCTTTCATCGCCCAAGGTCACAGGGGCCACCAACATGGTGTTGGACCCGATAAACACATCACGACCTACGGTCGTGCGATGTTTGAACACGCCGTCATAATTGCAGGTGATCGTGCCCGCGCCAATGTTGGTGCGTTCGCCCACCTGCGCGTCCCCAATGTAGCTGAGGTGGTTGACCTTGGCCCCAGCTTCAATCACCGCGTTTTTGGTTTCCACGAAGTTGCCGATCTTCACACCTTCGGCCAGTTCAGTGCCCGGACGCAAACGCGCATAGGGGCCGACCACGGCATCGCGGGACACGTGGCAGCCTTCAAGATGGCTAAACGCGCGGATTTGTGCGCCGTTTTCAACCGTCACGCCAAGGCCAAAGACCACATGCGGTTCGATCACGGCGTCCGGCCCCACATATGTGTCATGGGAAAAGTACACGCTGTCCGGCATTTGCACGGTCACACCGGCCTCAACCATGGCGGCACGTGTGGTGGTTTGGAAAATCGCGTCTGCGGCATTCAGCTCCGCTTTGGAATTCACGCCCATCGTCTCCGCCTCATCACAGCGCACGACGGTTGCGGTTTTGCCTCGCGCACGGGCGAGGGCCACGACGTCGGTCAGATAGTATTCGCCCGAGGCATTGTCGTTCCCGATCTCCGCCACCAGCGACATCAGCAGCTGCGCATCGCAGGCGATCACACCGGAATTGCACAAGGGCAGGGCGCGAATGTCATCGCTTGCGTCTTTGAATTCGACGATTTCGGTTAAAGCGCCGTCCGCCTCAACCAATCGGCCGTATTTTTTTTGCGACGTATCCGCAACCTCAAACCCCAGCACGACCACGTCATGGTCGGCGCGGGCCGCGATCATTGCCTCCAGCGTTTCGGGGCGAATGAAGGGCGTGTCGCCGTAAAGGACAATCGCGTCACCCTCGAACCCGTCCAAAGCAGGGGCGGCCTGTGCGACCGCGTGACCGGTGCCAAGCTGTTCGGTTTGCAGAACGATCTCGGCGTCCTTATCCCAGTCTTGCGCCGCCGCTGTGACCAGATCGGCCCCGTGGCCGGCAACCACAATGGTGCGGGCAGGGTCCAGTGTGGCCCCCGATTTCATAGCATGCACCAACATGGGCGCACCGGCGATCTTGTGCAGCACCTTGGGCAGGTCTGACTGCATCCGCGTGCCCTTGCCTGCGGCCAAAATGATTAATGCGACTGACATACCTGCCTCATTCTTGTTGTTTTCATCTTCATACGCGCCACATCGCCTAACACAAGTCGCGTGGCCTTCACATCCCATGTCAGCCCGTTACAACACACCAAAATTGAAGGACCCGTTATGCATTCTGTGATGTTCGATCTTGATGGCACCCTTGCCGACACCTCCGGTGATTTGCTGGCCGCGGCCAATGCCTGTTTTCGGGGGCTGGGGTTGGGTGATTTGCTGACGGGCGCGGATGCGGGCACGGCACTAAAGGGCGGGCGGGCCATGCTGACGCTGGGTTTTAGCCGGGTTGAGGGGTTTGGTGAGGACGACATCCAGCGCCAATATCCCCTCCTGCTTGAGGCTTACGCGCAGGACATCGACACCCACACGCGGCTTTATGACGGCGCGATGGACGCGGTCGAGGCGCTGAAATCCAAAGGCTATCCCGTGGGCATTTGCACCAACAAACCCGAAGGTCTGGCCGACACCTTGATGACACGTCTTGGCGTGCGCGACGCCTTTGGCGCGCTGGTGGGGGCGGACACTTTGCCCGTGCGCAAGCCGGACCCAGAACACCTGTTCGAAACCGTGCGCCGCTGCGGCGGGGATCCTGTCAAAACCTGTCTGGTGGGCGACACCAACACCGACCGGATGACATCGCGCAACGCGAACGTGCCGTCTATTCTGGTCACCTTCGGTCCGTCTGGCGAGGATATGGCGGCCCTTGAACCCGAGGCCCTGTTGGACCGCTACGCCGATCTGCCCGATCTGGTAGATCGACTTTTCAGCTAATCCAAACCGGGCTTGACGGGGCAGGGCGCGCGCCCTCACATACCACCATGACTGAGACATTTACCGGCAGCTTCACCCAGCAAGAACCCATCCCGCAGGCGGGGATTGACGCCGCGATGGCGGTGCTGACCCATGGCCGGCTGCACCGCTATAACACCCAAGGGGATGAGATCGCAGAAACCGCCCTGTTAGAAGAGGAATTCGCGGCCCTCACGGGGGCGAAATACTGCCTTGCGGTGGCGTCAGGGGGCTATGCGATGACCACGGCGTTGCGCGCTTGCGGCGTGGGCCATGGCGACCGCGTGCTGACCAACGCCTTTACGCTGGCCCCCGTGCCAGGTGCCATTGCCGCCGTCGGTGCCACGCCCGTTTTCGTGGGTGTCACCGATAACCTGTTGATTGATCTGGATGATCTGGCTGCAAAGCTGGATCAGGCGCAGGTTTTGCTGTTGTCGCATATGCGGGGCCACATCTGCGATATGGAGGCGCTGATGGCGCTGTGTGATGCCGCAGGCGTCACCGTGATCGAAGACTGCGCCCACACCATGGGCGCCCATTGGAACGGCACGCCGTCCGGGCGCTGGGGCAAATTCGGCTGTTATTCCACACAGACCTATAAACACGTCAATTCCGGCGAGGGCGGGTTCCTGATCGGCGACGACGCCGAAGCCATGGCCCGCGCCATCATGCTGTCAGGCAGCTACATGCTGTTTGAACGCCATCGCGCGGCCCCACCGCCGGACACCTTCGCCCAGATCAAATATGAAACGCCCAATATCTCAGGCCGGATGGACAATCTGCGCGCGGCTATCCTGCGTCCGCAACTGGCGGATCTGCAGACGCAATGTGACCGTTGGAACGCGCTGTATCGTGTCGTTGAGGACGGGTTGCGCGATACCCCCGGCCTGACGTTGACGCACCGGCCCAACGCCGAAGGCTTCGTAGCATCGTCGTTCCAGTTTTTGCTGCTCGATTGGCCGCCTGACGCCGTGCAGCAGGTCATTCAAGGTTGCCTGAAACGGGGCGTTGAACTGAAATGGTTCGGCGGCGCGGAACCTACGGGCTTTACCTCCCGCTATGACAGTTGGCGTTATGCGGCATCTGAACCCATGCCCGAAAGTGACCGAATCCTTGCGGGCATCATCGACATGCGCCTGCCATTGACGTTCACTGAAGACGATTGCGCCGTGATTGCGCGCATCATTCGCGACGAAGTCCAAAAGCATGAATTCGCGTAAAAGTTGCGTGACTGAGCCTTTTTTCGCCAACCCATGTCATAAAACATATGAGTCACTATCCAAACGCGAAAAAAACGACTAACGTCAAGGCTGACCCGTAGAGCCTGACGGGGTTAGGGGCTGGTAAAAGTCGTCATGATGACACCGTTGAGTACAGCATACGATAACATTCGCCTGATCAGGCGAAAGGTCGACATCGCGCAACGAGAACTCGAGTCCCTGCCCGCCGGTCATCGCCGTGATCAGGGCGTCATGCGCCTTGCATCCTTGACAGACGACCTCGTCCGCGCGGTGCAAGATTTCGCTGAAATGGGCTATGAGGAACAGGTGTTCCAGATGCTTTCTGAAGACGCGGTTGACATGCGGCGCACCGTCAGTGGTCTGCACTGACCCTTCGGATTGCCGCTGGACCATGGGCCACGTGTTCTATGACATTCCGGAACGTGTCTGTGCCATTGGATTTGGTGTCGCTGGCGCGCAGGGCGGTTGACGGGGTGAGGTTGCGAACGTTCATATGTCTATTGGCGACTGTCCCAGCCCACGCCCTTGCGGAGCCTCAGCCCGCTGTGCAGGCGTTGATGCACTATACCGATCCGCTGGCTGTTTGTTTTGAAAATGCAGAAAGCTCCGACATGGCCGAAGGCTGTGTCGGGCAGACGTCGACCTTGTGTATGGACACCGAAGAGGGCGGCTATTCCACCGTCGGCATGATGTTTTGCACGCTTGCGGAATACCACGCGTGGGACGCGCAGTTGAACGCCACATACCAATCCACCATGGCCGGTTTGCGGGCGGAAGATCGCCAAGACGCTGATCTTTTTCCGGAATTTGCCAACCGTGCGGAGGCTTTGCGCACAGCGCAGCGCGCGTGGATCGCGTTTCGCGACGGGGAATGTGCTTTGGCCTATGCCATGTGGGGCAGCGGATCCATGCGCCAGATCGCGGGCGCGTCTTGTCTGTTGGATATGACCGCGACCCGCACGATAGAACTGCGCTTTCTGGGCGCAGAGATGCGATAGCCGCCGATGGCCCCCCCCCGCGCCGCCGGACAACCCGCCGCAGCCACCGCCAGTCGACGCGGCCCCTGATCTGCCCTACATGGCAGGGCAAGACATCGCAGCAAGGGCCGCACCATGAGCAAAGACAAGAAACGGATGGAATTTTACGCCGGCGTTCCGTGGGTCAACATTACCCCCGAACAGGCGAGAAACCATCCCAAGGGCAAACCGGGCGTCATCTTGTGGGCAATTGCCCTTTATTTCCTCGTGCCGGGGCTGGGGAAATTCTATGCCGCTTGGGACTTCGGGTTGGCGGGGTGGCTCGTTGTGTTGGCCGGTATCTGGCCGTTTTTGGCCGGTGTTGGTCTGCTGATGCGGGTGCCATGGTCCGTGTTCATGGCGATCGTGTCGGCGGGCCTGACGGTCTGGGCGCTGTTTCGGAGCAGCCGCGCCACAGCCGAGCTTTATAATTCGTTTGAGGGCGCGACACAGACCGGGTTTTTGCACGCGCTGTTCGGGGTCGACGGGTACACGGACGGTTTTTTCGTAATCCTCTTGGTGGAATTGCTCATCCAAGTGGGCATCCTGTTCTATCTGATGGATGGTGACCGGCCGAACCTGATTTATCGCCACCGTTACCGCCAATATTCCGCCAATGACGGGGGCGGTGATGCCTGACGTTTGGGCGCGCTATCCTGGTGCGATCCGTGGGGAATACGGAGATAGCGAGGCCCTGTGCGAGCATTTGGTCGCGTTAATTTGTGCAGGTACCAAGACGGCTACGTGCGGTGCCTTGCGCGATTTCGAGGCCGAGGGGGAGGCGCTGCCCAAGGAAGGTGACATCGAAATCGTGCTGCATTGGGATGAGACCCCGGCGGCCGTTGTGCGGATGACACAAGTGGTGGTGCAGCCTTTTGATGCGGTCACCGAAGACTTTGCCTTGGCGGAAGGGGAGGATGCGACCTATGCCGGTTGGGCCGCGTCCCACAAAGCCTATTTTGCGCGCAATGGCGGGTGGTCGGCGGACATGCTGCTTGTGTGTCAGCGATTTGAACTGGTTGAGGTGCTTTGATCGGCATTTTGCCCCCCATCGCCCGTTGACCACCCGCCCTCGTGGGGCTAAACGCAACACCAGCCAAGGGGCGTCTGCCCCACGACCAAACGGGAGCCCCGAAATGGAAGACTTTCTCAGAGAATATCTGCCTATCGTTATTTTCTTGGGGCTTGCCATCGTCTTGGGCGTCGTTCTGATCCTCGCCGCAGTGGTTTTGGCTGTACGCAACCCGGACCCTGAAAAAGTGTCTGCTTACGAATGCGGGTTTAACGCGTTTGATGATGCGCGCATGAAATTCGACGTGCGGTTCTATCTGGTGTCGATCCTGTTCATCATTTTCGACCTTGAGATCGCGTTTTTGTTCCCGTGGGCTGTTGCCTTCAGTGAGATTTCGATGGTCGGCTTCTGGTCGATGATGGTGTTCCTCGCGGTTCTGACC
>NZ_CBFHNH010000025.1:0-33289 GCF_965657175.1 Pseudooctadecabacter sp. | reverse complement strand
CTCACCGCCGGTGACAGATTCCAGCAAGAAGGCATGGGTGCCTGCGCCATTCAGTTTCAGCATCAGGGACACCGGCGTGTCCAAATCCGCCGTCAGCCGCGTGTAGACGATCTGGTGGTGGCCCGCGTCATAGCCGCGCGCGAAGGTCTGGAAATCGGGCGTCATGGCTTACCGGAAGTTCGAGTGGATGGAGTTGATGGCCGCTTGGTTCAGGGTCACGTCCGTGTTCACCTGAATGTTGCGGGTATAGAGTTCATAGATGTCCTGCGCGATGCCTTGGCTGCTGCTTTCGGCAATCGATGCGACTTCGGCGGCAAAGGCGCTGTCGGTGTCTTCGGCGGGCGTGACCCCATCAAGGCGCACGATGATGGCCCCGCCTGAATTTTCCAACACGCGGACATCGCCCAGCTCCATTGTGAAAACTTCCGTCAGGAAGGTGGGGGGCGTGCCGTTGACGAAGCCGCGACGGGTGAGGTTGGTTTCCTGCACGGCGTCGAGGTCGAGGGCCGCAAATTCCCGCCCCTCACGCAGTTGGGCCGCGCGGCTTTCGGCATCATCGACGATGGCTTGGGCTGTGACCTCGGCCTCCCATCCGGCGATCACATCGGCGCGGATATCATCCAGCGGGGGCACCATGGGGGCGATGATGTCGGTCACTTCGAGCGCGAAGAGGCCGCCGTCGTCAAGCTCCTCCACTTCAGCGAAATCGCCCACATCGGTGGCGGCCGCGATGTCACGGAAGCTGGCGTAGGCGGCGATCCCGTTTGTCACATCCGTGGTCCACGTGATCTCGCCCAGCTGCATTTCGGTCTGGTCGGCCACGTCCGACAGCTGCGCCCCGCCAGCCAGCAGGTTTGTGATCGGGTCAATCTGGTCTTCGATTAGGCGGCGCGCACGGGCGGCGGCCTGATCTTCGCGCAGATCGGGCAGGGCCTGTTCAAAGGTGATGTTGCGCGCCGACAGGATCGCGTTCATCCGAAACAGTGCCGGTCCCAGATCAGACGGGAAGGGGCCCACGATGTCGCCGGTTTCGGCCGCAAAAATCGCGGGGCCTGCGTCATCCATCTGCGCTTCGGTCACATCGCCGATGTCCACATCGCTCAGGGTCAGGCCACGGGCGGCGACCAAATCGGGGAAGGTCGTCTCACCGGCTTCAATCTGGGCGAGGGCTGCTGCTGCGGCCTCCTCATCAGAAAACACCAGCCGTTCCACCAGACGCCGTTCGGGCTGTTGGTATTCTTCAAGACGGGCGTCATATTCGGCGCGCAATTCATCTTCGTCGACGGGCATGTCGTCTTGGATCATATCGGGCGTCAGCCAGACGTAGCGGATTTGCCGGGTTTCAAGTGTGCGATAAAGATCTGGGTTGGCGTCGTAATGGGCCTGCAAGTCTTCCTCGGACGGCTCGGGCAGGGCCACTTCAACATCGGCATCTGCCAAAGGCGCCCATGTGAACGTGCGCCCTTCGCGCGAAAACTGCGCCAGCGTTTCGGCATAGGTCAACGGGTCGGGAATGCCTGTGAAAACAGCGCCTTGCACCAGCGCACGGGTTGCTTGATCGCGCAGGGTGTTTTCGTATTCCCGCACGCTGATTCCCGACCGGGCCAGTGTTCCGCGGTATTGGGCGCGGTCGAACGCGCCGTTGATGTCACGGAAGGCGGGGTTGCCTAGTACCTGTTCAGAGATAATGTCATCGCCCACAGACAGGCCCAGAACGGCGGCTTCATTGTCCAGCGACCGTTGGCCCACGACAACTTGAAGGGCCGTGGCCGGAATGCCCTGCGCCTCAGCCTCAGGAAACGAGATTTGCCGACCCTGTTCAGCAGAGGCAGAGGCAATGCGGTTTTGCAGTTCCAGATAATAGCTTTGTGCCGCGATCGGTTTGTCGCCCGCGTTGCCAATGGCCCGCACCGTGCCCGACAGCCCCGTGGCGCCAAAGCCCATCAGACCTATGAACAGCAGGCCCATTACGATCCACACAAAGAAGTTCCGTGTTTTGCTTGCTTTGGCCATGATGAGACGCCCCTAAAATCACGTTTGCACCTGAATAGGCGGGGGATGCGCAGGGTGCAAGCGGTGTTGGGCCTAGCGTGGGGTGAAGGCCACCAATCGGTCAAACAAAGCCGTGATCCCGGCGCGGTCCACATTGGCAAATGCCACGCGCAAATGCTGGGTGCCGCCTTTGTCTGGCATGAACGTCCCGCCAGAGGCGGGCATGAACATCGTCCCGGGAAGAGTAAGAACGCCTGCGTCTTGCACCAATGTTTTCGCCAGCACATCCGATGGGACTTCAAAGGGATGTGTCAAGTAAGCAAAATAGGCGCCGCAGCCTTCCAGTGCCCACCCAGTCGCGGTGAGCCTTGGCATCTGTTCTTCAATCGCGGCGCGTCTGTCGAGAATCTCAAGCCGTTCACCTGCCAGCCAATCGCCCAGATGCTCCATCCCCCAGAGAGCGGCCCGTTGACCCAGCTGATTTGGACAGATGGTGACGGTGTCGAGGAATTTTTCCACCTCGGCCAGCCGCGCCTCGGACGCGACCATGGCTCCCACGCGGTGACCGGTCAGACGGTAGGCTTTGGAAAAGGAATAAAGCTGGATCAATGTGTCGTCCCAGTTGGGGTCCTGAAACAGCGGATGCGGCGCGCCATTTGCGGCCAGATCGCCGGTGGTGGCGACGCGGCTGTCAAAATCGCGGTAGGTCTCATCAATGATCAGCGCAATGCCACGGGACCGTGCCAGTGTCGCAAAGGCCTGCACAGTGGCTGCGGGATATTCGACACCGCCGGGATTGTTGGGCGTGACCAGCACAATCGCGCGGGTGCGGTCGGTGATCAGGGCTGCGGCATCTTCGGCATTGGGCACCAGTGTATCGCGCGCCTCGAGAGGCACAGTGTGCACGCCTGCCATATCCAACCACATGCGGTGATTGAAATAGTGGGGCACCGGCAGGATGACCTCATCGCCCTCCGCACATAATGTTGAAATCGCTGCCGTGAACGCTTGATTGCAGCCGGAGGTGATCGCCACGTTGGCCGGTTCAATGGTCCCCCCGTATGAGGCTGACCAATCGGCCGCGACCTTCGCCCGCAGGTCAGGCAGGCCCAAGACCGGCCCATACAGGTGACTTTCGTCGTCTTCGACGACGATCCGCGCCAGTTCCTGACGCAGGGCCAGCGGCGGCGGGTCTACGGGTGCGGCTTGACTGACATTGATCAGGGGCCGGTCGGTGAAATCCACGCCCTCCAGCCAACGGCGCGCCTCCATGACGGGGGGCGAAAAGGTGGTCTGGGTGCGCGCGACAGTCATCTGGAAGGCTCCGGGTTGAGAGTGCGGGATGCCTCCGGCGGGAGTTTTTCGGGCCAGATGAATAAAGGACGGTCCCCCGTTTCATCTGGCCCGGCAAACTCCCCCCGGAGGGCCGATCAGCGTTTAGTCTTTACCCCGATAAGGTTCGACATATTGCAAGGCCATGTCCCACGGGAAGAAAATCCATGTGTCCTGACTGACGCCGGTGATAAAGGTGTCCACCTGTGGCTCGCCTTCGGGTTTGGCGTAGACGGTGGCGAAATGCGCCTTTGGGTAGAGGCTGCGCACCAGTTCGAGGGTTTTGCCGCTGTCGACCAGATCATCAATGATCAGGATGCCTGTGCCGTCGCCCATCATACCCGCGTCGGGAGATTTCAGGACCTTGGCGTCGCGCCGCTGGTCTGCGGCCCCGCCGCCCGAATGGTATGAGACCACGGAAATTGTATCCACCGTGCGCACATCCAATTCCCGCGCCACGATCATGGCAGGGGCCATGCCGCCACGGGTGATCGCCACCACAGCCCGCCACGCGCCATCGTCCGGGCCTTTGCCATCCAGCCGCCATGCCAATGCGCGGCTGTCGCGGTGGATCTGGTCCCAAGAGATGTGGAAGCCTTTTTCGTGGGGCAGGCGGCCCTCTGGGCTGGTGCTCATGGGATTAATCCTTGTTGGGGGACATGTCGGGGGCGTCGACGGCCTTCATGCCGACCACGTGGTAGCCCGCATCGACGTGGTGGGTTTCGCCGGTCACACCCGCGCTGAGGTCAGACAGCAGGTAGAGGGCGGAGCCGCCGACTTCGTCAATGGTCACATTCTTACGCAGGGGTGAATTGTATTCGTTCCATTTCAGGATGTAGCGGAAATCGCCGATGCCGGAGGCGGCCAGTGTTTTGATCGGACCCGCCGAAATCGCGTTGACGCGGATGCCGTCCTTGCCAAGGTCCTCGGCCAGATAACGCACGCTGGCCTCAAGTGCGGCCTTGGCCACGCCCATGACGTTGTAATGGGGCATGATCCGTTCAGCCCCGTAATACGTCAACGTGATGGCGCTGCCGCCTGGGTTCATCATCTTTTCGGCGCGCTGCATCACGGAGGTGAAGGAATAGACCGAGATGTCCATGGTCATCACGAAATTGTCGCGGCTGGTGTCTACATAACGGCCGCGCAATTCGTTTTTGTCTGAAAAGCCAATGGCATGGACGACGAAGTCAATGGTGTCCCATTTTTCTTTGATGCCGTCGAACAACGCATCAATCGATGCCTCATCAGCCACATCACACGGCAGCACCATGTCTGACCCCAGCTTTTCCGCCAGTGGGCCCACGCGTTTTTTCAACGCGTCACCTTGGTAGGAAAACGCAAGCTCGGCACCGGCCTCGGACAGGGCTTTGGCGATGCCCCATGCGATGGATTTGTCGTTGGCCAAGCCCATAATCAGGCCGCGTTTTCCCTGCATCAAATTGGATGACATAGCTTTCCTTTCAGCCCGTGGGGGCCTGATAAATGTCGTGCCTTTTCCGTTTAGGCCAATGGGCTGGGGGCTTCAAGACGCAGGCGCATTGTCGCTTGACCTAAGGGCCGCCAGTGCCACCTTAGGATCAAAGACATCTGGATAGGACAGACCATGGCAGACCGCAGCGGCAAATTTGCAGGCGACGACCCTTTTGAGATCGTACGCGCGTGGATGGCAGAGGCCCATGAAAGTGAGATCAATGATCCCAACGCCATTGCGCTGTCCACTGTGGACGCGGATGGGTTGCCCAATGCGCGCATGGTTTTGCTCAAGGACGTGGAAAGTGACGGGCAGGGGGATGGGGCGTTCGTCTTCTACACCAACTACGGCAGCCAGAAGGGGCGCGAACTAGATGCGTCGGGCAAGGCGGCTTTTGTGATGCATTGGAAATCGCTGCGCCGTCAGATCCGTGTGCGCGGGACTGTGTCACGTGAAGACGGCCCTGCTGCGGATGAATATTTTGCCTCTCGCAGTTTGAAAAGCAGGTTGGGGGCCTGGGCGTCTGACCAATCGGCGCCCTTGTCGTCGCGTGCAGCCCTTGTGGCTGAGGTCGCAAAAGTCACGGCCACCAAAGGCACCAATCCCAAACGGCCCCCGTTTTGGGGGGGATTTCGAATCTCACCCGTCGAAATTGAGTTTTGGGCGGACGGAGACTTTCGGTTGCATAATCGGTTTCGTTGGTCGCGCTTAGGGCGAAGTGACCCTTGGGAAATTGACCGTCTGAACCCGTAAATTTCACGCGACGTGAAAATTGGGACGCGGAAATGCTTGTATTTCCTGAATTTCGGGTCCACTTTCGCCCCACGTGAAAATCTGCGCGTTCGTTCAATTTCGCGCGGATGGGGACAAAATATGACTGAAGAAACGATCAGCGCTCGCCCTGTGGGGGGGCAAGTGAAATGGTTCGATCCAACAAAGGGCTTTGGGTTTATCATTGCCCATGATGGGGGGCCTGACATTTTGCTGCATGCAAATGTCTTACGCAACTACGGACAAAGTTCGGTCGCAGAAGGGGCTGGCATCACGGTTCACGTGATTGAAACGGACCGCGGCTTGCAGGCCAACGAGGTGGTGTCGATTGACCAACCAACGGAAGTGCCCGTGGCAACCCTGTCGGATTTTGCGGAGTTCGAAGCCGCCGATATCACCAACGCGGCCATTGAACCGGCACGGGTCAAATGGTTCGACAAAGCCAAAGGGTTCGGTTTTGCCAATGTGTTCGGCAAATCTGCTGACGTCTTTGTGCATGTAGAGGTCTTGCGTCGCGCGGGTCTGGCTGATCTTTTGCCCGGCGAAGCCATTGCGCTGCGGGCCATTGAGGGCAAACGCGGGCTTATGGCGGCTGAGGTTTTGCCATGGGAAAGCGCGGACTAACACTTTTCACCTGTTGTGCAGTGCTGATGGCGGGGACTGCCATGGCCGAATGCGATGCCGAAACGCTCGCCGTGCGGGGTGATTTCGGCGAAGTGCGGTTTTCCGTCGATGTGGCCGATGATGCGTCCGAACGGGCGCAGGGGCTGATGTTCGTCGAACAGATGGGCACCTTCGAAGGGATGCTGTTTGTCTTTGAGCGCCCGCAAACCACCAGCTTTTGGATGCGCAACACGCTGATCCCCCTCGATATGATCTTTATCGGGGCGGACGGGGTGGTGGACAGTATCCACGAAAACGCAGTGCCCTTGGACGAAACGCCGATCTTTGGCGGTGATGCCATCCAATATGTGTTGGAGGTGAACGGCGGCCTGTCATCCCGATTGGGCCTGTCGGTGGGCGATACCGTCCAGCATCCCAGCATTGCCGGCGACGTCATCTGGCCTTGCGACTAGCTTTTCGTGTTTTTGTCCAAATTACCCCTTTTCAAATCATCCGGCAGGTTTTAGACCAGCCTTCGGTTCGGGGCGTGGCGCAGCCTGGTAGCGCACCTGTTTTGGGTACAGGGGGTCGGATGTTCGAATCATCTCGCCCCGACCACACTACACTAATCCAACTTACCCAAGTTCAGCAGGCCGTCCCTTCGGGGGCGGCCGCTTGTGTTTTGGGGCGGCTGCGCGCCGTCTTCTTTGCGCTGCCTATAAAGGGGCACCACCGGCGTCGGCCAACAGGCGGCTTAACTCCGCCTCTATCCTTTCATCGGGAAACCGCACTTGTTGTGCGCCGCCATCGCGCAGGGGCACGCGGATGTAGCTGTCTGCCGTGACCAGATAGCCTGCGGTATCTTCAAGACCGCTGAAGGCGATGACAAAACGGGGCAGGTCTTCGACCGTGCCGTCGAACTGCAAGATGAGGGCTGCGGCGGTCTGGGGGTCGGGCAACGATTCGCATCGGACCTCATTTTCATCCGGACGGACAACATTTTGTCCCGGACCATCGCAGACAGCCCCCGCCGCAAAGAACAAACCGGCGGGGTAGCCTTCAAAATAAGCCTGTTGTGCCCCTGCAGGTTGGTTGCCAGCCCCGAATGACCCACCAGATGTAGTGGTTTGGGCACAGCCGGTCAGGCCGAGGATCAGCAGAAGTATCGAACGTCGCACAGCGGGATTCCTTCAAATGATGCGTGACCACAGTGACACAGTTGGGCAGGGGTACAAGGCCGGTGACGTCCTAAGACAGTGCCGTATCGGGCCTGTGGATAACTCATGTAAATTGTCAACTTTACCGCTTAGTGCACTGGCATATCTTAGGATTTTCCAAACGGGCCTTGGTGCAGGTCCTTGTGACATCCCTGTGCGCAACCCTGAGGGGGAATCGGGCGTGGTTTCTGACCTATTTTCATTAACCATGGGTCAAGGATATTTAATCCATATTTAGGGTAAAAATTCCGTTGACCCTCTAGGTGTGGTTGCGTCAAGTTGTGCGGGCTGGATGAGACGCCACAACATATAGTGGTGAGGCCAGCGTGGGACAGGTTACGACACATCAGCACGCCAACCGGTGATCTGACGTTGCTCCCCTTCGGTTTCGAAGGCCGGAGACGTATTGCCCCACGCCATCGCCGCCCCATCCGGCGCTTATATGCGGCCCCCGCGCGGGGCTGGGGTACGGGACACATCATTCGCCGCAACGACGGCAGGTTAACTAAGGGGCACGACGCAATGAAAATTGAACGCAACTTCACGAAATCCGGACAAGACGCCTACGCAGAGGTCGCCTTCAAATCCGCGACCTCCGAGATCCGCAACCCGGACGGCACGATTGTGTTCAAACTCGACGATTGCGAAATCCCCGAAGCGTGGAGCCAAGTGGCCTCCGATGTTATTGCGCAGAAATACTTTCGCAAAGCAGGCGTTCCCTCCGAGACGGTGAAGGTCAAAGAAAAGGACGTGCCAGAGTTTCTGTGGCGGTCTGTCCCCGCCGAAGGTGCGACGATGGACGGCGAAACCTCCGCCAAGCAGGTGTTTGACCGGTTGGCGGGCGCATGGACGTACTGGGGCTGGAAAGGTGGCTATTTCACCACCGAAGAAGACGCCCGCACCTACTTTGACGAAATGCGCTATATGTTGGCCACGCAGCGGGCCGCACCCAACAGCCCGCAGTGGTTCAACACCGGCCTGCACTGGGCCTACGGCATCGACGGACCCGCACAGGGCCACCACTATGTGGATTACAAAACCGGCAAACTGACGAAATCCACGTCCTCCTATGAACACCCCCAGCCGCACGCGTGTTTTATCCAGTCCGTGGCCGACGATCTGGTCAACGACGGCGGCATCATGGACTTGTGGGTGCGTGAGGCGCGTCTGTTCAAATACGGCTCCGGCACGGGCACCAACTTCTCCAGCTTGCGCGGTGAGGGTGAGCCTTTGTCCGGCGGCGGCAAATCCTCTGGTCTGATGGGTTTCCTGAAAATCGGTGACCGCGCAGCAGGCGCGATCAAATCCGGCGGTACCACGCGCCGCGCGGCCAAGATGGTCATCGTTGACGCCGACCACCCCGATATCGAAGAATTCATCAACTGGAAGGTGCTGGAAGAGCAGAAAGTGGCGTCCATCGTCGCAGGCTCCAAAATGCACGAAGCCAAGCTGAACCTGATCTTTGGCGCGATCCAAAGCTGGGACGGGGCAGAGGCCGACGCCTATGACCCCAAGAAGAACGTCCAGCTGAAAAACGCCATTCGCGAAGCCAAAAAGGTCATGATCCCAGAGACTTACGTCAAGCGGGTTCTGGATTATGCGCGGCAGGGCCACACATCGATCGAATTCCCGACCTATGACACCGATTGGGATTCTGAGGCTTATAATTCTGTCTCCGGTCAGAACTCCAACAACTCCATCCGTGTGACAGACGCCTTCCTCAAGGCCGTCGAAGAGGACGCAAACTGGAAGCTGATCAACCGCCGCAATGGTGAGGTCGCCAAGGTGATCAAAGCCCGCGACCTGTGGGAAAAAGTCGGCCACGCCGCATGGGCCTGTGCCGATCCGGGCATCCAGTATCACGACACGGTCAACGCGTGGCACACATGCCCCGCCGATGGTGCGATCCGCGGATCCAACCCGTGCTCGGAATACATGTTCCTAGACGATACGGCCTGTAACCTCGCGTCCATGAACCTGCTGACGTTCTACAAAGACGGCGAATTCCAAATCGAAGACTACATGCACGCCTCCCGTCTGTGGACGGTCACGCTGGAAATCTCCGTCATGATGGCGCAGTTCCCATCGAAAGAAATCGCCCAGCGGTCCTATGACTTCCGCACCTTGGGTCTGGGCTATGCCAACATCGGCGGCCTGCTGATGAACATGGGGCTGGGTTATGACAGCGACGAAGGCCGCGCCTTGGCTGGTGCGCTGACCGCGATCATGACCGGCGTGTCCTACGCCACCTCCGCTGAGATGGCGGGTGAGCTGGGCCCGTTCCCGGGCTACAAGAAGAACGCCGACCACATGCTGCGCGTCATCCGCAACCACCGCAACGCGGCCTACGGTGCGACCGAAGGCTATGAGGCGCTGGACATCAAACCAGTGGCCCTTGACCACGCCAACTGCCCCGAGGCACGCCTAATCGACATCGCCATGTCCACATGGGACGAGGCGCTGCGCCTTGGTGAACAGCACGGCTACCGCAACGCTCAATCCACGGTGATTGCACCCACCGGCACCATCGGTCTTGTCATGGATTGCGACACCACAGGGATTGAGCCTGACTTCGCATTGGTGAAGTTCAAAAAGCTCGCTGGTGGTGGTTATTTCAAGATCATCAACCAGTCGGTGCCTGCGGCCTTGGCCAAGCTGGGCTATTCCTCCAGCCAGTCTGAGGAAATCGTGTCCTACGCCGTGGGCCACGGCACCTTGGGCAACGCACCGGGCATCAACCACACATCGCTAGTGGGTCACGGGTTCGGTCAGGCAGAGATTGATAAAATCGAAGCCGCCCTGCCATCCGCCTTCGACATCCGGTTTGTGTTCAACCAGTGGACGCTGGGCGAAGACTTCTGCAAAGACGTCCTCGGCATTCCTGCCGAAAAGCTGAACGATCCGACGTTCGATCTGCTGAAATCCTTGGGCTTCTCCAAGGCCGATGTGGACGCCGCCAATGACCACGTCTGTGGCACCATGACGCTGGAGGGTGCGCCGCACCTGAAAGAAGAGCACTACGTGGTCTTCGACTGCGCCAACCCCTGCGGCAAAAAGGGCAAGCGTTTCTTGTCCGTCAACAGCCACATCGACATGATGGCCGCCGCACAGTCGTTCATCTCCGGCGCGATCTCCAAGACGATCAACATGCCCAACGATGCGACGATCGCGGATTGCCAAAAGGCGTATGAACGCAGCTGGGCCATGGGGATCAAGGCGAACGCCTTGTACCGTGACGGGTCCAAACTGTCCCAGCCACTGGCCGCTGCCCTGATCGAGGATGATGATGAGGCCGCTGAAATCCTTGAAAGCGGCAACACGATGGAAAAGGCGCAAGTCATCGCCGAAAAGATCATCGAAAAGGTCGTCATCAAAGAGGTCATCAAATCGCACCGCGAAAAGATGCCTGAGCGCCGCAAGGGCTACACCCAAAAAGCCATCGTTGGTGGGCACAAAGTCTACCTGCGCACCGGTGAATATGAGGACGGCAACCTTGGTGAGATCTTCATCGACATGCACAAGGAAGGTGCCGGTTTCCGCGCGATGATGAACAACTTCGCCATCGCCGTGTCCGTAGGCCTGCAATACGGTGTCCCGCTGGAGGAGTTCGTGGATGCCTTCACTTTCACGAAGTTCGAACCGGCTGGCATGGTTCAGGGCAACGACAGCATCAAGAATGCAACGTCGATCCTGGATTATATCTTCCGCGAACTGGCTGTGTCCTACCTCGACCGGACCGATCTGGCCCACGTCAAACCCGAAGGCGCGTCCTTCGACAGCCTTGGCCGTGGTGAAGAAGAGGGCGTGAGCAACATCTCCGATCCATCCGAGAGCGCGGCCACCAAGTCCCTCGAGGTCCTCAAGCAGATCAGCTCCACCGGATATCTGCGCAAGCGCGTCCCCAATGAGTTGGTCGTCCTGCAAGGCGGCGCAGGTGCTGTGGCCTTCACCGATGGCGCTGATGCCGCTGTCGCATTGGATACGCTGGCCCCAGCCGTGGCCGCAGGTGGCGGAATGGCACAAGCGACCGCCGTATCCACCGGCACCGTCAGCATGTCCGCCCGCGATAAGGCGAAGATGCAAGGCTACGAAGGCGATCCATGCGGCGAATGCGGCAACTATACGCTGGTGCGCAACGGCACCTGCATGAAGTGCAACACATGCGGCGGCACCTCTGGGTGTAGCTGATCGAACACCGCGCACCTGTTAAGGTGCGCGGGGACGTCTTGGCCGCAGGCAGAATACCGGGCGGTACACTAGAATGAGCCAAGATGGCGAGACTAACGGGAGGGCTTCGGTCCTCCCTTTTTTCTTTCGAATTGGCTGCGCCAATCCGACCCGCGCGGGCAAGCCCGCGTTTTGGCGTTTCAATGGTGTGTGGTGGTGACCGGTCGAACGGACGGATTTGCATGTTTTTGAACCAAAGAAGCGAGGCGGGTGCGCAGACCATAAGGCGGGGCATTAAGGTTAACGCGCTTTGAATGGAGCACACGAATGGGGGGGGGGCGGGACGGCCTTGGGCTCTGCCCGCTTTCGCCAGTAACCCTCCACTGGAGGCTTTCCGGGACGGCTCAAGCTCTCTGGTTCCAAAATACCTCCGCCGGAGGCGCACATCCGTGGGCCTTCGATCCCGCTAGAGGATATCGAACCCCGGATCTGCCAGATCGAACCCATCGAAAGTGAAGCCGGGGCTGACGGTGCAGCCCACCAGTGTCCAATCGCCGGTGGTTTCCGCCGCCTGCCACCAGTCTTTCGGGACAATCCCTTGCGGACGTTCGCCTGCTGCAAGATCGGGGCCGAGGCGGATGTCGGCCCTCGGCCCCGCATCAGTTTCCGCCAGTTTAAGACGCAGCGGGGCACCGGCGTAGTAGTGCCAGATTTCCACCGCATCCACACGGTGCCAGTGGCTGGGTTTTCCAGCCTCCAGCAAGAAATAGATGCAGGTGCCGTGTGGGCGGCCTGTGGCGGAGGTGTCTACCCAAGTCTGGCGGTAATGGCCGCCTTCGGGGTGGGGGGACAGGTTCAGGGCGGCGATGATCTCTTGTGCTGTCATGGCGGTAGGGTAGGCTGGATCAGGCAAAGACCCAAGGGGGGACACCCATGAAAACCATCGTGGTCGGGGCGGGTATCATAGGTGCAAGCATCGCTTGGCATCTGACCCGCGCGGGGGGCCAAGTTGTCGTGATTGACGGCGGACTGCCTGCCGCCACGTCGGCATCCTTTGGCTGGATCAACGCCAGTTTTTACGCTGATACGGCCCATCACCGCCTGCGCGCTGCAAGCCTGCTGAGCTACCAACGGCTGATGGCTGAGGTCCCCGATCTGCCGATTGATCTTTGTGGTGCATGGTGGTGGGAGGCGCAGGGGCAGGCCTTGCATCGGATGAAGTCCGACCTGCAAGGCCATGATTATGCGGTGGAATATCTGTCCAAGGCAGCGGCGGAGGCAGCGCAACCTGACCTGTTGGGCCTGCCCGATGATCTGCTGGTCTTTCCGGCGGAGGCGGCTGCTGACGCAGCCGCTGTGGCGCAGCGCTTGTTGCGTGCATCCGGCGCGCAGGTTTTGCGCGGGGTCAAAGTCAGCAGCCTCCTTGGCGATGCTGAGGTGAGCGGCGTCGCGACCGCAATCGGGCCTGTCGAAGCGGACCGCGTCGTTATCGCCGCCGGAAGCGGCGCGCCGGATATTTTGCAAACCGCCGGGGTCCGCCTGCCCATGTTGACCCGGCCCGGCGTGATGGTGACGACCAAGCCCATCTCAGCCCGCATCAAACCCATCCTCGTGACGCCCCATGGGGAGGTCCGCCAGCTGCCAGACGGGCGCCTGATAGCCTCTGCGGTGGCCAACCACCAAGGCGATGATGCCTCCGAGGTTGTTGAGACGCCGGACGCCATCGCAGCCCGCGTCATGGGCTGGCTCAGCCCGATGATCCGGGGCGGGGTGTCTGACTGGGATGAGGTCACGCTGGCCTATCGGCCGGTGCCGCAAGACGGCTTGCCGGTCATTGGTGCCACAGGCCCAAAGGGGCTGCATGTGGCGGTGATGCATTCGGGCGTCACACTGGCCGCAATCGTGGGCGAGGTCACGGCGGCAGAGGTTTTGGGGCAGGCGATCAATGCCCAAACCGATCTCGTGGCGCCCTACAGACCAGACCGGTTTCAGGGGTAGACGAGGCACGCGGTCAGCAAAGAAGGTGATACCGCGCACCGCAGCGACACTTCGCCGATCGTATCCGGTCTTTTGACGAGGCCGCGGCGCATCCGATATCTTCGAAACGAACCGAGGCCCTCGCGCATAGGTCGATAAATCCAGTCACCGCGCCTAACACTTGAACCACCTTGGGTGAAATTGCCCGAATTGATCGCGCATAAGTCGATATGATCCATTAGATTTAGTGCGAGCGTTTCGGCGTCGACCAAAATTGTCGCCGTATCCAAATCGCGATCAATCGAGGCCTTGAACCGTGCCAAACGCGACCTCGGCCAAAAAAACACACGTGCGTCCAGCTGTCGGGCCCAACTTTCCGGGGAATGCCCATCGAGCATGCGGTGTGCGGCAGTCAGACCATGTAAAATTGGTCTCTGGTGATTGAGCCGCGCCCCCCCGATGATAAGCCGATCTCTGCGAATACCTGATGCTTCGAGTTCGACCCCCGCTCGTTGCGCGAGCGTCGCGGCGGGTTGCAACCCAGTCGCTTCGATAAGGTCGATGTTTTCGGCAGCTGTGACGTGGGCGAGCGTGCCGCCCACGGCCTTCGCAAATTCTCGGGCGAGGTCTTTGTCGGTCACTTCAGGATCGAACGACCTGCGTAAACAGCCGTCTCACCCAGCATTTCCTCGATACGGATCAACTGGTTATACTTCGCCAGCCGGTCAGACCGCGCCAGTGAGCCGGTCTTGATCTGGCCGCAGTTTGTGGCCACGGCGAGGTCCGCAATCGTTGCGTCTTCGGTTTCACCGGACCGGTGCGACATCACATTGGTAAAGCGCGCGCGGTGGGCCATGTCGACGGCGGTCAAGGTCTCGGTCAAGGTGCCGATCTGGTTGACCTTAACCAACATAGAATTGGCAGATCCGCGTTCGATGCCCATGGACAGGCGGGCAGGGTTGGTCACGAACAAATCGTCACCGACCAGCTGGATTTTGTCACCCAGACGGTCGGTCAGGGCCTTCCAGCCGTCCCAATCGTCCTCGGACATGCCGTCTTCGATGGAGATGATCGGATAGTCGTCGCACAGGGCCGCCAAATAGGCCGCGTTTTCCTCGGACGTCAGGGATTTGCCTTCGCCCTTCATCTCGTACTTGCCGTCTTTGTAGTATTCCGTCGCCGCGCAATCCAGGGCCAGATAGATGTCTTCGCCCGGCGTGTAGCCCGCCTTTTCGATGGACTTGAGGATGAAATCCAAGGCCGCACGGGTTGAGCTGATGTCGGGGGCAAAACCGCCTTCATCGCCGATGCCTGTGCTCAGGCCTGCCGCGGACAACTCACCCTTCAAAGTGTGGAACACCTCGGACCCCATACGCACCGCTTCGGCGATGGATGTGGCCGACACAGGCATGATCATGAATTCCTGAATATCGATAGGATTATCAGCATGTTCGCCGCCGTTGATGATGTTCATCATCGGGACGGGCAGGGTGCGCGCGGCGGTGCCGCCGATGTAGCGGAACAGGGGCTGCGCGGTGAAGTCTGCGGCGGCTTTGGCCACGGCCATGGACACGCCGAGGATCGCGTTGGCACCCAGACGGCCCTTGTTGTCGGTCCCGTCCAATTCGATCATGGCCATGTCGATGGCGACCTGTTCGGTCGCGTCAAAGCCAAGGATCGCTTCGGCGATTTCGCCGTTCACGGCGGCCACGGCCTGCAACACGCCTTTGCCTTTGTAGCGGGATTTGTCGCCGTCGCGCTTTTCAACCGCTTCGTGGACACCGGTCGAGGCACCTGATGGCACCGCCGCACGGCCCAGCGTGCCGTCTTCTAGGGTCACGTCGACTTCGACCGTGGGGTTGCCGCGACTGTCGAGGATTTCGCGGGCGTGGATGTCGATGATGGTGGCCATGTTTTGGACTCCTGTGGTCTGTTAGCGCAAACAGCGTGTCTGTCACCGCCCCTATAGCGCGCCCTTTGACGCTTGGGAAGGGCGGCGCAGGCGGGCTTCGCGCAGCAGTGTAAAAAGGCCCGCTGCAATCACGATGGCGACGCCCAAAAGGGTCAGCGCATCGGGGAATTCCGCAAAAAACAGCGCGCCGATGATCAGCGCAAACACCATGCGGCTGTAGCGGAAGGATGAAATGAACGCGGCATCGCCCGCACGGGTGGCCGCGATGATGGCCAGATAGGCGATCATGCCCACAAAGACGCACAGCACCAAGACGGCCCATTCATAAGGCGTGGGCCAGACAAGCGTTTGGCCCCAGACCACGCACAACAACAGGCCCGCAGGCACCAAGCCGATGAAGGCTGCGATGCTCAGATGCGGGCCAGAAATATTCGATTGCAGATTGCGCGTCACAAGATCGCGCGCGGCGAGGCCCAGCATCCCGATGATGGCCAGCAAGACCAGCGGATCAAACCCCGACGCCCCCGGTTTCACGATCAGCAAGACACCGGCAAAGCCAATCAAAATAGCGACCCAGCGCCGCCAGCCCACCTGTTGGCCCAAGAACAGCGCGGCCCCCATAGCGACGACCAGTGGTGTCGCCTGAATGATGGCGGAGGCCAGTGTCAGATCAATCAGGGCGAGCGATGAGACAAAGAAAATCGACCCAAGCGCCTCCAACCCTGATCGCAACACCACCTTGGGGCGGCGTTGTTCGGCCACAAACACGGGCTGTCCGGTGCAAATCAACCATCCGGCAAAAGCCACGATGCCACCCAAGCCGATGAAGGCGATGATCTGGCCTGCAGGCACGGTGCCCGACAGCCCCTTGATCAAGGCATCCTCAATGGCGAACCCCAACATGGAGGCGGTCATCAGCGCCGCGCCGCGTAGGTTTTCCATCAGTCTTTCAACCGCACCAACAGGTTGTTCCCGCTCGATTTTGTCTCAATATCGCGGAGGGCTTTGGCCAGCCCGCTCAGTTTGCCATGGCCATAACTGCGGGGGTCAAAATCGGGGTGGGCGGCCAATATCATCGATCCAACACCGCCCAGATTGTACCAGTCATCTTCCACATCTATGCGGTTCATAGCCTCAACAAACAGATCATAGGCCTCGGACAGTTTGTTGTTCTGCTTTTCGGGCACAGCTTCTTTCACATCGGCCTGAACGAGGTTTTCGATCAGGATAAACCGGTTGCAGACGTTGCGCAGGCTGTCGGGCGTCTTGGCCTCCCCGATACCAATCACGCTCAACCCGTCTTCACGCAGACGGTTGGCCAAGGCGGTAAAGTCACTGTCCGATGACACCAGCACAAAGCCGTCGAATTTGGCCGTGTGCAGAATATCCATCGCATCAATCACCAGCCCGATGTCCGAAGCGTTCTTTTGCCGCGTGTTTGCTGTTTCCTGCCGCGCCACCAAACCCAACGACGGGATGATTTTGGACCAGCCTTTCAGCATGTCCGACGACCAGTCGCCATAGACGCGGCGCAGGGCAGGTTCCCCAATGCGCGCGACCTCTTTGAGGATCGCTTCGGCGTGTTTGGCAGGTACATTGTCCGCGTCGATCAACACGGCCAGAAGGGGGCGATCGTCAGCCATTCTTGGCTCCTTTCTTGACCCCGTAAAGTTCAAGCCGGTGGCCTTTGAGGTCATACCCCAGCTTGTCTGCAATCCGGTCCTGCAAGGCTTCGATTTCCGCGTCGATAAATTCGATCACCTCACCCGATTGCAAATCAATCAGATGGTCATGATGATCCCCACCTGCGGTTTCATACCGCGCGCGTCCATCGCCAAAATCGTGCTTTTCCAGAATGCCCGATTCCTCGAACAACTTGACCGTGCGGTAGACCGTGGCCAATGAAATACGCGGGTCCTTGGCTGAGGCACGGGCATACAATTCTTCCACATCAGGATGATCATCTGCATCCTCCAATACGCCTGCAATAGTGCGGCGTTGGTCGGTCAGGCGCAGGCCACGGGCCTCACATCGGGACAGGATCGTATCGGTCATGGGCTGGGGTGTAGGCCAAAGCCCCAAACGGGGCCAGCCTTGAATTTTGAAAATGCCATGAGCGCCCCCGTCTTTACCCCAGATTAAGGTTAACGCCGCCGGTCGTCCAATAGGGGCAACTTGGGCGGATCTCGTACCATTCTTCGCCTGAAACCCTCCACTGGAGGTTTTCCGGGACTCTTCGAATTCTCTGGTTCCCAAATACCTCCGCCGGAGGCGCACATCTGCCACTTCGCGTTCCCCTCAGCCGGTAACACGCCGCCGCCCCAGACGTATCCATGTCCCGCCCAAGGCGCGCAACCGTGCGCCTGTCCCCAGTTTGAACCGCGCAAGACCCGGCGTATGATCCGTTTCCACCAACCCAAGATCAAAAATTCTGTGGCCACTGTCCGTCAGATGCCCCGCCGCATGATCCAATACCACCCGCGGCGCTTGCAGATCGCGCCCAAAAGGTGTTGAAAACGCGGTCATATAGGTGGCGGTCGTGCCGTGTGACACCACCAGACAGGCCGCAACAGGATGCCCCTTGGCCGAGGCTTCGAACATCAGCGAATCCTTGGGATTGGTGGCCGCATATGCCGCCAGCAAGGCAAACGGGTAGTCCCGATACCGCCGCGCACGCGCTTGGGCTGTGGCCTGATGAAACAACCAATGGGGCCGTCCATCCCAAAAGGTCTGGCGCACCCGCAGGCCTGCGGCCTCCCCCTTGACCAACCGGTTGCGCCATTTGCCCTGCATCGCCGCGCGCCGGTCCGTTTGCGTCAAATCCCATTCCGCCACATGGGCGGGTGTCATGATCTGGCGGTAGCCCGCCGCGCGGTAGGCGGCAGGCGCATCATCCTCGCCGTTGATCAACCGCGGTGCCTGCGTCAGCGCGTCCGACCTGATCCGGCTGGCAAAGCGTATCCCGCCCCATGTCCCGATCCGACGTTGTAAAACCACGGGCGCGGTTGAAACCACGTCAGACCCGAAGGCTGTCAAAGCGCGGGCAAACTGGGGCGATTGTTGCAAAGGCAATGCGGGCAGGGCAGTCATACCCCCATTAACGCCACCTTTACCTAAGACAGGGTTAATGGGCGGATGAAACATCTGCCCCCCATTCCATCCCCCCGTCTGACCTTACCCGCCGCCGCCCTTATGGCCGCAATCGTGGCGCTGATCGCTGGCGGTCTGTTGACGCTTTTAACCTAGCTGCACCAGCGCGTGACGCTTTTTGCCCGCGCTCAGCTTGACGGGCGTGGCCAAATCCGCAGGCGCAATCACAAGGCCCGTGTCCGTCACAGCCGCGTCGTTCATCTTGGCGCCGCCTTCGGCAATCAGACGCTTGGCCTCTTTGCCGCTGCCCGCCAGCCCGGATTTCACGATCAACTGGACGATGGAAATCCCGTCGCCCACATCGCCTGCCGCCAAGGTCAAGGTGGGCAAGTCATCGCCCACGCCGCCCTTTTCGAACACCTCACGCGCGGTCTGCGCCGCAGCCTCGGCTGCCGCGCGGCCATGCAGCAGGGCCGTCACCTCATTGGCCAGCACGATCTTGGCGTCATTGACCTCCGCCCCCTCAAGCGCGCCCAACCGGTCGCATTCCTCCACCGGCAGTTCGGTGTAGAGTTTCAGGAACCGCCCCACATCCGCATCAGTGGTGTTGCGCCAGAACTGCCAGAATTCGTAAGGGGACAGCATATCAGGGTTCAGCCAGATCGCGCCTTGCTGGGACTTGCCCATCTTCTTGCCGTCAGACGTGGTCAGCAGCGGCGACGTCAGGCCGTAAATCTCATGATCCAGCACACGACGTGTGAGGTCGATGCCGTTGACAATATTGCCCCATTGATCCGACCCACCCATCTGCAACAGACATCCGTAGCGGCGGTTGAGTTCAAGAAAATCGTAGGCTTGCAGGATCATATAGTTGAATTCCAGAAAGCTGAGGCTTTGTTCGCGGTCCAGCCGTGACTTGACCGATTCAAAGCTCAGCATCCGGTTGACGCTGAAATGTTTGCCGATGTCGCGCAGAAAATCGAGGTAGTTCAAACCGTCCAGCCATTCGGCATTGTTCAGCATCAACGCTGGAACATCGCCGCTATAGTCAATGTAATTGGCAAACACCTGTTTGATGCCCGCAATGTTGTCATCAATCATCGCAGGGGTCAGTAGGGGGCGTTCATCGGCGCGAAACGACGGATCGCCCACCTTGGTGGTCCCGCCGCCCATCAGAGTGATGGGCTGGTGGCCGGTCTTTTGCAGCCAGCGCAACATCATGATCTGGATCAGCGATCCCACATGCAGCGATTTCGCTGTCGCATCAAAGCCGATGTAGGCTGGGACGACGCCTTTGGAAAACGCCTCATCCAACCCCTGATAATCCGTGCAATCGGCCAGAAAGCCGCGCTCCATCATGATGCGGATGAAATCGGATTTGGGATGGTAGGTCATGGCGTCGTCCTGCTAGTTTGGTCCTGTCTATAGGGGCTGGCAGGCGTAAGGGAAAGAGCATGTTGAAACAGGATCGGGTCCGCGCCCTCGGGCTGATGTCAGGCACATCGCTGGACGGGATCGACGCCGCCGAGATCGTGACCGACGGGCATGAGGTGTTTGAGGTTCTGGGCACCGCCTACCGCCCCTACACCGACGGCGAACGGGCGGTTCTGCGCGCCGCATTAGGCAAGTGGCACGATGATGATGTGGCGCAGGTATCAGGGCTGATCGACACGCTGCACGCCGACCTCGCAGCCCAATTTCCGGATGCTGATCTGGTGGGGTTTCACGGGCAAACCCTGGCCCATGAGCCCGGCGTACGCGGCACCCACCAAGCGGGCGACGGCGCTGCGCTGGCGCAAGCCTTGGGCAAACCGGTGGTCTGGGATTTCCGGTCTGCAGATGTGATGATGGGCGGGCAGGGCGCGCCGCTCGCCCCGTTCTACCACTTTGCCTTGGCCAAGAAAATGCAGGCCGATGGGCCGCTGGCGATGTTGAACTTGGGCGGCGTGGGCAATCTGACATGGATTGATCCCGCGTTGCCCCACCCAGACAGCGAAGGTGCCTTGCTGGCCTTTGATACTGGACCCGCCAACGCCCCGATCAATGATCTAATGCAACGCCGTCGGGGCTTGGCCGTAGATCAGGACGGCGCGCTTGCTGCCACAGGTCAGGTTGATGACGGGATCGTTGCGGCCTTCTTGCGCCATCCCTATTTCTTTCAAATGCCCCCCAAATCACTGGACCGTGATGCCTTTGCGGCTTTGGCCGAGGCCGTATCAGACCTATCGGATGCAGACGCTGCAGCAACATTGACAGCAGCCTGTGCGCGGTCTGTGGCAGAGGCCCTGTCGCTTTGTCCCAGCGGGCCCGACCGCCTCTTGGTGGCCGGTGGCGGACGCCACAATCCGACTATGATGGCTATGATCGCCAAAGCCTGTGACGTGCCGGTCGACCCGATTGAAGACGCAGGGTTCGATGGTGATTTCCTAGAAGCGCAGGCCTTCGCCTTTCTGGCTGTGCGCACCGCCAAGGGCCTTGCGACCTCCGCACCCGGCACCACCGGAGTGGCCGCAGCCATCGGCGGGGGAACCCTGTCGCGCCCCTCATGACGCGGCTTCTGGACCAGCTGTTGATTTAGGTATTTTTGAACCAGAGAAACACAAGACAGCGCGATATCTGACACGGCGCGCCCGACGCGGCGTTTAAAACCGCCACACGTCCTCGATGAGGGCGCAGTCCTCTGTTTCTCTGGTTCTCAAATACCTAACAGCAACAGATCGCTCAGGCGAGCGGTTGATGATGCGCGCATGGGGTGACATGCAGGCCAGCGGTTTTTCCAATAAAACCCGCCCCCCGCCCGCAGCATGCGCCGATCGAAGATCGCTCCTCAGGCCGGCAGATGAATGTTGAACCGCGCGCGCAATGCGCCATCAAGTGCCGCATCAAACCGCGCCCCGGACCGGGTGGCCAAGATCGCCTCTTTGCGCGCTGTCGCCCCCTCGACGAGAACAGGGCGGTCGTTTTCAGCCCATTCCTTGGGGCTCATCCGGTTGCCCAAGGCGGGGTAGACGCAATCGCGTTCCATATGGCTCAGCGTGCGGTCGGTCCCAAGATAATGACCCGGCGCGGGTTTGTCCGGGGTGCCCAGACAGACCTCGGCCATCTGGTCCAACGCCAAAGTTTCGTCATCCACCTCGATCCCGCGCACGCAGCGTTGGGCCTGACCGATCAGATCGTCGCCCAAAATCAGGCTTTCGTGGCAAAACCCCAACAGCGATGCGTGCATCCCTGCGGCCTCATAGACCATGTTGCAGCCCGACAGTCCGGCCATCACATTCGAACACATTTGTTCCCAGCCCGCCTGCATGTCCGGCATTTTGCTGTCGGATGCGCCACCGGCGGCCCCACCGGGCAAGCCGTAAAACGCGTGCATCTGGGCGCAGCCCGCCGTCAGAAGCGCCTGTTCGCCCGAACCGACCGTCATCGCCCCTGTGCGCAGATCCAGCCCGAAGGGCCAAGTGCCAAAGATCGCAGGATGGCCCGGCGCCATGGCGTTCACATAGACCACCCCTGCCAGACATTCCGCCACGGCCTGCACAATGGCCCCCGCTGTGGTCGAGGGCGCAGTGGCGCCGGACATGCCGGCGGACAGCAGCAACACAGGCATGCCGCCGCGGATGCAGGCCTCCATCGTTTCACAGCTTTCAGTCGCGAATTTCATGGGCGGGACCACGAAACAGTTCGAATTGCTCATGAAGGGGCGGGCGCGGTAGGCGTCTTCGCCGCCTGCGATCATATAGAGCATCTCAAGACACTCGGGCATGTGCGACGGATCACTGAACGAGGTGCCGATGTGTTTGGTCGTGCCCGCGGCACAGGCGTAGATGGTGTTCAAATCCATCTCAAGATTATCAAGGATATCCCGCGCCACCATCGGGCGCTGCAAAAAGTGAATATTGTCGAGGACATCGGTGATCCGCGCCGCATCGTGCAAATCCTGAAGGGTGCTGTCGCGGTAGGCGTTGCCGGCCACATCAACCATGCTGACGGCAGCACCTGCGGTGCCGTAGTGGACCCGCGTCCCGCTGAGGTCCAGATCATGGCGCGGATCGCGGCCCATTAAGGTGACGTCCTTGCAGGCCTTGGCCAACATGTCCTCCACCAAGCTGCGCGGATAACGCAGGCGGCCGTCATCCCCAAGAATGGCACCGGCGTCGGTCATGATTTTGATGCCAGAGGGGGGCGCGTCGGCCAGACCGATCGTTTCCAAGGCCGTCAGGGCTGCTTCATGGATGCGGGCGACGTCGGCCTCTGTCAGGGGTTTATAGACGCCACCGGACATGCCGGGGCGGATGGGGCGTATATCGTCGGACAGCTTTGCCGCACGGGCGGCACGGCGTGCCGCGCGCCCGCCTGAGCGGCTGGAGCGCCGCTGGGATGAAACGGAGTCGGTTTGGGGGGTATCAAGTGACATTGCAAAAGGGCCTTTCAGTCTGAGGGGAAAATCAATTGGTCCTCAGACGGTCGGGCGCCCCCGTGCCGCACGGCCCCGGCGCGCACCGATGGTGTGCAAGACCCGCAACCGGGTTGTCAGGGGGTGAAACGTGGCTTTCATGCCCCAAGACTGCGCTGCATTTTGTGGGGGCGTCTTTCCCAATTGCGACGCGATGTCGCAATTGGACCGTGATGCAGCGGCTGTCGCTTTGGATCAGTCACAAGCTTGTGACGTGGCCAAGTGGGCGCGGTTTCGCTTGCAAATATGGGCCGGTTGCGCGGGCGGCTGCTGATTTTGGAAATCTTTACCAATTCGATGGAACGACCTGCAGGCTTTGTCGTTTGAACGTCACAAGTGGGCAGACCTAAATGGCAATGGCCCACGTCAATCGACAAGACGTCCCTTGAAAGGCGTCGAAAGACAAAAGGATAGATATCATGACACGTGCACTTCTTGCATCGGGCACTTTCGCAGCACTGGCACTGGGTGCCACATCCGCACTGGCGGGCAACCTTGAAGAGCCGGTAATCGCACCTGCACCTGCCCCCGTGGCCGTGGTGCCGGTGGCACAGGGCAATGATTGGACAGGCTTTTACGCCGGTGGCTCGCTTGGTTATGCGGAAGCTGAGGAATCCGACCCGGCCAACTTCGAAGCGGATGGTGCCACCTACGGTTTGCACGCCGGTTACGACTATGACTTTGGCAGCTTCGTTCTGGGCGGTGAGCTTGAAATCTCCGGCTTTGATGTGTCCGCCGGTGGTGTGGACGCCGACAGCGTGGCACGTGCCAAGCTGCGCGCAGGTTACGACGCGGGCAATTTTATGCCCTACGTCACGGCTGGTGCGGCCCAGCTGAACACAGGTGGCGCGCTTGAGGGCGACGACACGGGTGCCTTCTACGGTGTCGGCATGGATTATCTGTTGACCGACAGCATCCGCGTGGGTGGTGAGGTCCTCAAGCATGAGTTCGACAACTTCGACGACAGCGGTCTGGACCTTGAGGCCACAACCGCATCCTTGCGGATGTCGTTCCAGTTCTAAGGACAGGTCTGTCAGACCCAGTCTAGGACGGCGCAGCGGGGCAACCTGCTGCGCCTTTTGTTGGTGTGGCGGTCTTCGGGTTGTCACAGGCCCTTGGCGGCCAAAAGCGCGTCGACCGTATCGCCGCTGATCGACTGACCCAGCGCCGAGAAATCCCCGTCCCCGAACATTTGGTTGGCCGCGTCGTGGATGACGCGGTGGGTGGCCCGCGCAAGCGCCGACCCAAGCGACAGGCGTGCCGCACCCAATTGACCAAAGGCTGTACGGGTTTGGGCGGTATAGACAGGCCCCGCCACCAGCACATTGACGGGGGCCGTCACGCTGGCACAAATGCGCGCCACATCGTCCATGGATTTGGGCAGCGGCGCATAAAGGCAATCGGCCCCTGCGGCCTCGAACGCTTGAAGACGGCAGATGGCCTCATCAATATCATAGGCGCCGGTCATGATGCCGTCCGCGCGGCCGGTCAGGACAAAATCGCGCGGCAGGGCGCGGGCAGCGGAGGCTGCGGCTTTGATGCGCTGGGTGGCCAGATCCGCGTCATATGCCTCGGACCCCGGCAGGCGGATGTCTTCGATGCAGATGCCCGCAAGGCCCGCCTCGGCGGCCAGTCGGACGGTGTCAGCTACGGTGTCGGGATCATCGCCCCAGCCGTTTTCGAAATCTCCTTGCACCGGTAGGGGGGTGGCGGCCACGATGGATTGCGCGTGGGCCAGTGCCTCATCCCGCGTGACCCCGAGGCCATCCGCACGCCCGAGGGTGAAAGCGTGGGCTGCGGAACTGGTGGCGATGGCCTGCGCGCCCATGGCGGCCAGCATCTTGGCCGAGCCTGCGTCCCAGGCATTGGCGAGAATGAAGGGATCGCCGGGGCGGTGGAGGTCACGGAAGGTGGTCATAAGCAGTCCTTTCATTGGTTTCGAATTTGGCTGCGCCAAATCCGACCGCGTGGTGATCTAGGATCGAATGTGCTGCGCACATCCGATCCGGTTGGGGGCGCTGCCCCCGGCCGTCGGCCCCCCCCCCCCGGAGTTTTCGGATCAGAAGAATACGGGCGTGCGTGCCGGTTTAGGCGGTTTGGGTCGCGGCGAAGGTGAGAAGAGTTTGTAGGGCGGTCCGATAACGGTCGTCGTCAATGGTCATGGCCACACGGATGTGGCCCGCACCCGCGGCCCCAAAGCTTTCGCCGGGCATGGTGGCGATATGGTGTTGATCAAGCAGCGCATTGGCAAAATCCTGCCCCGACAGGCCGGTGCCTCGGATGTCGAGCATGGCATACATCGCCCCTTGGGTCGGGCTGGCTTTGACGAGGGTCTGCGTGGCCAGCAGGGTTTCGGTGATCTGGCGGCGGCGTTTGAAGGGGGCCGCGACCTCTGTTTCAAGGGCGGTGCCTTGGCTGAGGGCGAAGAGGGCGGCATCCTGAATGTAGCCAGGCACGCCATAGGTCGTATGGGTGGCCAGATTGATCATATGGCTGATTGCATCCTCAGGGCCGCAGACCCACCCAACGCGGGATCCGGTCATCGCGTGGCTTTTGGACATGGAACCCACCACAAGCGTGCGGTCGGCCATGTCCGGCAAGGCGCGGGGGCTCATATGGGTGCCGTCCCAGACTTGGGTGTCGTAAACTTCGTCCGAAATCAGCGCGAGGTCATGGGCCTGACAGCTGGCGGCGATCCCCTCCAAGGTGGCGCGGGAATAGACGGCGCCGGTGGGGTTGTTGGGGCTGTTGATCAGCAGGCTTTTGGCATCGTTCGCGTGCTGGTCGATGTCGGCGGCTTGGGGCTGAAAGCCCGCTTCGGGGTGGGCGGGAACCGCGCGGGGCACGCCGCCCACGCCGCGGATCGTGCCGGGGTAGGTCGCGTAATAGGGGTCAATGAACAGCGCGGTGTCGCCCTCATCGAGCACCGCATGGTGTGCGGCGAATAGGGCCGATTGCCCGCCCGGCGTGATCAGGATGTTGGCGGGCGTGGTCGGCACGCCGGTCCGCGCGGCGATACGGTCCGCCACGGCGGCGCGCAGATCATCGGTGCCCGGCACCATGGCATAGCCCGTGTGGCCTGTGAGGGCGGCTGCATGCATGGCGTCCAGTATGGGCTTGGCCGTGCGGATGTCATGCTCCCCGATGGTGAGTTCGGTGATATCATGGCCGGCGGCTTTCATGCGCCGGGCCTTGTAAAAAACCTCCCACCCGTCAGAGCCGGAGGGGGTCAGATGTGTGATGCGATGCGAGAGTTTCATGGCGCCACGTGACCTTGCGCGCGCGGCGGTGTCAACGGGTCATCAGAGTGCGCGGGCCGGGACCTTCGGCGGCACGGGCATCGCCAGGATTATAGAGAGCGCAGGCTTCAAGGGACAAACACCCGCAACCGATGCAGCCGTCAAGACTGTCGCGCAGGCGTTCCAATTGGGCAATGCGGGTGTTGAGGTCTGCGCGCATAGCGGTGGAAATGCGGGCCCAGTCGGATTTGGAGGGCGCTTTGTGAACGGGCAGATCGGCCATATGCGCGGCAATATCGGCCAGCGGCAAACCCAGTCGCTGGGCGATCATCGCAAAGGACAGCCGCCGCAGATCATGGGCGCCGTAACGCCTGTGCCCGCCTGCATTGCGCACAGGGTGGACGATGCCGTGAGTTTCATAGAACCGGATGGCGGAGACCGCGAGGCCGGTGCGCGTCGCGAGATCCCCGATGGTGAGGCCTGACATGTTTCTGAACTCTTCCGAAAAAAGGTCTTGATCTAAAGTGAACTTGAGAAATTACACCTGTGGGCGTCAAGTCAGTAAAGGAGACAGACCATGACGCGCTTTATCAAATTCCGCAAAGACTGCTTACCTACCGAGGTCATCCGGCACCTAGAGCAACAAGGGCTTGGCTGGGGCCATGACCTTGATGCAGGGTGTTTTGTCATGAAAACGGAGGACGCGTGATGGCGCGGTTGGAGCATGTGAACATCAGCGTGGCCGACGGGGCCGGTTTTGCGGCCATGCTACAGGAGGTCTTTGGCTGGCATGTCCGTTGGGAAGGGCCGTCGACCAACTGGGACAGGTATTCGCGCCATGTGGGCGAGGCTGGCAGCTATGTTGCGATTTATGAAACGGGGGCCGCCGTGGGGAGTGGTGGCGTGTTCAATCACCTAGGCGTTGTTGTCGATGACCTTGATGCGGTTCTGGCCCGCGTTAAGGCCTATGGCCTCACGTCGCATCATCATGCGGATTACGAGCCGGGACGCCGGTTTTATTTCATGTCGTCGGAGGGCGTGGAGATTGAGATCGTGCAATACGATTGAAGTTTGCGGGACCTGTGGGCCAAGGACGCGGACGGATTTGGGGAGAGGGCGGGCAGGGGCTGTCCGCCCCTCTGGCCTGCGGCCATTCACCCCGAGAGTATTTTGGGCAAAACGAAACTAGGGTGCAGGCGGCAGGGCGGCCTGTGCCTTTTTCGTGAGGCTTTGACGGATGGTGGCGTAGGACAGCCCGATACGGTGGGCGAGTTCGGTGGCGTCTGCATCCAGCGGGACGTGCACCCAAGAGCGGTGGAAATAGGGCGCTTTGGGCCAACCAAAAAGGTCTTCGAGGTGGAGCGCTTCGTCCACCGAGGCGCATTTGAGGGCGAGGCCATCGCCTTTGACGCCTATGGTCGCGAAGACCTTGCCGCCAACTTTCCAGACATCATGACCGGGGCCAAAGCTGTTTTCATGGATGGCGCCGGGCAGGGCGGCGCAGAGGCCATTGGCGGTTTCACGGGTCATACCTTTGAGGGTCGCAAGTCGCGTCTGGTTTGGCAAGGGCGTTGATTTGCGCGGCGCGGCGGGTTAGGCAGGGCCTATGAAGAGCACCTGCATCCCTTGCTGCATTATTATTTCCTGCTGAGAATTCTCGCGGGCCGCTCTTTGACGTTTCACCTGATCTGTTAACTTGCTAAGCCCGCGCGGGATACCTGCGTCGAGAGGCCGATATGACGATCAAATTGTACAACACCCGTGTCCGCGAGAAGGTGGAATTTCAGCCGATTAAGGCCGATGACGTGCGGATGTATGTCTGTGGGCCGACGGTCTATGACCGCGCCCATCTGGGCAATGCGCGCCCTGTGATCGTGTTTGATGTGTTGAACCGTCTGTTGCGCCATGTCTATGGCGCCGATGCGGTGACTTACGTGCGCAATTTCACCGACGTGGACGACAAGATCAACGCGCGGGCGGCTGAAAGCGGGCGCTCGATTGGGGAGATCACGGCTCAGACGACGCAGTGGTATCTGGATGACATGGCGGCCGTGGGCGCATTGGAGCCGGACCACATGCCGCGCGCCACGGCCTATATTCCGCAGATGGTGGAGATGATCGAGGGGTTGATCGCCAAGGGGCATGCCTATGTCGCCGAGGGGCATGTGTTGTTTGCGGTGGACAGTTGGAAAGACGGCTATGGCGCGCTGTCGGGGCGCACGGTGGATGACATGATCGCCGGTGCGCGGGTTGAGGTCGCCCCGTATAAGCGCAACCCGATGGATTTTGTGTTGTGGAAGCCGTCTGACGAAGGGACGCCTGGGTGGGACAGTCCTTGGGGCAGAGGACGGCCCGGCTGGCATATCGAGTGTTCCGCGATGTCCAAGGCGCTGTTGGGGGAGGTCTTCGACATTCATGGGGGCGGCAATGATCTGATGTTCCCGCATCATGAAAACGAGATCGCGCAAAGCTGCTGCGCCAATGACACCGACCGCATGGCCAATGTCTGGATGCACAACGAGATGCTGCAGGTGGAGGGCAAAAAGATGTCCAAATCCTTGGGCAATTTCTTTACCGTCCGCGACCTGCTGGATCAGGGCGTGCCGGGCGAGGTGATCCGGTTCGTGATGCTGTCCACGCATTACCGCAAGCCAATGGATTGGACAGAGAAGAAGCGGGTTGAGGCGGAGAAGACGTTGCGCAAGTGGTATGGGCAGGCGGTGCAAGCGGTCGGGCGGCACGCCCCAGATGGTGCCATGATCGAAGCCCTTTCAGATGACCTCAACACATCAGAAGCATTGACACGGTTGCATCAGCTTTCTGTCACAGAGGATGTTGTTGGGTTGCGTCACAGTCTGCAATTCTTGGGCCTGATGGGAGACGCAGCACCGGACTGGGCCGCCCCGAAGGACTTCGACTTTATGCGCTACGTGGCCCACCTTAAGGACCTTCGGTCTGAAGCGATGGAAACAAAAGACTTTTCTGCCCTTGATGATTTCAAGGCGAAGTTGGTTGAGGCTGGACTAGAAGTCAGGATGAGCAAAGAGACCGTTGATCTCGAGCCTACCCCGATTTTCAATCTTGAGAAGATGAAGGGCATCTTATGATCTGCGATCAGCGCATGCTGCGGGCGGGGGCCAAAATTCTGCGAATTTTGGCGGCCTCCGGCGGAGGTATTTTGGAACCAGAGAAACGGGAGTGGGCGCGTGGGTAAAGAGCGGCTTTATATTTACGACACCACCCTGCGCGATGGCCAACAGACCCAAGGGGTGCAGTTTTCGACCGGCGAAAAACAGGCGGTGGCCGCCCTTTTGGATGAGTTGGGCGTCGATTACATCGAAGGCGGCTGGCCCGGGGCCAACCCCACGGACAGTGAGTTCTTTGAGGCCGCGCCCACGACCCGCGCCACCATGACCGCCTTTGGCATGACCAAACGGGCCGGGCGGTCGGCTGAGAATGACGATGTTTTGGCGGCGGTGATGAATGCGGGCACGCCTGCGGTCTGTCTGGTGGGTAAGACCCATGATTTTCATGTGAAAACGGCGCTGGGCATTTCGCTGGATGAGAATGTGGAGACTATCCGCGCGTCGGTTGCGCATATCTTGTCGCAGGGGCGTGAAGCGCTTTTTGATGCGGAACATTACTTTGATGGGCTGAAGTCGAACCGCGCCTATACGCTTGAGGCCGCGAAGGCCGCCTATGACGCTGGCGCACGCTGGGTCGTGTTGTGCGACACCAACGGGGGGGCGCTGCCCCATGATGTGCGCGCCGGTGTCAAAGCACTGATCGAAGCGGGTGTTCCTGGCGATCACATCGGCATCCACACCCACAATGACACCGAAAATGCGGTGGCCAATGCGCTTGTGGCCGTCGCAGCGGGGGCGCGGCACATCCAAGGGACGCTCAACGGGTTGGGGGAGCGGTGCGGGAATGCGAACCTGACCACACTGATCCCCACCTTGCTGTTGAAAGAGCCCTACGCCAGCCAGTTTGAAACGGGCGTGACGCCGGAGGCCCTGCGCGGGCTGCGGGCGGCGTCGCGGCGGCTGGATGAAATCCTGAACCGTGTGCCGCACAAACAGGCCGCCTTCGTGGGAGCATCGGCCTTTGCCCATAAGGCAGGGCTGCATGCCAGCGCTATCGCCAAAGACCCCACGACCTATGAACACATCGACCCCGCGCTGGTTGGCAATGCGCGCATTATCCCCATGTCCAACCAAGCGGGCCAAAGCAACCTGCGCGAGAGGCTGGAGGGCATGGGCCTGCAGGTCGCCAAGGGTGATCGAGCCTTGCAACGCATTCTGGATCGGGTGAAAGACCGCGAGGCTGCGGGCTATTCCTATGACACAGCGCAGGCCTCGTTTGAGGTTTTGGCCCGCGAAGAGCTGGGCCTGATGCCCACGTTTTTCGAGGTCAAACGCTACCGTGTTTCCATCGAGAGGCGCCGCAACAAACGCAACGAAGTGGTGTCCCTGTCCGAGGCTGTTGTTGTCGTGAAGGTCGACGGTGAAAAGAAGCTCAGCGTGTCCGAAAGCCTTGGCCCCGATGGGTCCGACCGTGGCCCTGTCAACGCGCTCAGCCGTGCTTTGATGAAGGATTTGGGGCGCTATGCGGATCATGTGGATGACATCCGGCTGACCGATTTCAAGGTGCGGATCACCAATGGCGGCACGGAGGCCGTGACGCGGGTCATCATCGACAGTGAGGACGCGCAGGGCCGCACATGGTCGACCGTGGGTGTGTCGGCCAACATCGTGGATGCGTCATTTGAGGCGCTGCTGGATGCGATCCGCTGGAAACTGGTCCGCGATGGGGCGCGCGAGGGGACATCCGCGTGAGTTTCGAGGCCTGCGCTGCCATCGTCGAACGCGCCGACCCTGACCGGTTTTTGGCAACCATGGCGGCCCCTGTGGCGGCCCGTCGTGTGTTGTTTCCGCTTTATGCCTTTAACGTCGAAGTCAGCCGCGCCCCTTGGGTGACGGAGGAGCCGATGATCGCCGAGATGCGCCTGCAATGGTGGCGCGATGCGTTGGAGGAGATCGCCACCGGCGGGGCCGTGCGCCGGCACGAGGTGGTCGATGCTTTGGCGGAGGTTCTGGATGCCGAAGCTGCGCGGACCTTGGATGGTCTGGTCGCGGCGCGGCGCTGGGATGTCTATAAGGACGCCTTCGAGGACCAGACCCATTTTGAAGAGTATATCAACGCCACGTCTGGTGATCTGCTTTGGACTGCCGTGCGTTTGTGCGGGGCCGGTAAAGCGCCTGATCCGCAGGCCACGTGGCCTCAACCGCTTGAATTGTCAGTCAAGCAATACGGGTTTGGTGTGGGCGTTGCGAACTGGTTTCGCGCCATCCCTGAGCTTGAGGCGCGGGGCCGCGTGCCGCTGGTCAGCGGAACGGTCGAGGGTGTGAGGCTTCAGGCGCAGGCGGCGTTGCGGGATGTGCAGACGGCGCGTTGGGTTTTACGCAAGGAGGGCCGCACTGATGCCCCCCTTGCGGACGTGTTGCGCGTTGGATGGCGGACGGAACGCACGCTGAAAACGGCGGCGGCCACCCCCATGGCGGTGGCAGATGGGGCCTTGGACGAAAGCCCGTTCATGCGCCGCGCGTCCCTGCTGTGGCGCACGTGGCGACAGACGTTTTAGGCGACTGTGCGCGGCCGTGTGGCCAGCCAGATCAGCGCGCCACCAGCCAGCGCCAAAAACGGCGCCATGGCGATGTTGACGGCGGACCAGCCTTCGATGGGCACCCCGCCCGAGCAGTTCATCAACCCGCCTGAGGCCAGCGACGCCATGGTCACCAACCCAAACACCACCATATCGTTGAGGCCTTGAACGACGCCGCGCTCGTGCGCGCCGTGTGACGATGTCAGCAACGTGGTGGCGCCGATGAACCCAAAGTTCCAGCCGAGGCCCAGCAGGATCAGAGCTGCATAAAAGCTGACGAGAGACGGCTGGTTCGCATCTGCAAGGCTAACACCCCCAAGCGCCGCAAGGCCTGCGGCAGCAAGGATCACAAGGCCCGTGGCCATGATGGTTTTGACGCCGAAGCGCGCGATCAGATGGCCCGTGAAGAAGCTCGGCGCGAACATGGCCAAAACGTGGGCTGAGACGATATCGTTCGCGTTATCAAGGCTATAGCCACCGCCGACAACGGCCAATGGGGTCGAGGTCATCACCAGGTTCATCAGCGAATAGGCCACAAGGGCTACGATTATGGCGACGATGATATTAGGGTCGCGCAACAGCTCTCCGCGTGTGCGGGGTGGTGTGGCGCTGGCCACTTTGGGCGTGTTGCGGCTGCCCTTGGGCAGATCAAGCGCCAGAAACAGCAGCATCCCGATAAGGTTCAACGCCACGACCGCCAGATAAACGCCAAAGAAGGGCACAGCAAATTGACCTTCGACCAGTTTGTTCAACTGGGGCCCGAGGATGGCGGACAAAAGACCGCCCGCCATAACATAGGAAATCGCCTTGGGCTTGAACCCGTCAGACGCCGTGTCTGTGGCGGCAAAGCGGTAGAACCCTTGGGCGGACATATAGATGCCCGTGAAATAGGATCCGATCAGCAAGATCGGGAAGGACGCCACATAAAGACCATAGGCGGCAATGGCGGCCCCAAGCGCTCCGGCCAGAGCGCCGATGTAGAACCCCGCGCGGCGGCCAAAGGCCTGCATGAAGGGCGACAGCCACGGGGCGGTGGTCATGGACCCGAAGATGATCAGCGAAATGGGCAGGGTCGCCCAGCAGATGTTGGTCGCCAGCTGTTTGCCAGCCAGACCGCCCACCACAAAAATCATCGGCATCTGCGCGCCCAAGATGGCTTGGGCGGCGACAAGAACGGCCACGTTGCGCTTGGCGCGGGTGTCGTCGATTGGGGGGGCTGTATCGGTCATGTCACATCGCTACGCCTGAGGTCGCGGGGTGGCAAGGCCCGTTTAGGCGCGATCAATGATATGTGCGAACGAGCCTGCCACGCGGCCTTCGGTCAGGCCCATGGGCGGCAGCGGCGTGCCTTCGGCGTCCGTGGCGTCAAACAGCGGGGTGCCTTGGGCATCCACCGT
>NZ_CBFHNH010000024.1:0-40103 GCF_965657175.1 Pseudooctadecabacter sp. | reverse complement strand
CCAGCCCCCAGACCCCCGGAGTTTTCGGATCAGAAGAATACAGGACCGGTCGGAGGCGTTACGACCTGAGGCAAGATGTGACCGCACGGAGCGTTTGCGTTTTTTGGGTTGGGTCGGGCGCGCTTGGGGCGCGCTTGGGGCGTGGTAGGCAGCGGAGGGTCAGATAGGCGCCCTGTCAGGTCAGGAAAAATCGTAGGGGTTTGGTGTGGGACCGTCTGATGACGCCCTTGGCTTCAAGATCCAGTTGCACGGTCTTTTGCCACCAACCTGAGGTCGCGCCACCGGGAAAGAGGTGGTCGGGCAAATGCGCTTTGGCGGCCTCTTTGATGTCCTCCGCGGTGTCGCCGGGGGCGTCGTGGGTCATCACCTTTAGCATGGCGGCCTTCATTGCATGGTATTTGGCGGCGTTCACGCGGGATGTGCGACCTGGGGTGTTGATGTTTTCCACGTCTAGGGTGTCGGACATGGGGCCTCCTTTTGCCTGCATAGTACCTCCATTTCGTGGTTCGACAAAGGGCTGCGAGGGGCGTAAGGCTCCTGCATGAACATTGTGACCCTTTCTGACGTCAGTCGCCTGCCATTTTGGCGCAGACCCGTGACCCTGTTGTTTTTGATGGCGGCGGCCATGCCGATCGCCTTTTCAACGTGGTCGGCCCTGCTGAACAATTTCGTCATTGAAGCCGCGGATTTTGACGGGTCGGACATTGGCTGGCTGCATACGGTGCGTGAAATTCCGGGCTTTTTTGCCATCGGTGTGATCGTTTTACTGATGTTTATACGCGAACAGGTGCTGGGGCTTGTGTCACTTGTGTTGCTGGGTGTGGCCACGGCGTTGACCGCGCAATTTCCGTCCATGGGCGGGATTTTGACGATCACGATGCTGAGCTCCATCGGGTTTCATTATTACGAGACGGTGAACCAGTCGTTGCAGCTGCAGTGGATCGACAAGGGTCGCGCGCCGCAAGTGTTGGGGCTGTTGATCGCCGTAGGCTCTGGTGCGACGTTTCTGGCCTACGTGCTGATCGTGCTGACGTGGGAGGCGCTGGGCCTGTCCTATTCGTTGGTCTATTGGGTGTCGGGCGGGATCACGGCGGCGGTTGGGCTGTTTTGCCTGCTGGCCTATCCGCAATTCGAAAGCCCGACGCCCCAGCGCAAGCAATTCATTTTGCGCAAACGCTATTGGCTGTACTACGCGCTGCAATTCATGTCGGGCGCGCGACGCCAGATTTTCATTGTCTTTGCGGGCTTTATGATGGTCGAAAAGTTCGGCTTTGCGGTGCATGAGGTCACAGGCCTGTTTCTGATCACTTTGCTGGCCAACATCGTGACCGCCCCGTTAGTGGGCAAGGCCGTCGCACGGTTCGGGGAACGCAACGCGCTGGTCTTTGAATACGTCGGTTTGGGGACGATTTTCTTTCTCTATGGCGGGCTCTATTATTTTGGTTGGGGCGTGGTTCTGGCGGCGACGCTTTATGTGTTCAATAACATCTTTTTCAGCCTCGCCCTGGCCATCAAGACCTATTTTCAAAAGATCGCGGACCCTGCCGATATTGCCCCGACGGCGGCTGTGGCCTTTACCATCAACCATATTGCGGCGGTGTTTTTGCCGGCGGGCTTGGGATATTTATGGCTGACGTCACCGGGGATGGTGTTTATGGCGGCCACAGGCATGGCGGTTGTGTCTTTGCTGCTGTCCCTGTTGATCCCGCGTCATCCGGTGCCGGGCAATGAGACGATATTCGTGCGGCGTCGGGCTGCACCAGCGGAGTAATCAGAATGGCAACCTGGACGGCATTGACGACATTGATGGGCAAACCCGCCGCAGACGCGCTGGGCGCGGCGATGGAGCGGATGGAGCCGGAACCCACGGGCATCGGTGTGTTTGAGGTCGAAGACGACAGCGGCTTGTGGGAGGTCGGCGGTTACTTCGAAGGCGCCCCCGATGAGGCCGCCTTGGCCCTGTTGGCCGCGACCTTTGGCGCGAAACCCTTCGCGGTGTCCGAGGTCCCCGAAACCGATTGGGTGGCCCATGTGCGCCGCGAATTGGCCCCCGTGGAGGCGGGTCGGTTCTTTGTCTACGGCACCCATGACGCCGACAAATTGCCCGAGGGCCGTGTGGGTCTGTTGATTGATGCGGCGATGGCCTTTGGCACGGGCCACCATGGTACGACCTTGGGCTGTTTGCGCGCCTTTGATGCCATGCTGACGGCTGGGGACAGCTTTGAAAACGTGGCCGATATTGGCTGTGGCACCGCCGTGCTGGCCATGGCTGCGGCGCGGACCACCGATGCCACGGTCATCGCCAGCGACATCGACCCCGTGGCGGTCGATGTGGCCGAGGCCAATCTGGCCGCAAATGACATGGCGGGGGCTGTCGCCTGCGTGGTCGCCGCTGGGTTCGAACAAGATGATTTGCAGGCAGCTGCGCCTTTTGACTTGATCTTTGCCAACATCCTCAAAGGGCCCTTGATCATGCTGGCGCCGGACATGGCGGCCCATTGCAAGGCCGGCGGGGCGGCGATTCTATCGGGGATTTTGAACGAACAGGCCGATGAGGTGATCGACGTTTATGCACACAATGGATTTAATCTGGTGACGCGCGATCAGATTGTTGACTGGACGACGCTTACCTTGCGTAAGGGTTAATAAGAATCCCTCATTTTCAGTTCTTTTTGGACAAAATTTACAGGCCTGCCCCATTTCCGCCACATTCCAGGGGGATTTTGAACACGTTCGGTGGGGGCCGAGCAAATTTGTATTAGGCTGCTGTTATGACGATTGATGCTTCCCTGAATGAACGCCTCCGCAAGGTTGAGCGTAAACACGGTAAAATGCGCCGCAATGGTGTGGTTCACAAAGTAGGCCGCGATGGTCTGATCCGGTCACGCCCACGGCTGATCCGTCCGCAAGTCCCATTCAAAGGCCTGTTGTTGATTGTGGCCCTGTTAATAACGTTCAAGTCGCTTTTGTTCGCCCAGATTGGTGCGGGCAATTACGCGCTGCGTGTTGACGCCCTGCGCGAAGGCACGACCCTCGAACAGATGGGCGCATTTGTTATGCAAGAAGACCCTGTGACCGTCGCTTTGGGCGGCTACCTCAAACAGTATTTCTTTCAGCGTTAAGTCCGCCGGTTTGAACGGACGCCTCACTGTTCGGACCTAATACGACACAAAAAAGGCCGCGCCCTTATGGGGTGCGGCCTTGGTCGTTTGTCGGGGGTGGTCCGATTAGCGGATCAGATCGCCGTTTGCGATGGCTTCGATATCGCCGCGCACCAGACCGATATCGTCCAGTTCACGGGCGGACAGACGGTTCAGGGATGCGCGGGTCATGCGGCGGTCGTTCCAGGCGGCGATTGTGCCGATGAGGGCGGACAGGGAGAAGCCGAATTTTGCGGCGGTTGGGCGGAAGTCGATGGCGGCCATGATGATATACTCCGGTATGAAAGGGCGGGCGCCGTTGCGGGATGTCTTGATGGGCTGCACGTAGGCGGTCTGAATACGACCCACCAGTGCCGGTTTGGCATGGGTGATATGCGATTTTTGCATGACCCTGCAGCCATCTAAGTTAATGAAATATTTGGCATAATCTGACCAAGGGGAATGTCGAAAACAGCACATGGGATGACGATTTTGGACCTTGGCGGTCACTGCCCCGTGACGACAGCCGCGCAAGGGGGCTAGGCGGGTGTTCGCCTTTTGTGCTAGTGGGGTGGTTAACGAATAACAAAAGGGGCACGCGATGCGGGTTTTGGGCATTGATCCGGGGCTAAGGTCCATGGGCTGGGGGGTGATTCACGTGGATGGATCGCGTCTGTCCCATGTGGCGAACGGGGTTTGCACATCGGGCACGGGGGCTTTGGCGGACCGGCTGGTGTCGCTGCATGACCAGCTTGAAGACGTGATCGCGGAATTTGCGCCTGTGGCCGCTGCGGTGGAACAGACCTTTGTGAACTCTGACGCGGTGGGCACGCTGAAGCTGGGCCAAGCGCGCGGAATTGCCATGTTGGTGCCTGCACGTGCGGGGCTGACGATTGGGGAATACGCGCCCAACGCGGTCAAGAAGGCCGTCGTGGGCGTGGGCCATGCGGACAAGAAGCAGGTGCAGCACATGGTGAAACTGCAATTGCCCGGCGTAAAGCTGGCCAATGCGGACGCCGCCGATGCGCTGGCCATCGCCATCTGTCACGCACATCATTTGCAATCGGCCAATGCCATGGCGCGTCGTCGGGTGGCCGTATGATTGGCCGCGTCGCCGGACGGCTGGAATACAAGGCCAGCGACCATGTTTTGATCGACGTCAAGGGCGTGGGCTATGTGGTCTATGTGTCCGACCGCGTGATGGCGGGGCTGCCTGCGCCCGGTGGGGCGGTGGCCCTTTATACGGATTTGTTGGTGCGCGAGGACCTGTTGCAGCTGTTTGGGTTCACCACGTTGGTGGAAAAGGAATGGCACCGGTTGCTGATGTCCGTGCAGGGCATCGGGGCCAAGGCGTCCATGGCGATCCTTGGTGCGCTGGGGACCGACGGTGTGGGCCGTGCGATTGCGCTGGGCGATTGGGCGGCGGTGGCCACGGCCAAAGGTGTGGGGCCCAAGACCGCCAAAAAGGCAATACTCGAGTTGAAGGACAAGGCCCATTCGGTCATGGCCATGGCGGGCACCGGCCCATCCCCGACCCCTGCTGACGCAGGATCCGAGGATGTTTTGGAACCCGTTGAGGTGGCAGCCCCCACCAGCGATGCCGCGCAATCGGAGGCCCTGTCGGCCTTGGGTAATCTGGGCTACGGGCCGTCCGAAGCCACGCAGGCCGTGGCCCAAGCCGCAGGCGAGGATCCTGAGGCCGACACTGCCGGCCTGATCCGTGCCGCGCTGAAACTGCTGGCCCCGAAAGGCTGATGTGATGTCTGAAACCGTCGTGCAGCCCGACCGCCAGCCCGAGGACAATGACCGCGCGTTGCGGCCCCAGATGCTGGATGAATTCATCGGGCAGGCAGAGGCGCGCGCCAACCTCAAGGTGTTTATCGAAAGCGCGCGCAGGCGCGAGGAGGCGATGGACCACACGTTGTTCCATGGCCCACCCGGTTTGGGCAAAACCACGCTGGCACAGATCATGGCACGTGAATTGGGCGTGGGGTTCCGGATGACCTCCGGCCCTGTGTTGGCCAAAGCGGGTGATCTGGCCGCGATCCTGACCAACCTTGAGGCGCGGGATGTGTTGTTTATCGACGAAATCCACCGTCTCAACCCAGCGGTGGAGGAGGTGCTTTACCCCGCGCTGGAGGATTTCGAGCTTGATCTGGTGATCGGGGAGGGACCCGCCGCGCGCACCGTGCGGATCGAGTTGCAGCCGTTTACGCTGATCGGGGCCACGACACGGATGGGTCTGCTGACGACGCCCCTGCGCGACCGGTTCGGCATCCCCACGCGGTTGCAGTTCTACACCATCGCAGAGCTGCATGAGATCGTGACCCGCGGCGCGCGTCTGATGGGTGCGCCCGCCACCGACGGCGGCGCACAGGAGATCGCCCAGCGGTCACGCGGCACGCCCCGCATCGCGGGGCGCCTGTTGCGCCGTGTGGTGGATTTCGCCGTGGTCGAAGGCGACGGCACCGTGAACCGGGAAATTGCGGACCGTGCGCTGACGCGGCTGGGGGTCGATCATCTGGGGCTGGACGGCGCGGATTTGCGGTATCTACGGCTGATCGCCGAAAACTATCAAGGCGGACCTGTGGGTATTGAAACGTTGTCGGCGGCGTTGAGCGAATCCCGCGATGCGCTGGAAGAGGTGATAGAGCCCTATTTGCTGCAACAAGGTCTGATCCAGCGCACCCCGCGCGGGCGGATGTTGGCGCAAAAGGCCTGGACGCATTTGGGGATGGCCGCGCCCAAGGGGCAGAGCGATTTATTTGGTTGAACCCGACCCTCCGGGGGGAGTTTTTCGGGCCAGATGAAGCAGGGGGGTTTCGCCTGCCTGCAGATGTCGTATTTAGACGAAATGATGGATGTGACCCGGATTGAACCTTTGTTTACCCGCGCAGACGGGACGTATTTATGTGCCCGCTGGGGGCGGCCCATTGTGCCCGTGGTCTTTGGCGTTGAGGACGACACCATCGGTTTGATGAAGGGCGCGTTTGAGGCCGTCTGCGCCTTGGCCGGACATCAGATGGCCGAGACGGACCCAGAGTTGGGCGTCAACGTCATGATGTTTTTCTGCCGCGATTGGGATGAATTGACAGGCGTGCGCGATCTGGACCGGTTGGTGCCGGAGCTGGCGCAATTGGTCACGCGCCTGATCAAGGCGGATGCCAACCAGTACCGGATTTTCCGGTTTGACGAGGCGGGTGCGATCCGCGCCTGTTTCATTTTCCTCCGGATGGATGATCAACTGGCACAAGTACCGCCCGAGACTTTGGCGCTGTCACAGGCGGTGCAGTCGATTGTGCTGTGGTCGGATGTGGCGTTTTCGGCGTCTTCACCGCTCGCGTTGATCGACGGCAATGCGGTGTTGCGGCCCGATGTCGCAGGTGTCATTCGCGCCGTTTACGATCCAGTCATGCCCCCGGTGGCACAAGACGCGAGCCATGCCTTGCGGCTGGCTGCGCGGATTGAGGTGCCACAATGACCCATCGGTTGCCCCTGCGCGTTTACTATGAGGACACCGACCTTGCGGGGATCGTCTATTACGCCAACTACCTGAAGTTCATCGAACGGGGCCGATCCGAATGGGTGCGTGAGATGGGTGTCGATCAGGCGGCTATGAAACGCGATGAGGGTGTCGTCTTTGCGGTGCGCCGGGTTGAGGCGGATTATCACAAACCGGCCCATTATGATGACCAGTTGGAAGTCACGACCCTGGTTGAAACGGTCACCGGCGCGCGGTTGGTTGTGCGCCAGACGGTTGAGCGCGGCGACGAGGTTTTGTTCACCGCCCTTGTGACCATCGTGGCCATTGCAGAGACCGGCGCACCGGCCCGTCTTCCGGCAGCATTCCGCCGAAATCTGCACTAGGACGGGCCAACAAAAACGCGTGAATTGACGTTTTGTTGGCTTTGCGGCCAAAGCTGCGTTACATCTGATGGCAATCAGAGGCCAAAACCGGCCCGTAGCAGAAGCAGGCGTTATGGAAGTAGCACACGAATTCACGATGTGGGCGTTGTTTGCCCGCGCGACCATCACCGTAAAAATCGTCATGATCATGCTGATCATCGCCTCTGTGTGGTGTTGGGCTGTGATCGTGGACAAATTCATTCAGTACCGTCGCGCACGCGCTGAGGCGCGGGTGTTTGATGAAGCGTTCTGGTCCGGCAATCCGCTTGATGAATTGTTTGACAAGATCGGGGCGACACCGAAAGGACCGTCTGAGAAGATTTTCGCCGCGGGCATGTTGGAATGGCGAAGATCGCACCGGCAGGATGGCGGATTGATTGCAGGGGCCACGGCGCGGATTGACCGCAACATGGACGTGGCGATTGCCAAGGAAACCGAACGGTTGCAGCGCGGCTTGACGGTGCTGGCCACGGTCGGGTCGGCTGCACCCTTCATCGGGCTGTTCGGCACGGTCATCGGCATCATGAACAGCTTTATCGAGATTGCCGAACAGCAAAACACCAATCTGGCCGTTGTGGCCCCCGGTATTGCGGAGGCCTTGTTGGCCACGGGTCTGGGCCTTTTGGCCGCGATCCCGGCGGTGATTTATTACAACAAACTCAGCGCTGATGCAGACCGGATCACATCCGGCTATGAAGCCTTCGCGGATGAATTCGCCACCATCCTGAGCCGTCAGTTGGACAGCTAAGATGGCCGGTGCAACCATTCAAAAAGACGACACGGGCGGCAGGCGGGCACGCAGGCGCAAACGCCGCGCGCGTCCTATGTCCGAGATCAACGTCACACCGTTCGTGGATGTGATGTTGGTGCTGCTTATTATCTTCATGGTTGCGGCCCCCCTGTCTGTTGTGGGCGTGCCGGTGCAACTGCCCGAAACCGCCGCCAACGCGCTTCCATCTGATGAGGAAGAGCCGCTGACCGTCACCTTGACCGCCGAAGGTGAGATCATGATCCAGGAAACCCCGGTTGCTGCTGCCGATCTGATCCCGCGCCTGCAAGGTATCGCGGCTGAGCGCGACAGCGACCGAATTTTCCTGCGTGCAGACGGCGTGAATGAATGGAACGCCGTGGCGCAGGTCATGGGTGCGCTGAATGCCGCCGGGTTCAACAACATCGGTTTGGTGACAGACATTGGTGGGCCGTCGCTGGGCGGCGAAAGCGACGGGTAAGCCATGAGCGCTGGCACCTATTTCTCACTCACCGGACATGCGGCTTTGGTCGTGTGGATGGTTGTGGGATGGGGGATGGATGCGGACCCATTGCCTTTCGAGGTGACGGAAGTGTCCGTTGTGTCGGGCGAAGAATTTGCAGCCCTGACCCAAGGGGTGCAGCCTGATTTGCCTGCGGGGGCGGTGGAGGAACCGCAAACACCCGTGATCGAAGACCCCGCTCCTGCACCTGTGACACCTCCAGTAGAAGAGACGCCCCCAGAACCGGTCGCCCCGCCCGCGCCGATTGCCCCGCCTGAGGCGGAAACGCCCCCCGAGGCGCCCGATTTGACGGTGCCGGACACCCAAGTCACCGATGCGCCGCCCGATGTGCCGGACACGCCCACGATCATCGCGCCGCCGCCATCGGCTGAATTGGGCGCAAGCCTGCGGCCCGTGCCCCGTCCGGCCCCGCGCGTGGCCCCTGAGATTGTGGCCCCGCCGCCGCCCGACGCCAGCGTCGCCCCTGACGTCACCGAGGCCGCCACTCAAGAGGTTGAGGCCCCCGTTGAAGAACCGGTCGAACCCGCCGAGGACACCACAGCGCCCGAAGCCGCCGCCGACCAGATCGTGACAGAAGCCGAAGACCCTGCCTTCGCACCGGAGATTTCGTCGCGCCCGCAAACGCGGCCCAACCGGCCCGCACCTGCGGTCGAAACGCCCGCCGAAGACGCCGCTGATCCGGTTGCCGCCGCCTTGGCCGAGGCTGGCGCTGCGGACACCCCGACCCCGCCTGCGGCGGACCCGACACCCGGTTTGGGTGGGGGCGATATTTCAGACGGGGCGAAGGCCGATCTGCGCCGTGAAATCCGCAATTGTTGGAGCGTGGGCAGCGCGTCAACCGCCGCATTGAACACATTGATCACCGTGGAATGGGTCATGAACCCTGATGGCACCATTGATGCCAATTCGATCGACATGGTTGGTTTTGAAGGCGGCGGGCAGGCGGATGCCGACGTGGCCTTCCGGATTGCGCGGTCTGCGCTTGTGCGCTGCCAGCGTGATGGCGGGCGGTCCGGCTACACGGTGCCTGCGGAACAGTTCCAACAGGCCAGACGTTTGCGACTGACGTTTGATCCCAGCCAGATGCGGCTGCGGTGATGGGCGTGTTTATGACAATGATCCAACTCTCTCAATTCTCCCCGTTGCACGCACGCGGACAATCGCCAGAATGAGGCCCATGATGACCAGACTTTTGACCGTGTTGATGACCTGCCTTGTGATGGTGACGCCACTGTCCACTTTGCGTGCCCAAGAAGGGGCCACAATTGATCTGGGCCGTCTGACCGAAGGTATAATCGAACCTATGCCCTTTGCGCTGCCCGCCTTTCAGGCAGAGGTTGCGGGGTCTGAACAGATGGCCGCGCAAATTTCGCAAGTGGTGGCAGAGGATTTGACGGGCACGGGCCTGTTCCGCCAACTGCCTGCGTCGTCCTTCATTTCTACCCCCGCCAGTTTCGGCGCACCTGTGGCGTTTCCCGACTGGCGCGCGATCAATGCGCAGGCGCTGGTCACGGGCGCTGTGGCGGTGAATGGCAATCAGGTGACGGTCAAGTTCCGACTCTATGACGTGTTCACCGGCGCTGAGATGGGCGATGGCCTGCAGCTGTCGGGCACCACGGACGCCTGGCGGCGCATGGCCCATCAGGTGGCCGATGTGGTCTACAGCCGGATCACCGGCGAGGCGGGCTATTTCGACAGCCGCGTCGTTTATATCGCCGAAACCGGCCCCAAGGACGACCGTGCCAAACGTGTGGCGATCATGGATTACGACGGCGCGAATGTGCAGTTTTTGACCGACAGCAGCGCCATTGTCCTGGCCCCTCGGTTCAGCCCGGACGGTCAGCGCATCCTTTACACCAGCTTTGGCAGCGGATTTCCGCGCATCAATGTGCTGGACGTGGCCAACCCCGCAGGCCAGCAGCAATTGCAGACCGCACCCGGCGAAATGGCGTTTTCGCCTCGCTTCAGCCGCGACGGGCGGCAGGTGATCTACAGCCTTGCCAATGGCGGCAACACCGACATTTACCGCAGTGATCTGACGACAGGGCAGTTCACGCGCCTGACCAATACTCCGGCTATTGAAACCGCACCCAGCTTCAGCCCCGATGGCAGCCAGATCGTCTTTGAAAGCGACCGCAGCGGGTCCCAGCAGCTGTACATCATGTCCGCAAACGGGGGTGAGCCGCAGCGAATTTCCTTTGGAAGCGGGCGATATGGCACGCCCGTGTGGTCGCCCCGTGGTGATCTGATTGCGTTTACCAAACAGGAATCCGGCCGCTTTCATATTGGCGTGATGCGCACCGACGGCAGCGAGGAACGTCTGCTGACGTCGTCGTTCCTTGATGAAGGGCCCACATGGGCGCCCAATGGCCGCGTCATCATGTTTGCCCGCGAAACCCAAGGTGCGGACGGGACATCGGCGCTCTATTCGGTGGACATCACGGGCCGCAACCTGCGCCGCGTGTCGACGCCTCAGGGCGGGTCCGACCCGTCTTGGGGGCCGCTGCAGCGGTGATCACCGAAATGCGATTCTCAATCGCGAAATGTTGTGATAAGATGATGCTAACGAGCAAAGAAAAATAACGGGACAGACCCATGACACATCTTTTGAAAATCACCGCGCTGCTGGGGGCCTTGGCGCTTGGCGCCTGCACGAATGCCGACCGGTTCGACAACGCAAATGCCGTCGATCTGAATGGCGCTGGCGCAAACACCGGCATCGATCAGACGGCGCTGACCGGGGCCAACAACCCGTCCAGCCCTGAATTCTTCAGCCAGACCATCGGCGACCGCGTGCTGTTCGAAGTCGACCAATCGACGCTGACCGCCGCAGGTCAGGCCACTTTGCGCGGTCAAGCGGGCTGGTTGCAGACCAATTCCGATTATCTTGCCGTAATCGAAGGCCACGCGGATGAGCAGGGCACACGCGAATACAACCTTGCACTGGGCGCGCGCCGCGCCAATGCGGTGCGTGAATTCCTGATTTCTCAGGGTGTGTCTGCCAACCGCATCCGCACCGTATCTTACGGCAAGGAACGGCCCCTTGCGGTGTGTTCCGAAGAAAGCTGCTACGCGCAAAACCGCCGTGCGGTGACGATCATTTCGATCGGCGCATCAAGCTAAACGGACGTTTGGGGGGGGCGCGATGTTACGTGTGATTGCAATGGTTCTGGCACTGGCCGCCCCTGCCGGGGCGGCGTTCGCGCAGGACCAGACCTTGGCGGATATCCGGACAGAGCTGTCCGATCTTTACGGTGATGTCAGCGCATTGCGTGCCGAATTGGTGGTGACCGGTCTGGCCGGGCAGGGTGTCACGGGGTCCACCCCGCTGGACCGTCTGAATTCCATTGAAGCCGAACTCACCCGGTTGACCTCCAAAACAGAAGAGCTTGAATTCCGCATCTCACGGATCACCCGTGACGGCACCAACCGCATCGGTGATTTGGAATTCCGTCTGTGTGAACTCGAACCGGGATGCGACATCGGCCAGCTGGGCGATACCCCGTCTTTGGGTGGCGTCGATGTGGAACCCACAGCGCCTGCGATCGAAACCCCTGTTGCAACGGGCCCTGCTTTGGCCATCGGTGAAAGTCAGGATTTTGAGCGGGCGCAGGGGGCGCTCGCGTCGGGTGATTTTCGCAGCGCCGCTGACCTCCTTGCGACCTTCAATGAGACCTATCCGGGCAGCCCAGTATCCGCCCAAGCCCACATTCTGCGCGGCAAAGCCTTTGAAGGACTGGGTGAGATGACGAACGCCGCGCGCGCCTATCTGGCCGCGTTCTCAGGCAACCCCGAAGGCCCCGCAGCCCCCGAGGCGCTGTTCCGTCTGGGCCAATCGCTGGGCGCTTTGGGTCAGACGCAGGACGCCTGCGTCACCTTGGGTGAAGTGCCCGTCCGCTTTCCCGGCGCGCCGGAAGTTGGCGATGCGCAGGCGGCCATGGCCAATCTGGGATGCGGCTGACCGCGGATCACCTAAAACCGCTAGGTGTTGACGAAATGCTTGTGCATTTCGTGAACACCGCCTTTGTGGGCGGGGTGCCGGACACCCTTGGGGTGGCCGTGTCCGGTGGCGGCGATTCCATGGCCCTGCTTTTGGCGACCAAACACTGGGCTGATCTGGCGGGCACATCCGTGCAGGCCGTCACCGTTGATCACGGTTTGCGCCCCGAGGCCGCGGATGAGGCGCAGATGGTCGCCGCCTATTGCGCGGGCCAGAACATCCCCCACACAATCCTCAAATGGGACGGTGCCGCTGCCCGTGGCAACGTGGCCGCCGCAGGCCGTCAGGCGCGCTACCTGATGATGGCCGATTGGGCCAAGGCGCGGGGCATTGATGCGATTTTGCTGGGTCATACAGTGGATGATGTGGCCGAAACCTTTGTGATGCGGCTGGCACGCAAATCGGGGGTCGACGGTCTGGCGCTAATGGACACCCAGTTTGAACGACATGACATCCGCTGGGCACGTCCGTTCTGGCAGCAAAACCGCGCCGATCTGCGCGGCTTTCTGCGCCGCCACGATGTCCCATGGGTCGAAGACCCCACCAACGAGGATGATAGCTACGAACGCCCCCGTGTGCGAAAAGCCTTGGCAACCTTGGCCGATCTGGGCATCGATCACGATACCCTCAAGGCGGTGGCCATCAACATGGCCGGGGCGCGTGGCGCGCTGGAACACTACACCGCCGAGGCCGCGCGTACGGTCGTGCGTCATGACGCGGGCGATGTCATCATCGACATGATGCCCCGTCCGCCCATCCCGCCAGAGGTTCAACGACGTCTCTTGGTGGGGGCGCTTATGTATTTGGGCGGGGGGGTGCACCCGCCACGGGCCGATGCGATGCTCGATCTTGACGTGGGTCTGATGCAGGCCGGCAAGCACACTTTGGCAGGCTGCGTGATCGTCCAAAAGGACCACCAACTGCGCGTCTGCCGCGAATTGCAGGCGGTGAAGGATCACGCGGTTCCGGTTGGCGATATCTGGGACCGGCGGTGGCAAATTCTTGGGGCAGCGGCAGACGGATTGACCGTGCGCGCCTTGGGAGAGGCGATTTCGCAGGTGCCCGATTGGCGCGACACGGGCCTGCCGCGCGCATCGCTGATGGTGTCCCCTGCTGTTTTTCGCGGCGATTGGTTGGTGGCGGCCCCGATTGCGGGCCTACAGAACGGGTTTGAAGCGCGTATTGTCGCGGATTTTGCTTTGTTTCTGGAATCCCGTTGAACTCCGCTTCGCAGCCTCTATCTTAGGGTCATGGTAACAAGGCCTTAATGTTTGGCCCGTACCGAGGTTTTCAAAGGAGTGTCGCGCCTTGGGCAATGCACGCAATCTGGCCTTCTGGGTCGTTCTGTTCGTTTTGGTAATTTCGCTGTTCAACCTGTTTGGCAACGGCGGGGCCACCCAGCAGAGCAATGAGAAAAGCTATTCCGAGTTTGTTCAGGCGGTAGACGCCGGGGCTGTCGCTGAGGCGCGGATTGACGGCGAACAGCTGTTTTATCGTGGATCCGACAACCGGACTTACGTCACCATCGTTCCCGCAGACGCGGAAGTGACCAACATGTTGGTCGACAAGGGCGTGCCGCTGACGGCGGAAGCGCAGGAACAATCTGGCCTTGCGACTTTCCTTGTGGGGCTGTTGCCGTTCCTTTTGCTGATCGGTGTGTGGATTTATTTCATGAACCGCATGCAAGGCGGCGGCAAAGGCGGGGCAATGGGCTTTGGCAAATCGCGCGCCAAACTGCTGACCGAAAAGCAGGGTCGCGTGACGTTTGACGACGTGGCTGGCATTGATGAGGCCAAGGAAGAGCTGGAGGAGATCGTTGAATTCCTCCGAAATCCGCAGAAATTCTCCCGTCTTGGTGGTAAAATCCCCAAAGGTGCGTTGCTTGTGGGCCCTCCCGGGACTGGTAAAACGCTTCTCGCCCGTGCCATCGCGGGTGAAGCGGGTGTTCCGTTCTTCACGATTTCCGGTTCCGACTTTGTGGAGATGTTTGTGGGTGTCGGCGCGTCCCGTGTGCGCGACATGTTTGAACAGGCCAAAAAGAATGCGCCCTGTATTCTGTTCATCGACGAAATCGACGCTGTGGGCCGCGCCCGTGGCGCGGGTTACGGCGGTGGCAACGACGAACGCGAACAGACGCTGAACCAGTTGCTGGTCGAAATGGACGGTTTTGAGGCCAACGAGGGCATCATCATCGTGGCCGCAACCAACCGTCGCGACGTGCTGGACCCTGCGCTGCTGCGTCCGGGCCGGTTCGACCGTCAGGTGACTGTCCCCAACCCCGACATTAAAGGACGTGAAAAAATCCTCGGCGTGCATGCCCGCAAGGTGCCTCTTGGCCCTGATGTGGACCTGCGCATTATCGCCCGCGGTACACCTGGTTTCTCCGGTGCCGACTTGGCGAACCTCGTGAACGAGGCCGCTTTGATGGCGGCCCGCGTGGGGCGGCGGTTTGTGGCAATGCTCGATTTTGAGCAGGCCAAAGACAAGGTCATGATGGGCGCCGAACGCCGGTCCATGGTGATGACCGACGCGCAAAAGGAGATGACAGCCTACCATGAGGCGGGTCACGCCGTGGTCGGGATCACCCTGCCCAAATGCGACCCGGTTTATAAAGCTACGATTATCCCGCGCGGCGGTGCCTTGGGTATGGTCATGTCCCTGCCTGAAATGGACCGACTGAATATGTTCCGCGACGAGTGTCACCAGCGTCTGGCCATGACCATGGCCGGTAAGGCGGCTGAGGTCATCAAATACGGCGAGGATGCAGTGTCCAACGGTCCCTCCGGTGACATCCAGCAGGCCAGCCAGCTTGCCCGTGCGATGATCATGCGCTGGGGCATGTCAGATAAGGTGGGCAACATCGACTACGCCGAAGCCCACGAAGGCTATTCTGGCAATACCGCTGGGTTCTCCGTCTCCACCCAAACGAAAGAGCTGATCGAGGAGGAGGTCAAATCCTTCATCGAAAACGGGTATCAGGAAGCCAAACGCATCCTGACCGAAAAGCATGACGAATGGGAACGGCTGGCCCAAGGCCTGTTGGAATATGAAACCCTGACCGGGGCCGAGATCAAAAAGGTGATGGCGGGCGAACCGCTGGGCCGCGATGATGATGGCGACGCGGACGTGCCGCCCGCCTCCGGCAATTCGGTCACGGCGATCCCGAAGACCAAGCCGCGCAAACCCAAAGCGCCGGACATGGAACCGGAAGCCACGTAAGACAACAAGCCCCCGGACCGAAAGGCCCGGGGGTTTTCATTTCGACGTGTGAGATCGGATGTCACAAATTTTCGGTTGAGTGGCAGGGGACCTTGGGTCAAGAACACCAAAAGGAGACCCGCCATGCCTGCTTTGAAACCCACTGAATTTGCCGCAGAGGTCGTCTGGATCGGTGCATTGGAAACAGATGACCGCACCGCGCTCAAATCAGAGCTTCGGTCCCATCTGGATCTGACCTTTGAAGGGATCGCTGGCGAATGCCATCACGGGCTGACGCGTCCGTCGTGTAGCCGCGTGTCCTCGCAATATCCCAAAGGGACGGCCATCAAGAATGAACGCCAGCTTTCTATCATCAGCGAAGAAGAACTGATGCAGATTGCCGCAAAAATGGGGTTGGACACGATTGACCCAGCGCGATTGGGGGCCACGATCATGGTGCGCGGCTTGCCCGATTTCACCTTTCTGCCGCCTTCATCGCGGCTGCAGGCCCCATCTGGGGCCACGGTCACCGTCGATATGGAAAACCGCCCCTGCCATCTGGTCACGCGGTCTTTGCAGGCCGAACACGGGCCGCTTGATGTCACGTTCAAAGCCGCAGCCAAGAACCTGCGCGGTGTGACCGCTTGGGTCGCCGCAGAAGGCCGGATCGAGGTTGGTGATCGCTTGAGTGTCCACATTCCCGATCAACGCCCATGGCAACCCACCCAGGGCTGATGGGGGTGCCAAGTTTCGTATCAGAAACGAATGGTGCGCGTTCTGACGTTTCCGCCGGTGAAAATGTCGCAAATTTTTTCACTATGGTTTGAAAGCCGTGCTTTGGTCGTGTCACATCACACGCAGACACAGCCGTTCGGCCACCGGGAGACCACCACATGGGTTACAAGACAGACATCGAAATCGCACGCGAGGCGAACAAGAAGCCGATCCAAGAGATTGGCGCGAAGCTGGGCATCGGCACCGATGATCTGCTGCCCTACGGTCACGACAAGGCGAAAGTCAGCCAGTCGTTCATCAATTCGGTGCAAGGCAACGACACCGGCAAGCTGGTTCTGGTGACGGCGATCAACCCGACCCCTGCGGGTGAGGGCAAGACGACTACGACCGTGGGTCTGGGTGATGGTCTGAACCGCATCGGGAAGAAGGCTGCGATCTGTATTCGCGAAGCCTCCCTCGGGCCGAACTTCGGCATGAAGGGCGGGGCCGCAGGCGGCGGCTACGCGCAGGTGGTTCCCATGGAAGACATGAACCTGCACTTTACCGGTGACTTTCACGCCATCACGTCGGCCCACTCTTTGTTGTCGGCGATGATCGACAACCACATTTACTGGGGCAACGAATGCGAAATCGACGTGCGCCGCGTGGTTTGGCGCCGCGTGGTGGACATGAACGACCGCGCCCTGCGTCAGATCACGGCGTCTTTGGGTGGTGTGGCCAACGGTTTCCCCCGTGAGGCGGGTTTTGACATCACCGTGGCGTCTGAAGTCATGGCGATCCTGTGTCTGGCCAACAACCTGCAGGATTTGCAGAAACGTCTGGGCGATATGATCGTGGCCTACCGCCGTGACCGCAGCCCCGTGTTCTGCCGCGATATCAAAGCGGACGGCGCGATGACGGTCTTGCTGAAGGATGCGATGCAACCCAACCTGGTGCAGACGCTTGAAAACAACCCGGCCTTTGTGCACGGCGGCCCGTTTGCCAACATCGCGCACGGCTGTAACTCGGTCATCGCGACAACGACGGCGTTGAAGATTGCCGATTATGTCGTAACCGAAGCGGGTTTTGGCGCTGATCTGGGTGCTGAGAAGTTCATGAACATCAAGTGCCGGAAGGCGGGCCTCGCCCCGTCTGTCGTGGTCTGCGTGGCCACTGTGCGCGCCATGAAGATGAACGGCGGCGTGGCAAAGGCCGATCTGGGTGCTGAAAACGTAGAGGCAGTGAAGGCCGGATGCCCGAACCTTGGCCGCCACATCGAGAACCTGAAATCCTTCGGCGTGCCGGTCGTTGTGGCGATCAACCACTTCGTCACCGACACCGATGCCGAGGTTGCAGCGATCAAGGACTATGTGTCGAACCACGGCGCCGAGGCTGTGCTGTCGCGTCACTGGGAGCTTGGATCAGAAGGATCGGCTGATCTGGCCACGAAGGTGGCGGAGCTGGCTGAGGCGGACAGCGCCAACTTCTCCCCCATCTATCCTGATGACATGCCGTTGGCTGAGAAAATTCAGACAATCTGTAAGCGGATCTACCGCGCAGATGAGGCGCTGATGGATCAGAAAATCCGCGATCAGCTCAAGCTGTGGGAAGACCAGGGCTATGGCCATTTGCCGGTCTGCATGGCGAAAACGCAGTATTCGTTCTCAACCGATCCGTCCTTGCGCGGGGCACCTGTGGGCCATTCGGTGCCTGTGCGGGAAGTCCGTTTGAGCGCGGGGGCCGGGTTTATTGTGGCGGTCTGCGGTGAGATCATGACGATGCCGGGCCTGCCGCGCGTGCCATCGGCGGAGAATATTCATCTGAACGAAGACGGCCAGATCGAAGGCTTGTTCTAAAAGATAACGGCTGGGCGGCGCTCTTTGTGCGATGCACAAAAACGCCCCGCCCGCCGTCCCGATGCCTCCGGCGGAGGTATTTGTGAAGCAGAGAAAAGAAGGATGCGCATCAAATGGTTGCGACGGTGATTGACGGGAAGGCCTTTGCGGCCAAGGTGCGGGGCCAAGTGGCTGAGCATGTGGCGCGGCTAAAGGACGACCATGGCATCACGCCGGGCCTGGCCGTGGTATTGGTGGGGGAAGACCCGGCCAGTCAGGTCTATGTGCGCAACAAGGGCAAGCAGACCGTCGAGGTCGGTATGAACTCTATCGAGCACAAGCTGGATGCGTCGACCTCTCAGGAAGAGTTGTTGGCGTTGATTGCCCAGTTGAATGCGGACCCGTCGGTGCATGGCATTCTGTGCCAGCTGCCTGTGCCAGACCATATTGATGGCGATACGATCATCAATGCGATTGATCCGGCCAAGGACGTGGATGGCTTCCACATCTCAAACGTCGGGCTTTTGGGCACAGGGCAGGACGCCATGGTGCCCTGTACGCCCTTGGGGTGTTTGATGATGCTGCGCGATCACCATGGCAGCCTGTCAGGGATGAACGCCGTGGTGATTGGCCGGTCCAACATCGTGGGCAAGCCCATGGCGAATTTGTTGTTGGGGGACAGTTGTACGGTGACAATCGCCCACAGCCGAACGGCTGATTTGCCGGCTGTTGTGCGCGGGGCGGATATCGTTGTGGCGGCCGTGGGGCGGCCACAGATGGTGCCGGGCGACTGGATCAAACCGGGGGCCACGGTCATCGATGTGGGCATCAACCGGATCGAAAAACCCGATGGCGGTACCCGATTGGTGGGCGATGTAGACTATGACAGCTGTGCTGCAGTGGCTGGGGCCATTACCCCCGTGCCCGGTGGCGTTGGGCCGATGACCATTGCGTGTCTGCTGGCCAATACAGTGACAGCTTGTTGTCGCGCGAACGGTTTGGACACTCCAAAAGGCTTGACGGCCTAGGTCTTATTTCGGACACACAACCTTGTATTGTGTCTGGTCACATCGCGAACGATTGTGATTGTTGGGGGGCCGATTCAGGGAAGGGTGTTCGGTGCAGAATTTTAGCCTTGGCTTGGCCGCGGCGATCAAGGGAGCTTTGACACCGACAATCATCTTAGGATGGTTGGCGGCATCAATTGTGGTTGCGATTTCGGGGCCTTTTGGCACGTTTGAGGCCCATGGGCTGGCCTGGCGTCTGGCCTATTGGGGCACTGTGATCGGCTGTTCCATTCCCATTGGCATCTTGTGTCGCACGTTTTGGGAACAGGTTTTGTCCGCGTCGGACCAGTGGGTGAAAGACCTGGTCGTGATCGGGACCTTGGCCCTGATCTTTGGTCCATTGGTTGTTGGCTTTAACATCTGGTTGACGGGCGAACGGACGTACAATTCGGTGGCTTTGCCATTGGCGTCGTTGGTGACATTCTGTGTGGGCTTGGGATTGGTGACCATCAGACGTTGGATACACGATTCCCACCCCCAACAGGTTGCCCGCAAACGGGATCGTTTGTTGGACAGGATTGGTGCGCCGGAAGGACGGCGGCTGGCCCATGTCTGTTCGGACAATCATCACATCAGGATCTACACCGATGATGGGACCGAATATCGGATATTGATGCGCCTGCGCGATGCGATTGCTGAAATCGACGTAGAAGAGGGGCTTTGCACCCACCGATCCCACTGGGTCGCGCAGTTCAAGATTGACCGCGTGGACGCACTTTCGGGCAAAGAGGTGGTGCGCATGACCTGTGGCACGCCCGTGCCCATCGGCCCCAAATACCGCCCCGAACTGATCAGCGCGGGCGTTTTGGGCGCCTAGACACCGTTGCCGCCAACGGAACTGGGGTCGCACGTTTGCCGGTCAGAATGGCCAAAGCCGTTGGCATCATCAGATCGCCCAAAGCCGCATCATTGACCGACAACCCGCCCGTATAGGCCCCGAAAGCCGGCAGGATGAGGCGGTCATCGTCCTTCAAAAAACACTTGCGTGGGGCCGTTCCGGGAATGGCCGCTTTGGGGTGGTAATGCCCTGACACCTCTGCCGTTTCGTGGGGCAAAGCGATGTGCCGGAAGGTGACGTCGCGGATGGTCAGTTCATCGCGGTGGGTCCCGCCGAGATCAACAGGGCCGGGATCGTGATTGCCCTCTATCCAGATCCAGCCGCGTCCGGCTTGCAGGCGAAAGATCGTCGTCCGCATCTCTGGTGACAGCGCAAGGGCGGAGCCGAGATCATCGAAACTGTCACCCAGACAGATCACCGTGGCGGGATTGGTGTCCGCAATGGCCTGATCCAATCGCCAAAGGGTTTCTTGCGTTTCATAAGGGGGCAGCAAGGTGCCCCCGCGCCGCGCGATGCGTTCCGATTTTCCCAGGTGCAGGTCAGACACGCACAGCACGCGCGCCTCGGGCCACCATAGGCTGCCGTCCGGGCGGGCAACCAAATCGGCCCCGCGAAAGGTAAACGGATAATCGTTCATGATCTGTTCTTTGGCCTGATTGGCCGTCGATGTCTAGAGGTCGGACAGGCCCGCCTCATCCATCAACTCCGCTGCGCGGTCCTGCATCAGACGTTCGCGGCCTTCGCCCCAGACGGGGATGCGGCCGGGTTCCAGAAACAGCGGCGCGGCCAGTGGTGTCACGCGGCGCAGGCGCATGTGATCGACCTGTCCCGCCGTCCGTTTAAGCATGTCTTCCACCCGCCCGAAATCGACCAGTCCGCGCATGGCCTCTTCGCGGGTGATGCGCAGCATCAGGTGCTCAGGGTCATATTTGGCCAAGGTGTCATAGAGGATATCGCTGGAAAAGGTCGCCTGCCGTCCCGATTTGCGCCCCTGCCGTGTGTTGCGTTCAATCAGCCCTGCGATGGTGGCGGCCACACGGAATGTCCGTTTCATCACCGCATTGCCCTGCAACCATGTCTCCAACCCGTCGTACATGTTTTGCGGATCAAACAGCGGGGCAGGGTCTGTGACCTCATCCAGCCCCCAGATCAGCAGGGCATAATCGGTCACAACAAAGCCCAAGGGGTTCAGCCCTGCGGCCTCCATCCGTTGGGTCAGGATCAGGCCCAGCGTGCGGTGGGCATTGATTCCGGCAAACCCATAGACGGCCATGTTTTCGCGCCCGTCTTGAGGGAAGGTCTCCACCAGAATGCGGCCGGGTTCCGGCAGTTTGGAAAAGTCGCGCTGCATGTGCAGCCATTCGGCGGTGTGATCGGGCAATTCGGGCCAGCTGTCTTGTTGGAACATCCGCAAGATACGCTGGCTCAGCTGGGTGGAGGTCGCGAATTTGGTGCCGTTGAACGTGGCCACCTTCGGTTCACGCCCCTTGTTGCGGCTGACCTCAACCGTCAGTTGGTTCAGGCCTTCGTAGCGCACAATTTGCCCGCCAATCAGGAAGGTGTCACCGGGGGTCAGGGTTGCGGCAAACCCCTCCTCAATCTCACCCAACATCTTCGATCCGCGCTTCCACTTCACCTTCAACGTCTCATAGTCAAAGATCGTGCCCATGTTCATGCGAATGCGCGCCGCAGACCGCGGATCGCGCAGCTGCCATAGCCCGTTCACCTCTTTCAGGCGTTTCCACTGATCATAGGCCCGCAGGGCGTAGCCCCCCGTTGCGCAAAAATCGAGGCAATCATCGAATGCCGCGCGGCTCAGGTCGCTATAGGCCCCGACGGTCTTGATTTCGTGGTAAAGCTCCGTCGCGTCAAAAGGCCCTGAACAGGCCATCAGCAAAATGTGTTGGCACAGCACGTCGCGCGGGCCGGGCCCCTTAGGGTCCCCGTCCAGATCATTCTCCCGCGCGGCCTGCAATGCGGCCACGCATTCCACGACCTCAAACCGGTTGGCGGGCACCAGAACGGCCTTAGACGGCGCGTTATATCGGTGATTGGCGCGGCCAATCCGCTGGATCAGACGTTTGACGTTCTTGGGCGCCCCGATCTGGATCACCAGATCCACGTCACCCCAATCAATCCCGAGATCCAGACTGCCGGTACAAACGATGGCCCGCAAATCCCCCGCGACCATCGCGGCCTCAACCTTTTCGCGCTGGGACCGGTCCAATGATCCGTGATGGATGCCAATGGGCAACCCGTCGTCATTGGCCAGCCACAGGTTATGGAAATAAATCTCCGCCTGCGCGCGGGTGTTGTGAAAGATGAGCGTCGTTTGATGTTGTTTTACCAAATCCAACACAGCCGGAATGGAATAGGCCGCACCGCCGCCCGACCATGGCGGCTTTTCTTCGGTGATAAGCATCGAGATATCAGGCTCCGGCCCCGGATCGGCGCGCAAAATGGGGCAGGGGTCGGGATGCCGCGCCAAAGACTGCGCGATGGCCTCAGGGTCTTCGACCGTGGCCGACAACCCGACGCGGCGCAAATCCGGCGCCATGGATTGAATGCGCGACAGCGCCAGCATCAACTGATCGCCCCGTTTGCTTTCCGCAAGCGCGTGGATTTCATCCACGATGATCCGCTGTACCCCTTTGAAAATGCGCGGCGCGTCTTCGTAGGACGTGAGCAGGGCAAGGCTCTCAGGCGTGGTCAGCAATATATGCGGCGGATCGGCCCGCTGCCTGCGCTTTTGGGTGTAAGAGGTGTCGCCGGTGCGGTCTTCAACCCGAATGGGCAGCCCCATCTCACTGACCGGCGTGCCCAAATTGCGTTTGATGTCCGCAGCCAGCGCCTTCAAAGGCGACACATAAAGCGTGTGCAGCCCCTCATGACGCCCGTCCGCCAGCTCCACCAAGGACGGCAAAAACCCCGACAACGTTTTGCCCCCGCCCGTAGGCGCGATCAACAACAAGGCAGGCTCATCTGCTCGGTCCAACATCGCCTGTTGGTGGGGGTGAATGGACCACCCCTTTGAGGCAAACCAGTCGGCAAATCGGGTGGGAAGGGCTGTCATCTTCTTAAGGTGGAGGCCCCAAAGCCAGCGTCAACCCGCCCCCCTTTCTTTGGTTCAAAAATACCTCGGGGAGTCCGCAGGACGGGGCAGAGCCCCACGGGATCGGATTGGCGAAGCCAATTCGATCCTGATGTCTGTCACGTCAGATCAGTGAATAATTTCTTCTTCTTTGACGAACATGTTTGCCCATGCCCGATCAATCAGGTCCGGTGACATCTGATAGGGGATGCCTTCAAACTCACAAATCGAAATCATCTGGTCGATCAAGAAAATCGGCTGATAGTTCGCGTAGACGTTGTCGATCGTCGGATACTTCTTTTGCAGCAGATGGATCAAAGCGCTTTCATCCAAAGGCATCTTTCGCTTACGCGCCATCATGGCAAAAATCTTGAGGAAGTCTTCCTGATCCGGACCATCAATCTTGATCTTGAAGAAGATACGACGCAGGGCCGCTTTGTCGAAAATCTCGTTCGGGTGGAAGTTGGTTGAGAAAATGACCAAGGTGTCAAACGGCACCTCAAACTTTTCACCCGATTGCAGCGCCAGAATATCGCGGTTTTCTTCCAGTGGAACAATCCAGCGGTTCACAATCGCCTGCGGCGGTTCGGCCTGACGACCAAGGTCGTCGATGATGAAAATCCCGCCGGAGGATTTCAGCTGCAACGGCGCCTGATAGGTCCGCGCCACGGGGTTGTAGACCAGATCCAACATCTCAAGCGTCAATTCGCCGCCTGTGATCACCGTGGGCCGTTCGCACTTCACATAGCGCGTGTCATAGCGCCCCGATGTGCGGCGCAATGAATTGGGGTCATCCACGTCTTCTTCCGCTGCCGAATGGACAATCGGGTCATAGACCGTGATCACCTGACCGGAATATTCAATCGCGCGCGGGATATAGATCTTATCCCCCAGCGCGTCGCGGATACCGTTCGAGATTGAGGATTTACCGTTTCCGGGCGGGCCGTACATCAGGATCGACCGACCCGCACCCACGGCGGGGCCAAGTTGATCCAGCAAGGTCGGCGGCAAGATCAGGTGCCCCATCGCGTTGAGCAATTGATCGCGGGTGACGTGAATGTTGCGGATCGACTGGCGTTTGACCTGTTCGCGGTAGACCTCAAGCGGGACGGGCATAGGGCCGAAATATTCCGATTGAGCGAGCGCATCCAGGGCGCGCTGTTTGCCCATGTCGGTCAGTTGATACCCCATCTCGTTGCTGCTGCCCGCGCTCATCGTGCCGGTGGCCTCACACAGGCGTTGGTCGCGGGCTGCATCGATCAGCTGCTGGGTGATGTTGACGGGCAGGCAGACGGCTTTGGCCAGATCACGCGCACTTTCCAGATTGGTGCGGAACATGGTCTTGATCATGATGTCGCGCATCATCACGGGCGACAACGACATGGATTCGAGGGTCTTCGGCGCTGGGGGTGCCATCACGTCGGCGGTTTGCATGTTCATGGTGTCTGCCCGATCTGCTGTTGCTCTGTGTCCCAATCGCCCACCCACGGGCCAATCGGCACATAGGTCGGGAAAGGTTTTGCAAAGCAGGTGTGCCTGACTATTGTGTCCAAAAAAGGGACAAAACCGTTCCAGAGGCAGGCATGACACACAAAAGACCCGCGGTTTTGGCCGCATTTTTCGCAATTTTGATCCTTTTGCTGGGCGGCGTGTCCATCTGGAAGGGCGGTTTGTACATCGGCAAACACGAAGGTGACACGATGCACCTGATGCAGATCGTGTTCCGCATGGCCGAAGGTCAGACCCCACACCTTGATTTCATGACGCCCATCGGCGCCTTGGCCTTTTGGCCGATTGCGGTGTTGGTGACGGCGGGCATGGGTGTCGGAATGGCTGTGATCTGGTCACAGGTCATCGCGGCTTTGGTGTTTTTACCAATGCTGGTCTGGGTCGCCAGAACCCGGCTGACACCGTGGGTAGGCGCGCTTTTTGGTCTTATAATCATGGTCTTGCTCATGTCGTTGGTCCATGGGGAGGCGCAGCGATCCGTCTCAATCTCGATGCATTACAACCGGCTGGCTTGGGCTGCGGCCTTTGTGGCCATTGTGATGGCACTGCTGCCGCCCAAATCGGGGCGTGGCACGGTGGATGGCATCATTCTGGGGCTGATGATCTGCGTCATGGCGATGATCAAGATGACCTATTTTGTGTCTTTCGCGGTGCCGATCCTTGTGGCCCTTGTGTTGACCAAACAGATCCGCGCGCTTGCTGTGGCCGCTATCACCGGCTTGGCCGTCGTGGTGGTGATCACGATCAGCCAAGGTATTGGCTATTGGCTGGCCTATGCGGGTGATTTGCTGACGGTCGCGGGATCCGATGTGCGGTCCGCCCCGGGGGAGCCTTTGACAGCCGTCATGGGCGCACCGGCCTATCTGGGCGGGTCCTTGGCCGTGTTCATCAGCATCATTTTCCTGCGGCAAGCCAAGGTGGAAACCGGCGGGCTGGTGCTGTTGTTGCTGGTGCCGGGCTTCTTCTACGTGACCTATCAGAACTTCGGCAACGATCCACAGTGGCTGTTGCTGGTAACGGTCCTTTTGCTGGCCTTGCATGACCAAGCCGAGGAGGCCGTGACGCGGTTCGGCATCAATGCGAAATCTGCGATCCTGACCATGGCGGGCGTGACCTTTGCGCTGACTGCGCCGTCGTTCTTTAATTTGGCCTATAGCCCGTTTAGGCACGCGGCGATTGATGTGGCCGACTACGCCCCGATCTTGCCACGCGGGGGCGTCCACACGGACCTGCAATCAGCGGATTTGCGGGTAAATCGCGTCGATGCGCGGATCGCGTTGGACGGACAGATCGAAAGTCTGCCGTTCTACGAAGACCGCGATGAAGCCGCCATTTTGATGGGTGAGGAAATCCCACGCTGCACGATTGAACTGGGCCTGCCACGGGTCATGGACGTCATCGCGCGCGACATTGACGCAGCAAACCTGTCCCAAGGCCGGTCCATGTTCGCCGCCGATATCTTCGCCAGCCACTGGCTGTTCGGGGACCTCGAACCGATGGAGAAAGGCGCGCCTTGGTACTATGGTGGCGCGCCCGGCCTAAAAGATGCAGAGCTGGTCTTGGTGCCGCTTTGTCCGGTGTCACAAAGCGTTCAGGTGGAAATATTCGAGATCCTCAACGGGCTCGTAGATGCAGGCAAACTGCAACTGACCGAGGTCCGCAGGACTGACATGTACATCTTGTTTGAAAAGACCGATCTGTAACGGATCGGTCTTAGAACAGCGGCCGCGCCAGATAGACGATCAACACAGCCCCCATGGGAAAGCCCATGGGAAAGCGGCGTTTTTCGTCCCAACTTTTCCAGTCGGGCACCATGTTGCGAATGGCCGGGATGCGTTTTGCGATGCGATGCACGACCAATCCGGCCAACATGCCCGCGCCAAGTAGATAAAAGACAAGTGTGACGTCGCTCAGCGCCACAAAAGGGGCGGCGGATGCAAGAAATTTGCTATCGCCCGCGCCCATCATGCCAATCATATTGGCGATGATCGCCAAGACAAGAACGACCGCGAAGTGCGCGTAACGCCACAAATAATCGGAAAAAGGCATCACGAAGATGCCCACCACCACAAAGATGATCGCAAGCGCGTCCGTGGACCATGTCGGGATTTTCATGGCGCGCAGATCGTTCCACGCGACATAGATGCACAAGGGCGCCACGAAGATCAGGAAAGCCACAGATTGCTGGGCGGTGACGGCGACCTCGGGCAAGACGAACATGGGTTAGTTCGTCACGTTATCTTCGAGGGCCCGCAAGGAGCGGACGGCGGCCTCGAAATGCTGAGGATGCGTATCAATCGCTTCGCGCAGCAAGCCACGACCAATGGTCAGGTCATTCTGCTTGATCGCGGTCAGGGCGAGGGTGTGCAACAACTGCGCGCGTTCGATCTGGCTCATCGGGACGACGGGCAGTTCGTAGTTGCGCTGTGCGCCGCGCGCCAACACAAGGTTGTTCTTGGCGGTGAACAAATCGCGGTCATTGCGCAGGGCATCTGTGAACAGACGTTCGGCGGCCGCGTAATCCCCGCGGGTCAGCTTGGAAAAGCCCCAGTTGTTCAACACACCAGCAGGCGATGTCGTCAGGCCCACGGCGGTTTCATAAAAGCTGTCGGCATTGGACCATTCTTCGTTGCTGTCAGCGACCATGGCCTCCAACCGGTAACGTTTGAAGCTTTCGTGGGTAGGGGGGATGGCGTCCAGTGCAGCCTCGGCCCCATCCCAGTCATTGCTGCGAATGAGGGCATCGGCCAGATCAACCTGATCGGTCACGGTGCTTTCTTCGTGGTCAACCACGGCCTGCCATGCGGTCACGGCCTCGGACGCGCGGCGCGCGCGGACCAGCGATTTGGCCAAACCCCGCATCAGGTCAATGCGACCTTGATCATTGGCGGAGGCGCGGGAAAAGTAATTCACGGCCTCATTGGGGTCCGCCACGGTCAGCATCACGTCGTTGAGGTTGGTTTCATCCACCACGTTCACGTCTTGCAAGGCCCGTTGGACCTGCGCATCGCCTGAGCGATCACATGCGGTGAGTGTCATCGCGCCCAAAAGGGCTGCGGAAAGAAGAATAGGGTGGCGCATGATTGTGCGTCCTTTACTGCTCTGCCTCTTACAGTGTCGACAAAAGCACGAAATCACCCGTGCCCCGCCGCACCAATTGGAACGGTTCGTTCTCTTGGGTGACAGTATTATCCGGATCTTCCAATTTTGCGAGTGCCAAGCGCAGGTTGTCCCGGATTTCGTCGGAATTCCCGTTATCCGTTGCAAAGGCGCGACGGAAAACCTGTGCGGCCTCGGGTGTTTTGCCCTGTTCCATCAAAATGACGCCCAAATTGTTCCATGCGGCGGCAAAGGTGGGGTCTTCTTCGACGGCGCGGCGCAGCAAGTCTTCGGCCTGACCAAGCCGCCCCAGCTTGAGGTTCGCAGACCCAAGGGCAGACAGCGTGTCCACGTTGAGGCCCTGTTGACCGGCGGCCCGCAGATAAGCGCGCAACGCCAAGTCGTATTCGCCTGCAGCCATCAACCTATGGCCGACCAGCAGCCCGTCAATGTCGGACGCACCCGCCACGGTGGGTGCAAAAACCCGGTCCCCATTGGGCGCGAAAGCGCCCTCACCGCAACCGGTGAGGGCGCCTAAACCCATCAAAATCCCCACGATTCTGTTCATGTTGCCTTTAGAAGTTTGCGGCCTGAAGTGTCTGGTAGATGTTATACACCGACGGCCCGATCAAGATGATTAGAAGCGGGGGAACCGTCAACATCATCGTGGCGAGTGTCATTTTTGTCGGCAGGGTGTTGGCCTTTTCTTCGGCGCGCATCACCCGTTTGTCCCGCATCTCAGCCGAGAACACGCGCAGGGCTTCGGCAATCGATGTACCGAATTGCTGCGACTGGATCAGAACGGTCACGAAGGACGCAATGTCGGACACGCCGCAGCGTTCGGACATATCACGCAGCACCTGCGTTTTGTCCTTACCGGCCTTCATTTCGTTGCTGACCATTTCGTATTCTTCGGCCAGCGCAGGGAAGGCGGGTTTCAATTCATGGGCCACGCGGATGATGGACTGGTCAAGGGACTGACCGGCCTCAACGCAGACCAGCATCATATCGAGGCTGTCTGGGAAGCCGTTGATCATCTCTTCCTGACGTTCGCCCTGACGTTTGTTGACCCAATAACGCGGCAGGTAATACCCCGCGAGGCCAGGCCCGAGGATCGACATCACAGTCGCCTTCGTCGATGGATCGCCCGTTTGCGAGGAATAGACCGCATAGGCCACACCCAACAGCAAAAGCACGATGCCCAGAACGAACTGGATGAAGTGATAGGTTTTGACGGCGGATTTCGTGCGGTAGCCCGCCTGGATCAGTTTCAGCCGGATCGCGGTGTATTCTTCCACGTCCTGCGGTTCCAGAAAGCTTGAGTATTTATCAAGCTTGTCTGTGCCCTTGCTGGCGCGCAGACGTTCGGGCGTGTTGCCCATGTTTGTCTTGCTGGCCGCCTTGAGCTTGTCCAGCGGGTCTTCCTTTTGCTGCATCAAGGCTGGCAAAACCAGCAAGATCAGCAGGATGCCCAACATGCCCACGGCAATCAGCGGACCAAAGGGACCCAAAAGCTCTATCAGCTTGGCGTTGATGGTATCGAGAAAAGCCATTGGGGTTATACCTTAATGTTTACGAGACGACGCATAACGATCACGTTCGCCACAAGGAAACCGGCCACAACCAGACAGGCAGGGATGAAGACGGAGGTTTCTTTCACTTCGTCGTAATAGTTCGGTTGGATCAGGTTGATCATCACCAGCGCGCCCAAGGGGAAGACGGACAGGAACATGCCGGACCACTTCGCTTCGGCGGTGATGGCTTTCACTCGGCGGAACAGTTTGAAGCGTGCGCGGATCACTTGGCTCAGGCCGTGCAAAATTTCGGCAAGGTTACCACCTGCGGTCTGTTGAATGGTCACAGCCACGGCCAAGAAGCGCATGTCCTGCATGTCCATCCGTTCGGCCATCTGCTTCAACGTCTCGCCCATATCGCGGCCATAGGCGGCTTCATCCGAAATCACACCCATTTCTGACCCCAGCGGGTCGGGGACTTCTTTGGCCACAATCGCCACAGCGGACGAAAACGGGTGGCCCACGCGCAGGGAACGCACCATTAGTTCAACGGCATCGGGCAGCTGTTCCTCGATCATCGCGGTGCGTTTCTTGGCCTTGGAATTGACCCAGAAGAACACGCCGCCCACGCCTATAGCCACAGACACGGCGGCCCGGATCGGAAAGGATGTGGCTGTCCCGACGGTCAGGCCCATAAAGGCCACGCCGCTCAGCAAAACCATGATCATCATCAACTGACCGGGCGAAAACGCAATGTTCGCCTTTTGCGCACGTTGCGCCAGAAGCGAATAAAGGGGGATGCTCTGCGATTTCATGTGCTGGGTCATCTCCTTGCGGAGTTGTTCCAGAACCTGTTCGCGGTTGCCGCCCTTTTCCAACATCTCAAGGCGACGGTTCACCTTGTTGTTGAAATTGATGCTTTTGCCAAAGGCGACAAGATAGATGCCGTTGACCAGCACGATACAGGCCACAAAGATCAGGCCATAAATGATCGGTTCCGCTGAAAGCGTCATAGCTGGGGTCCCTTACTGGGCTGCAACGGGTTCGAAGATGGCGGGCGGCAAATCGTAGCCCCACAGCTTGAACCGTTCGGAGAAGTGGCTGCGCACACCGGTGGCGGTGAAGTGGCCAATGATTTTGTTGTCGGGCGTGAGGCCGACACGCTGGTAGCGGAAGACCTCCTGCATGGAGATCACATCGCCTTCCATGCCGGTGATTTCGGTGATCGACGTCATCCGGCGGGAGCCATCCTGCAAACGCGAGGCCTGCACGATCAGGTTCACAGCCGATGAAATCTGGGACCGGACGGCCTTAAGCGGCATTTCGATACCGGCCATGGCGATCATGTTTTCCAGACGCGACACGCCATCACGGGCAGAGTTGGCGTGGATCGTTGTCATGGACCCGTCGTGACCGGTGTTCATGGCCTGCAACATGTCGATGACTTCCTCGCCACGGGTTTCACCCACGATGATGCGGTCAGGGCGCATACGCAGCGCGTTTTTGAGACAGTCGCGGGGGCTGACTTCGCCTTTGCCTTCGACGTTGGGGGGGCGGCTTTCCATCCGGCCCACGTGGGTCTGTTGCAGCTGAAGTTCGGCCGTGTCCTCGATCGTCAGGATACGTTCGTCGTTGTCGATGAAGGACGACAGGGCGTTCAGGGTGGTCGTTTTACCGGAACCCGTACCGCCAGACACGATGACATTCAGACGGGTGGACACAGCGGCCTGAAGATAGGCGGCCATTTCTTCGGTAAAGGCGCCGAATTTCACCAGATCGTCGATGCCCAGTTTGTCCTTTTTGAACTTTCGAATGGACACCAGAGATCCGTCCACGGCCACAGGCGGCACCATGGCGTTGAAACGCGATCCATCGGCCAAACGGGCGTCAACATACGGGTTGGATTCATCGACGCGGCGGCCCACGGCGGACACGATCTTGTCGATGATCCGCAACAGGTGGCGTTCGTCTTTGAAGGTAACATCCGTCAATGTCAGTTTACCGGCGCGTTCCACGAAAATCTGGTGCGGACCGTTCACGAGGATATCGTTGACGTTTTCATCTTGCAGCAGGGTTTCCAGCGGACCCAGACCCTTGACCTCAAAATACAGTTCCTGATTGAGGGTCTGGCGTTCCTCACGGTTGAGGACCACGCCCATCTCATCCAGCGATTCCTGCGCGATGGCGCTGATTTCGGCCTTGAGGTCCTGTTCCGTCGCGTTTTCCAAGGCGGCAAGGTTCAGGTTGTCCAGCAAGGACTTATGCAATTCCAGCTTGATCTCACCCAGACGTTCTTTGCGCTTCTTTTCCTTGTCCTGCGGGGCCACGACAGCGCTGACCGAGGCAGGTTTCATCATCGACTTGCGCGGGGCCTCAGGCACGGCGGCGGCCGCCGCCTTGGGGGCTGCATCGTTCGCCGGGGTTTTGGGCGCGGGGGCGCTCGTCTTTTTGTACTTAGAAAACATGGATCCCACCTTTATGCGGTTGCTGCCGCGTCAGATACGTTGACCTCGTGCACGGACTTGGCCAGTTTTGCGATTTCCTTACGCATCGGGTTCTTTGGAATGGCTTCTGCCATCGGCACGCCATGATCGGCGTTTTGTGACACCGGCTTGCCGCCGTCGGGCAGCTGGACCTCGATTGAGATGCCAAGGCTTTCGGCCAGACGTTTGATGCGGCTTTTGCCGTTAAGGTCGGTGAACTTGGGCGCACGGTTCAGCACAAACCGCAGCTTTTCAAACGGCAGTTGTTCCGATTGCAGCGCCCGCTTGATCCGCAGCGTGTTCTGGGCGGACCGCATGTCCAATTCCAACGTCGCGAAATAGACGTGGGCGGCGTTCAGCACCGTTTCGGACCATTCAACCATGGTTTTGGGCATATCGATGATGACGTAGTCAAAATTTGTCCGCGCCATTTCGATCAGACGGTCGATGTCTTCGGGGCTGACCAAATCCATAGGGATCAAATCTGTCGGCGCTGTCAGCACCTGTAGCTTGTTTTCATAGGTCAGCAGGGAATGCATGAAGCTTTCGCTGTCCATGCTTTCAGTGTCCTGCAACATTTCAAACACGGCTTCGCGGCGGGGCAGGTCCAGATAGGTGGACACGCTGCCAAACTGGAAATCAAGATCAAGAAGGCACACGCGCGGGGCGGCGTCTTCTTCGATATTGGCCAATTCCCACGCAAGGTTCACCGCCAGTGTTGTGGCACCCGTGCCGCCGGACATGCCCTGGATCGGGATCAGAACGCCATTGCGATCGCCGGTCGCCTTCAGCTTGGTTTCCATTTCAGGGGCAATCGGTGCCGCAGGTGGCGGGGTCAGGACGCGGTCAATGGCTTGCGCCAGTTCACCCTCGGGGAGGGGGTAGGGCACAAATTCATCGCCGCCTTCGCGCAGCAGCCCATGCAAAGAGGCAGGCGATACATCTTCCGCGATCAACAAAACCTTGATGTTACGCGCTTTTGCGGCGCGAATAATCTCGGAGATGATCGACAGATCGGCCTCATCCTCTTCGTCGAGGGCAATGGCCAGAAATTCAAGTTCGCTTGCTTCGGGCTGATCAAGGTAGGGCAGGGCGTCGTCAAACCCCAAATCCCCCCAGCTTTCACCAAGGCAAGTTTCCATATCTTCAATCAATAGATCGAAGTTCTGCACATCGCGGCTCACCGTACATGCGGTGATCGGCTGTGGTTCCGGTTGCAACATTGCTGCGCTCATTGCCTTGGTCCTTTACCCAATACATGACGCTTGTCCGCGCCAGAGAATCTGCTCGTCCCATCGTCGCAAGACGCAACTAGGGCTTCGTTACCGTCCTCTCTGACGCTCAAAGGGGGCAAGATTGGGGCCACATTTGCCCATTTGTGCGGTTATTGGAGACGATCACACAGCTTTAACGGGCGTTGTTTCCGCTCAATTGTTGTGATCGGACACGAAAAAGGGCCCCGAAGGGCCCTTGATCCATCCAATATAAAAAGGGGCGTTAACCGCCGCCGCCTGCGGGTGCGACCGCACCGCCGCCTGCGCCACCGCCGCCACCCAGCTGGGTGGTCGCGGTCGCGCTGGTCACATATTCGCGGAAGATCACTTCGGCGTATTGGCCGTTCAGCACCGTTGGGTGGCTTTCGACAAAGCCGGACACTTCGGTCACGGTGCGGCGATTGCGACGCTCGCGGCCTTCTGTGACGATGAGGGGCTGGGTCTCACCAAATGTCACGACCGCGTCAAGACGGTCGCGGCTGATGCCTTGAGACGTCAGATAAAGCACCACGGCCTCCGCGCGGCGCAGGCCCAGACGACGGTTATAAGACGTCGATCCCACCAGATCCGTATGGCCGTAGACCTTGAACCGGACTTCGGGGAATTGCCGGATCCACGTGGCTTGCTGTCGCAATGTGGCCCGCGCCGTTTCATCCAACGCTGTGGAATTAAACGGAAAAGTCACCATCGTGTTGACTTCGGTGCTGAACCGCCGGTTCAGGTTGATTGCAAAGCTGCTGGCGCCTGATTGCACAGAGGTGTTCTGTGCTGTGGCGTTGCCAAAGAACCCTGTGTCAATCTCAGACCCGGCTTCGCGGGTGTTGAAATTGCTCCATTGTGCGCCGCCGGTGGAACAGCCCGTCAAGGCAAGCACCGCTGCTGTCAAAGCTGCTGTTGTTTTCATTGCGCGAGGTCCCATCTCAATCGTCCAACACGTAGCCATAAGAGCCGCTGAAGTCTTGTCGTGCAACCTCTCCGGCGCCGCCTTGTTGGGGGGCCTCGCCTGCGGCGACGCGTCCGAACAAGAACAGATCGCGCTCAGACGGGGGACGCACACGGTCCGTTGGCAGGGCCAAAGCCTCACCGCGGGTCGGCGTCACAAGGTGTGGCGTGACGATGATAACCAATTCGGTTTGCTGTCGGCTGTATTCGGCGGACCGGAACAGCGCGCCAAGGACCGGAATGTCGCCCGCCCAAGGGACCTGACCGCTCAGATCAACGAAATCATCGGACAGAAGGCCCGCAATCGCGAAACTTTCGCCATCGCGCATCTCAACAGTTGTCGATGTCGCGCGGGTTTTGAAGGCGTCGATGGAAAAACCGTTCTGGGTAAAGCCATTGGCCGGATCAAGCGAGGAGACGGACGCATTCAACTCAAGGTTAATGATGTCGCCGTCGACCACGCGGGGGATAAAGTCCAATTCGATGCCGAAGGGCTTATATTCAACCGAGATTGAGCCTTCTTCCTGCGCCACCGGTACAGGATATTCGCCACCGGCGAGGAAACTGGCCTCTTGTCCGGACAATGCTGTCAGGTTCGGTTCGGCCAAGGTGCGGACAACACCGCGATTTTCCAAGGCTTCCAAGAGGATACCAACCTCAACCCCGCCTGCGTTGAACCCAAAAAGGAACGCGCCTGCGTTGTCGTTGCCCGACGGAAGGGCACCGCCCAAGGCACCTGTTCGCGCGCCATCACTGACGGTTGTGCCCGTTCCCAAGGCCAGACCAAGATCGCCGCCCAGTGTATCGCCGCCCAAAGACAACGAAGAGCTGAGGGATTTGGACACCGACCGCTGCATCTCAGCAAACCGGACGCGCAACATCACCTGTTGTGTGCCGCCGACCGTCATCAGGTTTGACACCCGTTCGGGCGCATAGCGGTTGGCCAGTTCAAGGGCCCGGTCAAGGCGCGCGATGGAAGACACGGTGCCGGACAGAACGATGCCGTCATTGGCGGTGCGCACTTCGATGTGCTCACCGGGCAGGATTTGTTCCAGCCGTTCCTTAAATTCTGCGATGTCCGGGGTCACGTGGACTTCCACGTTTGTGATCAGACGTCCGTCGCCGCCCAGAAGGGTCAGCGTCGTGCGGCCCGGCTCCTTGCCCAGAACGTAAATGGTTCTGTCGGACAGGGATGAGATATCCGCAATCGTGGGGTTCGCGATCGACAATTCGGTGAAGGGGACGTCACTTTCAACGACCACCGCCCGGTTCATCGGTACATTCAGCGCACTGGATGGTGCGCCGCGCATCACTTGAAGCGTCTCCGCAGAAAGATGCGCGGGAACGCTCGCGATGCAAAGGGTCAACCCGGTGAGGGCTGCCTTGAGAAATCTATTTTTTGCCATTGTGACCTGCCTCTGATGCCACGCCTGGTGCGGACTTTTTATCCGTCATTCCGATCACCCTGCGCGAAATCGACATTTTTTGCAAGAATCAATGCATTGGCTGACGCTGTTTATGTGGATAACCAGCAACACAACCGAAATAATGCGGGGTTCAGACGGCGTCAGGCGCCATGGAGTGTCCACAACGCCCGACCGCTTGAGATTGGATTTGTGCAAATCTGCTGTTTTGCAGAGATGCGAAAATCAGGACTAATTGGTGCAGGGGATCGGGATTTCGACCACTTCGGCACCGCGACGTGTGCGGATCGTGCAGACCTGTTCGCGTTCGATCTGCGGGGCGGGGGCCTGTGGGACAATCCCCAGAAGGCTCGCCTGATCGACTTCGATGGCGCCGGCGATAGTATCGTCTTCGCGTCCAACCAAGGACAGGGACAATTTGCCAGTCGCCTGAGCCTGCGCAAGGGCCGCGACCTCATCAGGAGAGACTTGAACCGTCACCGTCCGCGCAATGGTCGCACCGGTGCGCCCGCTTTCAGACGTCTGGTCCACGGCGACAAGCTGGATGTTTGCTTGGATCAACTTGGTAAATTCGCCGTTGCCGCCTTCGGTCAGACCTGCTGCACGGCCCGTCCAGTAGACATCGACGCGGTCACCAGGTGTCAGGAAACCCGACACACCCGACGACACATCAACCTTGATCGCAAAGGCACGCATGCCGCGTTCAATAAGCGCGGTAATACCGGCCACTTCGCCGGGGGCTGTGACTTTGGCTGCCAGAATAGGTTCATTCGGTTCCATCTGCCGCAACACAACGCGCAGCTTTTCGGGCCCTTCAGAGAAAAGCTCCTCTGGGGTGCGGAAGACACCTTCGGGCAAGAAGGGTTCGGCGTATTTGATAACGACGATGTCTTCTTCCGTAATCTGCTCGCCGTGTTCTATGATCCGGTTGACCGCTACAACATCCACGGTCGGGACCGCTTCGGCCATGACGGCGCGCTGGGCAGCGAGAGCGGCGTTTTGTTCCTGAAAGTAGCCCTGCACCATATAAATGGCGAAGCCCGCGAGGCCCATGCCGACGATCAAGACAAGTCCGAATACTGCTCTCATTGTGTTTCCTTCCGGATAACTGGCCAGATTGGACTGGCACGAATACTATTGCGCTACCCTAGACTAAGAATGCGGCCACTTTGTGCCGCATTCATGAATTTGCTGTGGAATTTGGGCATTTGGCATGGCCCAAAAGTGGGGCTGTATCTTAATACGTGGCGATGGATTGCGCGCTCAAGAATGCGCCGACGCTGCTGGACTTGTTGGTCGCACCCGCGCTGATGATCGCGATCAGGGCGATCGACAGGCCGATGATGACGGCACACAAGACGACCCAGTCGACAGTTACGGCGCCCTCATCGTCTTTGTGAAAGGACTTCAAAAATTTCAGCATGGTAAGGCTCCGTAATTGGACGGGAAATTACTATTGGTATCCCTGCATGACCCAGGATTGTGTCCCAAAATTGGTGCAATTCAGTTCATTTGGGGGAGTTTGATCAGGCTTCAGAAATGACAAAGGCCGCACCCGAAAGTGCGGCCTTCGTTTCGCGAACTTCGCCGGAAGGCTTAGTAAGTTGCGATGGTCTGTGCGGACAGCTGGGAGCTGATCTTGTCGCCCAGAGCAGTCGTACCGCCGGACACGGAAGACAGAACGGCGATGCCGAGGCCCACGATAGCTGCAGTCAGAACGACCCAGTCAACTGTTACGGCGCCGTCTTCGTCGTTGCGGAAGTTTTTGATAAAGTTGAGCATTTGAGTTCTCCGAATTCGTATTGTGATTAGTAAGTTGCGATAGTCTGTGCGGACAGCTGGGAGCTGATCTTGTCGCCCAGAGCAGTCGTACCGCCGGACACGGAAGACAGAACGGCGATGCCGAGGCCCACGATGGCTGCAGTCAGAACGACCCAGTCAACTGTTACGGCGCCGTCTTCGTCGTTGCGGAAGTTTTTGATAAAGTTAAGCATGTGTTTCCCTCCTCAGGGTGTTCTCTCAGTTTCAGTATCTAGCCGAACCGCTGTGTGCACCGGCCTCTTGTTGGTGCGCTGTCCGTCTTGGATGAACACTATTTGACCTCGGAATAGGGCAGGAATTGGACGCCATTCGTGCAATTTTGCATCCGCTTAACTTTTTAACGAATTATCGTTTAAGCACCTGATTTATATTAGAAATTAACTTTCTAATTCTTAATGCACCGATTTGATCGTTGCAAAAACGTGTCTAGTGAGGGGCTGCTCGGCGACATTGTTTATGAATGTGTAGATAACGCAGCCCGCTTCGCGCTATCGTTGCGAAAACAAGAAGCAGGCGGAGACCGCGAAAATGCGGCGCACTATATTACTGACAGCCTTGTGCATCGTCACCGGTGCTGCTGCGGCCATGGCGGAAAGCCACCGGCTGCAAGGTGATTTCACGTTTCGACGTGTAGGCGTGCCGCAGGCCGGCGCCACAAACCGCATCACGGTACAGGTGTCACCACAGGCGCCGTCTGGCCCCCAAGCCCCTGCAGCCGCCGGTTCCGCTGCCATTGCCCCTTCGGCGCCCGGCCAGCCCGCCATTGCGGGCCTTGCCCCGGCCCCCAGTGGGGTCGAATGGTATTGGCAGGCCGTTTCACCCTCCTTGGACGATGCGGATGCGTTCAACCTTGAAGCCGCCGTCGCGGCCCTCAAAGTCGCACCCGAAGGCCAAGGCGTCCCCGCGCCACGTCTTCAGGGTATGACAGAATTGGCAAGCCGCTATGGCATCGACATTCTGACAGCGACGATTGGCACGGACGTGTCCCCTGCGCTGGTTCTGGCCGTGATCTCTGTGGAAAGTGCCGGGCGGTCGGACGCCGTCAGCTCCGCTGGGGCGCAGGGGTTGATGCAACTGATGCCCCCGACCGCCGCCCGCTTTGGTGTCGAAAACGCCTTTGACGTGCGCGACAATATCACCGGTGGCACGGCCTATCTGGATTGGCTGCTGGATGAATTCGACAACAAGGTGATCTATGCGCTTGCGGGGTACAACGCGGGCGAGGGGGCCGTGCGTAACAACAATGGCATCCCGCCCTACGCCGAAACCCGCGCCTATGTCCCCAAAGTTCTGGCCGCATGGGAGGTCGCGCGCGGCCTGTGCATGACCCCGCCGGAACTGGTGACAGATGGCTGCGTCTTCGCTGTCGCATCTGAGTAAGGAAGACTGACAATGACCGGAAAACCGCTGGTTCTGGATGCGGATGGCACGTTGCTGCGGACCGACATGTTGCTTGAAGGCATTTGGAAAGGGCTGGGGACCGATCCCGCCGCCGTGTTCAAAGCCTTGCCGCTGATCTCCGACCGCGCGGCCTTCAAAGCGGAAATCGCGCGCATCGCCCCGCTTCGGGTCGATCTTTTGCCCGTGCACGAAGACGTCGCCGCCCTCGCCCTGACGGCCCGTGAACAGGGACGCGAGGTCGCCATCGCCAGCGCCTCTGACATTTCATACGTGGCGCCCTTGGCTGAACACTACGGTATCGACCGCGTTTTTGCGTCGCAGGACGGTGTGAACCTAAAGGGGCAGGCCAAGGCTGATGCGCTCGTGGCCGCCTATGGTGAGGCCGGGTTCGACTACGCAGGTAATGACAAGAGCGACCGCAAGATCTGGGATCACGCCGATCATGCGGTCGTGGTGGGTCATGCAGGGGGCGGGGCCAAGGGCCTGGCATCGGTCACTCAACTGGATGGCGGCTGGTCGCCCCGTGCTGTGCTGAAATCCATGCGGCCCCATCAATGGGTCAAAAACGTGCTGCTGTTTTTGCCCATGATCGCAGCCCACGCCTTCTTTCTGGAAACGTTTCTGGCCGTGGGTCTGGGCATCGTCAGCTTCTCGGCGGCGGCATCCTGCATCTACATCGTCAACGACCTGCTCGATATCGAGGCAGACCGGCTGCACGTCAAAAAGTGTAAACGTCCCTTTGCGGCCGGAACGGTGCCGATCCCCATTGGCGTGTTGACGTGTCTGATCCTCGGGCTCATCGCCCTTGGGGTCGGGGCCGCGCTTTCGGTGCAGATGTTCTTGGTCGTAGCCTTCTATATGGCGCTGTCGCTGGCCTATTCCATGCGCCTCAAACGGCTGCGGTGGATCGATATCGCGGTGCTGGCGTCTCTGTACACCCTGCGTGTGGTGGCGGGGGCTGCGGCCAGCGGCGTCGATGCCTCTGTCTTTATGCTGATCTTTATCTTCCCGATCTTTATCACGCTTGGCTGCGTCAAACGGATGACGGAACTGGCGTTGGCCAAAGATGACAATCCCCTGCCGGGCCGCGGCTACGCGCGCGGTGATATGGGCGATCTATTGAACATGTCTGCAATCGGCATGGTCGGCGCTTTGGTGATCTTCTTTCTGTATTCCTACTCGGATCAGGCCTTGGGGCTTTATCCGGATCAATGGCTGCTGTGGGTGGCCCTGTTACCGATTGCGGCGTGGCTCTACCGTATGGTGCGGCTGGGCTATATGGGGCGGATGGATTACGACCCGATTGTCTTCGCCCTCAGCGATATGCGGGGGCTGGGATATCTGCTGATCACTCTGTCCTTGATGTTCTATGCAGCGGGGCTGTGGTCGGAGTGGTACGGGCGGCTTTTGGGCTGACGTATTAGCACTGTTTTAACCTTGGCTGGATAGACAGCGCCTGCGGTACAGGCGGGGACGCCGATGGCCGTAGACGGAGATGAGAGTACATCGTTTTCAACCCGACGCGTGTGTTTTTGCGCGTCGGGTTTGTTGTCTTTGTCTCATAAATATCCCGGGG
>NZ_CBFHNH010000023.1:0-47185 GCF_965657175.1 Pseudooctadecabacter sp. | reverse complement strand
AGAACACGTCCTCAACCGGCATCAGGAACGGCATGTCCACAGCGCGCTCAGGCGTTGGGATGTACTCGTCCACAGCTGCCATCAGCTTTTTGATGGCTTCTTCGCCGATCTCAGGGTTGTTGCCTTCCATCGCCGCCAGAGCGGAGCCAGGGATCACAGGAATGTCGTCGCCTGGGTACTCGTAAGAGGACAGCAGTTCACGGATTTCCATTTCCACCAGTTCAAGCAGCTCTTCGTCGTCGACCTGGTCCACTTTGTTCATGAAAACAACCATGTACGGGATGCCAACCTGACGGCCGAGCAGGATGTGCTCACGCGTCTGGGGCATTGGGCCGTCGGCTGCGTTCACAACCAGGATCGCGCCGTCCATCTGGGCCGCACCGGTGATCATGTTCTTGACGTAGTCGGCGTGGCCGGGGCAGTCGACGTGCGCATAGTGGCGTGTCTCTGTCTCATATTCCACGTGTGCGGTGGAAATGGTGATGCCGCGGGCTTTCTCTTCGGGCGCACCGTCAATCTGGTCATACGCCTGGAAATCACCGAAATACTTCGTGATCGCCGCCGTCAACGTCGTCTTGCCGTGGTCAACGTGACCAATCGTGCCGATGTTTACGTGCGGCTTATTACGTTCAAACTTTTCCTTAGCCATGATGAGGCACCCTTTGTTTTGATGGGTCCCGCAACGCCGGGCGACCCTGATTTGATACGCGGGGCAAATAGTCTGGAATGCGGTGGAAATCAAGCGGGTCGTTCGGGTCCGGATGAATGACCCGCACAACCGCTAGGATGCTGATTTCATGGCCCTGTCCGGATCAGGTTTCCGGTGGAGTTTCCGGCGGCGCAATCAGTTCGGGATTGGTTTCCAGAACGTTGCCTTCAAGAATCGTATCGTCCTCTGGCAAGATTTCGTCTTCGGCCCCGAACCACGATCCGTTCTGGCGCATGGTGCGTTCGATGGCGCGGGCCGCATTAAAGGCGAGGCCCTCCATCTGTTCATCGGCGGACCGCACGAGGCCGGACCCAATGAAAGGCACCGTGCAGCATGGTTCAAACACCGTCAGCTGGATGGCCTCGTCGTTCAGTTTCGTCTGGGTCGCATCTTCGAAGAAGTTCACGCTGAAAATGAGGACGGAGCGCGGGGAATAGACCAGCGGAATGCCCGGCTGCGCCAGAACGTAGCCTTCGACGGCGACGCCCACGTGGAAAAATGCGCTGCCGTCGAACCGGGCCAGCCCAAGACGTTCGTTGACCGCCGTGGTCATGGCCTCCTGCCACGCCGCATCTTCGACCGTGCGCGAAAACGGACCTTGGACGGGTTCATTCACCACAGCAATGTTGTGGCCCAACCGGAAGGTACCCAACGGATCAGGGGCTTGCGAAAGATCGTCACGAATGCCGCCACAGGCCGTCAGAATGATCAAGCTGGCCAAAGTGATAAGTACGCGCATGGTCCAATGCCCCCCGTTTGTTCGGTTATGGGTAGCGCACCCAAGGACATTGAGCAATCAATCGCAGATCGATTGTAGCGCCGCCCATTCCGTATCGTCCAACACGGGGCGGAACGCCGCACCTTCGGGTTCTGCGGCGCGGGCGGCGGCAATCCTGTCGCCCATCGCCGGATGAGAGGCGAGGTGTTCAAGGATGCCTGCGTCCGGCTCACCCTCAAGGTTCAGCCGTTCAAAAAACGTACCGATGGCGGAAGGGGGCAGGTCAGCGTTCAGCAGTGCGGTGTAGGCGAATGTATCGGCAGCGGCCTCTGCCTCTTTGGTGTAATCGGCGCGGATGATCTGTTCGGCCAAAAACAGCACAACGGCGCCGCCTGCGAAATCCCCGAACAGCAGCCCCAACACCCCGATCGACCCCGCAGATCGAAGGGCGATGCGGGTGGGGTCGCGGGCCGCCACGTGGCCGATTTCATGAGCAAAGACGGCGGCGACCTCTTCTGGCCTGCCGGCCTCTTCGATCAGGCCACGGAAAAAGACGACGTAGCCGCCCGGAAGGGCAAAGGCATTGATCATCGGGTGATCAAGGACATGGACCGTCAGGGGTGTTTCAAGTTCCATCGCGTCGGTCAGTCGCGTCTCGATTTTGCCAAGGGCGGCCAGCCCCTGCGGGTTATCGCAAGTCTCAAGGCCAACAAAACCGGTGTCATCAAGGGCGGTGCGGATTTGTTCAAAGGTCGCATCGCCCAGCGCTTTTTCGCCTTCGGGCGGCAGGTATTCGGCCAATTGATCGGCCATGATCGGGACCAGAACGAAGATGATCAAAGCAACAGAGGCCACAGCAGCCACCCCCCACATCGCCAGCTTGCTGCGTTTGACGTGGCTGGCGTAGCGGTTCAGCTTTTTGGCACGCGCGCGGATCAAGGCGCGGTCGTCGGGGGTGTCGATGATCAGACGTTGCGTGGGATCGTTGGCCAGCCGAACGATCAACTGATCGCCCGCTTGATCGCGCAGCGCGCGCAGATCGGCGTAGGGCCATTCGTACGTCTGCCCCAGATGCCGGATCAGCAGGTTTTGCGTGGCGTCCGCGTATTCGATCTGCACGGCGAACGGCTGCGCGGTGTCGCCATCCAGATACAAGGCCTGTCCGGTCACGCGACGTGGCGGGGCCGCAGGCGATGCGGGGCCATCCACGGTGATGATGATGCGGTCGGTCATATGGCCCCCCACAGATCAAGGGCTTCGGCGAAACCTTCGGCCTCGGCAAATTCGTCGCGCTGTTTTTGGGAGACGTCCCCCAAGGCGTCGGGGTTCGCAATGGTCAGCGTTTCGGCATAGTGGCGCCAGATGGGCAAGGTCACAAAGCAGTGGCGCAGCACGCCCCAGATCAGGAAAACAGCGAAATACGCGATAATCCCAAGGGCTGTCCAAACCGACAGGGGCAGCCCGTAGATCAGGCCGGTTTCAACGGTGGTGTCATAAATCTGGCGCATCCGCTGGTTTTCAACCATCCCGACAATGGTCACGATCGGCAAAACAGGCAGCAGCGCGCAGATCGCTGTGGCAAGGTAGCCAAAGACATAAGTGCGGGTAATCTTCAGGCGGTCCGGCGCGGCCTGAAGGCCCAGCGCCCCGGCGGTTTTGTGGTTGGCCAGAATGCGTTTTGCCTCAACCGTGTAGTGGATCACCCCATAGATAAACCAAGGCCCCGCCAGTGCATAAAGATAAGTAACCCGCAGATTGCCCTGCCATGTCTCAAACGACGCCACGGCCAGCAAAACGGCCCCGATCAGCACATGCACAAAGGCGGGCATCAGCATGTGCCAATGACCACCCTGATGCAAGGTTGCGGACCCAAAGACCGTCCGGTCGGTCATGTATTTCTCAAGATAGAACGTCTTACGCGGCCACAGGACCCCGAGCGTCAGTATGGTGATGATCCAATGCCAAAGCGCGCGAAACGCATAGCCCCAAGCGCCGGGTTTCAGGCCAAAACGCACCCCGCGCCAACGGCTGCGCGCCAACGTATAGCGACGGGCGCGGTAGCGGGCGTAAAACCAGATCGGAATGACGCCCAGAAAGCTGACGAAATAGGCGGTAAAGTTTGACGCCAACAGCGACAGGCTGGCGAACATCAAGATCAGGTTCACGACGCCGATGTAGAAGGCCAGAACCACCACGGCCAGAAAGAACCCCAACAGTTTTTCCAGCGGGTCGCCCACATACTCCAGCGGCGTGCCGCCCGGTTGGATCGACGACCAGTAATAGCGCCGCAGTTTGGTTTTCAGCCAAAACCGGTAAAACCCCAACGTCAGGATTGTCCACAACGACCCCCAAAGCGCCTTGCGGAACAGCGGCCCGCGGGTGCCTGCGAATGTCGTGGTCAGGCGGTCGGGGGCGGTTTGATCTGTCACGTAAAGCGGTTGTCCCTTGGGAAGCCGCGCGGGGCCATCCGACCGGCGCTGGCGCGCTTGGATGTCCATTCCGTCAGCTCTGTTTCCGTGCGGGTGCGCCCTGCGGGGTCCAGCCATGACAGCCCTTCGGACAGGGTAAAGGTCGTCACATCGCTCAGGCCGCCGTCTTTGTATTTTTGCAGACGTACGCCTTTGCCACGGCCCATTTCGGGCAGTTCATCCAACGGGAACACAAGCACTTTGCGGTTTTCGCCGACGGCAGCCACGTGATCGCCCGTCACCGGTTTGCAAATTTTGGCGACCGTATCGCCGCGTACGTTCAGCACCTGTTTGCCCGCACGGGTCTGGGCCACGATATCGTTCTCAGGCACCACAAACCCATCCCCGGCAGAGGAGGCCACGATCAACTTTTCGCCCGGACGGTGGATGAACAGCGCCACGATCTCAGCCTCATTGGGCAGATCAACCATCAGACGCAAGGGTTCGCCCATGCCGCGCCCACCGGGCAGGGTCGATGCGCCAAGGGTGTAGAACCGTCCATTGCTGCCAAAGACCAGCAGCCGGTCGGTGGTTTGCGCATGGAAGATAAAGCGGCCTTCGTCGCCATCTTTGAATTTCAGCTCACGGGCCAGATCAATGTGGCCGGTCATGGCGCGGATCCAGCCCATTTTGGAACAGACCACTGTGACCGGCTCCTTGTCGATCATCGCCTCAAGGGGGACGTCCTCAACTTCACCGGCCTCGGCAAAGGTGGTGCGCCGCGCACCGCCTTCGGAATTGGCGCCCATCAGTTTGCGGGTCTCACGCAGTTGATCTGCAATGGTTTTCCATTGCAGATCTTCCGCCTCTAGCAGGTCTTCGAGGCCTGCGCGTTCCCGCATCAGGTCATCCCGTTCCTTGACCAGCGCCTCTTCTTCCAGACGGCGCAAGGACCGCAGGCGCATGTTCAAGATCGCCTCGGCCTGCACATCGCTCAGCCCATTTTCACGGCCCGCGTAGGAGGACGGAATTTTACGTTCGGTGCTTTCCATGAACGACGGCGCCTGCGCGTCTTCGTCCACGATCAGCGTCAGGCTGTCCATATCTACGCCCGCCAGCGGGGACAGGTAATCCGCCTCATCCGTAGCGCGGGTCAGGGTGGCCTGATGGGGGACCGACCAGTCCTCATACATCAAGGCGGCCTTGGGGTCGTCATCATAGCGAATGATATCGATGACCCGATCAAGGTTCAGGAAGGCTGTGATCAGACCGGCCAGAACCTCCAACCGGTTGTCGATCTTGGCCATCCGGTGACGTGACCGGCGGATCAAAACATCGCGGCGGTGATCAAGGAAGGCGCGCAGGACCTCTTTCAGGCTACAGACCTGCGGGGTCAGACCGTCGATCAACACGTTCATGTTCAGGCTGAACCGCGTTTCAAGATCGGAATTGCGGTAGAGCATGCCCATCAGAATTTCAGGGTCGACGTTCTTGGATTTAGGTTCCAACACGATGCGGATGTCATCAGCAGATTCGTCCCGCACGTCGGCCAAAATTGGGACCTTTTTGGTCTGGATCACTTCGGCCAACTTTTCGATCAGCTTGGATTTCTGAACCTGATAAGGGATTTCCGTGACAACGACCTGCCACTGGCCACGGCCAAGATCCTCAACCTCCCAACGGCAGCGCAGGCGGAAGCCGCCTTTGCCGGTGCGGTAGGCGTCCGCGATGTTTTCGCGCGGTTCAACGATAACGCCGCCTGTGGGGAAATCGGGGCCAGGGATATAGTCCAGCAGGGTTTCATCACGGGCATTGGGCGATTTGATCAGATGCAGGCAGGCCTGGATCAGTTCATCCAAATTGTGGGGCGGGATGTTGGTCGCCATGCCCACCGCAATCCCGCTGGACCCATTGGCCAAAAGGTTGGGAAAGGCCGCAGGAAGCACAACCGGTTCGGTCAGCGTCCCGTCATAGTTTTCGCGAAAATCAACAGCGTCCTCGGCCAGACCTTCAAGCAGCGCTTCGGCGGCGGCGGTCATCCGCGCCTCCGTGTAACGGGCCGCAGCGGGGTTATCCCCGTCGATGTTGCCAAAATTGCCCTGCCCGTCCACCAGCGGATAGCGGACGTTAAAATCCTGCGCCAGACGCGCCATGGCATCATAAATCGCGGCGTCCCCGTGGGGGTGATAGTTGCCCATCACATCGCCGGAAATCTTGGCGGATTTGCGGAACCCCCCTGTTGGCGCAAGGCGCAACTGGCGCATCGCGTAGAGGATGCGGCGGTGTACCGGTTTCAGCCCGTCACGCGCATCGGGCAGGGCGCGGTGCATAATCGTGGAGAGCGCATAGGTCAGATACCGATCCCCGATCGCACGGCGCAACGGTTCGGTGGGGTTCATCTTGGGGTCAAAAATCTCATCGCTCATACATCGTGTGTAACGGCGTGGCGATTTGGCGACAACGGTGAAGTGGGACGCGCCTGCTGAATTTTTCCCCGTGGAAAAGACTCACGGAACTATGGGGGATTTGGTAAGTTCACTTAGGGAACGTGTAAGAATCTCTGGGGGGTTCGTAAAATGAAAACCTATGTTTGGGTGAGCTTTGCCTTCATGGGCTGGGCCTATTATGAGATATCCGGTGGTGCTGATTTCGCGCCGGAGCAACGCGAGGTTATCGTGGCTGAGACGGAAACGTCGCCCACACCTGAGGTCGTGACCCGCGCCGCGACGCCCACCTTGCTCAGCGTATCCACATCAAACGTTACCCCCGCGCCAGAGGCTGAAAACGCAGTCCTTGTATCCGCCCCAGCCCCGGTCGAACCCGCGCCTGTTGTGGCAGAACCCGCGCCCGAGGTGATTGAGGTTGTGGCCCCCATGATCGAAGACCCCGTTGATATCCGTGAAGTGGCCAGCAGCCGCGTAAACATGCGCGCAGGCCCCGGCACGAATTTTGACGTGATTGTTACCCTTGATGGGGGCACCGAAATCGAAGTGCTGGACGTGAACGCAAGCGGTTGGGCCAATGTGGCCACCGTGGATCGTGGCATCGAAGGTTGGATGGCAGAACGGTTGCTGACGTCGCCAGACGCCTAATCCAGCGCCCGACCACTTGCCCGCAGCCGCACATCACGGCAGAAGGCGGGTATGACAAAATCAATTCTTATCACCGGCTGTTCGTCCGGCATCGGGTATGATGCCGCCCATGGCATGCGCAAAGCGGGCTGGCGCGTATTTGCATCATGCCGCGCGCAGACCGATTGTGACCGTTTGGCTGCCGAAGGCTTCGACGCCCCGCTGATCGACTACACCGATCCTGCCACCATCACATCTGGGCTGGCGGAGGTTCTGGCGGCCACAGGCGGAACGCTGGATGCAGTGTTCAACAACGGCGGATACGGAACACCCGGCGCTGTCGAAGACCTCCCCCGTGAGGCGCTGCGGCTAAATTTCGAAACCAATGTTTTTGGCGTCCATGAACTGACGACCCAAGTGATCCCCGTTATGCGCGCGCAAGGTCACGGACGCATCGTGCAACATTCCTCGGTGCTGGGTCTGATCACACTGCCGTGGCGCGGAGCCTATAATGCGACGAAGTTCGGGCTGGAGGGACTGACCGATACCTTGCGGGTCGAAATGGGCCGCGACACGAACATCAAAATCATCACGATGAACACCGGCCCCGTCACATCCGACATTCGAAAAAAGTCGATCCCGCATTTTGAACGTTGGATCGATTGGGAAAACTCACCCCGCAGGCACCAATATGAAAAGGGACTGAAGAAACGTCTTTACGAAGACAACGGGCCGGACGCCTTTGAATTGCCCGCCTCTGCGGTAACGGCAAAGCTGCTGCATGCATGCACCCACCGCAATCCCAAGCCGCGCTATTATGTGACGACCCCGACCTACGCGATGGGGATGTTGCGCCGGATCCTTCCCACCCGCGCCCTCGATTGGATTTTGCGCAGGGCGTGACCCTTCCCTTTGCCGCCCCGCGCTTTACGTCCCTTCCAAATACAACAAGGAGCCGAAATCATGGCCAACGATCCGTTCTTCTACGTCATCATCGGGGCGTGCCTAATCGTGGGCGCGATCCTGATCTGGGGGGTGTCGCTGTTTGGCAGCGGCGGGGATAGCAAGAAATCCAACAAAGTCATGCAATACAGAATCGCCGCCCAATTCGTGGCCGTCGTCCTGATTGTGGGATTTGCCTATTTTAGATCGACGGGAGGCAACTGATGGTTGTTCTGAATAAAATCTACACCAAAACCGGTGATGCTGGCGAAACCGCCCTTGGCAACGGCAGCCGCGTAGCCAAACATTCACTGCGCGTCACAGCCTATGGCACCGTGGATGAGGCCAATGCCACCGTCGGCATGGCGCGTCTTCACGCCACCGGCGACATGGATGCGCAACTGGCCTCGATCCAGAACGATCTTTTTGATCTGGGTGCCGACCTGTGCCGCCCCGATATGGAAAAGGACGCCGAAGCGGAATACGCGCCGCTGCGGATGACCGACGCGCAGGTGGCACGGCTTGAGGCCGAAATTGACGCAATGAACGCGAATCTTGAACCTTTGCGGTCGTTCATCTTGCCTGGCGGGTCTGCCTTGGCCGCCCATTTGCATCTGTGCCGAACCGTATCGCGTCGCGCAGAACGTCTCTCGGTGGAACTGGGGACGGTTGAATCTGTGAACCCTGCGGGGGTCAAATACCTCAACCGGTTGTCCGACTGGTTCTTCGTCGCCTCCCGCATCGCCAACAACGGCGGCAAGGACGACGTCTTGTGGATTCCAGGCGCGAACCGCTAAATCAACGTCACCCGTTTGAAGGCCGGGCCGCAGACCCCTGCGGCCCGTTGTCGTTTCTGGCATTCTTCGCGGCACAACCCTTGACTTGGTGAAATTTTTGGGCGTTTTTTCACATACGCGACGTCAGGTCCTATCTGCGCGTCGATTCTGACCTATTTTCCGCGGGGCCGCTGCGGTATTTGAAACTGGAATTTGAACCGAAGTGCCGAAAGGTACGTCCAAAGGGAGAAACCGCTGATGAAGGTCCTCGTACCCGTCAAACGCGTGATCGATTATAACGTGAAAGTTCGTGTGAAAGCGGACGGAAGCGGTGTTGATCTCGCCAATGTCAAAATGTCCATGAACCCATTTGACGAAATCGCCGTCGAAGAGGCGATCCGCCTGAAGGAAGCTGGCAAGGCTGAAGAAGTCATCGCCGTTTCTATCGGTGTGAAGCAGGCACAAGAAACCTTGCGGACTGCTCTCGCTATGGGTGCAGATCGCGCGATCCTCGTTGTGGCCACAGATGACGTACACAACGATATTGAGCCGCTGTCGGTTGCCAAAATCCTTAAAGGTGTGATCGACGAAGAGCAGCCCGGCCTTGTGCTGGCAGGCAAACAGGCGATCGACAACGACATGAACGCTACAGGCCAGATGCTTGCCGCGCTCACCGGTTGGGCACAGGGCACTTTCGCGTCCGAGATGGACGTCGATGGCGACACCGCCACCGTGACGCGCGAAGTGGACGGCGGCCTGCAAACGATCAAGATCAAGATGCCAGCCATCGTGACGGTCGATCTGCGCCTGAACGAGCCACGCTATGCGTCGCTGCCCAACATCATGAAGGCCAAGAAAAAGCCTTTGGACGAAAAAACACCGGCCGATTACGGCGTGGATGTTGCGAACCGTCTGGAAATCGTCGGCACATCGGAGCCTGAGGCCCGCGCCGCAGGTATCGTTGTGGGATCGGTGGATGAACTGGTCGAGAAACTCAAAGAAGCGGGGGCTGTATAATGGCTGTTCTTCTGATTGCTGAAGTTGTGAATGGTGAGCTGTCCGTGGACGCCACCGCAAAGGCCCTGACCGCCGCCAAGCTGATGGGCGATGTGACGGTTCTGTGTGCCGGAAGCGGCTGCCAAGGTGCAGCGGCTGAGGCGGCGAAGCTGGACGGCGTGTCCAAAGTTCTCTGCGCCACAGATGACGCCTATGGTCACGATCTAGCCGAACCAATGGCCGATCTGATCGTGTCACTGGCCGGTGATTATTCCCATATCGCAGCGCCCTCCACGGCGGCGTCCAAAAACATCCTGCCCCGTGTGGCGGCCCTGTTGGACGTGATGGTGATTTCCGAAGTGACCGGCGTTGTCGATGCGGACACATTTGAACGCCCGATTTATGCAGGTAACGCCATCCAGACGGTGAAATCCTCTGACGCGACCAAAGTGATGACCATCCGGACATCCACATTTGATGCGGCGGGTGAGGGCGGTTCTGCCTCCGTCGAAGAGATCGCTGCAGCAGCCAACCCTGGTCTGTCCGAATGGGTCGAAGACAAGGTCGCGGCCTCTGATCGTCCTGAACTGACCTCTGCGGGTGTGGTTGTGTCCGGTGGTCGTGGCGTCGGATCCGAAGAGGATTTCGCACTGATCGAAGGTCTGGCTGACAAACTGGGGGCCGCCGTTGGCGCATCCCGCGCAGCGGTCGATTCCGGTTACGCCCCGAACGACTGGCAGGTGGGACAGACAGGTAAAGTTGTCGCGCCCGATCTTTATGTGGCTGTGGGCATTTCCGGTGCGATCCAGCACTTGGCCGGCATGAAAGACAGCAAGATCATCGTTGCGATCAACAAGGACGAAGAAGCCCCGATCTTTCAGGTGGCTGACTTCGGTCTGGTCGCAGACCTGTTCGACGCAGTGCCTGAGTTGACTGAAAAGCTGGGCTAAACCCTAGCCAAGATCACGGGTCCAACGGATCCCTAAAGGTCCGCGCACCCCGCGGGCCTTTTTTATATGTCGAGGGCGTGCATGACCGCCCCGCGTAACGCACGTGCGGCGGCCTGATGGGCCGCAAGACCCAGCGCATCTTGTGCCGCCAGAGTATCAAGGGGTGCGAAGGACAGGCCCTCCACCTCGCCACGTTGGGCGATCACTTCGATGATGTCGTCCACGTGGTCGCGCAGGGCTTCGACCATCTGATCGGTGACAAATACCGGTTCATGACAGGGGTTTTGCCCCTGCCCCGGCCCGTCGGGCGACCGCGACGCGAACCACAGCAACAAGACCGGCCCCGGCACGTTTTCGACCAGTTGCACCATGCGGCAGACCCAAGCTGATTGCAGGGCGGCACGGACAAGAGCAAAGCGCGCCTCATCCACAGACCGAAGACGCGCCACAAGATGGCCGGTGAACGACACCTCACTAAAATCAACCTCAGGGAACAGCTGGATCAATTTGTCAGTGGGCGCTGTGAACCTGTCATTGCGGCGCGGATGGACCTTGTAGAAATCATTGCTGAGGTTCATCGCACCGGGCAGTTGGATCACCGTGGCCGCTGCGTCATGGCGCAGTGATTGCAGTGCGGGGTCGTTGAGATACACATCGGGGCCCGCAGCCTGCACGCCCAGATTGACGCAAACCTCACCGATGGCGGTTTCCATAAGGTCTGGATAGGGCTTGGCCACATAGCGCGCCAAGGTATCCGATCCGCCCAACACGGCCACATACCGCCCGTCGGTGGGCCTGCGTGGCCCCCGAAACGACAACCGCGACAGGCCGTAGGTGCATGGGGTTAATCGGAATGCGCTGTGTCTGGTTTCATAAGTCTTCATAGGGCCCACCCTTCTTAATTTACACTCACCACTGCCCCTTTTCTGCCGATTCCCTTACCAAGGGCTTAAACGCCGGATTTGCCTAAATTTTGAGCCGATTGACCGGCTTGAGGGTCCCCCCCGTGGCGCCTATGGTGACGACATTCATCGAAAGGCGGGATCCATGGGGATTGAACGAATTGGCGTGGTTGGCGCGGGTCAAATGGGCAACGGGATTGCACATGTTTGCGCCCTTGCGGGATATGAGGTTTTGCTGACCGACATCAACGATGACGCCCTTAAGGCCGCGGTCAAAGCGATCGATAAAAACATGACCCGTCAGGTGTCTAAGGGGCTGATTTCCGACGAAGAAAAGGCCGAAGGTCTGCGTCGGATCGGCACGACATTGACGTTGACGGACCTCGGCCCGACCGATCTGGTCATCGAAGCCGCGACCGAACGTGAGACCGTCAAACAGGCCATTTTCGAAGACCTGCTGCCACATTTGACACCAGACACGATCCTGACATCGAACACCTCGTCCATCTCGATCACGCGGCTGGCGTCCCGCACGGACCGGCCCGAAAAATTCATGGGCTTCCACTTCATGAACCCGGTGCCGATTATGCAATTGGTGGAATTGATCCGCGGCATCGCCACAGACGCTGAAACGTTTGATGCTTGCAAAGGGGTCGTGGACCGGTTGGGCAAAATCTCGGCCACGGCGGAGGATTTCCCAGCCTTCATCGTCAACCGCATCCTGATGCCGATGATCAACGAAGCGGTTTATGCCCTGTACGAAGGCGTGGGCAATGTGGAATCGATCGATACGTCGCTAAAACTCGGAGCGAACCACCCGATGGGGCCGCTGGAGCTGGCGGATTTTATAGGTCTGGACACCTGTCTTGCGATCATGACGGTGCTGCATGACGGTCTGTCTGATACCAAGTACCGCCCCTGTCCGCTGCTGACCAAATACGTCGAAGCCGGTTGGCTGGGACGCAAAACCAAACGCGGGTTCTACGATTACCGTGGTGAAACGCCGGTCCCGACGCGGTAGCTAAAATTCCGGAATTTTAGTCGCTGGCTAAGGACAACGTATGATCGCGGAGCCACGCCATGAAGGCGCGTGGGTCTTTCAAGCGGTCTGCATAGTCTTCTGGCGAAATCGGGTGTCCGATCACCGGCTTTTGCGGCTTGTCAAAGGCATGGGCAACCTCATGGATCAGCAAGCCTTGCCGCAAAGTCGCGCTGAATTGGTTGGCGATCTGATAAGCGCGCGAATTGCTGCCTGGGAAGAAACACGGGACGATTGTGGCGCCGGATCGTTTGATCATCTTGGCGGTAAAGACGTTCCATTCCTGTTCAATCGCGGGACCAAACGCCGTTTCCGATGCGGCCACAACGCCCGACGGAAACAGGGCAATCAAACCGCCATTGCCAAGATGTTCCATCGCTTTGGCCCGCATTTCGATCATTTTGCGCTGCGCGTGTTCCTCATGCAGGAAGGGCACGGGGATCATGTAGCTTGAGGCGCTCTCATCGATACCGGTCAGCAAGGAGCGGGTCAAAATGCGGTAGTCATTGCGACGACGGCCAATCAGATCGGCCAAGATCATTCCATCGACCAGCCCATGCGGATGGTTGGCAACAAATACGACGGGACCCGTCTCAGGGATGCGATCAAGTTCGGCTTGTGGGGTTTGGATCGTGATCCCCATGGCCTTCATCGTCGCAGGCCAGAAGGCCTGGCCCGTTGGGGTGCCCATCTTTTCAAACCTGCGCACACGTCGGATGACTTTGATTTTTCCGGTGACCCATTCCATCGCCATGATGAAATTGCGCTTAAGCGGGCTGTCAAAGGTTTCGGAATAGGTCAGCGAACGGCGATCGTAGACGCGTGGCGCGTCTTCGGTGTCAGTCGTCACATCGGTTTTGGTCGACGTATCAGTCAAACGCATGTCCTATTCGGATGATGGGCCTTAGTCCCCTTCGCCGAACTTATCCGCAACCAGCGCAACAAGCGCATCCATCAGAGGTTCGGCCTCAGGCCCTTTGGTTTCAACTTCAATAGAGGTTCCAATAGAAGCTGCCAACATTAAAAGCCCCATGATGCTATCACCATCCGCTGCCATGCCGTCCTTGGACACTTGGGCCTGTGCGTCAAATTGTTCGACCACTTCGACAAACTTGGCAGAGGCCCGCGCGTGCAATCCCTTTATGTTCACGATCTCAAGGGTGCGGTTGGGCATGGGTCAGGCGTCCAAGTTGACAGAATGGCTGTCGATGTATTTGCGGCCCGCATCAAGGGCTGCGCGCACCGCATCAGGCACGGATTTCCGACGCGATTTAGCGAGTTTCACCAGCATGGGCAAATTCGCCCCGTAAACGATCCGGCGGTTTTCAGGGCTGCACGCCCGAAGCGACAGATTGGACGGCGATCCGCCAAACATATCTGTCACAATCACCACGCCGGAACCCGCGTCGACGGCGTCGGCTGCTTCACAAATTTCGGTCTGTTTGAGGGCACGGTCATCTTCAGGGCCAATCGCGATGGCATGAATCCCCGATTGTTTGCCCACGACATGTTCCACCGCCGACAGATACTCTGTCGCCAGCCCGCCATGCGCTACAATCACAATTCCGATCAAATCATGTCCCTTTGATCCGTTGAGGTGCGCCAGTTTGCGCCGCCCTCTCAAGTTCTCGGTGACGTTTAGACACCTGCCACCCCTGTTCTGCAAGGGCAATCGCCACCTGTTCTGTCACGTAAACCGACCTGTGTTGCCCGCCGGTACAGCCGAACCCGATGCTGATGTGTGATTTCCCCTCACTGCGGAAGGCCGGCAGCAGCGTCAAAAGCAGATCGGTGGTCTTCGCAATGAATGTGCCCGCCAAAGCATCTGTCTGGATATGCGCGCCCACCTCCGGATCGAGGCCCGTCATCTGACGCAGAGCAGGCTCCCAATAGGGGTTTTTCAAGAACCGGCAGTCGAACGTCATATCCGAGCCTTTGGGCAATCCACGTTTGAACGAAAACGATTGCAGGGTAATCCCGAACAAAGCGGCACCTTTTTCGCCGAACCAATCCGTCAGCCGCGCCTTAAGGTCATGGGGCGACAAATCAGAAGTATCCAAAAGGAATTCGGCACGTGACCGCAGCGGCGACAGCAATTCAGCCTCCCGACGGATGCCTTGAATAGCGGGTTCATCGGGGGCCAACGGATGACGGCGGCGGGTTTCGGAATAGCGGCGTACAAGCGCATCCTCATTGGCCTCAAGAAAGACCAGTTGGCTGTCTATGTGCGTGTTGGCCTGCAACCCGTCCAAAGTGTCCTGCACGCCCTGAACTGAAAAATCCCGGTTACGAATGTCGATGCCGATGGCAAGCGGACGGGTCAAAGGGCCATCGGTCAGCCGCGGGATCAAAGACAAAGGCACATTGTCGATCGCCTCAAATCCCAGATCTTCCAGAACATTAATCGCCGTGGACCGCCCAGCACCCGAGGGGCCGCTGACGACGATAATTTTTGGCATGGGGTCGGTTGTTTGGGACATGAGGCCTCTGGTTTAGTCGGATCGTCCGTAGCGTAGATAGTGAATCATTGCCTCAGCAATATAGGGGGTCGCAGGTTTGTGAAGCAGCGGGACATTCTGACCCAGCAGAGAGAGGTGGCGAACGGGCGGCAGACGCTCTGCCTCATCGGTGCCCAGATCAAGAACCGCGCCGACGCCCTCGCCTGTATGGACCGGCGCATTCAAAAGCCCAAGACCGCGCACCTCAATCAAGGCGGGAAGTGTCGAAGGGGAATGCGCGGTGACGTGGCCCAACGTGTTGGCAAGTGCCGTTATGTCGTCCGCGATCAGTGTCGCGCCCAATGACATCATCCTGAGTGCGAGGCTGGACTTTCCCGACCCGCCTGGCCCCGCAATCACGAGGGCCTTGTGATTGTAGGATACGGTGCTTGCATGAAGCCGAAGCTGGCCATCCGGTTGCGGTTTGACCGGAACCGACAGCATTTAAACGGGCAAACCGACCACGAAGCGCGCACCCAGCGGATCGGACCCGATGTCGGCATCTGTGGGCCGGATATTTTCGGCCCAGATGACGCCACCGTGGGCTTCGACGATCTGTTTTGAATTCGCGAGGCCAAGGCCGGAATTGTCGCCAAACTGCGTTTCAGGGCGTTCGGAATAGAACCGTTGGAACACTTTTTGCAGGGCCCCTTCGGGAATGCCCGGCCCTGTATCTTCGACCACAACCAGCACACGGTTTTCTTTTTTACGGACCCAGACACGGATCGCGTCGCCGTCTTCGCAGAACGAGATCGCGTTTGAGATCAGGTTGACGAAAACCTGCGCCAATCGCCCCTCAAGGCCCATAATCTCAATCGGGTCTTTCGGCAGATCGGAGATGAAATCGACACCCTTTTGCTTGGCCTGATTGCCGAGGAATTCTGTCAGGTGGCTGAGGGTCTTGATGAGGTTGAATGCCTCTTCTTCTTCCTTGACCAGTTCAGAATCCAGACGCGACGCATTAGAGATATCGCTGACCAGACGGTCCAGACGCTGCACATCGTGTTCGATGACATCCAGCATACGCGTGCGGTGTTCTTCTTTTTTGGCCAGCCGCAATGTCCCCACAGCCGACCGCAAAGACGCCAGCGGGTTCTTGATTTCATGGGCCACATCGGCGGCGAATTGTTCGTTGCCTTCGATGCGTTCAAACAGGGCGGAAACCATGCCGCGCAGTGCGCCGGACAGGCGACCGATTTCATCAGGGCGGCCGGTTAGATCAGGAATGCGGATGCGATGTGGCGACATTTTGCGGGCGTTCTTGTCGCGCCCAAGCTCTGCCGCCTTGGCCAGATCAGACAGCGGATGTGCGATGGTCGAGGCGAGCGCAAGGCTCAATAAAATGGACACAACGACGCCAACAACAAACATCTGCAACAGCTGTTCGCGGTCTTGGGCAACCAGAGCATCCAATTCACCGGGTGCCGACACCAAAGCAATTACGCCCACGGGCGTGCCACCCTGCTGGACGACCGGTGTCATGACGTTGAAAAACGACTGTCCGCGATTGTCCGTCCGGTTCTCAAGCCACGTCCCACCCTCAAGCGTTGCGGCCACTTTGGTGGACAAATCCTCACTCAGATCAGGGGCGGTGACGGTGTCATCCAACCCGTCACGGAACAGACCGGATGCCTTGGTCCAGATGCTGTCCAAGGCACGCGTCAGGAACACGCCACGGTTCGTGCGGTCAAGACCGGGGATGGCGTCATCGTCAGGGGTTGGGTCGGACCAGCGTTCAACAACGTTGCCTTGGGCGTCTAACAAATAGACGTCAACTCCGCCCCGCAGGTCCAGGTTTTCAAGGGTCACTCGTGCGTCTGCACCATCGCCTGACATCAGGTTCACCGGCGCATTCACAGGCAATTGCGCCTCAAACACATCGGCGATCAATTCCACCTCATTCACCAAGGACGACCCGCGCTGATAGGCAAGGTTGTCGCGCGCGGGATTGAGGTACAACATCCCAGCCACCAAAACGATCAACGCCAAAAGGTTGAACGTGATGATCTTGCGCGCAATGGGGGACCGAAAAAGATGCCGGACCGAGCGCCGTTTCCGGCGCTGGGTCATAAAATCATCGGCGGAGGGCGCCACAAAGTCTTCACCCAAGACGACGTCGCCCGTCTCACGCGCGGCGGCGCGGACGGACTTTAGATCGCGAACGTCAATCTTTGGGGCAACCGTCATGGCGTGCCTTCTTTACTCTTGGTTGTAGCGGTAGCCGATACCGTAGAGCGTCTCAATCGCGGAAAATTCATCATCCGCCGTGCGCATTTTCTTGCGCAGACGTTTGATGTGGCTGTCGATGGTGCGATCGTCGACATAGACCTGATCGTCATAGGCGACGTCCATCAGCTGGTCGCGCGACTTCACGAAACCGGGGCGTTGGGCCAGGGCCTGCAACAGCAGGAATTCGGTGACGGTCAGGGACACATCATTGCCCTTCCACTTCACCGCATGGCGCAGCGGGTCCATGCTCAGATCGCCGCGGACGAGGATCTTATTCTCTTCGGTTTCTTCGATTTCTTCGCCCGAGATTGCATCCTGACGGCGCAGAAGCGCGCGGATGCGTTCGACCAGAAGACGCTGGGAAAACGGCTTTTTGACGTAGTCGTCCGCGCCCATGCGCAGGCCCAGAACCTCATCAATCTCGTCGTCTTTGGACGTCAGAAAGATCACCGGCATGGTGGTTTTCTGGCGCAGACGCTGAAGCAAATCCATGCCATCCATGCGGGGCATCTTGATGTCCAGCACAGCCATATCGGGAAGTTTTTTGTTGAATGCGTCCAGCGCCTGCTGGCCGTCATTGTAGGTTTCAACGTCGAAGCCTTCGGCCTCAAGTGTGATTTGAACGGATGTCAAAATATTCCGATCGTCATCGACAAGTGCGATTCGTGACATACTACTGCCCCTCTACTGCTCAATTATTATTGCCTGTTTTTCTTTTGTTTTGCCCCGCTTCGCCTGAACGAATCAATCCAAAACTGCAAAAACCACGCAATGATCGCCTCGTTGTGCCCACAAAAAGGGTAACCAATGACTAAAATGTCTCACTTTGTGCTTGGGCGACCAGATCGCGGGCAGTTGGTTGCGCTAACGTTCATTTGGTTGCGCTAACTGCGACAAAGGCGACTATCCAGGGTTAAAATCATCATGTTAGGTCGGCCTTACCGGGGCCACGTCGGCCCCTTACAATAGGAGCAAGACAATGGACCACGGCACGGTCAACCTTTCCATGAAGCTGCCTGATCAGGGCATCACCGGTGTGGGTCAGGTCTATTATAACTACTCCGAAGATGCGCTGATCGAAGAGGCTTTGGCCCGCAAGGAAGGCCAGCTGGGCCAAGGCGGCACCTTTCTTGTCAGCACTGGCAAATTCACAGGCCGGTCCCCCAAAGACAAACACGTCGTGCGGTCTGCGACCACGGAAAACACCGTCTGGTGGGACAACAACGCCGCGATGGAGCCCGCGAAGTTCGACCAGCTTTATGACGACATGATCGCGCATATGGGCGGTAAGGATTACTTTGTGTCCGACCTTTATGGCGGTGCGGACCCTGCGCACCGTCTGGACGTCCGGTTTGTGACTGAGCTGGCGTGGCACGGGTTGTTCATCCGCCACATGATGCGTCGCCCGGCGGCAGATGAGGTCGAAGGCTTCACCCCCGACTGGACTGTCATCAACTGCCCGTCGTTTGAGGCCGACCCCGAACGTCACGGCTGCCGGTCGTCCACCGTCATCACCATGAACTTTGACCGCAAGCTGATCCTGATTGGCGGCACGGAGTACGCAGGCGAGAACAAGAAATCGGTGTTCACGCTTCTCAATTACCTGCTGCCCGAAAAAGACATCATGCCGATGCACTGTTCCGCCAACCACGCCAAAGGCAATCCTGTGGATGCGGCTGTGTTCTTTGGCCTGTCCGGCACTGGCAAAACGACACTGTCTGCCGACCCGAACCGCACCTTGATCGGGGACGATGAACATGGGTGGTCGGACCGTGGCATCTTCAACTTTGAGGGCGGCTGCTATGCCAAAACCATCGGTCTGAACCCCGAGGCCGAGCCCGAGATTTACGCCACAACCCAGATGCCCGGTACGGTCATCGAAAACATGGTGTTTGATCCCGAAACGCTTGAACTGGATTTCGAGGACGACAGCCTGACGGCCAATATGCGCTGCGCCTACCCTCTCGACTACATCTCAAACGCGTCGGATACGGCGTTGGGTGGACATCCCAAGAACATCATCATGCTGACCTGCGACGCCTTTGGCGTGCTGCCCCCCATCGCGCGGCTGACACCGGCGCAGGCGATGTATCATTTCCTCAGCGGGTTTACGTCCAAGGTCGCGGGCACTGAGCGTGGCGTGACCGAACCCGAGCCCACGTTCTCCACCTGTTTTGGGGCACCCTTCATGCCCCGCCGGCCTGAGGTTTACGGCAAACTCTTGCAGCGCAAGATCGCGGAACATGGCGCCACCTGCTGGCTGGTGAACACCGGTTGGACCGGCGGCGCCTATGGCACCGGCAACCGGATGCCGATCAAGGCCACACGTGCTCTGCTCACTTCTGCGTTGAATGGGACGTTGGTTGAGGGTCAGTTCCGCAAGGACGCCAACTTCGGCTTTGACGTGCCTGTCAGCTGTGATGGTGTGGACGACGGGCTTTTGAACCCGCGCACAACCTGGTCGGATGGCGATGCCTATGACGTGCAGGCGACCAAACTGGTCGACATGTTTGCCGACAACTTCGCGCAATACGTTCCGTTCATTGACGAGGATGTCAAAGCCGCCGCGATTGGCTAAGATCCTCGCATGAAGATGCGCGCGCAAATCATGACAGCCGTCCTGGCCCTTGGCTGGGGCGGCTGCGTTTTGGCACAGGAGGGGGAGTTTGTATCCCCCATGATCGGCTTCTTTGAGGCGGGCGTCGTCTGCGCGCCCGAGGCGACCGGCGAACGCGACGCACTGGGCACCGTTGCTGGCACAACCCATGTGATCAATCAGGCCCCGCCGTTTGTCAGCAATGGCCGCATCGTGCCTGCCGTTCTGGGTGTGGGCTTTGGCGTCCGGTCAGGGCTGGGCTTTGCCGCACAAGACACGGTTTTGATGACAGTGACACATCCGCCCTTCCAAGGCAGCGGAGCGACGACACAAAGCTTTGTCACATCCATCGGATCAACGGATCGTCCCGGCATCACCTTTTACCAGTTCGATGAAACCTATGAATTGGCCTTGGGGGACTGGACGATGACGGCCACCACCGGCGTCGCCACACTTTACGAAGTCACCTTCACGGTCGTGGACCCCGCCTTGGTGCCGGACCTTGCCAATGCCTGCGGGTATCTCGACCTTCTCAGCTAGCCCAACAGCGCCCGCCGCATCAGGTTCAGGCCAGCCAAGGTCAGGACAACAAGAATGGCCCTGCGGAATGTGTCCTGCGCCATCCGGTCCTGCAATTTGAACCCCAACCAGAGCCCCAGCAAGGCCGTGGGCAGGATCGCAAGGCTGAGGGGCAAGGTCTCCGCCCGCAGGACACCCGTCTGCAGATGTGCCCCTGCCAAAGCCACAGCTCCAAGGCCATAGATCGCCCCTTGGGTGCGCATAGTCTCCGCCTTTGGAAGGCCGATCGCCGTGAGATAGGCCACCGTCGGCGGCCCCCAAATCCCCGAAATACCACCAATGAGGCCAGTAAATCCGCCCACCGCGGCCTCAACCCGATTTGATGGGCGGGACACGGAAGGCCGCCAACCGGCCAGCTGCATCAGCGCAAAAAGGGTGATCGGCACGCCAATCGCACCGAATAAAATGCGTGCATCCAGAACAGGCACAAGTTGTGCGCTGGCCACAAGACAGACAGCACCCACTGATAAAAACACACGAAACCGCACCATGGTGTCCCACGCGCTGCGCACGCCCTGCCGCAGCGCTTGCCATGTGTTTGTCACGAGGGTCGGCAGAATCAGCGCCGCGAGCGCCTGTTCAGGCGGCAAAAGCAACGTCAGCCCAGACATCATCACCGTCGGCATCGCAAAGCCTACGGACCCTTTCACCAACCCGGCCACCAAAGCGACGAGCAGGACAAGGGCCAGCGACATTATGCTGTCTATGCCGGGTACAAGTGCCATGATATCTTGGATATACCGGCAAAAGCAGGCCCGCACGAAAATTCTGTCGAGTTATTATTGTTCGTCAGTAAATATTTTGGCGAATTATTATTGCGCTGCCGATGCGAACGCTCTATTTCTGCGACTGCACAATGAAGGAGTCGGCCATGCCCCGCGACGGACAAGACCTGAACACCCAAGACACAGCCCTTTTGCCGGACCTGCTGGCCACAACGGGGGCTGCGATCCCCCCCCTGCGCGACCTGCTTGAGGCTGCCAAGGACAGCGTGCGCAGCAAAGTCATGGCAGATGGCCGCGTGTCCGGTGGTTTGGTTGAAGCCGAACAAACGGCGACCCACGGGTTGGCGTGGCTGGCGACCTATGTCGAAGCCTTGGCGCAGATGCAGATCTGGGCAGAAAAGCTGGACGGTGAGGGTCAGTTCGGGGACATCGAACAGCTGATCCACCAGATCGCCTTTGGCGAATACCTCTGGCAGATTTACGGCGGCATTCCAATGAACCAAGGCGAGATTTTGCGCCTGCAAGACATTGGCCTGACACAAGACCAGATGCGCGCCATGATGGAACCCGCCGTTATGACGTTGACGCAAGGGGGCAACACGCAAGCGGCCCGTCTGCGTCTTGTGGACCTTATGCAGGAACGCAGCGCTGAAATCACCGTGGGCCGCACCGGTCTGGATGATGAGTTGGAGATGATCCGCGAACAATTCCGCCGTTATTCCGTCGACCGGATCGAACCTGAAGCCCATGAATGGCACCTCAAGGACGAATTGATTCCGATGGAGGTCATCGACGAGTTGGCTGAGATGGGCGTCTTTGGCCTGACGATCCCCGAAGAATACGGCGGCTTTGGGCTGTCCAAAGCGTCAATGTGTGTGGTGTCAGAGGAATTGTCGCGCGGCTATATCGGCGTAGGTTCCCTTGGCACCCGGTCCGAGATCGCAGCGGAGTTGATCATCGCAGGCGGCACCCAAGAGCAGAAACAAAAATGGCTGCCGCGTCTGGCCTCTGCTGAAACACTGCCCACCGCCGTGTTCACCGAACCCAACACCGGGTCCGATCTGGGCGCGCTGCGCACCAAGGCCGTTCGGGACGAAAATGGCGATTGGGTCCTCAACGGCAACAAAACATGGATCACTCACGCCGCCCGCACCCATGTGATGACCGTACTGGCACGCACCGTGCCCGACACCGACAACTACAAAGGTCTGTCGATGTTTCTGGCCGAAAAGACACCGGGCACCGACGCGGAACCGTGGCAGGACCCCGGCATTTCCGGCGGCGAGATTGAGGTTTTGGGCTACCGCGGCATGAAGGAATACACCCTCAACTTCGATGATTTCAAAGTGAAGGGTGAAAACCTTTTGGGCGGCGAAGAGGGTAAGGGCTTCAAACAGCTGATGGAAACATTCGAAAGCGCGCGCATCCAGACCGCCGCGCGTGCAGTCGGCGTGGCCTGTTCGGCATTGGACGAAGGCATGAAATATGCGCAGGATCGCAAACAGTTCGGCAAGTCTTTGATTAACTTCCCCCGCGTGGCTAGCAAGTTGGCCATGATGGCGGTTGAGATCATGGTGGCACGCCAGCTGACCTATTTCTCAGCCTTTGAAAAGGATGAAGGTCGGCGTTGCGATGTTGAGGCTGGCATGGCGAAACTGCTGGGCGCACGTGTGGCGTGGGCTGCGGCAGACAACGCCCTGCAAATTCACGGCGGCAACGGTTTTGCGTTGGAGTACAAGATCAGTCGTATCCTGTGCGACGCCCGCATCCTGAACATCTTTGAGGGTGCCGGCGAGATTCAGGCACAGGTTATTGCCCGCCGTATCCTCTAACGCCTCCGCGCAATCGGTCCAATGGACCGATTGGACGCCGTCACGCCGTATCCTATAAGGTTGACTAAAATTCCGTAATTTTGGCGGGCGTTCTCATCACCCTTGGCGCGTGCTATAAGGCGGCATGATTAAAGCAACCTTTGCCCTGATGCCTCTTGTGGCGCTGACCTTATGTGCCGGCGACGAAACCGTGTCTGGCTACGCCAATACGGACGCAACCTATCATCTGATTGAAATCGGCGGTGCAGCGCCAGCTGCGCCATCGACCATCAGCTTTCCGGCTGAGGGCCGCGTGACAGGCCAAGCGCCTTGCAACACCTACACCGCGATCCAAACCCGACCCTATCCGTGGTTCAACATCGACGCGATCAGATCCACGCGGCGCGCTTGCCCGGATTTGTCGGCAGAACAGCGGTTCTTTGGGACACTGCAGACCATGACCTTGGCCGAGGTGACGGATGCCGTGCTGATCTTGTCAAACGAAAATGGCGCACAACTGGTGTTTGAAGCGCGCTAGGTTTGCCGCGCCAATACGTCCAGCAGTCGGGCGCGCGCCTCAGGTAGGGTGCGATCTCCCAGTGACGGCACAAGATGGTTGGTCAAAAAATGACCCGTCGTGCGCAACGCGGTGAGGATTTCCGCGATATCAGCGTCCCCTTCGCCAACCAAAACGGGTGGGAGCGGCAGTAATTTATCCGCCCAGTCCCCTGCCGCATGACGCCCCACAGCTCGGCCTGTACGCGGCGAGACATAGACCAGTTCATCGTTGCTGCCGGTCACGGCGCAGGCATCAAGCGTCAGGCCAAAGCCCAGTTCTTCCAACAGCGCCAGTTCCCATTGCAGATAGGCCAAAGGCCAAACATCCCCCTGCCCCAACAGGTCCAGCAATTGGATTGTGCGCGCATAAAGCGGCGGGTGGTCTTCTCGTTCGGGCAGGACAAACGCGAGGATGGAGGTCACGGCATTCAGCCCCGCCAACGCCATTCGGTCCGACATAACTTGGGCCGCCCTGCTGCGAACGGGTTCAACGGTGAAGCTGCCCAGATGGTCCTCAAGCCGGGCCTTCCATGTGACATCCAGCTGGGCACCGGGCTGCAAAATGGGGGCGATTTTTCGGCTGGTGCCACCGCGCACGATGCCTGCGGCGCGCCCGTGGGTCTGGGTGAACACCTCAATAATGGCGCTGCTTTCGCCGTGTTTGCGGACCTTCAACAAGGCCCCTTCATCGCGCCATTCGATCATGGATGCAGTCTAGGCCAGCGATGGGTCATCAAGCAAATGACGGCCCTGACGGTCTTCGACTTCAATGATCCAAAGGTCTGGGTCAAAACCGGATTGCTTGACGAGCGACGCATCTACATCCGTCTCAGGCCCTTCAGCCAGAACCACCCAAGCGCGGTCTCCGGTCATCAGATCAAAACTGCGTTGAAAGGCCTGCGCCTGTCCGTCCAAGGTGTTGAGCTTCACCAGAACAGAACCTGCAGTCGCATCGCCTTTGCGGGTCACAAACACCGGAATGTCCGCAAGGCGCAACCGCGTGAGGTACGCGCTAACCCAGATGTCCGTGGTCAACCGCGGCGTCATGGCGCCCGCCAAAATTCGCGAATTTTGGCCCCCGCCCTCACGAATTTCCGTCTTTGAAATCAAGGCCCATCTCGGAATACCGTTCGGATTCTTCCAGCCAGTTGGGACGCACTTTCACTTGCAGGAACAGGTGCACATTGCGGCCAAGAAACTCAGCCAGTTCCTCACGCGCGGCTTTGCTGATGGCCTTGATCGTCTCACCCCGGTTGCCGAGCACGATGCCTTTGTGACCGTCGCGCATGACGTAAATGATCTGGTCGACCTTGCAGGACCCGTCTTTGCGTTCTTCCCAATTCTCGGTCTCGACCGTCAACTGGTAGGGCAATTCCTGATGCAGCCGCAGGGTCAGCTTTTCGCGCGTCATTTCAGCGGCAATCATCCGCATGGGCAAATCGGCGATCTGGTCTTCGGGATAAAGCCAGGGTTCTTCAGGCATACGGTCGGCCAGCCATTTTCGCAGATCGTCGGTGCCATGACCCTTTTCGGCCGAGATCAGAAATGTCTCTGCAAAGGAAAACCGTTCGTTGAGGTCTTTGGTCAGCCCCAACAACACAGGCGCTTCCACGCGGTCGATCTTATTGATCGCCAAAGCCACAGTCCGGCCCGTGCCAACGTCTTCGAGCCGTTCAAGGATCGCCTCAACCCCCTTGGTCACTCCGCGATGCGCCTCAATCATCAAAACAACCACATCGGCGTCCGCGACCCCACCCCACGCAGCGGCGACCATGGCACGGTCCAGCCTGCGTTTTGGCTGAAACAGGCCGGGCGTGTCGACGAAAACGATCTGGCTGTCGCCTTCGATGGCCACCCCGCGAATACGTGCGCGTGTGGTCTGTACCTTGTGGGTCACGATGGACACCTTTGCGCCCACCATACGATTCAGCAGGGTCGACTTGCCTGCATTGGGTTCCCCGATCAGGGCTGCAAATCCGGCGCGTTGGGTCATGTCTTTTCTCCTGTGACGCGGGCCAGAAGGGCCTTCGCGGCGGATTGTTCGGCCATGCGTTTGCTGGAGGCTTGGGCCTGCTCAGCGGCACCCGATTTCAGGCGGACCTCGATCGTGAACACGGGCGCGTGGTCTGGCCCATCGCGGGCGATTTCCACGTAAGCGGGCGGCGGCATACCATGGCCTTGGGCAAATTCCTGCAAGGCAGTTTTGGGATCACGCGCGTCTTCTTCGACATTGGTGATCCGGTCCCCCCACAGCGCGATAACCAGATCACGGGCTTTGTCAAAACCGGCGTCCAGATACACGGCGGCGATCACGGCCTCCATCGCATCGGCCAGCAGGGCCTCTTTACGGCGCCCCCCTGTCAGCATCTCAGACCGGCCGAGTTTCAGGACCAAGCCCAGATCGATCTGGCGGGCCACGTCTGCACAGGTTTCCTTGCGCACCAGCGCGTTAAAACGCGGGGCCAAAAGACCTTCGGCGGCGTTCGGATCGGCGTTCAACAGCGCCTCGGACATAACCAGACCGAGCACACGGTCGCCCAGAAATTCCAGCCTTTGGTTGTCGTCACGATGGGGCGACGACATGGAGGAATGCGTGACCGAGCGGATCAAAAGCTCAGACTTGGTGAAGACATGGCCAAGCCTGTCTTGAAAGTCGCGAAGTGGGCCGGAGAGCTTCACTCGATCCCCTTGAAGAAACGGTCGCCGCGCCACGTCCAGAACGCCAAAAGCGAAGTGCCCGCAGACGAGAACATGATGCGGTCGGCGCGACCGACGATATCTTCGTAAGGCACAAAGCCCACGCCACCAGCCGTCTGCGCACGGCGGCTGTCGGAGGAATTGTCGCGGTTGTCACCCATGAAGAAATACTGGCCTTCGGGCACGGTAAAGATGCCGGTGGTGTCCAGACGGCGGTTGCCCACGTTCAAAACCGTGTACTGGCGGCCATCGGGCAGCGTTTCGATGAACCGCTGTTTCAGGCAGTCTTCGCCGATGGGCACGGTGCCGTTTGAACAGGTCGGGAAGGTCGCAGGCTGGCCGCGCCGCACGAAAGGCTCAACGAAAAGACTGGCCGCCTGCTGTGGCACAGGTTCACCGTTCAGAATGATTTGGCCGTCCTGCATTCGGATCGTATCACCGGGCAGCCCGATCAGACGTTTGATGAAATCGCGGCCGGTCACAGGGTGGCGGAAGACGACGACATCACCGCGTTCAGGCTCGGACCCGAACAGCCGGTCATTGCCGCCTTTGAAGACACCGCAAAAATCCTCCGCATCGATATCAAGTCCCACGGCAGGGATGATGATCGACGGGCAGGACGCATAGGAATAGCCATAGGCCATCTTGTTGACGAAAAGAAAATCGCCAACCAGCAGGGTTTCTTTCATCGACCCTGAGGGAATCCAGAAAGGCTGAAACAGAAACGTCCGAAAGACGCCGGCAATCAGCAGCGCGTAAACGACTGTTTTAACTGTCTCTTTGATAGATACCCACACGGTGCGGCCTCGCTCTGATTCATCAATAAAATTTGGGCGTATGTGCGCGTGCGGCGGCCCCAAGTCAACCCGCAGTCTGGGGCGGCGCGGGTCGTGCCTCAATCACGACAAAGGCCTGCGCCCAAGGGTGATCATCGGTCAGGGTGACGTGGATGATTGCCTCATGCCCCGGTGGGGTCATCTGGTCCAGCCGTTCTTTGGCCCAACCGGTGACGGCCATGACGGGCTGGCCGGTGTGAAGGTTGCTGACGGCCATGTCCTTCCAAGAAATTCCCATGCGCAGACCCGTACCAAGCGCCTTGGAACAGGCCTCTTTGGCGGCCCAGCGTTTGGCATAGGTGCCCGCGATATCTTTGCGGCGTTCCGCTTTGCGCTGTTCGATGTCGGTGAAGACCCTGTTGCGAAACCTGTCGCCGAACCGGTCCAACGTGCCTTGAATACGGTCGATGTTCGCCAGATCGGTGCCGATACCCAAAATCATTCGCGGCCCAACTGTTGGTCTACAGTCACATCGCCGGTGGCTTGATTGACCGTGATGGTCAACAGCGCGGAGTTCTGAAAGCTTTGTTCTGGCAGATAGATGATCGCGGGGATGGTAAAAATCAGCCCGCGCGCGGGGTCGTATTCCGAAGTGAGGTCATCAAACAGCATCCCCGCATAGCCCAACCCTTCGTCCAAGCCCACGGTCGAACAGGTCCGGGCCCCGACCTCATCAAAGGGAGGGTGCAGGATCAGCAGGTGAAAAGCCGCAGCGGCAGGTTCGATCGTATCCAGCAGGGCGACACGCACTGCCCCGTCCGCAAAGGTGGCGGAATTTTCTTCCCATGGTTCAACAATAGCATCCGCGCGGGCCTGCCAATCGCACGGTACGGCAATTTGGGCCGTTGCTGTTCCGGAAAGCCAGGTGGCAAGAAGGGTCGCGACAATTCGCATGGGCTGGCCTTTGATCAGTTCGAACAGTCCAGATCATACACCGTGATTCTGTCTGCACCACCACACAGCGCAACAAGGCGCGCGCCCAGGGCCTGATGGCGGGGATCGGTGGCATATCGGTCAAGTGCGGCCCGATCTGCAAAGGTGACGTGAAAGCCGTAATGGCTTTCTGGGGTTTTGCCCTCTACGTCAATATTTGGGCCATGTGCAAACGCCTCAATCAGGTCGGTCAGGGCTGCGAGGCCGGTCATGACATCGGCCAACTCCGCCGGATCGGCGTCTTTGGTCAACGACAGGTACACAGCGTGAAGGATCATCGATCTCTCCTAGTCTTGCAAACGGTAAAGATGCAGCACGATGTCGTCATGCACCCCGCCTGCATAGTCGAAACATCCGCCGCACGCTTGGTGAAAATCTGGCAAGGTCAGGCCGGGGAAGCGGAACATCTGGTCATCAATGTCGGCTTGCTGTGCGCCAAAAATCACGCGGTCGATCTTGGCCCAGCGCATGGCAGCCAGACACATTTCGCACGGCTGACAGGACGACAAAAGCGTGCAGCCGGATAAATCACGGGTGCCCAAAACCCCCGCTGCCTGCCCGATGGTCACGATTTCAGCGTGATGCGTCGGGTCCCCGTCCACGCGGGCCGTATTGCGCCCACGGGTGATTTCGTCCCCGTCTTTGACGATGGCAGCTGTAAAAGCAGGCGGGCCTTCATCCGCGCCAATCTGAACGGCCCAGCGGTTGATCTCGGCCATGATCTGGCGTTCAAATTCTGTTGGTTGCGTCATGATCGACAGATAGGGCGCGCGCCGCTGAGGGCGAGGTTAAGGCCGCGCCTCATCCATCAGACGGCGCATTTCGCCAATCGCATCGGGCAGACCGCGAAAAATCGCTTCACCGATCAGGAAGTGGCCGATGTTCAGCTCCATCACCTCGGGAAAGGCGGCGACGGGTTTGACGGTGGCGTAGGTCAGCCCGTGACCTGCATGAACCTCAAGCCCGAGCGTATGGGCGTAAGACGACATCTGGCGCATCTTTTCAAGTTCCGCATCGCGGGTCGCGAAATCGCCCTCCGCGTGGGCATCGCAGTAGGCACCTGTGTGCAATTCAATCACCTGTGCACCAATGCGGCTGGCGGCGTCGATCTGACGGCGGTCGGCGGCGATGAAAATAGACACACGGCACCCGGCCTCACGCAGGGGGGCGATATAGTGGGCCAGCGCATTTTCCTCACGCGCGACCTCAAGCCCGCCTTCGGTGGTGCGTTCCTCGCGTTTTTCGGGAACGATGCAAACGGCATGGGGCTTATGACGCAGGGCAATTTGTTGCATCTCGGGCGTGGCGGCCATTTCAAAATTCAACGGCACCGTCAGGGCATCCATCAAGGCATCAATGTCTGCGTCCCCGATGTGGCGGCGGTCTTCACGCAGGTGTGCAGTGATGCCGTCGGCGCCGGCCTGTTCCGCCAATTTGGCAGCACGGACCGGATCAGGCGTATCCCCGCCCCGCGCGTTGCGGACAGTGGCCACGTGATCAATATTCACCCCAAGACGCAAATTGGACATAAGTCAGCCCTCCTTCTGGACTGAACTTAGCACGCTATTTCTGCACGTCAGCCGGATTCTTAAGCTGCGCCAATTTTTCGCGCAGGATTTTTCGGCGGTGGTTCTGGTAGGCGCGGATGACAGGTACGGACAGGTAGTAGCACAGACTCGCTGTGACGATGCCGGGGATAATCCCACCGATCATATAGGGGTAAAACACGCCTTCGTAGAAATTCGACAAGCCGCGCCAATCCATCCGGTCGTGCGTGAAAATCGCTACAAAGTTCTGCCAAAGGTCCTCAAACGCATTGCCGAACTGGCATCCGATCCGGCAATCCCCACCCCGTTCAGTGCCCAGCAATTCGCGGTCCATCCATGTTCCGAGCAACCAGTGACCCGTCGCCAGCGCCGACCATGCGATCGGCAGGTATGTCAGTGGATTTCCGAAAAAAGTGGCCATCAGCGAGGCCAGGATGTTGCCGCGCATAATTTTGGCCATGCCTGCGGCGATAAAAAAGTGCAGACCATAGAAGGGTGTAAAGGACGCAAACACGCCCGCCCAAATGCCACGTGCGATTTTTTCAGGGGTATCAGGCAGGCGCCGCACGCGGTGTTTTACGTATTGCGCGGCACGGCCCCAACCCCCACGCGGCCAGAGCATTTCGAGCCCGGCCCGCCAGAGGGGGCGTCTGTCTCTGCGTCTGAAAACCACGTCTTCGTGTCCCTGCCCTTTGGGCGTTAGCTGCGTCGTTGAACCTGTCCGGCCCGGTCGGGGTCACGGTGACGTTCAATTGTGGCAACATTACTGTCAGCTTCGAGCGCCGTCATGACGATGTGCATATGCTCCACATCGCGCAGGTCAACCTCGATCAGCAATCTGTAGTAATCTGGTTTGCGATCAATGAAATGCAGATCAGAGATATTGGCGTCGTTCTCACCGATCAAGGTGCAGATGCGCCCTAGGACGCCCGCGTCGTTGGTAATGGTCATGTCCAAGGTAATCGTGTTGGACGCGGAATGGGTGCCCTCCTGCCAGTGCAGGTCAATCCAACGTTCTGTCTGGTCTTCAAGATCGGCCAGCACATCGCAATCAATCGCGTGCACCACAACGCCTTGGCCACGATAGGTGATGCCCACAATCCGTTCACCCGGAATGGGCTGGCAACATTGGGCACGACGGTGGGTTTGGTCAGCATCAAGACCGATGACGGCGCGACGTGCCTCAATTTCGGCACCGACGGTTTTCACAAGATCAGGATAGATCGCGGACACCACATCGCGCGACGTAATTTCGGCCGCGCCGACCCGTTCCAACATATCGTTGATGTTGCCCAGCCCCAGCGATTTTCCAGCGGTCCGCAACGCCTTGTCGGTCGCTTTCTTGCCCACGTTTTCAAAAGCCGCGCGGACCAATTCGCGCCCCAGCCGGATGAACCGTTCGCGGTCTTCTTCGCGCAACGCGCGCCGAATGGCGGTTTTGGCCCGGCCCGTGACCGCGATGTCGATCCATGTGGCCTGCGGCGTCTGGCCTTCGGCGGTGATGACCTCAATCGATTGGCCGTTTTTCAGCCGCGTCCACAGCGGCACACGCAACCCGTCGACCTTGGCACCCACGCAGGCATGGCCAATTCGCGTGTGGATCGCATAGGCGAAATCGATAGGCGTCGCCCCGCGTGGCAATTTGATCACGTCCCCCTTGGGCGTGAAACAGAACACCTGGTCCTGATACATCTCAAGCTTGACCATATCGAGGAAGGTATTGTCGTCGTCATCCGCATCGATGCGGTCGGTCAGCTGGGCAATCCAGCGCGCGGGATCAACGGCAAAGCGGTTCTCGGTGCGGATACCGTCGCGGTAGGACCAGTGGGCGGCGACCCCGGCCTCAGCGACTTCGTGCATTTCAACCGTGCGAATCTGAACCTCAACCCGTTTGCCATCGCGCCCCGACACCGTGGTGTGCAGGCTGCGGTAGCCGTTGGATTTCGGCTGGCTGATATAGTCTTTGAACCGGCCCGGAACGGCGAACCATCGTTGGTGAATGGCACCAAGGGCGGCATAACAATCCGCTTCGGATTGGGTGATGATGCGGAACCCGTAGATGTCGCTAAGGCGGCTGAAACCCTGCTGTTTTTCCTGCATCTTGCGCCAGATCGAATAGGGCTTTTTGGCGCGCCCGTAGATATCACAGGCGATGCCTGCCTTATCCAGCTCATGTTCCATATCGACGGTGATCTTTTCGACCACGTCGCCGGTTTCACGCTGCAACGTGATGAAACGACGGATGATAGAATTGCGGCCCTCGGGGTTGAGGACACGAAAGGCGAGGTCCTCAAGCTCTTCGCGCATCCACTGCATACCCATGCGGCCTGCAAGCGGCGCGTAGATGTCCATCGTTTCCCGCGCCTTTTGGGCCTGCTTTTCCGGGCGCATGGATTTGATCGTACGCATATTGTGCAGACGGTCCGCCAATTTAACCAAAGTCACACGCAAATCACGTGACGTGGCCATGAAAAGCTTGCGGAAATTTTCGGCCTGTTTGGTTTCAGACGACGACAGCTGAAGGTTGGTCAGCTTGGTGACACCATCCACAAGTTCAGCGATTTCACGGCTGAACCGCTTTTCCACGTCTGAAAAGGACGCTTTCGTGTCTTCAATCGTGTCGTGCAAAAGCGCCGTGATCAGCGTGGCATCATCCATCTGCTGTTCGGCCAGAATACCGGCGACGGCAATGGGGTGGGTGAAATAAGGTTCACCTGAATGACGGAACTGTCCGTCGTGCATCTCCTCGCCGAAGACAAACGCATCGGCGAGCATTTTTGTATTCGTTTTAGGATTGTAGGTGCGAACCAGCGCGATCAGATCATCAGCTGTCATGCCGGTGTCGCCATCCTTTTACTTCTGCCCTTGGGCTTCCATCAGCGCGCGGAGGAGTTTCTCTTCGCTCATGTCGTCGTCTGCAGGCTTGTCCGCCTCGGCAGAACCACCACCCATCAACAGCGCCATGGAATCCTCTTCGGGTTCATCCACTTCGATCTGGGTCTGGTTCGCTTCGATCATGCGTTCGCGGAGATCATCGGCTGTCTGGGTTTCGTCGGCGATTTCACGCAGGGCAACGACGGGGTTCTTGTCGTTGTCGCGGTTGACGGTCAGCGCACCACCGGACGAGATTTCGCGGGCGCGGTGGGCCGCAAGCATCACCAGTTCAAAACGGTTTGGAACCTTGTCTACGCAGTCTTCAACGGTCACGCGGGCCATGGGGCACTCCAATCAATCAATCGTCGAGGGTATCAGAACCGCGCTCATAAAGGCTTGACAGCTAGATTACAACCCGATTCCTGAGGGTTGCGCGGCGTTACATGGCGCGAACGCTGGCGATCTCATCACCGGGACGCGCGTCACGCATCTGGGTGACCGTCAGCCCTGTGACCGGATGGGTCCACTCAGGTGCCACATCCGCCAACGGCACGAGGACAAATGACCGGTCCTGCAGGCGCGGATGGGGCAGGATCAGCTGATCAGGGGCGATCTGCGCCTGCTCGTCCGGAGGCAGTTGAGCCCAGTGCTGCCAGACTTTCGCATTGGGGGCAATCTGGCCACCTTGTGCAATCAAATCCAGATCCAAGGTGCGTTGCCCCCACCGCTGCATCCGCATTCGGCCAAAATCCGCCTCAACCCTATGGAGAATGGACAACACATCCGCCGCACCTCGTTCGGTCTGAACCGCGCATGCGGCGTTGACGAAATCCGGCCCAGCACCCGCAGGAAAAGCAGGGTTTTGATACAACTGACTGCTTTTGACCGGTCCAATATGGCGCTGAATTTCAGCCAAGGCGGCCAAAACGGTTGCCCTTGGGTCACCCACAATCGAAGGTGCATTGCTGCCAAGCGCGACCAGCGTCATGTCGCCGTTGCGGCTTTCTTCCCCTTGAAGCATTTCCGGTTTTCCCTATTTTTGCGCAGGTCCGACCGGCGAACCACTCACACACATTTCTCTGGTCGGGGCCGATTTTGAAAGGACAAATTCATATGTTTTATCGGGATGAACGCCTGGCGCTGTTCATCGATGGGTCGAATTTATACGCGGCCGGTAAAGCCCTCGGGTTTGACATCGATTACAAGCTCCTCAGGCAGGAATTCATGCGACGTGGCAAATTGCTGCGCGCGTTCTACTACACTGCGTTGTTGGAAAACGACGAATATTCACCCATCCGGCCATTGGTCGATTGGTTGAATTACAACGGCTTCACCATGGTCACGAAACCTGCGAAAGAATTCGTGGACTCCATGGGACGTCGCAAGATCAAGGGCAATATGGATATCGAACTGGCGGTCGACGCCATGGAACATGCGCCGCATGTGGATCACATCGTGATCTTCAGCGGCGACGGTGATTTCCGCCCCTTGATCGAAAGCCTGCAGCGCCAAGGCGTTCGGGTGTCTGTGGTTTCGACCATTCGCAGCCAACCGCCAATGATCGCAGATGAACTGCGCCGCCAGTGCGATAACTTTATCGAATTGGATGAGTTGCGCGACGTCATCGGCCGCCCCCCACGTGAGCCGCGCCCAGATGCCGAAGCGGCCACCGCCGACGAAGAAGAATAAAGCAATCGGGCGTCCTGCGGGGCGCCCTTTTCACGTTCGCCCCACCGCTGGCCGCTGGACGCCGCCTGCGCGCGCGCATAAGTTAGGCGAAACCGGAGTTTTGCACCATGACCAAGCCACCCCTTTCCCTTTACGTTGCGGCCCCACGCGGGTTTTGTGCCGGTGTGGATCGCGCCATCAAAATCGTGGAGATGGCGTTGGAAAAATGGGGCGCGCCTGTCTACGTCCGCCATGAAATTGTCCACAACAAATACGTGGTCGATGATCTGCGCGACAAGGGTGCGGTGTTTGTCGAAGAACTCGATGAATGTCCCGATGACCGGCCCGTTATTTTCTCGGCCCATGGCGTGCCAAAGGCGGTGCCTGCCAAGGCCGCTGAACGGGACATGGTCTATGTAGATGCCACCTGCCCGCTGGTCAGCAAGGTCCACATTGAGGCCCAGCGCCACGCCGACAACGGTTTGCAGATGATCATGATCGGCCACGCAGGCCACCCCGAAACCGTTGGAACCATGGGGCAGTTGCCCGACGGCGACGTGTTGCTGGTAGAAACGGTGGATGACGTGGCCACAGTCGATGTGCGCGACCCCAATAAACTGGCCTTTGTGACGCAAACGACCCTGTCCGTTGATGACACAGCAGACATCGTGGCCGCCCTGAACGCGCGGTTCCCCGCGATTGTTGGCCCGCACAAAGAAGACATCTGCTACGCCACCACCAACCGCCAAGAGGCGGTGAAGGCCGCCGCACCGAAATGCGACGCGATGCTGGTCGTGGGCGCGCCCAATTCGTCCAATTCCCAACGGTTGGTTGAGGTCGCACGACGTGCGGGCTGCGATTATTCCCAACTGGTCATGCGCGACACAGACATCGACTGGCGCGCGCTTGAAGGGATTTCATCGCTTGGCATCACCGCAGGCGCTTCCGCCCCTGAGGTGCTCATCAATGAGATCATCGACGCCTTCAAGGCCCGCTATGATGTGACCGTTGAGGTCGTGGAAACCGCCGTTGAGAACGTCGAATTCAAAGTCCCGCGCGTGCTGCGTGAACCGGCCTGACAGGCCCGTGACCGACTACATCACATTCGAAGGCGCGGTTGAGCCGATGGAGTGGGGCAACGCCACCTACACTGTGCTGCGCATTCCCCCAGAAATCGTTGAGGCACTCGGCCCGACACGCCGGGTTGAGGGTGAAATCAACGACCACCCCATCAACATGGCCCTGACCAAAGCGCCGGTCATCGACGATGTCTTTCTTTATGCGGGCAAGTCCGTCCTGCGTGACATCGGTATTGAGCCGGGCGAAAGGATTGAGGTCCGCCTGCGCGCCGCACCCGACGATGCAGTGGAGGTGCCAAGCGATGTGATCAACGCCTTGCGCTCAGCCGGATTGACCGACACATGGGGCGGCCTGACCGCTGGCAAACAACGCGGGATGTTGTATCAGGTGACGTCAGCCAAGCGGGCAGAGACCCGCGTCAAACGGATCGCCAAATTACTGGCAGAGGTGAAGGAGCTTTGATCTTGGACCGCGTAAACGAAATCCCCAAATCTGCCCTGATCCTCGGGCTGGCAGGCCTGCTGCCCTTTATCTGGGGCGCCATCACCATCTACAGCCAAGGGGCTGCGGAATTGACCATGGGTCTGGCCGGCCCACGGTTCATCGGGCCTTACGTGGGCTTGGCCTATGGAACTGTGATCCTGTCTTTCATGTCCGGCGTGTTGTGGGGCTTTGCTACTAAGGCAGACGGCGGTCAGGCCGCCACGGGGTACGCCCTGTCTGTGCTGCCCGCGCTTTGGGCGTTCTTCATGATCGGCGGGGGGCCGGTGTCGGCGGGCATGAATTTGATCGCGGGCTTTGTGGCCTTGCTGGTTCTTGATTACGCATTCTGGACATGGGGGCTGGCACCCCGTTGGTGGATGACCCTGCGCACCATCCTGACGGCGGGTGTTGTGCTAAGCCTGCTGCCGGTGGTCCTATGAGCGCGGATGACAAAACGATCGCCGTCTACAACGCCAAGGCGCAGGACTACGCCACGCATTTCAACAGCGGCGGCACACCGGGCAAACACCTGAACCGGTTTATGGATGCTGTCGCGGACGGGGGCCGTGTGTTGGATTTGGGCTGCGGCCCCGCCAACGCATCTCGCTTCATGATGGAGGCAGGTTTCGATGTGGATGCTTTGGATGCCTCGCGCGAAATGGTGCGCGTCGCGGCTGAGGTGAACGGTGTCAACGCGCGGCTGGGCACCTTTGACGATGTGACCGATGTCATGGTCTATGACGGCGTCTGGGCGAATTTCTCCCTGCTGCATGCCCTTAAAGACAGGCTGCCTACGTACCTTGCCGCACTCGCTACGGCCCTTAAGCCGAACGGTATTTTCCACATCGGCATGAAAGTCGGGGACGGCATGGCCCGTGACGGGCTAGACCGGCGGTATAGTTACGTGCAGCGCGATGAATTGGCGGGGCTTTTGGCCGATGCAGGCCTGACCGTTACTGCCACCGACGAAGGACATGAGGTCGGGCTGGCTGGCACCAATGACCCTTGGGTCGTGATGATGGCACGCAAAAATGGCTGATCTGTACGCCTATACAGACGGTGCCTGTTCAGGCAATCCCGGCCCCGGCGGCTGGGGGGCCCTGCTGATCGCCCGCGACGGCGACACTGTGGTCAAAGAGCGCGAATTGTCCGGCGGAGAGGCCCGCACCACAAACAACCGGATGGAATTGTTGGCGGCGATCACGGCGCTGGAAACCCTTTCAGGGCCCAGCACACTGACGGTCGTGACCGACAGCTCTTACGTCAAAGACGGGATCACCAAGTGGATCTACAGCTGGAAGGCCAAGGGCTGGAAAAAGAAGGGCGGGGAAATCAAGAACATCGATCTGTGGCAACGCCTGGATGAGGCCCGCGCGCGCCACGATGTGACGTGGGAATGGGTCAAAGGCCACGCAGGCCACCCCGAAAACGAACGGGCCGATGAATTGGCCCGCGCGGGCATGGCCCCCTTTAAGGCTGCAAAGTGACTGCACTTGCGGTCCTAGACTATGCATCGGTCTTTATCTTCGCACTGACCGGCGCGCTTGTCGCCAGCCGCGCCCAGCTTGATCTGGTGGGCTTTGTCTTTGTGGGCTGCCTGACGGCGGTCGGCGGCGGAACCGTGCGTGACGTGATCTTAGACCGGGGGGTGTTCTGGGTGGCGGAGCCGTCTTTCATCATGGTCGCAACAGCGGCTGCGTTCTGTGTCTTCTTCACCGCCCACCTTCTGGAATCCCGCCTCAAGGCGATCTTTTGGCTGGATGCCGTGGCCCTCGCGGTGGCGGTTCCCGCCGGTGTCGCGGCGGCCTTGGGCATGAATGCGCTTTGGCCGGTTGTTGTGATCATGGGGGTGGCCACGGGCTGTTTCGGGGGGCTGATGCGCGACGTTGTCTGCAATGAGGTGCCGCTGGTCCTCAAACAAGGCGAACTTTACGTGACCTGCGCGCTGGCAGGTGCCGCGTCATCGCTGGCACTGTTATCACTGGGGCAACCTTTGGGACTGGCGTTGATCGGCTGCGCCACAGTGACATTCGGGCTGCGCGCGGGGTCACTTGCGTTCGGTTGGCGTCTGCCCGTCTACAAAAGTCGCCCACCCCGCAGGTAGCATCACGTAAACACTGCGGGTGGCGTCCACCCTTTCAACAGGTCCGACGTGGCCGCCGCACGCTTGCCGGGCCGCTGGGCCTGCAGGATCTCCACCGCCTCCTCACCACATCCCACGACCAACCAACCGCCTTCGATTGACGTCTGACCCGCTGGCAACGCCACCTCAACGGGCAGTGCTTGCAATATTTTCAAACGCTCACCATCTGCGTCCGTCCAAGCACCGGGAAAGGGCGACAGACCATTGATAAGACGGGCCACCGTTGTGGCATCCGCAGACCAATCAATCCGCGCCTCTGCCTTGTCGATCTTGTGAGCATAGGTCACGCCCTCGTCCGGCTGCGGCGTGGCGTTCAGCGCGTCCAGATCCGCCAAGGCATCGACGATGGCTTGCGCGCCAAGAATACTCAACCGGTCGTGCAACGCGCCTGTGGTCTCGCCCGCATCAATCGCGATCTCACGGCGCAGCAAGACATCACCTGTGTCCAGACCCGCGTCCATCTGCATGATGCAAACGCCGGTCTGTGCATCTCCGGCCATGATCGCACGATGAATAGGGGCCGCCCCACGCCACCGTGGCAAAAGCGATGCGTGGATATTCAAACACCCCCGCGCGGGCGCATCGAGGACCGCCTGTGGCAAAATCAGCCCATAGGCCACGACAACAGCGATATCCGCGCCCAATGCCGCCAGCTTTGCTTGCTCATCCGCGCCCTTCAAAGACACCGGATGTCGCACCTCAAGCCCCAAGGCATCTGCCCGCTGATGGACGGGCGTCGGCCGCTCCTTTTTGCCGCGCCCAGCTGGACGGGGGGGCTGACAATAGACGGCGCAAATGTCATGGCCTGCCGCCACAAGTGCATCCAGAACCGGCACCGAAAACTCGGGCGTTCCCATAAAGATAATGCGCATCGCGTCCCCCTTCATCTGGCCTAAAAAACTCCCCCCGGAGGGTCGGTCGGCCACAGCCCTACCCGTTCAGTTTGCGTGCCTTTTTCAACAACATATCCCGTTTTGTCCGGCTCAGCCGGTCAAAATACATCTTGCCGTTCAAATGATCGATCTGATGCTGCACCGACGTCGCCCACAACCCCACGAAATCCTGCCTGTCGTAAACCCCAGCCTCATTCAGATAGCGGATCGTCACGGCGCGGGGTCGTTCAAGTCCGGCAGAGACGCCTGGCAGGTTTGGTGACGCTTCGTCATGGGCGCGCAATTCAACGGAGGCATGCAGGATCGTGGGGTTCGCCATGCGCACGGCCTGTCCGCGCTTGTCGGATGCGTCGACCACGCACACCCGCAACGGCACGCCCAATTGGGGTGCCGCAAGGCCAACGCCAGGCATGGCGTCCATGGCCTCAATCATCTCATCCCACAGGGCGCGGATATCGTCTGTGATGGCGTCGACTTCGGCGGCGGGGGTGCGCAGCACTTTGGCCGGATAGGGCACGAAGGGTCTATGGGGCATAGCGGGCCTCCAGATCGGCACGTAGGGGGGCAGGCTGGTGATCAAATATGACCTTGCCATTCAAATGATCGAATTCGTGCAGGATGCAGCGCGCAAGAATACCATCGAACCGCGCCTCAAGGCGATCACCGGCCCGGGTACTCCAGCGCAGCTGGATGTGGTCGGGGCGCGTAACAGACATGGGCAGATCGGGGATCGACAGGCATTGCTCCGACATCTCAGAGGCCGCGTCGCTGGTCGATGCAACCTCTGGATTGATGAAAACACGCGGCTCGGGGGGGCCTTCTTTCCACGTCACATCGACCACGAACATCCGCTGCAAAACACCGATTTGCGGCGCGGCGAGGCCGCGGCCCTTAGCGTCGTACATGGTGTCAAACAGGTCCTCAATCAGGGCCGCCACGTCAGGGGCGTTCACATCCACGGGGGCGCAGATCTGCGTCAAAACGGGGTCCGGCCACATGCGGACCTCACGCTTTGCCACGTGCGATGTCCCGCTTCAGTTTCTGCATCTTGCGCGTGATCATCTGACGTTTGAGAGGTTTGAGGTAGTCGATGAACAGCTTGCCATCCAGATGGTCGATCTCATGCTGCACGCAGGTCGCCCAGAGACCGTCGAAGTCCTCTTGCACCTCTTTGCCGTCCAGATCGGTCCAGCGGACCTTCACTTGTGCGGGGCGTTCGACCTCGGCGTATTGATCGGGGATCGATAAACAGCCCTCATCGTAGATCGACCTCTCATCGGAGGCGGCGATGATCTCTGGGTTGATCAGGACCATCGGGCGCGGGGCCTCGCCCTCATCCTTGACGCAATCCATCACCAGCATCCGATGCATCATGCCCACCTGCGGGGCGGCCAGACCGATGCCCGGCGCGTCATACATGGTTTCAAGCATATCATCGGCCAGCCGCCGCATCTCCGTATCGATGGAGCCTACGGGATCGGCCTTGGCCTTCAGGCGCGGGTCGGGGTGAATAAGGATCGTGCGGAGTGTCATGGCGCCTGATGTAGGACGATCCCGCCGAGTACGCAACACGGGTTGCACCTGCCGCCGGGGTGGCTAGCTTGGGTTACAACAAGGAGACACCACATGAGCTTTGACACACCCATCGACCGGCGCGGCACCCATTGTGTGAAATGGGACATGATGGAGCCGATCTACGGCGTGGATGCCAACGACGGGATCGCCATGTGGGTGGCCGATATGGAATTCCGCCCGCCGCAGTGCGTGCAAGACGCGGTCAAGGCGATGCATGACCACGGCGTCTATGGCTACTTTGGCGATGACAGCAAATATCTGGCCGCGATCCAATGGTGGATGGACACGCGCCATGGCTGGAAAATCGAACCGGAGTGGGTGTTCACCACCCACGGGTTGGTTAACGGCACGGCCATGTGCGTCGATGCCTTCACAGCCCCCGGAGATGGGGTCGTGTTGTTCACACCCGTCTACCACGCTTTCGCCAAGGTCATTAACGCGGCAGGGCGCGAAGTCGTTGAATGTCAGCTGACCAATGATGGCGGGCGTTATGAATTCGACTTTGATGCCTATGACGCGCAGATGACGGGCAATGAACGCATGGTCATCCTGTGTTCCCCCCACAACCCCGGCGGCCGCGTTTGGACGAAGGGGGAGTTGCGTGCGGTGGCGGCCTTTGCCAAACGGCACGACCTGATTTTGGTCAGCGACGAAATCCATCATGACCTGACGTTCCCCGGCCACAGGCACACGCCCATGGCCCATATCGACGGGATCGAAGACCGGCTAGTGATGATGACGGCCACCACCAAGACCTTCAACATCGCGGGCAGCCATTCGGGCAATGTCATCATCGAAGACCCCGATCTGCGCCGTCAGTTCGGCGCACGGATGGCGGCCCTTGGATTGTCGCCCAACTCCTTCGGGCTGTTCATGGCTGAGGCTGCCTATTCCCCCGAAGGCGCTGCATGGGTGGATGATCTGCGCGCCTATCTGGATGGCAACCGTAAAGCCTTCGATGCGGGGGTGAATGCTATTCCGGGCCTCGCGTCGATGCCGTTGGAGGCCACGTATCTGGCATGGGTTGATTTCTCAGGTACCGGCATGTCGCGGGATGAATTCACCCAGCGGGTGCAGCAAGACGCCAAGATCGCCGTCAACCACGGCCCGACCTTCGGCACCGGCGGGGATGATTTCCTGCGGTTCAACTTCGCCGCCCCGCGCGCGCAGATTGACGAAGCCGTGGCGCGGCTGGCCAAGGCATTCGGTGACTTGCAGTAAAGGCTAACCTATCCGCCGCGTCGTGAATTCGGGGTTCAAGGCCTAATAGACAACGTCCGCTAGGCTGTCGTCGTCATAGGCCCAAACGTTAGAGATATGCCCATCAACGGGACCCACGCGCACGATGTCGGTGCCGTTTTCCCAAGCCATGTGCACGCCATGCTCAACCTCCCATGGGACGTTCGCCTCAACAGCGACGTACCAACGATCTGGATGAACGTCCCCCGGCTCAACCGAGATGGCAGAGGGGGAGACATAGGCCCAAACATCTTCGGGTGTTTTGATCGTCAGCGCATCGTCCGGATCCTGACGGTCTTGGAAATAGGCAAACACATGCCGCGAAACGGGGCCAAGGTCAGCCGGGGACAGTGTCATAAATCGCGCAAGGGCCGCCTGTGCGGTCTCTGACAGGGGCTCAAACTCGAACCGCTTAACTTTGACATTGTCGAATATCGGAAGGTGGTGGGTCGCTATGATCATATCGGCCATAGGATCGACCCTACGCCGCCAACCAGCACCACGAAACCCTTGAGTGGCGCTTAGCGGCCCAGCAACGCAATGGGCGCATCGTCAGAACGTTCGAAATCCAGTGGCGCGCCATCGGCGGCAGACGTGTTGCGCTTGAAATCGTAGACCATTTCGTCACCCTCTTGGGACGCCGCCATGATCAAACATTGGCTGAGCAAGCGGCTGCCATCGTAGAGGTCCACAAGACCGCGCAGACGTGGCGTCGTCTCAGCCTCAACCACGAATCCTTCGGATGTCATGCGCAAAATGCGGTAGCTGTCTCCATTCGCCTCAACCCGCAGACGTGACCGGCGGCGGTCAGCCTTGCGCTGTGCGGCGTGCATTTCGGTCCAGATCGATTGGGGCAGCGATTCCAACATGACAGTCTCCGTTCCTATGGGTCCATAAGTGGACCAGCAGGGGTGAAGGTCAAGTTAACTCTGAATTGATTTATATTATGTCAAATGCTGCAGGTCAGGCTTTGGCTTTTGGCCGCAAAACATGCGGCTTTGCGGCATCGTAAAGAGCACTGTCTGGAAAGCCGTTTTCGTCCGACAAAGCAGGCCCCAGCAGGATCAGCGCAGTGCGCGTGATTTTGGCCGCACGGACCTTTTCGCGGATGTCGGTCAACGTGCCACGGATGATCAGCTGATCGGGCCAACCAACACGGTAGATCACCGCGACAGGGCAATCTTCACCGTAATGGGGTACCAGTTGACGCTCAATCTCACGCAGGGCGCGGATGCCAAGGTGGATCGCAAGGGTCGTGCCGGTGCGGCCAAAATTTTCCAACGTTTCACCAGCAGGCATCCCCGTTGATTTCATTGACATACGCGTCAGCACGATGGACTGCGCAACCTCTGGCACGGTCAATTCCTGCCCCAACGCTGCGGCCGCTGCGGTGTAGGCCGGAACACCGGGGATAATCTCATACGGGATGCCGTCCGCCTTTAACCGGCGGATCTGTTCGGCGATCGCCCCATACAGTGATGGATCGCCGGAATGAACCCGTGCCACATCCTGCCCCTTGGCATGGGCTTTGGTGATTTCTGCATGGGTTTCATCAAGATGCATCGGCGCCGTGTCCATCACCAGCGCCCCCTCCGGTGCGATCGCCACGACATCCTCAGGCACCAGCGACCCTGCATATAGACATACAGGACAGGCCTTGATGAGGCGCGCCGCCTTGAGGGTCAAAAGCTCCGGATCGCCGGGGCCTGCGCCGATAAAATAGACGGTCATTTAGGAAGCCTCTTCTGGAAGGTAGGGATCATTGCGTTTGGCGGTCAGATCACCGTCAATCTTGCGGGCATAGCCGCGCGGGGTGAACATGCGCGGCCCCTCGCCCAGTTGCGCCAGTCGTGTGTTGGACGACCCGACGAGCACGACCGTCAGCATATCGACCTCCTCCACCTGCAAATCCGCAAGACGGCGATAGCGCACGTGTTCCGTGGGGCGGCCCAGATTGGTGGCCAACATGACAGGCGTGTCAACGGGGCGATGTTGCAGCAGGATATCCCGCGCTTCGGCCAAAAGCGTGCGGCGGGTTTTAGAAACAGGGTTGTAGAAGGCGATGACGAAGTCGCCTTCAGCCGCCGCATGCAACCTACGTATTATGTCATCTCTCGGCGTCAAAAGGTCGCTGAGGGAGATGGTGCAGAAGTCATGCCCCAAAGGCGCGCCCGCCCGGGCGGCGGCCCCTTGCACGGCGGACACACCGGGGGAGCAGACGACCTCAACCCTGCGGGCCGCGTCCGTGACACCCTCTTCGTCCGGGCCACGATCCAAAAGTTCAAACACAAGCGCGCCCATGGCGTAGATGCCCGCATCCCCCGAACAGACCAGTGCCACGTTTTTGCCCTGCCCCGCCTGTTCCAGCGCATAACGGCAGCGGGCCTCTTCCCCGCCCAATGGGAAATCACTGCGGGTCTTGCCTACGGCCAACGGCCCCAACAGATCAATATACAACCCGTAACCTACTAGTTCTTCCGCATCCGCGACAAGTTTGGACACTTCCGGCGTACGCCACGACGCCTGCCCCGGCCCGATCCCAACGATAGACAAGCGCCCCCGCGACCGTCCTTTCAACGTCGTCACCGGTTGGGGCGCCAGCGCCAGCGCGCAGGTGGTTGTTGCGGTTTTCGTCTTCGGAATAGTGAGCGTCGCATCCGCCCCCGCCGCCGCCAATGCTGCGGCTTCCGACACGCCGGGCGTTCCGACCTCGGCCAAGACCACATCCGACGGGTTGGCCAGACGGGGGGCCTCGGTTTTCAATTCATCGGCTGTGAACACCCGCAGCGGAACGCCAAGACGTTTGGCCGCCTCAATGATCGCAGGCTCATCCGCCTTTAGATCAATAGAGGCCACACAGGCGATTGCACCGCGGGCAATGGCATGTTCGGCCAGCACGCTTTCGATGTGCTGCCACATCGCGTCAACGTCCGCATTGCGCGCACAGCCAAGGCCCAGCGTGTAGGTTTGCGGGTGGTAAACCAGCGCCGTGTCAGACCCGAGCGTGGGCGCGGTGGTGACGTGCAAGGTCACGTCGTCACCTGCAGGCAGGTCGGTGTCGAATATCGCAGGTCCGTCCCACGTGACGCCGCTGCCCGACAACAGCCGTGCCATCACAGATTTGGCGTCTGATGGGTTTTGCAAACGGTAGCCCACGGGCGGCTCATCCAGTGCCACCCCCAGCGCCACGTCGCCTGCCGTGGTCACGGCGGCGGTGCCCTTTAGGGCCTCGGCAATCTGGCGCGCCAGACGGTTGGCACCCCGATGTCCGCCCAGCAAGGGTACCACCACGCCCCCATCATCGGACACAGAAATCACCGGCGGTTCAGAGGTCTTATCGGCCAACATCGGCGCCACACCACGGATCAAAATGCCAGAGGCACAGACCCCGATGATCGGCGTTCCAGCCGCAAAAAGATCACGCGCGTGATCCAAGGCATTGGCAAAATAAGCATCAGCAACGTCCACCCGACCTTCGCGGCCATGAATCGGCGCGCCCAAGGCGGCTGCAATCCGGTGCGCGGTGGCCTCACCAGATTTCGACAAAGCAAGAATGACGGGCGTTACAGCCATGGGTCGGCCCCTTTCGTCAGCAGGATCATGGAAAAATAGGGCGCCGTGTCAGGTGCCTCAGACAAGGGCAGCACAACCTGCTGCGGCAGAGTCGCTCGTTCGATATAGGTCGCTTGTGCCGTCAGGCCGAGGCCCTCAATCACCGTGCGGATTTTGCTCAAATGCCGTCCGACCTTCATAATCGCCACAGCCTCCGCCCCTGCAATACGGTCGCGCAACTCGGCCTCATCCATTGGGCCGGGCAATACGGTCAGACGCTCATTGCGCGCCACGAGGGGGCGGCCAGACACAGCGGCACAGGCCGTGACTGAGGTGACACCCGGGATGACCTCGACCTTGAATTCAGGTGCCAAGCGCGCGTTGATGTACATGAACGACCCGTAGAAAAACGGATCCCCCTCGCACAACATCACCACGTCGTCCCCAGCGCGCAGGACCTTCGCGATTTCGGCGGCACCAGCGTCGTAGGCCTGCTGCGCAGGTTCGCGGGCGACAGTCATAGGAACGTCCAACCGGATCTCACGTGCGCCAGCAGGAATAAGATCCGCCGCAATCGCCCGCGCAAAGCTGTCACCGCCCGCAAGCGATGGATAAGCAACGGTTCCGGCTCCCTCAATCGCGCGCGCGGCTTTCAATGTGATCAACCCCGGATCACCCGGGCCCAACCCCACACCAATCAACGTCCCCGTCATGACCGGTCCCCTGTTTCATCTGGCCCCAAAAACTCCCCCCGGAGGGCCGATCTGCCACACGCGCCCCTCATCTTTTGATCAGGCTCCACTGTGTGACCGGCATGGACGGACGCCAGCCTGTGAAATTGCCAACAGGATCGGCGCGATGGGTTTGCAGACGGACCAGATCGCCGCCATGGGTCTTGTGCAGCGCAATCAACTGCGCCTCGCTTTCCAAGGTGACCGCATTGGCGACCACGCGCCCCAAGGGACGCACGGCAGCCCAAACCGCCTCAAACGTCTCGAGCGATAGCCCCCCACCGATGAAAACCGCGTCGGGCGCTTCAAGACCTGTCAGCGCGTGCGGGACCGTGCCGTCGATCAAATCCAGCTTCGGCGTGCCCAGCGCCAACGCGTTTTCGGCGGCCATCGCCCGCCTGTCGGCACGGGGTTCAATACCAATGGCACGGGCGTAGCGGGCGGCGCGCATCCATTCGATGGCGACACTGCCGCAGCCGGTCCCGATGTCCCAAAGCAACGCACCGCGCATCGGCATGAGTTTCGCAAGCGTCGCCGCGCGCACCTCACGTTTGGTCATGGTGCCGTCGGACTGGAACAGTTCATCCGCCAAACCCGGAACACGCGGCAGCAAGGCCGCATCGGGGGCTGCAACGCAATCGATGCACAGGGTGTTGAAAGCCGGCACCTCATGGCACCAATCGGCGGCCGTTCCCTCGAAACGTTCCTCGCGGTCGCCGCCCATCGCGGCAAGCACCGTCATGCGCGAGCCCCCAAATCCGCGGTCCGCCAAAAACGTCGCAATCTGGCTGGGCGTCTCTGCGCCCGTCGTCAACACAATCAATTTCTGATCCGGCTGGATGAAGGCAATCATCTGCTCGACCGGTCGGCCATGAACGGTCAGGGTCTCCACGTCTGCCAAAGACCAGCCCATACGCGCCGCGGCCAACTGAAAAGCACTGAGCTGAGGATGATAGACCAGTTCGGACGCGGGTATCGCACGACCGATCCGCGCGCCGACGGAAAACCACAAAGGATCACCTGTCACCAACACAACGGCGCGACGTCCTTTCAAGGACGTCAGGGTGGTGATCATGGCATCAAATGGTGAAGGCCAGGCGATCCGTTCAGCGGTCGTATTGGCGGACAGTGTGTGATGACGGTCCCCGCCGACGATCACCTCAGCCGCCTCAACAATTGCGCGGGTCGCGGGGGTAAGGCCGTCCATACCGTCCTCACCGATGCCCACGATATGAAGCCAGGGGGCAGTGTTATCCATGTGCGACCTCCGGCAATCCAGCGGCCAGCGCGTTGACCGCAGCCGACGCCATGGCCGAGCCGCCTTTGCGCCCGCGCAGGGCGACAAATTCAACACCACGCGCATCGGTGGCAAGTTCCGCCTTGCTTTCCGCCGCGCCTACAAACCCCACAGGGAACCCAAGGATCGC
>NZ_CBFHNH010000022.1:0-47760 GCF_965657175.1 Pseudooctadecabacter sp. | reverse complement strand
CCAAAGATGGTCTCAGCCTCGGCCAGCACGCGCGCGGCGGCTTCTGGCTGTTCGATCAACATCAGCGATGTGATGAGCCGCGCCCAGTCTTGGGGCGGGCCGCCTTGGGTGGCCAGCCGGTCGGCCAGACCGCCGACCATGCCTTCGATCATGGCGCGGCGGTCTTCGGGTGACATCTCTTGCGCGGCGTCCAGATCGGCCGCACTTGGGCCGCGGACCTCGGGCAGAGCGTAGTCGATGCCCAACTGGACGGCCACCTCGTTGATCTGGTTGGCCGCGAAATCATAGTGCAGCGTGCCGGGGCTGCCGCCTTCGATGACCCGCCGCCAGAGGGAAAATGCGCGGTCGGGGCGGTCGTTTTGCGCATACATCAGGCCTGTATAATAAAGTGCCGGTTCGCTGTCGGGGGTGGTTTGCAGCACGCGCAGGGCGATGGTCTCAGCCTCGGGCGAAACATAACCTTGGGTGCCTGCGACCAGCAAATCCAACAGCCGTTCGTAATCTTCGGAAGGGACATCCGCGCCTTGCAGGGCAATCACCCGTTCTTGGGCGCGGGCCGCGCGGTGGTATTGACCGATGGCGGCTTCGGTTTGGGCCAGCACGGTCCAGGCCTGCAGGTTTTCTGGCTGTTCAAAGGTGGCCGCGCGGCGCGATTGGATCAGGCCCCGTGTGGCTTCATCGAACTGGTTCAGCGTGTCGGGCAGGTCGACGGCGGCCTCGGCCTCAAGCTGGCCAGGGCGGTTGGCGCGGCGGTCTTCGCCCACGCTCAGGCGCAATTCGCGCGGCACATCGCCATAGCCCGGCGCGCCCAATGTCCCGTAGAGACCGCCTGCCGCCCCAAGCAGGGCAAGGCCGCAGACCACAGCCGCCGCGCGGCTCAGCCCACGGGGGGCATCGCCGTCCTGCGCCCGCGTGCTGGCGTCTGCTGCCAGCAACCGGCGGGAGATTTCTGTGCGCGTCCGCTCCGCCTCGGCCTCATCCAACACGCCGCGCGCCAGATCGCGGTCCACGTCCGTCAGTTGGTCGCGGTAAATGTCGATATCGGTGTCTTGCGGTCCTGCATCGCCGCGCCCCCGCCACAGCAGTGCAGTGACAGCCAGAACGGCAAGGGCGGCCAGCAGGGCGGCGGTGATCAAAAAACCAGTCATACCCACCCATCTAAGGCCAATTGCAGTGCGGCAAAAGGCGCAAACGTGCGCCCGAATGCCACGTTTGCGCCTCGTGTCGGAAAAGTGCATCTAAGTGCCGCCGCCGGTGGTCCGAAAATGCACGTGTTCCACCACAAAACATCTTAGGGAAATCACCGATCGGGGATCTGTCATGCGCCGCTTTTCTGCTTTTGCCATCGCCCGTGAGGCGGTGCGGTATCATTCAGGCTGGGAACGGCACTGGCGCAACCCCACGCCCAAGAAGAAATACGACGTCATCATCGTGGGCGCCGGTGGCCACGGGTTGGCCACAGCGTGGCACCTGGGCAAGCATTACGGGATCACCAATGTGGCCGTGATCGAAAAGGGCTGGCTGGGCGGCGGCAACACGGGCCGCAACACGACGATCATCCGGTCCAATTATCTTCAGGACCCGTCGGCGGCGATTTATGAAAAATCCCGCAGCCTGTATGAAACGATGAGCCAGGATCTGAACTACAACGTGATGTTCAGCCCTCGTGGCGTCATTATGCTGGCCCAGACCCATCATGAGGTGCGCGGCTATCAGCGCACGGCCCATGCCAACGCCTTGCAGGGTGTGAAGACCGAATGGATCGACAAGCACCGCGTCAAAGAGCTATGCCCGATCATGAACATCGACGGCCCCCGCTATCCGGTGTTGGGCGGGTTGTGGCAGGCGCGCGGTGGCACCGCGCGTCATGATGCGGTCGCGTGGGGCTATGCGCGGGCCTGTTCTGACATGGGCATGGACATCATCCAGCAGTGTGAGGTCACGGGCGTGCGCACCACAGGCGGCAAGGTCGTGGGCGTCGATACGACCAAGGGCGCCATCGATTGCGATAAGCTTGGCATGGTGGTCGCGGGCCATGCGTCCCATCTGGCGGATATGGCCGGTTTCCGGTTGCCGATTGAGAGCGTGGCCCTGCAGGCCTTGGTGTCAGAGCCGATCAAACCCTGCATGGATATTGTTGTCATGGCCAACACGGTCCACGGCTATCTCAGTCAGTCGGACAAGGGGGAGATGGTCATCGGCGGCGGCACCGACGGGTTCAACAATTACACCCAGCGCGGATCGTTCCAGCACGTCGAGGAGACAGTGAGGGCTCTGGTTGAGACGTTCCCCATGCTCAGCCGATTGAAAATGCTGCGCCAATGGGGCGGGATCGTGGATGTGACGGGCGACCGGTCGCCCATCCTGTCGAAAACACCGGTTGAGGGCGTGTTCGTGAACTGCGGCTGGGGCACGGGCGGGTTCAAGGCCATTCCGGGATCAGGCTTCGCCATGGCGGAACTGATGGCCAAGGGTCAGTCGCCCCTGACGGATGAGTTTTCCATGTTCCGGTTCAGGGAAGGGAAGTTCATTGATGAAAGCGTCGCGGCGGGGGTCGCGCATTGATGGCACACGGTCATTTCGACCAACTCGGCGGGCACGCGCTCGGCCCGACCTCCCCCGCGGGAGGGCCGATTGCGCAGCCTGTGCCGCGCGTGCCATCGCTGGTGGATCAAGATCACAGGGCACTTCGTGTATCATGGACCCACCCGAGGTCGGGCCACCCGCATCCGCGCTTTTGCGCAACCTTTGGCCGATGCGCACCTGCCCAAACGGCCAGCCGCCGCCCAAATCAACCGGCGATTTCCGCTTATATTCCTTCTGATGCAGGACCTGCCAATCTGGTCTCACCCAAACAGGAGGACTTGAAATGGCGGACTACGACTTCTCTAAGCCGGCACCGGACCGGTCCCATCGCATCCCGCTCGACAGCGGGTCAGGCGCGGGAAGCCTCGGCTTCATCCTTGCGGGATTGGCCATCGTGCTGGTCGTGCTTTACGCGGTCTTCGGGGGTGCAGCCGTGCCCGTGGACCAGACACCTGCGGACATCGCCCCTGCGGCAGACCCCGCACCGGTCATCCCGACCGAATAATCTCTATCCCTCACGCAGATATCGCGGCGGGCAGGGGTTGACCCTTGCCCCCGCACACATAGGTCAATCGCAAAGCAACCCACCCGCGAGAGACCCATGGACGCCATCATCCGCCGTATTCCCACGCCCACAGATCTTGAAGCATGGTTCAGCCGCAACAGCGCCAAGATCGCAGGGCTTCTGGCGGGTACCCTTGGGCTGTTCATCGTCACCACATTCCTCACCGTTGCGATCACGGGCGTGCCCTATGGGGGCGAACGCCTCGATCCGGATCGGACGGTGGTCTACCCCAACTTTTAGGAACCTTTTGGCCCTTCAGCCCGTTCTAAGCTTGAAACAGACTTCAAGACGGAACGGAGAACGCACATGGCCAACAGCAACGAACACGTGGCAGAACGCAACACAACGACAACCACAACCACCACAGGTGGCGGCGGCGGGGCCATGGGGTTCATCCTTGGCATCATTGTGGTCGTTGTTGCAATCATGGCTTACGTCATGTTCTCGGGATCGGGCGGCGCGGATGGCGGCGCGGATGACGTCAATATCACGATCGAAGGCGCAGGCGAGGCCGTTGAAGACGCGGCTGGCGCTGTTGAAGGGGCTGTCGAAGGCTCCGAATAAGACTGAATTCAGTGCGGGCCTTCGGGCCGCCTCGAAGGCCGGTATCGCGTGCGATGCCGGTCTTTTTGCGTTCGCGGGCCCGATTGCGGCGTGCCGACATCAACCCCAAAGTGCAACGGGTGCATCATGCTGATCCTAGAGTGTCCCTACTGCGGCGTGGCCGCTGAAGAAACCGAACTGTCTCCTGGCGGTGAAGCGCATCTTAAACGGTTCGGTCCGGGATCGTCCGAGGAGGCGTTTGAGGGCTATTTGTTCGTGCGCGAAAACCCCAAAGGGGTGCATTTCGAACGCTGGCGCCATGCCTATGGCTGCGGCAAGTGGTTTCACGCCGCGCGCTGCACCATGACGCTGGAGGTGTTCGGGACCTATCCGGCGCAGACGTTTGAACCGCCCAAAGACATCAAAGACAAAATCACCGCCAAACGCCCCGGTTGGTCCTGGAGGAACTTTTCATGAGCACACGTCTGGCACACCAAGGGCGGTTGATTGACCGCGACCGGCAGGTGGAATTTACGTTCAACGGGCAGCGGATGAAGGCCTTTGAGGGCGATACGCTCGCCTCGGCGCTGTTGGCCAATGACCAGATGTTGGTGGGGCGGTCGTTCAAATACCACCGGCCCCGTGGGATCGTGGCAAGTGGCGCGGAGGAGCCCAACGGTCTGGTCAATCTTGGGTCCGGCGGGCGGTTTGAACCCAACCAGCGGGTCACCACGCAAGAGGTGTTCGAGGGGCTTGAAGCCACGTCGCAGAACCATTGGCCGTCGCTGGAGTTTGACGTAGGCGCGGTGAATGCCAAGCTGTCGAAATTCATGCCTGCAGGCTTTTACTACAAGATGTTCATCCACCCGCGGCCTTTGTGGAAACATGTCTATGAACCCTTCATCCGCAAGGCTGCAGGGCTGGGCAAAGCCCCCAAGGACAACGATGCGGATGTCTACGAACATATCTATCACCACTGCGATGTCATGATCGTGGGCGGGGGCATTTCGGGGCTGACGGCAGCCCTTGCGGCGGGCCGCGCCGGTGCGCGTGTGCTGCTGGTGGAACAGACCGCCCATTGGGGCGGCCGCGCGCCGGTGGACGGGGCGCAGATTGACGGGATGGATGCGGAGGCTTGGGTGAAGGACGCCCTGCAAGCCCTTGATAAGATGTCTAATGTTGTGGCCGTGTCGCGCTGCATGGGGGCGGGTGTCTATGATCATGGTTATGCGCTGGCCTATGAACGGCTGACCGATCATCTGGCCGACAAATCCGGGCCAAGGCACCGGCTGTGGCGGGTGCGCGCCGGCCAGATTGTGACCGCGACGGGGGCGATTGAACGGCCCTTGTCCTTTGCGGGCAATGATGTGCCGGGTGTTATGTTGGCCTCTGCCGTGCGCGATTATGTGGTGAACTATGGCGCGTCGGTCGGGGACCGCACGGTGGTCGTGACCAATAATGACGACGCCTACCGCACGGCGATTGCGCTGAAACAGGCGGGGCTGGATGTGCCTGCGGTGATCGATGCGCGCACCGGCGCTGGCCCCTTGGCGCGGGAGGCCGAGGCGCTGGGGATCAAGGTGATGTTCGGCAGGGCCGTGGCCTCCGTCAAAGGCGGCAAGCGGGTCACGGGGGTGGGCATATGTGCCCACGCCGGTGAGGGTGCGGAGCTCGACGAGATCGCCTGCGATGCCGTGGCCATGTCGGGCGGCTGGTCACCGGTGGTGCATCTGTGGTCCCATTGCGGGGGCAAATTGATCTGGGACGCGGAGCAGAACCATTTCCGCCCTGATCCTGACCGCCCGCCCTTAGGTGCGGACGGTGCGGGATTTGTCCTGACCGCAGGGGCCGCCCAAGGCGGCATGAGCACCCACGACTGCGTCGCGACCGCCCATGCCGCAGGTGCCGCGGCGGCCAAGGCAGCGGGGGCCTTTGACAGCCCCGGCAAGGCGCCCAAAGGCGACGCGCCGGAGGAGGCCCCGATGGAGGCCGTGTGGATGATGCCGCAGGGCGCGTCCTACAAACTGCGGTCTAAAATGTGGCTCGATTATCAAAACGACGTCAAAGTGAGCGACGTGCAACTGGCCGCACAAGAGGGCTATGAAAGTGTTGAGCACACCAAGCGCTACACCACGTTAGGGATGGCAACAGATCAGGGCAAGTTGAGTAACATCAATGGCTTGGCCGTTTTGTCCGATGCCTTGGGCCAGCCCAGTCCCGCCACCGGCACCACGACGTTCCGTCCGCCCTACACGCCGATTTCGCTGGGGTCGATCGGGGGGGAGGCCAGCCGCGATCTGTTCCAGCCATTGCGCAAAACACCGATCCACGCATGGTCCGATGCTAACGGTGCGGAGTGGGAACCGGTGGGTCAATGGCGCCGTGTCTATGCCTACCAACGCGGCGGCGAAAGCGTCGAAGACGCTGTGAACCGTGAGGTGAAGAACACCCGTGAGGCCCTTGGCCTGCTTGATGCCTCGACCCTGGGCAAGTTGATCGTGAAGGGGCCTGATGCGGGTCGGTTCCTCGACATGATGTACACCAACATGATGTCCAATCTGGCGGTGGGCAAATGCCGCTACGGGTTGATGTGCAACGAACAGGGCTTCTTGATGGATGACGGGGTTGTGGCCCGCATCGATGACGACACGTGGTTGTGCCACACAACCACCGGCGGGGCCGACCATATCCATGGCCACATGGAAGAATGGTTGCAGACGGAATGGTGGGACTGGAAGGTCTATGTGGCCAATGTCACCGAACAATACGCGCAGGTGGCCGTCGTTGGCCCCATGGCGCGGAAGGTTCTGGAAAAGCTTGGCGGGATGGATGTGTCGAAAGACGCGCTGCCGTTTATGCAGTGGAAAGACGGTGAGATTGGCGGCTTTGCCTGTCGTGCTTACCGCATCTCATTCTCGGGCGAGTTGTCTTATGAGATTGCTGTGAAAGCCTCCGAAGGGGCGGCCTTCTGGGAGGCGTTGATGGAGGCGGGTGCGGAATTCGGCGTCATGCCCTACGGGACCGAGGCGCTGCACGTGCTGCGCGCCGAAAAGGGGTTCATCATGATCGGGGATGAGACGGATGGCACCGTGATCCCGCAGGATTTGGGGCTCAACTGGGCGCTGTCCAAGAAGAAGGACGATTATCTGGGCAAGCGCGGGCAGCAGCGGTCGGCCATGGCGGACCCGGACCGCTGGAAACTGGTGGGTCTGGAAAGCGTTGACGGATCAGTCATTCCGGATGGGGCCTATGCAGTGGCGGATGGCGACAACGCCAACGGCCAGCACAACACGCAAGGCCGCATCACATCGACCTATTATTCCGCCAATCTTGGGCGCGGGATTGCCATGGGGCTGGTCAAAGACGGGCCGGACCGCATGGGGGAGGTAATCCAGTTCCCCCGCGTGGACGGATCGGTCGTGCATGCCAAGATCGTCAGCCCGGTGTTTTATGATCCCGAAGGGAGCAAGCAGAATGTCTGATTTGGCCACAATCACCCGCGCCGAGGCGCGCGGTATGATCACGCTGCGGGGGGATTTGGCCTCTGCTGCGATGAAAAAGGCGGTGAAGGCTGCCACAGGGCAAGGGATGCCGAAACCGGGCAAGATTGCGGGGGACGGGACCACGGGCGTACTGTGGATGTCACCGGATGAGCTGTTGGTGATGGTGCCCTACGCAGATGTCGGCAAGACCCTTACCGTGATAGATAAGGCCCTGACCGGACAGCATTATCTGGCCGCCGACGTGTCTGACGCGCGGGCGGTCTTTACTGTTGCGGGCGACCACCCGCGTGAGGTTCTGGCGCGGCTGTGCCCCGTCGACATTCACGCGGACAGCTTTGCCGTGGGTGACGCGCGCCGGACGCGATTTGCGCAGGTGGCGGCGGCGTTTTGGGCCCATGAGGCGGGGTTCGACGTGGTCTGCTTCCGCTCCGTCGGGGATTACATGGACGGGCTTTTGCGCAATGCGGCCAAGGCCAGCGCGACGGGCGCGTTTGGGTGACGCCGGCGGGTGTCGCTGTGGTGCGACACCTCACGTCTGCGTCGATCTATGTCATGACGTGACGTGCGCTCTCTGATAGGGCTGGGGCAGAGTTACAGGACAGGCCGTACGCCATGCGCATCACCTCAATCACGCCGATGAAAAACGAAGCGCCCTTCTTGCTGGAATGGGTCGCCTATCATCGTTTGATCGGTGTGAACGACATGCTGGTGTTTTCCAACGATTGCACGGACGGCACCAACCTGATGCTGGAACGTTTGGATGAAATGGGCGTGCTGCGGCACTACCCCAACCCGTCCATGTATCTGGCCCGCGACAAGCATCATTTGCAGGTGATCAAATACATCAACACCTCCGAAAGGCTGCCGCGCTCTGACTGGGTGGTAAGCTTTGATGTAGATGAATTCATCTGCGTGAACACCGGAAAGGGCCATCTGGAGGACCTGTTCAACGCTGTCCCCGACGCCAATATGGTGGTGATGAACCAGCACAATTTCGGCTGTTCTGACGTGGTGGAGTTTGAGGACAAATTGCTGACCGAACAGTTCCACTACGCGTGGGACAAGGAAACGCCCTACCACGCCCGCCTGAACCGGCGCGGGACCAAAACATTGACCCACCGCGCGGCAGAGGCAAAATCCTGGCACAACCATTCCCCGATCTTTCACAAGGACAAGCTGGACAAGGTGCATTGTGTGAACGGGTCGGGCAAACGTCTGACCGATCAGGATTTCACCAAAGATATCAAAAGCCTGCTTGAGGGCAGTTTCGGGTTCGATCTGGTGCAGCTCAACCATTACGCCCTGCGTGCCGTAGAGACCTATTTGCTAAAGGTGCATCGGGGCAATGCCAATCACGCCGATGCGAAGGACGCTATGGCCTATTGGCGGCGCTATGATCACAACGATCTGTATGACACCAACATCTCACGCATGGTGCCCGATATTGCCACAGCACGGGATGAGTTGTTGAAGGATCCGGAACTGCGCAGTCTGCATGAGGGGGCTGTGGATGTGGCCCGTCGCCGGATCGCGTCGCTTAAGAAACAGCCCGACATGCAAGAACTGTTAAGCCGGATCAAACGGTACCGCGAAAACCATCAGGTGGCGTCGGCGTAAACCTGTGCTGCGGGGCGACATTCATCCACCCAAGTGCCGTCTTTGGCATAGCCCAGTTTGATCAGAGCATCGCCGTAGGCCGCGTGATATTCGACGGCGATTTCTAGCGGTAGTTTGCGGGTCCATTGGGCGGCTTTGCCGGATTTGACGTGGCCGGCCACAAGGCCTTTGCGGTCGTCTTTCTGGCCGCCGAATAACGACTGATCCCAATAGGATTTGGTCACGCCCTCCACGTCGAAGCCTTCCACATCCAGATCGGTCATCATCTTTTTGAACAGGGCGGTGTCCGTGTCGTTGATCATGTCTTCGTAGCGCAGGTCGGCCACATGGGGGTGGCCGTAAGGCCAGCGCAGCATTTCGCGCAAGGTGGCTTTGTGTTTGTGGTGCATTTCGAACCGCATCTGATCCAGCGGATTGGTCAGCGAATTGATCTTTTCTTGATAGTTCAGCCCGCCCCATTGGTCGCGGGGCCGCGCAAGCCATTTTTCGTTGCCGTGTTTGGCCGTCAAATGGTAGCGTGCGCCGGAGATCAGGACATCACGCGGATCGCGGATCATATGCACGGCGCGGGTGTCGGGCAGGTCCAGAATGGCCTGCGGGATGTCCGACGACCAGTTGACCACAAGGGCAGGACCCCGGTCTGGCAGGTCCGTAACCTGCGTTTTGCCATTCACCCGCACCACTGGAATCCCGTTGGCGGAGGCATATTTGTGGAACGTGCGCCGCAGCCAGACGGTGCCGGTCTTATGGTGCGTGCCAACGCATAGAAAACGGGGCTTGGTCATCAGTCGTCGATTTTCTGCATGGGTTCAAAGATGCCGGTGTCGATAAACGTCCGGAATTCAGGCACGGTCAGCTGGTAATCCAGCACCCGTTGGGAACAATCCGCACAGGCCCGCACGAGGGCCGCCAAATCCGCGTCTTGCAGCCAGTCGTCCATCAGTGCGCGCACGCCGTCGTTGCGGATGGTGGAATCTTCGTGGGTGTTGATGTCGTATTTGTCCCAATAGTCCATGTCGATCCGGCCTTTGTTCTTGGAATTGGCCGTGCCGCGTAGACGTTTGAGCAAGAAATCCTCACGCGATTTGATGGCGTAGTGGTTCACTTGCGCGAATTCGTTGGTGACGTTCTCTTTGTTGCCGCGCCAGCCCCGTTGCAGGTACTGATCACCCATGGGGCGGCCTGCGGCGTTGGTCCAGATGACTTTGCCCGGCTCAACCTCGGTCTGTTTGCGCCATTTGGGGCGGTGGACGCCAAAAAAGTCGAATTTTCCGGGGCGAAACAGGGTTTTAAACCCCCAGACGAGGCCGTTTTCAGGCTCATCAAAGCTGGACCCACGGGTGAAACGATCGGTCACCAGATCGCCTTTGAACGGGTCATTGGCCATTTTGGATTGGCCCACAGACCCCATAAGCCGCCAGTTGATTGAAATGGCATCAGGGTTGCCGCAGGCGTCGATCAGCGCGTCGATGGACCCGTCGCCAACATGAATGTTGAGGAATTCGTCGGCGTCCACGATCAGCACCCAATCGGCTGATTTGACCCATTTTTGTTTGTTCGCACGGCTGTAGGCCGACCGCTGGGGGTCCATGTTCGGCCCTTGCGGGTTGTCGTAATGTTTGACGATCCCCAACTGGTCCAACCGGTTCAGGATCAGGTTGGTGCCATCGGTGCAATCGTTTGAAAAGATGCAGAATTCATCGATCCCGATCAGACGGTGATAGGCCAGCCATTCCAGCAGGTAGGGGCCTTCGTTTTTCATGGTCGACACAAGGACCTTGCGGCCCGCGTTGGGGGCTTTGGTCATTTTGAGGTCGCTTTCTTGGGGGCCACTTTGGTGGTTTTGCCTTTGGAGGTTTTTGCCTTCGCGGCGGTCGTTTTTGATGCAGCCGCTTTGGACGTGGTCGACTTTGCCTTGGTCGTTCTGGGCTTGGTGGTCTTGGTCGATGTCGCGGTTTTCGCATTTGTCGTGGTCTTTTTAGTCGCCGTTTTCCGCGTGGCTTTCGGGGCAGGGGCCGCGTCCACGACGGGCACGGTGCCTTCGGGGCTTTCGATATTGGTCGAGGCTTCGACCGTTGCCTCATCCACGATGGTGTCCAGCGACGGGGCCGGTTCGTTCATATCGACGATGGCTGTCGGATCAGGCGTGGCCTTCGCCTGCGCGTCCAGCACCTTGCGCGCATTGGCGGCTTTGGCCAGCAGTTTGGCGGCACCCGCGTCACTGGGGTCGGCAGCTTGCGCGGCCAGTGCGATCTTCTGGGTGCGTTCGTTCATGAGCGGCACGCCGAGGCCTGCGGCGGCTTCGGTGTTCATGAACGGATTATCTAGGCTGTCGCCCTTGCTTTCGCGCCCTTTCAATTGGTGGGCATCCAGACGTTCTTCAGCGTTCTCACCCGCAGCGGCCAGCAGCGCCTGACGGGTTTCACCCTTTTTGGCGGTCTGCGTCTGGGCGATCATCTTGGCGATTTTCTTGTCCGGGATGCCAGCGGCCTGCAATTCCTTGACCTTTTGCTGCCATTCCTTGGGCAGGTGCTGGATGAACAACACCTCATCCAACTTATCCAAGGGGATTTCAGCGGCTTCTTTCAGTTCCGCGACCCATCTGTCGTATTCGCCGGAGGAGCGGAGCATCTCAACCCGTTTGGCGTGAAAGTCCAACGCCTTATCCTGCAATTCCCGCATGATCGGATCGCTGAGGATCTTGGCCATCTTCTTTTTGACGCCCTTGGCATGGCGCGTGGCGTTCATGTGTTCTTCTTCGTTGCGATCAAACAGCGCGAAGTAGGCAGCGTTGTATTTGTCTTCTTTGTTGTTGACGTTGCCCCGCACACGGCGGAGCAAATACGCCTCATACGATTTGACGGCGTAGTGGTTCAGTTCCACCCATTTGTAGCCCAAGGTGGGCTTGGTCGACCGCCAGCCGGACAGGGAAAATTCATCGGGCATCGGTTTGCCGGACCCATTGAGCCACAACTGGTCAAACAGCAGTTTGGCGTTCGCCGGTTCCTGTTTGGCCTTTTTGATGTGGGGGCGGTGAATGCCCAGTTTCATGTCGCGGTAGGGTTTGAACATGGTTTTCACGCCCCACCCCTTTTTGAACATGTCAGGGGCGGCGGAGGTGTAGTTTTCCGTCACAAGGCCCGGATTCCAGTCGGTGATCCCGTTGGACCCGAAAAACCGCCATGTGATGGCAATGGCGTCTGCCGCAGGGTCCATCCGTTCGACCAGATGGCCGATATGGCCGCGCCCGCATTTGATGGACAGGAATTCATCCGCGTCCATCGTCAAAATCCATTCGCTGTCCACAACGTCGGGGTTTTTGGTGGCCAGCATCAGCGCGTTGGGCTGGGGCTTTTTGCCTTCGGGGACGTCATTGCGGAAATGTTTGACCCAGCCCAGTTCTTCAAGCCGGATGAGCATGTCATCGGTGCCGTCGCCGCAGTTGTTGGTGTAGACGCAGATATTATCAAAGCCGATGTGGTTGTGATAGGCGACCCATTCCACCAAAGAATGGCCTTCGTCTTTCATCATCGACAGGATTGTGTATTGATGTTTGGCCATCAGATGCGGCCCCGACGATCAAAACTCTTGGGGTGTGTCACGTTTTTACCTGCTCTCGTCCCGCGCTTGGCGCTGATTTTCCGAATACGTCCCGGCTTGGCCGCAGCATAGCGACATGAACCCCCAAGTCCACTGTTGCGGAAGGGGAAACAATCGCAAATGCGCCCCTTTGCGGTAAAACCGCCTTGACCTGAGCCGCCTGAGGGCTTTGTTACGTCTCAGAGATTAAAATACTTCAAAGGAGTGCCCTGATGGCTTTCGAACTTCCTGATCTTCCCTATGCCCACGACGCGCTGGCATCCTATGGCATGTCCGCCGAGACGCTGGAATACCACCACGACCTGCACCACAACGCCTATGTCACCAATGGCAACAAGGCGATTGAGGGCACCGAGTGGGAGGGCAAGTCCCTCGAAGAGATCATCAAAGGTACCTATGACGCAAATGCCGTGGCCCAGAATGGCATCTTCAACAACATCAGCCAGCTGTGGAACCACAACCAGTTCTGGGAAATGATGGGCCCCGGCGACAGCGCCATGCCTGGTGAGCTTGAAAAAGCGATCACCGAAAGCTTCGGGTCCGTCGACAAGATGAAAGACGAATTCAAAGCGGCAGGCGCAGGCCAGTTCGGGTCCGGCTGGGCGTGGCTGGTCAAAGACACCGACGGCGGTCTGAAAGTGACCAAGACCGAAAACGGCGTGAACCCGGTGTGTTTCGGCCAGACGGCCCTGCTGGGCTGCGATGTGTGGGAGCATTCCTACTACATCGACTTCCGCAACAAACGTCCTGATTATCTGACCAACTTCCTCGATAATCTTGTGAACTGGGAAAATGTCGCGTCACGCATGTGATTTGACGGTGGCCCAGTCACCAACGGGGTTCGCTGATGCGCGAACGCCCTAGGTGAACTGGGAAAATGTCGCGTCACGCATGTGATTTGACCGGTCTATCACGGTTTTGGGGCTCGCCACTTTGGCGGGCCCTTTTCTTTTGGCGGAACATCCCGAGGGGGACGCGGGTTATTTTCCCAAGCAACTGACAAAGGAGACACCCATGGCCGAGCGACACAGAAGCACCGATGGCACCCGCGAGACGGAGGCCTATACCTCCGATCTGGACACACCATCCCACGCAGGACGGGACGGGGGCGACATGGCGCGCCGCATCGCCACCAAGGACGAAGAAAAGCGTCGGGTGAAGGGCGACACCTCCGTCACACGGGTGACGAAGAAATACGAGAAGGGCGAGGGCAATCTGGGTGGCCACCACGGCACCGATGTCGACGCCAAAGAGAAAGGGAGCAGCTAAGATGACCGAGATCACAAACGGTACACATATCGTCATCGCGAACAGCGAGAAGGTTCTGTATCTGGTCAACAAGACCGATGCGGAGGACCCGTATTTTGAGGTGATGGACAAAGAAACGCAGGACAACCCGTCCGACATTGAACAATCAGCCAACCGGCCTGGTCGGATGGCCGACAGTCAGGGCAACAAATCCGCGTTTCAGGACACCGACTGGCACGAATTGGCCAAAGAACGTTTTGCCGATGATATCGCGGATCAACTGTATGATCTGGCCCATCACGGCAAAATCGACCGGTTGGTGCTGGTGGCGGGCCCGAAGGTTTTGGGTAACATCCGCGAGGCGTTGCACAAAGTGGTGCAGGACAAGATCGTGGCGGAGGTGCCTAAGAATTTGGCAGCCCATCCTGTACACGAGATTGAAGATATTCTGGCCGCCGAACTCAAAGCGGCATAGAGAGTTGAAAGCGGCGTCCTGCGGGGCGCCGTTTTTTTTCGAATGGGCTTCGCCCATCCGATCCGCGCAGGTTTATGTGGTCGCGATTGGTGGTGACGGCAGGAGGGGGACGCTGTCCCCCGGGCGCAGAGCGCCCCCCCCCCTGAGGTATTTTAGAACCAGAGAAACAGGGCGCGCGTCAGGGTTTGAGGGCGGTTTCCAGATCATGCACCGTCGGCAGGAAGGTTGTGAAATCTAACAGATTTGCGTCGGCAAAGCCTTGGTCGATGGTATGGGTGATGAGGGCCTGCAGCGGGTCCCAATAGCCGTTTGTATTGAGAACGTAGATCGGTTTGCTGTGCAGTTTGAGTTGCCGCCAGGTGAGGGCTTCGAACATTTCATCGAGCGAGCCTGCGCCGCCGGGCAGCACCACCACCGCGTCGGCATTCATCAGCATGACCTTTTTGCGTTCGTGCATGGTTTCGGTGACGACAAACGTCGTAAGGTCGGTTTTGCCGACTTCCCAGTCCATAAGGTGTTGCGGGATGACGCCGAAGGTGTCGCCGCCTGCCATTTGGGTGGCGCGCGCCGTGCGCCCCATAAGCCCCACATCGCCGGCCCCGTAAACAAGGCGCCAGCCGTTGCGCGCGATCATCGCGCCGGTGTCTTCGGCGGCCTTGGCATAGGCCGGATCGGCCCCATCGCGAGAGCCACAGTAGACGCAGACAGAAAAGGGGCGGGAGGACATGGGGCGTTCCGATCACAGATGAGGGAAGGGTGCAAAGCACCTTTTGACCCCTGATAGCTGCGTTGATAGGCTCTGCCAAGGTTCGGGCATCAGGTGCGCCGGGCGCACATGTCGGGGAGGACAACCGTGCAGACATCAACACTTGCCCTAATGGGTGGCGGCGTCGTCGTGGTGGCTGTGGGGGCTGCGGTCTATCTGCGTCCGTTGCCGCCCCAGCCTGAGGTCGTTGAGGTCGCCACTGTGGCGGGTGTTGAGGCGCCGGATGAGGCACCTGACGCTGTGGCGGGTGCGGTTGAGGCGCCGGTTGTGGTGCAGGAAGCTGCTGGGGGCGTCGAACCGGAGGTGGCAGAGGAGGACCAGCCGGAGGTCGCAGAGGAGGACCAGCCGGAGGTGGCAGAGGAAGACCAGTCGGAGGTCGCTCAGCAAGGCGCGCCCGAGGTCGCAGAGGGGGACGGGCCGGATGCCGACATAGCCCCTGCGGTCCAAGACCCCGCCGTCGTTGAAGATGTGCCCCCCATCGCGCCTGTCCTGACCGATCTGCGGTTTGAGCCCGATGGCGGGTTGGTGCTGTCGGGGCAGGGTGCGCCCGCAACGGGGATTTCCGTGCGCGTTGATGGCGACGAGGTTGCCCTGTTGGAAACCGACGCCAGCGGCGCGTTCTTCTATGTCGGATTGCTGGGCTTTTCGGAGGTCGCGCGGGTTGTGTCGGTCGTGGGTGATCCGGGCGGTGCAGATATGCCAGCGGACCGGACATTCGTTTTGGCGGCCAACCCTGCGCCAGTGGTCGTGGCGGCGGTGGAGCCGCAGGAGCCGATAGCCGATCCGATTGAAGACGCCGCAACTGACCCTCAGCCAGAGCCTGTGATAGAGGCTGAGCAGGTGGCCGATCCGCAAAATGCGGAGCAAGTGGCGCAGGCGGTCGAAGGGGTCGAAGAGGGGCAGTCGGATGCCCCTCAAGCCGTCGTCGCAGCGGCGCCAGATGCGGACCAAGACACAACTGTGACGCCGGTTGAGCCTGAACCAGAGGTCGCGCAAGGGGCTGTGGCCCCCACGCCCCCGACGACGCCCCCCGCAACGCCTGCCATTTTGGCGGTCACAGACGAGGGTGTTGAAATCGTCCAGCCTGCGGTGTCTGACCGGTCGCCTGAAGTGATGTCTAATGTCGCTCTCGACACCATCACCTACGCGCCCGATGGCGATGTGGTGCTGGGCGGGCGCGCTTTGGGGGAAGGGTTCGTGCAGGTCTATGTGGATAATGCCCCCGTCAGCCGCTTGCCTGTTGATGCGGACGGCACGTGGCGTGGGGATTTGCCGGATGTAGACACGGGCGTTTACACATTGCGGATTGACGAAGTCGACACCGACGGCGACGTCGTCAGCCGGATCGAGACCCCGTTCCTGCGCGAAGACCCTGTCACCGTGGCTGAGGTTTTAGCCGAAGAGGTGGATGATCCGGGCTTTACGGTTGCCACGCGCACGGTGCAACCAGGCGCGACGCTTTGGGCCATTGCAGAGGAACGCTATGGCGCAGGGGTTCTTTATGTGACCGTGTTTGAGGCCAACCGCGACCGCATTCGCAACCCTGATTTGATCTATCCCGGACAGGTCTTTGTTTTGCCCGAGGACAGCAATTGAGCGACAGACGCGGGGTGTCGGGGCTGGCGCTCGATTGGCACCGCGCGGGTCGCGCTGTGGCTGTGGCCACGGTGGTGGACACATGGGGGTCCGCGCCGCGTCCTGTGGGTTCGCAACTGGTGATTGACGGGGACGGGCGGATGGAAGGATCCGTTTCTGGCGGCTGCGTTGAGGGTGCCGTGATTGTCGAAGCGTTGGAGGCGATGGAGGACGGGCGCGCGCGCCTGCTGGATTACGGTGTCAGCGATGATGAGGCCTTTGCCGTGGGGCTGGCCTGCGGCGGGCAAATCCGCGTGATGGTGGAGCCGGTGGGCGGGGCCATGCCTGTGACCCTGTTGGAGGATTTGGTCAACCGGCGCGCGTCAGGCGAAGCCGTGGCCTATGTGGCTGATCTGGACGGTGAGGCGCGGCGCTTAGAGGGGCCTGCTGCCTATCCCGACAGGTTCCGTCTGGACCGGTCGGGGGTTGAACCCGATGGTCGGACGTTCGTGGCCATTCACAACCCGCCCTTGCGGATGGTCGTCGTAGGCGGGGTGCATATTGCGCAACATTTGCTGCCTATGGCGCGTGCATGCGGCTATGATGTGACGCTGGTGGACCCTCGGCCCGCCTTTGGATCGCCCGAGAGGTTTCCCGACACGGTGATTTCTGAGGATTGGCCCGATGAGGCGCTTGAGGCTATGGGGCTCGACGCACGCGCGGCGGTGGTGACGCTGACCCATGATCCCAAACTGGATGATCCCGCGATTAAAGCCGCGCTGAGGTCGCCGGTGTTCTATCTGGGCTGTCTGGGGTCCACGCGGACCCATGCAAAACGCATCGCGCGGCTTGAGGCGGCAGGATTTGGGGCCGAGGACATCGCCCGCATCCATGCGCCCGTGGGTCTGGACATTGGTGGGCGGTCGCCTGCGGAAATCGCTGTCAGTGTGATGGCGCAGGTCACCGCGACCTTGCGGCAGGACTAGGGCGATGAAATTCGGACCAGTGCCCGTGACCGACGCGGAAGGCTGCATTCTGGCCCATGCGACGGACAGCGCGCCCGAAGACCTCGCCCCTCAGCAGATGTCGCGGATGATCCCCAAGGGCACGGTCCTGACCGCGACCCATCTGGCCGATATCGCGCGGGAGGGGATAGATCAGTTGCAAGTCGCCCGTCTGGAAGACGGCGATGTGGCTGAGGACGACGCCGCGCAGCTTTTGGCGCAGGCCCTGAGTGCGGGCCGCACCGGCCTGCGCGCAACCTCCCCTGTGGGTGGACGTGTGAATTTGGTGGCTGAGGCCGCAGGCCTTGCCCTCTTGGACGCCGCCGCCATCCACCGTGTAAACAGCGTGTCCCCTGCGATCACTGTCGCAACGGTATTGCCCTACAAAAAGATGGGTGCGGGCGGGTTGGTCGCCACCATCAAGATCATCCCCTTTGCCGTGGCAGGGCCGGATTTGGCGCGCGCCTGCGACGCCGCGACGGCGGCCATCGGGATGGCGCAGGGGCAATTCACATCCGCCACTTTGATCGAAACGCGGGTCGGGCGCGATGCGCCAAGTGATAAAGGCCGCCGCGCCTTGGCCGCGCGGGTCCGGCATTTCGGGATGATGCTGACCGACCGCTGCGTTGTCCCGCATGAGGAGGCGTCGGTGGCAGATGCGCTGGCGCAGGCTGAGGGCGAGGTTCTGTTTATCCTCACCGCGACGGCGACCTCCGACATTCGCGACACAGCACCCCAAGCTGTGCGTCAGGCGGGGGGGGAGGTCATTCACTACGGGATGCCCGTTGATCCTGGCAATCTGCTGTTTCTGGGGCGGCTGGGGGACAAGCCCGTGATCGGCCTGCCGGGCTGTGCGCGATCCCCGGCCATAAACGGCGCGGATTGGGTGCTGGAACGCATCATCTGCGGCGTGCCTATTGAGCCAGAGGACATTATGGGCATGGGCGTTGGTGGTCTGTTGAAAGAGATCCCCGAACGCGGACGTCCCAGAGAATAGCAGTGCGGGGGCCGGCCGTGATGCAAGCCCTTAGTGCGGGGGCTTTGTTTCAATGCTGCTCTGCGGCGGAGAATTTAGTTCTCAGACCGCACAACCCGTGGTTAACTCAATACAAATACAAACATCTGGGAGGATACCATGGCACAGGTCTCAATGACCGTGAATGGAAAGACTGTCAGTGGCGAGGTCGAAGGCCGCACGCTGCTGGTGGATTTTCTGCGCAATGATCTGAATTTGACAGGCACCCATGTGGGCTGTGACACCAGCCAATGCGGCGCTTGCGTGGTGCATGTGAACGGGGAGGCTGTGAAATCCTGCACCATGTTCGCGGCTGAGGCCGACGGGGCCGATGTGGGCACCATCGAAGGTCAGGCCAATGCGGATGGGTCATTGAACGTGATCCAGCAGGCGTTTCAGGATCACCACGGGCTGCAATGCGGCTTTTGCACGCCGGGCATGGTGATGTCGACGGCGGCCTTGCTGAAAGACAACCCCAAGCCCACGGAGACCGAGGTGCGCAGCTACCTTGAAGGCAACATCTGCCGCTGCACGGGCTACCACAACATCGTTAAGGCCATTATGGCCGCGTCCGGTCAGGACGTCAGCGCCATCGCGGCGGAGTAACCGAAAACGCCGGGGCCAGACGACCCGGAGCGGTGCTCCGACCCGTCAGGCCTGGGTCCGGTCTCAATGAGGCCGGGGTCGGGCCGCCCCGCAATAGGGAGGACTATGAATGCCGAAGGACAATTCAACCGTAGAGGGCGGCATCGGGGCCGCAACCACGCGCCGCGAAGACATCCGGTTTTTAACGGGTGAGGGGCAATATACCGACGACATCAACCTGACAGGGCAGGCCCATGCGGTTTTTGCGCGCTCAGATGTGGCCAATGGTGTGATCAAGAGCATCGATACAACCGCCGCAGCCGCCATGCCCGGCGTTTTGGCGATTTTCACCGGTGAGGATTTTGTCGAGGTCGGCGGCAACCCCGCAGGTTGGCTGATCAACAGCCGCGATGGCGAGCCGATGAAGGAGCCCAAGCGGCCCGTGCTGGCCCATGGCAAGGTGCGCCATGTGGGCGACGCCTATGCCGCCGTGATCGCGGAGACAAAGCAGCAGGCCCGCGACGCGGTTGAAGCGCTTGAGGTGGAGATTGAGGAATTGCCCGCCGTGATCGACATGGGCGCGGCCATCGCAGGGGGCGGTTTGGTTCATGATGAAATCGACACAAATGTCTGTTTTGACTGGGGCTGGATCGAAGACAATCGGGCCGCCACAGATGAGGCCATCAAAAACGCGCCCCATGTGACCACCTTGGAATTGGTGAACAACCGACTGGTGCCCAACGCGATGGAGCCGCGTGCGTCGACGGCCGATTACAACCCCGGCACCGATGAATACACGCTTTATACGACCAGCCAGAACCCGCACCTGACGCGGCTGCTGATCTCGGCCTTCGTGTTGGGTATTCCTGAGAACAAGCTGCGCGTCGTGGCCCCCGATGTGGGCGGCGGCTTTGGGTCGAAAATCTACCACTACGGTGAAGAGGCACTGGTGCTGGCGGCGGCCAAGAAGCTGAAGCGACCGGTGAAGTGGACCGCGTCCCGCACGGAGGCGTTTTTGACAGACGCCCACGGGCGCGATCACGTCACCAAGATCGAATTGGCCTGCGAGAAAGACGGCACGTTCATCGCTTTCCGGACCGAGACCATGGCGAACGTGGGCGCTTATTTGTCGAACTTCTCGACCGCGACGCCCACGTTTTTGCATGGCACCTTGATGGCCGGAAATTACACGGTGCCCAATGTCTATGTGAACGTGAAGGCGGTGTTCACGAACACGGCCCCCGTGGATGCCTACCGCGGGGCAGGGCGGCCGGAGGCCACCTATTCCATCGAACGCATCATTGACATGACGGCGCGGGAATTGGGAATGGACCCGGTGGAGCTGCGGCGCAAGAATTTCGTCAAGCCCGATCAATACCCTTTCGCCAGCGCTGCGGGGCTGGAATATGACAGCGGCAATTATGACCGACAGATGGACAAGCTGGAAGCAATGATCGACCGCGAGGGCTTTGCCGCCCGCCGTGCGCAGAGTGAGGCGAACGGCAAGCTGCGCGGCCTCGGCGTCAACGCCTATATCGAGGCCTGTGGCATTGCGCCGTCCAATCTGGTGGGCGTCTTGGGGTCCCGCGTGGGGCTTTATGATGCGGCGACGGTGCGGGTGAACGCCACGGGCAATCTGTCCGTCATGGTCGGTGCCCACAGCCACGGGCAGGGGCATGAGACGGCCTTTCCGCAGGTGGTGGCCGATATGCTGGGGATCGAGGCGGCAAGCATCGACATCGTCCATGGCGACACGGCCAAGATCCCATTTGGAATGGGCACCTATGGGTCGCGCAGTTTGGCTGTGTGTGGATCCGCCGTGGTGCGGGCGACCGAAAAGATCATCGCCAAGGCCAAGAAAATCGCGGCCCACATGCTGGAAGCCTCGGACGCGGATATTGAGCTGAAAGACGGCCAATTCAGTGTGGCGGGCACCGACAAATCCGTGAGTTTCGGTGAGGTCGCTTTGAAGGCCTATATCCCCCATCAGTTCCCCATCGAGAATATCGAGCCGGGGCTGGAGGAGACGGCGTTTTATGATCCGGCGAACTTCACCTACCCCTCAGGCGCCTATGCCTGTGAGGTTGAGGTTGACCCCGAGACCGGAAAAGTCACCGTCGAGCGGTTTGCCGCCGCCGATGATTTCGGCAACATTATCAACCCGATGATTGTCACCGGACAGGTGCATGGCGGGCTGGGCCAAGGCATCGGTCAGGCGCTGGTGGAGCAGACGGCCTATGACAGCGACGGTCAGTTGTTGAGCGCGTCTTACATGGACTACGCTATGCCGCGCGCGGATGATTTGCCGTTCTATCAGGTGGATCACGACGACGGCACGCCGTGTACGCACAACCCATTGGGTGTGAAGGGCTGCGGGGAGGCAGGCGCCATTGGATCGCCGCCGACAGTCGTGAATGCCGTGGTCGATGCGCTGCAATCAGGCGGGCACAAGGTGACCCATTTGGATATGCCGCTGACCCCGTCACGGGTGTGGAGTGCCATGCAGGGTTAAGGGATGAGGGATCGGATGAGCGAAGCTCACCCGATCCGCTGGGGGCCAGCCCCCAGACCCCCGACACCTGGGGGCCAGCCCCCAGACCCCCAGAGTATTTGAGGCAAAACGAAACGAAAACGTTTTGGCTGCCGATAGAAAGGACAAAAGACGATGTATGAATTTGAGATGACACGGCCCACGACGATTGCCGATGCGGTTGCGGCTTTGGCCGAGGATGACGCGCAGGCGCTGGGGGGCGGGCAGACTTTGATCCCCACGTTGAAACAACGTTTGGCGATGCCGTCCACGCTGGTCAGCCTCGGCGCGATTTCCGAGATGCGCGGTGTGTGCATGTCGGACGCGGGTGAGGTCTGTGTGGGCGGGGCCACGCCCCATGCGGTGGTCGCGGCCGAGGCCACGGCCTATCCGGGACTGGCGGCTTTGGCTGCGCATATTGGCGACCCGGCGGTGCGCAATCGCGGCACGGTGGGTGGGTCTTTGGCCAACAATGACCCGTCTGCCTGTTATCCGGCGGCAGCGCTGGCATCTGGCGCTACGATCATCACCAACACACGTGAGATTGCGGCGGATGATTATTTTCAAGGCATGTTCACCACGGCGCTGGAGGAGGGTGAGATCATCACCGAGGTTCGCTTCCCGGTGCCTGAAGTGTCCCATTACGAAAAGTTCGTTCAGCCTGCGTCGCGGTTTGCCCTCGTGGGGGTCATGGTTGCCAAGTTTGCGGATGGCGTGCGGGTGGCGGTGACCGGAGCCTCGGAAGAGGGTGTCTATCGCTGGACGGAGGCCGAGGCGGCGCTGTCGGCCAATTTCTCAGCGGATGCGCTGGCGGATTTGAGCGTCAGCGGGGACGGTATGATCAGTGATCTGCACGGATCGGGCGACTACCGTGCCCATCTGGTCAAGGTCATGACGGGCCGTGCGGTGACGGCGGCCGCCTGATCCTCCGTCTGAGATTGCAAAGCCCGGTGGTGTCAGACCCGCCGGGCTTTTGCGTGTCAGATGGAGCCCGCGTCGACCATGAAATTGCTGGCCGTACACATAGCGCTGTCGTCCGAGGCCAGCCAGAGCACCATGCGGGTCACATATTCGGGATCGATCAGATCGGGCAGACATTGGCGGGCGCGGTGGGCCTCTAGCCCTTCAGGCGTGGCCCAAAGGTCTTTTTGGCGGTCGGTCATGATCCAGCCCGGCACGACGGTGTTTACGCGAATGCGGTGATCGCCCAGATCGCGGGCCATGGTGCGGGTCAGGCCGTGAATGGCGGCTTTGGCTGTGGCATAGGCGGGAAAGCCGCCGCCGGCTTCCCACCATGAGTTTGACCCGATGTTGATGATGGATCCACCGCCTGCGTCAATCATGCCCGGCGCGACTGACTGAATGGCAAAAAACTGATGGCGCAGATTTGTGGCCTGACGTTCGTCCCAATACTCAGGTGTGACGTCTTTCCAGTCGTGGCGGTCATCATGGGCGGCATTGTTAACAAGAACCGCGAAGGGGCCGTGATCGGCCTCAAGCTTTGCGATGGCGGATTTCATGGCGTCAATGTCGCGCAGATCGCAAAGCGCATGCGGCGCGCCGGTGGTGTCTGTCACCTGGCGCGCGCGGTCTGCATCACGATCAAGAAATGCGACCCGCGCGCCTTGATCGGCAAAGGCCTCAACCGTGGTGCGGCCTATGCCTGACGCGCCACCGGTGACAAGCACGGCTGTGTCTTTAAGACTGGGGTATGTTGCAAATTGCGGCATGGGTCATCCTTTTGACAATAAACGCAAAAGGGCCGCGTGATGCGGCCCCTGTCTCGGTTGTTCGCGGCAAACGCGGCTTACTTTTGCGGCAAAGGCCCGATCATCATGACCATCTGGCGACCTTCCATCTTGGGGAAGTTTTCCACCTTGCCGTGGTCTTTTGTGTCCTCTGCCACACGTTCCAGCAGTTCACGGCCCAGGTTCTGGTGGGCCATTTCACGGCCACGGAACCGCAAGGTCACCTTCACCTTGTCGCCGTTCTCAAGGAACTTGTAGACGTTGCGCATTTTCACATCGTAGTCGTTGGTGTCGGTGTTGGGGCGGAACTTGACCTCCTTCACCTCGATGATCTTTTGCTTTTTGCGCGCCTCGGCCTCACGCTTTTGGGTCTCATATTTGAACTTACCAAAATCCATGATCTTGCACACGGGCGGGGAGGCATTGGGAGAAATCTCAACCAGATCGAGGCCGGCATCTTCGGCCATCACCATGGCGCGTTCCGGTGTGACGACACCGACGTTTTGGCCCTCAGCGCCGATCAGGCGGATTTCGGGGGCACGGATGCGGTCGTTGACGCGGGGGCCAGTGTCACGTTGTGGCGGCGCGTTATGAGGTCTGCGAGCTATGGGACTTGTCCTTTGATTGTTTGTCCTTGAGTGCCGTAATCTAGCCCCCGCGCTCCGGTTCTTCAAGGCGCAATCGGGGTGTCAGAGGCTTGATTTTGCGGGGAACGGGGCATCCGGCTTCCCGCTTTTCTTTGCCGGTGCAGCATGGCATAAGCCGCCGCAAGGTCCAGTTTGGGGCCATGTTTGTTTGAAGGACAAAGATCATGAGAGGGACGATCTCTATTCTCGTCATCGCCGTGCTGGGCTTTTTTGGCTACCAGTGGGGTGTGAACGGTAAAAATCCGGCCGAAGTATTCTCCGGCGTATCCGAATCCGCTGCCGAAATGGCAGACAGCGCGGCTGATGTTGCGTCTGACGCGGCAACAGGTGCGGCGGATGTCGCCTCTGACGCGGCGACAAGCGCTGCGGATGCGGCGTCCGATGTGGCCGAAGGCGCAAGTGACATGGCGTCCGATGCCGCTGACGCTGTGACCGAGACGGCAGGCGACGCTGTCGAAGCCGTCGAAGGTGCTGTTGAAGGCGCGGTCGAGGCTGTTGAAGGCGCAGCAGAGGCCGTGGCTGATACGGCTGAAGGCGCTGTTGAGGCTGCCGGTGACGCGCTGTCTGATGCAGCCGATGCAGTGACTGGCACGGCGGATGACGCCGCTGATGCTGTTGAAGGCGCTGTTGAAGGTGCAACAGACGAAGCTGCCGCTGCTGCTGCTGCCGCTGAGGAAGAAGCTGCCGCCGCTGCTGCTGCCGCTGAGGAAGAAGCCGCCGCTGCTGCTGCTGCCGCTGAGGAAGAAGCTGCTGCCGCTGCTGCTGCCGCCGAGGAAGAAGCTGCCGCCGCTGCTGCTGCCGCCGAGGAAGAAGCCGCTGCCGCTGCTGCTGAAGCTGCTGCCGCCGAAGAAGCCGCTGCTGCTGAAGCTGCTGCCGCCGAAGAAGCCGCAGCCGCCGAAGCTGCTGCCGCCGAAGAAGCCGCAGCCGCCGAAGCTGCTGCCGCCGAAGAAGCTGCCGCTGCCGCCGCTGAAGAGGCCGCTGCCGCAACCGAAGAAACAGCAGAGGCCCTCGAAGACGCAGCTGCCACTGAGGCCGCAGATGCCGTTGAAGCGGGCACCGAAACTGTTTCCGAGGCCGCTGATGTCGCGACCGAATTGGCGACAGAGGCTGTTGAAGCTGGTGAAGCCGCGCAAGAGGCCATCACCGATGTGACCGAGGCCGCCGAGGGCATGGACCTGAGCACATTGCTCACAGCTGAGGGTTTTGACTTCGATGCCGTGGCCCAAGTGATCGAAAACTCCGCGATGGATGATCAGGCCAAGGCCGTGTCCCGCGCGGCGTTGATCGGCGCACAACGCAACCCCGACCTGCTGGAAGGCACGTTGCAGCGTCTGGGCGAACGTCTGGGTCAGTAAATTACTGATATAAAACGAAAAGGGCCGCTCGATTGAGCGTCCCTTTTTGCATTCAGCGACAGGGTCCCTAGTCGAGGAACGCCTTTTCAACCACGTAATGGGCAGGCTTCGAATTGGCGCCTTCTTCCAACCCGTAGTCTTCGAACATGGCCTTCAGTTCCAGATTGAACGCCATGTTGCCACAGATCATCGCGCGGTCCGTGTCCTTGTTCAGGGGCGGCACGCCCAGATCAGCAAAGGCCTCACCGGATTTCATCAGGTCCGTGATGCGGCCCATCCTGGGGCTCTCTTCGCGGGTGGTTGTGGGGTAGTATTTGATCTTCTTCCAGAAGCCTTCCCCGATCACTTCGTTGAGCAATTCATCCTGCTTCAGGCCTTCGATCAGATCGCGGCCATAGGTCAGTTCGCCCACTTCGCGGCAGGTGTGTGTGATGATGACCTCGTCATAATCCTCATAGGTCTGCGGCTCGCGCAACAGCGACGCAAAGGGCGCAAAGCCTGTGCCGGTTGCAAAGAACCACAACCGCTTGCCAGGCAGCAGCGCGTCATGGACCAGCGTGCCCACAGGTTTGGGGCGCAGGATCACCTCATCGCCCACCTTGATGTGCTGCAATTTCGAGGTCAGCGGGCCGTCAGGCACCTTGATAGAATAAAACTCCATCTCCTCATCCCACGACGGGGACGCGATGGAATAGGCGCGCAACAAGGGCTTCACCTTGCCGGTCTCAGGATGCGGATCGCCCATCAGGCCGATCATCACAAACTCGCCCGACCGGAACCGCAAGGATGCAGGCCGTGTGCAGCGAAAGCTGAACAGACGGTCGGTGTAATGTTTGACCTCGGTCACGGTTTGCGCGTCGGGCAGGGCTGGAACGGCTTTGGTCTTGTCTTGGGTCACGGGTGTCATTTCTGTCATGTGCATATGGCGCGGGGGATCGCCCCACGCTCCTCTGTTACGCTGTGATCTCTGTCTAGAAAAGGGGGCTTAGCCGCGCAGGCGTGCCTGATAGTTGTGGGCCTGCCAATCGGCACGGCGCAGCCACTGGTCCTCGGGCTGACGCGCAGCCAGGGCCTCATCAATCTCGACCTCGTCGAAACCAGACCGGCGCGCCATGGCATATTGATCCGCAATCACATGCCCGCGCGCGCGCAGACGGCCCTGAAACCCCATGCGCCGCAGTTGCGCGGCGATGGTGAACCCGCGCCCGTCGGCAAAGCTGGGGAAATCCACGCGGATCATATCAATGGTGTCCAACCGGCCCGCCAAACGGCCAGGTTCCGCGTCAGAGGCCAGATCAACAGCCACCGCGCCCCCGTCATTGGCCGCCAGCGCGTCCAATGTCACAATCGGTGCGGTCCAATCATCAGACGCAAAGCCCGCGTCACTTACCACTACTGTCATCGTCTAATCCTTTCGGTCCGGCAAACGCGCCCTTGTGGTTTCGTTTTGCCAAAAATACTCAATAATCAGGTGCTGCGACCCACGCCGTCCGCGCCAAAATGAATGCCACATTCCGTCTTGCCCTGATCCCGCCAACGGCCCGCGCGCTGATCTTCGCCATGGCCCACGGGGGAGGTGCAGGGCACGCAGCCAATGCTGGGATAGCCCTTGGCCACCAGCGGATGTCGCGGCAGATTGTGCGCCTCGATGTATCCCCGCAGATCGTCGCTGTCCCAAGGGGCCAACGGGTTCACCTTGATGCGCGGCAACTGACCCAAGGGTCGGTCCACCTCAAACAGATCAAGCGCGGCGCGCGCGCCCCCTTGATGACGTTTGCGCCCTGTGATCCATGCATCCACCCCGCGCAAGGCACGGTCCAGCGGTTCGGTTTTACGCAGATGACAGCAGGCGTCGGGGTCGTGCAAATGCAGCAGGTTTTCGTTGTCGCGTTCGAACACGGCAGCCCGTGGCGCGCGGATGATGTCCACATTGGTCAGGCCAAGGGCCTCGGCCACTTGGGTCTGATAGGCCAGCGTTTCGGGAAACAACATCTCCGTGTCGATGAACACCACACGGGCGTTGCGGTCAACTTGGGCGGCCATGTGCAACAGCACAACAGACTCCGCCCCGAAGGAGCTGACCATGGCAACCTGACCCAGCTGGGTCAGGGTGTGATCCACCACATCCAAAGCCTCACGATCCTTGAACAGGCGGTTTAGGGTTTGGGTGCGTCCGTCAAGCGGCATCACGGGCCTCCTGTGGGTAAAGAATGGCCTTGAACGGGGCCGCGCCAAGACGGCGGTAGGCCTCAATGAAGGTCTCGTCTTCGTGGTCCCGCAGGGCGAGGTAGCCTGTGATCAGCCGTTCAATGGCAGGCACGATTTCATCATAGGCAAATCCGGGGCCTGCGCGTTCACCGATGGCCGCATGCTGCGTGCCGTCGCCGCCCAACGTAATCTGGTAGTTCTCAACACCCGCACGGTCCAGACCGAGGATGCCGATGTGGCCCACATGGTGGTGCCCGCAGGCGTTGATACAGCCTGAGATTTTGATCTTCAGATGGCCGACCTCATGTTCGATCTTCAGCTCCTCCACCCGTTCGGCAATCTGTTGGGCGATGGGAATGGACCGCGCTGTGGCCAGCGCGCAGTAATCCATGCCGGGGCAGGCGATGATGTCCGACGCGAGGCCGATGTTGGCCGTCGCCAGATCGGCGCGGCGGAGGGCGGCATAAAGCTCGGGCAGGTCGGATTTGTGAACATGGGGCAGGATGATGTTCTGCTCATGGCTCACGCGCAACTCATCATGGCCGTAGGTGCGCGCAAGGTCCGCCATCACGCGCATCTGGTCGGCAGTGGCGTCGCCCGGCGTGGCCCCGTGCTTTTTCAGCGAAATGCTAACGATGGCGTAGCCCTCGGCCCGGTGGGCGGTCAGGTTGGTGTCAGCCCAGGACCGGAACAGGGGATCGGCGGCATAGGCCGCGTCAAAGGCATCGGTGGGCGCATTGCGGAATGCAGGCGGGGCGAACTGGGTCTCAATCTCGCGTAGGATTTCCTGATCGACACCGGAAAAGCCGGGTTTGATCGCGGCGAAACGGTCCTCGACGAGGCGGGAAATCTCTTCGATCCCGTGCTCATGCACAGTGATCTTAATGCGCGCTTTGTATTTGTTGTCACGGCGGCCCAGACGGTTCCAGACGGAGACGACTGCCTCGGTGTAGGGCAGCAGATCCTCCAGCGGCAGGAAGTCCCGCAGCACCTTGCCAATCATCGGCGTCCGGCCAAGGCCACCGCCCACGATGACGCGCACGCCAAGGGTGCCGTCCACGCGGCGCAGTTGCAGGCCGATGTCGTGGGCTTTGATCACGGCGCGGTCGTCTTCGGCGCCGGTGATGGCGATCTTGAACTTGCGCGGCAGGAACTGGAATTCGGGGTGGTCCGTGGACCACTGACGCAGCAGTTCCGCCACGGGGCGGGGGTCCGCGACTTCATCCGCGGCGGCACCGGCGAAATGGTCAGCCGTCACGTTGCGGATCGTGTTGCCGGAGGTCTGGATGGCATGCATGCCCACATCTGCCAGATCAGACAGCATATCAGGCACGTCTTTGAGTTCAGGCCAGTTGTACTGGATGTTCTGACGGGTGGTGAAATGGCCGTAGCCCTTGTCATAGGTCTGGGCCAGATGGGCCAGCTGATCCATTTGCGCGGCATTCAGCGTGCCGTAAGGCACCGCCACACGCAGCATATAGGCGTGCAGTTGCAGGTAGAGACCGTTCATCAGACGCAGCGGCTTGAATTCATCCTCGGTCAGCGAGCCGTCGATGCGGCGTTCCACCTGACCACGGAACTGGGCCACACGTTCACGCACGAAGGCCTCGTCGAAGTCATTGTAAGTATACATCGTTTTCTCCTTGCGGGGGCAAAGCCTCAATGAGGCTTTGTTGGGTCAGAGTTTCAAAGAAACTCTGCCGCGCCTTCCTGTTTGCCGTGGGGATAGTTGGAGGGGCCGCGGGTGCGGAACGCCTCTCTGAAATGGGTGGGTTCGGGGCCGTTTTCGCCTTGTTTGGCATCGGCCAGATAGGCACCGGCGATGATGCTGGCCTGCGCTTGGGCTTGCAGAAGGCGCAACTCGGCGTGGGCTTCATCGGTCAGAAACTCGGCGTCATTGATGTCGCCGGACCATGTGTCCTGCGCTGTAAACCAGACAGCGTCGCCCTCCAGCAGGCGATTGGCGGTGATGACTTTGGGGGTGAATTGACGGGGCATGTTACAGGGCCTCCTGCAGGAATGGTGCGGATTGGGCGGCGGTGACGGCTTCGCGCGGGGCAAGGCCAAGAAACGTCAGCGCAGGACCGGTGAGGTTGGCGTTTGTCATCGTGGGTTCCAGATCCCCCACGGTGGCGGCGATCACGCGCTGGTCGGTGCGGCTGACGTTTTCGATGATGGTGACAGGCGTCAGCGGATCGGCCCCATGCATCAACAGGCGGCCCTGAATAAACCGCGCAGATTTTTTGCCCATATAAATGGCAGCAACTTGGCCGTCTTCGGCCAGCGCGCGCCAGTCGTGATCGGCGTAGCCTTTGGTGTCGTGACCGGTGATGAACCGGACACAGGAATTGCGCCCCCGCTTGGTCAGGCTTTGCCCGATGTTGGCCACAGCAGCCGAGGCTGCGGTGATGCCCGGCACGATAGAATAGCTGAGGTTCGCGCCTTCAATGGCGTCGATTTCTTCGTCCAGACGGCCAAAGACCGTCGGGTCACCGGCCTTGAGGCGCACCACATGGTGCCCGTCCAGCCCGTGCTGTACGATCAGCGCATTGATGTCGTCCTGTGCCATGGCAGGGCCAAAGCCGGTTTTGCCGGCGTCGATCATGATCGCCTCACGACGTGCCAGTTCGAGGATGTCCGGCGTGACCAGACGGTCGTAGATGACGACGTCAGCTTTATCGAGGGCGCGGCGGGCCTTCAGCGTCAACAGATCAGGATCACCGGGACCGGCGCCGACCAGATCGATATGACCCGGCTTGGCGTCGGTGTTCAGGTGGTCGGCCAGCAGCGCATGGAGGGCGGGTTCAACGGCCTCTTCGCCCGCAGCGATGGCGCGGGGGCCTGCGTTGAAATAATAATCCGACCAGAAATTGCGGCGTGCGGCGCCAAAGGGCAGGGCCTCTGCCACTTTGCGAAAGCCTTTGCCGATCCGGGCAAGGGTGCCCAGCGATGCGGGCAGCTTTTCTTCGAGGTCCTTCTTGATGGCGCGCGCCAGCACCGGGGCCGCACCTTCGGTGCCGATGGCGATGGTGACCGGATCGCGATCAACGATGGCGGGGGTGATGAACTGGCTGTCGCCCAGATTGTCCACGATATTGACCAGGGCGCCGTCGCGATGGGCGAGGGCGGCGGTGCGGGCATCCTCAACCTCGTCCTCATGGGCGGCGTAGAATAGGGCCGCACACATGGCGTCACCGGGTTCCATCGCGCGGCGGATGAGGGTCAGGCGGCCATCGGCGGCCCAACCTTCAATTTCGGGTGCGGCATCGGCGGCGATCACGGTGATATTTGCTTGCGTCTTGAGGATCAGCCGCAGCTTGGCCAGCGCCGCGTCGCCACCGCCTGCAAGGACGATGCGGCGGCCTTCGACGGCCAGAAAGATTGGAAAGTGCTTCATAGGTCACCTCGTTGCTTGCAGTGAATATAGAATATTGTTCTTCGAATTGCCTCCCATCAGGGCTTGAAAGGGACGTTTGTTCTGCGTAACACAGAGGTCAGTCAGGTTGTTTTCCAAAACAGGAGAAATGCGGATGGATGTTCGGATTGATGATTTAGACCGGAAAATCCTACGGGCGTTGCAAGCGGATGCATCGCGCAGCTTGGACGAAATCGCACGCGAAGTGGGGTCTTCGAAAACCCCGGTGTGGAACCGGATTCGCAAGCTGCGGGAGGCGGGCGTCGTGGGCCAGCAGACCGTTGTCCTCGATGCCGAAGCGCTGGGGTTCGAGGCGTGTTTTTTTGTCCTGATCCGCACGTCGGAACATGAGGCCGAATGGCAGGCCAAGTTCTTGAAAGCATTGATGGAACGCAATGAGGTTCAAGAGGCCCACAGGCTGGCGGGGGACATTGATTATATCCTCAAGGTGCGGGTCAAAAACGCGCGGGCCTATGATGAGTTTTATCAGGCATTGATCTCAGAAGTGCGGGTGTTCAACGTCACAGCGTTGCTCAGCATGGAAGAGATCAAATCGACTGTCGCTTTGCCGCTGTAGCCAAAGTCTCAACGAGACTTTGAGCGCAAAGTCTCGTTGAGACTTTGGGGCGCTAGCCGAAGATGCGGGAGACCTCACGCAGGATTTTTTCGCGGATCGCGCGCGGGTAATCGCGGTGACGTTGCGCCGTGATGACAAAGCCGTCGCGGGTGATGACTTGGCGGGTGAAAAAGTTGGTGATGGCCAATCCCATGCTTTCGATCGCGATGCCATTGATCGTCACGCCTTGGCGTTCGGCCTCCCGCGCGGCGGTGCGGGTGTCAGACCCTGCGTTTGGGGTGCCATCCCCTGAAATATCAATAACTTGCCGTCCGCATTGTGGGGCCTGTTGCATATAATCGAGGGCAAAGACGATCGCATCGCCGGGCGCTGTGTCGGACATCACGAAGGCCCGTTGCATGACCCGTGCGTCCACCGCAAAGGTCTGAACGTCGGCCAAGGTCCGGATTTGGCGCCACGGGATTGAGATGTCTTGCCGGTCCACACCGGACCATTGCATCACGGCCACCGCGACCTGACCCTGGATCAAGGCTTCGGCCACCTCATCATCCAGCACAGCATCGGCCATCCCGTCCGTTTGTAAGCGGTATTCGGCGACGTCGATGGAATTGGACACATCGATGGTCAGTAAAAGGGCGGTGTCACAGGCCAAAGCCGTCTGGGCGGAGAGGCAGAAAATCCAAGGAAACAGATATCGCATGGAGCAATGATGATGCGGCTGTCATCAGAAGCAAGCGGTTATTGAGGGACGCAACTTGGATTTACCGCATTCTGTGGTTTCGTGCTGTCCCATGCATTTGCCGTTCGACAACCATTGGTGGCGTTCGAGGTCTCAGCATAGAAAAACTGTCTGGGAGGTGAAAACGCAGGTTTGAGTTGCCTCAGGGGTTTGCAAGGCAAACACCTAGGGCTGTGGTGACGGTCTGACCATCGGCCAAGACATGCAAGGGGGGGTAAGTGCAGGCTTCTGTTGCCAGGTGCCTGCGAACCCCGCCTAAAGCTGCTAGGCCTTAGGGCTTAATTTTCGGTGTTACGCGCGAGCTTACGCTGCGAGTGCGACCGGAGCATTGTTGTCATTTGCAACTAGCTTGAATGTACCGATAACGGTGGTAACTCACCGAAACAAAGCTAACCCCTTTAGACGTTCGTCGATCCTGTTTCGTCCCCATGTACCCCAAATGAAGGTTGTTGGTGGAGACGCCGGGTACCGCCCCCGGGTCCGATCCGCTTATTACGAGCGCGTTTATGTTCATAGTCCCGAAGGACGTTCCACATATAGGCGTGCAGGCGCGTGGTGCAAAGGGGGGAGTTTGAGTATTTTTGGCAAAACGAAACAGGCGGCGTCAAAAGGTCGGTGCGTTGTACCAAACCAGCCAAGCGGCAGGGGGCCATTCGAAGGCCAGAAACACCAGCGCCTTTTTCAAGGGTGGTTTATCGACAAGGATGGACAAGGCGCGCCCCGCGCCTGCGCCCACATAGGCCACGCCGAGCATGAAATAGGCGTAGGTGTCGCCTGTGAACAAACACCAGATGCCTACGGCGACAAAGAGCCCGCCGGAGCCTGCACGCAGTTCTGAGAGCCCCATGGTTGATCCCGTGGGCACCATATCAAGGGCGCTTGCGGTATAGCGCGGGGCCAGAAAGCCAAACGCCCCGAAGGCGATGGTCAAAAGGGCGATGGCGGGGTTGATGTAATCCATGGGGTGTCCTTGCTGGGTGCTGTTATGTCTACGCAAGGCGGGGCGTATCAGTTCCCTTTTGGTGCATCTTTTCTTTTGGCGGCAACAGATTGGCCCAATTCGGCGGTGTAATCGGCCAAGGTGTCCAGCAGCGCCACGGTTTGATCCGCATCGCGGGCTTCAAGCGCGTCGGCGATTTGGGTGTGCAGCCCGACGATGCGGTCGCGGGACCGCGCGGTGAAGGTGATCATGTTCATCAAAGGTTCAATCGCCTCAACTGCTCCGGCCAGCTGGTAGGACAACACCTGATTGCCCGCCCCATCGACCAGCGCGCGGTGGAAGGCCACGTCGGAGGCGCAAAAGCTTTCGTCGCTCAGCCCCGGTTGCGCCTGACGGGTGATTTCGGCGCGCATGGTGGCCAGATGGTCGGCGCTGCGGCGGTCTGCGGAAAGGGGCGCGCAGGCGCGTTCAAGGGCAAAGCGGGCCTCACAAGCGGTGGTGAAATCGACGGCATTCATGCTGAGCAGCAGGGCAGAGGTCGTGATCTGCTGGCCGTAGGCGTCTTCGAACCGCAATCTGTTCACAAAGGCCCCGCCGGTGGCGCCCCGTTGGGTGCGGATCAACGATTGGGCGGCCAGCCGTTTCAACGCCTCACGCACGGTGGAGCGGGAGACATCGAACTGATCGCTCAACTCAGCCTCGCTCGGCAGACGTTCGCCCACGTCCAGATCGCCGGAGACGATGGCGTCGCGGATGGATTTGGCGATTTGGGCGGAGAGATCAGGTGCATTTTTCATTTGTCAGACATTTAAACGTCTGACATTTAGAAAGGCAACATCTGAGTCGCTTGGGAGGGCGCATTCCGTGGGAGCCATTTTCAACATCCGGTCCGTGCTGTGGGTGGCGTTTTTCGCGCTGATCCTGCTGGCTTGGTCTGTGATGTACATGATGGCCGTGATGTCGGGCGTTGATCTGTCGGGCCGGCCCGTGGGCATGAACATGATGTCTATGGTGACCTTTGGCGCACTGTTTCCCATGTGGGCCATCATGATGGCCGCGATGATGCTGCCGACGTTGGTGCCCACCTTGCGCGCCTGTGAGGATCTGATGGTCAGCGCCAATGGCACGCGCACCGGATGGGCGGGCATTTTGCTGGGCTATTTCGTGGTCTGGGGCGCCTTTGCGGGGCTGATTTCTGTGGTGCAGGTGGGGCTGATCGCGTTGGGGGCTGTGGATGCCCTTGGGATTGCGTCCTCAGCCATTTTTGCAGGCGCCTTGTTGGTCATCGTGGGGCTGTTTCGGTTCTCGCGCGCCAAAGAGGTTTGCCACGGCGTGTGCCATTCCCCGATGATGTATTTCTTGGGCCATTGGAAAACCGGCTTTGCCGGTGGGCTGCGCATGGGGCTTTATGGCGCTTGTTTTGTTGGTGGCGTCATAAGCCTGCTTTGGATGGGGCTGGCCACGCTGTTTATGACTTTGGAAAAACTGCCCTCCGTCGGGCATATCGTCACGAAACCGGCGGGGGTCGTTTTGATCGCCGCCGGCCTTATCTTGCCCGTTTGGGCCAACCTGTAGGAGGTCACCATGGCCAAAACACGTCCCCCCGCCGACAAGCTGCCGGTGTCGCAGCGCATCGACAGTAAGATGGAAAGCAACCCGCTGCGGCGCAAGATGACGCCCACGGAGTGGGCCATCAAGGGGGAGCTGTTCCTCAACTGCTCCTGCACCGTGTTTTGCCCCTGTGTTGTATCCTTGGGCGCGCATCCACCCACCGAAGGACATTGTCATGCGTGGATGGCCATTGCCATTGATGAGGGCCATTTCGAGGGTGAGGATCTGGCAGGGCTGAATGTCGGTCTGCTGGTCGACATCCCGGGACGCATGGGGGAAGGCAACTGGCGCGTGGCGGCCTATGTGGATGAACGGTCGACCCAGAAAGCCTACAACGGTCTGTTGAAGATTTTCAGCGGCGCGGCGGGCGGCACCACGGGCCTGTTCACCTTCCTCGTGTCCGAGATCATCGGGGCCGAGCGTGAGAAGGTCGAGATCGTCCGCGATGGCAAAAAGCGGGGCCTGTATATCGGGCGCAAGATCGCCGGTGAGATTGAGATGATTGATGGCGGCGACCCTGATCATCCGGTGATGATCACCAATTCGAAATATTGGATGGGCCCCGATATCATCGCGGCCAAGGGTCTGAAATCGAAGGTGCGCGACTATGGCCGCGTTTGGGATTTTGGCGGCATGTCGGCGGAGATTTGTCCGATTGATTGGAAAGGCCCCAAGCCATGATCACGGCTGAGTACTGTCGGACGATGGCGCGGTACAATCAGTGGCAAAACAACAGCTTGCGCGATCATGTTAAGGCGATGGACGAAGATGCGCTGCGTCTTGATCGCGGGGCGTTCTTCGGGTCGATTTTTGATACCTTGGTTCACGTGTTGTGGGCCGATCTTTTGTGGCTCAACCGGTTGGACGCCACAATCGCGGTGCGCGAGGCCGATGTTGCGACCCCCGCAGAATGGCTGGCGGAACGGTTCCGTGTGGACGGGGTAATCCGCGAATGGGCGCGTGGGCTGAAAACCGTTGATCTGACGGGCGATGTTGTTTGGACATCAAAGATTTACGGAAAGACCTTCACCCATCCGCGTCCGCTGTGCATCACGCATATGTTTAATCATCAGACCCACCATCGTGGGCAAATCCACGCGATGTTGACGGCGGCGGGACGCACGACGATCGACAGCGATCTCATTTTCATGCCGGAGGAGTAAGATGGCCACAATAGCAGGGTCAAGGCGCGTGCGCCGGACGCCGTTTTCGGACGGGGTCGAGGCGGCAGGTGTAAAGGGATATACGGTTTATAACCGTATGTTATTGCCCACTGTTTTTCGGAGCGTGGTGGAGGATTACAAACATCTGAAGACCGCCGTGCAGGTCTGGGATGTGTCTGTTGAACGTCAGGTTGAAATTCGCGGGCCCGATGCGGGACGTCTGATGCAGATGCTGACCCCGCGTGATCTGCGCGGGATGCTGCCTGGGATGTGCTATTACGTGCCGATGGTGGATGAAACCGGCGGGATGTTGAACGATCCGGTGGCGGTCAAACTGGCCGAAGACCGCTATTGGGTGTCCATTGCCGACAGTGATTTGTTGTTGTGGGTCAAAGGCTTGGCCTACGGTCTTCGCATGGATGTGCTGGTCGATGAACCAGATGTGTCGCCCTTGGCGATCCAAGGACCCAAGGCCGAAGAACTGGCCGCACGGGTGTTTGGCGATAAGGTGAAGGACCTCAAATTCTTCCGGTTCGGGATGTTCGAATTCGGCGGCAAATCTCACGTGGTGGCGCGGTCCGGCTATTCAAAGCAGGGCGGTTTTGAGGTTTATGTGGACGGCGCTGAGCATGGGATGCCGTTGTGGAATGCCCTGATGGAGGCGGGGCGCGATTTGGATGTGCATGCCGGTTGCCCCAATCTGATTGAACGGATCGAGGGAGGGTTGCTGTCCTATGGCAACGACATGACCCGCGAAAACACCCCCCATGAGGCCGGATTGGGGCGGTTCTGTTCCACCCAGACGGCGATTGGCTGTGTTGGGCGCGATGCGCTCTTGCGGGTTAGTAAGGAAGGGCCGGTCAAACAGATCCGCGCCTTGCGGATCGAGGGGGATTTGCCGCCCTGTGATCGTGAATGGGCCTTGATGGATGGCCAGCGGCAGGTGGGGTCGGTCACGTCGTCGGCGTTCTCCCCCGATTTTGAACACAACGTCGCCATTGGCATGGTGCGGATGACCCATTGGGATCAAGGGACCGACCTGGACGTTATCACACAAAGCGGTGTCTTTCCGGCCATCGTGCACGAGACGTTTTGGATTTAGGGCGTTCTAAAATTCTGCGAATTTTGGGGCGCCGAGCGCAATAAAGGAGAACGATATGTTTAACGCTTTGGTGGTTGAGAAGAATGATGAGGGCAAGACGAGCGCCTCTGTCCAACAGATGGACATGGACCGTCTGCCCGACGGCGAGGTGACGGTTGCAGTGGAGTATTCCACGGTGAACTACAAAGACGGTCTGTGCATTGGGCCGGGCGGCGGTTTGGTGCGCAACTACCCCCACATCCCTGGCATTGATTTTGCAGGCACGGTCGAGGCATCGGACGATGATCGCTACAAACCCGGCGATAAGGTCGTTCTGACCGGCTGGCGCGTGGGCGAGGCCCATTGGGGCGGATATTCCCAAAAGGCGCGGGTCAAGGCCGATTGGCTGGTGCCACTGCCTGAGGGGCTCGACACACGTCAGGCCATGGCGGTGGGGACAGCTGGCTTTACCGCGATGCTGGCGGTCATGGCTTTGGAAGATCACGGCATCAAGGACGGTCCCGTGTTGGTCACGGGGGCTGCCGGCGGCGTCGGGTCTGTGGCCACGGCCATTCTGGCCAATCTTGGTCATGAGGTTGCGGGTGTAACGGGGCGGCCTGAGACGGCCGATTATCTGACATCACTGGGGGCCACGCAGATCGTGCCCCGTGAGGAGCTGAACGAGACAACCAAGCGCCCCTTGGAGGGCGAAACTTGGGGCGGATGTGTGGATGCCGTCGGCGGTGAGATGCTGGCGCGGCTGCTGGGGCAAATGAAATACGGGGCTTCTGTTGCAGCTGTGGGTCTGGCCGGAGGCGCGGCGTTGCCGGCAACTGTCATTCCGTTTTTGCTGCGCGGTGTGAACCTGCTGGGTATCGACAGTGTGATGCAGCCCTATGACAACCGAGTGCGGGCTTGGGCGCGGATTGCCAAGGACCTGCCGATGGACAAGCTGGAGGCCATGGTGCAACCGGCGGTTCTGTCGGATTTGCCAGCGCTTGGGCGCGACATCCTGAAGGGTCAGGTCAAGGGCCGTGTCGTTGTTGATGTGAACGGGTGAGGGTGAAGGATGGGGTGACGCGCGGCTGCGCCGACGCCCCACCCACCATCCCGTTAGCCTCCGGCGGGAGTTTTTAGGCCAGATGAAGCCTTGGCGTTGTGGCCGGTCGGTTTAGGTTGCGCTTCAACAAAGGGAGTGCGGCATGAAGCCTGTGATTTATTGGGTGCGGCGGGATTTGCGGCTGAGCGACAATGCCGCGTTAAGTGAGGCCTGCGCATCCGGGCGGCATGTCATTCCGGTGTTTATCTGTGACGAGGTGGTCGAGGGGCACGGGGCCGCACCAAAGTTCCGGCTGGGCGAGGGCGTGCGCGTGTTCGGGCAGGCTTTGACTGAGGCCGGGTCGCGGTTGATTTTGCGGCGCGGTGCGGCGCTGGATGTGCTGCGTGCGTTGGTCAAAGAAACGGGGGCCGAGGCGGTGGTCTGGAACCGTCTTTATGACCCGCAGACCAAGGCGCGTGACACGTCGGTGAAGGCTGCGTTGAAGGACGACGGTCTTGAGGTCACGTCCTTTGCGGGCCATTTGTTGTTTGAACCCTGGACGGTGGAGACCAAGACGGGTGGGTTTTACAAAGTCTTCACACCCATGTGGAAGATGGTGCGCGGGCGCGATGTGGCTTCCCCTCTCAAACCACCGAGCGATATTCCTGCGCCAGATGGCTGGCCTGCTTCCGATGATCTGGAGGATTGGGGGCTGGCGGATGCCATGCGCCGTGGGGCGCCGGTGTTGGCGCGTCATATCTGTGTGGGCGAAGAGGCCGCACGGGGGCGATTGGGGGCGTTTTTGGCCCACAAGGTTGACGATTATGACACCAACCGTGATTTGCCCAGCGTGGATGGCACGTCGCGGCTGTCCGAAAACCTCACCTACGGGGAGATCAGCCCGGCCACCTGTTGGCACGCCGGACGGCGGCAGATGGAGGAGGGCAGCACGGGCGCTGAGACATTCTGCAAAGAACTCGTCTGGCGTGAATTTGCCTACCATCTGGCCCATCACACCCCGCGCATTGTGGACCAGAACTGGCGCGAGGATTGGGATGCTTTCCCGTGGAACGAAGATGAACGACTGGCCGAGGTGAAGGCGTGGAAACAGGGCCGCACGGGGTTGCCGTTTGTCGATGCTGCCATGCGGGAGATGTATGTGACCGGCACCATGCACAACCGCGGGCGGATGATCGTGGCCTCTTATTTGACGAAACATCTGATGTGCCACTGGCGGATCGGGCAAAAGTGGTTTGAAGACTGTCTGATCGATTGGGACCCCGCCAGCAATGCCATGGGGTGGCAATGGTCGGCGGGGTCTGGCCCTGATGCGACGCCCTATTTCCGTGTGTTCAATCCCGAAACCCAAGTGGAAAAATTCGACCGCGACGGGCAATACAGACGCACATGGATTGCCGAAGGGTATGGCGACCCGTCAGACACGGCGCTGTCCTATTTTGATGCGATCCCTGAAAGCTGGCCCATGTCACCGCAGGATGCCTATCCGGACCCTATTGTTGAGGCGTCAGAGGGGCGCAAGCGGGCGCTGTCGGCATATGAGAACCGCGACTTCTAATGTGTCAGGCGAACGTGACAGTTGGGCCGTGACACCTTGGCTGTGTTTCGTTAATACTTTTCGAAACCATTTGCCGGCCTGCGCCGTATCTTAAGCAACGAAAAACAAATACTTGGAAGCCGTCGATGATCCTCACCACCACCCAAGGGCAGGCCAATCTGCCCCGTTATTTCAGCAATGTCTTTGCGATGTCGAAATCGCTGAAACGGGGGCGGGTGGATTTTATCTTGCCCGATGGGCGGACCTTTCGCGCCGAAGCCCCTGAACCTGGCTATGTGGCGGTGATTGAGGTTCACAACACGGACCTGTTTGCGCGGCTGATCCGTGAAGGCGATCTTGGGTTTTCCGAGGCTTACATGGACGGCTGGTGGTCCACGCCTGATCTGATGGCCTTTATGGATTTGGTCAGCGACGACGCCGAAGACATCTATGACGGCTTTCCGGGCCAAGGTCTGGTGCGGGCCTATGAAAAACTGCGGTTCTGGTTGCAAAGCAATTCGAAACGTCAGGCCAAGAAAAACATCAGCTATCACTATGATCTGGGCAATGATTTCTACGGGCTGTGGTTGGACGACACCATGACCTATTCCTCCGCCAAATATGTCACGGGGCAGGAGGATCTTGAGAAGGCACAGACGCAGAAGTACGCCTCGATGGTGGATGAAATGGGCGCAAAGCCCGGCGATCACGTGCTTGAGATTGGCTGCGGATGGGGCGGGTTTGCGGAATATGCCGCAAAGGAACGCGGGTTGCGTGTCACCTGTCTGACGATCAGCCAAGAACAGTATAAGTACGCCGTGGACCGCATTGAAAAGGCTGGGCTTTCCGACATGGTCGAGTTCAAGCTGCAGGACTACCGTGATGAGACCGGCCAATATGACGGCATCGCCAGCATCGAGATGTTCGAGGCCGTGGGCGAAAAATACTGGCCGGTCTACTTCGACACCGTGCGCGAACGGCTCAAACCCGGTGCGCGGGGCACGTTCCAGATCATTCTGGTGCAGGACCGTCGTTGGCACGTCTATAAACGCGGCGTGGATTTCATCCAGAAATACATCTTTCCAGGGGGCATGTTGCCCGCGCCGACGATCCTGCGGGAGACGATCAAGAAATCCGGGCTTGAGGTCAGCGGGTCCGTGGAATTCGGGCAAAGTTATTCCGAAACCCTGCGTCGCTGGTATGAGACCTTCAACGACAAATGGGACGATGTGGAGGCTTTGGGTTTTGACGACCGGTTCCGCCGCATGTGGAACTTTTACCTGACCTCTTGCGCGGGCGCGTTCCGCGGGGGTATTTGCGATGTAACGCAAATTACGGTGACAAAACCCAACAGCTAGGGCGCCCGCAAAGGGGCCGTGGTCAGGGTCACCAAAACGGGAGCAGGGACATGCCAACATTTGGACGATTGGTCGGGGCCGTCTGGTTCGGGGTCTTGGCGTGGTATGTGTCGCTTTTGATCATACCGCTGTTTCCCGAGGGCACCAATATGGGCTGGTTTCGGGAGTTGAACGCGGGGCTGGGCCTGTTTGCGGGATGGAAGATCGCAGGGCCACGGGCGGGTACGGGATATGTGGCCTCAATCAGCTATGGTCTCACGACCTTGGTGGCTTTGGTCGTCATGGGGCTGTTCTTTAACTCCTTCTTCGTGATGATCGAATATTCGCTGCGCAAACGTTATGATGGCGCGGGGGAGGCTGTGACCCATGTCTTTGAATTGTTCGTGGAACATGCCGCGATGATGGCCACGCCGGACATCATAACCACCTTGGTGGTGGGGGGGCTTGTCGGTGGGTTGGTCACGGAATTCTTTGGTCGTCGGTTCAGCTGATGGACCTGTTTTTATTCGGCACCTTGCTGCACATGCCCTTGCTTGAGGTGGTCAGCGGTGACGCAGATGTGCGCGCCAAGGTGCATCTGGGCGTGCGCACCGGATTTCGTGTCAGTCGCGTGGCCGGACAGGTCTTTCCCATGATGCATGCGGACCCCGATGGCGTCGCAGAAGGGATCATCGTGCAGGGGTTGAGCGATGAGGCGCTGGCGCGGCTGGACTACTACGAAAAGGCGTTTGGCTATGACCGCGTTGAATTCGTCGTTCTGGATGAACACCAAACGCCGCGCAATGTGACCTGCTATGTGGGCGAGGAGGGGCGGTGGACCCCGGCTGAACCTTGGGACCGAGAGGGCTGGATCGCGGCATTGGGTGAAGTCACAACCATGACCGCCCGTGAGGCGATGGGCCTTTATGGGGAGGTTCCGGCGCAAGTCATGGGCAGCCGTTATCCGCAGATGATGGCGCGCGCGGCCTCGCGTCAGCGCGCAGCCCGTGAAGCGGGCGGGCGCGGCATGGGGCGCTCTGACGTGCAGTTGATTGAGGCGCGCAAAGCCTATTCAGGCTTTTTCACCGTTGAAGAATTGGACGTGGCGTTCCGCCGGTTTGACGGCACGATGTCTGATCCGGTGAACCGCGTGGTCTTTGTGGGCGTCGATTGTTCCATCGTGCTGCCCTATGACCCTGTGCGCGACCGCGTGCTGGTGGTCGAACAATTCCGCCCCGGTGCCTATCTGCGCGGCGATCCGAACCCGTGGACGGTGGAACCTATCGCAGGCCGCATTGATCCCGGTGAAACCCCCGAAGAGGCCGCCCGCCGTGAGGCTGCGGAGGAGGCGGGCGTTGACCTCAAGGACCTGCACTGCGTGTCGGCGGCGTATCCCAGCCCCGGCACCACCACAGAACATTTCTTTGTCTACGTGGGGCTATGCGATCTGCCTGATGGCACGGCAGGGCAGGGCGGTTTGCCGTCCGAGGCCGAGGACATCCGGTCCCATGTGATGGAATGGGCGGATTTTGATGCCGACCTGAATGCAGGCCGGTTCAATCTGTTGCCGCTCTTGGTGGCGGGGCACTGGCTGGCGCGCAATCGCGACAGGCTGCGGGGCGCATCTGCTTGAACGATCGGGGCGGACCCCATACACCTGACGACAAGAATGAAAGGCCTGACAAAATGACCATCCGCAAAGACCTTGCCGCCGCTGTGGGCAACACGCCACTGATCCGTCTTAACGCCGCGTCCGAGGCCACGGGGTGTGAAATTTTGGGCAAGGCCGAATTCATGAACCCCGGCCAATCGGTCAAGGACCGCGCGGCCTTGTTCATTATCCGCGATGCGGTGGAAAAAGGCCTGTTGAAACCCGGTGGCACGATTGTCGAAGGCACGGCGGGCAACACCGGCATCGGGCTGGCACTTGTGGGCGCGTCCATGGGGTTCAAGACGGTGATCGTCATCCCTGAGACGCAATCGGAAGAAAAGAAAGAGATGTTGCGCTTGGCCGGTGCTGAACTGGTCCAAGTGCCGGCCGCACCGTACCGTAATCCCAACAATTTCGTGCGTTATTCCGAACGGCTGGCCAAGGAACTGGCGCGGACGACCAATGAGGGCGTGATCTGGGCCAACCAGTTCGACAATGTCGCCAACCGGCAGGCCCATATCGAAACCACAGCGCCTGAGATTTGGGACCAGACGGGCGGCAAGGTCGATGGCTTTATCTGTGCTGTGGGGTCTGGCGGGACGTTGGCCGGGGTGGCCATGGCGTTGCAGCCCAAGGGGGTCAAGATCGGTCTTGCGGACCCTGACGGCGCGGCTTTGTTCAATTACTACACCAAGGGTGAGCTGACGATGACCGACGGCGGGTCGATTAACGAAGGCATCGGTCAGGTGCGGATCACCGAGAACCTTAAGGACCTCAAACCCGACTATGCCTACAATATCCACGACAGCGAAGCCTTGCCTTATGTCTTTGATCTGTTGGCGGATGAGGGGCTGTGTCTGGGCGGGTCCAGCGGTGTGAACATCGCCGGTGCCGTGCGCATGGCGCGCGATATGGGGCCCGGCCATACGATCGTGACGATCCTGTGCGACTATGGCACGCGGTATCAATCCAAGCTCTATAATCCTGACTTCCTGCGCGAAAAGGGGCTGCCTGTGCCAGCATGGCTCGATAAACCGGCCGCAGAGATCCCGTCGGTGATGGAAGACGTATGATCCGCGCCACAGCACCGCTGCTGGCACTGTGGCTGCTTTTGGTGGCCACGCCGGTCTGGGCGCAAAACACGGGCGTTCTGGCAGATGTGACCGGTGAGGCGGCGGGGTCCACACAAGAGGAGACAAGCCCCGATCCGGCGGCGGTTGAGTTGACCGAAGAACAGGCCGCCGAGGCCGCAGCCCTGCCGCCGGTCTTCGACGATCTTGAGGACTGGGAAGAGTTCAGCAAGCGGGCCGGTGACGCCATCGAGGAAGGCCGCGCATCCAACGCGGCATTGGCAGACCTGCGCGATCAACTCTCCGATTGGAGAGAGGTGTTTTTGACACGGGAGGGCACCAACCAAGCGCGCATTGCCACGGTTGAGGACCAGATTGACGCTTTGGGGGCGGCCCCCGATGTGGGCGATGAAGACCCGCGTGTCATCGCCCGCCGGGCCGAATTGACCGAACGGTTGCAGCTGTTGCGCGCGCCCTCGCGCCTTGCCACCGAGGCCTACACCCGCGCCGATGGCCTGATCGGTGAGATCGACAGCATCGTGCGTGACCGGCAGGCCCAACGCATTACCGAACGCACGACCTCGCCCTTGAACCCCACCGTCTGGCCCGCCACCTTCGAGGCGCTGCTGCGGTCGGTTCTGGCCATGCGCACCGAAATTGAAACGCAAATCCAAAGCTCCACCAGACGGGCCGAGCTGTCCGAGCAATTGCCTGCCATTCTGGCGCTGTTGGCTGTGGCGCTTGTTATGGTGATGCGCGGACGGGTCTGGTTCGGGCACCTGTCGGGCCTTCTTGAGTCGCGCACACGGCGCGGTCAGGGCGTGGTGCGCTTTGTGCTGTCCTTGGGTCAGATCATCATTCCCTTTGTGGGGCTTATGGCCTTGTCCCAAGCTTTGGAACTGTCATCAATGTTGGGCCGCCGGACCCAGCCCTTGGTTGAAGCTTTGCCGCTTTATGGCCTGTTCCCCATTTTGGCCCATTGGCTGGCTGCTTTGCTGATGCCAGAGGGGCGTTCAGCCGAAGATCATCCCTTGAAACTGGATGCAGAGGCGTCCCAACGGGCCGCACGCCGGTTTGTGTGGTTGGGCTATGCGCTGATGGCTTTTGCCTATGCGGGCCTGTTTGCGCAGGTGAACAGCTTCGATGTGGTTCCCACCGCTGTGCTGATGTTTCCGGTGGGGTTTGTGCTGTGCTGGACGCTGTATTGGCTGGGGCGCAAGTTGCGGCGCGACACATCCATTGAAGAGGCCGATGCCGCACGCTCTTTCCGTCAATCGCTGCGGGGGATGGTCAGCCGAGGTCTGATATTGGCTGCTGTGATTGCAGTGGTGCTGGCCGCTTTGGGCTATTCCGCAGCCTTCGAGGCAATCCCCTATCCGGCAGGTATGACGCTGTATGTCTTTGGTGTGTTGTTGATCCTGCAGCGGCTGTCCGTCGATGCCTACACCTTGCTGACAAAGTCCGACAACAGCGCGCAGGATGCGCTGATCCCCGTGCTGATCGGCTTTGCCCTGATCGTGATTGCCCTGCCGGTGCTGGCCGTCATCTGGGGCGCGCAGGTCACCGACCTGACCGAACTTTGGGCGCGCTTCCGCGAAGGGTTTGCCATTGGCGCCACGCGCATTTCGCCCACGTCGTTCCTGACCTTCGTAGTGATTTTCGTCGTGGGCTATACAGTGACGCGGCTGGTGCAGGCGGCGTTGCGCACGACTGTGCTGCCGCGCACGAAACTCGACATCGGGGGGCAGAACGCGATTGTGGCGGGCATGGGCTATGTGGGCATTTTCCTCGCAGCACTCATCGCGATCACCACCGCTGGCATCGACCTCAGCGGGCTTGCGATTGTGGCAGGGGCCTTGTCTGTGGGCATCGGCTTTGGCCTGCAAAACATTGTCAGCAACTTTGTTGCGGGGATCATCCTGCTGATTGAGCGCCCCATCAGCGAAGGCGACTGGATCGAAGTGGGCGGACAAATGGGCTATGTGCGCGATATCTCCGTACGCTCCACCCGGATTGAGACGTTTGATAAAACCGATGTGATTGTGCCCAACGCCGATCTGGTGGCAGGCCAAGTGACCAACTGGACCCGTGGCAACAGCGTGGGCCGTGTGATCGTGTCGGTGGGCGTGGCCTATGGGACAGACACGAAGCAGGTGACAGATATCCTCAAGGATATTGCGGAAAATCACCCGATGGTCATCGCCAATCCGCCTGCCTCCGTGCTGTTCCGTGGCTTTGGCGCGGACAGTCTGGACTTTGAAATCCGCGCCTACCTGCGGGATGTGAATTGGGTGATGGCCGTGCATTCGGATATGAACCACGCGATCAACACCCGATTTGCCGAGGCCGGGATCGAAATCCCCTTCGCTCAGCGGGATCTGTGGTTGCGCAACCCTGAAACCCTGGCCCATGCTGCCGGTGATCTGCCCCCTCACGCGGGGCCGACTGATCTGACCAAAGACAGCCACGATGCCGACACCGACGGAGACGGCGACCCATGACCAAGCCCTTGTTCATCGACAACGCCTACCTGCGTGATGCGGAGGCTGAGGTTTTCGCCGTCACCGACGAAGGCGGGATCATTCTGGATGGCACGATCTTTTACGCTACAAGCGGCGGCCAACCGGGCGACAGCGGCACGCTGACGTGGGATGGCGGCAAGATCGACATTGCCACCACCGTCAAGGGGGAGCGGGGCAGCATCGTGCTTGTCCCCGCCGAACCCAACCCGTTGCCACCAGTGGGCGCGCGGGTGATGCAATCTCTCGATTGGGAACGCCGCCACCGTCATATGCGTGTCCATACGGCGCTGCATCTGTTGTCTGTGGTCATCCCGCTGCCCGTTACAGGCGGGTCAATCGGCACCGACACGGGCCGTCTGGATTTCGACATGCCCGACGCGCCCAGCGACAAAGCGGGCTTAGAAGACACGCTCAACAAACTTATCGGTTGCGATTTTGAGGTGCGCGATGAATGGATCACCGAAGCAGAGCTTGATGCCAATCCGGGCCTCGTGAAAACCATGTCCGTCGCCCCGCCCAAGGGGGCTGGCAAGATCCGCCTCGTGCGCATCGGAGAGGGCGGAAACACCGCCGATCTGCAGCCCTGCGGCGGCACCCATGTGCGGTTTACCTCGGAAATTGGAACGGTGCGTTTGGGCAAGGTCGAAAAGAAGGGCAAGCAGAACCGCCGGGTCTACTTGCATTTGGTGCCATGATGTTTCGCATCCTCTTTACCATCACGGGCGCTTTTGCGCTGGTTCTCGGGGTGATCTTGCTAATGGCCCCACAGGCCTATCTGTCACTGTATGTGCCGCAATACGATCCGGTGAATATGCCCTTCGCCGCCCAACGGCTGTCGCCCGCGATCATGGGGCTTGGCGCGCTTTTGCTGCTGGCCAGCACCCTGCCGCCCGGCGCCTTTGCCAGTCGCTTCTCGGGGCTCACCGCCTTGGTGTGGGTCGGTGTGGCGGCCACGGGCGTTTTCCACTACCTGACCGGCACAGCCACCTTCGCGATCCTTGTGGCGGCGGGCTCCGAAATCGCGCTCGGCGTGCTCTTTGGCCTCGCGGCCCACAGCCACCGGGCGACCTGACTTCATCTGGCCCCAAAAACTCCCCCCGGAGGGCCTCTTCGCCGCACAGGCATCGGCCGATGGCTGGCATTTTGCGTCAAAAACATCCCGCAGCAAGCCTTGATCGCGTCGCGCCGCGGCTCGCGCGGCCCAATCCAAAAAAACCTGAAATTGGCCCTTGCCCCCGCCCTTGGTTTTTGGGTAGACCGCGCCCACGGACAGGTGGCCGAGTGGTCGAAGGCGCACGCCTGGAAAGTGTGTAGGCGGGAGACCGTCTCCAGGGTTCGAATCCCTGTCTGTCCGCCACTTCCCCAAATTCTTTGATCACCAACGCAGACAACCGTCGGCACGATGCGCCCTAAATTTCCAGAAATTTAGCCGTCCGACCGAAAGGCCGCGTCCAAGTCTTCAAACATCTGCGCCCGTTTCCGCCGGAGTT
>NZ_CBFHNH010000021.1:0-49332 GCF_965657175.1 Pseudooctadecabacter sp. | reverse complement strand
CGCGTCGATCAGGGTTTCGCCAAGGGTCATGTAGCCGCCACATTCACCATAAATATCAGATGTTTGTGCGGCGACCTTTAGGCTTTGCATGAAGGTCTGATTGGCGGCCAGACAGGCCGCGTGAAGTTCCGGATAGCCACCGGGCAGAAAGACAGCCTCGGCCTCAGGCACTGCGTCATCCGCGAGGGGCGAAAACGGCAGGATTTTGGTGCCAGCGGCCTGCCAGTCCGCGATCTGGTGAGGATAGCTGAAGGAAAAGGCCGCGTCTTGGGCAAGTGCAATGGTTTTCGGCGCCGCGCCCCGATCCCGCGGTCCCCGCGGACCCGGCGCGCGCGGGGGCGCCATCAGGGCGCTTAGGGCTATGAGGTCAACGTGGGTTGCGACGTGATCGGCGGCGGTGGCAAGGAAGCGGTCAAGGTCAGGCATTTCGCCGGCCTGCACCAGCCCAAGATGGCGCGACGGGCGCGCCAGATTTGCGCTGCGTGGCAGCGTGCCCAGAACGGGAATGTCCAATGGGGCGAGGGCTGAGCGCAGCATCGCTCCGTGGCGCTCAGAGCCCACGTTGTTCAGGATCACGCCAGCGATCTGCACGTCAGGGTCATGGGTGGCAAAGCCACGGACCACTGCGGCGACAGAATGGGACATGGACGCTGCGTTGACGACCAGCACCACCGGCAAGCCAAACTGACGGGCAAGATCGGCGGTGGCGCCTTTGCCCATGGGCGGTGCGCCGTCGAAAAGGCCCATGGCCCCTTCGATGATGAAGTCTGCCTCTGCTGTGATCAGATCGGATAGGCGGTCGGACGACATCGCCCAAGCGTCCAAATTCAGGCAGGGCTGGCCGGTGGCTGCGGCGTGAAAGGCGGGATCGATATAGTCCGGTCCGGATTTGAACGACCGCGTCATATGGCCCGTCCGGTTCAAGGCCCGCAGCAGGCCCAGTGTCACGGTGGTTTTGCCAGCGCCTGAGGCGGGGGCTGCGATGATCAGGCCTTTGGACATCAGATGGCGACCTTGGTGTTGAGTTTTTCGGGCCAGATGAAGAGGGACCGCTGTGCGTGGCCTCAGGCGGATTCGGCGGGGCGGCCACGGTCCAGCGGATCAAGGTTCACGGGCGGGATGCCTGCCGCCTGCGCCTGCCAGTCCAGCACGTCGCGCATGCGCACGGCCTGACCGATGCAGATGATCGCCGGAGGCTCAAAGTTCGAGGCTTTGATGTCCGCGTCAAGCTGCGCCAAGGTGGTTTCCATCACCTGTTGGTCGGCTGTAGTGGCGGTGGTCACAACGGCCACCGGTTCGCTGGCGCTGCGTCCGGCCGCGATCAGCTGGGCGGAGATTTGGGCCGCGTGTTTCATGCCCATATAGATGACGATGACCTGGGAGCCGCGTGCGATACCGTGCCAATCCAGTGAGGACGGCGTGTTGCCGGACTGGTCGTGGCCCGTCACGAAGGTCACCGATTGGTTCACATCGCGGTGCGTTACTGGGATGCCTGCATAGGCCAGCCCGCCGATGCCTGCCGAAATGCCGGGGATGATGCGGATGGGCACGCCGTGTTGCACCAGCGTTTGCGCCTCTTCCCCGCCACGGCCAAACACGAAGGGATCACCGCCCTTAAGGCGCAGCACCCGTTTGCCGCTCCGCGCCAGATCGACCAGCCGTAGGGAGATATCGCGCTGTTTGGCACTGGGTTTGCCACCGCGTTTGCCGGCATAGATATGCTCTGCCTGCGGGGCCCAGTCCAAGATCGCCTCTTGCACCAGCGCGTCGTAGATCACCACATCCGCCTGACGCAGCGCGTTGAGCGCATGCAGTGTCAGCAGGCCCGGATCACCTGGGCCTGCGCCACACAGCCAGACCCAGCCGGGTTCTAATGTGGGCCAATCTGAGGCGGGAAGGGGCATCGTTGTCATGACCCGTTTATGGGCCACTTTGGACGGGCTGGAAAGGTGCAAGGCGACGTCTGTTTGTGCATTGGCGTCACGTCGCAGGCTGGGTAAGGTCGCCCCATGACGCGAAAGCCCGAGGGAGAGCTGCGCCGAGGCTGGACCACGGGCGCCTGTGCCACCGCCGCCACCAAGGCGGCGCTGGCAGGGCTATGGGGGGACGGTATCCCCGCGCGCGTGTCGATCGTGTTGCCCAAAGGCGAGGTGCCCGAGTTTGAGGTCGTGGAGCCCCGCGCGGGCGCGGGCTGGGCCGAGGCGGGCATTGTCAAAGACGCAGGCGACGACCCGGATGTCACCCATGGCGTCACCGTGCGGGTGCGGGTTGAGGCCTCAGTGGGCGGCGTTGTGTTCGCAGCCGGTGAGGGGGTCGGCACCGTCACCAAGCCCGGCCTGCCGATTGGGATAGGGGAGCCTGCGATCAATCCCGTGCCCCGTTCGATGATGGATCAGGAGGTGGCGGCGGCAGCCGTGGCCTATGGTGCTGCACCCGATGTGCAGATTACCGTGTCGGTGCGCGGCGGGGCACAGATTGCGATGAAGACGTGGAACCCTCGGCTGGGCATTGAGGGCGGATTATCGATCCTTGGGACCACCGGCATCGTGCGCCCGTTTTCATGTGCGGCATGGATCGCGTCGATCCATCGCGGGATTGATGTGGCCCGTGCGGATGGGCTGACCCATGTGGCAGGTTGTACCGGCAACACATCCGAAAAGGTTGTGCAGGAGATGTTCGCCCTGCCGGATCATGCGATGCTGGATATGGGGGATTTTGCCGGTGGGCTGTTGAAATACCTTGCGAAAGCGCCGGATGGACAGGGCATCACCCATCTGACCATCGGCGGCGGGATCGGCAAAATGACCAAGCTGGCGCAGGGGGCGATTGATCTGCATTCGGGGCGCTCTCGAGTAGATTTTGACAGGCTGGCCGCGCGCTATGGTCGTGCGGATGTGGCGGGTGCGAACACGGCCTTGCAGGTCTATGACATGCTGGGCGCGGGATTTGCCGCCGACGTCGCACAGGACGCCAAGGCTGCGGCGGAACGATTGCTCGACGGATCGGGCGTCGCCTGTTCTACGATCGTGATAGACCGTGCGGGCACGGTGATTGGCCGCGCATGACCCTTTTGTTGTTGGCAGGCACGGGAGAGGCCAAACGGATCGCTTGGGGGCTGGCGGACAGCGGGCTGCGGGTCTTGGCGTCTTTGGCCGGGGCCACGCGGTCGCCAGAGCCGTTGCCGGTCCCCACGCGCATCGGTGGATTCGGGGGCGAAGATGGCTTTCGTGAGGTTCTGGCCGCCGAAAATATTCGCGCCGTGCTGGATGCGACCCATCCCTTTGCGGACCGGATTTCGGACCGGACGGCGCGGATTTGCGCGCAGCTGGGACTGCCCTATGCGCAGCTCATCCGGCCTGCCTGGACGCCACAAGACGGGGACGATTGGACCCAAATCACCACGCCTGAGGACGCAGACCCCCTTGTGCCCATGGGTGCGACGGTGTTTTTGGCAACGGGCCGCCAGACTGTGGCGCGGTTTCGCGCGCTGGAGGGTCGGCGCATTCTGGTCCGTGTCATTGACCCGCCCACGGCCCCCTTGCCCTTTGAGGGCGGGGAATTCGTGATCGGGCGACCACCGTTTTCTGTGGCCTCCGAAGTGGCGCTGTTCGAGGGGCTGGGCGTGACCCATCTGATTACCAAGAATGCCGGTGGCAACGGGGGCCGTGCCAAGCTTGATGCCGCGCGCATATTGGGACTGCCGGTGCTGATGATCGCACGGCCTGCGCCGACAACGGGCGTGGTCGTGACATCGGTGGAGGAAGCCTTGGCATGGGTGAAACAGCAATGAATGTACATCGCATCATTGAAACAGATGACGACGTGGCCGAAGGCATGGCATGGCTGGCGGACCGATGTCCGCGTATGAAAGCCGCCTACGCGCAAACGGGTAAATTGCCCCTGCGGCGCAAGCCCGATGGCTTTGCCGAATTGCTGTCGGCCATCGTGGGCCAGCAGGTCAGCATTGCCAGTGCCGCAGCAATTTGGGTCAGGATGCAGGAGGCGGGTTTTACCACACCTGAGGCCTGTGCCGCCGCGCGTGAGGACGATTTGCGCTCCGTGGGTCTCAGCCGTCAGAAAATCCGCTATACCCATGAATTGGCCCGCGCAGAGATCGATTTTGATGCTCTGCGCCAGATGCCCACCAAGGATGTGGTCAAAACGCTGGTCGCAGTGCCGGGAATCGGCCCGTGGACAGCGGAGATTTATGCGATGTTTTCTTTGGGGCATGCCGATGTCTTCGCCCCCGGTGATCTGGCCCTGCAAGAGGCCGCGAAAGTCCTGTATGATTTGCCCGAACGCCCGAAAGAGGCCGCCTTTCGCAAGATGGCCGAAGACTGGGCCCCGTGGCGGTCGGTTGCAGCGCGGCTGTTGTGGGCGTACTACCGCGTTGCACAAAAGAGGGATGGCATCAGATGACACGGGTATTGAAGTCGGAGAGGCGCGAACCTGCGTCAGGCGAAATGCGATCCGCAGTGATCTTTTTGCACGGCTACGGCGCCAATGCGGCTGATCTGATGGGGCTGGCTGATCCGCTGGCGGAGCATCTGCCCGACACAGCCTTTTTTGCGCCCGACGCGCCGGAGGATTGTGCGGGCAGCCCAATGGGGTTTCAGTGGTTCCCGATCCCATGGATCGACGGATCGTCCGAAGAAGAATCGCGCGCAGGGCTGGAACGGGCGGCAGCGGACCTGAATGCCTATCTGGACGGGATCATGGTCGATGAAGATCTGCTGCCCGAACAGGTGATGGTGCTGGGCTTTTCGCAAGGCACGATGATGTCGCTGCATGTTTTGCCCCGCCGCGAAGATGCGGTCGCGGGATTGTGCGCGTTCTCCGGTCGTTTGTTGGAGCCTGAATTGCTCAATGATGAGGTGGTCTGCCGCCCGCCGGTCCTTCTGATCCACGGCGATGAGGACGATGTTGTTCCCGTGCAATCCTTGCCCGCTGCTGCCGAAGCCTTGCAACAGGCCGGTTGGAAAGAGGTGTATGCCCACATCCAGAAAGGCACCGGACATGGGATCGCCCCAGACGGGCTGTCGGTTGCGTTGGCGTTTATGCGCGAACGGCTGGGGTATCAGTAACGTCACAGGCGTTTTGAACCCTCTCAGGTCTGTACGTTTTGTCGCGCGGATGCCGTTGCGACACCCTGTCATGAAACTGTCAACATCTAGGGCTTGTCAGGTCTTGGCTGGCATATATAGTCAGCTTGAAGGCAGGAGCGGGGCTCCCGCTCTGATGCCATGCAGCGGCAGACAGGGTGGGACAGATTTTGCAAATTCACGACCAAACCAACAGCGATTTCAGGGCGGATTTTGTGCGCCAGCCTGCAGGGCTGAAACATCACCCTGCCTTGGTGCTGAACGCGGATTACCGGCCCTTGTCCTACTATCCGCTGTCGCTGTGGCCATGGCAGGATGCGGTAAAGGCGGCTTGGTTGGACCGTGTTGATATCGTTGCCGAATATGATGACGTGGCCCGGTCGCCGTCGATGGAAATACGCATCCCGTCGGTCGTGGTCCTTAAGGATTTCGTCAAACCCCAACGGAAAGTTGCCTTCACCCGCTTTAACCTGTTTTTGCGCGATGAATTTGCCTGCCAGTATTGCGGGGCCACGGGGGATTTGACCTTTGACCATGTGGTGCCGCGTGCCTCGGGCGGGGTGACGTCATGGGAAAACGTGGTGGCTGCCTGTTCCAAGTGCAACCTGTCGAAAGGGTCCAAGTCCCTCAAACGGTCGGGATTGTCCTTGCGTAAGCCGCCGCGCCAACCGGCCGCCGAACAGTTGCGCAACATGGGCCGGAAATTCCCGCCCAACTGGCTGCACGACAGCTGGCTTGATTTCCTCTATTGGGACGCCGAGCTGGAGGCGTGAACTGGCCCAAGAACCGCACGCCAGATCACCTGCGCGCCAGTGATGCCGCTGCAGGGTTCGAGGTGGCCGATGATTTTGAACCCTTCAACCAGATGAACGACATCTTCACCCGCGCCATGTGGGACGACCGCGTGCGCAGTGCCGACACCGACGGGTTTTTCGCAAGCTACCGGATGGAGGCCGCCGCGAGACGGGGCGAAGGATTCGGCCCACGCGATTTCGCCCTGCGCAATGCGGCTTGGCTGGTCAGCGACATCATATCCAACCGCGCCGCAGACGACGGCCTGCGCGAAGGGTTTCAGGGCGCCATCCGAAATGACACGCCAGTGGCCGCTAGATCGGTTGATCTAGCCCCGCCCGAGGACGAAGCCGCAGAGATCAAGCGTCTGGCGCGGTTTTTTGGGGCCGATCTGTGCGGGATCACCCATTTTGATCCGCGTTGGCATTACACCCACCGACCCGACACCAAAACGATGGAGCCTGTGCCCAACACACTGCCTGACGGGCTGACCCATGTGATTGTGATGGGCCACGAGATGGATAAAACACTGGTCGATACCTATCCCAGCGCCTTGGCAGGGGCGGCCACGGGGCGCGAATACAGCCATGAGGCCGCGATTGTAATGCAACTGGCCGCCTATATTCGCAATCTGGGCTTTGAGGCGGTGGCATCAATGAATGACACGGCCTTGGTCATTCCCTACGCGATCAAAGCGGGCTTGGGCGAATACGGACGCAACCAGATGGTGCTGACGCCGGAATTCGGGCCAAGGGTGCGGTTTTCCAAAATCTTTACGAATATGCCTTTGGCCGTTGATGTTGTGCGTGAGCTTGGCCTTACAAGGTATTGCTATGATTGCACAATCTGCGCTGATGCCTGCCCACCCAAAGCCCTGCCCAAAGGCGCGCCCGACTTTGGTGGGAACACGGCCAATGGCAGTCCATCGACCCAAACCGGCGTGAAGAAATGGTCCGCCAATTGCGAAGCCTGCTTTGGCTATTGGGCCAAGATCAAAACCGATTGCGCGATTTGTATGCGGGTCTGTCCGTTCAACCATCACAATCAGGGCTCGCTGTGGTATCGTCTGGCGACGTCCCGCTGGCGGCGCATCGCGCGCTGGTGGGCCGCACGACACGCACCCGCACGCCTGAAGCCGTCGAATTGGTGGGCGGGGGGCGGATGAACGCTAGACGTCGCGCGGTCAGGGGGATAAAGAGGCGGCGTTAGCGCTAACCGCGACCCGAATAGGAGGCCCCGAATGGTATCCCGCGTCATTCCTGTAGAAGACTTTGACCTTGTGATTTTCGGAGGTACCGGCGATCTGGCCCGACGCAAGATCTTGCCTGGTCTGTTCCGGCGGTTCCTGTCCGGTCAAATGCCCGAAACCTCCCGTATTATCGGTGCTGCGCGGTCCGATCTGGACAGCGCCGGCTACCGTGAGATGATCCGCGACGCGATCGCCGAATTCGGCGGGGAGGAGGCCAAAAACACCAAAGGACTTGAGGCGTTTCTGGCCCAGCTGGATTACATCGCGGTGGATGCAAAGGGCGAAGGCGGCTGGAAAGAGCTGCACAAGCTGATCCGTTTTGAGGTCGTCAACGCCTTTTACTTCTCTGTGGCACCCAGCTTGTTTGGCGATCTGGCCGAACGGTTGCACACCTATAAGATCGCCGATGCCAACAGCCGTGTCGTCGTCGAAAAGCCATTTGGCCGTGATCTGGACTCCGCGCAGGCGTTGAACGCAACGCTGGCGGAGCATTTCAAGGAAAGCCAGATTTACCGGATTGACCATTACTTGGGCAAAGAGACGGTGCAAAACCTGATGGCTGTCCGCTTTGGGAATATCTTGTTCGAACCGCTGTGGAACAACCACTACGTCGATCATATCGAAATCACTGTGGCGGAAACCGTGGGTGTCGGCGGGCGCGGGGCCTATTACGACAAATCCGGTGCCATGCGGGACATGGTGCAAAACCACCTGATGCAGCTTTTGTGCCTCATCGCGATGGAGGCCCCGTCGGTCTTTGAGGCCGATGCGGTGCGCGATGAAAAGTTGAAGGTGATCCGTGCGTTGCAGCCCGTTGAACCACACCACATCGTGCGCGGGCAGTATGACCGTGACGGTGATGACCCCAGCTACCGCGAAGATGCGGAGAACGAGAGGTCCCACACCGAAAGCTTCATCGCCATGCGCACCGAAATCGCCAACTGGCGATGGGCGGGCGTGCCGTTTTATTTGCGCACGGGCAAAAAGCTCAAAGCGCGCGCGTCTGAGATCGTGGTGGTGTTCAAGGACCTTGGCCATTCGATCTTTCCTGGCGATCAGGAACGCCACCGCAACATCCTGTCCATCCAGTTGCAGCCCAACGAAGGCATGCAGTTGCGGGTGACCATCAAGGAACCCGGACCGGGGGGGATGCGTCTGGTGGACGTGCCGCTGGACATGACCTTTGCCGATGCCCTTGGCCCTGATGCCGAAGACAGCCCCGACGCCTATGAACGTCTGATCATGGATGTGATCCGCGGCAACCAGACGCTGTTCATGCGCGGCGATGAGGTTGAAGCCGCATGGGCATGGACCGATCCGATCATCGAAGGTTGGGAAAAGCGCGGCGATGTGCCGAAACTCTACGATCAGGGATCTGCGGGGCCTGATGATGCGTTGCTATTGATGCACCGCGAAGGCCGCCGTTGGAGCCAGATCAAGGCCTGAGCAGGGCGCACGAACTAAGGAGCCGTCATGGACTTTGTAGAATACCCCGACGCCGAAATGATGATGATGGATCTGGCCAGCGTTCTGGCCGGTGATTTGGAAAACGTCCTTCTGGCACAGGACCGCGCGTCCTTTGCGGTGCCCGGCGGGACCACGCCGGGGCCGATTTTTGATGCACTTTGTGCAGTCAAACACATCGACTGGGCGCGTGTGGACGTGATGCTGACCGACGAGCGTCGCGTGCCCGAAGATCATGAAAGGTCCAATACACGACTGATCCGGCAGCGGCTGTTGCAGGATGCGGCGGCGGCGGCCAATTTCGTCAACATCATTCCCGAGGATGACGCCGCACTGGCCGCCAAATCCGAAAGCCTTGCCCCGCATTTGCCGATTTCGGTGATGTTGCTGGGCATGGGTGCGGACATGCACACGGCCAGCATTTTCCCCAATTCCGCCGATGTGACCCACGCCCTTGGCACCGATCAGGCGCTGGCCTTTGTGCAACCGCCCGACGGGTTGGAGCCGCGTGTGACACTGTCGGGCGGGGTCCTCAAAGGGGCGATGGCACGCCATATCGTGATCACCGGTGCCGCCAAACGTGAGGCGCTGGAACGCGCACGGGGGCTGTCCCCCGAGGAGGCCCCGATCGCGGCCATTCTGGCGGGATCAACTGTGCATTGGGCGGAAGGATAAGCCATGTGGGATAAGCTGAAGATGCATCATGAGGCCGTCAAAAGCCGCCGGTTCGAAACCTTGGTCGATGCAGACCGCGCGCAGGGCTTTGCCGCACAGGCGGGCGACATGCGGCTGGATTATTCAAAAACCAACATCGACGCCGAGGGGCGCGCGCTGTTGATCGACCTGCTGGACCAATCCGGTGTGGCCGCCAAACGCGACGCCATGTTCGGCGGCGAGGCCATCAATGAAACCGAAGGTCGGGCCGTGCTGCATACGGCGTTGCGCAATCTGGATGGTGGGCCGGTCATGGTTGACGGGCAGGACGTGATGCCCGGGGTTTTGGATACTTTGGCGCGGATGGAAAGCTTTGCCGAGGATGTGCGCGCAGGCGTGTTCACGGGGCAGGGCGGCAAGATCACCGATGTGATCAACATCGGCATCGGCGGGTCCGATCTGGGGCCAGCCATGGGTGTGCTGGCACTGCGGCCCTATCACGACGGGCCGCGCTGTCATTTTGTCAGCAACGTGGACCCTGCGGATATCGCGGACACCCTGCGCGCCTGTGATCCGGCAACGACGCTGGTGATCGTGGCGTCCAAGACCTTCACCACCATCGAAACCATGACCAATGCGCGCACCGCAAAGGCCTGGCTGGGGGAGGCCGTGGCCGACCCTGCGGCGCAGTTTGCCGCGCTCAGCACGGCGGAAGACAAGACCTCGGACTTTGGTATTCCTGCGACCCGTGTGTTCGGGTTCGAAGACTGGGTCGGTGGGCGCTATTCCATGTGGGGGCCGATTGGCCTGTCCATGATGATCGCCATCGGGGCCGACGGCTTCCGTGCGTTTTTGCGGGGCGGTCAAGACATGGACCGTCATTTTCAGGCGGCAGACTGGGCCGACAACATGCCTGCGATGCTGGCGTTGGTGGGCATCTGGCACAATCAGGTTTGCGGCCATGCCACCCGCGCTGTGCTGCCTTATGACAACAACCTCAGCCGGTTGCCCGCCTATCTTCAACAGCTTGAGATGGAGAGTAACGGCAAGGGCGTGAGTATGGACGGCGCTGAACTGGCGGTGAATTCCGGCCCCGTCGTTTGGGGGGAACCTGGCACCAACGGCCAACACGCCTTTTATCAGCTGATCCACCAAGGCACGCGGGTGATCCCGTGCGAATTTCTGGTGGCCGCACGCGGGCACGAAGACGACCTGCACCACCAACACCAACTGCTCGTTGCCAACTGTCTGGCCCAGTCGGAGGCCTTGATGAAAGGCCGCGATCTGGATGAGGCGCGGTCAAAAGTCGCGGGTAAGTTCGAAGGGGATGAGTTGGAACGCCAAGCCCACCACCGTGTCTTCAAGGGCAACCGCCCGTCCACGACACTGGCCTATCCGACACTAGACCCGTTCACGCTTGGCCAGATCATCGCCCTTTACGAACACCGTGTGTTTGTCGAAGGCGTGGTGCTGGGCCTCAATTCCTACGACCAATGGGGGGTTGAGCTGGGCAAAGAACTTGCCACGGCGCTGCAACCGATTGTCGAGGGCGCGGATGCGGCAGGCAAAGACGGATCAACCGCCGGTTTGGTCAGCTTCCTGCACAGCCACGGGCTGTAACGCTACATCTGCTGCGTGCCATCGCGGTCTATGAACCTCTGGCGCAGGGCCTCTGTCAGGGGTCGTTTTGAATTGTCGGCGTTCAGGATCACCACGATGCAGGTGCCCGTCGTGGTGATTTGGCCATCCACGAAGGTGGCGTATTCCATGGCAAAGCTGGTGTTGCGCATGGACACGGTGCGGCCCACATTGATGTAATCCGCCCCACGGTGCACTTCGGCGCGGTAGTCCACGCTGACAGATTTGACCACGAATTTCGGGTCCGGACCGGCCAGATCGTAGACGCCATAGTCTTCCATGTACTGCACGCGCAGCGTTTCGTACCACCGCGGGTAGACCACGTTGTTCACGTGGTTCAGCGCGTCCAGCTCCCCAAATCGCACACGATCTTTGATGCCATAGGTCCACGGCGCGGGGATACCGGCGTCGCGCAGTGCGTCACCGGTGAGGGGCGTCAGATAAGGCGTCAAACGGCCGCCGTCACGATGATTTCGACTTTGAAGCCCGGGGTGGCCAGCTTGGCCTCACCCGTCCAACGGGCAGGGGCACAGCCCTCAGGCACCCACGCATCCCAAACGGCGTTCATATCGGCAAATTGCGTGGCAATGTCCGCGACCCAGATTTGTGCGGTCAGCAGTTTGGTCTTATCGGTGCCTGCCTTGGCCAGAACCTCATCTACTTTGGCCAGAACGGCCTGCGTTTGCTCTGTCACGCTGGCGCCTTCCGCCCCGACCTGACCTGCAAGATAGGCGATGCCATTGTGCACAACGGCTTGGGACATGCGGGCGTTGGTGTCGATGCGGGTGATGTCGGACATGGGGAAGGCTCCAGATCAAAAGGGGAATGGAGCGGGTAACGAGAATCGAACTCGTAACTGAAGCTTGGGAAGCTTTCGTGATACCTTTTCACCATACCCGCAACGCCCACAGACCTAAGGGCGGGCGGCGGGACAGTCAATGTGGTTTGCGCGGTCGCGGCACAAAAAGGATGCGCCCGCGTCTGGCCAGAAAAAAGCCGCCCAGCTGGAAAGCTGGACGGCGTTTGGTGCGTCACGCCGGAGGCGTTAGCCAGCGGGCAGGATCACTTGGTCAATCACGTGGATCACACCATTGGAGGCTGCGATGTCACCGTTGATGACCTGAATGTTGTCATCAAGGCCGCGTGCGGTTTCGATGTAGAAGTTGGACCCTTCTTTGCCGATCAGCAGGTCCGTCTGGACCAGCGTGTCGAACTTCAGCAGGCCGTCGTCCTTCATCAGCTCATAATCTTCTGCAAAGACTTCGTCCTGCAGCAGGGCCACTTCCATGTCGCCTGTTGTATAGGCGCCGGGGATCACGTGGCTTTGCAGCAAGGTCGCCAGCTGGTCACGGTTTTCTGGCAGCAGCAGATTTTCGACTGTACCTTCGGGCAGGGCGGCAAATGCGGCGTCTGTTGGCGCGAAAATTGTGAATGGGCCTTCGCCCATCAGCGCGTCCGACAGGCCAGCGGCTTCAACAGCGGCGACCAGAGTGGAGAAGTTGGATACTTTGACCGCGTTCTCGACGATGGTTTCATTTTCATTGAGAAGTTCGCCGTTGATGATGCCATCTGTGTCAGCGGATGCCATTGCGGCAAAGCCAAATACGGATGCGCTCAGAAGGGCTGCTTTAAGTGTCGTTTTCATAACATAGTCCTTTCGGTGCGGCTCATGTGCCGCTTGCGTAAACAACACGATCCCCCCGCCGCGTGTTCCAAATTTTTTCAAAATTTCTGCATCTGCACCGATTGGGGCCAGGCGGCACAAAAGGTCAGGGAACCCTGACTGTCCCGATTTTTCGGTGCCGCGTATTAAGGGGGAACGGGGGCCATATTTTCCCCGCAGTTTTGAACCGTCACGCAATTTCAGGCAGTGATTTGATGACCGATTTATCTTTGAACGGCCTTTGGGCCGACCGATATCTTATGGCCGGACTTTTGGCCGCCAGCCTTAGCATTGCAGCTTTCGCACCCTATGTGCGCGACATTCTGGCGGGCCGCGCCAAGCCCGATCGCGCCTGTTGGTTGATCTGGGCCGTCTTGGCCAGCCTGTCGGGGGCCAGCAACATCATGGAAGGCGCAGGCACTTCGCTTATGTTTGTTGCAGCACAGGTCTTGGGCACCTTGGTCGTCTGCGGGCTGGCCATTCCTTACGGGTCGGGACGGATGTTGAGCCGGTCCAACCTGTGGGTGATGGGGGCCGCAGGTCTGGGCATCGGCAGCTGGCTGGTCACGGACACGGCGGCCTTTTCGCTGGCGCTGTCTATAGGAGTGTCGGCCTTGGGCGGCGCGCGCACGGTCTATAAGGCCTATGTTGCCCCCAGAACCGAGACAGGCAGCGCTTGGGGGCTGTTGCTGGCCTCTGCGGTGTGCGGGGTCTATTCGGTGGGGGCTGCGGATGTGCTGCTGCTGGCCTATCCGGTGTATCTGATGGTGCTGTACAGTGCGGTTTTGATCGCGCGGGTCATGGGGCTGCACGCGGCAGACGAAGCCGCGCAGGAGGCCGCATGGGCCGCCCGCCGCGCCCATGTGCCACCTTTGCAGGGCAGTGCCCACGTGCAGACCGCGGCTCCACTTCGCCGGCGTCAGCAGGGCACACAAATACACAAAGCTCACGTTGGCCACATCGCGGCCTGATCGGGGTCAGCGTCGTTTCAGGATCACATCAAGAGACCGCGTGCCACCGGACCCCGTCATGATGCTGGCCGCGCTCAACGTGGTCGTGCCATTTGAATAAAAAACATCCCGTCCGTCTTGGCGGCCTGTCTGGCGAAAGCCCGCACTGGCCAGTTCTGCGCGCAGGACGTCCGGTGTGGGCGCACCGGCGGCTAGGCCAATTCAAGACATGCGGCACACACCGCGATTTTCATTAAGCGCTACAGACAAATCCGGTGCGCGGTAGGCCACGCCTGCCAACGCCCTGTTGGGGCCCGTAAACCCAGCAGCGGTCAGCTTTGCTGCGTTAAAGGGCTGCCCCGCCCCGTATGATACGCAAGCTGCGATCGCCGGTGTGGCCTGTGTTTGCACTATATCTGATTGGGCCCGCTGGGCCGCAATCTGCATATCGGCCCGTTCTTGTGGTGTGACTGTCTGGCAGGCCCCATAAGCGCAGCCGCAATGATCAAAGTATTTGGCTTCATCTGATTGGGTGCTTTGTTCTTAGCCCGCGCGCCGCCGTCTGCGGCGTCCGCCGTCTTCGCCGCTGCCTTGGGTGTTGAAACTGACATCGGGCAGGGGTGCTACGCTGCGCAGGATCGTGAAGGGATCGGTGGCATGGGGGATGGCGTTGGCGTTGACGAAGTGATCCTGAAATTTCGGCTCAATCGCGGTTTCGACCTTGGTGATTTCGCGCACCGTGGCCTCAATCGACGTGCGGGCGTCGTTCGAACACAGCGCCATGCGTGCGCCGGTGCCCGCGGCATTGCCAGCGGAGGTGACTTTGTCCAGCGGTACATCAGGGATCATGCCCAGCACCATCGCATGTTTGGGTGAGATATGTGCGCCGAAGGCACCGGCCAGCACCACGCGGTCCACAGTATCGGTGCCCATTTCATCCATCAGCAACCGCGCACCGGCATAAAGCGCCGATTTCGCCAGTTGGATGGCGCGGATGTCGCCTTGGGTGACGGTCACCAGCGGGCCACCATCGGCGGTGCCATCATAGATGACATAGGAATGGGTGCGCCCCTCAAGGATGCAGCGCGCCGTGCCTGTCTGTTCGGGGGACCCGATCAGGCCCTTGGGGTCCAGCAGGCCCGCCATGCGCATCTCGGCCACGGCCTCAATGATGCCGGACCCGCAGATGCCGGTGACGCCGGTGGTGGCAATCGCGGCCTCAAACCCGTCCTCATCGGACCACAAGCCGCAGCCGATGACCTGAAAGCGGGGCGTTTTGGTGGCGGGATCAATGGTGATGCGTTCAATGGCACCGGGGGCCGCACGTTGACCTGAGCTGATCTGCGCGCCTTCAAACGCGGGTCCGGTGGGCGATGAACAGGCGAGGACCTGTTCGCGGTTGCCCAGCAGGATTTCCGCATTGGTGCCCACGTCGACGACCAAGGTCAGATCCTCCTGTTCGCCCGGTGCCTCGGACAGGGCGACGGCAGCGGCATCGGCGCCCACATGGCCCGCGATACATGGCAGGATGAACACCCGCGCCGCACCGTTCATGGAATTGATGTCGAGGTCGGCCACATGCAAAGAGATCGATTTCGACGTGGCCAGCGCGAAAGGCGCCTGACCCAGTTCCACCGGATCGATACCCAGCAAAAGGTGGTGCATCACGGGATTGCAGACGAACACGGCCTCCATAATCTGTTCGGGCGTGATCCCCGCCTCCGCCGTCAGGGTCCCGATCAGGGCGTTGATGGCCGTGCGCACAGCGTCCGTCATTTCCCCGTCGCCGCCGGGGTTCATCATGGAATAGCTCACCCGGCTCATCAGGTCTTCGCCAAAGCGGATTTGCGGGTTCATGATGCCGGACGACGCCGCGACCTCACCGGTGCGCAGATCCGTTAGGTGGGCCGCGATGGTGGTCGACCCAAGGTCGATGGCCACGCCGTAAAGCGGGCGGTCAAAATAGCCCGGCGCGATGTCCAGAATGCGGTGCGTGTCCTCATTGTGGGCCTTGTGCAGCACCACAGTGCAGGTCCATTTGCCCTTACGCAGCATGGGCTGCAACTGTCGCAACACGGAAATGCCCGCAGTGATCTTTTCGATGCCCCATTGGTCGCGCAGGGCTTCGGCCAGCCGTTCCAGATCGCCGGTGGGCGTGTGCATGTCGGGTTCGGCCACCTCGACGTAGTAGGGGCGCACGGCGGGGTCCATGACCATGGGTCGCGTGCTGGCTGCCTTACGCACGACTTGCCGGTGCACCTGACTTTCGGCAGGCACGTCAATGACGATATCGCCCTGCACGGTCGCCTGGCAGCCAAGGCGGCGGCCTTTGGCAAGGCCGCGCTTGTCGTCGTAGCGTTGTTCAACGCTGTTCCAGTCCGACAGCGCGCCGTCACGGGCGGTCAGTCCGTGTTTGGGAAATTCGCCATAGCTGGGCGTGATCTGGCACTTGGAACAAATGCCGCGCCCGCCGCAGACAGAATCCAGATCGACACCCAACTGCCGCGCGGCGGTCAGAACCGGCGTGCCGACGGGGAAATTCCCTCGTTTGCCGGAGGGCGTAAAGACGACAAGGGGATCTGTGGACATGGCATTACCTTTCGGGCTTGTCGCCAGACTACTGCGCTTGGGGGCCAAAGGCAGCCATCTTGCGCCGTCTTTTTGTTCAGGAACGTCATGAGGTTGGTTTGATCGCCGCCCTCGCACGCCAAGAGGCCAGAAAGCCCTTTAATCAAACCGGTATCCATGCGAAAGGACCATGCCTAACGACGCCATGCTCAGGAGAGACCAATGGAGATTCGCGAGGCCCTCACTTTTGATGATGTACTGCTGGTTCCGGGAGCATCGAGCGTCCTGCCAAGCACCGCTGACACGCGCACGCGCGTCACCAGGGCCATTGATCTGAATATCCCGTTGCTGTCCTCGGCCATGGACACTGTGACCGAAGGCCGGATGGCCATCGCCATGGCGCAGGCCGGCGGCATGGGCGTGATCCACAAGAACCTGAGCGTGGAGGAACAGGCGCGCGAGGTCCGGCGGGTCAAACGCTTCGAAAGCGGGATCGTCTATAACCCTGTCACTTTGACGGCCGATCAAACGCTGGCCGATGCCAAGGCGCTGATAGACCGCTACAATTTCACCGGTTTCCCCGTAGTCGACGGGTCGGGCCGCGTGGTGGGCATTGTCACCAACCGTGACATGCGGTTTGCCACCGCCGACGATCAACCCGTCAGCACCATGATGACGAGCAATGATCTGGCGATCCTGCGCGAACCTGCCGACCGGCAAGAGGCGATTTCACTGATGAAATCCCGCCGGATCGAAAAGCTGCTGGTGACGGATGCGGACGGCAAGCTGACCGGTTTGTTGACCCTCAAAGACACCGAACAGGCCGTGCTGAACCCCACGGCGTGCAAGGACGGCCTTGGCCGGTTGCGGGTTGCTGCGGCCACATCTGTTGGGGATGCGGGCTTTGAACGCACGCAGGCTTTGGTTGATGCAGGGGTGGACATCGTGGTCATCGACACCGCCCACGGTCATTCCGAGGGCGTGATGGAGGCCGTGCGCCGCGCCAAGAACCTGTCCAATGAGGTGCAGATTATCGCAGGCAACGTGGCCACCGGTGAGGCCACGCGCGCGTTGATTGATGCAGGTGCGGATGCCGTAAAGGTCGGCATCGGGCCGGGGTCGATCTGCACCACCCGCATGGTGGCGGGCGTGGGCGTGCCCCAGCTGACCGCGATTTCCGATTGCGCGGCGGCCGCAAGCGACGTGCCTGTGATCGCTGACGGTGGCATCAAGTTTTCCGGCGATTTCGCCAAGGCAATTGCGGCAGGGGCCTCTTGCGCCATGGTGGGCTCAATGATCGCGGGCACGGATGAAAGCCCCGGTGAGGTGATCTTGTATCAGGGCCGGTCGTTCAAATCCTACCGTGGTATGGGCAGCCTTGGCGCCATGGCGCGCGGGTCTGCGGACCGGTATTTCCAGAAAGACGCAGCTTCGGACAAACTGGTGCCCGAAGGGATCGAAGGGCAGGTGCCTTACAAAGGCTCCGCCGGTGCTGTCGTGCATCAATTGGTGGGCGGTTTGCGTGCGGCCATGGGCTACACCGGATGTGCCACCGTCGAAGAAATGCGCCACAACTGCAAATTCGTCAAAATCACGGGTGCGGGCCTGAAAGAAAGCCACGTCCACGACGTGCAGATCACCCGCGAAAGCCCCAACTACCGGATCATGTGATGACACCCGCCGCACGGGTTGCCGCTGCGATTGAGGTCTTGGACGATATTCTGGCGGGGCAGGTGGCCGAAAAGGCGCTGACCGGCTGGGGCCGTGCCCATCGTTTTGCGGGGTCCAAGGACCGTGCAGCGATCCGCGATCATGTGTTTCAGGCGCTGCGGTGCCGTGCGTCCTATGGGTGGCTGGGCGGCGCTGACACAGGACGCGGGATCATGCTGGGCGCCATGCGCGCCGCAGGTGAGGTTGAGGCCATATTTACCGGCGAAGGCCACGCGCCCGCGCCTGTGGCCGAGGGCGAAGACGGCGCACCATTGGACGCGGCTGACCGGCCCCAACGTCTGGATTGCCCCGCTTGGATGTTGCCACTTTTTGACGACCGGTTTGGCGACAGCGCGGATGATATCCTAAGCACCCTCCAATCGCGTGCAGGTGTGTTTTTGCGGGTCAACCTGCGCAAAGGTTCCGTGGCTGAGGCCGCTGCCGCCATGCAGGCGGAGGACATTGAAACCGCAAAGGTCGACGGTATCGACACAGCCCTTCAGGTGATCCGCAACGAACGGCGCGTCGCGCAAAGTGCAGCCTACGCCCAAGGACTGGTTGAGGTGCAGGACACCTCCAGCCAAGCGGCCATTGCGGCTGCGGGTGTCGCGTCTGGGGGCCGTTGGCTGGATTATTGCGCGGGCGGCGGCGGCAAAGCCTTGGCGCTGGCCGATCGCGGGGCAGTGGTCACCGCCCATGATATCGATGCGGGCCGTATGCGCGATATTCCGGCTCGCGCGGCGCGCGCGGACGTTGATATTGAGGTTCGGGATAGCGCGGCCCTGCGCGATGTTCCCGTATTTGAGGGCGTTTTTTGCGATGCACCTTGTTCGGGCAGCGGCACATGGCGGCGCACGCCCGAAGCCAAGTGGGCCTTGACCCAAGACCGCCTGCAAGACCTCACCCAGATGCAAGATGACGTGCTGCGCGCCAGCGCGGCCCACGTGGCACCGGGCGGCACATTGATCTATGCGACCTGTTCGGTCTTTCGGGCCGAAAACGAAGACCGTGTCGCGGCTTTCCTCGCCCAGAATACGGACTTTGCCCTGTCTGAGGACAGGCAAATCGCGCCGAACCCGCAGGGCGACGGGTTTTATTGGGCACGACTGATCCGACGCAAGTAACAACCAATGGTTGAGATTTGAGTGAAAAGTCCTACAATGTAGACATGCTTAAGCGCTGATAAACCTTTTTGCGGTTCTTTGGCCGCTGAGAATCAATAGGGAAAATGCGCGTGACGGAACATACGGACCAATCGCAATTGCGGCCTGACGGTGTCGTGACACGACCTGCGTCCGCAAGAACGCAATCGCCTGTTTTGCCCTTCGTGGTGGGTCTGATTGGCGCGGCCGCTTTGGTGGGGTCCTTCGTGGTCCCCGTGGCGGAAGTGTCGCTTGCCCTTTTGGGGTTTGGCTGTGTCGCGGTGGTTTTCGCGATCCTTGCGACGATTGTCAGGCTGTTGAAATTGCGGCGACGCGGCGTGGCGACAGATGCGCTGATCTCTTTGGTCGATAATGATGCATCCCCTTGTTTTCTTGCGAGTCTTGAGGGCGAGATCACGTTCAAAAACGATGCCGCCACCGACAAGTTTCGGGATAAAACCACCACGACGCTGGGGCAGGCCTTTACGGATCTTTTCGCAAACCCCGGCGCGGTTCTGTACCGTCTTCAGAGCAAAGCGCAGGCACTTGGCAGCGCGCGTGAGGACATTGTCACCCGCAAAGGTCATGTGCGTCTGTCCGTCAATTCCGTAGATGAAGAAACGTTCCTGTGGCGGCTTGAAGATCTGTCTGATCGCGGGGGCGGCGCCCGTGCGGCAGATGCCTTAAGCCTGCCGATGCTGACCGCGGGGCCAACCGGAACCGTTCTATACATGAACGAGGCGTTTCGTCGCCTTCTGGGGGGACGTGCCAAGAACCTCTCCGGTGTGTTCTCACAACTGCCCATCGTGTCGGGTCAGGTGCATCAGGTTCTCACTGAAAATGGCCCCATCGACAGCCTTGTGGCCGAGGTGCCAAGCCATGGTGGCCGGCGCGAAATTTATCTGCTCCCCGGCGACAGTATGAACGAAGGCACCATCAGCAGCACCGATTGGGACACCATCGAAGAACTGCCCGTGCCCTTGCTGAAAATCGCCCCCGAGGGGGAGATTATCGCGTCCAATCACGAAGCGCGTGCCCTGTTGGACAATCGTCTGACACGCGGCAGCCGTTTGTCTGATGTTCTCACGGGATTGGGGCGGCCCATCGTGGATTGGCTGGGGGAAGCTGTTGAGGGAAAGGGCCAGTCCTCGCCCCAGTTCCTTGAGGCGGTCCATGATACCCGCGAAATTCACGTGCAGGTGTCCTTGAACCCCGCAGGTGAGGCCGACAATCCGCATATCATTGTTGTCCTTAATGACGTGACAGAGTTCAAAAACCTGCAGATGCAATTTGTCCAAAGCCAGAAAATGCAGGCGATTGGCCAGTTGGCGGGGGGCGTCGCCCATGATTTCAACAATTTGCTGACGGCCATTTCGGGCCATTGCGACCTGCTGTTGTTGCGTCACGATCAGGGCGATGGTGATTATGCCGATCTGGTGCAAATCCATCAAAACGCCAATCGTGCGGCGGCCTTGGTCGGCCAATTGCTGGCCTATTCGCGCAAACAGAACCTCCAGCCTGAGGTTTTGGACCTGCGCAACACCCTGTCGGACAGCACCCATCTGCTGAACCGTCTTGTGGGCGAAAGGATCTCTCTGACGCTTGACCACGATCCGGGGCTCAGCCCGATCCGGGCGGACAAACGGCAGTTGGAACAGGTTTTGATGAACCTTGTCGTCAACGCCCGCGACGCTATGGCGGAAGGCGGCAATATCCGCATCGAAACAGAGAACGTGACCCTGTCAGACGGGCTATCACGGGACCGCGTGACCGTGCCGCCGGGCACTTATGTGGCGCTGCGCGTCCATGATACGGGCACCGGTATCCCCGAAGACAAACGATCCAAAGTGTTTGAACCCTTCTGGACCACCAAAAAAACGGGCGACGGCACGGGGCTTGGCCTGTCCACAGCCTACGGGATTATCAAGCAGACGGGGGGCTATATCTTCGTGGATTCCACCATCGGCGTGGGGACATCTTTCACAATTCTCATCCCCGCCCATGACGCGCCGCTGACCATCGATGATCCGGTCGTTGTGGCCGATCCGGTCGTGCCCACCAAGGGAGACGGCGTTGTTTTGCTGGTCGAAGACGAAGCACCTGTGCGCGCCTTTGCCTCCCGCGCGTTGCGTCTGCGTGGCTTTACAGTGCTGGAGGCTGATTGCGCCGAAGCGGCGCTTGATATGCTCAACGATCCCGATCTGGATGTTGATCTGTTCTTGACGGATGTCATCATGCCCGGAAAGGACGGGCCGACTTGGGTCCGTGAGGCGTTGGTGCAGCGGCCTGAAACCAAGGTCGTCTTCGTGTCAGGCTATGCGGAAGAGGCTTTCGGGGAAGAGCAAAAGAGCATCCCGAATTCGGTGTTCCTGCCCAAGCCGTTTTCTCTCAATGAACTTACCTCTACCGTCCACAGCCAACTGCACTGACCCGAAGAGGCCGTCAGGTCACTGGGACATCAGCGCGTCGATGTGGGCGGCCGAACCAATAAGGGCGGCATAATCATCTTCGATGACAGAGACCTCAAAATTGGACATAAAACCTGCGAAACGGCCCTTGTCGCGGAACGCTTCGGCAAAGCCGAAGGCGGACAAATGCGGACCAAAGGCCTGGCTGACCCCGCCCACAAGATAGAGACCCCCGAACGGCAACTGGATCAACGATAGATTGCCGCAAACCGTACCGAGAATGCGGGCAAACAAGGACGCCGCCTCGACCGCGCGGGGATCGCTGCCATCCGCGCAGGCCGCCATGATGGCTTTGCCCGACCGGGCGCGGGGGTCACCGGCCTCTTGGCCCAAAAACGCATAGACCCGTTCCAAACCGCGACCCGACAGAACGTCTTCGACCGCAGGAAACCCATGGGCCGTCGACACATATTGGCACAAACGCAGTTCTTGCTCGTTGCGGATGGGCAAATTGGCGTGGCCACTTTCGGACGGTGGCACGAACCGCCCCCCGGTGGTTTCAAACACCGGAGCCGCGTTGAACCCGGTGCCCACGCCAACAACCAGACGCACAGCCTGCGGGCTGGGGGGCGTCTGCGGACCCGCGATGATCTGCCGGACTGACCCGTCTTTCAGGTGGCCAATCGCATGGCCTTGGGCCTGCAGATCATTGAGGATCGACACCGTTTCGGCCTTGGTCGCGCGGGCCAATGTGTCCCGATCGATCTGCCAATCCAGATTGGTCATCGTGGCCGCCCCGTCGCGCACAGGGCCAGCCACGGCCACGCAGGCGGCGGCGGGATCAACATCCCCCTCGTCGGACAGATATCGACGCAACACGACCTCCAATCCGGCATAGTCGGCGTTGGAATACCGGCGCACGGTTTCTGGCAGAACCTCACGCCCTTTGGCCAAGGCGCACCGCGTGTTTGTGCCGCCGATATCTGCCACAAGGACGAGTGTGTTTGCAGGATGCGTCATGCGGGCTCCGGTGATTAACGCGCGAGGGCGGATTTCAACGCGTGATAAGAGGCTTTGGGGGTGCGTTTCAAGGTGTCGAAATCCACATGGATCAGCCCGAACCGTTTTTCATAACCCAAGGCCCATTCATAGTTGTCCAAGAGCGACCACAAGAAATAGCCTGACACCGGCGCGCCCGCGTCGATGGCCCGTTTGACGGCGTCGAAATGCGCGCTGACGAAGGCCGTACGTTCAGCATCATCGACCACACCATCTACAATGACATCCGCATTGGCCAGGCCGTTTTCCGTGACGAAAAGCGGCGTATCGCCCGTGTATTCACGCGCGGTGCGCGTCAGGAATTTATAAAGCCCGTCGGGATAGATTTCCCATCCCATCTGGGTTTTGGGCAAGGGGCCGGGGGCCTCTTCGTGGCTGGGCCATGCGTCGGTGTTGGGGGCGATGATTTTGCGAGTGTAATAGTTCAGCCCCACCCAATCGAGAGGTTGGCCAATCAGGTCGAAATCGTCCTGCCATCCGTCCGGCAAATGCGGCGCGAACCCTTCCATCACTGCATCGGGGTAGCGTCCTTTGTAAATCCCATCAAGGAAGAACCGGTTGTAATAGCCGTCATAAAGGTCGGCGGCACGGCGGGCCGCGTCACTGTCATCGACGGGTTCGGCCCATTCAAAATTGAAAACGCCGCCCAGATTTTTCAGCCCCAGACCGCGCATGGTTTGGATGGCGGTTCCGTGCGCCTTGAGAACATGATGCATGGCGCGGGCCGTGGCGCGGATGTCGCGCAAGCCCGGCGCATGGTGGCCCAGAAAATGCGACAGCCAGCCCACACACCATGGTTCATTGATCGGGGCCACCGCCGCCATCCGGTCGCCGATGCGGCCCATGATGCAGGCGGTGTAGTCCCCGAACCACTTGTGCATGTCAGGGCTGCGCCAGCCGCCTTCATCCGCCAAAGGCGACGGCAATTCCCAATGATACAAGGTCGCATATGGCGCCAGCCCACGTTCCAGCATGGCATCGACCAACCTGTCATAGAAATCGAGCCCTTCGGGGTTGGGCGTGCGCCCGTCGGGCATCACCCGCGCCCAAGACGTGGAAAAGCGGTAGGCGTCAAAACCCGCGGCCTGCATCAGATCAAAGTCTTCGGCGTAGCGATTGTAATGGTCGCAGGCCAAATCACCGTTTTCTTGGCGGACCACATTGCCCGGTGTTGCGGCAAAGGTGTCCCAATGGGTGGAACCCGCGCCACCGGTGGCGTGGCCCTCAATCTGATAGGCGGAGGTTGCTGCGCCGAAGGTGAAGCCTTCGGGGAAGTCGGATCGTTTGAAGTCCATGTTGGTCCTTTGGGTCAGGCGGTCTGGGCCGCGACGGGGGCGGGGCCGGTGGATCGGCCCACAGTCAATTCAACCTCAAGCAGTTGATGTTGGGGTGCGAGGGTCGGGTCATCAATCTGGTCAAGAAGCATCTTGGATAAGGAACGTCCGGCTTCGCGTACGGAAGACCGCGTGGCCGTGAAAATCGGCACGTCGGCCCCGTTGGTCAGATAGGACAGGCTGTCGTCATGGGTCACGATGGAAATATCGCGGCCCATCTGCAGCCCGTGTTCTTCGATCGCGCGCCGCACGCCCAAGGCGGAAATGAACGACGACACCAAAAACGCGGTGGGCGGGCAGGGCAGGGCAAGCATCTTACACGTCGCGGTGTAGCCGTAGGTTTCGGTCATCTCTTCGGAGCGCATCAACGCGGGATCAGTAGGGATAGACCGGGCCGCCAGCGCATCCTCGTAGCCACGCCGCCGTCTGTGGGCGAAATCCATGGTTTCCAACCCGTTCAACAGCGCAATCCTCCGGTGTCCGAGGTCCATGAGGAAATCCGACGCACGGTGAAACGCACTGCGGTTGTTCACATCAAGCCAGCTGTAGGGCAGATCAATCCCGGAGGCGCGGCCATGAACAACGAAAGGCAGGCCAATCTCATCCAGCAGCGCGATTCGCGTATCGTTCATCTTCGGGCCGTGTAGAATCACCCCATCGACCGTGCCGCGTGTTTTGAGCGCGCGATAGACGTCCTCTTCGCGGCCATCCTCGACGATCGACAGCACCATTTCGTAATTGTTCTTGGAATAGACTTCCCCCGCGCCGGAGATGAAATCGCCAAAGATCGGGTTCACCATTTCATGGCTCGTGGCCATGGGAATAACGTGGCCAATGGCGTTTGACCGCCCCGTGGCCAGACTTTTGGCACGGGTGTTGGGGCTGTAATTATGGGCCTGTGCTGCGGCGAGAACTTTCTTGCGGGTGGCTTCTTTCACCTCCGGATAGCCGTTCAGCGCACGGCTGACGGTGGTCTGGGACAGACCCAGAATGTGAGAGAGCTCTTTAAGGTTCATGCGTCGTCTTCAAACCGCTTTGAAAATTGATTGGCCCGACGATTACTGTCCCGAGGTGCGACAAATTGCAACTAAATAACGTTATTTTATTGTGCAGTTGCAGCATTTTCGACCTCTTAGGTATTGGATTGACATGGTGCAGCATTTGGATCAGTGTTGCGATACCCAAAGCGCTTTGGAAAAGAGGCGTGGGGAAAACCAACGACTGATTCATGGGGCGTCTGCCCCTCTGGGAGGAACTAATGAAAAAATCTTTGTATGCAGGTGTGGCCGCGGTCGCCCTGACAGCAGGCATGGCGCAAGCCGAAGGTCACCTGATCTTCGCGGCAGGCGAAGGCCCGTTCAGCTGGGATGCGTATGACGCATGGGCCGAAGGTGCCCCTGACCTGAGCGGTCAGACCGTTACGATCTTTGGCCCATGGTTGAGCCCTGAGGACGAATACTTGGGCAACATGATTGCTTACTTTGAAGAAGCCACAGGCGCAGACGTGACCTACACCGGCTCCGACGGGTTTGAGCAGCAGATTGTGATCGACGCCGAAGCAGGCTCCCCGCCAAACATCGCTGTGTTCCCGCAGCCCGGTCTGGCCGCCAATCTAGCGTCTCAGGGCCTGCTGACACCACTGGGTGACGACGCTGCGGCTTGGGTTGGTGACAACTATGCGGCTGGGTCCTCCTGGGTTGATCTGGGAACATATGCCGACGCAGACGGGGCCGACCAGTTCTACGGCTTCTTCTACAACGTGAACGTGAAATCCCTCGTCTGGTATGTTCCAGAAAACTTTGAGGATGCTGGTTACGACGTTCCGGAAACCATGGAAGAGCTGATCGCTCTGTCCGAAGAGATGATCGCAAACGGCGACACACCTTGGTGCATCGGTCTGGGATCCGGTCCTGCAACTGGTTGGCCAGCGACTGACTGGGTCGAAGACATCATGCTGCGCACACAATCCGCTGCGGATTACGACGCGTGGGTCACCAACGATCTGCCCTTCAACGATCCCAAAGTGATCGAAGCGCTTGAAACCTTCGGCATGTTCGCCAAAAACGACGACATGGTTGCAGGCGGCGCAGGTGCTGTTGGGTCCACCGACTTCCGTGACAGCCCAGCAGGTCTGTTCACATCGCCCGCACAGTGCTTTATGCACAAGCAGGCATCCTTCATCCCAGCCTTCATGCCTGAGGATGTTGTGATCGGTGAAGACGCAGACTTCTTCTACTTCCCATCCTTCGCTGAAAAAGACCTCGGCAACCCAGTTCTGGGTGGCGGTACTTTGCTGGCGGTGACGGACCCATCCGATGCGACATTCGCATTCATGGAGTACCTGCAGCAGCCGATCTCGCACGAGATGATGATGGCACAGTCCGGCTTCCTGACGCCGCACACCGGTGTGAACTTGGACGCCTACAAGGACGCAACGCTGCGCGGTCAGGGCGAAATCCTGCAGAACGCGACGACCTTCCGTTTCGACGGGTCTGACCTGATGCCAGGCGCCATCGGTGCAGGCACGTTCTGGACAGGCATGGTTGATTTCGTCGGTGGCGCGTCCGCCGAAGACACAGCCAACGCAATCCAGGACAGCTGGGACGCAATCAAGTAAGGCGATTTCCGCCTAAGACTTACGGATGGCGCAGCGCAGGTTGCGCCATCCACATCCGTCCAAGCCGGGACGGTTGGGGATGACTTTTAGTCAGATTTAACGACAAGACGTTTCGCGGAATTAACCGCAGCAGCCATGGCGCCTCTGGGAGGAGGGGTCACATAGGGGGAGGGGACCAATGCATCCTGCACTGTTAGGGGTCATTACCATTATTGTAGGTGTCGGCGGCTGTGTCGGCTACTTTTACGGATCGAACCTGTTTTTGGACAAGGTTCTGTTTCCCCCCAAAGGCCCCAATGCAGGCCGCAACATCAACCGCGCCAATATCATCCGCCCATGGCTGTTCTTGATGCCCGCCTTGTTGGCGCTGGGGCTGTATCTGGCCTATCCGGTGGTTGCCACGTTGATCCTGTCGTTTCAGGAACGCGGCGCGGGCGGAGTGCGCACGTTTGTTGGGTTTGAAAACTACACCAAGATGTTCGCGGAGCCCAAGTTCGGGGAGGCCATGCGCAACAACGTGTTGTGGCTGATCGTAGTGCCTGCGGCGTCGACCGCCCTTGGCCTGCTGGTGGCCCAGCTGACGGACCGTCTGAAATGGGGCAGCATTGCCAAGTCGATCATCTTTATGCCCATGGCGATTTCCTTTGTGGGGGCTGCCGTGATTTTCAAGCTGGTCTATGAGGCCCGTCCCGAAGACGTGGCGCAGATCGGCATTCTGAACCATCTGTTCTTGCTGTTCGGCGGGGATGAGCCGCAGCAATGGCTGACCATTCCGTTCTGGAACAACTTTTTCCTGATGATCGTGCTGATCTGGATCCAAACAGGTTTTGCCATGGTGATCCTGTCGGCGGCTCTGCGTGGCATTCCCGAAGAAACCATTGAGGCCGCGATTGTGGACGGGGCCAACCCGTTCCAGATTTTCTTCAAGATCAAAATCCCTCAGATCATGGGCACGATTGTCGTGGTCTGGACGACGATCACCATCGCCACACTCAAGGTCTTTGACATCGTCTTTGCCATGACCAACGGCCAGTGGGAAACGCAGGTGCTGGCCAATTACATGTACGACAAATTGTTCCGCGCCAATGACTGGGGCATGGGATCGGCTGCGGCCATGATCATCATGTTGCTGGTCACGCCGATCCTTGTCTGGAACGTCTATAACGCCCGTCAGGAGATGAAATGATGGAAACGCCAGGTCAAAAGCCTCTCGTCGTTTGGGCGCTGAACATCTCAGTCGTTCTGCTGGTTTTGCTGTGGATTTTTCCCACCCTGGGGCTGTTCGTGTCGTCCTTCCGCACGGGCGATCAGATCACCGCATCAGGCTGGTGGTCGTCCATGTTCCCTGCGGAACAGACGTTGCAATTCCGCGCCGCTGATCCGGATGACAACCGGATTGAAACCTCTGCCGGGGTGTTCGTGGTCGAAGGCAATGTGTTTGAGGGCGGTGATGTCCTTGGCATTGAAAGCTGGGGCACATCGTCCCGCGCGCTGGATGCCTATCAGGTGGGTGAAACCGCCGATCTGGGCGACGGTGAAACGCTGACCCTGTCCGAGGGCGGCGCCTATGTCTGGCAGGGCGACGAAGACCAGATGTCTGGTCGCGGACAACGGATATTCCTGACGGCCACGGTGCCGCCGGAATTTACCACCAACAACTACGGTTTTGTGCTCTTTGACGAAGACAATTCCGAAGGGATGGCCAAGGCGTTCTTCAACACTTTGACTGTGGTGATCCCCGCCACCGTCATCCCGATCCTGATCGCGGCCTTCGCGGCCTATGCCCTTGCGTGGATGGATTTTCCGGGTCGGGCGCTTTTGATTGCCGCCGTGGTGGGCCTCTTGGTGGTGCCGCTGCAACTGGCGCTGATCCCGCTTTTGACGCTGCACAATGCGGTGGGGATCGGGAAGGGCTATCTGGGGGTGTGGCTGGCCCATACCGGATTTGGATTGCCCTTGGCGATTTACCTTTTGCGAAATTACATGGTCGGCTTGCCCCGTGACATCATCGAAAACGCCCGTGTTGATGGCGCGACGGAGTTCCAGATTTTCACCAAGATCATTCTGCCGCTGTCCTTTCCGGCACTGGCATCCTTTGCAATCTTCCAGTTCTTGTGGACCTGGAATGACCTGCTGGTGGCGCTGGTGTTCCTGATCGACAGTTCCGGTCAGACCACGGTGATGACCAAGCAGATCGTCGAACTGCTGGGCACACGCGGCGGCGATTGGGAAATCCTCGCGACCTCGGCCTTTGTGTCGATTGCGGTGCCGCTGGCGGTTTTCTTTATGATGCAACGCTATCTGGTGCGCGGCCTGTTGGCCGGCTCAGTTAAGTAAGAAAGGTCTCTTGGATATGACCAAGATGGAGACAATGGCCACATCTGAGGCCTTTGAGAAGGACAAGGATTGGTGGCGCGGGGCGGTGATCTATCAGATCTATCCGCGCAGCTACCAAGACAGCAATGGCGACGGGATCGGCGATCTGGGCGGCATCGTCCAGCGGCTGCCCTATATCGCGTCGCTTGGCGTGGATGCGATCTGGATTTCGCCGTTCTTCACCTCGCCCATGAAGGATTTCGGATACGACGTCAGCGATTATTGCGACGTGGACCCGATGTTCGGAACCCTGTCGGATTTCGACGCCGTGATCTCAACCGCGCATGCCTTGGGTGTGAAGGTGATGATCGATCTGGTGTTGTCCCACACATCTGATCAACACCCGTGGTTTCAGGCCAGCAAGGCGGACAAAACCAACGACAAGGCCAATTGGTACGTTTGGGCCGACGCCAAGCCCGACGGCACGCCGCCCAACAACTGGCTGTCGATCTTTGGCGGATCGGCATGGCAGTGGCATGGCGAACGCGAACAATACTACCTGCACAACTTCCTGATTTCCCAGCCCGATCTGAATTTCTGGGAACCTTCAGTGCAAGAGGCGCTGCTAGACGCGGCCAAGTTCTGGCTGCACCGTGGCGTGGATGGTTTCCGTCTGGATACGATCAATTTCTATATGCACGACAAGGACTTGCGCGACAATCCGGCCCTGCCGCCCGAAAAGCGCAACAGCACCATCGCGCCGTCGGTGAACCCCTATAACCATCAAGAACACCTCTATTCCAAGAACCAGCCCGAGAACTTGGATTTCCTGCGCAAACTGCGCGCAGTGATGGAGCCGTTCAAGGCCGCTGCCGTGGGTGAGGTGGGGGATGCCCAACGGGGGCTTGAGATCATGGGCGAATACACCGCCGGTGATGATCTGATGCAGATGTGCTATGCGTTCGAATTCCTGTCTGGCGCGCAGCCCACGGCGAAATCTATCGCCCAAGTCATGGCCCGCGTGGACGAAGCGGCCGCCGAAGGCTGGGCCTGCTGGGCCTATTCCAACCACGACGTTGTGCGCCACGCGACCCGCTGGGATTTGACGCCCGGCGCCTTGCGCGCGTTCGTGTCCTTGATGATGTGCCTGCGCGGATCGGCCTGTATTTATCAGGGTGAGGAGCTGGGCCTGCCCGAAGCAGACGTCGCTTTTGAGGACCTGCAAGACCCCTACGGCATTCAGTTCTGGCCCAAGTTCAAAGGCCGCGATGGCTGCCGCACGCCGATGGTCTGGGAACGTGACAACCAGAACGCGGGTTTCTCCGATGCGCCGCGCACGTGGTTGCCGGTCAGCCACGAACAGGTGCACATGGCCGTCGCAGAACAAGAAGACGATCCCGGCGCGTTGATCCACCACTACCGCCGCGCGATTGCCTTCCGTCAGGCCCACACAGCATTGGCCAAGGGCGATCATGACGGGGTGAAGCACGACGGCGACGTCGTTTATTTCACGCGCATGGATAAGGGCGAGACGATCTTTTGTGCCTTCAACATGAGCGAAACACCCTCAACCTTTGACGCTCCAAAAGGCGACTGGCGCGTGATCGGGCAAGAATTGGGATCGGCCGAGGTTTCGGGCGATGGAAAACTGCACCTTGGACCATGGCAGCCGTTTTTTGCGGCCGCCCTCTAGGGCAAACGGATAGGGAGCGCACGATGGCGGATCTTAAACTTACGGATGTCGCAAAGACATATGGCGGCACGGTTGAAGTGCTCAAAGACATCAATCTGGACATCAAACAGGGTGAATTGATCGTCTTTGTCGGCCCCTCCGGCTGCGGCAAATCCACTTTGCTGCGGATGATTGCCGGTCTGGAAAGCATCTCCGGCGGTGAGTTGAAAATCGACGGGCAAGTCGTCAACAACGTCCCCCCCGCACAGCGCGGCATCGCCATGGTGTTCCAATCCTACGCGCTTTATCCGCATATGACCGTGCGCGATAACATGTCGTTCGCCATGAAGCTTGCCAAGAAACCAAAGGCTGAGATTGACGCCGCGATTGAGAAAGCGGCCAAGATCCTCCAGCTTGAGGAATATCTGGATCGCCTGCCCAAGGCGCTGTCAGGCGGACAACGCCAGCGGGTCGCCATTGGCCGGTCGATTGTACGCGACCCCAAGGTCTATTTGTTCGACGAACCGCTGTCCAACTTGGATGCCGCCCTGCGGGTCGCGACGCGGATTGAGATTGCCCAACTCAAGGAATCCATGCCCGACAGCACCATGATCTACGTGACCCACGATCAGGTTGAGGCGATGACACTGGCCACGCGGATCGTTGTCCTCGATGCGTTGAAAGACAACGGCTACAGCCATTCCATCGCGCAGGTCGGCACGCCGTTGGAACTCTATGAGACGCCTGAAAACGAATTCGTCGCGCGGTTCATCGGATCGCCTGCGATGAACCTGATGCCCGGTGAAATCGTGGAAACCGGTGACCGTACGGGCGTTAAAATCGATGATGGCGCGGGCATCACCTATTCCAACATCAAAACCCAGGCCGCCGACAAAGGCATGCGCGTCAATGTGGGCATCCGGCCCGAAGATTTCGTCGCGGCGGACGGGCCTGACTATGCCTTCGCCGGCAGGGTTGAGATCGCGGAAGCCTTGGGCGAGGTCACGTTGCTTTACTTCGAAACCCCGAAATCGGACGAGGACACCAACGCGGTCATCGCCAAAATGCCCGGTATCCACAAATCCATGCGTGGGCAGGCGGCACAGCTGACGGCGGACCCAGCCAAGGTGCATCTTTTTGCCAACGGCAAGTCGCTTTACTACCGCTAAGGCGGCGGGTAATCGGGGGGTATGGTAAAAAAACCTTCCTCAGGGCCCAAATCGCGGGCGGGCAAAAACTCATCAGGGCGCGGCCAACGCGACCTGACGGTCAAAGTAAAAACCGCCCGTGGGCGCAAAATGTCGTCCACGAAGTGGCTGCAACGTCAGTTGAATGATCCCTATGTTCAACGGGCCAAGGCCGATGGATATCGCGGACGTGCGGCCTATAAGATTCTGGAACTCAACGAGAAATTCAATTTCTTCACGCCCGGAAAACGGGTCGTTGATCTAGGGGCTGCCCCCGGCGGGTGGTGTCAGGTCGCCGTGCCGCGCATCAATGCTTTGGGCGAAAAAGTGGGCAAGCCCGTGGGCACGATCCTTGGCGTCGATCTGCAAGAGATGGAGCCGATTGCAGGCGCCACGCTGCATCAGCTGGATTTCATGGAAGACGACGCCGACCTGAAGGTCAAAGACTGGCTGGGCGGCAAGGCTGATATTGTGATGTCCGACATGGCGGCCTCGGCCTCTGGTCACAAACAGACGGACCACCTGCGCATCATCGCCCTGTGTGAGGCTGCGGCTTACTTTGCCTTCGACGTTCTGGAAGACGGCGGGACGTTCATCGCCAAGGTTCTGGCGGGCGGGGCCGAGGGGGATTTGCAGAAAATCCTCAAACAGAAATTCAACAAGGTGCTGAACGTCAAACCGCCCAGTTCGCGGTCGGACAGTTCGGAAAAATTCGTGGTGGCCACAGGCTATCGCGGCAAGACAGAGGACGACGCATGACCCACATTTTGGCAATTGACCAAGGCACGACCAGCAGCCGTGCGATCCTGTTTGATGACAAAATGGCCGTGGGGCATGTGGCCCAGCAAGAGTTCCGTCAGATTTATCCGCAATCCGGCTGGGTCGAACATGACGTCGAAGAAATCTGGGACAGCGTTGTCGCCGTCTGCCGAGATGTCGTGGCCAAGGCCGATGACATCGCCGCCATCGGCATCACCAACCAGCGCGAAACCACCATCGTCTGGGACCGTGAAACAGGCAAACCCATCCACAACGCCATCGTCTGGCAGGACCGCCGTACTGCCGCTTTTTGTGAAGAGCTGAAGGCCGAAGGGTTTGAGGAGACGATTACCGCCAAAACCGGCCTGTTGGCCGACCCGTATTTCAGCGCCACCAAGGTGAGGTATATCCTGCAAACCGTTGAAGGCGCGAAAGAAAAGGCGGACGCGGGTCAGTTGGCCTTTGGCACCGTGGACAGTTTTCTGATCTGGCGCATGACGGGCGGTAAACGCCACGTGACAGACGCCACCAACGCCGCGCGCACGATGCTTTATGACATCCGTGAAGGCCGGTGGAGCAGCACCATCTGCGACCGCTTCGGCATCCCCATGTCCATGTTGCCCGAGGTACTGGATTGTGCCGCAGACTTCGGCACGACGGATATGTTTGGGCCTGAGTTGCCGATTTTGGGCGTCGCAGGTGACCAACAAGCCGCGACCATCGGGCAGGCCTGTTTTGAACCGGGCATGTTGAAATCCACCTACGGCACAGGCTGTTTTGCGCTGCTGAACACGGGCGATGAACTGGTGACGTCGCAGAACCGTCTGCTCGGCACGATTGCCTATCAGTTGGACGGCAAGACGACGTATGCCCTTGAAGGATCGATCTTTATTGCCGGTGCGGTGGTGCAATGGCTGCGCGACGGGCTGGGGATCATCGCCAAAGCCGCCGACACCCATCCGCTGGCCGAAAAGGCCGATCCGTCGGTGGAGCTTTATCTGGTGCCCGCCTTCACCGGCCTTGGCGCGCCCTATTGGGACGCCGAGGCGCGCGGGGCGATCTTTGGTCTGACCCGCAACGCAGGACCTGAGGAGTTCGCCCGTGCGGCGCTGGAAAGCGTGGGCTTCCAGACCCGCGATTTGTTGGAAGCCATGCACGCGGACTGGTCCGGCGGCGAAGAGGCCACCTTGCGCGTGGACGGCGGCATGTCCGCCTCTGACTGGGCGATGCAGTTCCTCAGCGATATCATCGGCGCGCCGGTGGACCGCCCCAAAGTGCTGGAAACCACGGCGCTGGGGGCCGCTTGGCTGGCCGGCATGCGCGCTGGGGTGTACCCCGCGCAGGCCGAATTCGCGGCCACCTGGGCGCTGGACCGGCAGTTCACGCCAAAGATGGCGGAGGCCGACAAAGACCGGCGGTATGCAGGTTGGACAGACGCAATTTCACGGACGCGCAGCGCATGATCCGCGCGCGCATCGCAGCCGTGGTGATGGGCCTGTGCGCAGGCCAAGTCACGGCGCAAGAGTTGGGGCTGCTCTACGAAGAACCCTTGGGTGGCGTCTATAAACAATGGTGGTCGGGCGCTGTGATCGGGGCTGATCCCAATGCAGGCGTCTTGGTGTTTGTGCGCGGCGACGGAAAGTCGGGCGACTTTTACGGCGTGCTGTCCGTGGACTGCGAAAGCCCTGAATTTTCAAGATGGGTCGCCCAAGGGGGCGTCGTGTCACCTGAAACGGTGCCTTTGCCCGCCATTGACGTGATCCGGGCCGAGGCCTGCGGATCACCCTGAGGGATCAGTCCAGCGTGCAGACATCCACGCCATGGGGCAGGGTAGACACCACGTGGCCCGCATCCGTGTGGCGCACATCATATCCATAGCCGCGCAGGCGGAATTTCCATTCACGGTCGGACAGGCAGGTGGCGCGTTCGTTCATGACAAACGTGCGGACCTCTGACACGACGGTCGCTGAGTTGCTGGTGAAATGCATTGTTCATACTCCGTTACCAATACGTCTGTGTTGATGGGATTGTTGACGCGATTGGTGGCGGGAATGGGGCAAGGTCAGGGTTTTGTTGCGACTGCGGGACGATCTGCGATCGGCGCTTGCAGCGGGCGGGGGGCGGCCGACAGGCCTATGGCCTGCGGGGAGACGGTATCATTTAGGGCAAGGTCACTGGCGGAGAGACAGGGATTCGAACCCTGGGTGGGCTTGCACCCACAACGGTTTTCGAGACCGCCCCGTTCGACCACTCCGGCACCTCTCCGCACCTATGGGCGCGCAGCACCCGTTTGTGATCGGCGCGGGTTTACTGGTGAGGGCGGGGGCGTGCAAGAGGATAACAATGCCCGCCGCAGAATTCAGAGAGGCTTAACGCCTTTTATGACATATGCGTCAGGCCGGGGTGCTGGCCCTTGGAAAGAGGGGCCGCGCACCCTATTCATATAGGTGAGCAGAATAAAGGACGCCAAAGATGTTTCTTCGCCCCATGATCGTTGCCTGTGGTCTTGTCGCAGGCCTTGTTGGACCCGCGCAGGCGCAAGACAGTGAAACGGATATCCTTTTCGATCTGCTGATGTTGCCCGATATTATCGAGATCATGCGCGAAGAGGGTCTGTCTTACGGCGACACTATTGGCCAAGACCTGTTTGCCGGCGAACCCAGCGCCGATTGGGGTGCCACGGTGGAACGCATTTACGACTATGACGTGATGACCGGCGTTGTGCGTGAGGATTTCGAAATCAGCCTGTCAGACGCCGACCTCGCCCCGATCATCGCGTTTTTTGGATCGGAACAGGGGCAAAAGATCGTCGGGCTTGAGGTGTCGGCCCGCCGCGCGTTTCTGGATGAGGCCGTGGAAGAGGCCAGCGAGGATGCCGCCGCCGCCGCCATGGCCAGCGATGACCCGCGCATGATGCTGGTTGAGGAATTTGTTGAGGTGAACAACCTGATTGAGACGAATGTGGCCGCATCGCTGAATTCCAACCTCGCGTTTTATGGCGGATTGGTGGACGGCAACGCCTTTGGGGGCGCGTTGACCGAAGAGCAGATTTTGACAGATGTCTGGGGGCAAGAGGGCGAAATTCGCGACAACACCTCCCAGTGGATCCATTCGTTCCTGCTCTTGGCCTATGCGCCGTTGGATGAGGCGGATTTGCAGGCCTATATCGCGTTTTCGGAAACAGAAGCCGGTGAAGACATCAACCGCGCCATGTTTGTCAGCTTTGAACGTCTGTTCAACGGCATCAGCCGGTCTTTGGGGCGCGCGGCTGCCACGGAGATGACGTCACAGGATCTTTAGGACTTAAGGATCAGCGACCACCATGATCGCCGTGATCAGGGCGGCGATGTTGGTTTCATACAGCGCCAGATCGGATTGCATTTGCAAGGTATGCGGTGCGCGCACGGGCTGCGGGGTTTGGGCGATGTCGAAGGCCTGTGTCAGGGCAGGGCCGCCACCGGCACGCAGATCTGCCATAAGGGCGGGGTGATTGGTTTTGACGAAAACCTCAACCTTGCCGCGGAGGCTGGCATAATTGGCATTGCCGAAGGCGTTTGACATCGCATTCACCGGCCAAAGCAACGGATTGCCAAGGTGATTTGGCTGTGACGTACAGGCCGGCAAAAGGATCAGGAAAAGAAGGGCGGTTTTGCGCATGTGATTGCCTTGCAATGGGTTGACTTGCAGGGGATTTGGCCAGATAAGCCGCCATCCGAGCAAGGAACTTGTTCGGATGTAAGCGAAAACTCGCCCCAGACGGGCGCGCTGTCCACGGGTCGCAGATGCGATGAACACCTTGGAAACAAGGGACCCCAGAGACGCGATGGAAAAGGAAAACGATATGTTTGCGGTTCTCAAAACCGGTGGCAAGCAGTACCGAGTCGCCTCTGGTGACGTTCTGCGTGTCGAAAAGATTGCTGCTGAAGCAGGCGATAAAATCCAATTCAACGATGTTCTGATGGTTGGCAATACGGTGGGCGCGCCCCTCGTGGAAGATGCTGGCGTTCAGGCCGAAGTCATCGATCAGATCAAAGGCGAAAAGACGATCAACTTCGTCAAACGTCGCCGGAAGCACTCCTCCAAGCGCACCAAAGGCCACCGTCAGCAACTGACGCTGGTCCGGATCACCGACATCCTTGAAAAGGGTGCAGGCAAGTCCGGCGTTATGGCCGCTGTTGCCGGTGCTGGTTTTGTGTCCGCTGCGGCAGCTGCTGCTGGCAAGGGTGCTCCGACGTCCAAGAAAGCGGCTGCTGCTGCTGAACGTGCGTCCCAGCCCAAGAAGGCTGCAAAGCCTGCGGCTGAGAAAAAAGCCGCACCCAAGGCTGAAGCCAAGAAAGCTGCCCCCAAGAAAGCCGCTAAGGCCGATGGCGCAGACGATCTGACACGCATCAGCGGCGTTGGCCCCGTTATCGTCGGGAAACTGCACGACCTTGGCGTCACAACCTTCGCCCAGATCGCAGCATGGACCCCAGAGGACGTTGCTGCTATGGACGACAAACTGAATTTCAAAGGTCGTATCGACCGCGATGAGTGGCTGAAGCAAGCCGCTGAATTCGCCAGCGAATAAGGAGACTTACCAATGGCACATAAAAAAGCAGGCGGTTCATCCCGTAACGGTCGCGACTCCGCTGGTCGCCGCCTTGGCATCAAAAAGTTCGGCGGCGAAGCCGTGATCCCTGGCAACATCATTGCACGTCAGCGTGGCAACAAGTGGTGGCCAGGTGAGGGCGTCGGCGAAGGCAAGGATCACACGATCTTTGCAACCGTCGAAGGCGCCGTGTCCTTCCGCAAGGGCTTCAAGGGCCGCACCTTTATTTCCGTGACCCCGGTGGCCGAGGCCGCCGAGTAACCGAACCTCAAGGTTTTCAAATTTGAAAGGGGGTCGGTGCAAACCGGCCCCCTTTTTCGTATCCGCAGCCTTCAGGAGGAGGGGTAGGATGACCAAGACACTCACACCCCCCGTTCTGCAGGACGGCGCCGTGCAGCTGCGTGCGGTACAAGAGGCCGACGCGACCGCGCGGCTGGCCCTCGGCCGGTCGGCTGAAATCCTGCGCGGATATGGTGTCGATGCATCCGAAATGGGCCCCTACACGCAAAGCGATGCCGAAGCGTGGGTCGCGGCCCATATCGCCAAGGACCATGCCTTTGCCATTGATCACGATGGCGCGCTGACCGGCGTTATCTTCCTGCATTCATTTGATGACACCGACAAACGGGCCATCATGGCCGTGGGGCTGCTGGATGAGGACAAGTTGGGCCAAGGCATCGGCGCTGCGGCCATCGGGCTGATCCTGACCCATGCGTTTACGACCCTCGGGCTGCACCGCGTGTCCTTGCGTGTCCTTGATGACAATGCCCGCGCCATCGCGTGCTACCGCAAGCTGGGCTTCGTCGAAGAAGGCCGCTTGCGTGAAAACGCCCAAGTCGGCGGACGCTGGCAGGACGATATCATCATGGGGATTTTGGCGCGGGAGTGGTGCGGATGAGCGTCGCAATCCTGCCCTTTCTGACCTTCGCGGCCTCCCAAGTGGGCACGCCGGGGCCTGCGAATATGGTGCTGCTGACGACCGGCGCGCGCTTTGGTCTGCGCCGTGCGCTGCCCTTTGTGGCCGGTGTGGCCCTTGGCAAACAGTTGATCATCTGGCCGCTGGGGCTGGGTTTGATGGCCATTCAGGACGATTATCCGCTGGTGTTTGAGGTTCTGAAATGGGTGTCCGTGGCCTATATCCTGTATCTGGCCTACCGTGTGGCGGGCATGACGTTAAAGGTGGGCGACGGCGCTGACACGCCGCCCGGATTTCTGGCGGGCCTAATTGTGCACCCCCTGAACCCCAAGGCCTGGGGCATGATCACAACCGGCTTCACGGTCTACGTGACCGCTGGCACGCCCCCCTTGCAGGCCACGGCAACGATCGCCATCTGTCTTTTGGGACTGCAAATTCTGCTGCATCCGATCTGGACCTTTGCGGGTCAGACGATCGCGGCGGGTTTGGCCGGAAAGCCGGGGGAAAAGTATTTGATGTGGACACTGGCGGCCCTGACCGTGGCCTCGGTGATCTATGCATTGTTCGCAGGAGGAGCGTCATGAACGCGGAAACCACCGTCACCGGCCAAGCCGTTATTGCAGCCGACAGATTTATCCTGCGCCCGCTGAAGGCGTCTGATGCGGGCCTTTTGGGCATGTATTTGGGCGATTTGCGCGTGGCTGAAATGACCCGCCAAATCCCCCATCCTTTGCCGCCCGATTACGTGACAAACATGATCGCGCGGGCCAATGCGGACGACCGGTCTGAGGATTTCTGGGCCATGGACGGATCCGCCACCGGCCATGCTGAGGTCATGGGCGTCATGAAAATGAACCGTCTGGATCGCAACCAGTCCGAAATCCGCTATTGGGTGGCTCCGGCTTTCTGGAACGCGGGCATCGCCTCTGAGGCCGTGCAGGCGGCGCTGGCTGCCAATCCGCAAGGCGCCTGCGATATCTATGCCGAGGTTTTTCAGGACAACCCGCGCTCTGCGCGGATCCTGACCAACGCCGGTTTCGCCTATCTGGGGGATGCCGAAACCTTTAACGTGGCGCGCAACGCCGTCATCCCAACGTGGACCTATGTGCGCAAGATGGGCACCGCTTGAGGCGCGCGCCGCTTTCGCGTATCGCGGGACTGAACCCTTAGAAAGACCGAACCGATGAAATTCCTCGACCTGTGCAAAGTCTACATCCGCTCCGGCAGCGGCGGGGGCGGGTGCATTTCGTTCCGACGTGAGAAATATATCGAATACGGCGGCCCCAATGGGGGCGACGGCGGCAAGGGCGGCGATGTGATTGTTGAGGCGGTCGATAACCTCAACACGTTGATCGATTTCCGCTACCAGCAGCACTTTTTCGCCAAAAACGGTGAGGCGGGCAAAGGCCAGCAGCGCACCGGCGCGGATGGTGATGACATCGTCCTGAAGGTCCCAACGGGGACCGAGATCATGGACGAAGATCAGGAAACGGTGCTGGTCGATCTGGCTGAAACCGGCCAGCGCGTGGTGCTGGCCAAGGGCGGTAACGGCGGCTGGGGCAACCTGCATTTCAAGTCGGCCACGAACCAAGCGCCGCGTCGGGCAAACCCCGGTCAGGACGGCATCGAACGCACCATCTGGCTGCGTCTGAAACTGATCGCGGATGCGGGTCTGCTGGGTCTGCCCAATGCGGGCAAATCCACCTTTCTGGCCGCCACATCAAACGCGCGGCCCAAGATCGCGGATTATCCGTTCACCACGCTGGTGCCCAACCTGGGCGTTGTGGGCGTGGACGGGTCCGAATTTGTGATCGCCGACATCCCCGGCCTGATCGAAGGCGCGTCCGAGGGCAAAGGCCTTGGCGATTTGTTTCTGGGCCACGTCGAACGGTGTTCGGTGCTGTTGCACCTGATTGACGGGACCTCCGGCGATCCGGTGGGCGACTATAAAACCATCATTGGTGAGCTTGAGAATTACGACGGCCCGCTGGCCGACAAGCCGCGCGTGACGGTGTTGAACAAGGTCGACACGCTGGACGACGAAGAACGGCAGTTCATCGTGGATGAGATCAAGGCAGGCACCGGTGTGGATGTGATGCAGATGTCGGGTGCCACGGGCGAAGGCACGGTCGAGGTCTTGCGCGCCCTGAAGGCTGAGATCGCGGAAGATAAATTGCGCCAGAAGAGGGCCGAGGAGGGTGAGGAGGCCGCCCCGTGGCAACCTTAACCGACGCCAAACGCCTTGTTGTGAAAATCGGATCGGCCCTGCTGGTTGAGGTGGGCGTGGGCCTGCGGTCTGCGTGGCTCACGTCACTGGCCGCCGACGTGGCCGCGTTGCGTGCCCGTGGGACGGATGTGATTTTGGTGTCGTCGGGGTCCATCGCTTTGGGGCGCGGTGTCTTGGGGCTGCCGGATGGGGAATTGCCGCTGGAACAGGCGCAGGCCTCCGCCGCGGTGGGGCAAATCCGCCTTGCCCGCGCCTATGAAGAGGCGCTGGCCCCCCACGGGATCACAACCGCACAGGTGCTGGTGACCTTGGAAGACAGCGAAGACCGGCGGCGGTATCTGAACTCCCGCGCGACGATGGAAACGCTGGTGTCGCTGGGTGTGACGCCCATCGTCAATGAAAACGACACCGTGGCCACGGACGAAATCCGCTATGGCGACAACGACCGGCTGGCCGCCCAAGTGGCCGTGACGGTCGGGGCCGATTGTCTGGTGTTGCTGTCGGATGTGGACGGGCTTTATACGGACAATCCGCAGGTGAACTCTGCCGCGCAACACTATGATATCGTGCGTGAAATTACGCCAGAGATTGAGGCGCAGGCAGGCGATGCCGGATCGGGCCTGTCCAAGGGCGGAATGAAGACCAAAATCATGGCGGCCAAACTTGCGACCGATGCGGGCTGTTCCATGGCGATCACCTTAGGAACGCATCTGAACCCTTTGAAAACGCTGGAGGACGGTGGTCGTTGCACGTGGTTCACCGCACAAACCAACCCACAGGCCGCGCGCAAACGCTGGATCGCGGCGATGAAGCCCCATGGACGGGTGACGGTTGACGCTGGCGCGCAACGCGCACTTGGTCAGGGCAAATCCCTGCTGCCCATCGGGATCACGGCGGTGTCCGGTGATTTTAGGCGCGGCGACGCTGTGGCGATTGTGGGCGCGGATGGCGCACAGCTGGGCGTCGGCCTCACGCGCTATGACGCGGCTGAGGCGCAGGCCGTCAAAGGCAAACGCAGCCAAGACATTGCCCAAGCCTTGGGCTATGAAGGGCGCAACGTATTTATCCATCGCGACGACATGGTGATCTAGATGAAAGACCTCGACAACATCCCCGCCTTGATGGCCGACATCGGCGCGCGCGCCAAAGCCGCCAGTGCTCAGTTGGCCGAAGCCAGCGCAGAACGCAAACATGCCGCCCTGATCGGTGCGGCAGAGGCGGTCTGGAAAAACCGTCAGGCCATTATTGATGCCAACGCCGAAGACCTTGTTTTCGGGGAAGAAAAGGGCCTGTCAGCTGCGATGATGGACCGTCTGATGCTGGACGAAGCCCGGATTCGCGGCATCGTCGACGCCCTGCGCGCGGTGGCCGAACAGCCCGATCCCGTGGGCGCTGTCATGGATGAATGGACCCAGCCCACGGGGCTGAACATTCGCCGTGTCCGCACGCCCTTGGGTGTCATTGGTGTGATCTACGAAAGCCGCCCCAATGTGACGGCGGATGCCGGTGCGCTGTGCCTGAAGGCAGGGAACGCCGTGATCTTGCGCGGCGGATCGGAGAGCTTTCATTCCAGCCGTGCAATCCATGCCTGCCTGCAACAAGGCCTGCGCGAGGCTGGCCTGCCTGAGGATGCCGTACAGCTTGTGCCGACCCGCGACCGCGTGGCGGTACAGGAAATGTTGACCATGACGGACACGATTGACGTGATCGTGCCCCGAGGCGGCAAGGGTCTTGTGGGGCTGGTGCAGCGCGAAGCACGTGTGCCGGTCTTTGCCCATCTGGAAGGGATTTGTCACATCTACGTGGGCAAAACCGCTGTGAAGGACATGGCGGAAGCCATTGTCATCAATGCAAAAACCCGTCGCACGGGGATTTGCGGCGCGATGGAATGTCTACTGATTGACTGGCAGTATTACACCGAACACGGGCCCCATCTGGTGCAAGCGCTTCTTGATAAAGGGGTTGAGGTTCGCACCACAGGAAAACTGCTTGAGGTTGATGGCACGGTTGAGGCCGCAGCCGATGATTTCGGGCGCGAATTCCTTGATATGATTATTGCCGTGAAGTTGGTCGACGGGCTGGACGAGGCGGTTGACCACATCCGCACATATGGGTCCAACCACACCGACGCGATCATCAGCGAAGACCCTGCGGCGGTGCAATCCTTCTTCAATCGGTTGGACAGCGCCATTTTGATGCACAACGCCTCCACCCAGTTTGCGGATGGCGGTGAATTTGGGATGGGCGGTGAAATCGGCATTGCCACAGGCAAAATGCACGCGCGTGGCCCTGTGGGGGCCGCCCAGCTGACCAGCTTCAAGTACCTCGTCGAAGGGAATGGCGCGACGCGCAGTTAATTTGCGTTTTCAACGGCCTAGAAGGTGATCTTCACCCAATCTGTGCCGTGGCTTAACGTCAATGTCCGCTGTGCTTCGGCGGACATTTCGGGCAGCAGACCAAAGTGAACCTGTGCGGCGGTAAGCTCTTCTGGGCAGATGTTCTTGCTCAACGGGGCCCATAGATCGGGGTTCAGGTTCAAACGCTCGTGCTGCGAATAAACTGTCCAGCGGGCCCCGTCGTGGCTGATTTCAATGTCCCCCCCACCGGAAGCGCGGTTTCGATACACATCATGGACAACAAGGCCACACGCGCTTCGATCCGGCGGCTGTCACTGGGCACATTCCACGAATAACTCAGCCGTCCGCAATGGGCGATAGATTGTAGCGTCGATAGGATTTCGGACCGCGACACCATCTGATCGGGGGAGGCCGCGCCAAAGGCCATGCGCAGGAATTTCACCCGCGCTGTGGCGTTTTCCACGCTGTCGCTGACAAGCTCCATCTCGGGGCCTTGGACCGCACCGGACATGGACAACAGCTCAAATCCATTGCTGATTGCGCCCAAAGGGTTAATTAGGTCATGACAGATGCGCGAACCTATGAGGGCGTTGAGGTTGGGCAAAGGAGGCTCCGTTCATAATGCAGCAATCGTTGTTCGAACCAGGGATGATCGTAAAGCATCCGCAGCGGGACGATTGGGGCTTGGGTCAAGTTCAATCGTCAGTGGGCGGCAAGGTCACCGTTAACTTTCAAAATGCGGGCAAGGTTGTCATTGATGAACATCGCGTTCCGCTGACGGTTGTGTCACTCTCATGAAGTACAATTCGGAGTCTATGGCCGGTATGGTTAACATTCAAGTGGCCGCGAACTATTATTGCGCGTGATGAAAGATACGTTGCGCCATACCCCTGTGTTTGAGGCCCGTTTGGCCCAAACCCCGCAAGAAGGGCGGGCTGCTGAACACCTCCGGTATGAGGTTTTTGTAGCCGAATTGGGCGCAGACGGCCCCATGGTGGATCACGCCGCACGGCGCGAAATCGACCGGTTTGATGCGGTGTCCGATCAGTTGATCCTGATCGATCATGCACGGCCGTCTGACGATCAGGTCGTGGGCGTGTATCGGCTGTTGGATCAGGGACAGGCCGCGCAAGCAGGCCAGTTTTATTCCGAAGATGAATTTGATCTTGGCGTGCTCAAATCCTCAGGCAGGTCGGTGTTGGAACTGGGCCGGACGTGCCTGCACCGCGACTATCGCGGCGGTCCGGGGATGTTTCACATCTGGCAGGCCTTGGCCGCAGAAATTCAGGCCCGCAGGGTGGAGGTTCTGTTTGGCGTGGCCAGTTTTCACGGCACGGATTTGGAGGCCTTGGCCGCACCGCTGACGGTGTTGATGCGCGATCATCTGGCGCCTGCGCCTTTGCGGGTGACCACCAAGGGGGCGGACGTGGTGCCACAGGTGGATGAGATCGACAAGATCGCCGCGCTGAAGCAGGTGCCAAGCCTGATCAAGGCATATTTGCGTCTGGGCGGGCGCGTGGGGCAGGGGGTTTATGTGGATCACGCCTTTAACACGACCGATGTCTGTCTGGTGCTGGACACCGACACCATGACAGCGCGGCAGCGGTCGATCTACGCAGGTGCGCGATGACTTGGACGTCTGAAGATTTGCCGCCAAGCCATAAGGTCACAGGACTGGGCTGGCTGCGGGTGGTCGTGCGCGGGGCCGCGACCGCCACGCTGACCTTTGGCTGTTTGATCCTGCTGCTGTTGGTGCGGCTGATCGAAAGGCCCTTGTTTGGGCAGGGTCGCCCTGTGACGCCCTATATTACCCAGTTTGTCTGCCGATCGGCGTTTGTGTTGATGGGCATTAAATATCGCCGCGTGGGTCAGCCGATGATCGGGGCAGGGGCTGTGGTGGCGAACCATTCGTCATGGCTTGATATTTTCGCGCTTAATGCTGCGAAGCGGATTTATTTTGTGTCCAAGGCGGAAGTCGCCAATTGGCCAGGCATCGGGTGGTTGGCCCGCGCCACAGGCACGGTGTTTATCGCGCGTGACAGGCGCGAGGCGGTCAAACAGGTCGATGTCTTTCGCACGCGTCTGGGGCATGGGCATAAGCTGTTGTTTTTCCCTGAAGGCACCAGCACCGATGGCCAACAGGTGCTGGCGTTCAAGCCCACGTTGTTCGCGGCCTTCTTTGACGACGCGCTGCGCGAGGATCTGTCGATCCAAGCGGTGTCGGTCATCTACACAGCGCCCAAGGGAGCAGATGTGCGCCACTATGGCTGGTGGGGCGACATGGATTTCGCGACCCATTTGTTGGCCACCTTGGCGCAATCCCCGCAAGGGTCGGTGACCGTGGTCTATCATCCGCCCGTGCGGGTGACCGATTTCGCCAGTCGCAAGACGCTCGCCGCCCATCTTGAAGCGCAGGTGCGCGCAGGCCATGCCAGCCAAACGGCGGCCTAGGCTTTCATCATCGCCGCAGTGAGGGTTTTGAGAGTGTCGGCAGGTGCATCCGTGGACCAAATCTCTTCGCCCAGACCAAAGAAATCCGTGTGTGGCGCAATCTGACGGATCAGCGTCTCATCCAGCACGCCTTCGGCCACGACGGGCACTTCGATCATCATGGACCACCACTGGAACAGCTCCAATTCGGCCTGACGACCGTCGCCCAAAGGCGATTGACCCACAGGACCGAAGGAGACGTAATCGGCCCCAAGTTCCCCCGCGGTCATCCCGTCATGGCGCGAGTTATGGCAGAAGGCGCCGACAATCGCATCCTCGCCCAGATCCTTGCGGACCTTTTTGACCGAGCGCGCCGCATCCGTCAGGTGCACCCCGTCAAGGCCCAGCCGTTCCACCAGCAACATATGGGTGTCCATCACCAGCGCCACATCGCGGTCATGGGTGACCATGCGCAGCGCGTCAGCGGCGCGCGCGATGCGGTCTTCATCCTTGGTGGCAAGGCTCAGCCGGACGCAGGCGACTTCGGTCGCGTCCAGACAGGCGGCCAATTGGTCGGGAAAGCTGCTGAGTTCGAAATCCGGCGGGGTCATCAGGTAGATCTGGGGATGATCGGGGGTGTTGGCATCGTCAGTCATGGTGTCATCCTTCGTCTTTGGGCTGCCTATAGCGCCGAAATTGCCCTTTGAATAGGGGGCTGCTAAGGGGGCGTCAGATTTCAAGGAGACACTTCATGCCCACCGACCGATCCCAGCCTGCCTTTGTGCTGATCCGCCCGCAGATGGGCGAAAACATCGGGGCGGCGGCGCGGGCCATGTGGAATTTCGGGCTGGACCGGATGCGGATCGTGGCCCCGCGTGATGGCTGGCCGAACCCGTCTGCGGTGGCCATGGCGTCCGGTGCCGGACGTCTTCTGGATGAGGCCGAGGTGGCCCCAAACGTGGCCACAGGGCTGGCGGACCGGACTTATGTCTATGCCACAACAGCGCGCCCGCGTGAGTTGACCAAGCCCGTCTTTTCCCCCGAGGCCGCCATGCGCGATGCCGCCCAGCGGGTCGCACGGGGCGAAAAGGTCGCCGTGATGTTCGGGCCGGAACGATCCGGCATGGAAAACGCCGATATCGCCCATGCGCAGGCGATCATCACCGTGCCCGTGAACTCGGACTTTCCATCCTTGAACCTTGCGCAATGTGTGCTGCTGGTGGGGTATGAATGGCGCCGCGCTTCTGAGGCGGTGGAGGACGTGGTGGTACAGGGCCAACGCACCGACGTGGCCGAGCACCGCGATATCGAAGCGCTGGCCCGTCATTATGAAGACCGGCTTGAAGAAGCGGGGTTCTTTTATCCCGACCACAAGGCCGAGAGCATGAAGATCAACCTGCGCAATCTGTGGGCGCGCATGCCGATGACCCGCGCGGATGTGCAGATGTTGCACGGGATGCTCCGTCAGTTGTTGCGTGGAAAATCGGACGAGTGACGATCTGACGATCTGGCGATCGGGCCCGGACGTATGGCGGGGGGGGGCGCCGCTGCGCGGCGGGTCGGGTGGTGGTTCTTTGGGTTTTTTGTTGGAGCCTCCGGCGGGAGTTTTTCGGGCCAGATGAAGAGGGGGTGCGGCGCTTTGGCGGCGCGGACCGGTCCCGCTTGCCCAAGGGGATGGTCAGGCATAGGTTGCGCACAAGACAGTAAGTGAGGATCACAAATGGCGACCAAGCCGCGCAGTATTTTCGAAGAGGTCACTGAAACGCAAAAGCCCGTCGCCGCCCCCGGTGGGATTGATGCGAAATCCAAGGGCGCGCGCGGGGCGATCCGGATTTGGTTGATGATGTTGTTTGCGCTAGTGGTGGTGATGATCACCGTGGGCGGTCTGACACGGTTGACGGATTCAGGGTTGTCGATCACCGAATGGGCGCCTTTGTCGGGGTCTGTACCGCCCCTCAACGCTGCCCAATGGGAGGCCGAATTTGCCGCCTATAAGCTGATCCCCGAATACATCGAGCAAAACAGCGGGATGTCTATGGCCGAGTTCAAGGTGATCTATTGGTGGGAATGGGGGCACCGGCAGTTGGGCCGTGTCATCGGTCTGGTATGGGCTTTGGGCTTTGGGTATTTCCTGCTGCGCCGTCAGATCCCCGTGGGCTGGACGGGGCGGTTGGTGTTTCTGGGAGCCCTTGGCGGGCTTCAAGGCGCCATCGGGTGGTGGATGGTCAGTTCTGGCCTGCGCGAGGGGATGCTGGATGTGGCGTCCTACCGGTTGGCCACCCATCTAGGGTTGGCCTTTGTCATCCTCGGGTTCATCGCATGGTACGTGTTTTTGCTCGGCCGCCGCGAGGCGGATTTGATGCAGGCACGCCGTGCGGGGGACGCGGGGCTGTTCCGGTTGGCGGGTGTTTTGGTGGGCTTTGCCTTGGTGCAAATCCTGCTGGGTGCGCTGGTCGCGGGCATTGATGCGGGGCGCAATTTCCCGAACTGGCCGTTGATGACATCGGGCACGGGGGCGTCGTTCTTTCCGCCTGATCCGTTTCAGTTGACCCCGCTCTGGCGCAATTTCTTTGAGGACGCAGGGCTGGTGCAATTTGTGCATCGCACATCTGGTTATCTCTTAATGGGCTTTGCCGTTTTCGTGTGGTGGCGGGCGCGACGTCAGCCCAATCTGCAGACGCGGTTTGCGTTCAATGTCATGTTGGCGTTGATGTTTGTGCAGATGGTCATCGGGATCGTGACGGTTTTGTATTCAGCACCGGTGCAGATCGCGATTGTGCACCAGTTTACGGCGGTCCTGCTTTGGATCGCGATTTTGCGGGCGCGGTATTTGGCGCGGTATCCGCTGGCTCAATCCATAAGGGGATAAGACATGGCGGCTTATGATGATTTGATGGCGTTTCAGCGCGAAACGCAGGCTTTGGCGCAGGTGGCGGGCCGTTTGGGCTGGGATCAGGAGACGATGATGCCGCGCGATGCGGCCCCCCAGCGCGGCGCAGAAATGGCCGCCATGGAGGGCGTGCTGCATGCGCGCCGCACGGACCCACGGGTGGCGGACTGGCTGGCGGCCGCGGAAACATCGGGCGAGGTCGAAGTCGCGCAATTGCGTGAAATCCGCAGGTCCTATGAGCGGGCCAGCAAGGTGCCGGCCAAGCTCGCCTCTGAGATCGCGCGGATGACGTCTGAGGCGCAGGGCGCTTGGGCTGCGGCCCGTGAGGCAGATGATTTCGCAGCCTTCGCACCGGTCCTGCGTGAGGTCGTGTCGCTGAAGCGTGAAGAGGGAGCCGCCCTGTCCGCCGGTGGCGATGTCTATGACGCCATGCTGGACGATTACGAACCAGGCGCCACCGCCGTAGAACTGTCGGCCATGTTTGACGCGCTGCGTCCACGCCTGGTGGCACTGCGTGCCGCAGTTCTGGATGCGCCTGCACCGCCCGCCTTGCAAGGCCGCTTCGATGAGGGCGCGCAGATGAAATTGGCGCGCCAGATCGCCAAGGCCTTTGGCTACGACATGTCCATGGGCCGCGTCGATAAGGCCGTGCATCCGTTTTCAAGCGGGTCGGGGTTGGACGTGCGGATCACCACGCGCACATCCGAAGATGACCCGTTCAACTGTATCTATTCGACCATCCATGAGGTCGGCCATGCGGCCTACGAACAGGGCGTGGACCGGCGGTATTTGCTGACGCCTTTGGGGCAGGGCGTGTCCATGGGTGTGCACGAAAGCCAAAGCCGGATTTATGAAAACCAGATCGGGCGGGGCCGCGCCTTCACCGGCTGGCTTTATGGTCAGATGCGCGATGCCTTCGGCGATTTCGGGATTGCCGATGAGGAGGCGTTTTACGCCTGCGTGAACCGGGTCGAGAATGGATTTATCCGGACCGAAGCCGATGAAGTGCAATACAACCTGCATGTGCTGCTGCGCTTTGATCTGGAGCGCGCCCTGATCGCGCGGGATATCGAAGTCGATGATCTGGAGGCCGCTTGGAACGAGAGGTTCGAGGCTGACTTTGGCTATCCTGTGGATCGCGCCAGCAACGGGGTGTTGCAGGACGTGCATTGGTCGGTTGGCCTGTTTGGTTATTTCCCCACCTACACTTTGGGAAATGTCTATGCGGGGTGTCTGAATGAGGCGATGCACGCGGCGGTGCCGGATTTGAATGGCGCGTTGGCGCAAGGCGACACCACAGCGGCGACAGATTGGCTGCGCGAGAACGTGCAACGGCACGGGGGGCTTTATGCGCCACGTGAGGTGATCGAACGCGCCTGCGGGCAAGCCCCGTCTGAGGCGCCGTTGCTTGGATATCTCGAAGAGAAGTTCCGCGGGATTTACGGGCTTTAATTTCGAATGGGCTGCGCCCATCCGACCCGCGCCGCTGCGCGGCGCGTTGGGAGGTGATTGGCGATTGCTCGACGTGGATTTTGTCGCGGTCGCACTTTGTCACGATCTTGATCGGGACCCTTGTTGGGGCCAGCCCCCAAACGAGGGCTTTATTGGGGGCCAGCCCCCAAACGAGGGCTTTATTGGGG
>NZ_CBFHNH010000020.1:0-54177 GCF_965657175.1 Pseudooctadecabacter sp. | reverse complement strand
TAGGTGATGGCGCGTTGGAAAGGGTCAATCAGCGGTTCGGTCATGGCCAGAACCTAGGAGCGTGCGATAGACCGCGCAAGCGCATTCGCCGCCGCGTTTCCCCCTCGACAGCGCTATGACCCAGCCCTAGGTTTCCTTTCATGAAGAAATATCCTGCTATTGCTGTGCTTTGGGCGACAGCGGCCTGTGCGCCTGGGTTTATGGCCCCTGTCGAACAACAAGATGTGAGCACGCCTGCTGCGATCATCACCCCCGATTTATCCCCTTCTCGCGGGCCGGGGTTTGCGCCACCGGTGCGGCCGGTGTTGGATTTGAACCAGACCCGCCCCGATTTCCCACCCCCTCCGCCGCCCACGGCGCGCACGGTTGAGGATTTTGACACAACGACCGCCGAAGACCGGCAGGCCGCCGTGGTCACAGCGCCTCAATCGGGTGAGAGGCGTCTGGGCACAACGATTGCGTCCTTGGGCAGCCCTACGGACCCCGGCATCTGGTTCAAGACCCCGTTGGTGACGGCGGTGACACAGGGCCGGATCGAATATGAAGGCAATTCGGTGGCGGTGGAACTGCGCCCCTCAGGCGGGGCCGCAGGATCGGGGAGCCAAATCTCCCTCGCGGCGATGCGCCTGATTGAGGCGCCGCTGACCGGTTTGCCCGAAGTGGTCGTCTATGCGAATTGAGCGCGCATCATGATGTGGCGCGAAGCCTATGAGATTATTCGCCAAGTCCTTGATGATCTTGGAGAAAAGAACGCAGGCCTGATTTCTGCGGGTGTCGCGTTCTACGGTCTTTTTGCGATTTGTCCAGGCCTTGCGGCGACCATCGCGATCTTTGGTCTGGTGGCCGATCCGGTGGTCGTCAACAGCCAGCTTGAAATGCTGCGTGGGTTGATGCCGCCTGAGGTGATGGGCCTGTTCGAAAACCAGATCCAATCCATCCTCAGCGCGCGCAGCGAAACACTGGGGGTCGCCACGGCCCTTTCAATCGGGGTGGCTTTGTGGTCCGTCAGGGCAGGGGTCGCCGCCCTGATCCAAGGCATCAACGCTATTTTCGAGCAACCCAATCGCGGGTTGGCGCGGCAGGTTTTGGTGGCTTTGTTGATGTCAGCCTCGCTGGTGGGGGTGGCCATTGTGGCGCTGTTGTTGGTGGTCGTGGCCCCAGTGGTGCTGACACTGGTGCCATTCAACACCGATCAGGAGATTTTGCTGGAACTGGCTCGCTGGTCCGTTGTGGTCCTGGTGATGTTAGCGGGGCTTGGCATTGTGTACCGCTACGGGCCCAATCGGCGCGGTGACCGGCTTGGATGGTTCACACCGGGTGCCTTTTTGGTGGTGGCATTGTGGATCGCAATGTCTGCTGTTTTTTCGATCTATGTGGCCAATTTCGGCAATTATAATGAGGTCTACGGGTCTTTGGGGGCCGTGATCGTTTTGCTGTTATGGTTCTACCTCAGTTCATTTCTGGTCATGGTCGGGGCCGCGTTGAATGTGACTTTGGACCGGCGCAAGCCTTTGTGAAACATACTGAAATGTAATTTCGCCACAGTTTTGCCATAGTGATTCGTGGGCCGCGATTTTCCCCCTAGAAATTGAAAATCAATCTACATGTGGTGATTCTAATCAAAAAAGGCGGCTCAAAGAAGTCGTGAACATGAGGCGGAGCGAGTAGTATGTCAGCGATTAATTTCGTTGTCCGTGATGGTGCGGGCAATATTTCGAGAGGCACGGCAGGTGAATCCGCCGCGTCATCATCCATTGTTGTTGGTGCGGGATCGGATATCTCGCTCAACCTGTCGCAGGGTCAGATTGTATCGTACACCCGCGCAGGGCAGGCTCTCCAGATCACGCTGGTCGATGGGCGGGTCATCACGATTGAGGGGTACTTCACCAGTGACGGTGTGGCCTCGAATGAATTGTTCTTGTCGTCTGGCGGCACCCTGACTGAGGTGAACCTCACGCAGGGTGCGGGCGCGGACTACTTCGCCAATTACATCGCCGACGACGGTATCGGCAAATTTGCCATCAACGAAGATCTTTACTTCATGCGCGGTTCCGATGTTCTGCGTGCTGATGTCGGCGGTGCTGACGATGAAGTGGGCATGTTGGGCGCGGCCATCGGCGGGATCGGGCCATTGTTCGGTTGGGGCGGTGCAGCCGCTGCGGCCGGTGCTGCGGTGATTGGCGGCGGCGGGGGCGGCGGCGACGGCGGCCCTGCTGCGCCTGTGGTCGATGTCACAAGCGGCACAGTCGAAAGCGACGACACCTCCGTCAACGAAGAAGATCACGCAGACGGCGTTGTGATCGACGGCACCGGCACGCCCGGTGGTGATGTTGAGGTCACAATCGACGGCACAACAGAGACCACAACGGTCAGCGAAGAGGGCGACTGGACGGTGACCTTCGATACTGAGGACATCACCGAAGGTGAATACACCACCGACGTGACAGTCACGATCACCACGGAGGGTGGATCGACAACCGTGACCGAAACCTTGGTTGTCGACACGGTTATCGGCGCCGAAATGGATGCAACCGGCGGCGCCGATGGCATCATCAATGCGGCAGAATACGACGGCGGCGTGACACTGACCGGTACGGTCACCGGCGGCGATTCCGTTGTCGTGACCATTGGTGGCGTGGATTACGACGCGACCGTTACGGGTGGCACTTGGTCCCTTGATGTCGGCACATCCGTGCTGGGAGAGGGCGAATACGATATGGACGTGACCATCACGGCCACGGATGCGGCTGGGAACTCTTCGGTGTCGTCTGGCACCGTGGTTGTGGATACGGTCACCAGCGTGACTGTTGAAACCGCGACGATCGGCGGGTCCGACAATGTGGTCAACGGGGTTGAACAGCCGGGCGGCGTGACGCTGACCGGGACGGCACAACCCGGTGCCTCGGTTGAGGTTACGTTTGGCACCGTCACACAAACGGTCATCGCCACCTCTGGCGGAACATGGTCTGCGACATACGCGGGCGGCGATGTTCCAACGGGTGAACTGGATGTTCCGGTTTCCGTTACGGCGACCGACGGCGCGGGCAACACGGCCACTGCGACAAGCAGCGTGACTGTCGATACCTTCGTCAACGAACTTGAGATGACGACGAACTCCTCCGGCGGGTCCGATGGCGTTGTGAACTTCAACGAAAGCGGTGAGGCCATCACGATGGCAGGCACCGTTGAAGCTGGGTCCACGGTGTCGGTGTCCTTGCACGGTGTGGTCATGGCGGCCACGGTCGATGCCAATGGAAACTGGTCCGTGACATATCCGGGCGGCACGCTGCCAGGTGGTGAATACGAGACCTCCGTCGTGGTGACGGCCACGGATGCTGCGGGCAACTCCTCCAGCATCTCCGAAGCTGTGACCGTGGATACGGTGGCCGGTGATCTGGCCCTGTCGTCCCAGCCGATTGAAATCGACGATGTGGTCAATGCGGTTGAACATGCCGACGGTGTCATCATCAACGGCACCGCGACGCCGGGTCTGGTGGTCACGGTTGGTCTGGGTGATGCGACCTTGAATGTGCTCGCCGGTGACGACGGCACATGGTCTGTGAACTTCCCCGCAGGTGTGATCCCCGAAGGCACCTATGAGGCCGATATCACGGCCTCCATCACTGATGCGGCGGGCAACTACAAAGAGGTCAGCGACACCGTTCAGATCGACACCGAAGTGGTGCCGTTCAACTTCTCCGCTGATGCGGTTGAGGGCGACAATGTGATCAACGCCGCAGAGGCCGCCGATGGCGTGACCCTGACAGGGCAGGTCGAAGCAGGCAGCCAAGTGGTTGTCGAATTCGGCGGCGAAAGCGTGACCGTTATGGCTGGATCAAACGGTCAGTGGTCTGCCAACTTCTCCGGTGCGGGCTTTGCCGACACCGAAGGGATGGCCACAATGACGGCCACAGCCACCGACCCTGCGGGCAACGTGGCGGTGATCACCGATACGGTCGAAATCGACACCTACGTCAACAATTTGACCACAGCCGATCCCGTGGAAGGCGACAACATCGTCAACCGCGCCGAGGCTGAGGACGGCGTGACGCTGACAGGTACGGTCGAAGCCGAGTCCACCGTCATGGTAACCTTCGCATCCTCGGGTGGCACAATCACCCGTGAGGCCACAGTGGATGCGGCTGGCAACTGGTCCGTGACCTATGACGGTGCCGAAATCCCAGCCGGCGAATATGACGCCAACATCACCATCGCGGCCACCGATCAGCACGGCAACACCGACAGCATCACCGACACCTTCCGTGTCGATACTGTCGCCACCGACGCGCCGACCATCGAAAGTGTCACCATCAACGAAGACGGTGTGCGCGCGCTTGAGATCAATGAGATCGATAACGACTTCACGGTCAGCTCCATCTCCGACAGCGGCGAAGTCACCCTTGAGGGCAACCAAGACGGCGGCTTCGATCTGGGCGACACACAGCTGTTCACCTTCAACCCAGAACTGCCCTCGGGCACGCATCTGGTGGTCAATGAGATCGACGGTGCAGGCAACCAGAACGCCACCTACGTGGTCATGGAAGAAACCCGCACAGACGTGGTCAATCTTGACGGCCTCGAAGGGTTCGACGTCGGTGCCATTGATCTGAGCTACGCCACCGACGCGGAAGTGACGCTCGATCTCTCCGCGCTTGAGGGGCTGTCGGACAACGACAACAACCTCATCATCCACGGCGGGTCCGACGACAGCGTCAACATCGCAGGGGCCACAGACAGCGGCACCACCACGACGATCGAAGGCAAGACCTACGACGTCTACACGATGGGCGACGACGCGCAGATCTTCATCGAAGAAGACATCAACGTCTCAACGATCTAAAGACGATCACGCTTCCCCGTGGCGCAAAAGGCGGGGCACATACCATCGGCGGAGGGCCGGACAAACCGGCCCCCACCACGCATCTGATAAGCGGATTGAGGTATCGAGTGGGACAGGCAAGGTATATCAAGACACCCCTGGCAGCACTGTTGTGCGCCAGCGTCTTGAGCGGCTGCATGGGCGAGGATCTGGTCTCTCGCGCGGGTGGTCTTATTGGACAAGACACCATGGCCGTGGCGGCCGCACCGGACGCCCCCGCTTTGAATGGGGAGCTGTCGAACGGCGAACGGTCCGCCCTCATCGACGCCCTTTTGAACCGACGTTCCGTTTTGCCATCCGGGCCCTATGCCCAGGTGGCGTCTTCCGTTTTGGCGGCCAATTCCCGCGCCGCTGAGGCCGAGTTGCGCGCGGCCATGCTGCGCTCCAAAGCGCGTGAATTGAACTGGCTGCCCTCATTAGGGCCCACGGTTTCGCTGACCTCACTGGGGTCCGTTGTGGCGGGCATGGTGGTGGAACAGACGTTGTTTGACGGCGGTGCCAACCGCGCCGAACGTGAATTTGCCCGCGCCGATGTGGAAGTCGCCGCGGTGGCATTGGCCCAAGACACCAACGACCGCGTCTATCAGGCGCTTGATCTTTACCTGACCGCCGAAGCCGCCGAGGCCCGCGCCGCTGTCCACGAGGGTGGCATGGCACGGATGGAACGGTTCGAATATGTCATGTCCGAACGGGTCAACGCCGGTATCAACGACCGCGCCGATCTGCAACTGGTCCAGCAAAAGCTGACCCAGATGCGCTCCGACGTTTTGGAAGACCGCGAAGAGGCCGCCGCCGCGCGCGCCGAACTGGCCGCCATGTCCGCGACCTCCCTTGATGGAGTCAGCGGGATCGAAACCCTGTCTGATCCGGCGGGCATTGCCCAGCCGCTCGATGTGATGAAAGTCGACGCCGAAGGCACCCGTGGTCTGGCCGAAGCGCGTGCGCTTCAGGCGGGATACACCCCCAATGTCACCGCGTCAGGCAATCTGGCCGACGGCGACAGCTTTGGCCTTGGCGTGGCCATCCCCAACGGTCTGGGTTTTGGCCGTGGCGCAAATCTCGCCGCGCTTGAGGCGATGGGGCAGGCGGCAGAACTGGCCGTGGCCGAACAGCGCGAAGACAGCGCCCGTGAGGTCGCCGCAATCGAGGGCCAGATGGCCTCGCTGCGGCGGCAGCAAAGCAACATCGCCACCATCGTGGCGCAGGCAAATGACAATTACACCCTGTTTGAACAACAGCTGCGCGGCGGCCAACGCACCGTGCCTGAGGTCGTCGGCGTGTTCCGCACGAAACTGGACGCAGAACGCGATGCCGTGGCGATCCGCTATGATCTGGCGCGGATGGAGCTGAAACTGGCCCGTCTTTACGGCACCTTGGTGGACGGAGAAGATATATGACCGGCCCCGTCATCGCCTTTGACATGAACGCCACCCGTGGCGGCAAAATCACCCGCGTGTCCACCCCCGCCAACGATCCGGAGGCCGCGGCCTCCGACCCGCAGGCGGTTGACGGAGCGGCCCAAGGCCTGATCGCGGAAGACCGCTATTCCGCAAAAGCCCGCGCCCGGGCCGATCTGGCCGCGACCTATGCGGGGCTTGTGGGCATCGACATCGTGCGGTCGGATTTGTTGGAGGTCATGACCGCCGACTCAGGCGACGACATCACCCTTCAGGCCGTGGCCAATGCGCTGAACTCTGCCGGTTTGGTGAGCCACGCCAAAAAGGTGCGCAAACCCACGGCTGATCACTGGCCCGCCATGGTTGAAATGACCAGCGGCCATGTGCTGTTGGTCCTTGATCAGACCGACGATGCGGTCATCGTCTTCGACACCACCTGTCGGGACAACCGCGCCGAAGTGCCGCTGTCGGACTTTCTGCCCTATTTCAGCGGCACGATCCTGCGCGCTGATGTGGCCGTGGCCGATCTGGCCCGCAAACACGCCCGCAAAAGCACATCCGCCCATTGGTTCTGGGGTGAGATGCTCCAATTCCGCCGTCACATGCTTGAGGTCGCCTTGGGGTCCTTCGTGGCCAACCTGTTGGCTGTGGCCGTGGCACTGTTTTCGTTGCAGGTCTATGACCGCGTGATCCCGCATCAGTCCACCGCCACATTGTGGGTGCTGGCCATTGGGGCCGGTTTGGCCATGCTGCTTGAGGCCGGATTGCGCATTGCGCGTGCACGGCTGATGGACGGGGCAGGGCGCAAGATTGAACTGAAGGTGCAGGCGCTGTTGATGGACCGCTTGCTGGGCATGCGGCGCGGCAAGGAAGGCCAGACGCCATCGGGGCTGTTTTCAGCGGTGCGCGAATTCGGATCGGTCCGTGAATTTTTCACGGCCTCAACCATCGGCACGCTCACGGATTTGCCATTTATCGTGTTGTTTCTGGCCCTTGTGGCGTCCATCGGCGGCAATGTGGTTTGGGTGTTGTTTGTGGGCGGTCTTTTGATGGTGCTGCCCAGTTTCTTTTTGCAAAAGAAGATGATCGCGCTGACACAGCAGACCCAAGGGGCGTCAGCCAAGTCAAACAAATTGCTGCACGAAGTCATCTATGAGGCCGACACGATCAAGGCGCAGCGCGGCGAAGACCGGTTCAAACGCATGTGGTCTGAATTGTCTGCGGTGTCCTCGGTCGCCACGTCCGAGCAACGTAAACTGGCCTCGACCCTCACGTTCTGGGCGCAGGGCGTCCAGCAGGCGACCTATGTGGCCGCCGTGGTTGCGGGCACGTTCATGGTTTTCACCGGCCAGTTCACCGTGGGCACGATCATCGCCGTGGGCATCCTGACCAGCCGGACCTTGGGGCCGCTGACACAACTGGCCGCCACGCTGGCGCGCTGGTCCAACGTGAAAGCCGCACTTGAGGCGCTGGACGACATCGCCAACGCCGAACAGGACCAAGAGGTCGACCGCACCTACCTGCGCCGCGAAGACATGCGCGGTGAATTTGAACTGCGCGAAATCGCCTTTTGCTACAACGAAGACAGCGGTCAATCGTTGGACATTCCGGGCCTGAAAATCGAAGCAGGCCAGCGCATCGCCGTGCTGGGCGCCAACGGGTCCGGCAAGTCAACGATGTTGAAACTGCTGTCGGGCATTTACCGGCCCACCAAGGGCCGCGTGTTGGTTGACGGCGTGGACATGGGGCAGGTGATGCCCCGCGACTTGCGTCGTTCTATCGGGTATCTCAGCCAAGAGGTCCGCCTGTTCTCCGGCACCTTGCGTGAAAACCTGAACCTCACCTTGCTGGAACGCGATGATGACCGGCTGCTTGCGGCACTGGATTTTGCAGGCCTCGGCCCCTTTGTGCGCAACCACCCCAAGGGTCTGGATCTTGAGATTTCCGACGGCGGTGAGGGCCTGTCCATCGGTCAGCGTCAATCCATCGGTTGGGCGCGGCTGTGGCTGCAGGACCCCAAGGTCTGCCTGCTGGATGAACCCACCGCCGCACTGGACCAGACGTTAGAAAACACGTTGGTCAGCCGTCTTGAGACGTGGCTGAACGGGCGCACGGCGATCATCGCCACCCACCGCGTGCCGATCCTTGAGCTGACAACCCGCACCGTGATCTTGCAAAATGGCCGACTGGCCGTGGACGGACCCCGCCAAGAGGTCCTCGCACATCTGCAAAACAAGAACAAAAAGGCAGTCTAATGGTCACCATGGCAGACGAATTCGACGCGCGCGTCAAAGGCCCCAGCCTGCTGATCTGGCTGATCGGGGCCACGGTCGTGATCTTTCTGATCTGGGCCAAGTTCGCGGCCATTGATGAAATCGTGCGCGCCAACGGGTCCGTTGTGTCATCTTCGCGACCGCAGATTATCCAGAACCTTGAAGGGGGTATTCTGGCGGAACTGCTGGTGGGGGAGGGCGATCAGGTGGAACCCGGTGATGTGCTGGCACGCCTGCGCGGCACCCAGTTTGAAACCGCTGTGACTGACCTGCGTGAACAGGTGATTGCCGCTGAAATCCGCCGCCTCCGGCTAGAGGCCGAGATCGGCGGAATGTTCGATTTCGACGTGCCCGATGCCATTGCGCAATTCCTGCCTGATATGGTTGCCTCTGAACGCGCCCTTTTGGGCGCACGCCAGTCCGACTACGTCAGCCGCACCGAAGGCGCGCAGTCTATCGTTACCGAAACCCGCCGTGAATTGGCGGTGATGGAAGACCTGTATAACCGTGAAATCGCGGCGCTGATCGAAGTGACCCGCGCGCGCAAGGCCAATTCCGACGCACAAAACGCCTATAATGAGATCGTGACGCAGGCCGAATTGGCGCGCGCGTCTGAATATTCCGAAGTGTTATCGACCATGGCGACCCTTAAGCAGGATCTGCGCGTGGCCGAAGACCGGCTGGACCGGACGATTATCACCAGCCCCATGCGCGGCATCGTCAACAATCTGGGCGTGACCACCATCGGCGGCGTCATCCGTCCAGGCGAAGAGATTTTCCAGATCATCCCCATGGATGATGAGTTGTTCGTCGAGGCGCAGGTGTCGCCCTCCAACATCGCCAATGTGGTGCCCGGGCAGGCCGCAACGATTAAGCTCAGTGCCTATGATTACACCATTTACGGGTCACTCACAGGGGAGGTTCACCTGATCTCAGCCGATACGTTTGAGGACGAACGCGACCCGAATGCGCCGCCCCATTACCGCGTGACCTTGCGCGTGGATGCGACCGATCTGGGCACGCGGCAAGCGCGCATCGAAATCCGGCCCGGTATGCAGGCGGATGTGGAATTGCACACGGGGTCAAAGACGGTCCTGCAATATCTGACCAAGCCGCTTTACCGGTCACAAGAAGCACTGCGCGAGCCATAGGGCGGCCCTAAATTTCTGGAAATTTAGAAGCCCTTGGTCAGGACTTGATGTCAGGCAGGGTGATCCGCGCCACCTGTTCCGCGATAGGATCAACGGAGAGGGGATTGATTTCAGATGAATAATCATCGGGATGGGTCAGGTCTTCCCAGCGGCCATTGAGGTATATTTCTACCCCTTTGAACTTCGCCTTATAGCCCATTTTGTCGGACCCCGGCACCCAATAGCCCAAGTAGACATAGGGCAGGCCAAGGTGGCGGGCGATCTCAATATGATCAAGGATCAGGTAGGTGCCGGGCGATGTTTTCGTCATCTGAGGCGTGAAGAACGAATAGACCATCGACACCCCATCATCGAGGATATCGGTCAGACTGACAGCGCGCAGGCCCTCATAGGGATCATCATCCGCCACCTCACCGGTGTCGCGGTATTCGATCAGTCGCGTACGGATGGGCGTTTCTTCGACCATGGCCGCGAATTCGAACAGATCCATATCGGCCATCCCGCCTGTGGCGTGCCGACTGTCCAGGTAATCGCGAAACAAGGCATATTGCGCCTCTGTGGCCCAAGGGGACGACGCGCCGCGTTCCAGATGCCGGTTGCGTTTCAAGACCCGCTTTTGGCTTTTGGAAGGGGCGAAATCCGCCACCCTGATCCGCGCGCTCAGACAAGCAGAGCAATCCGCGCAGGAGGGCCGGTACAACACATTCTGGGACCGGCGGAACCCTTGTTTTGACAGCGAATTGTTCAGCTTTTCGGCGGTCTCGCCTTGCAGGGCGGTGAACAGCTTTCTTTCCATCCGGCCCTCAAGATAGGGGCAGGGCTGCGGCGCAGTGACATAGAACTGCGGGGCGATGGGAAGGCTGTGACGCATGCTACTCAGTCAGATAAGAACGAGACGATCCTAGCAACAGGGGCCCGCATGCCACAACCCGCGATTTTGGGGCGCGGGGTGTGGCTCTTTGACGGGGGGTGGTCAGCCCGCTTTGTTCAGCATCGTGGTGCCAAGGACCATATCCGTCAGGCCCTGACCCCTGTCTGTCAGCGCCATGGACGCCATGGACACCAGTTGCACAGGACAAATCACAAAGCTGATGTAGGTGCCGGCCGTGTGCAGGAACGCCGTGGACCCATCGAGCCGCTTGCCATCACGGTCGCGCAATTCAATCGACATCAGGCGCATGCCCCATGTGGCCGACCCCGATGAAATCGTCATCCAGCGGTACACAAATCCGGTACAGGCCCAGATCAGAGGGATGAACAAAAGCGGCACGATCAACACGATCCCGAAAAGGGCAAAGGGGATGGAAATGACACTGGCCAAGACGCCGGTCAGGCCGATGTCCACGATCCATGCGATCAACCGCTTTGAGGGCACGCTGTCATAGAAATCGGGGCGGCTGTGCGGGTCTGGAATACTGTCTGCATATGTCATTGTTTTGTCCCTTTGGTCAGTAACGTGCGCTGCGCCGCCGGGGTTCCCGGCGACGCGTGGCTTCACTTAGGCGGGCTTTGCGTCCGCATCCGTTGCGTCTTCTTCGTCCATGGTCCGGCTTGCGCGGTCGTCCATGAACTGGTCGAATTCGGCTTTGTCCTTTGCCTCTCGCAGACGTTTGAGGAACTCCTCAAAATTGTGCTGTTCGTCTTCAAGGCGGCGCAGGGTGTCGGCCTTGTAGGCGTCAAAGGCCGAGTTGCCGGAGGGGCGCATCGTGGCGCGCATTGAGGCGTGGCGGGTGCGTTTGGTGGCGCAATTTGAGGAAAACATGCGTTTGCTCCAGATCATATATGCAAGAAGGGCGAGGCCCACAGGCCAGACAAAGATAAACCCAAGGACCATGGCCGCGATCCACGCGCCTTTGCCGCGCGGATCAAGCCAACGTTCGGACCGTTGCAGCCAGTTTCCTTCACCCACGGTTCGGGCGTAGGGGGCCTGATAGTCAATGTTTGTGGACGAGGTGGTCATTTTTGTCTCCGTTCTTTGGTTTGCGTTTTTCTATGTGAATGCCTTTCACATTACTGAAGATGGGAGAGTTGGGGGCCTCCGGCAAGGGGGTATGTAAATGTTTTTTACATTTACATCGCATCCAATTGAATTTGTTTGTGAAAATCTTTCATGATCTGCCTTGGTTGACCAATTCAACCCCGCAGCCCACAAACATGTATGACCTTTTCAAGTCGCATGACCCGCAGCCCAGATGCCTTTGATCCCGAACTGGGGCAGGAGGCCGCGACCGCATTTGGCGACGCCCCGTCCGAAGTCCGCGCGCTGATTGCCGGGGCGGCGGGCTGCAGCCCCTATCTTGCGGGGCTTTTGCAAAAGGAAGCTGATTGGCTGCGCGGCGCTCTCGATGCGCCGGAGGCCGCGGTTGAGGATGTGATCGGCGGGATCAGCACGCTGTCTTTGCCGCAGCTGAGCGACGGCTTGCGGCAGGCCAAACGCCGCACGGCCCTTTTGGTGGGGCTTGCGGATTTGGGCGGCGTTTTTACGCTGGAGGACGTCACGCGCGCGCTGTCCCAATTGGCCGATGCCGCCGTCAATGTCGCCTTGCGTCGTCTGGTCGAGGCTGAGATCACGCGCGGCAAACTGCCCGGCCTGACACCGGACGATGCTGCCACCGCAGGCGGCATGGTCAGCATCGCTATGGGCAAGGGCGGCGCGTATGAATTGAATTATTCCAGCGACATCGACCTGATTTGCCTCTTCGATGAAACCCGTTTTGACCCTGACGCCTACCACGACGCCCGCGCAGCCTTTGTGCGCGTCACCCGCAAAATGGCCGGTTTGCTGAGTGAGCTGACAGGCGAAGGCTATGTCTTTCGCACGGACCTGCGCCTGCGCCCTGATCCGTCCGTCACCCCCGTCTGCCTGTCCATGGAAGCGGCCGAGCGCTATTACGAAAGCGTAGGGCGCACATGGGAACGGGCGGCCTATATCAAGGCGCGCGCGGCCTCCGGTGACATCGCAGCGGGGGAGAGGTTCCTCAAAACCTTGCGCCCCTTCGTCTGGCGCAAGCACCTCGATTTCGTGGCCATTCAGGACGCCCACGACATGCGGCTGCGGATCCGTGAACACAAAGGCCTCGGCGGGCCCATATCGCTGCCCGGTCACAACATGAAGCTGGGGCGCGGCGGTATTCGTGAGATCGAATTCTTCACCCAAACCCGTCAGTTGATCGCCGGTGGCCGCGATGCGTCCCTGCGTGCGCGCGGCACCGTGGACGGGCTGGCGGCCTTGGCCCAAGCGGGTTGGGTGCCTGACAGCGACGCGGCGATCCTGACCGACCACTACCGCGCCCACCGTGAGGTCGAACACCGTTTGCAGATGATCGGCGACGCCCAGACCCACGACCTGCCCAACACCGAAGATGGCTTTGCCCGTCTTGCGGCCTTCATGGGGCGCTCGGTTGCGGACTTGCGCCGCGATCTGAAGGCCCGGTTAGAAGAGGTTCACAGTCTGACAGAAGGCTTCTTTGCCCCCGCGCAGACCGCCGAGACACCGGATTTCGGCGAAGATGTCACCAGCCGCTGGCTGACCTATCCGGCCCTGCGATCTGATCGCGCGGTTGAGATTTTCAACCGTATCAAACCGCAACTCCTCAAGGCGCTGCAAGAGGCCGCCAAACCTGATGAGGCGCTGGCCGCCCTCGATGGCTTTCTGTCGCGGCTGCCTGCAGGCGTGCAGGTGTTTTCCTTGTTTGAGGCCAACCCGCAGCTGACGCAACTGATCGTCGACATCGCCTCAACTGCGCCCGCCTTGGCCGAATATCTGGGCCGCAACGCCGCTGTGTTTGACGCCGTGATTGGCGGTGATTTCTTTGCCGATTGGCCTGGGGCAGAGGCCTTGCAGGCCGATCTGACCCGCGTCGTCGGAACGGCACCTGACTATGAGGCCCGCCTTGATGCCGCGCGGCGCTGGATGAAGGAATGGCACTTCCGCATCGGCGTCCACCATCTGCGTGGCCTGATCAGCGCCGACGTGGCAGGCCAACACTACGCCGATCTGGCGCAGGCCGTCCTTGGCGGGGTCTTTCCCGTGGTGGCTGCTCAGTTCGCCACGAAACACGGGGACGGACCCGGGCGCGGGGCCGTGGTTGTGGGGATGGGGTCGCTTGGGGCGGGGCGGTTGCACGCGGCCTCTGATCTGGATTTGATCGTTATTTACGACGGGCAGGGGGGTGAGGCCTCAGACGGCCCGCGCCCCTTGCCGACCCGCACGTATTATGCCCGATTGACCCAAAGTCTGGTCACCGCCATTTCCGCCCCCATGGCCGAAGGCCGTCTGTATGAGGTCGACATGCGCCTGCGCCCGTCAGGCGGGCAGGGGCCCGTCGCCACGTCATTTGCGCGGTTTGAACCCTACCAGATGGAAGAAGCCTGGACGTGGGAACACCTTGCCCTGACGCGCGCGCGGGTGATCGCGGGGGACGCGACACTGGCCAAAGACGTGGAAGCCGCCCGCGCCCGTGTTCTGGCCGCAAAGGCCGCAGGCGACACCGTGCTGGCCGATGTGGCCGATATGCGCCGCCGCATTGCGCAGGCGAAGGACCCTCAGGGGCCCTTTGATGCCAAGATCGGACAGGGCCGTTTGCAAGATGTGGAACTGGCGGGCCAGACGGTGGCTCTAAAATCCGGGGCATTAGGGCGATCAACCGCCCAACAGGTCGCCGCTGGCTCTTTGGATGCCGCAGACAAGGCCGCATTGATGCAGGCGGCGGGGTTGTGTTGGACAGTGCAGGCCGCAGCCCAGCTGCTGCAAGGGCGCAGTCTGGACGCAGGCCAGTTGGGCGAAGGCGGGCGGCGGTTTATCTTACGAGAAACCGGTGCCGACACGCTTGAGACCCTGGCCGAACAGATGGCTGAAAAAAGCCGCGACGCGGCGGATGTGATCGCAACACTATTGGGGGGCGGTGATGAAAAAGGGGGATGATTTGGACCCCAAAGGTCTGATCGAAGACGCCTACCGCATCGACGGGATCGCTGCACCCGAGTGTCGGTCAATCTTTCTCGATTGGGCGCTGAGCTATCAAGGATCACCGCAGGTGGGCATCCCCGCCCTGTTGGCGCGCCATGAGGCGGAACCAGCAGATCACCCCATGACCCTGACCTTGCGCGAAGGCCTGACAGCGCCGCAGTCCCCCCGTCGCAGAGGCGGGCGCGCAGCACGGGTGACGGAATAAGAAAGGGCCGCCAAAATCGGTAGCCCCTTCGTTTCTCTGGTTCAAAAATACCTAAAACCCGACTGCAAAATCGCGTGCAGCCGGACCGGCTTTAGCGCGGCAGGGCAGCGGCCTCTTTCGCAAGGGCTGTGATCCCCGCCCAATCGCCTGCGGCGACCAGATCCTTGGGCGCAACCCATGATCCGCCGACACACAACGTATTGCTCAGCGACAAATACTCACGCGCATTGGACAGGGACACACCGCCTGTGGGGCAGAATTTCACCTGCGGGATGGGCGCGCCAATCCCTTTGAGGGCCGGTGCCCCGCCATTGGCCTCGGCGGGGAAGAACTTTTGCGTGGTATAGCCGCGCTCCAGCAGCCGCATGGCCTCGGTCGCGGTGGCGGCACCGGGCAGCAAAGGCAGATCATTGGCCTCACACGCATCCAGCAGGCGGTCGGTTGCGCCGGGGGACACGCCGAAGGTGGCACCTGCCTCTTTCGCGGCCTCCACGTCTTTTTCGGTCAGCAAGGTGCCTGCACCCACCACACCACCGTCAATCTTGGCCATTTCGCGGATCACATCCAACGCCGCTGGTGTGCGCAACGTCACTTCGAGCGCGGGCAGGCCACCATCAACAAGGGCTTGGGCCAAGGGTCCCGCAAGGGTTGCGTCATCCACCACAAGGACGGGCACCACAGGGGCGAGGAGGCAAACCTTTGCGGCCAATTCAGAAGCGTGTTCGGGGGTCATGATTTTTTCCTTTCGGGCGGAACCAAAATTCCGGAATTTTGGTCAGTCGCTAAAATTCCGGAATTTTAGCGGGGTTCAAAGAACGACAGCAGCGCCATCGGTGGAGGGACCAACGGTCTGGCGGAACATCTCAAACAGTTCCCGTCCGACGCCGGTGCCATTGCCCGTCAGATCCGCGACAGCGGGCTGGCGGTCGGTCAGGTCGGTCATGCAGGTCAGGCTGCCCGTGGTCGCGTCCAACCGTACAACATCCCCATCGCGCAACAGCGCCAGCGGGCCGCCGTCTGCGGCCTCGGGCGCCACGTGGATCGCGGCGGGCACTTTGCCCGATGCGCCGGACATGCGGCCGTCGGTGACCAAGGCCACCTTCAGCCCACGGTCCTGCAACACGGCCAACGTAGGCGTCAACGAATGCAATTCCGGCATGCCGTTGGATTTGGGGCCTTGGAAGCGAACCACGATGATCACGTCTTCGGTCAGCTCGCCTGCGTTAAAGGCGGCTTTGACGTCATGCTGTTCATGGAACACGCGCACCGGGGCCTCAATAATATGACGTTCAGGGGCCACGGCGGACACTTTGATCACACCACGTCCCAGATTGCCCGACAGCTGGACCAACCCGCCTTGGGGGGCAAAAGGATCGGACGCGGGGCGCAGGATTTTGTCATTCAACGTCTCTTTGGGGCCTGCATCATATGTGATGCGGCCATCGGCGAATTTGGGGTCCTTGGCGTAATGGCTCAACCCCTGGCCGGCCACGGTTTTCACATCGTCATGGAGCAATCCAGCCTCAAGCAGGTTGCCGATCATGAACTGCAAACCGCCTGCCGCGTGGAAGTGGTTCACGTCGGCCAGACCGTTGGGATACACTTTGGCCATCAGCGGTGTCACCGCAGACAGGTCCGAGAAATCCTCAAGATCGAGGATCACGCCCGCCGCCCGCGCCATGGCAGGCAGGTGCAGCACCAGATTTGTCGATCCACCGGTGGCCATCAGCCCCACAAGCCCGTTCACAAAGGCCCGTTCGTCCAGAATATCGGACACGGGCGTGTAGTCATTGCCAAGCGCCGTGATCTCAAGCGCGCGGGTGGTGGCGGCTGTGGTCAGCGCCTCACGCAATTCGGTGTCGGGGTTTACAAAGGACGCACCGGGCAGGTGCATGCCCATGAATTCCATCAACATCTGGTTGGTGTTGGCCGTGCCATAGAACGTACAAGTGCCCGGCCCGTGGTAGGAGGCCATTTCGGCCTTCATCAGCTCAGCCCGGTCGATGTTGCCCTTGGCAAACTCCTGCCGGACCTTGGCTTTTTCATCGTTGGGCAGACCGGATGTCATGGGCCCCGCTGGCACAAACAGCCCCGGAATATACCCAAAGGTCGCGGACGCCATGATCAGGCCGGGCACGATTTTGTCACAGACCCCCAGATACAAAGCGGCGTCAAAGACGTTGTGCGACAGGCCGACACCCGCGGCCAATGCGATCACATCGCGCGAAAACAGGGACAACTCCATACCCGTCTGGCCTTGGGTCACGCCGTCACACATGGCCGGCACACCGCCCGCCACTTGGGCGGTGCCACCGGCGGCGCGGGCGGCCTCGCGGATTTTGGCGGGGTAGGTTTCAAAGGGCTGATGGGCCGACAGCATATCGTTGTAGGCCGTGATGATGCCGATGTTGGGGGCCTTTTCGGCCACCAGTGCATCCTTGTCCTGACCCATTGGCGCATAGGCGTGGGCTTGGTTGCCGCAGGTCAGATGGGCGCGGCGGGGACCATCGGCAACGGCGGCGGCCATACGGTCAAGGTAGGTCTTGCGGGCGCCCTCGGACCGGGCACGGATGCGGTCGGTGACGCGCTCAACGGTTGAATTCAATGTCATGACACACCTTTTTGTCGGATTTGCTGCGCTGGTATCAGATCATGTTTGCGCTAACAATGCCTCAATGCAGGGATTTGAATTGGATTTTAACCGGCTCGTCTGGACCTCTGGGCCATGGTTCAGCCCGACAGATTCCGCGCAATGACCATTCGTTAACCACAATCCTGCCCCGATTTAGAGGGCATATAACCCCATCCAAACGTGAAAAACGACAAGGGCAGAAGCCCCGGAGGGAATGATGAAGGTTTTTAAAGTATCTGCGAAACTGTTCGCACTGGGCGCCGTCAGCGCCGCAATGACAGCCTGTTCCACCGTAGACGTTGTGTCGCGGAACGCGCCGCTTGAAACACCACGTCTGAGCGCCGAGCAGGCCCCACAGGTTCTGCGGGATTATTCTTTGCACTCGATCCGCTTTGCCGTGCCGCAGGACATGACCGTGTCCGAAGCAAATTCCTACTACCCGATCGCTGACATCGTGTGGCGTGGCGACCCGCTGGGCAACCGTGCCGAACAGATCTCCGCGATTTTCCAGACGTCGATCCGTGCTGCAGGCCAAGGCCTGACGGGCGAACGCCCTGTGACCGTGGATGTGGAGCTTGTCCGGTTCCACTCTCTCACTGAACGCACACGGTATTCGGTGGGGGGCGTGCATTCGATCAAGTTCGATCTGACCGTCCGTGACGCGGTGACCGGCGAAGTTCTTGAGACAGCACGCCGTATCGATGGCGATCTGGCAGCCCTGGGTGGCTACGCCGCCCTTGCCGCCGACAATCAGGGGCAGGGCCAAAAGGTGCGTATCACCAATCACCTGACCAATCTATTCTTGCGCGAACTGACCGGTCTGACCGCCGCAGGTGGGGCCCCCGCTGCCTCCTGAGGCCGCTTTCCAAGCACAAATGAACACGGTAAGGGGGCTGTTATGAAACAGCTCCCTTTGCCTATTGTTCGCCTGCGTCCCAACGCAAAACCGCAAGTCATCCGTCACGGGTTCCCGTGGGTCTTTGCCAATGAAATGGTGATGGACCGCCGGACCAAGGGCCTGTCCCATGGTGGCTTGGTCATCTTGGAAGATGCGGAACGCAAGCCGCTGGGGCTGGGCACGATCAACCCCAAGTCCAAGATCGCCGTGCGAATGTTGGACCGCGACACCGAAGCCGTGATTGACCAAGCGTGGTTTGCCGCCCGCATTCAGACAGCACTGGATCACCGTGCGCGGCTGTACCCTGACCCTTTCTACCGTCTGATCCACGCCGAGGCCGACGGCCTGCCGGGCGTCGTAATCGACCGCTTTGGCGATGTGGCGGTGGTCCAACCCAATGCGTCTTGGGCCGACCGGATGTTTGACATGCTCAGCGCGGCCTTGGTTGAGGTGACGGGCTGCACGACCGTCATCAAAAACGGCACGGGCCGTGCGCGGTCCCTTGAGGGTCTGGACGAGGAGATGGCCGTCACCACGGGGCCGGCTCCCAGCGGCCCGATCCCCGTGCCCATGAACGGGGCCACCTATATGGCGGATGTCATGGGCGGGCAAAAGACGGGTTTGTTCTTTGACCAACGGCCCAACCACGCCTTTGCAGCCCAGCTGGCCCACGGCGCGCGGGTCTTGGATGTATTTTCCCACGTGGGTGGGTTTTCCCTTGCTGCACTCGCCGGCGGGGCGGCCAGCGCGCTGGCCGTGGACGGATCAGCGCCCGCGTTGGAACTGGCACAGATCGGGGCGGAGGCTTCGGGCGTGGCTGACCGGTTTGAGACCCGTCAGGGCGATGCCTTTGACGTGTTGGAGGCCTTGGGCAAGGCCAAAGAACGCTTCGATGTGGTCATCTGCGATCCGCCGGCCTTTGCGCCGTCCAAACCGGCCATCGAAAAAGGGATGCGCGCCTATGAACGGGTGGCGCGACTGGCCACACCGTTGGTGAAGGAGGGCGGCTATCTGGTGCTGTGTTCGTGTTCCCATGCCGCAGACCTCAAACGGTTCCGCGATGCATCGGCACGCGGGATCGGCAAGGGCGGCAAACGGGGCATGTTGGTGAATACGGGCTTTGCAGGGCCGGACCATCCTTTGCTGCCACAACTGGCCGAAAGCGGCTACCTTAAGGCGCTGACGTTCCGCCTATGAGGGTGCTGATCGACGCCTGCGTCCTGTTTCCCACGGTCATGCGGGAGGTGGTTTTGGGCGTGGCCGAGCAGGGCCTGTTCGAGCCGCGCTGGTCGCCCCGTATCTTGGAAGAATGGGCGCGGGCCGCGCGCAAGATCGGCCCCGAGGGGGAGACGATTGCGCGCGGCGAAATCGCCCTGTTGAATGCGCGCTTTGCACGGGCAGAGGTGAAGATCCCGCAAGGGATCGAGGCGCGCTTATGGCTGCCGGACACCAACGACATTCATGTGTTGGCCGCTGCTGTGGGCTGTTCTGCGGATGCGATCATGACGGTGAACGCCAAGGATTTCCCAAAGGATATTTTGGGCGACGAAGGGCTGGACCGGATCGATCCGGACGGCTTTTTGATCACGCTGGCGCAAAGTCATCCCGAGGCCGTTCGAACCGCGGGCGAGGCTGTTCTGGATGAGGCGCGGCGCTTGTCCGGTGACACGTGGGAGATGCGCAAACTGATGCGCAAAGCCAGGTTGCCACGGTTGGGCAAACTTTTGGGGTGAGGTTTCGAATTGGCTTCGCCAATCCGATCCGGCTGAGGTCGGAAGGGGGGCCAGCCCCCCGGCCTGCGGCCTCCCCCCGGGATATTTTTGAGACAAAGAAGAGAGGCGCGCGGGGCTAGGACGTCCACTTGGCCTCATTCGCTTCGATCGCGGCGATCCTTTCCGGGGTTTTGGGGTGACTGAGAAGCCACGCCGCCTGCGATGCGCCGCGCGCGCCGGTCAAGGTTTCGAGTTTTTCGAAAAGGGACTTTTGGGGCTGGGTGCCGATGCCCGCCTTGATCATCAAGGCGGAGGCATAAGCATCGGCCTCATATTCATCGGCACGTGACAGGCGCGCCATCAACAACGACATGGCCGCATTTGCGATCAGGGGGCCGAGGCCGGGGATGAACCGCGACAGCACCATGGCCAGCGCGGTCCGCAGGGCGTTCTGGCCGGAAAAGTCGATCATCCGGCGGCGCGAATGGCCCAAAGCGACATGGCCCAATTCATGGGCGATCACGCTGGCCATTTCTTCGGCCGTGACCTCACCCGATTGATATTTCTGGAAAAATCCACGGGTGATAAAGATGCGACCATCGGGGGCGGCAAGGCCGTTGACCGGTTCGACCTCATAAATGTGGACTTTGATGCGCGGGATATCGACGACCTTCGCCATATCTTGCGTCAGGGCGCGCAGCTTGGGATCGGCCAGCTCAGTGCTTTTGGCGTCCAACTCCTTGGCCAGACGCCATGCGGACAGGCGGTACATGATGATGCCGTAGCCGATGGCCAGCAGTATGGGGGCGAATTTTAACATGACCTTGATATGGCGTCCGGGGCCGGGCCACACAAGCGGTTGTAAAATTATGTCACAGAGATCACATTTATTATGATTCAGAGCACCTTTTGTTAAGTATACGCGTTTACGTCTCGTGGGGCCGCAGGAGATGAGTGATGAGTATTTATAAACGATGTGATGACAAAACCGCAGCCGCACCTTGGCGCGCAGCCTATCGGTCGCCCCCGTCCAATGATGTCTTTGATGAGCTGATCGAAAGATTTCGTCAGCAGGATCGGGCGCAAGCTGCGTCCAAGGGCAATTGAGCCAGGCCCGCTAGGCGGGCGCTGCCCGATGGCGCGCCGCACGCAAAAGCCACAGGCCCAATAGGACCACCACGACAAGGGCTGTCACCGCGCCGCTGGCATTGCCCAGAAGGCTTGCCAATGCGGTTATGTTGTCGGCAAAGCTGAAGCCGAGCCCGACGTAGATCGACACCCAGACGACTTCACCGGCCATGCCCCACGCCACGAACCGCCCCCAGCTGAATTTCGTCAATCCGCAGACGTAGTTCATCGTGGGGCCTAAGGGTGCAAATAGCCAACAGGTCAGAAACACAGATGGGCCGCCGCGACGATCCAGAATATCGCCGGCCTTTGTTTTCAGCGCGCGACGTCTGTCGTTCTGGTCGATCCAATCGGACGCGCGCTGGCCCAAGCGGCGCGCGATCCAATAGCCCGTGTTGTCGCCCAGCACCGCCCCCGTGAATGCGGCCACGGCCACAGCGATCAATGACAGATCCCCTGCGGCGGCGAACCCGCCAGCGGCCATCATCAACAAGGAGGAGGGGACCGGTACGGCAAGGCAGCTGAGAAACGTCACCAGAAAAACGATCGGCACGCCGTAGTCGGCCACAAGGGACAGGGCAATTTCACCCATCGGTTTGACCTTGCCGATTTTGACGGTCTTCTTCGAAGGCCGTTTTGGCGGTGTCGATGCGGCTTTGCAGATCGTCCATGGTCATATCGTTCTGTGTCGCGATGTCGGACAGACGAATGCGCGGGGGATCTTCGCCGCGGGTGATCATCAACGCATCGGCCACCACATCGCGGGGTAAGTGATAGGATTGGCCCACGTAGCGTGGCGTCATCCACCCTGCCAGCGGCTGATCCTGATGGGCGGGGTCCATCCAATAGACCGCGGCGGCCAAGGTCGTGATCCCGAAATAGGCCAGCGCCCCAAGGGCTGCGACAAAGGCCAGCAGCGCCAAACGGTGTTCGGCCCAAAGATGACTGATCGCTGTCATGTGAGGATTTTCATCCCCCGTTCGATGCCGTGCAGTGTCATGGGAACCATACGGTCTTGTCCAAATATGCCTTGGATCATCTGCACCGATTGGGTGAACCGCCAGTAGCGGTCAGGCAGCGGGTTGAGCCATAGATGATTGGGCCATTGGTCCCGCGCGCGTTCCAGCCAGACCTGTCCGGCCTCGGCGTTCCAGTGTTCATTTGCCCCGCCGGGGTAAGCGACCTCATAGGGGGACATCGACGCGTCGCCTACGAAAATACATTTGTAATCAGACCCATAGGTGCGCAGCACATCCCACGTGGGGGTCTGTGCATCCCACCGGCGGCGGTTGTCGCGCCACACGCCTTCGTACAGGCAGTTGTGAAAGTAGAAGTGTTCAAGATGCTTGAATTCGGATTTTGCGGCCGAAAACAGCTCTTCCACCAGTTTGATATGTGGGTCCATGGAACCGCCAACGTCGAGAAACAACAACACCTTCACGGCATTTCGCCGCTCTGGTCTTGTTTGTACGTCGAGGTAGCCGTTTTCCGCCGTGGCGCGGATGGTGCCATTCAAATCCAGTTCATCCGCCGCCCCATCGCGGGCCCAACGGCGCAGCCGTTTCAGGGCGACCTTGATGTTGCGGGTGCCGATTTCGACAGTGTCATCCAGATTGCGGAATTCGCGTTTGTCCCAGACTTTGACGGCGCGTTGGTGGCGGCTTTCGGATTGGCCGATGCGCACCCCTTCGGGATTGTAGCCATAGGCGCCAAAAGGGGAGGTGCCGGCGGTGCCGACCCATTTGGACCCGCCTTGATGGCGGCCCTTTTGCTCTTCCAGCCGTTTTTTGAGGGTCTCCATCAGCTTGTCGAACCCGCCCAAGGCCTCAATCTCAGCTTTTTCTTCGGCGCTGAGGTGCTTTTCGGCCATCTTTTCCAGCCACTCTTGCGGGATGTCCACGGCCTCAAGCACATCATCGGCGCTGATGGCGTCCAAGCCTTCGAAGCTGGCGGCGAAGGCGCGATCGAATTTGTCGATGTTGCGTTCGTCCTTGACCATGCAGGTGCGGGCCAGAAAGTAGAAGGCTTCGATGTCGTAGGTCGCCAGCCCTGCGTCCATCCCTTCCAGAAAGGTCAGATATTCGCGCAAGGACACCGGAACGCCACCCCTTCGAAGCTGATCGAAGAAGGGCAGGAACATCAGACGTACTGGCGGGTGATGATGATGGCGATGAACAGGCCGATGACGCCAAAGATCATCGCAAAGACGGCCCCCCATTGGGCCATGTCAGCGGCTTTTCCGCCGCGCTGTTTGGCCCGAAACGCCCCCAACAATGCTCCGATTACAAGGCCGCCGAGGGGGTAGATCATGGGGTCAGGTTCCTTTGAGTGGGTTGAGCGACGCGATCTCTCGAAGGCGGGCGCGCACGTTTGCATCTGTCCCGAATCCGTACCGCGCCCAACCCAGAGAGTCCATGCGCACCGCTGTCGCAGCGGCCGGTTGCCCGAGCATATCCAGCGCCTCGGCTTTGAACATCATCAAGGTGGCCAAAAGGGCTGCGTTTTCATGTGCGGCCGCCACCGGCATGGCACCTTCCACAAGGTTCAGGACGTTTTCACCATCGCCAGATGACAAGGCAAAGGCCGCCAGTTGGACCGACACATGGGCGGCGTGCAGGCGGGTTTCGGAGGACCGGTTGTAGATCGTCAGCGCGCGGTTGAAAGCGGCCAGCGCGATTGTGCTGTCATGGCCCACGTTCAGGCGTCCAAAGGCATAATTGGCAAATCCTGTGCGGGGCCCCGCCCAATTCAGCGCGCCTGCGGTGCTGACCGCCTGCAAGGCCGCCGACCGGCGGCGGGTCGCGGTGGACCCTGCGGTCAACGCGATTTCCATGTTGTTGATCCAGTCGCGGGTGGTGTCATTTTGCGGCCGGGGCTGGCGGCCTTCGCCTGCTGGGTTCAACCGCGCCAGAACAGGGCCCAAACGGGCCGCGACCTGACCGCGTGTCATGCCGTTTTGCAGCGCTGGGTCATAATAGGCGCGCAGGATCAGCATGTCGAAAGAGGTCAGCACCGCGTGGATGTTGTCATCGTTGAAGACAGAATCTGACAGACGGTAAAGGTCGTTGAGAGGGCCGAGCGCCTGTGCAAGTTCTTCGTGCAGGCAGTCGCGGATTTCTTGCGGGGCCACGTCAGACGGCACAAACACCGCCGCGCGGTCGCGACGTTCCAATGTTGTCCAATCCACGGTTGGCGTGCGGCGCACGGTCTTGAATTCGTCCCATGACGACACGCGCGGGACCACAAAACAGGCCGCACGGGGCACTGCCGCGTTCAGGACACTGCGCGGGATCGCCTCAACCGTGATGGAAGCATTGGCCGCACCGGTCATGAAGATGTCGATGTTGGCCTCAGACCGCAGACGGCCCAGCAGAGCGCGCAGATCAGGTGTCAGGCTTGGGGGGATATCGCCTGTCACGCGGACAGAAATCGGGGCTTCGAACCGCGTGAGGCGGGACACGACACGGCCACTTTCCATCCGAAAAGCCAGATCCATGAAATCTTTGCCAACTTCACGGTTGGACCGGGTCGGCGTTGTCACACGGTTGCCCGCAAAGCGGTTCATCGGGGGCAGGGCGTCTTGCAGGCCCAACGTTCGGGTCGGCAAAGTTGGCCCCAGATTGGACGGGGGCACCGGCGTACAGGCCGTCATGAGCATAATCGAAAGCGCCAACAGGCGCCGGAACGTACGGTTCATAGCGCCCTCCGACAGGGGGCGCGTCCAGACGGGGCGTAGGGGTCCATACCGGAGGGGTCAACGCAATCGGCGCTGGCCTTTGAAAAGGTCAGTTCTTCGGTCCACACCTGTCCCACCCGCGCATCTTTGGCACGGGATCCTTGGTGCATGGCGACCGGCATTTTTGCCTTGGTCAACTCTGCTCTCCTTATGTCTCAGCCGGAAACCTGCCAGTCGACTGAGGCCCGAGTTGGGGCAGAATTGGGCAATTCCGCGACCAGATATCGGACAAGGAGGATTAAACGAGAGGAAAGCGCCTTAATTCACGGTCTTTTTCCACGTCGCGTGGAAATGGGGGGCGGGTGTGATTCAAAAGACTCAATAGGTTAGTGGCCACACCAAAGGCAGCCACCAGATGTTGATTGTGCTAGGTGCAGACCGTCTAGCGCCCGCTGCGCGCCATAAACGCCAGCCGTTCAAACAAATGCACGTCCTGTTCGTTCTTCAGCAACGCGCCATGCAGCTTGGGCAGCGCTGAAGCCCCGTCACGTTTGAGGTCTTCAGCGTCCAGATCTTCGGCCAGCAACAGTTTCAGCCAATCCAGCACTTCGGACGTGGACGGCTTTTTCTTCAGGCCCTGCTGTTCGCGGATTTCATAGAACTGGGTCAGCGCGGTCGTCAACAAAGCGTCCTTGATGCCTGGATGATGGACCTCGACGATCTGGCGCATCGTATCCATGTCGGGAAAACGGATGTAGTGGAAAAAGCAGCGCCGCAGGAACGCATCGGGCAGTTCTTTTTCGTTGTTGGACGTGATGATCACGATGGGGCGGTGTCGGGCCGCGATCGTTTCACCGGTCTCATAGACATGGAATTCCATCCGGTCGAGTTCTTGCAAAAGATCGTTGGGAAATTCGATGTCCGCCTTGTCGATCTCATCAATCAACAACACGACGCGGCCCTCGGCCTCGAACGCCTGCCAAAGTTTGCCCTTCTTGATGTAATTGCCCACATCATGGACCTTTTCGTCGCCCAACTGGCTGTCCCGCAACCGGCTGACGGCGTCATATTCGTACAAGCCCTGCTGGGCTTTCGTGGTGGATTTGATGTTCCATTCATACATCGGCAAGCCTAGGGCGGCACTCACCTGGCGGGCCAGTTCCGTTTTGCCCGTACCCGGTTCGCCTTTGACCAGCAGGGGACGCTCCAACGTGACGGCGGCATTGACCGCAACGGTCAGATCGTCGGTCGCGACATAGGTCTCGGTTCCGGTAAAGCGCATGGGGCGGCCCTTTTGTGGTTTGCAGTGCGGGGGCGACCGTATCACTTCGAATACGACCTTCAAGCCATGAAAAATTGGTCGTGAAGGGGGGGTGACAGCGGCAACCGTTGGTAGTAATGCAAGCGCGATAGAGGGAGCCTGATATTGTCACAGCCAACTGACAGCCATTCACGCCCCGCTGCTGAGGGAGCGAACATGAAAGCCGAAACATTCCTGCCAGATGATTACCGTCCGGCCGAAGACGAACCGTTCATGAACGACAACCAGCTGGAATATTTCCGGCGCAAACTGCTCGCATGGCGGTCCGACATTCTGGAAGACAGCCGCGACACGATTGAGGCCATGAAAGGTGCGACCCGCAATATCCCCGATATTGCCGACCGTGCGTCCGAAGAAACCGACCGCGCGCTGGAACTGCGCACGCGGGACCGTGAACGCAAACTGGTCGCCAAGATCGACGCCGCATTGCGCCGGATCGAAGAAGGCGAATTCGGCTATTGCGACGTCACGGGGGAGCCTATTTCCCTCAAACGTCTCGATGCGCGTCCCATCGCCACCATGAGCCTTGAGGCACAGGAACGTCACGAACGCCGCGAAAAAGTGCACCGCGACGACTGACGTGACGGCCCAGACTGAAATTTTGCAGCGCGGCGGTTCCAATCGGGGCCGCCGCGTTTGCGTTGTGGGCGGCGGGATCGGCGGGCTGACCACCGCGTTGGCCTTTGCGAGATCCGGCGCGCGGGTTGAGGTGTTTGAACAGGCCGAGGCGCTGGGCCGTGTCGGTGCAGGTATTCAGATCACCCCCAATGGTGCGCGCGCGTTGGAGGCTTTGGGCCTGCGCGACGCGTTGGATGCGGCCAGCCTGACCGCGCAGGCCGTGCAGCCCATGGATGCGCGGGCAGGGCGGGCGGTGACGCGGTTCGATCTGTCACAGCTGGGCGGGCCGCCCTACCGGTTCTTTCACCGCGCTGATTTGATTGACGTTTTGGCCGAGGGCTGCCGCGCCGCAAGCGTGCAGCTGCATCTGGGCACGAAGGTTGATGCCGCCACCTGTGAGGGCGATATTGTGGTGGGGGCCGAGGGCATCCATTCACCCACGCGGGCCGCGTTGAACGGCCCCCGCGACCCGTTCTTTACAGGTCAGGTCGCGTGGCGTGCGATTGTCGACGCCCCGGAAGCGGAGGCTGTGGCCCAAATCTGGATGGCACCGAAACGGCACGTGGTGACCTACCCTTTGCCGGGCGGGCGGTTGAACGTTGTAGCCGTTCAGGAACGCGACACTTGGGCGGCGGAAGGCTGGGCGCATCGCGATGATCCCGCCAATCTGCGACAGGCTTTCGGGGACGTTTGCGCGCCCTTGCAGGACATCTTGGGCCGCGTCACGGACACCCATCTGTGGGGGCTGTTCCGCCATGAGGTCGCCAATGTCTGGGCGCGGGATAACACGGCCCTGATCGGCGACGCGGCACATCCGACACTTCCGTTTCTGGCGCAGGGGGCGAATCTGGCCATCGAAGACGGGTTCATCCTTACGCGCTGTTGCGACGGGGCGGCGTCTGTGGACGCCGCATTCGCAGCCTATCAGGCCGCGCGAAACCCGCGCGTGCGTCGCGCTATTGCGGCGGCCAATGCCAACGCGCGGAACTATCATTTGTCGGGACCGGCGCGGATCGTGGCCCATATGGGTTTGAAAACACTGGGGTATATTGCGCCGAAGGCGTTCTTGCAGCAGATGGATTGGCTTTACGGCTACGACGCGACGTCTGACGACGCTGTTTGAGGCGCCGCCTCAAATGCGCCCCGCCCCCCGTCCCGCCAGTGTCCGGTCAGGCGTTCAGATCGACCCAGACGGGGACATGGTCTGAGGGTTTTTCGCGCCCGCGTACTTCGCTTTCGATCCAGCAGTCTTGCAGCAGGTCAGCGCATTGATGTGACAGCAAAAAGTGATCGATCCGAATGCCATCGTTCCGGTCCCATGCACCGGCCTGATAATCCCAGAACGAATAGTGGCCGGGGCCGTGGTGGCGGGCGCGAAACGCCTCTGTCAGGCCAAGGTTCAGCAGGCGACGGAAGGCCGCGCGGCTGTCGGGGCGAAACAGCGCGTCATCGGTCCAAGCCTCGGGGCGTTTGGCGTCTTCGGGTTGGGGGATGATGTTGTAATCGCCCGCCATCAAAAACGGTTCTTCGAGGGCGATCAACGCCTCCGCCCGGGTCTTGAGCCGGTCCATCCAGCGCAATTTGTAGTCGTATTTGGGGCCGGGTGCGGGGTTGCCGTTGGGCAGGTACAGGCCGCAAATGCGGATCGCTCTGTCGCCCATAACCGTGGCCTCGATATAGCGGGCCTCGATGTCGTCTTCGTTGTCGCGCCCGGTGCCTTCGCCGCCTGGCAGGCCACGCGTGACATCTTCAAGCGGAAGTTTGGACAGGATCGCCACCCCGTTAAAGCCCTTTTGGCCGTGGGTTTCGACGATATATCCCATGTCTTCAAAGTGTTGGCGGGGAAAGCCTTCGTCGACGGATTTGATTTCCTGCAAGATCGCAACATCCGGCTGGGAGCCTTCCAACCACTCCGTCAACGCCCCGATGCGTGCCTTGATGCCGTTGATGTTGAATGTCGCGATTTTCATGACGGGCCCCTTTGATCTGGGTCTGTTTTGACCGGTTGTCGGGGCGAAAACAAGCGTCCGGTTTGGGCGACCCTACATCGAGAAACTGACGCCGCACCCGCAGGAGCTGGAGGCGTTGGGGTTTTCGATCACAAAGCGCGCACCGATGAGTTCTTCGGTGAAGTCGATCGTCGCATCGGCCAGAAAGGGCAGGGAGACGCTGTCGATGACCACCTTTTCACCGGCCCCTTCGAGGACCAGATCGTCGTCCTTGGGGGCGTCCAGATCAATTTCGTATTGAAAGCCAGAACAGCCGCCGCCCTCCACGGCGATGCGCAGCGCTTTGCCGGAGGCCTGCGCGCCAATCTCAGCAAGGCGTTCGAAGGCGCGGGGGGTTACTTTGGGAGGTAACGTCAACATTCTTGCAACCTTTTCATGGTCAGACTGGCCTTACGGGACCAACACGCAATATAGGGAGGGCAGGCAGGGGCGACAAGGCAGGTTGCCCGCAATCAAAAGGGACACAGGATGGCGGCACCATACGCGTGCAGTCCGGCGCAGACGCGCGGACGGTTGTATCCAGAAGAAGAAAGCGCATTTCGGTCGCCGTTTCAAAGAGATCGGGACAGGATCATCCATGCCTCCGCGTTCCGGCGATTGAAACACAAGACGCAGGTCTTTGTTGAACATGAGGGCGATTATTTCCGCACGCGGCTGACCCATTCCATTGAGGTCGCACAGGTTGCCCGCACGATTTCGGGCGCTTTGGGCCTGAATGCAGAACTGACGGAGGCTGTGGCACTGGCCCATGATCTGGGCCACACGCCCTTCGGGCACACCGGTGAGGATGCGCTTGCGGCCTTGATGGCGCCTTATGGTGGGTTTGATCACAACGCGCAGGCGATCCGTATCGTCACATCGCTTGAGAGGCATTATGCCGATTGGGACGGGCTGAACCTGACGTGGGAAACCTTGGAGGGGATCGCAAAGCACAACGGCCCCGTGGTCACTGGGGGGGAGGGCGACGCCGTTCCTTATGCGTTGGAGGATTACAACCAGCGCCACGATCTGGAATTGCACACCCACGCCAGCGCCGAGGCGCAGGTGGCGGCTTTGTCCGATGACATCGCCTACAACCACCATGACATTCACGACGGACTGCGCGCAGAGCTGTTTGGCACAGACGATCTGTTGCAGCTGCCCATTGTGGGCGATTGTTTTCGCGAGGTGGACGCGCGGTATCCCGGCCTTGATAAATATCGCCGTCGGCATGAGGCGCTGCGCCGTTTCTTTGGGGTTCTAGTGGAGGACGTGATTGGCGTGACGCAGGCCAATCTGGCGCAACTGGGCCCCCAGACCTGCGCCGATGTGCGCGGGGCGGGGCGGATGATGGCGCAGTTTTCGCCAGCACTTTGGGCGGACCTCAAGGTTGTGCGCAGCTTTCTGTTTACGCAGATGTACCGCGCGCCGAGCGTCGTGAAAATGCGCCGCGATGTGACCCAAGTGGTTGAGGATTTGTTTCCTCTGTTCATGTCCAGCCCCGAACATCTGCCGCAGGCGTGGCGCAAGGACGTGGCGGCCGCCAAGGATGAAACGGCCCTTGCGCGGATTGTCAGCGATTACATCAGCGGTATGACCGATCGCTTCGCGCTGGAAACCCACAGCCGGTTGGTGGGCGGCGGCGGGGGCTAGCCGGTGTTGGTGCGGCGTAGGACCGTGATCATCCCCAGATAAAGCACCACGAAGAGGCCGACCCAAAGCGAGGCCAAGACGTTTTCGCGCGCAAAAGCTTCTGGATAATCGGCGTAAAAGACAGGCTGGCCGCTGAGCCCAAGGAAGATCAAAGGCACGATCCACAGCGCCATGGCCCCTGCAATGACCGGCGCGGTCAGCCAGATCACTGTCATTGGGAGACGTGTGGGGCCTGGATAAAGGATCAGGGCGGGCAGCGCGAAAAAGCCGAGGCCCAGTGGAAAAATATAGAGGATCGCGACATCCGTCATGGTCCGCTCAAACCCGAACGACGGCAAAGCCGTCACGGCGACCAAAATACCGCCCAAGGCCGCCATCATCCCCAAGGTCATGACAATCAGCCATGCGGGGGGCTCATCCGTGATGCGGACGCTGGCCGCCGCCAGAAAGGGCAACACCGCAAGAACGTACACCGACAGCATGAAAATCAGCGGCGTCTCACGCGGCATTTGATAGATCAACACGCTGCACCCGATAATGAGGGGCGCGCCTGTGGCACCGATCCAGCGCAAACCCGGTTCGCCACCCAGCATCACGTAGCACGCCATCAACAGGACGCCCGCCGCCGGAAGCAGCATAAGACTGGCGAAGGCCGCCTGTTCGCCACCGAGAAGCCGGTCCACAAGGGAGGGCCCGAAGGACGCGGCGACCGACTGGGCAGGGTCACGCAGGCTGTCGGGCAGATATAAGGTCCATCCCGCCGCAGCGACTTCGCCCGTGTCCGGTCCCAACAGGGACATCACCAGCATCGCGACCATCGACAGGCTGAACACCAGCCCGATGATCAGTGTCGGCGTGGCGAACAACGCGCCGCGCGCGCGGGCTTTGGCCGCCATGGTCGTGCCCAATAGAGTGATCGTCAAATAGGCGGTCAGCCCGTGCAACGCGGATGTTTTGACAAATGCCGTGCCGTTCGCGTCGCCCATCGGTGTGGTCAAAAGGGGCGACAGGCCGGGCTGCGCCAGCTCCGCCCGGACCAACACCGCCGTCAGTGTGGCGACCATGGCAGCCAGGGCCGTAAAGAAAAAGAGGATGCGGGGCATGGGTAAGGCTCGTTGACGTCTGTTGTCACAGTGCTAAACGGACGGTTGATTGAAAGGAAGTGTCATGAACCTGTTTGCTGATATCCGTGCCTTGGTTGTGGATTGTCTTGAAACGATGACCGCTGAGGGCGCGTTGCCCGAGGGGTTGTCGTTCGACAACGTCACGGTGGAGCCGCCACGCGATGCGGCCCACGGGGATATGGCGACCAATGCAGCGATGGTTCTAGCCAAGCCTGCGAAGTCCAAACCCCGCGACATTGCCGAAAGCTTGGCCGCAAAGCTGGCCGCAGATGCGCGCGTGGCATCTGCGGATGTGGCAGGACCAGGGTTTTTGAACCTGCGGCTGGCACCGGATGTCTGGGGCGATGTGGTGCGCGCGGCCCTTACGGATGCCGATTTTGGCAAGTCCGACATGGGCGCAGGCAAGTCCGTGAACGTGGAATATGTCTCCGCGAACCCCACTGGCCCGTTGCATGTGGGCCACACGCGGGGCGCCATTTTCGGCGATGCTTTGGCGTCTTTGCTGGAGTACGCAGGTTTTGATGTGACGCGTGAATATTACATCAACGACGGGGGCGGGCAGGTCGATGTGGTCGCCCGGTCCGTCTATTTGCGCTACCTTGAGGCCCACGGCCAAGAGGTCACGTTTGAGGACGGCACATACCCCGGTGAATATCTGATCGCCGCAGGAGAGGCGCTGAAAGACAAAGTCGGCGATGCCTATGTGGGCAAGAACGAAGACGTCTGGCTGGCCGATGTTCGGGTCTTTGCCACGGACGCGATGATGGATCTGGTGCGGGAGGATCTGGCGTCTTTGGGCATCAAGATGGATGTGTTTTTCAGCGAGAAATCCTTGTACGGCACGGGCCGGATTGAACAGGCGATTGATGATCTCAAAGCCAAGGACCTGATCTATTGGGGGTCGTTGAAGCCACCAAAAGGCAAGCTGCCCGATGACTGGGCACCACGGGAACAATGGCTGTTCAAATCCACCGAATTTGGCGATGACGAAGACCGCGCTGTGCAAAAGGGCGACGGTGCTTGGACATATTTTGCGCCCGACATCGCGTACCATTTTGATAAGTTTACCAGAGGCTTCGACGCCCTAATTGATGTATTCGGCGCCGATCACACGGGCTATGTCAAACGGATGAAGGCGGCAGTTGCCGCGCTGTCAGGTGGCCAGGTGCCGCTGGACATCAAGCTCGCGCAGATCGTGCGTTTGTTCAAAGACGGGTCCGAGTTCAAGATGTCCAAACGGGCGGGGACCTTTATCACCGTGCAGGATTTGGTGGACGAAGTGGGTAAGGACGTCGCGCGGTTCATCATGCTGACGCGCAAGAACGACACGCCGTTCGATTTCGATTTTGACAAGGTCACGGAACAGTCAAAGGACAACCCTGTGTTCTACGTCCAATACGCCCACGCGCGGGTTCATTCCGTGCTGCGTAAGGCGGCAGATGCAGGAATTGATACATCCGATCTGGCGGCGGCTGATCTGTCGCTGGCCACCCATGAGGCGGAAATTGCGCTGGCCGCGAAGGCTGCGGAATGGCCGCGTGTGGTGGAAATTGCGGCGCGGACGAATGAACCGCACCGGATTGCGCTGTACCTCTATGACCTCGCGTCCGAACTTCACGGGCTGTGGAACCGGGGCAATGATGATCTGTCCTTGCGGTTCATTCAGGACGATGTGGCGGCCTCACAGGCGAAAATCGCCCTCATCCGGGCCGTTTCCGTTGTAATTTCCCACGGCTTGGGTATTCTCGGCGTCACTCCGGCAGAAGAGATGCGCTAAAGCGCACGATTGCGGTCGGGGGAAAGGCAGGCGCCCATGGCGTCGACATATATGTGATCGAGCAGATTGCATGATATCGGTTCAAACAATGACGGCACATAAGTGCTGCGCAGTGAGGCGGACATGGCAGATTTTACGGCAGGCCCGAACGGGGCCAATGCAGGGATTCCCGCAGGAAATTATGTGAACATCGCAGCGGCGGCGGTGTCCATCGCGCTGATTGGTGGCGTGGGCATCTGGGGCTATAAGCTGTTGATGCGCGACGTCACGGGCGTGCCCGTGGTCAAGGCCATGGCAGGCGACATGCGCGTCGCCCCTGAAAACCCCGGCGGTGAGATCGCGTCGAACGTCGGCCTGTCCGTCAATTCCGTACCCGCCGATGGCGGGGCCGCAGAACCCGAGGACCGCTTGGTGCTGGCCCCCAGTGGTGTGGGTCTTGAGGCCGAGGACCTTGAAGTCACCCCCGTGGCTGAGGCCGCTGAGGTCTCCCCCGTGCCAGCGCCCGAAATCGCCGCCGCCGTGCAGGCCACGCTGGAGGTAGATGAGGCCGAGGTTCCAACACTTGCCGCGACCACCACGCCGGTCGACCCATCGACCCCTTTGACGGCTGAGGATGTGTTGGCGTTGGCCGACCAGATTGCCGCCGGTGCAGCCCCCCTGACCGATCTTGAGGCTGGCGAAACCGCCCCGATCGAAGTCGCGGTCAACGGCGTTGTCGTGGACCCCGATGTTATTCCGGACGCAGTGCCCGGCGTGCGCCGCTCCCCGCGGCCGAGCGCGCGGCCTGCGGTTGCGGCGGCAGTGGCCCAGCCTGCGACCCCGACCGCAGCGGCAGCCACCGTTGCGCCCACTCCAGCGGCCACGCCTGCCGTGTCCGCCGAAGTCACATCCGCCGCACTGCCCGTGGGCACCAAGCTGGTGCAACTGGGCGCGTTCGACAGTCCCGAAATCGCAGCTTCCGAATGGGGTCGTCTGACGGGCCGTTTCCCTGAATTCTTCGACGGCAAGGATCAAGTGATCCAGCAGGCGTCATCGGGTGGGCGGACGTTCTTCCGTCTGCGGGCGATGAATTTTGCCGACCTCAACGATGCGCGCCGGTTTTGTGCGGCCATGTCCGCCGAAGGGGCGCCCTGTATTCCTGTCGTGGTCCGCTGATGGCCTTTGGCGCCGCGATCCTCGGGCCCGAAGGGCTTGAGATAACCGATTGGGAACGCGCCTTTTTTCGGGATTTTAAACCGTTCGGTTTTATCCTGTTTGCGCGCAACGTGGACAGCCCCGACCAGCTGCGCAAACTGTGCGACGATCTGCGCGATGCGGCGGGCCATGAGGCCATTATTCTTGTCGATCAAGAAGGGGGCCGCGTGCAACGGCTGCGTGCACCTCACTGGCGGCAATGGCTCTCCCCGATGGAACATATGGAGGTGGCAAGCGACCCCATCCGCGCCATGTGGCTGCGCTACCGTTTGATTGCCGAAGAATTGCGCGCCGTGGGGATCGACGGCAACTGTGCGCCTTGTGCCGATATCGCAGGCCGCGTGACACACCCGTTTCTGCGCAACCGGTGTTATGGCAACGACGCAGTGACCGTCATGGACGCCGCGCGCACGGTCGCCGAGGCCCATCTGGCGGGCGGTGTTCTGCCCGTGGCCAAACATATCCCCGGACACGGGCTGGCGTCTGTGGACAGCCACAAGGACCTGCCGCGCGTGACGGCCCCGCGTGCGTTCCTTGATGCACAGGATTTCGCCCCGTTTCGGGGGCTGGCCGATCTGCCCATGGGCATGACCGCACATATTGTCTACGACGACATTGATCCCGATCACCCCGCCACCACATCGCGCACCATGATCGACGTCATCCGCTATGATATCGGCTTTGGCGGGTTGTTGATGACCGACGACATCTCAATGGAGGCGCTTGACGGCGATGTTGCCACGCGCAGCCGTGCGTCTCTTGCGGCAGGCTGCGACGTGGTCTTGCATTGCAACGGCAAGGCCCCTGAACTGACCGCTGTGGCCGACGCCGTGGGTGTGATGACCGATGCGGCACACGCCCGCGCAGAGGCCGCCCTCACATGGCGCAAAGCACCAACGCCCGTTGACATTGGCGCGCTTGCGGAAGAACTTGACGACCTTATGAATTAGGGTCGTTTCAGGGACCCGTGAGGGGCAGGGATGTCAGACAGCAGCACCGATCCAGTGATCGACGTCAGCGACCGGCTTGCGGCCGAAGCGCTGATCGTGGACGTGGACGGGTTTGAAGGCCCGCTGGACCTGCTGTTGACCCTTAGCCGGACGCAAAAGGTGGATTTGCGGCAGATTTCGGTGCTGGCGCTGGCGGAACAATACCTCGCCTTTATCGACAAGGCGCGTGATTTGCGGCTGGAACTGGCGGCGGATTATCTGGTCATGGCGGCGTGGCTCGCGTTTTTGAAATCCCGTCTTTTGTTGCCGCCCGATCCCACCGAAGAAGGCCCGTCAGGCGAAGAACTGGCCGCTCATTTGGCGTTTCAGCTGGAACGGCTGGCGGCCATGCGCGATGCGGCGGCCAAATTGATGGCGCGCGACCAACTGGGCCGCGATTTTTTCGCTCGGGGAATCACCGAAGACGTCACGCGGACACGTCGTGTGACATACACTGCGACGCTGTTGGACCTGATGCAGGGCTATGCGCGCATCCGCACCAAAGACGAATTCCGCCCCTTTGTGATGGACCGCGAAAGCGTGTTCACCATGGAGGAGGCTCTGGGGCGCATGCGCGGGTTGATCGGCTTTGCCGGCGACTGGACAGATATCCTGTCTTATCGGCCCGACGGTGGGGAAATGGACCCCGCCAAGCGGCGATCTGCCACCGCGTCGACTTTTGCGGCGTCGTTAGAATTGGCCAAAGAGGGGCGGGTCGAAATCCGCCAAAGCGACACATTCGCGCCCATTCAGATCAGAAGGAAATCCGATGACGGATGATGTGAACGCAGCTGATGAGGCCCCCGAAGAAAGCCTGTTCGAGGCCCCGCCCATGGGCGAACAGGAACGCATGGTCGAAGCGATCTTGTTTGCCACGGCAGAGCCCGTGACCATCAAGGAATTGGCGGGCCGCATGCCCCACGGCTGCGATCCGGCGGAGGCTTTGGTGCATCTGCGCAAACGATACGAAGGGCGCGGCGTGGCCTTGATGCGGGTGGGGGATGCCTACGCGTTCCGCACCGCACCTGACCTTGGATTTCTTATGCAAAAAGAAACGGTTGAGACCCGAAAGCTCAGCCGTGCAGCGGTCGAGACTTTGGCCATTGTGAGCTATCATCAGCCCGTCACCCGCGCCGAGATTGAGGAAATCCGCGGCGTCAGCGTCAGCCGCGGCACCATCGATCAGTTGATCGAACTGGAATGGATCAGATTTGGCCGACGTCGGATGACACCGGGGCGGCCCGTGACCTTTGTTGTGACGCAAAATTTCCTCGATCACTTCGGTCTGGAAAGCGCACGTGATCTGCCGGGCCTCAAAGAACTCCGCTCTGCCGGTCTGCTGGAAAGCCGTCCGGCCCCCGCCACCGGTGAACCCGATGAGGACGACGACGACGACAGCGATCAGACCGAGATGTTCGACGAGGCGTAATGCCCCCATAGTTTTGCCCAAATCTGTCGGTAGGGTAGGAAGAAGGGCCGCGATTGCCTATATACTGTTCACCCTGATCGGAGATCTGACATGGAACGAATTCTGAATATGATTTTGCGCCAACTTGTGAATAGAGGCGTCAACCACGGCATCAATGCTGTCGCCAAACGCGGCCGCGCTAAGGGGCAGGACACCGCCCAAGACCGCGATATGGAACGTCAGGGGCAGCAATCGGCCAAGAATATGCGTCAGGCGTCCAAAGTCATAAAACGGCTTAACAGGTTCTGAATTTCGACTTAGCGAAATATTCATGCGCAGCAGGCCATAAGCCCCACACACCAAATTGTGAGGGTTTTCATGACACAGTCTGCACTTGGCCGCTTTGACGGCCCTCCGATCAATTTCATCCGTATTGCGTTGCGGGCCCGTGTGCCCTTGTCGATCCTCACCATGGCCTGCGGGGTCTTGGGGCTGATTACCAGTTACGCGGGCGTCGATTTGCTGTTGCAACCGCTGAACGGGAAATCTGCGACGCATCCGCTGACAGGGGTGTCATTGATTGGGCTGGGGCTGTGTATCCTCAAAACACGTCGGTTCGGAAGCCATGGTATTTGGCGCCTGCTGGTGCTGGGGACGATCCTGTTGGTCTGTGCCGCACGGGTCATGGATGCAGCTTTGGTGGGGCTGACGGGCGCGCCGCCCCTCAGCGTCTTCGGCCCAGTTGACGGGTTCAGCGGACGGTTTTCTATTGAATCCGCGTTGACCATCGGGGCCTTTGCAGTTGCAACGCTGATCCGCCAAGGCAACGGCCGCGTGGGTGGCTTGTTTTTGGTCGGCGGCTTGACCTTGGTGTTCACGACCGTTCTGGGGATGAGTTACGGGTTGGTCTTCTTTAACGGGGACGTGGGTGTCTTTACGTTTCTGGGGCTGTTGTCTGCGTCGCTGTCGATGCTGTCGATCTATCTGCACCGTCCCTTCGTGCGGGTGGCGTTCATGATGGGGGACATCGGGGTGCAGACGCGGGTTATGGTGGCGTCTATCGTAGTAATTCCCTGGCTGTCTGGGATGGGGCTCAGCTGGTCCGGTGCCATGGGGGAGCAGACCCACGTCGCGGCGATGATCTCGGTGATCACCTGTGCGATGTTGGCGATTTTGCTGACGACCGCCGCGCGGCATGAAGGATCGGTGGCTGCACGACGCCGTGCGGCACGCGAATTGGCAATGTTTGACCGGATCGATCCGGTGACGGGGGCCCTCAACCGGTTCGGCATGACCGAAGTGGTCGAGGGCGCTTGGGTGGATTTCCGAAGCACCGGTGCGCAATTCGGGCTTATCTTGATGGATGTCGACTATTTCAGGAACATCGATGCCACCTTTGGTGAGGGCGATCCCGAGGCAGCTTTGGCGCGGGTGGCGCAAAGCGTGCAAGGCCAGCTGCGCGGCACGGATGCCTTGGGGCGGTGGGGCACGTCGGAGTTTTTGATTCTTTTGAAGATCAAGGATGTCGGCAATCTCGACATCGTTGCAGGCCGTCTGCGCAGGGCCATGGCTGACGTGGCGGGTCCGTTCTGCGCGGGCCTGTCCATGCAGCCCGCCTCACTCGATATCCCCTTGGGGATGAGTGATATGCGCGAAACCGATGATGCGCCCACGGCCGCAATCACGCGCGCAGATCAGGGTCTTTATTTGGCCAAATCCGACGAGGCCTCGACCGTACCTGTCATGGCAATGGAAGGCGAAGACGTCTTTGTCTTCGCACCGGACCCGACGCTTTCGGACGAGGAAAAATTCATGATGGATGCGGACGCCGATTCCGTCGAAATTGACGACGATGAAGACGTGCGGGCCGCTTGATCAGTCGGGTGATCTGAAGTGCTTCGACAGTTTCAGCCCCTGACCCTGATAGTTGGATTTGATGTCCTGCCCATAGAGAGCTTTTGGAGTTTGGGACATATGTTCGTAAACCAAGCGCCCGACGATCTGCCCATGTTCAAGAACGAAGGGTGCCTCGTGACACCGGACCTCAAGAACGCCGCGTGACCCTTGCCCGCCTGCACTGTCCCAGCCGAAACCGGGATCAAAAAACCCTGCATAATGCACGCGAAATTCCCCGACCATCGCCAAATAGGGGGCCATTTCGGCGGCGCAATCAGGGGGGATGGCAATCGCCTCACGGCTGACAAGGATGTAGAACGCACCGGGGTCGAGGATGATGCGCCCATCATTGGTGTGGACCTCCTCCCAGAAATCGTTGGGGTCATAGTGGTTGATCTGCCCCAGATCGATGACGCCCGTGTGCGGTTTGGCCCGGTATCCCACAAGGTCCCCATCGGAGGGGCGCAAATCGACAGAAAAGCCCAGCCCGTCTGAGATCACGGCGTCGCCATCCACGATCGGGGTCGATTGATGCAGGGCCAAAAGTTCGGCGTCGGTCATCAAGGTTTTGCCCTGACGGAAGATGATCTGGTTCAACATCAGCCCCGGCCGAACCAGAACCGAAAAAGACCGCGGGCAGATTTCAACGAAAAGCGGGCCGGAGTAGCCATCGGGCACCCGGTCAAACTCCACACCTTGATCCGTGATGATCCGCGTCAGCAGATCAAGCCGTCCGGTGGACGACTTGGCGCTGGCCGCAGCTGTCATCCCTTGGGGTAGGGCGAGGGCCTCCATCAGGGGCACCACATAGACGCAGCCTTTTTCAAGAACCGCCCCACCGGTGAGGTCAATCTCATGCATTGTGAATTGCGCGAGCCGGTCCGCGACCGTGTGGTCTTTGCCCGCCAAAAACGAGGCCCGCACCCGGTAGGCTTTCGCACCCAGCCGAAGATCCAGCGATGCAGGCTGGACTTGGCCCTCTTCAAGCGGGGCACTGGCCGAAATACCGCCCTGAGCCAACAGTTGTGAAATCTGGGTGTCAGACAGAACGCCTGTTTTCATGGGATCATCGCCTTTCAACTGGCTGTCGGACACAAAATCGCCCGCCAACGCATCAGCGTGGCGGGCGGTTTTTCAATGGTCGGGCTAGCAGGACTCGAACCTGCGACCTTCCGTCCCCCAGACGGACGCGCTACCAGGCTGCGCCATAGCCCGACTTGAGCGCGTTCATACCGGAAATGTCCGCTGGGGCAAGGCGTAAAACGCATGATTCTGCGCAGACTAGCGGGTTTCGATCCGGCCGCGCAGATCGCGCATCCGTTCCAGCAAGGGTGCGATGGTCTGGGCCTTGGCCGCGATACGGTCATGGGGCGCATCGCGCAACAGGTGAAACAGGCGCGCCGGTGCTTTGCTGTCGCTGTCCGATGGATCGGCAGGCACGGACGGGGCCACGTCGGATGTCGCGGCCGCATCTGCGACGGGCGTGGCGTCAACGGGCGGCGCCTCGGCTGCGACGGTTTCAACCGGCGCCGCATCTGCAGCCGCAGGTGTTTCTGCTGATGTGTCTTTGGCGCTTAGGTCCAAGGTCAGGGCAGGGCCGTCTGCTTTGGGGGGCAATGGGACGACATTGGTGATTTCGACCGTTGCCTCAGGTTCGGTGGGCGCGGGATCTGCGGGCACCGTGGCTTCGGGTGGCGTGGGCTCAGGGGCCGCATCAACCGTATTGCCGGGCAGGAGGGCGGCACCCACGGCCGATACGGATTTGACGCCTTGTTCGCGCAGCAGTTTTTGCGCGCCTTTGATCGTCATTCCGTCTTCGTGGAGCAATTTCTTGATGCCCGCCAACAGATCAACATCCGCAGGGCGGTAATAGCGCCGACCGCCGGCGCGTTTCACGGGCTTAACTTGCGCGAATTTGCTTTCCCAAAACCGCAGCACATGGGCAGGCACATCCAGTGCCTCGGACACTTCTGAGATCGTTCGAAAGGCATCGCGGGACTTGGACATGGGATCGTCCTTTCGCGTCGTTAGCGTTTGTTGCCAGCTGCGACGCGGTCTTTCATCAGGTGGCTGGGCCGAAAGCTGAGAACACGGCGCGGGGTGATGGGCACCTCTTCGCCGGTCTTGGGGTTGCGGCCCACACGGGCCGCCTTGTCGCGGATCGAAAACGTACCGAAGGAGGAGATTTTGACGCTGTCGCCTTTGGCCAGGGCATCGGACATATGGGTCAGCACGGATTCCACCAAATCGGCACTTTCATTGCGGGACAGGCCCACTTCTTGATGTACGGCATCCGCCAGGTCCATCCGCGTCAACGTCTTGTCGGTCATTGTGTCCCCCTCTGGAATTCCTGCAACTTTAGGCCGACCGCAAAAAGAGAGTCAATAACAACGGGTTGTCAGACGTAGTTGACAGCTACCAGCGGATGACGACAGCGCCCCACGCCAGACCGCCGCCGATGGCCTCGGTGACCAGCAGATCGCCAGGTTTGATCTGGCCGCGCTCGCCCCCCACCGACAGGGCCAATGGGATGGACGCAGCGGAGGTGTTGCCGTGGTCTTGGACGGTCACAACGACCTTATCCATGCTGAGGCCAAGTTTCTTGGCGGTCCCTTGAATGATGCGGATGTTGGCCTGATGGGGGACAACCCAATCCACGTCGTCATGGGGCACGCCCGCCTTATCAAGCGCGGTTTGCGCAGTTGAGGCGAGCTTTTCGACCGCTTGCCGGAACAGCGCATTGCCCTGCATCTTGATAAAACCGGTCTGCTGGCTGACCATGCCGCCATCCACATAGAGCATGTCGCGGTGGCGCCCGTCGGAATTGAGGTCCACGCCAAGAATACCACGGTCTTGCGCGGTGCCGGTGCCTTCTGTGGCCTCAAGCACCAGCGCGCCCGCGCCGTCCCCGAACAAAACGCAGGTGCTGCGGTCTGTCATGTCGAGGATGCGTGAAAACGTCTCTGCGCCGATGACAAGGACACGGCGCGCCTGACCGGACAGAATCAGGCCCTGCGCATTGCCCAAGGCAAAGACAAAGCCCGCGCATACCGCCTGCACATCGTAGGCAAAGCCGCGCGTCATGCCCAGTTTTTGCTGGATCATCGTGGCCGCCGACGGGAACGTCAGATCAGGGGTGGAGGTCGCCACAATGATGGCGTCGATGTCGTCGGGGGCGAGCCCTGCCATGGTCAGCGCGTTCTGCGCGGCCTTAGTGCCCAGATCGGAGGTGAATTCATCGGGTCCCGCAAAATGTCTGCGTTCAATGCCGGACCGTGTGCGGATCCATTCATCACTGGTGTCGACGAGGGCTTCGAATTCCGCATTGGGGACCACCCGTTCGGGCAGGTGGTGGCCGACGCCGGTGACAGTGGCGCGAATGGTCATTGGTGTTAGGTGTCCTTGCTCGCGCCGGTGTCCGGCTTGTCTTCCGTTGCGTCATCTTGCGCATGGACGGCGGCGGATGCAACCCGTGCGGCCAGCTTGTCTGCAAAGCCCGAGCGGCCAAGCCGTGCGGCCAGATCAAGGGCGGCTTTCACGCCGGTGGCGTCAGCCGACCCGTGGGATTTGATCACGGTGCCGTTGAGGCCAAGAAACACACCGCCGTTGACGCGGCGGGGATCGATTTTCTTTTTCAGACGGCGCAGCGAAGTGGCGGCCAAAAGGGCGGCGATGCGGCTAAAGGGCGTGGCCTTAAAGGCGCTGCGCAAACTGTCTGAGATAAAGTTCGCTGTGCCTTCGCCGGTTTTCAGCGCGATATTACCGGTGAACCCGTCCGTCACAACCACATCCACACGGGCGGAGGGCAGGTCGCCGCCTTCGACGAATCCCACATAGTCGAAATCGCCCTTGGGGGCGGTGCGGGCGATCATGTCACCGGCGACTTTCAGCTCAGCCCGGCCTTTGTGCTCTTCGGTGCCAACGTTGAGCAGCCCCACGCGGGGACGTGTCAGGCCCAGACCGTTGCGCGCGTAGGACGCGCCCATGAGCGCGTAGGTCAACAGATCCTCTTCATCGGCGCGAATGTCCGCACCGGCATCCAGCATCACATTGAACCCTGTTCCATTGCGCGATGGCCACAGGCAGGCGATGGCGGGGCGGTTGACGCCCTCGGCCTTGCGCAGGCGGATCATCGACACCGCCATCAGCGCACCGGTGTTGCCGCAGGACACACAGACCGCGGCCTTTTTGGCGCGCACGGCCTCAACCGCGGACCACATGGATGTGGTTTTGCCGTGGCGCATCACATGGGACGGCTTGTCGGTCATGGACACGACATCGTCGGCATGCACGACCGTCACGCGGTCGGTGATCCTCTTTTTGTCCAGCAGGGGCCTGATTTGGTCTTCGATCCCGTGCAACAGAATATGGGCGTCCGTGTCGCGGGCCAAAAACAGCGCAAGGCCCGCAACCACTGGTGCGGGCCCTTGGTCGCCGCCCATGGCGTCGACCGATAATACAAGTGTGTCAGCAGATGGGTCAGCAGCGCTCATCGGTATTCCCCTTGAGGTCCGACCCTAAGGCTTATGCTGCGTCGTCGTCCAGATCGATTTCGTCGGCCTGCGCCACAACTTCACGATCTGCATAGGACCCGCAGGACGGGCAGATGTGGTGGGGGCGCTTCAACTCACCGCAGGAGGGGCATTCGTTTGGGTTTGCACCGTCCAGAGCGTGGTGGGACCGACGGTTGTTCCGACGGGATTTGGAGATTTTATTCTGTGGGACAGCCATGTCGCAACCTCGGGTAGGGGGCCATTTGTATCGGGTGGCCCGTGTGAATTTCGCTTTCAGACCTGCGTTTCGCCGGTCGTTCGGGCGGCTTTAGGATAAATCCCACCGCCTGTCGAGACGTGATCTGAAAGGAAGCGCGAACATACTGCGATTCCTTTATTTGGCAAGGGGTTTTCGGGCCCCGCGACCCATGCGCCTTAGCTAACGTCATCGTCCTTGTTTTCAAGGCTGTCACGCAGGGCGGCAAGCCCCGCAAAGGGGCGTGCGTCTTCGTCCGTCATGGCCGCTTTGCCGGGTTCGGTATATTGCACGGACCCGATCTCTGCCCCGTTCTTGCGCGGGAAGGGCGGCAGGGACAGCGCCAGCGCCTCTGCCATGACGGCAACCAGATCAAGGGTTTCGGGCAAAGGTTCGGTGGTGTCGTCCTCGGGCATTTCGACCTCAGCCGCGTCTGGGTCCTCGAAATTGGCCGAATAGGTGCGCAACACGTCGTCGTCGATGCGTGTGGTTACGGGTTCAAGCGTGACAACGCAGGCCTGCTGGACCGTGGCACCCAATGTGGCCTCAAGCCGCCAGTCGGTTTTGCCCATAGGAATAAGCTCCCCCTCAAGGCGCAGCTTGCGGATTGTCAGCACATCCAACGCCTCTGCCAATTCCGCGCGCCCCGCAGCATCCGGTTCAATCTGGATAGGCGTGCGCTTGCGGCTTGGCAGGTCGGACAGGCGGACAATATGGCGGGGACGATCGGACATGTGCGGCAACCCTTGAAAACGGCGGTGTCTTGGCTGTAAATGCGTCAAACGCCGCGAAAAGCCAATGCAAAAGCATCGGCGCGCGCAGGAGGGGTAAGCATGACGCCAACAGGTCGCATGATCCGGGCCACATTGGTGGGCACGGCGCTGTTTATGGCGGTGGGCTGCACCACGATGTATCGCAACCACGGCTATGCCCCCACAGATGACCAACTGGCCGAAGTGCTGGTGGGCATCGACACCCGTGACACAGTGGCCGATGTGGTCGGCCCCCCGACAGCATCGGGTGTGACCGATGGCGGGGATTTCTTCTACGTCCAAAGCCGGTTCCGTCTTTATGGCCCACTTGAACCCAAAGAGATTGACCGTGAGGTCGTGGCGATCCGTTTTGACGCCGAAGGCATCGTATCCAACGTGGAACGGTTCGGGCTTGAGAACGGCAATGTCGTGCCGTTGTCGCGCCGTGTGACGCAAGACAACGTGCGCGACACCACCTTCCTGCGGCAGCTGTTCGGGTCCATCGGCCGCTTCAACGCTGGCGATTTTCTGGGCGACGGGTAAGTGCTGCGTCTGATCTGAAGGGGCCGCATGTGGCAAAGGATCAGCCTGTTTTAACGATAGAAAGCGTGGCGCGTGGCGGCTATGTGGCGCGTTTGGCTGTGTCGGACGCCGATGTTGCCGCCTGTCAGCGGCTGCGCCATTTGTGTTTTGTTGAGGCCGCACAGCTGCCCACCCGCGCAGGGGGGCTGGATGCGGACGGCTTTGACGCCGCCTGCGACCATGTGTTGGTTGAGGACGCCACGGGCCGATTGGTCTGTTGCTACCGGATGCAGGTGTTTGGCTCGCTTGGGGCGATGCAGCAGGGCTACACCGGCCAGTTTTATGACCTGTCCGATTTGGATGTGCCCGGCCCATACGTCGAACTGGGCCGCTTTTGTGTGGCCCCCAATGTGATTGACGCGGATGTGGTGCGGCTGGCGTGGGGGATGCTGGCGCGGATTGTGGATGCGCGCGGTGGCAAGCTGCTCTTTGGCTGTTCGTCTTTTTCCGGTGTTGATGCGCAGGCCTACGCCGACTGTTTTGATCTGCTGGCCGCGCGTCATGTGTCGGGCACGGTGGGCGTTAAAGCCGCCGAGGTGTTGGAATTCGCCGCCAATGCGGGGCCGCTGAAGGACCGGCGCGCAGCACTGGCCAAGGTGCCGCCGTTGTTGCGGACCTATCTGTCCATGGGCGGCTGGGTCAGCGACCATGCCGTGATCGACCGCGATATGAACACCCTGCATGTCTTCACAGGGGTTGAGATTGACCGCGTGCCGCCTGCGCGCGCCGCCGCTTTGCGCGCCGTCGCGGCGCCATAGAAAGATTTGGGCCTCCGGCGGGAGTTTTTCTGGCCAGATGAACAAGGGATCCCTTTGCGCGGTTTTTGCGGTTGATCACGGGCAGGGGCGGGGCTAGCTGACACCCATGGCACGCGCACCTTTATTACAAGCATCCGACATTTCCCTGACCTTCGGGGGGGAACCCGTTTTCGACGACCTGTCACTTGTGGTTCAACCGGGTGACCGGGTGGCGCTGGTGGGGCGCAACGGGTCGGGCAAATCGACCTTGTTGAAGGTCATGGCAGGCTTGGTTGAACCGGACAAAGGCAGCGTCGTGGCCGCACCGGGCCTGAGCGTCGGGTATATGGAGCAAGACCCCACGATGGAAGGCTGCGCGACCTTGGGCGATTACGCAGCCTCTGGGTTGGACATCAGCGAGGCGTGGCGCGTGGATGCTGTGGCCGAGGGGCTGAAATTCGATCCCGCGCGCGACGTGTCCGTGGCCTCGGGCGGGGAACGGCGGCGTGCTGCGCTGGCGAAACTCATGGCCGAAGCGCCAGGATTGATGCTGCTGGATGAGCCGACGAACCACCTCGATATCGAGGCGATCCGCTGGCTGGAACGTGAACTCGGCCAGACCAAAGCGGGCTTTGTTTTGATCTCACACGACAGGGCATTTTTGAACGCGCTGACCCGTGCAACGCTGTGGATCGATCGTGGTGCGGTGCGGCGGCAGGAAAAGGGGTTTGAACACTTCGAGGCGTGGCGCGACAAGACGTGGGACGACGAAGACATGCAGCGCCACAAGCTGAACCGTAAGATTAAGGCGGAGGCGCGCTGGGCCGTCGAAGGGATTTCCGCGCGCCGCAAACGCAACCAAGGCCGCGTCCGCGCGCTACAGGATTTGCGCGCCGAAAGGGCAGGACAGATCAAACGGCAGGGCACAGCGGCCATGGCGTTTGAGGCGGGGCAAAGTTCCGGCAAAAAGGTGATTGAGGCGTTTGGCCTGACCAAAGCATTCGACGACAAGACCATCGTGCGCGGGTTTGATCTGACCGTGCAGCGCGGCGACCGTGTGGCCTTTGTCGGCCCCAATGGCGTGGGCAAAACGACTCTGATCAAGATGCTGCTGGGGGAGGTGGCGCCCGACACCGGATCGGTCAAACACGGCACCAATCTGGACATTGCCGTCTTCGATCAGGCGCGCGCGCAGCTGAACCCTGAAACCACGTTATGGGACAATCTGACGACAGACCCCAGCATGGCGGTCAGCGGCAAGGCCGACCAGATCATGGTGCGCGGCCAGCCCAAACATGTGGTGGGCTACCTTAAGGAATTCTTGTTCGACGAACGTCAGGTCCGCGCCCCGGTCCGGTCCCTGTCTGGCGGCGAAAAGGCGCGGCTGCTGTTGGCGCGGCTGATGGCGCGGGAATCCAATGTCCTGATCTTGGACGAACCGACAAACGATCTGGATATCGAAACGCTTGATCTGTTGCAGGACCTGTTGGGCGACTACCCCGGCACGGTAATGCTGGTCAGTCACGACCGCGATTTCATCGACCGTGTGGCGACAACAACCATCGCCATGGAAGGCGGCGGCAAGGCCGTGACCTACGCGGGCGGCTGGTCTGATTATCAGGCCCAACGGGCCGAGGACATGCCAGCGCCCGTCAAGGCCGATGCGCCTAAGCCCAAGGCGGAAAAGGCCGCCCCCGCGCCGAAATCCGAAGGCCTCAGCTTTACCGAAAAGCACCGGTTGGCCGAACTGCCCGCCGTCATTGAACGGCTGGAGGCGGAGATTGCCAAGCTGGAAGGGCTGATGGCCGATCCCGACTTGTTCACGCGGGAGCCGGTGAAATTCCAGAAAGCGACGGACGCGCTGGTCGAACGGCAGAACAAGCTGGCAGAGGCTGAGGAAGAATGGCTGATGTTGGAAGAAAAGGCGGTCTAGCTACGTCGCTCTGCCGCCTTCACTTCGTCCCATAGGGCGTCCATCTCAACCAAGTCACTGTCCGCAGGGGTTTTGCCACGGGCGGCCAATGCGTCTTCGACGCCTTCGAACCGACGTTGAAATTTGGCGTTGGCGCGACGCAGGGCGTCTTCGGGGTCGATGTTCAGGTGCCGTGCCAGATTGGCCATGACGAACAGCAGATCGCCCACCTCTTCGGTCAGCGCCTCTTGCGTCAGGGTATCGCGGGCCTCGACCACCTCGGCGGCTTCTTCGGCGATTTTGTCGATCACGTGGCCCACGTCCGGCCAGTCAAACCCCACACGGGCCGCCCGTTTTTGCAATTTCAGCGCGCGCAACAGCGCAGGCAGGCCCACGGCCACACCATCAAGCGTGCGGGTTTCGGCGCGCTGGGCGCGTTCGGCGGCTTTGATTTTTTCCCAATCAGCGGATTGCTGATCGGGGGTTTTGGCATTGCTTTCGTCCCCAAACACATGGGGGTGACGGGCGACCATCTTGTCCGACATGGTGCGCGCCACGTCCGCAAAAGTGAAATGCCCCGCGTCCTTGGCCATTTGCGCGTGGAACACGGATTGAAACAGCAGGTCTCCCAATTCACCCTTCAGATCATCCATATCGCCGCGGTCGATGGCATCTGCGACCTCGTAGGCCTCTTCAATCGTGTAGGGGGCGATGGTCACAAAGGTCTGTTCCACATCCCACGGGCAGCCGGTGTCGGGGTCGCGTAGGGCCGCCATGATCGCCAAAAGGCGGTCCATTTGCTGGTCGTCTTGCGTGGCGTGGATCAAGTCATCGGACATATTGTGGCGCATCCCCGTTGGTGTCACAGTGACGCTATCCACCCCCGCCACAGAGGTCCAGCCGATGCCCGTGATTAACCGAATTGCAAGCTATGCCGACGAGATGACGGCCTGGCGCAGGCACCTGCATCAGCACCCTGAATTGGGCCAGCAGTGCCATGAAACGGCTGCCTATGTGGTTGAACGACTGCGGGAGTTTGGGATTGACGAAATTCACGAAGGTATGGCCATTTCCGGCGTCATCGCCGTGATCGATGGGCAGGGCGAGGGGCCCACCATCGGCCTGCGCGCCGATATGGACGCGCTCCCCATAGCCGAGACGACGGGGGCCGATTGGGCCTCAACCCGACCTGGAAAGATGCATGCTTGCGGCCATGACGGACACACGACGATGTTGCTGGGGGCCGCGAAATATCTAGCGGAAACCCGTAACTTTGCTGGCCGTGTGGTTCTGATTTTTCAACCGGCTGAGGAAACCGGCGGCGGGGCGGAACTGATGGTCGAAGAAGGCGTGCTTGACCGTTTCGACATCCGTGACGTCTATGCGTTGCACAACGCACCTGGCACCCCTGTGGGGCAGTTCTACACCACACCGGGGCCGATCATGGCCGCCGTCGATACCTTCCACGTGGACATCAAAGGCGAAGGCGGCCACGGCGCCTATCCCCATGAGACCCGCGACCCGATCCCGCCTGCGCTGGCCATCGCACAGGCCATGGGCACCATCGTCAGCCGCAACCACTTTGCGCTGGATGAACTGGTGGTGTCGGTGACGATGATCCATGCGGGCACGGCGGACAACGTGATCTCAGAGGATGCCTATCTGGGCGGCACCGTGCGGACCTTCGACCGGGAGGTCAAAGCCTTGGTCAAACGCCGGATGGAGGAGATCGTGGCAGGCCATGCCGCAGCGTTTAACGTCGAAGCGACGCTGCGCTACGAAGAGGGTTTCCCGCCCACGATCAACACCCCCGATGAGACCGTTTTCGCAGCAGATGTGGCCCGTGAGGTCGCGGCCGAAGGCAGTGTGCGCGATGACGCGCATCCCGAAATGGGCGCAGAGGATTTCGCCTATTTCCTAGAACACCGTCCGGGCTGTTATCTGTTTGTGGGCAATGGCGACACAGCGGGTTTGCACCAGCCCAACTACGATTTTGATGATGCGACGTCGCCCTATGGCGCGTCGTTCTTTGCGCGCATCGCAGAGCGCGCCCTACCTTTGGGGGACAGCTGATGGCTTTGGAAGATGCACGCGGACAGATCGATCTGGCCTTCACCCGCGATGACCTGAAGGGGGCGGCCTTTGAAAACACCTTCGGCGGGGCCACGTCGTTTTTGCGGCGCAAATACACCAAGGATTTGAAGGGCGTAGATCTGGTTGTGACCGGCGTGCCCTTCGATCAGGCGGTCACTAACCGGCCTGGTACTCGATTTGGTCCACGTGCCATCCGTGAGGCCAGCAGCCTGCAACCCTACGATCCGCCCTACGGCTGGGGCTTTGACCCGCTTGAGGATTTCGCCATCGCGGACTACGGCGATCTGGCCTTTGACTATGCCAATGTCGCGGCCACGCCGGCGGCGATTGAGGCGCATATCGCGGGCATCCTCGCACAAGGGCCGGGGACGGTGACGCTGGGCGGGGATCACTTTATCACGCTTCCAATCCTCAAGGCCTATGCGGCGAAATACGGCCCCCTCGGGATTATCCAGTTCGATGCCCATTCGGACCTGTGGGCCGACGACGACATGGACCGCGTGGACCACGGGACGTTTATGTATAAGGCCGTCAAACTGGGTCTGGTGGACCCCGCGCGGTCGGTTCAGATCGGCATTCGGACGGAATGTGATGATTATCTGGGGATCGAATACCTTGATGCGCGCACTTGCCACGAGAAGGGCAGCGATTGGGTTGTGGCCCGCACCAAAGAGATCGTGGGCGACGGCGCGACCTATGTGACCTTCGATATTGATGCGTTGGACCCAGCGTTCGCGCCGGGCACGGGCACGCCCGTTTGGGGCGGGCTGGCCAGTTGGCAGGCCGCAGCCATGCTGCGCGATCTGGCGGGGATTAACATGGTGGGCGGCGATGTGGTTGAGGTTTCACCCCCCTATGACACCACCGGGGCCACGGCCATCGCGGGGGCGCATGTGGCGTTTGAACTGTGCTGTCTAAACCTTTGGAACAAGAGGTAAAACATGGATTACAATCAGCCCGTATCCGGCAATGATCTGCCCCGTTTCGCAGGGCTTCAGACCTTTATGCGCCTGCCAGATGCAGCCAGCGCCGAAGGTTTGGATGTGGGGTTCATCGGCATCCCCATGGACATCGGCACCTCATGGCGGTCCGGCACGCGCTTTGGCCCCAAACAATTGCGCCAGGAAAGCGCGATGATCCGGCCCTACAATATCCAGACCGGTGCGGCACCATTTGACAGCCTGCAATGTGCTGATCTGGGGGATGTGGCGGTAAATACGTTTTCGCTGGCGGATAGTTTATCAATTATTCAAAAGACTTACGAGGACATCCTAAAGCATCCTGTCATCCCCATGGGGCTGGGCGGAGATCATTCTATGACCTTGCCAATCCTGCGGGCCATGGCGAAGACACACGGGCCTCTGGCGCTGGTGCATGTGGACGCCCATGCAGACGTCAACGATGAAATGTTCGGGGAGCGTGAAACCCACGGCACCGTTTTCCGACGAGCCTATGAAGAAGGGATCATAACCCCCTCAAAAGTCTGGCAAATTGGGCTTCGTGGCACCGGCTACACCGCCGAAGATTTCACCGAGGCTGCGGGCTGGGGGTTCAACCAAAGACTTGCATCAAGTCTGTGGCACAAGCCTTTGGATACGCTGGGAAAAGAGATTGTAGAGAGCATCGGGGATCAGCCTTGCTATATCACCTACGACATCGACAGCCTTGACCCCAGTTTCGCGCCGGGCACTGGCACGCCTGAAATCGGCGGGCTGACCACGCCGCAGGCCATGCAATTGATCCGCAATCTGCGGGGGCTGAATGTGGTGGGTTGTGATCTCGTCGAAGTCTCTCCGCCTTATGATCCCAGCGGCAACACCGCGCTGGTGGGGGCGAATATCATGTTTGAAATGCTGAGCATCTTGCCCGGCGTGAAATACCGCTAAGTCTTCATGTCGAAGGCAATAAAGGAACACCATTCGTGACATATATTGGATACATCCTAGTCGGCCTGTTGGCCGCGGCTCTGGCCCTGATGGCCTACGTCCGTCTGGCCCCCGTCAATGCTGCTGTCTGGCACGACACGGGTCTGCCGATGATGGAACCCGGACAATACCCCGCCGAGGGCAGTTTCATCGAACAACGCAGGCTGGATGGCGGCGGCGGCGATGTGCTGGCCCGTCTGGATGCGATCATTCGCGAAACGCCGCGCACCCAAAGGGTCGCCGGATCGGTCGAGACCGGCAAGATCACCTATGTAACGCGCTCTCGCGTGATGGGTTTTCCCGATTATACGACCGTCACCTTGATGCAGTCGCCTGATGGCACCGCGTCGACCCTACAGGTCTACGGGCGGCTGCGGTTCGGCAAGGCCGATCTGGGTGTGAACCGAGCGCGGATTTTGGGGTGGCTGGCCGCGCTTGACGCGGGCCGCTAAGCGGGTAGACCGTACCCCATGATACCCACCGACAGAATGCAGCAGATCACGGAACGCTTTGAGTTCCTGGAAGCCCGGATGGGCGAGGGGCTGAGCGGTGAAGACTTCGTCGCCGTCAGCCGCGAATACGCCGAATTGCGCCCCGTGGTTGAGGTCGTGCGCGGCTACCGCGATCTGGTGGAGGAGATCGACGGGGCGGAGGCGATGCTGTCCGACCCCGAGATGAAAGAACTCGCTGAGATGGAGCTGCCCGATCTGCGCGCCCGTCTGCCTGAGGCCGAACAGGCCGTGAAACTGGCCCTGATTCCGCGCGATGCCGCCGATGGCAAACCCGCGCTGGTGGAAATTCGCCCCGGCACCGGCGGGGATGAGGCGGCGTTGTTCGCCGGTGACCTGCTGCGCATGTACACCCGCTACGCCGAAGCGCGTGGCTGGAAGTTCGAAATCCTTGAGCAAAGCGAAAGTGAGTTGGGCGGGATCAAAGAAGTGACGGCTCGGGTGTCCGGCGAAAACGTCTTTGCGCGGATGAAATATGAAAGCGGCGTGCACCGCGTGCAGCGCGTGCCTGAGACCGAAAGCGGCGGGCGCATCCACACCTCCGCGGCAACTGTGGCTGTGTTGCCAGAGGCAGAGGACGTGGATATCCAGATCAACCCGGGCGACATCCGCATCGATACGATGCGCGCGTCAGGCTCCGGCGGGCAGCACGTGAACACCACCGATTCTGCGGTGCGGATCACCCACATTCCGTCAGGGATCGTGGTCACCAGTTCCGAGAAATCCCAACACCGCAACCGTGAGATCGCGATGCAGGTCCTCAAGACGCGGCTCTATGATGCGGAGCGTCAAAAACTGCATGATGAACGGTCGGCGGACCGCGCGTCGCAGGTCGGGTCCGGCGACCGGTCCGAACGCATCCGCACCTATAATTTCCCCCAAGGCCGCATGACGGACCACCGCATCAACCTGACCTTATACAAATTGGATCAGATCATGCAGGGCGATCTGGATGAGGTCATGGATGCCCTGATCCAAGACGCGCAGGCGGCGGCTTTGGCCGAGATGGGGGAGTGATCCGTTTATGGCGTTGGATCATCTCAATCGTGCGTCCCGTTAAGGTCGATCCAAACCCAATGACCGTGCAACAGGCCCTTGCGGCAGGAACAGCGATCCTCAAACAAGCGGATATTCCGGATCCTGCCCGCGATGCGCGGCTGTTGATGGCGGCCTGCCTAGGCGTCGATGCGGGGCGACTGACCTTGCACGTCCAAGACAACATGGACGCCGCCGCTGAGGCGGTGTTTATGGCCGATGTCCAACGCAGGGCAGGCGGGCAGCCCATGTCACACCTGCTGGGCTACCGCGACTTCTGGTCCTACCGGTTCAAGGTCACGCCTGATGTGTTGGACCCGCGCCCGGAAACGGAAACCTTGATTGAGGCCGCTTTGGCGCAGCCCTTCGACAGCGTCCTTGATCTGGGCACCGGATCGGGCTGCATCCTGCTGACGCTTCTGGCCGAACGGGGCGGGGCCACTGGAATTGGCGCTGATGCCTCTCCGGCTGCATTGCACATCGCCGAACAGAATGCGGCTGAATTGGGCGTCGCGGACCGCTGCGCGTTGGAGGTCAGTGATTGGTACGCAGGCGTCGAGGGCACCTATGATCTGATCGTGTCCAATCCGCCTTATATCGCCGCCGATGAGATGCCCGGCCTCACGGCTGAGCTCTTTCATGAGCCGCGCATGGCCCTCACGGACGAAGCCGACGGACGATCGTGTTACCGCATCATCACCGCCGGTGCGCGCGCGCATCTGGTGCAGGGCGGCTGGCTGATGGTTGAGATCGGACCGACCCAGGGGGCGGCCGTGTCGCAGTTGTTTGACGCCGCCGGTTTGACAGACGTTCAGATTCGCACGGACCTTGATGGGCGGGATCGCGTGGTTATCGGCCAAAACCCGCAACAAACTGCATAAATTGCCCTCTATTTGCAGAATCTACTTGCGAATGGCGGGCGGGGCGGCATAGTCAGGCTTGTCGACATTGCAGCCTTGGCCTCCGTTGACGCAGCCAGAACATCGCAGGCATC
>NZ_CBFHNH010000019.1:0-56668 GCF_965657175.1 Pseudooctadecabacter sp. | reverse complement strand
GGCGACAACCTGAAGTTCAACGTTGAACTGATCGCACCGATCGCGATGGAACAAGGCCTCCGCTTCGCCATCCGCGAAGGCGGCCGCACCGTCGGCGCCGGCGTGGTGTCCAAAATCAACGAGTGATTTCGCCTAAGCGATAGCACAAGACAGCTCAGGCCCCCGCAGTACTTGCGGGGGCCTGTTGCGTTTGGGGGGCAAACTCCTTGATCTCCAACACCCGCTGACGTCTGGTGGCTACATAGGTTGGACCATAACACAATTCCGGCCGGCTGCTTTCGCGCCATACAAAAGCTGATCTGCTGCTTTCAGAATGACCGCTTCATCCTCGATACCGGTATCGAAGGATGCGAGTCCGATGCTTGCCGTGATATTGATTGTGTGATCACCGACTGAAATCGGGGTCCTCTCAACGACACTGCGAAAGCGGTCACAGGCGATATAGGCCCCGTCGATTGCTGTCTTGGGGAACATTACCGCGAATTCTTCGCCACCCAAACGACCAATCAGATCAATAGACCTGAATTCGAGGATCAGTTGATCGGAAACCTTGCGCAACACCGCATCGCCCGCATCGTGCCCATAGGTGTCATTCACCTTCTTGAAATGATCAAGGTCGATCATTGCCACGCTCAACGGATGCCCAAATCGTTTCGCCTGTTCGAATTCGTTCTTCATGGTGCGTAAAAACGGACGTCTGTTCGACAATTCTGTCAGCGGATCGAGGTTCGCCTCGATCTGGAGCATCTCATAGGCGCGTGTCAGTTCCCGAATGCTGATCATATGAACCAAATGGCCGTCTTCGAGGATCGGAATGTGACGAATTGCATGTGTGTTCATCAGCCGCAGCACATACCCGATCTCATCCTCCGGAGAGCAGGTGATCACCCTTTGCGTCATAATATCGCGCACAGGACGACCGACCATCTTGGGGTCAAATTGAGCGACCACATGAACAAGATCCCGTTCGGAGACGATGCCGCACAACCGGCTTTCGTTATCCGTCACCACAAGGGCGCCCACCTTATGATCCAGAAGCGTCTGCGCGGTTTGCGATAGGGGCGTGTCCGGCCCGACACCCAAAACTGCCCCCGGTGGCTTATCAGCAATCAGTGTTTGGATTTTCACCCAATTCATCCTTTTGTCGACGCCCCTGACCCTTAAGGTAGGGATCAACCGTGAACGAAGTCTTAAAACTGACAAACCTCTTGCCACATCCAGCGACTCCGCCTATACGCCGCACATCCAACGGGGTGCGCCGAATGCGTGCCCCCATTTTGTTGGACTATAAGACGCGATGAGGGTGCCGGATGAGCCGCCATCTTCCTCTCCGTTAAGACCCTAAGGTAAAGGGTGATGACATGGCAGCGAGCCAAAACATCCGCATCCGCCTAAAGGCGTTTGACTACCGCGTGCTGGACGCCAGCACTCAGGAAATCGTCAACACAGCCAAGCGCACCGGTGCATCCGTTCGGGGGCCGATCCCGCTCCCCAACAAAATCGAAAAGTTCACCGTTCTGCGTGGACCGCACATCGACAAGAAATCCCGCGATCAGTTTGAGATCCGTACGCACAAGCGTCTTCTCGACATCGTTGACCCAACACCCCAGACCGTGGACGCGCTGATGAAGCTCGACCTGGCCGCTGGTGTTGACGTCCAGATCAGCGTTTAAGGAGGGCTCCATATGTTGCGCTCCGGTGTAATCGCTAAAAAAGTCGGCATGACCCGGCTTTTCCAAGAAGACGGCAAGCAGATCCCTGTGACCGTTCTTCAACTCGACAATCTGCAGGTTGTGGCCCAGCGGACAACTGACACGGACGGCTACACTGCTGTTCAGCTCGGTGCCGGGACAGCCAAAGCCAAGCGGACATCTGCCCCCATGCGTGGTCACTTCGCCAAGGCGAAAGTGGAACCCAAGCGCAAGGTTGCAGAATTCCGTGTCGCGGAAGAAAACCTCATCCCCGTCGGGGAAGAGATCATTGCTTCGCATTACTTCGAAGGTCAATTCGTTGACGTGTCCGGCACATCCATCGGTAAAGGTTTTGCCGGTGCGATGAAACGCTGGAACTTCGGTGGTCTGCGCGCGACGCACGGTGTGTCTATCTCCCACCGTTCGCACGGCTCCACCGGTCAGTGTCAGGATCCCGGTAAGGTGTTCAAAGGCAAGAAAATGGCCGGTCACATGGGTGCCGCCAAGGTGACGACGCAGAACCTGCAGGTTGTTAAGACCGACACGGACCGCGGCCTCATCATGGTCAAAGGCGCCGTGCCTGGTTCCAAAGGTGGCTGGGTCACAATCAAGGACGCGGTGAAAAAGCCGATCCCTGAAAACGTGATCTACCCTGCCGCACTGGCCTCTGCCGCCCGTGAAGCACAGCGTCTGGCTGACGAAGCCGCAGCCCAGGCTGCTGCCGAAGAAGAAGCCGCAGCAAAGGCCCTCGCTGAGGAACAAGCTGCCGCTGAAGAAGCCGCGCTGAAAGAAGCCGAAGCCTCCATCGACGCCGATAAGGCCGAAGAGGGTGGCGCAGCTGAAGGAGACGCATCCGATGAAAGCTGATGCAATCAAACTGGACGGCAAAGCCGCTGGTTCCGTCGATCTGAACGACGAAATCTTCGGTCTTGAGCCCCGCGTGGACATCCTCCACCGTGTGGTCCGTTGGCAGCGCAACAACGCGCAGGCTGGCACCCACAAGGTGAAGACACGGTCCGAAGTCAAATACTCCACCAAGAAGATCTATCGCCAGAAAGGCACCGGCGGCGCACGCCACGGCGCACGTTCTGCCCCGATCTTCCGCGGTGGTGGTATCTACAAGGGTCCAACCCCACGCAGCCACGGCCACGAGCTGACCAAAAAGTTCCGCAAACTCGGCCTGCGCCACGCGCTCAGCGCCAAAGCAGCGGCTGGTGAACTGGTCATCGTTGACAGCGTTGAGATGAAGGACGCGAAAACATCCGCACTGGCCAAACAGGTCAATGCACACGGATGGAAGCGCACCTTGGTCATCGACTCTGTCGTAGACGAAAACTTCGCCGTTGCAGCCCGCAACATCGCAACCATTGACGTGCTGCCCTCCATGGGTGCCAACGTCTACGACATCCTGAAGTCCGATACACTCGTGTTGACGAAAGCAGGCGTCGAAGCACTGGAGGCTCGTTTGTCATGAACGCCAAGGCAGAACACTACGACGTGATCCGCAAGCCCGTGATCACCGAGAAGGCCACCATGGCCTCCGAGGCGAACGCGGTCGTGTTTGAGGTCGCCATCGACAGCAACAAGCCCATGATCAAAGAGGCTGTTGAAGCCCTGTTTGGCGTGAAGGTGAAGGCCGTGAACACCACGATCACCAAAGGCAAGCAGAAGCGCTTCCGCGGTCAGCTGGGCACGCGCAAGGACGTGAAGAAAGCCTACGTGACGCTGGAAGAAGGCAACACGATCGACGTGAGCACTGGGCTTTAGGGGCTGAGTGCTACCGCTGAAAATTGAGAGGCCCTCGCAGCGATGCGGGGGCCTTTTCGTTTAATCATAATGATCGGATATCACAGACGAACCACGATCTACCTAGAGATCGCTATCTCCACGCATGAGACAAAACGATAAGTCGCGTCTTCACCTTCTTCGGAGACACTGACATACTCTCCGCGAGCGATCTTGTGCTGCCCGTCAAAGACATTACACCAAGAGACTCGATCATCTTCGTGTTCGTAAGGGTCGTCCTCTAAATCACCGAAGTCCATCGTGCCATCTCTCTGAAGAATGAATGGCGATACTGTGGGGCGGGGTACACCTTCATCATCGTAGCCATCGCCACGAAATCCATATGTGGGCATTCTGGCGACGGCAATCTGGTTCTCGTTAACCCATATGTCGAGATAAATATCGTGCTCATTTTTTGCGGTGTCTTCGAGTTTGGCGCGTATCAGTGTGAGCATTTAGTTCAACCGTTCAATTTTGTGGATGATGTACAATTCCGAGCCAAAACCTGCGAAGTCGATGAATACATATGATCCAAGTTCTGGAACTCCGTCGAATGAGATCGCTTTTGGAAGCTTTGTGTCATCAGCCAGAGGTTTGCCGAAGCGGATCTCCGCGCTCTTTAGATCCTTTGCCTCAAGCAGGAACGGAAAGACTTCTGCGCTCTCCGCCTTTGTGCGGCGGTGGAAAAAGTAGCCCGTTGAGGTCGGTAGGAAGTATGTCAGCCCGTGCGTTCCAAGTGCGTCGAACTCTAACTTCAGATACGGCCAGTCTGAGCTTGATTGGCTCATCATGCATTGAAATTTAAGTCGTCCTGTCTGATCCATCTCATGCCTTTCCACTCAAGGAACCAATTGGTTCAATGGGGCAGTGATCATCTGCGTAGATGAAGAGCGCCGAGTCGGACATGCGGGGGCGAATGACCTTCAAGTGCTTTAGGATATTCTCTTCTGACTCGTCGAAGCGATCCGCACAGTGTTCCGCTATCGCCTTCCAGACAGATTTTGAGAGCCGCTCTGCATCAAAAGCAGCGTACAGCCACCAAATTGGTATGGTTGTCATTCCGGTATTGAAGATCTGGTCGACGTACTGATCGAGTTGGTTGGCGTAACCTTTTTCGAGCTTCATGTTAACAATTCCCTTCTATTGGCTCAGTGTTATATTAGTGCGTGCTAAACATATAGAAAATTTTAAATGGATAGAAAAATTTAAATCGCGATTGACCCCCGCCCCCCATCCCCTTAAACACCGTCCATCGACCAGCCTCGGATTCGTCCGGGGCTGTGCGTTTGTGGGGCAACCCACTTGCTAAACCGGGCACCTACGGGGGCCTCAACCATATAGGGCCTGCGCCTCGGCAAACGGCCCGCCAAGCAAACGGAAGAAGCTAACATGGCACTCAAGTCGTATAAACCGACGACGCCGGGCCAGCGTGGGCTGGTGCTGATCGACCGTTCGGAGCTTTGGAAAGGACGCCCCGTCAAGGCCCTCACAGAGGGTCTGACCAAATCGGGCGGACGGAACAACACCGGACGTATCACATCACGTCGTCGTGGCGGGGGCGCAAAGCGTCTCTACCGGATCGTAGATTTCAAACGCAACAAGATGGACGTCGAAGCGACCGTCGTGCGGATTGAATATGACCCGAACCGCACCGCGTTCATCGCGCTCGTTCAATACACGGATGGCGAACAGGCCTATATCCTTGCCCCCCAGCGCCTTGGCGTCGGTGACAAGGTGATCGCGTCCGAGAAAGCAGACATCAAGCCGGGCAACGCAATGCCGTTCCAGGGCATGCCCATCGGTACCATCATCCACAACATCGAGATGAAGCCAGGCAAAGGCGGCCAAATCGCCCGTGCGGCTGGCACATATGCCCAGTTCGTGGGCCGGGACGGGGGCTACGCCCAGATCCGCCTCAGCTCTGGCGAACTGCGTCTTGTGCGTCAGGAATGCATGGCCACCGTCGGTGCCGTGTCCAACCCAGACAACTCCAACCAGAACTACGGTAAAGCCGGCCGCATGCGCCACAAGGGCATCCGCCCGTCGGTCCGTGGTGTCGTCATGAACCCGATCGACCACCCGCACGGTGGTGGTGAAGGCCGGACATCTGGTGGTCGTCACCCAGTGACACCTTGGGGTAAGCCCACGAAGGGCGCCAAGACACGTAACAAGAACAAAGCGTCCAGCCGGCTTATCGTCCGGTCCCGGCACGCCAAGAAGAAGGGTCGTTAAGCATGGCTCGTTCCGTATGGAAAGGTCCCTTCGTGGACAGCTACGTGCTCAAGAAAGCCGAAGCTGCCAAGGAGTCAGGCCGCAACGACGTGATCAAAATCTGGTCCCGCCGTTCTACAATCCTGCCCCAGTTCGTTGGTCTGACGTTTGGCGTCTACAACGGCCGGAAGCACATCCCAGTCTCTATCACCGAAGACATGATCGGTCAGAAGTTTGGCGAATATTCGCCAACTCGTACCTATTACGGTCACGCGGCTGATAAAAAAGCGAAGCGGAAATAAGTCATGAGCAAGGATAAAAATCCCCGCCGCGTGGCTGACAATGAAGCAATGGCGAAAACCCGCATGTTGCGTACGTCCCCGCAGAAACTGAACCTCGTCGCCCAGATGATCCGCGGCAAATCCGTGGACAAGGCCCTGACGGACCTGACGTTCTCCAAAAAGCGGATCGCGCAGGACGTGAAGAAATGCCTTCAGTCCGCCATCGCGAACGCTGAGAACAACCACAACCTCGACGTTGACGAACTCGTCGTCGCTGAGGCCTATGTGGGCAAAAACTTGACGATGAAACGCGGTCGCCCTCGCGCCCGTGGCCGTTTCGGCAAAATCATCAAGCCGTTCGCAGAGCTGACCATCAAAGTGCGCCAAGTTGAGGAGCAAGCATAATGGGTAACAAAGTAAACCCGATCGGCATGCGTCTTCAGGTGAACCGCACCTGGGACAGCCGTTGGTACGCCGACACCAAAGACTACGGTGATCTCCTTCTCGAAGACCTCAAGATCAAGGACTTCATCAAGAAAGAGTGTAAGCAAGCCGGCGTCAGCCGTGTCATCATCGAACGTCCGCACAAAAAGTGCCGCGTGACGATCCACACCGCCCGTCCGGGCGTCATCATCGGCAAGAAAGGCGCGGACATCGAAACGCTCCGCAAAAAACTGGCCGCGATGACAGACTCTGAACTGCACCTCAACATCGTTGAAGTCCGCAAGCCAGAGCTGGACGCCGCATTGGTTGGTGAATCCATCGCGCAGCAGTTGGAACGTCGTGTGTCTTTCCGTCGCGCCATGAAGCGTGCGGTTCAGAACGCCATGCGTATGGGTGCCTTGGGCATTCGTGTGAACCTCGCCGGTCGTCTTGGCGGCGCCGAGATTGCGCGGACCGAATGGTACCGTGAAGGCCGCGTGCCTTTGCACACCCTGCGTGCCGACATCGACTACGCCCACGTGGAAGCGATGACGCCTTATGGCATCATCGGGATCAAGACATGGATCTTCAAAGGTGAGATCATGGAACACGATCCAGCTGCACGTGACCGCCGTCAACAAGAGCTTCAGGATGGCCCCGCACCGCGCGGCGCTCGTCCGGGCCGTGACCGCTAGGAGGTTTGAACAATGCTTCAGCCAAAGCGCACTAAATTCCGCAAGATGCACAAAGGCCGGATCAAGGGCGAAGCCAAAGGTGGCTCCGATCTGAACTTCGGCACTTACGGCCTCAAGGCGACCCAGCCTGAGCGTGTGACAGCACGCCAGATCGAAGCTGCCCGTCGTGCCATGACGCGTCATATGAAACGTCAAGGTCGGGTCTGGATCCGCATCTTCCCGGACACCCCGATCACTGCCAAGCCCATCGAAGTTCGTATGGGTAAAGGTAAGGGTTCCGTTGATCGTTGGGCATGTAAGGTCAAACCTGGCCGTATCATGTTTGAGATCGACGGCGTGAACGAAGACATCGCCCGTGAGGCCCTGCGCCTTGCTGCGATGAAGCTTCCTCTCAAGACCCGCACCGTGGTCCGCGAAGACTGGTAACCCCGGCGATCTTTGCCGCGGGAAAAGCCGCCGCGCGCGGGGCTAACGTTTTGCAGAAACGATGAGAACGCGCCCGGTCAAGAAAAAGAACCCCCGCCGAGAAATCGGTGGGGGTTTTTCGTGCCCGTGGCCAAAATGTTAAAGCCGCAATGCGCCGCGCCCGAAAATGAACTGCCAGCGGCTTCCATCCTCCATCGTGATGATCCCGCCGCCAGACGTGCCGTCTTCGAATGTCGCCGTGCCAATTCCGCTTAGCCCGTTTGAGCAGGTCACCGGAAAGGTCGACGTTTCGCCGGTGGATTGTGGGGAGTAGCGGCCTTGGCAAAAGTTGTTTCCGTTTGAGGCCTGAAAGAAGCCGCCCTGCAAAAAGGCGGCTGTCGCATGGCCACGATAGATCGTGTTTGACGGACCGACGACCGCGACCGGGTAGCTGACGTCACAGGCAGATAGAGCGAAGGCTGCTGCTGCAGCTACGAAGAATGGTTTGAACATGATGATCTCCTGATTAAGATCATCATATTTGAACAACGTTCAATATATTGACAGTCCGGAAATCCCGACCTCACCCACCCCAAATCCCCCGCATCCCACCATCAAATGCGGCCCAGGTCATCGTGGCCGAATTCCCCGCATAGCCCTGATAATAGGACCGCCCGTTGGGCAGCGGCAGACCGGCCCAGATTCTCGCCAGATTGTGCATGAACACCAGCCGGTCCATCTGCCCCGCCTTGAACGCTGTCAGGCCCGCGTCTTCCAGCAGAACCAGTGCCAGTGCGTCCTGCACGCCCGGTGAAAACGGCGTTTCCGGGCCGAAACCGTGTATCCGCGCGACGCGCCGCAAGGTATCAGGGATGAACTGATATCGTCCGATGGCATGGGGCTGGCCGGGGGTGTCTTCGATCCAGCGATAAATCTCACCCAATGTCATTTGCGTGGGCAGGGCGGGGGGCCTCACCCGCGCACCGTGCTGGACGGCATTGTAGCCGGCAGAACCGGCCTCCGCCCGCGCAATCAGCGTCAGCAGCTGATCCACAGGCGCATTGCCCGTCCCAAGGGGGGGCACATAGACCGCCTGCACGACCTGCGCCCGGTCCGGCACCGGGGCAAACAGCCCCGTCCGCCCGCCTGCAAACAGGCTGCCGGGCATGACCGATGCCTGCGTCGTGTCGCTGCGGGGGAACAAGGATTGCAATTCCGCCCGCGCCTCGACGGCCCAGACCCAACATATCAAACAAAGAAAATACCGCATCGCCCCATCCCGTTCTGGAATGGGGGCTGTCTACGGCCAGACATCTTACCACTGTCTTTCCGGCGGTTCAGAATTTAGGGAAAAGTTTAGTGACCTTAGGCCCACTTGTAATTGAAACTCACCGAAATCCGCTCATCCTCGGCCATGTTCATCGGCACTTCGTGGCGCAGCCAGCTTTCCCACAGCAGCACATCGCCCACGGCGGGTTTGACGTAGACGAACTGCTGCAACTCTTCGGCTGCGTCCTTGCGGCGGGGCGGGGCGGCCATCATCATCTGCGCGCGCGGGTCTTCGAGTTTCAACGCCGATGCGCCTTCGGGCATCTTCACGTAGGTGGTGCCAGAGATCACGGAATGCGGATGGATGTGGCTGGTATGAATTCCGCCCTCCGGCAGGATGTTGATCCAGATGTCTTCGAGGACCAGGTCCCGCCCGTCCAGATCAAACGCCAAATCCTCCGCAAAGGCTGCCACGTGATTGTCCAGCGCCTCTTTCACCTCCGCAAAGACCGGAAACCGCCACGGCAGATCGGTGAGGGACGCATAGGACGTATAGCCCGGAAACTCGTTCTCCTCACACCACGCCTGTCCAGCCTCGTCATCCTCGGCGATGGAATAGCAGGAGTTCTCAAGCTCATCAGCGTCAATAAGGCCGAGCTTAGCTTGATAAAGGCGGGTGGCGAAGAGGGAGCGGATGTGTGACATTGAAGCTCAGGTAAGTCCTTCACTGTTTGGAGCAGTTAATCACATGATTGATACGAAAGTACCAGCGTGGGTGGCGCTAGTCGCCGGGATCGTTGGCGTAGGAGCCGGATCGCTCGAAATTGTTGATCGAATAGCCACATTTTTCGCTCCCAAGCCTATTGCGCATTTTGCGGAGTATCCCGTTGTTGAGGTGGAAATTGCGTCGGTTTTGGAGCAATCGGACCAAATCACCGAAATTCTGCGAAAGCTAGGTGATCCAAGCATTATTGATATCGACCGGCTACACAGCATGTTGGAGCAGCTGAACGGTCTCGATCCTCGCGAACATGGATGCTCCGCTGAGCAATACTGTTTTTTCGATGAACTCACTATTACATTCTATAGCGTGGCAAATACCTCCCCAAATTCTTTGAGTGGGGTTTTGCTAAGCTTGGAGGAATTTGAGTACGCGAGCTTGGAAATTTCAGCAGACTACTTGGAAACCGGTGAATGGTATATTGGCGAAACGGAAGACCGGTTAACTTGCATATTCGATGCATGGGGTGGGGCCGATGAATGTTTGGCGACTAAGTTGGGCGATTTGTCGTATGAGCCAACTCAGACTCTAAGACCTAGAGGATTTTTCGCGATCCCTGTTCACGCATCAGTTTCGTTATTCATGCAAGATGAGAAACAGTTCGAATTCCCAGTAAAAGTAAATGAACTTGGCACGGCGTCGGCACTTGTTCCTGTAAGCTACCACGTCTCCGGCACACGGACAGAGGCTGAGAGGATCGCGGACTATTTGACCTATAAAAGTTCAACATTGATGATCGGTGGCTAAGTTTCGCGGCTTTCTGTACTGTTCCGATGCATCACGCCCTTGCCACACCCTTCCCAACCCCCTATACGCGCCCAATCTAACCCACTCCACCGGAGAATCGGGTCACTTTCGTATTGCGCAACGCATGCAAAGGCTCGCCGGTGATGTTGACAAAGGAGCCGTCCGATGGACGCCAATGAACTTCGGGAAAAAACACCCGACCAGTTGCGCGATGACCTCGCCAACCTGAAAAAAGAAGCCTTCAACCTGCGTTTTCAGCAGGCCACCGGCCAACTTGAGAACACAGCCCGTATGCGCGCCGTCAAGCGTGATGCAGCCCGTGTGAAAACCATTCTGAACGAAAAAGCAGCAGCCGCTGCTGCGGAGGCCTAATATGCCCAAGCGTATCCTGTCCGGCGTCGTGACATCCAACCAGAACGCACAGACCGTGACCGTGTCTGTTGAACGCCGCTTTAAGCACCCGCTGCTTCAGAAAACCGTTCGTAAGTCCAAAAAGTACCGGGCGCACGACGAAACCAACCAGTTCAACGTCGGGGACAAAGTCCGCATTCAGGAATGTGCCCCCAAGTCGAAAACCAAACGCTGGGAGGTGATTGCGTAAGCGATCCAACCCCCGTTTCGTGAAACCCTGGGACAGCGACGGATTACGCTGTTCCCAAAGGTCAGGAGAAACCCATGATCCAGATGCAGACCAATCTTGATGTGGCTGACAACAGCGGCGCCCGCCGTGTTCAGTGCATCAAGGTGCTCGGCGGTTCCCACCGTCGTTACGCATCGGTCGGCGATATTATCGTCGTATCGGTGAAAGAGGCCATCCCACGTGGTCGCGTAAAGAAAGGTGACGTCCGTAAGGCCGTCGTCGTACGCACCGCCAAGGAAGTCCGCCGCGAAGACGGCACCGCGATCCGCTTTGATCGCAACGCAGCCGTCATCCTCAACAACAACAACGAACCTGTTGGCACCCGTATCTTCGGGCCAGTGGTTCGCGAACTGCGCGCGAAGAACTTCATGAAGATCATCTCGCTCGCTCCGGAGGTGCTGTAAAATGGCTGCTAAACTCCGCAAAGGTGACAAGGTCATCGTGCTGGCCGGCAAGGACAAGGGCAAGACAGGTGAAATCACCTCCGTCGACCCGAAATCCGGCAAGGCCGTCGTAGATGGCATCAACATCGCCATCCGCCACGTAAAGCAATCCCAGACAACGCAGGGTGGTCGCACACCCAAGGCGATGCCGATCGAGCTGTCCAACCTGGCCATCGTCGATGCAAACGGCAAAGCCACGCGCGTCGGTTTCAAGATGGACGGTGACAAGAAAGTCCGCTTCGCCAAGACAACAGGGGATGTGATCTAATGCTTGATACTGCAAACTACACACCTCGTCTTAAGGCCCTGTATGCTTCCGAAATCCAAGCAAAGATGAAGGAAGAATTCGGCTACAAGAACGACATGCAAATCCCCGGTCTGGACAAAATCGTCCTGAACATCGGTGCAGGCGCAGAAGCCGTCAAAGACTCCAAGAAAGCCAAATCGGCTCAGGAAGATCTGACAGCCATCGCCGGTCAGCAGGCCGTCATCACCAAAGCCAAGAAGTCCATCGCTGGCTTCCGCGTTCGTGAAGATATGCCGCTGGGTGCCAAAGTGACCCTTCGTGGCGACCGCATGTTTGAATTCCTGGATCGTCTGATCACGATCGCCATGCCCCGCATCCGTGACTTCCGCGGCGTGTCCGGCAAGTCGTTCGATGGCCGTGGCAACTACGCCATGGGCATGAAGGAACACATCGTCTTCCCCGAAATCAACTTCGACAAAGTCGACGAAGTTTGGGGCCTGGATATCGTGATCTGCACCACCGCAGGCAACGATGCAGAAGCAAAAGCGCTGTTGAAGCATTTCAACATGCCGTTCAACAGCTAAGGGGAAGAGAGATATGGCTAAAAAATCCATGATCGCCCGCGAAGTGAAGCGCGAGAAGCTCGTGAAAAAGTACGCCGCAAAGCGTGCAGAGCTGAAAGCAATCGCAAATGATGACAGCAAGCCCATGGAAGAGCGGTTCAAGGCCCGTTTGGCACTCGCCAAACTGCCCCGCAACTCCTCGCCCACGCGCCTGCACAACCGGTGCCAGCTCACCGGCCGTCCTCACGCATATTACCGCAAACTCAAGATCAGCCGGATCGCGCTGCGGGACCTCGGTTCCAATGGCGAAATCCCCGGCATGGTCAAGTCCAGCTGGTAAGGAGCATATGATATGAACGATCCTATCGCAGATATGCTGACGCGCATCCGCAACGGCCAAATGCGTGGCAAGTCGACGGTGGCAACACCGGCGTCCAAGCTGCGCGGCTGGGTACTCGATGTGCTGGCAGACGAAGGCTACATTCGCGGCTACGAAGCCACGAAGGACGAACGCGGCCACCCCGCATTCGAAATCAGCCTCAAGTATTACGAAGGCACTCCTGTTATTCGCGAAGTGAAGCGGGTCTCCAAACCCGGGCGTCGCGTCTACATGGGCGTCAATGACATTCCTGTTGTCCGTCAGGGCCTCGGTGTGTCGATTGTCTCCACCCCCAAGGGTGTGATGTCGGACGCAAACGCACGCAGCCACAATGTTGGCGGCGAAGTGCTTTGCACCGTATTCTAAGGAGAAACTGATGTCTCGTATTGGTAAAAAACCAGTCGACCTGCCCAGCGGCGTAACAGCCTCAGTGTCCGGTCAGACCGTCGAAGTGAAGGGGCCGAAAGGCACCCGCAGCTTCACCGCAACCGACGATGTGACACTGGCCGTCGAAGACAACGCTGTGACGGTCACGCCGCGCGGCAAGTCCAAGCGCGCCCGCCAGCAGTGGGGCATGTCCCGCACGCAGGTGCAAAACCTCGTCACCGGCGTCACCGACGGTTTCAAGAAAGAGCTTGAGATCAACGGTGTGGGTTACCGCGCACAGATGCAGGGCAACGTCCTGAAACTGAACCTCGGCTATTCCCACGACGTCAACTTTGACGTGCCAGAAGGTGTAACCGTTACGGCCCCTAAGCCCACGATCATCATCGTCGAGGGCAACGACCAGCAACAGGTCGGTCAGGTCGCAGCCAACATCCGTGAATGGCGCAAGCCGGAGCCTTACAAAGGCAAGGGCATCAAATATGTGGATGAGTATATCTTCCGCAAAGAAGGTAAGAGGTAAGACCGATGGCAAACTCCAAGCGTCAACTCTTCATCAAGCGCCGCCTGCGTGTTCGCAACAAGCTGCGCAAGGTCAACAACGGTCAGCCTCGTCTGTCCGTGCACCGTTCGTCCAAGAACATCAGCGCACAGCTGATCGACGACGTGAACGGTGTGACACTGGCATCCGCCTCCTCGCTGGAGAAGGATCTGGGCGTCGTTGGCAAGAACAACGTCGAAGCCGCCGCCAAAGTGGGCACTGCAATCGCAGAGCGCGCGAAAAAGGCCGGTGTGACCGAGGCTCAGTTCGACCGTGGTGGGTTCCTCTTCCATGGCAAGATCAAAGCCTTGGCTGAAGCCGCCCGCGAAGGTGGCTTGAAAATCTAAGACTTGTGAAGGGCTCCGTCAGGGGCCCTTCCGATGATCCGGGGCAATAGCCACCAGGATTGACGTAAAACCGGGGCATGCCCCACCTGATACAAAGGATGTTCTCCAATGGCAGAACGTGACAACAACCGCCGCGGCAAAGGCCGTGACCGGGACGAAACACCAGAATTCGCCGATCGCTTGGTTGCGATCAACCGCGTCTCCAAAACCGTTAAGGGTGGTAAGCGCTTCGGCTTCGCAGCCCTCGTGGTTGTCGGCGACCAAAAAGGCCGCGTCGGCTTTGGCAAAGGTAAAGCCAAGGAGGTCCCAGAGGCCATCCGCAAGGCGACCGAACAAGCCAAGCGTCAGATGATCCGCGTGCAACTGCGCGAAGGCCGTACATTGCACCACGACATGGAAGGCCGCCACGGCGCTGGCCGCGTTGTGATGCGCACCGCACCGCAGGGTACTGGTATCATCGCCGGTGGTCCAATGCGTGCCGTGTTCGAAATGCTGGGCATTCAGGACGTGGTGGCGAAATCCATCGGGTCCCAGAACCCCTATAACATGATCCGCGCCACGCTCGACGGTCTGCGCAAAGAGGCATCGCCTCGCTCCGTTGCCCAGCGTCGCGGTAAGAAAGTGGCAGACATCCTGCCCAAGCGTGACGATGCGCCTGACGCATCCGCTCAAGTCGCTGAGGAGGCCTAAATCATGGCAAAAACGATTGTTGTTAAACAGATCGGTTCCCCGATCCGCCGCCCCGCAAAACAGCGTGCAACGCTGATCGGTCTGGGCCTGAACAAGATGCACAAAACCCGTGAGTTGGAAGACACACCTTCCGTGCGCGGCATGGTCGAAAGCATCCCCCACATGGTCGAGATCATCGAAGAGAAGGGCTAACGCCTTTAACTTCGATTTCGAAATAGAACGCCCCGCCGGAAACGGTGGGGCGTTTTCCTTTTGGGGGACCCGCCCAAGACGGCGGGGGGGGGCCACTTGACGGGTGGTTTGCCGTCGCCAAAAAACGCGATACCTCTTTGAATGCGCGCCTAAATCATGGCGTCGATACACACTGCCGAAAGGGCCAAAATGAAGTCTCTCTCCCTCCCGAAACTTCTCAGCGGCATGGCCCACATCACGACCATCATCGCCTTTGGGTCGGCCATTCTTGGCCTTCTTTTTCCGGCCAAAGCGGCGGACTATGTCGCAGACTTTCTCTCCGAAGTCTCAGCCGCGCGCGGCAGCTTGGAGAGCATCGATCAAAGTGCAGGCCAGACGGCGGAGGCGACGGGCGCATTGGCCGATGCGCTGGCCGAGCGTCCTCGGTTCGATGCGCACAGCCGACTTGTGGAACTGGGCGGCGTTCTGGATGCCAGCGACAAGCGTCACGAATTCCAGATGAGCCTTGAAAACCTGACCAGTCAGCCGGTTGAGGACCTCGTGATCATCATCGAAACCCAAGAAGAGGGTCTGGTCAGCACCTTCCGCACCCACACCATTCCCCCGTTTGAGACACACCGCGAAATTGCGGCAGGCACAGTGATATCGGTGTGCTACGGATATACGTCGGGCGGGGGATACGTCAGCGAATACCGGTCACTGCGGATGTCCGACGGGCCATTCCGTGACGACATGGGCAATGCTGCGACCTACATCTTCAACCACCTCGACTACGAATTGACCGAGGAAGACACGGCAGATCGGGTCAGCTGCGGCCCCAACGATTTTTCCAGGACTGAAATCGCAGCGCGCGCTGCGGACAGTAACTAAACGCGCGCCACGGTCGGCGTTGCGGTCTTGGACATTGTCGATCACTCTATCTGTGGCCTCAAAAGGACAGCCCCATGACCCTGACCCCAGACCTCATCCGCCAGACCCATGACGCCATCCGCGATGCCACGATCCTGACGCCCATGGTGCCCGCCACGCGGTTGTCGCTTCAGCTTGGCATCGACCTGCACCTTAAACTTGAAAACCGCCAGCACACAAACGCCTTCAAATCCCGTGGTGCGCTGGCCAAATTGCTGACCCTGACGGACGCGCAGAAAAAGGCGGGCGTGATCGCCTGCAGCGCAGGCAACCACGCCCAAGGGGTGGCGTATCACGCCACCCGTCTTGGCATTGCGTCCACCATCGTCATGCCCGAAGGCACGCCGTTCAACAAAATCAAAGCGACCCAGACCTTTGGTGCGACGGTCATCACCCACGGTGTGGGGTTTGATGACAGCGTTCAATTCACCCTCGACCGGGCGGCGCGCGATGGGCTGACGTTCATTCATCCCTTCGACGATCCGGTGGTTGCAGCGGGGCAGGGGACCGTCGCGCTTGAAATGCTCGCGCAAGCGCCGGATCTGGATAGCATCGTGGTGCCCATCGGCGGTGGGGGGTTGATCGCGGGCATGGCCGTGGCGGCGAAAGATACCAAGCCTGCGGTCGAAATCATCGGCGCACAAGCCGAACTTTTTGACGCGGTCTCGGCCCAGTTCAACAACCACCCGACCCATTTCAACGGCGCTTCACTGGCCGAAGGCATTGCCGTCAAAGCGCCTGCGCCGGCCAACGTGGATATCATCGCCTCCCATGTGGCCCGTGTGGACACCGCGACCGAGGCGCAGATTGAAGACGCGGTGTTTGATCTTTTGTCAGCGGAAAAACTGGTGGCCGAAGGCGCGCCCGGCGCGGGGCTGGCGGTCATTAAAAACAACCTTGCCCACTATCAAGGTAAGAAGGTCGGCCTTGTGGTGTGCGGCGGCAATATTGACAGCCGCCTATTGTCGACCCTGATCCTGCGGGGCCTTGTGCGCGACGGCCGCATCACACGGCTGACGTTTGAAATTGACGACACGCCGGGGCAGCTCGCCACGATTTCGCGCATCATCGGCGAAGCGGGGGCCAATGTCGTTGAGGTGATCCACCAACGTATGATGCAGTCCGTGAGCCTAAAGCAGGCCGAACTTGAGGTCGTGATCGAAGCCCGTGATATTGGTCACGTGGAAGACATCGTCACCACCCTGCGCGATCAGGGTTTCCGGCTGCGCACAGACAGCGGCCTTTGATCGGGATTGGTCACAAAAACACACCGGCATCTGACGGGTTTTCATAATTGTGCCCAAATTCATCATTAATCAACTGACAGTTGCAGTTGAAAGGCACCCTTATGTTTGAGGAATCCATCTCCCGCTCGGTCCGATGGTTCAAGGACTTTCGCGCTGACGAAGACGGCGCGGTGACAACGGATTTCGTTGTTTTGACAGCGTCCGTGATGATGATGGGTGCAGCCCACGTACATGATATTGCGACCCAATCGGTCGTTATCGCGGACCGGGTTGAAGACTGCCTGACCGAAGACATCGCAGACTTGCTGGTCGGCGGGGATCCTGAAACGTATTTGGCCAACCTGCAGACCGCCGCTGAGGCGTGTTCCAGCCGCTAAGTAGCCCCCAATTTCAAAACCAAAAGCGCGCCTTGGACAACAAGGCGCGCTTTTGCGTTAGGCACGGGCTGCGTGTGGGGGGGGGCGTGTGGCCCTTAGGTAGGCGCGGATTGCACGGGCAGATCGTCAGGTGACTTCATCATGCGGGTCCGAAGCCATGCCCCCACGGGACGTTCAAAATGCTTGTGCGTCAGATGCGCGACCCAAATGCTGACGGCCAAGAACAGCGGCAGCGTCAGGTAGGATTGCGCGAAATCACGGCCTCCCCCCAGCCACAAGTCAATGACCAAGAGTGCACCGATCTGGATCGGCATATGCACCAGATAGACGCTATAGCTGATGTCCCCCAAGAACTGCAGGGTCTGGCTGCGGCGACGCATGTACCGTTCGGCAGCGGCCAGCGCCACCACAATGGCACAACATAAGCTCAGCAGCATCACGTCGGCGTAGCCATACTGCGCCGCCAAGGCCGCACAAACGGCGAGGGCAAAGCTTACCCCCCACAGCCGCGCATCCCCACCCAGCGCGCGGAACGTCGCGTAGCACGCGCCCCCGGCAAAAAAGAACACCCCACAGGCAAAGACGGTACTGCCAATTATGAAGCTTGCAGGCGTCTGCACCAGCAGCACATAGCTGAGTGCTGCCAAAAGGATGCTGCCCCCCAGCGGATTGCGACGGGTCAGCGGCAGGGTAAAGAAGAAAACCACATAGATGAAAATCTCAGCCGAGACGGACCAGATCGGCGCGTTGAAACTTACGCCGTCGGACAGGTTCAGGACGGTGTCCAGCAAGAACAGTTGCAGGACAAAGTGTTTAAGGTCGTTGTTATCGGTGATTTGCCAGTAGCCTTGGGTGTTCATGCTGATCATCTGCATGCCCGCCACCAAGATCAGGGTCACGAAATGCAGCGGGTACAGCCGCGCGAACCGCGCAACGGCAAATTCACGTGCGTTGGTCGGGCGGGTCCAATAGACATGGGCAAAGACAAACCCCGATATGACCCAGAACAGCCGCACTGCGTCTTCCCCATAAAGATACGCAGGCCACAACCACGACCCGTAGGGCATTTCATAGACCGTGACGGGGATCACAAAGTTCGCCGCGTCCTCAACAAAGAAGCGTGTCGCGTGGTAAATTGTCACAAACAACGCTGCAATTCCGCGCATCGCATCGATGCAGGAGAAATGTTTGGGCAGGGCGGGATCATGTTTCATCCCGTCGGGATACCCGTGCAATCGGGCCAAATGGCGGCAGAGTGGTGGTTAAGACGTGAAAATTGAACGAGGCCGAGGTTGCCCTTGCCCCATCTGCGTCAATCTCCTATACGCCGCCAGTGGCCACAGGTTGGCCGCAAGAATCAACATCAACGCCGCGTGCCTGATCTTCGCTGGGTCAGGTCTTCCGGCAAGGAGACAGCGACATGGTTAAACTGAACGAACTTCACGACAATCCCGGTGCAACGAAACCCCGCAAGCGCGTGGGCCGTGGTCCCGGTTCCGGTACCGGTAAAATGGGTGGCCGTGGTATCAAGGGTCAAAAATCCCGCTCCGGTGTGGCGATTGGTGGCTACGAAGGCGGCCAAATGCCTTTGTACCAACGTCTGCCAAAGCGCGGCTTCAACAAGCCGAACCGCAAGAAATTTGCTGTTGTGAACCTTGGTCTGATCCAGAAGTTCATCGACGAGAAAAAGCTGGACGGGTCTTCCATCACCGAAGACAGCCTTGTGGCATCTGGCCTGATCCGTCGCAAACTGGACGGCATCCGCGTTCTCGCCAAGGGCGAAATCACCGGCAAAGTCAGCATCGAAGTCACTGGCGCCTCCAAGGGTGCGATTGAAGCTGTCGAAAAAGCTGGCGGTAAACTGACAGTCACAGCTGCGGCAGCCGCTGAATAACGACTTGTGGGGGGCGGGTTCGCCCCTTACATCGTTCTATGGATAAAGCGCCGCTGCTGGGGATCCGGTCAGCGGCGTTTGCATAACAGATATAGGCACCCAAAATGGCATCAGCAGCAGAGCAAATGGCCGCGAACACAAGTTGGAGCGCCTTTGGCCAGGCCAAAGAGCTTCGCCAGCGCATCTTCTTTACGCTTGGTCTTCTGATCGTGTACCGCCTTGGCACATATATTCCTGTGCCTGGCATCGACACCGACGCCCTGCGTGCGTTCATGGACGAAGCTGCCACTGGCATTGGTGGTATCTTGTCGATGTTCACCGGCGGCGCGCTCAGCCGTATGGGCATTTTTGCCCTTGGGATCATGCCTTATATCTCTGCCTCGATCATCGTTCAGCTTCTGGGGGCCATGTGGGAACCGCTCAAGCAGCTGAAGAAAGAGGGCGAACAGGGGCGCAAAAAGCTCAACCAATATACCCGTTACGGCACCGTGGTGCTGGCCACATTCCAGGCCTACGGCATGGCCGCATCGCTTGAGGCGGGTGAACTTGTGACCGATCCGGGCCTCTATTTCCGCGTGGCCTGTGTGATTACCCTTGTGGGCGGCACCATGTTCCTGATGTGGCTGGGTGAACAGATCACCGCACGCGGCATCGGTAACGGTATCTCGCTGATCATCTTCGTGGGCATCATCGCCGAAGTCCCCGCAGCCCTTGCTGGCTTCTTGGCCCAAGGTCAGGAAACCAACAACTGGGGTCTGGTGCTGGGCGTCTTTGCCATGGTCATCGCGGTCTTTGCCTTTGTGGTCTTTATGGAACGCTCTTTGCGCAAAATCCACATTCAGTATCCACGCCGCCAGGTCGGCATGAAGGTCTACGACGGTGGGTCTTCCCACCTGCCGATCAAAGTGAACCCCGCCGGTGTGATCCCTGCGATCTTTGCGTCGGCCCTGTTGCTGCTGCCAACTACTCTCAGCACGTTCTCTGGTGGCGATACGGCTGGCCCGATCATGTCTACGCTGCTTGCGTACTTCGGCCCTGGTCAGCCGCTTTATCTGATCTTCTTCACCGCGATGATCGTCTTCTTCACCTTCTTCTACACCCGCGAAGTGGCGTTCAAGACGGATGAAGTGGCCGACAACCTGAAAAACCAGAACGGGTTTGTCCCCGGCATCCGCCCCGGTCAGCGCACCAAGGAATACCTTGATTACGTGGTCATCCGCATCTTGGTCCTCGGCTCTGCCTATCTGGCGCTGGTCAGTCTGTTGCCGGAAATCCTCCGTGCCAACCTCAGCATTCCTTTTTACTTTGGCGGCACGTCGGTTTTGATTATCGTCAGCGTCGGGATGGACACCATTCAGCAAATCCAATCCCATCTGCTGGCTCATCAATACGAAGGGCTGATCGAGAAATCCCAGCTGCGCGGTAAGCGCGGCGGCAAGAAACGGAGCCCGTCTCGTCGATGATCAATATTATCCTTCTCGGACCACCCGGAGCCGGTAAAGGGACTCAAGCTGCCAAGCTGGTCGAAAGCCGCAACATGGTGCAACTGTCCACGGGCGACATGCTGCGTGCGGCGAAAACCTCCGGCACTGAGATGGGCAAGATGGTTGCGGCTGTCATGGACCGTGGTGATCTGGTGACAGATGAGATCGTGATCGGCCTCATCCGCGAGCAGCTTGAAGCAGGCGGCGATCATGGCGGGTTCATCTTTGATGGCTTCCCACGCACGCTGCCACAGGCGGACGCATTGGGTGCGCTGCTCGATGAAATGGGGCAGACGCTGGACCACGTTATTGAACTGGAAGTGAACGACGAAATCCTCGTCGACCGTATTCTTGGCCGCGCGGCTGAGGCTGTTGCCGCAGGCGGCACGGCCCGCGCGGACGACAACGCCGAAAGCCTCAAGGTCCGCTTGATGGCCTACTACAAACAGACCTCCCCGCTGATCGGCTACTACTACGCCAAGGGCGACCTGATCTCTGTGGACGGGCTTGGCACCATGGAAGAGGTTGAGGCGTCGATTGCGGGCGTTCTGGGCTAAATCCAAGGATGGATTCCTCGGGGCTTGACGCCCTCTCGCAACCCTCCTAAAAGCGCCCATCCTTAACAGGAATCGCACGGGGTCGCGCCCCGTCTAGACCACCTCGATATGACTTAAGGTCGGCAGCAAAATGCTCCGGCCTTACGTTGTGAAAAAAGGGTCCGGCATTACGGACCCGCAACGAAAAGGAAATGCTACCGTGGCACGTATTGCCGGCGTAAACATCCCGACTGCAAAGCGGGTTCCAATCGCCCTCACCTACATCACCGGAATCGGAAACACCTCCGCTGTCGCCATCTGCGAAGCTGTTGGTATCGACCTCACACGTCGTGTGAACGAACTCTCCGACGCCGAAGTTCTGAAAATTCGTGAACACATCGACGAAAACTATACCGTCGAAGGCGACTTGCGCCGCGAAGTTCAGATGAACATCAAGCGCATGATGGACCTCGGTTCTTACCGTGGCCTGCGTCACCGCCGTAACCTGCCCGTTCGCGGTCAGCGTACTTCCACCAACGCACGTACCCGCAAAGGCCCCGCTAAGGCCATTGCCGGTAAGAAGAAATAAGGGAGGGCAGTACCAATGGCACGTGATCCCCGTCGCGGAGGCAAGAAGAAGGTCTCCAAGAACATCGCAGCTGGCGTTGCACACGTAAACTCCAGCTTCAACAACACCAAAATCCTGATCTCTGACGTGCAGGGCAATGCGATCTCTTGGTCGTCTGCTGGCACCATGGGCTTCAAAGGCTCTCGGAAATCCACACCCTATGCGGCCCAGATGGCGGCTGAGGATGCGGGCAAGAAAGCTCAGGAACACGGTGTCAAGACTTTGGAAGTCGAAGTGCAGGGTCCTGGTTCCGGCCGTGAATCCGCACTGCGCGCTTTGGCTGCTGTTGGCTTCAACATCACGTCCATCCGCGACGTGACGCCAATGGCCCACAACGGCTGCCGCCCCCCAAAGCGCCGCCGCGTCTAAGAACAACCCAAACGTATTGGGGCCCCGGATTTTCCGTGGCCCCATTCCGTCATTTTAACCTCGGGCGTTTGCCTTATTGGACATGAAGGGCAAACAGGAATGGAGGGACACATGATCCACAAGAACTGGGCTGAACTGATCAAGCCAACACAACTGGACGTCAAACCCGGCAATGACCCGGCCCGTCAGGCCACTGTCATCGCCGAACCGCTTGAGCGTGGCTTCGGCTTGACGCTGGGCAACGCCCTGCGCCGCATCCTGATGTCTTCGCTGCAAGGTGCGGCCATCACTGCCGTTCAGATCGACAACGTTCTGCACGAATTCTCCAGCATCTCTGGCGTGCGTGAAGACGTGACCGACGTGGTTCTGAACCTCAAAGGCGTCGCCATCCGTATGGAAGTCGAAGGCCCAAAGCGTCTTCAGGTCCAGGCCAAAGGCCCGGGCGTTGTCACGGCTGGTGACATCTCTGAATCCGCTGGCATCGAAGTTCTGAACAAAGACCACGTGCTGTGCCACCTCGACGAAGGCGCCGACCTTTACATGGAACTGACGGTCAACACCGGCAAAGGCTATGTCTCTGCCGACAAGAACAAGCCTGAAGATGCGCCCATCGGCATGATGTCGATCGACGCCATCTACTCGCCCGTCAAAAAAGTCAGCTACGACGTGCAGCCGACCCGCGAAGGTCAGGTTCTGGACTATGACAAACTGACCATGAAGGTCGAAACAGACGGGTCCATCACGCCGGACGACGCCGTGGCTTTCGCTGCACGCATCCTGCAGGACCAGCTGTCTATCTTCGTGAACTTCGACGAACCTGAATCCGCTCAGGCGGCGTCTGACGACGACGGTCTGGAATTCAATCCGCTGCTGCTCAAGAAGGTGGACGAGTTGGAACTGTCCGTGCGGTCTGCAAACTGCCTGAAGAACGACAACATCGTCTACATCGGCGATCTCATCCAGAAGACCGAAGCAGAAATGCTGCGCACGCCGAACTTCGGCCGCAAGTCCCTGAACGAGATCAAAGAAGTGCTGTCCGGCATGGGCCTGCACCTCGGCATGGATGTCGAAGACTGGCCACCAGACAACATCGAAGATCTGGCCAAGAAGTTCGAAGACAGCTTCTAAACCTTTGGGGGGGGGCAAAATTTCGGTATTTTTGGCCTCCCCACCCCCCTGGGCAATCCCGCCCCAATAACGGAGCCCGCGACACGCATCGCAAAGGCCCACCCTAAAACAAAATGGAGACTACAAAATGCGTCACGCACGAGGTTACCGCCGCCTGAACCGCACCCACGAACACCGCAAGGCTTTGTGGGCCAACATGGCCGGCTCGCTCATCGAACATGAGCAAATCAAAACAACTCTACCCAAGGCGAAAGAACTGCGCCCGATCATCGAAAAGATGATCACCCTCGCCAAGCGCGGCGATCTGCACGCCCGTCGTCAGGCCGCAGCCCAGTTGAAGCAAGACCAGTATGTCGCGAAACTGTTCGACATCCTTGGCCCACGCTACAAAGACCGTCAGGGTGGCTACGTGCGCGTCCTGAAGGCTGGCTTCCGTTACGGCGACATGGCACCCATGGCGATCATCGAATTCGTCGACCGCGACGTCGATGCCAAAGGTGCGGCTGACAAAGCCCGCGTCGCAGCCGAAGAAGCTGCCGAATAATTTCCAGATCAACCGATCTGACAAGGGCCCGCCAGTGATGGCGGGCCTTTTGCGTTGAACCCCTTCGGAGCGGGACGTATCCTTCCTCATGGCTGACCTTTTTGACACCGGTGCTGCGGTCCCCGACACCGCCCCGCGCCCCTTGGCGGACCGACTGCGGCCCAAGTCGCTGGGCGATGTGATCGGTCAGGAACAGGTCCTTGGCCCCGATGCACCGTTGGGTGTGATGCTGGCGTCGAATTCCCTGTCATCATTGATCTTTTGGGGGCCGCCCGGTGTGGGCAAGACCACAATCGCACGGCTTCTGGCCGACGAAACTGACCTGCATTTCACCCAGATCAGTGCGATTTTCACCGGCGTTCCGGAACTGCGCAAAGTGTTTGAGGCTGCCAAAATGCGCCGCCAGAACGGCAAGGGGACCTTGCTGTTTGTGGACGAAATCCACCGCTTCAACAAAGCCCAGCAAGATGGGTTTTTGCCCTATATGGAGGACGGCACGATCCTCTTGGTGGGCGCCACCACTGAAAACCCGTCGTTTGAATTGAACGCTGCTGTGCTGTCGCGGTCGCAGGTTCTTGTCCTGACACGTCTGTCCTTGGCCGATCTTGAACGCCTTGCGCAGCGGGCGGAACGGGAGCTTGACCGCAAACTCCCCCTCGACGGTTCCGCCCGTGAAGCGCTGTTGGAGATGGCCGACGGCGATGGGCGCGGGTTGCTCAATCTGATTGAGCAGGTCGCGGCATGGAAAGTGGATGGAAAGCTTGACACCGATGCGCTGACCACACGGTTGATGCGGCGGGCCACGAAATACGACAAATCCGGCGATGAACATTACAATCTGATCAGTGCGCTGCACAAATCGGTGCGCGGGTCAGACCCTGACGCGGCGCTCTATTGGTTCGCGCGGATGCTCAAAGGCGGCGAAGACCCGCGGTTTCTGGCCCGCCGGATCACCCGCATGGCTGTCGAAGACATCGGTCTGGCCGATCCACAGGCGCAAACCATCTGCCTGCACGCGTGGGAAACCTACGAACGTCTCGGCTCACCTGAAGGAGAACTGGCGCTGGCACAGGCGGTCACGTTCCTCGCCCTCGCGCCTAAATCCAACGCGGGCTATGCGGCCTATAAAAACGCCATGCGGGCGGCGGAAAAAACTGGGTCAGAACCGCCCCCCAAACACATCCTCAACGCGCCAACGTCGTTGATGAAGGATCAAGGATACGGCGATGGCTACGCCTATGACCACGACGCCGAAGACGGCTTTAGCGGGCAGAACTATTTCCCAGACACCATGAAACGCGGGGTGTACTACAACCCCGTGGATCGCGGGTTTGAACGCGACCTCAAAAAGCGCCTCGACTTTTTTGCCAAGCTGCGCGCCAAGCGGAACGGTTGAAGGCCCCGCGCGGATCGCTTAAGGCAGGCCCATGTTTACAACGGCTCTTCAGGTCGCCTTGGGTGGCGCGATTGGTGCAGCGGCGCGCTTTGGCGTGGGCGTGGCCCTGTTCCGCCCCGGTGCGTTTCCGGTGGCCGTGCTGTCGGTCAACGTGATCGGCAGCTTCGTGATGGGCCTTGCCGTGGTCTATCTGGGGCAAAAGGCGCTGGGGCACCTGAACCCGTTTTTGATGACCGGCGTGCTGGGCGGCTTCACCACCTTTTCCGCCTTCTCGCTTGAGGCCTACACATTATTTGAGCGCGGGGAGATCGGGCAGGCCGCCCTTTACGTCGCGCTGTCTGTCATCCTATCGCTCGCCGCTTTGGTCGCGGGCGTGTTTATCATGAGAGGTGTGCTCGCGTGAGCCGCGTTCAAAATACCTATGTCGCAGCAGGCGAGGGCGATCAGCGCCTTGATCGCTGGCTCAAACGGCGCTTTCCACATTTGCAGCAAGGGCGGATCGAAAAGATGTGCCGCAAAGGCGAAATCCGTGTCGATGGGGGACGGGTGAAATCCTCGACCCGTGTGGAAGAGGGCCAGCAAGTGCGCATTCCGCCGCTGCCTGATCCCAATGCGGTTGATGACCGGCCCCGTGATCTTTCGCATGCGGACATCAAGTTGATCCAAAGCTGTGTGATCTACAAAGACGATCACGTCATCGCGCTGAACAAGCCGTCGGGCCTGCCCACCCAAGGCGGCAGCAAACAGACCCGTCACGTGGATGGTCTGGCGGAGGCGCTTAAATTTGGCTTCGATGAAAAGCCCCGTCTGGTGCACCGGTTGGATAAAGACACCTCAGGTGTGTTGATCCTTGCCCGCACCCGTCTTGCTGCGAAGGCCCTGACCGAGGCGTTCCGCCATCGGAATACCGAAAAAATCTACTGGGCATTGGTGGCCGGTGTGCCGATCCCGAAACTGGGGTCGGTGAAATACGGGCTGGTCAAACTGCCCGGCCACGGGTCCAAGGGTGAGAACGAAAAGATGCGCTGCGTGCATCCGCGTGACGTGGACAAAACCGAAGGCGCCAAGCGTGCCCATACCGATTACACCGTGTTGACGTCATTGGCCGACCGCACTGCGTGGCTGGCGCTGACACCGGTGACTGGCCGCACCCATCAGCTGCGCGCCCATATGGCTGAGATCGGGCATCCGATCATTGGTGATGGCAAATACGGCGGGGCCGCGCAGGAAAACCTAGGCGACGGTTGGGGCGCAGGCATGGGCGAAGAAATCGGGCGCAAGCTGCATTTGCACGCACGGTCCTTGCGGATCGAACACCCCGCGACGGGTAAAGAGCTATACCTCAAGGCCAGCCTGCCTCCGCATATGACCCATTCATGGCAGCTGTTCGGATGGGAGGAACACCACGCGCCAGATGATCCATTCGAGGGCATGATATGAGCGATTGGGCCGTAAAACGGTTCTGGACTGACGTCAACGTCGTCCCCGACAAGGGTGGTTTTGCCGTGAAACTGGACGGCCGCCCCGTAAAGACACCGGCCAAGGCCGCTTTGGTCGTGCCGACGCAGGCCATGGGGCAGGCGGTGGCCGAGGAATGGCGTGCCATCGACGAAAAGATCGATCCCAACGTCATGCCCTTCACCCGATCTGCCAATGCGGCGATCGACAAGGTGCGCGTCCAGTTTGATGACGTGGCCGAGATGTTGGCGGCCTACGGCGGCAGCGATTTACTGTGTTACCGTGCGACCCATCCCGACCCGTTGATTGACCGTCAGGCCCAAGGTTGGGATCCGCTGCTGGATTGGGCCGATGATACCTTCGGCGCGCGTCTGCGCCCGACGGCGGGCATTATGCCGGTGGAACAGGACGCGGCGGCGCTGCGCGCTTTAGCGGCGCCTTTGCATGACGCGACGCCATTTGAACTGACGGCCCTTCATGATCTTATTGCGCTGTCCGGATCGCTGGTTCTGGGCCTTGCCGTGGCTGCGGGGCGGCTGTCGGCCGAAGACGGTTGGGCGCTTTCGCGCATCGATGAGGTCTGGCAGGCCGAACAATGGGGCGAGGACGAAGACGCGATGCAGGCCGCATCGGTCAAAAAAGATGCCTTTCAACATGCCCATCTGTTCTACAAATTGTCCAAAGACGGGGCATTGGTCTAAATTTGTGGCTCATACGGGTCTAACTTTCCGTCAGACGCCCATGAAATCACCGGTTTTTACTGACGAAGCCCTTGACCTCTCCTGATGAATCCCCTCACTCTAACAACGTCGCGCAGGTTCGCCTGCGACGTATCACTCCTGCCACTAAGGCAGATAAGAAAACCCTGTGGCTCACGCAGGGAAACTCAGGAAGAGGTATCTCATGAAAAATTCTGTACTCCTCGGTGCAATGACTGTCGCAGGTCTGGCCGCCGGTGCAGCCGGCGCAGCGACGCTTGACGATGTCAAAGCACGCGGCACTCTGAACTGCGGTGTGACAACTGGCTTGACCGGTTTCGCAGCCCCCGACGCTAACGGCGTTTGGGAAGGCTTCGACGTTGGCGTCTGCCGCGCTGTTGCTGCTGCCGTTCTCGGCGATCCAATGGCTGTGGAATTCGTTCCAACAACAGGTCAGACACGTTTCACGGCCCTCGCATCCGGTGAAATCGACATGCTGGCCCGTAACACCACATGGACATTCTCCCGCGATGTCGACCTCAAGTTCACCTTCGTTGGCGTGAACTACTATGACGGTCAGGGCTTCATGGTCCCACGTGATCTGGGCGTGTCCTCCGCCAAAGACCTCGACGGCGCGACTGTCTGCATCCAGACAGGCACCACAACAGAGCTGAACTTGGCCGACTACTTCCGGACCAACAACATCTCTTATGAGCCCGTGCCAATCGAAACAAACGCCGAAGCACAGCAGCAGTACCTTGCTGGCGCATGCGACGTTTACACGACTGACGCATCCGGTCTGGCTGCGACACGTGCAACCTTCGAGAACCCAGGCGATCACGTTCTGCTGCCAGAAATCGTATCCAAAGAGCCACTCGGCCCGCTGGTACGTCACGGTGACGACGAGTGGGGCGACGTTGTGCGCTGGACTCTGAACGCACTGATCACAGCTGAAGAGCTGAACGTGTCTTCTGCAAACATCGAAGAGCTGTCCGCAGGCACCAACAACCCAGAGATCAACCGTCTGCTGGGTACCGAAGGTGAACTGGGCGCGATGCTCGGCCTCGAAGCTGACTGGGCCAAAGCTGCCATCATGGCAGGCGGCAACTACGGTGAGCTGTTCGAAAAGAACATCGGTGAGAACACGCCAATCGGTCTGGCACGGGGTCTGAACGCCCAGTGGACAGACGGTGGCCTGATCTACTCCCCACCTTTCCGCTAAGTTTTAGCTGATGCAAAGGGCGCGGTTTTCGGACCGCGCCCTTTCGCAAATCAACACCACACCACCAAGAAAAGTATCGAAGACGCGAAGGGTCGGACGACCGGCCTGGGAATGATTTTCGAAGATCCCGATGGGACAGGGAGTTTGCGGATGACAACGCTCACCGATCCACCGAAAGCAGGCTTTCGGCTTAGTCAACTTATTTATGACACCCGCTACAGGTCGATCACAATCCAAGTGATTGCCATGATCCTTGTGGTGCTGGGTCTGTACTGGTTGGTGAACAACACCATCCAGAACCTTGCCGCTTTGGGCAAAGACTTTGATTTCGGGTTCCTGTCGCAGCCTGCGGGCTATGACATCAACCAACGACTGGTCGAGTATACCTCCCAGTCTACCCACGGTAGTGCCGCCTTTGTGGGCATCCTCAATACTCTGTTGGTCGCCTTCTTGGGCTGTGTACTGGCCACGATCCTCGGCGTGATTGCCGGTGTCCTGCGTCTGTCCAAGAACTGGATCGTCAACAAGCTGATGGCGGTCTACGTCGAAGGGTTCCGCAACGTGCCACTGCTGCTGTGGATCATCGCGATTTTTGCGTTGATGACCGAAGGCATGCCGCAACCGCGGGATTTCAAGGTGGGCGGCGACGCCTCCATGATCCTGAATGAAAGCATCGCGGTCACAAACCGTGGCGTTTACGTCCCCGGTGTCGTGCTTGAAAACGGCTGGTTTGCAAATCCTGCGGTCAACTGGCTTGTCATTATCGGCACGCTCATCGTGTCCTTGTTCGTCATCCGCGCCGTCCGTCGCCGCGCTGACCGTATTCAGGAAGCCACCGGCGACCGCCCCACTACGTGGTGGCAGCAACTGGCGCTGCTGGTTGTGCCTGTGGGGATCGTGCTGTTCTTGATGGGCTCGGCCATGCAGTACCCCTATATTCGCGGTTTCAACTTCACCGACGGCATCCACCTGCGCAACTCTTTGATCGCGCTGTGGCTGGCCCTGTCTCTCTATACGGGTGCCTTCATCGCTGAAATCGTCCGCGCTGGTATCCTTGCCATTTCCAAAGGTCAGTCTGAGGCCGCCGCCGCATTGGGCCTGCGCCCCAGCCGCACCATGAACCTCGTGATCCTGCCGCAGGCGATGCGGGTTATCATCCCACCGCTGATTTCGCAGTATCTGAACCTGACCAAGAACTCATCACTGGCGATTGCGGTGGGGTATATGGACGTGCGCTCCACCCTTGGGGGCATCACCATCAACCAGACCGGTCGAGAGTTGGAGGGGATGTTGCTTCTGGGCGCTTTCTACCTCGTGCTTAGCTTGCTGATCTCAAGTGTGATGAACGTCTACAACAACCGCACGCAGCTGAAGGAGCGCTAAGATGAGCGATACGCACGCACAAACCGTCTCCTACGTCCGTGAGACCATGCTGCCCGAGGCCGAGCCCCCCGTGACAGAACGCGGTGCCGTCAAATGGGTCCGTGAGAACCTGTTCTCCAGCTTCGCCAATATCATCCTGACGGTCCTGTCGCTGATCGTTATCTATTGGGCCCTGTCGTTGGTCCTGCCTTGGGCCTTTGGTGGCGTCTGGAATGCCGGATCGCTGACCGAATGCCGTGAGGTTTTGTTCAGCGTCTATAAGGGCAGCCATGACGGCGCCTGTTGGGCCGTGATCGAAGACCGCTGGTTGCAGTTGATGTTCGGCTTCTACCCGCCTGAACTGTACTGGCGTCCGATTCTTGCTTTCGTGCTGCTGTTTGTGGCGCTGGCACCTGTGTTGTTCTCTGACAAAGTGCCGGGTCAGATGATCTGGTTCACTGTGATCTACCCGTTCCTGGCCACATGGCTGATCTGGGGCGGCGCGTTCTGGACACCTATTCTGGCGATGCTCGGTTTCGTGGTCGCCTTTGTGGCCTACAAGGTGCTGAGCAAGATCGCAGGCCCGATTGTGGCCAACCTTGGTGCGCTGGTCGCGGCTTTGGTCTGGTGGGGCGCTTTGATGGGGCCTATCGATGATGGCCTGAACAAGATGGTCGGCGGAGGCCGTTTTGCTGCTACGACGGCTGACCTGACACAGCAGGCAGAAGACCTGCCCGTACAGCTGGCCGCCCTTGAACAGGACGCCGAAGCCAAATCCGCCGAGATCGCGGCTGCGGTTGAAGAAAAGAACGCTCTGCTTGTGCAGATGACCGAAATCCGCATTGAGGAATTCGCGATCGAGCAGCAGATCGAACCCAAGGAAACTGCCCTGCAGCGGTTGATCGCCGCCGAAGAAAGCCTTGATGAACTGGCCGGTCTGCAAACCACTTGGGGCGCCGACAGCGATTTCAACATGGCGACCGCATCGGAAAGCGAATTGGCCGAAGCCGGCGCTGCCGCAGCCCAAATCGAAAACCTGCGCGGCAATGTGGTATCTTTCTTGTCTGACGGCTTGTCCGACATCGCCGATGACACCGCAGAACCTGCCGATGTGGCCAGCCTTCTGACAGCAGGGGCCGCAGCGCAAGATCCCTCAATCCTTGAGGACACCGATGCATTGGTCAGTAAAGCCACGTTGACCGATCCGTTGGCTGATCTGATCACGCGCGCCGAAGGTCTGGACGAAAGCACCGACATTCCGGCGTTGCGTGCGGACATCGAAACAGTGACCGCTGCGTTGCAATCGGACATCGACACGCTTGAGACGATCCACGACAAAATCGTCGCAACAAACGTGGCCGAACTGGAAGCCCCGCAAGCGGCCTTCAGCGCAAAGATGGAAGACCTTACCGCGCTCCGCGATGAGGCGACGACCATCGCACAGGCCGATTTCCGTCTGTCGACGTTGCAGACAAACAATCGCGGCTTCCTGGCCTCGCTGAACTCCTTGGAGGACCGCGAAGCATCGGTGCCTGAACTGCAGGCACAGGCGGCTGAATTGCGTGACACTCTGCCCAGCGAATACCGCAACATGATCAACCCCAACCAGTTGCCTGAAGATGCCAGCAGCGAAGACGCGGCGGCGCTTTCAGCCTACCTGAATGCCCGCAATGAAGCGCTGAGCGTGCAGGCGTCAGTCAACGAAACCTACGCCGAACTGGGCCGTGTGGGTCTGACACCTATCGACAGCCGTCAGATCGGTGGCTTCATGCTGGCGCTGATCATCGGTATCGCAGGCATCGTCCTGTCGCTGCCGCTGGGCATCTTGCTGGCGCTGGGCCGTCAGTCACACCTGTTCTTCGTGAACAAAATCTGTGTGGCCTTCATTGAGGTGATCCGCGGCGTGCCGTTGATCGTCTGGCTGTTTACCGCGTCGCTCCTTCTCAACTACTTCCTGCCTCCGGGCACGAACTTTGACTTGATGCTGCGCGTGATCATCATGGTGACGCTCTTCTCGGCGGCCTATATCGCGGAAGTGATCCGTGGTGGCCTCGCCGCACTTCCCACCGGGCAGTACGAAGGCGCGGATTCGCTGGGGCTGTCCTATTGGCAGTCCATGCAGTTGATCATCCTGCCGCAAGCGATGAAAATCTCCATCCCTGGGATCGTGAACACCTTCATCGGTCTATTCAAAGACACCACGCTGGTGGTCTTTATCGGCCTGCTTGACCCCATCGGGCTTTCCAACGCCATCCGTGCCGACACGGATTGGAATGGCGTCTACTGGGAGCTCTTCGTCTTTATCGGCCTGCTGTTCTTTATCTTCTGCTTCAGCATGGGCCGCTATTCCCTCCACCTTGAGAAAAAGCTCCAGCGAGAGCACCGTTAAGGAGACCTGAAATGTCTGATCTAGCAACCGACCGCGCGATTGATCGCAGCCAAATGCAGGTGTCCGATGAGGTCGCCATCTCGATCCAGGATATGAACAAATGGTACGGCACGTTCCACGTGCTGCGCGATATCAACCTGACCGTAAACCGTGGCGAACGGATCGTGATTTGTGGGCCTTCCGGATCCGGCAAATCCACCCTGATCCGGTGCATCAACCGTCTGGAAGAACACCAGGCTGGCACGATCATGGTCGATGGGACGGAACTGTCCTCTGACCTCAAGAACATCGACAAAATCCGGTCCGAGGTCGGCATGTGCTTTCAGCACTTCAACCTCTTCCCGCATCTGACGATCCTTGAAAACTGCACGCTGGCGCCGATCTGGGTCCGTAAAACGCCCAAGAAAGAAGCCGAAGAAATCGCGATGCACTATCTGGAAAAGGTCAAGATCCCAGAGCAGGCCGATAAATACCCTGGTCAGTTGTCTGGTGGTCAGCAGCAACGTGTGGCCATTGCACGGTCGCTGTGTATGAAGCCGCGCATCATGTTGTTCGATGAACCAACGTCCGCGCTGGACCCCGAGATGATCAAGGAAGTCCTCGACACCATGATCGAGCTTGCCGAAGAAGGCATGACGATGCTTTGTGTGACCCACGAGATGGGCTTTGCCCGTCAGGTCGCCAACCGCGTGATCTTTATGGACGCGGGCCAGATCGTGGAACAGAACGAACCGGAAGAGTTCTTCAACAACCCGCAATCTGAACGCACACAGCTGTTCCTGAGCCAGATCCTCGGTCACTGACCCTGCGGGGCGGGCCGCTAAAATTCCGGAATTTTAGCCTGCCTCCAGATCACGCGGAACGATAAAATCCACCATCTGGGCCGACCGGGACACCGCGTTGGCCCAATTCGTTATGGGCAGGTCACACACCAACGTGGCCCCGGTGGGGTAGTCATAGAACTGTTTGTGATCGGGCGCATTGGTCACGATGTCCTGTGCCAGATCACCGATGCCTGGATTGTGACCAATCAACAGGATCGTGTCCGCTGAGCAGTCTTTCAACGCCTCCATCATGTGCGCCGGTGGCGCCAGATAAAGCCCTTCCATGAATGTCACTGTTGCTTGGATGTTCAACAGCGCCAGCGTCTCCCTTGTGCGGGTCGCAGCAGAGCAGAGCACTGCGTCGGGCAGATATGCGCTGTCTTTCAGCCAACCGCCCAACGCCGTGGCATCCGCACGACCACGAGCGTTCAGCGGTCGGTCGATGTCGCTCAGGGTCGGGTCGTCCCACCCGCTTTTGGCATGTCGCATAAGGATCAGACGTTTGGTCATGACGGGTGAAATGCCTCCATATGAAAGGCCGTTTGTGCCGGATCGCGCCCGTAGGTCTGGCTGACGGGGCAGGATGTTCGCACGCGGCAGCCTGCGCGGCACCCAGGATCGACGTCGATATGCGCCTTGCAGCGCGGCACGTCATAGCCATCCGTAGAAAGTGCCCCGACAGGGCAGGCCGACAGGCAGGGCTGGTCTGTGCAGCTGTCACAGGGCTTTGCCGCAGGGCTCGGAAGGTCAATCTCTTCATCAAAGATCAGCGCACCACGATAGGACACCAACAGCCCTGCATCTTTGTGGACAAGAAGGCCCACGGGGCTTTGCCACGCCTCCCCGCTTTTTAGCGACCATGAAATGAAGGGATGAAACGGAGGCCCGCCAAAAGGAAACACAGGCCGCGCACCGGTCACACATCCCAGTGCCGTGATCGCCCAATGTGACCACGCATCCAGCGGGTCCTCGGCGCCCATCAGAAACTCCGGTCGTTTGCTGACGTAGGCCCAGAAACCGGGTTCCAGCGGACCCAAAAGGACCGTCGTCTGGCCGTCTTCATGAAACCCGCCCAAGGGCATCAGATGCACAGCCGCAGCGGCGGTGGCGATGTCGTCCAGCGTCACCTTGCCGTCCGGATGATCGACCCGGCGCCATGGTCGGTGAACAGTTCCAGCAGGCAGGCATTAGGTGCACGACCGTCCAGAATGACGGCGGCGCGCACACCGCCCTCAAGCGCATCAAGGCAGGTTTGGGTTTTGGGGATCATCCCGCCCGCAATCACGCCGTCGCGGGTCAGTTGGTGGACTTGGTCTGTCGTCAGGTCCGTCAGGACCGTCCTGTCCGCGTCCATGACGCCCGGAACGTCCGTCAACAACAACAGCCGGTCGGCCTTGAGCGCGGCAGCCACGGCACCGGCGGCGGTGTCGCCGTTCACGTTCAACGTCTCCCCATTCCGGCCCGCGCCCAAGGGGGCGATGACGGGGATGGTGTTGGCGCTGAACAGCGTCGTCAGCAGCCGTGTGTCGATCTCCGCTGGGGTGCCGACAAGGCCCAGCTCCGGCGCGTCTTGATCGCAGATCATCAGGTTCGCGTCCTTGCCAGACAGACCCGCGGCACGGCCCCCCTGACGGTTGATCGCATTGACGATCCACTTGTTCACGCGGCCGGACAAGACCATTTCAACCACCTCGACAGTGGCTTCATCTGTCACCCGTTTGCCGTTTACGAATTCGGACTTGATGGCCAGTTTGTCCAGCATTTCATTGATCATGGGCCCACCGCCATGGACGATCACGGGGTTCACACCGACCTGCTGCATCAGGACCACGTCGCGGGCGAAATCCTCCATCGCTTGGTCCGATGACATGGCGTGGCCACCCAGTTTGATGACCACAATCGCGTCGTTGTAGCGTTGCAGATAGGGCAGGGCCGCGCTGAGCGTGGCGGCGGTGGCGATCCAATCGCGGTTCATGTCTTGCTTTCTCATGTCAGGCCTTTGGGGTCAGTCTATCCCTGCGATAATTGCGCGCAACGTTTCAATCCCGTCGCCTTTTTCGGACGAGGTGATGACCAGTTCGGGATAGGCAGAGGGATGCTTGTTCAACCTGTCCCGAACCTGAACCAAGACACGGTCCAAATCACCTTTTTTCAGCTTGTCTGTCTTGGTCAATACGCACTGAAAGGCCACGGCGGACGAACTGAGCAGGGTCATGATTTCCTCATCCACCGCTTTGATTCCGTGGCGTGCATCGACCAGCACAAATGCGCGGCGCAGGGTCACGCGACCGCGCAAATAGGATTTGAGCAACCGCTGCCACTTTTCCACGACCGCGACCGGCGCATTGGCAAAGCCATAGCCGGGCAGGTCGACAAGGTAGTGGCTTTCACCGACGGTGAAATAATTGATCTCCTGTGTGCGACCGGGCGTGTTCGACGCCCGCGCCAATCCCTTGCGTCCGGTCAACGCGTTGATCAACGATGACTTGCCCACATTGGACCGGCCTGCGAAGCAGACCTCAGGGCGGTCCGCATCTGGCAGACCATTCATCGCGACGACGCCTTTCAGGAACTCCGTTTCACCGGCAAACATTTTGCGGCCAGCCTCACGGGTCAGGTCATCGGGCGCCTCGGCGGCGGGGAAGGGCAGTTGCATCTAAAGAACCTCATAGGTGTCGCCGACACGTAGGGTGCCGCTGGTCTTGACCGTGGCATATACACCGAAATGCTGATGATCCCACCCGTCACGTAGGGCTGCCAAGGTATCAACGTCACGTTTGCCGGTCTGCGGGTTCGCGGCGGTCGCCATACAGCGGCGGATTGGTTCTTGAACTGACAACACAGCGTCGCCGATGCGGATGTCGCCCCCTGTCCAATCGAATTCTTCCCATGGTTCGGGCCCATCAAGCCAGATATTCCCGCGCCAGCGATGGTGCGCGATAGGCGTGCCAAGCTGGGCTTCGACCGCGCGGTGGGTGGCGCGCGTCATGATCGACACTGTCGGGTATGGCGTGTCCGTCATGCCACGTCTGCCTGCTGTGACAATGCCCATGGGTTGGCGTTTATCGGGCGGGCATAGGGGCTGCACCCAAGCAATAAAGCGCGCCACGTCTTCGGGCACATCGGGGGCAAAGGTTATGGGGGGCAGGTCCGTGTGGGTCAGGGTGATCCGGCCCGTGACCTCATCAAACGAGGCCCAGATTGCTGCGAGGGCAGGGGTCGCCACCCCGATCATGAAGTTGCGGCACATGACCCATTTGGGGTCTTCTGTTTTGAACTTGCAAGCCTCATGGGCGACAGCCCAATGCCTGTCCCATGGCAAGGTTTGCCCAGCAGTCAATGTCACCTGCTCCAGCGGTTCACGACCATGACTTTTGATGGGGTGCCGCCAGATTTCAGCGACACCCCCCATCACTTATTGTCCGATTTCGTGCGGCCCAGAATGTTGCCGAAGACGTCCGGTTTGACTCCTTGGCTGCGCATAATGGTGTATTGCTGGATGAAAGTAATCGTGTTGTTCGCGATCCAGTACAGGACCAATCCGCTGGCAAAACCGCCGAGCATGAACATGAAAACCCATGGCATCCACGCAAAGATCATCCGTTGCGTCGGGTCCGTGACCGGCGGGTTCAGCTTTTGCTGCAGCCACATCGAAATCCCCAATGCGATGGGCATGATACCTATGAAGATCAGCGACAAGAAGCTTTCTGGCGCAGGGGCATCCCAAGGCAGCAGGCCGAACAGGTTAAAGATCGAAGAGGGATCAGGTGCGCTAAGGTCATCAATCCAGCCGACCCACGGCGCGTGGCGCAATTCGATGGTGACGAAGATCACCTTATAGAGCGAAAAGAAGATCGGAATTTGCATGAGGATCGGCAGGCAGCCCGCTGCGGGGTTTACCTTGTTTGTCCGATAAAGCTCCATCATTCCTTTTTGGAGCTTTTCACGGTCATCGCCCGCAGACTCTTTCAGCTTTTCCATCTGTGGCTGAAGTTCGCGCATTTTGGCCATGGATACGAAGGACTTGTACGCCAGCGGCAGCAGCAGAGCTTTGATGATCAAGGTCAGTCCGATGATCGCCCAGCCCATGTTGCCGATCAGGCCATTCAGCCAGTGCAGCACAGCAAAAATCGGCTTGGTCAGGAAAAAGAACCAGCCCCAGTCGATACTGTCGAGGAACCGTTCGATGCCAAGGTCGTTCTGATAGCTTCTGATCACCTCCCACTCTTGCGCACCGGCAAAGAACTGGGAATCTGCGTCGGCCGTGGCGCCTGCGGGCACTGTGACCATCGGATAGACTGTTTCAATTTGGTAGATATCATTGGCAAATCGGGCGGTTGACCGGAACTCACGCCCAGGAGTCGGGATCAATGCGGTCATCCAGTATTGATCGGAAAAGCCAATCCAGCCGTTTTCCTCAACCTCGATGCGGCCCTCTTCCGTCGAAAGATCGGGCATGTCGTCGTAGTTGATCTCCTCCATGGAGCCATCGGACATCCGAACGACGCCTTCATGCTGAATGAAGAACCCGATCTGATAAGGTTCACCGTGGCGCGCCACCAATCCGTATGGCCGCAGCGCGATGTCTGCCCCGGTGGTGTTTTCAACACTTTGGGTCACGGTGAACAGAAAATCATCGTCAAGCGCGAAGGTTTTGCGGAAAATCAAGCCAGCGCCGTTGTCCCAACGCAAAACAACATCGTTGCCAGGCGACAGTGTTTCGCCGGTTTCAACGTTCCATTCCGTGGACGGGCCGGGGACCTGGTCGGCAGAGGCTCCGACCGATGCGACCCAACCATGCAGGGCGTAATAGGGGGCTGCGGTTCCGATCGGTGCAAGCAGGCGAACAAGATCTGCGTCGGCATCGAGTGTTTCGCGATAGTCCTTCAGGCGCAAATCGTCGATCCGTCCGCCGGTCAAAGACAGCGACCCTATCAGGCTAGGGCTGTCGATGTCGACGCGGGCGCTCTCGCCAACGGCATCTTCTACCGATTGCGGAGCAAGTAAGGACGCCGTCGGCACGTCAGTCGGCACATCGCCTTCAACCTGGAGGGTTGTACCGTCTGCGGCCACGATTTCATCACGTACAGTCGCTTCTTCGACGGGCGGTGGGGGGAACAACACAAACCACACCAAAATCACCAAAAAGCTGAGTGCAGTCGCAAGAATGAGGTTCTTGTTCTGGTCGTCCATGTGAGCCGCCTGAATCCTGAAAAATATGAGGCTGGTTCAACAGGGCGAGGGGCCAAAGGTCAAGGCTTTTTGCCTTATTTCAGAACGCTCGACCCGCTTTGTTCATCCAAATAGCGTCAGCTGGCGCGCCGCGACAACATAACCGGTTCAGACACGCGCGCGAAATACGCATTAGCCCATTCCACGGTTTCTTGGATCGGCATGGGACGGGCAATCTGAAAGCCTTGAACATCATGGCATCCGATGGTTTGCAATGTGTCCCGTTCCGCCCGTGTTTCGACCCCTTCGGCCAAAGCATGAACGCCAAGCCGATCCGCCATGGTCAGAATGGCTTCGACCATTTTACGCTGTTCATCGTCCGTATCGATACCGGTCACGAAAGATCGGTCGATCTTAATGCGTCCGACGCTAAACCGTCGGATGTTCGTGATGGAGGCGTAGCCGGTTCCAAAATCATCCAGGTCAATGCCGCAGCCGAGGTCGGCCAATGCCGCAAGATTGCCGGTTATATCGTCGTCGGTTTCTTGCGCGATGACCGTCTCCAGAACTTCGATATTCAGTCGGTCAGGGGCGATATTGCTGACATCAAGGTGCATTGCAATCTGATCAACCAGACGTGGATTACACAGCTCACTTGTGGAGAAATTGACGCCAATCCGCGGCACGTCGAGCCCTGATTTATCCCAGAATGTCAGTGCTTGAAGGGCCTGTTTTATCATCGTTTCACCCAGTTTAGGCATCAAACCCGCCTGTTCGAAGGCTGGCAGAAAATCGGCAGGTGCAAGGATGCCCTTTTCGGGATGATGCCAGCGGGTCAGCGCCTCAAACCCCGACAAGGTTCCCGATTCAAGGTTCAACTGCGGCTGGAAGTAGGCAAAGATTTCGCCCTTTTCGAAGGCGTGCTTTGCGTCTTTCGCAATCCTTTGTTGGGATGCGCGTTTTGCAGAAATCGCTTCAGAATAGGCGCGAACAGCACCCGGCGCGCGCCGCTTGGCTTCCGACAGGGCAGAGAACGCGGCTTGCATCATCGTCTCCGCCGTCGGGCGGACCAGTTTGTTAGACGTGACGAACCCGATCGAAGCCGTCAGCTGGACAGGCACGTCAGTCGCCTGAGAAACCTGACCCAAGGCATGTTGAATCCGCGTGCAGGTGTTGAGCATCGTTTCGGTGTTAATCGGTGCTTGTGGGGCCAGAGCAGACATGAACCGCGCACCGTCCAGGTGCAGCGTCACATCCTGATCGGTCAGGTTCTCTTCGATAACGGATTGCGTAAATGTCAAAGCCGTCTCAATCACATCCGTCCCGTAGACCTCTTCAAGACGTTGATAGTCGTCAATCTCCACCACAAGCGTCGTGGTCGGATTGCCGATTTGGCCCAGAAACCTCGACAAATGACCGGAAATAAGCCCGCGCGGCCCTTCGACATGGTCCGTCTGAGATTCGGCCCGAGATTTGGTGACCGCAGCTGCAATGACAGGTGCGAACAAGAGCGTCGCGAAGACACCTGCCGGACCAAGCAAGACAAGCGTCGTAAGCGCGCTGACGGTAAACGTCGATCCCACGAACAGCTTCTGTCGTGCGCTTGATTTTGACTCAGCAGTTTTGGTCATAGCAGCCTCTCTGATCCGGGCCCGAATGGGACCACGTTGGGGCGTGATTACGACTGTGTTGTTACGGTCAGGTTAATGCAACGGACGCTAGGTATCGTCGTTTTCGTCCGCAGACGTCGTTCGCGTTAACCCTTTGAAATCGAAGATAGATGGGTCCAAAAGATGCGATGGTCGCGTGTTCATCAGCGCCCGAAACATCTTTTGCCGCCGACCCGGCGCGTTGGTTTCCCATTGATCAAGCATGGCCTTGACCTGCTGGCGTTGCAACCCGTCTTGCGACCCGCACAAATCGCACGGAATAATGGGATAACCCATTGATGAGGCAAATTTTTCGCAGTCCACCTCTGCCACATGGGCCAACGGACGATAGACGAACAAATCGCCCTCTTCGTTGACCAGTTTCGGCGGCATCGTCGCAAGGCGGGACCCATGAAACATGTTCATCAAAAACGTCTCAAGAATGTCGTCACGGTGGTGGCCCAAAACGACCGCCGAACAACCCTCTTCGCGGGCAATACGGTAAAGATTTCCGCGCCGCAGTCGTGAACATAGCGCGCAAAAAGTCCGGCCCTCGGGCACCTTATCCATCACGATCGAATAGGTGTCTTGATATTCGATTCGGTGTGGCACACCCATGTCTTCAAGAAATTTAGGCAGAACCGTCGCCGGAAATCCGGGCTGTCCCTGATCCAGGTTGCAGGCCAGAATCTCAACCGGCAGCAACCCGCGCCATTGCAATTCATGCAAAACCGCCAGCAACGTATAGCTGTCTTTGCCGCCAGAAAGACACACCAACCACTTCGCACCCTCTTCGATCATCCCGTATTGGTCGATGGCCTCACGGGTGTTTTGCACGATTCGTTTACGGAGTTTCTTGAACTCCGTCGTTTTGGGTGCGCCGTAAAACAGCGGGTGGATATCATCTGCGTCATCTAACATGGCACGGGGATACCTTTGGCGGCTGACACTGGCAAGATCGGCCCGCTGCCCCATATCAACCTTGATGCGCCTAAAGGTGCCACCACGATCACCGGAGCCCAGACCATGACCCGACCCAACGCCATTCGCGCATCCCTGTTGTCCCTGACCGTGCTTGCCGCGTGTACTGGTAAACCGTCGTTCAACGACGCCTCCCTATCCGACCGGCAGCTGAACCTTGAGGACTTCTTCGACGGCGACTTCGTCGCCTATGGGCAATTTCAGGACATCCTTGGCACAGTGCGGCGGCAGTTCGTCGTGACCATCGATGGGGATTGGGACGGGGAAACCCTGCGCTTGACCGAAGATTTCGTTTACGAGGATGGATCAACCGAACAGCGTATCTGGACCCTGCGCAAAACCGGCGCCATCGTGGCCGACCAAACATGGGAAGGCACAGCCCCCGGCGTGATCGGTGTTGCCACAGGGCGCGAACAGGGCGACCGGTTCAATTGGCAATATGAGATTGATCTGCCAGTGCCCTCGGCCGACGGAGAAACCGAAACCCTGCGCGTCACCTTCGACGACTGGATGTGGCAGCAAACCAACGACCGGCTGCTCAACATCGCTTATGTCAAACGGTTTGGATTCGATATTGGCGAGGTCGTGATTTCGTTTGAAAAACAGTGATCGGCAAAGGTTTGCCGACCCGCAGGCGTGGCCTATGGCAGTTCCTATATAGGGCGAATGCAGACAGTAGCATAAGATGACCAAACTGATCACACCACGCCGCAACTTCATTGCCCAGGGCGCGGCCTTGGCAACATTTGGCTTGGCGGGGGCCGCATCCGGCCAGACGCTGGCCCCTACGATATCCATGCGCGGCGGGTCGGACAACTATCGTCCCGGCGCGCCCATCGTGGAGCGGATTGGCGGCGGTGGGTTCTGAATGACAGGCACCGTGCGCCGCGCGGGGGACGGCCAGCCTTTGGCAGGCCAGCGCATTCAGGTCTGGGCACACACAACCGAAGGGCATGAGCGCGATGAACGCAGCCACGGCGCTGTTTTGACGGACGCTGACGGCGTCTTCCGCCTGGAAATGCCCCAGGTCGTGCCGGCCTTCGGGCAGGCACACGGTCATTTGGCCTATGACAGCGATGATTTTGAAACGGTTTTTTTGCGCCCTGTGATGCCGGACCCTTCGGCCAACACGCTTGAGGCTCATTTCGTGTTGCGGCCTGCCTAACGATGTCGCGGCGGGGTTTGCTCATCGCGGGCCTCGGCCTCGCCCTTATTGTACCGGTTGTTGCTGCGGCTTTCAGTCCGCTGTTGCAGTACAGATCACCGATCTACATCGGCGCAGGGTTTGCAGGCATCCTTGCGATGTCGGCGCTGTTGATCCAGCCTTTTGCCATTGACCACAAACGTTTGGGCATACCCCTCCGCAGCGGTCGCCTGCTGCACCGGATTGTCGGCGCGGGCGTGGTGACCTTGGTCGTGGCCCATGTGGTGGGCTTGTGGATCACCACCCCCCCCTGACGTGGTGGATGCCTTGACCTTTGCGTCACCGACGCCGTTTTCTGTCTGGGGCGTGTTGGCCATGTGGGCCGTTTTCGGTTCGGCTGTCTTGGGTCTGCTGCGGCTACGTGGCCGGATCAGATGGCGCATGTTCCGCCTGCTTCATCTGGCTTGCGTGGCTGTGATTGTGGGCGGCACACTAATGCATGTGATCCTGATCGACGGCACGATGGAGCCTGTGACCAAATACGCGATCTGCGTCGCACCGGCGGTTGCGTAGATTTGGGGCGCCCGCCGGATCGGCTAGCCCTGCGGCCTAGTCCGGCACATTATCCACGCCGGACCCGCCCCATGGATGGCACCGCGCGATGCGACGCGCGGTCAGGTAGCCGCCTTTGATGCCACCGTGTTTGCGCAAAGCCTCCATCGCGTAGGCGGAGCAGGTCGGGTGAAACCGGCAGCCATGGCCGACCCACGGAGAAAACGTCAGCCGGTAGAATCGCACAGGCAGCGACAAGACAAACGCAAGCGGCGTCATTTGCGCCCCAGCTTGGTAAGGGCCTGTTCCAGATCGCGGCGCAAATCATCGAACGGGCGCTGGGCGGTCACTTCGCGTTTGCCGATCAGAACATAATCATGGCCCGGTTTCGCGTGGGTCAGCAAATCCAGCCGCGCGATTTCACGCAAACGGCGTTTGGCGCGGTTGCGCGCTACGGCGTTGCCGACCTTCTTGGAACAGGTGAAGCCCACGCGCACGGTCGGATCATCGTCGCGCCTGTCGCGCATCTGCACGGTCAAACCGGCGGCGGTCTGATATTTGGCTTTGGACGCGGCGACAAAGTCCTTGCGCGTTTTCAAAACGGGCAGCCTGTCGCCAAAACCAAGAAAAACCGCCTCGGGCTGGGCCGCGGCGGTTTGATCTTTATTCCTCAAGGTGGTCATGCGACCAAAGGCGTTCCGCTTACGCGGACAGCTCCTTGCGGCCCTTCGCACGACGTGCGTTCAGGATTTTACGGCCAGCTTTGGTGGCCATACGTGCGCGGAAGCCGTGACGGTTCTTGCGAACGCGGTTGGAAGGCTGAAATGTACGCTTCATTGCGTCTCTCCGGTTGTTGTGGCGAACCTGTTAGCAGATTCGAGCCTGTCTCATATCTCGAAGCCCGTCCAATAGGGGTCATCGCGTGGCCTGTCAACGCGACTGGGGGCGAATTTCTGCAACATTCACCATTTATCCATTCGTGAATTGTTACAGACTTCACGCGATGTGCAACAAAAGCCTTTGACCCGATCACCCGACATCAACGCAGCGTGATAGGGGTATCGGGATGCGGGGTTTCAAAGCATTTAGGGTGCAACTTGAAACGCAAGGCCCACGCCGTGGCCACCCGCAAAGGACCTGACCCTTGAGTGATATGACCGAAGAGACCAAACAAAACCCAATCCTGAAAAGGCTCCCCATTATTATCATCGGTCTGGTGGCCGTTCTGGGGGCGTTCTTTTTGCGCGATTACCTGACATTCGACGCCTTGGCCGAAAACCGCGAGGCGCTGATTGAATTCCGCGACGCGAACTATCTGCTGACCGTGCTGGTGTTTATCGCCATCTACACTGTGGTGGTGGCGTTTTCCTTGCCCGGTGCGGCCATCCTGACGCTGACAGGTGGTTTCCTGTTCATGACCTTCCCCGGTTTCGTCTTCAACGTGATCGGCGCCACGATGGGCGCCACGGCGATCTTTCTGGCGGCGCGCTGGGGCTTTGGCAAACAACTGGGGGCCAAGCTCGAAGGCTCCGAAGGGATGGTCAAAAAGATCAAGGACGGCATCGACGAAAATCAATGGTCCATGCTGTTTCTGATCCGTCTGGTCCCTGCGGTGCCGTTCTTTCTGGCCAACCTGATCCCCAGCTTCCTTGAGGTGCCGCTGCGCCGCTTCGTGATCTCTACCTTCTTTGGGATCATCCCCGGTTCGGTCGTCTATACTTCCGTTGGTGCGGGACTGGGCGAAGTGTTCGCCGCCGGTGCAACGCCCAACCTTGGCATCATCTTTGAACCCCACATCCTGTTCCCGATCCTCGGCCTGTGTTTGCTGGCCGCCCTTCCCATCCTGTTGAAAGCCGTGCGCGGCAAGAAAGGCCTGTAAGACTATGGACCGCATTAAAACTGACATTTGTATCATTGGTGCCGGGTCCGGCGGGCTGTCCATCGCCGCAGGCGCGTCCCAGATGGGGGCATCCGTTGTCCTGCTTGAGGGCCACAAGATGGGCGGCGATTGCCTGAACTACGGCTGCGTTCCCTCCAAGGCGCTGATCGCATCGGCCAAACAGGCCTATGCCATGGGCCACACCGGCGATCTGGGCGTCAAAGCCGTCGATCCCGATGTGGACTACGCCGCCGCCAAGGATCACGTGCACAACGTGATCGAAACCATCGCCCCCGTCGACAGCCAAGAACGGTTCGAAGGCTTCGGCGTGAACGTCATCCGCGAATTTGGGCGCTTTATCTCCAAGACCGAAGTGCAGGCCGGCGACACCATCATCGAAGCGCGCCGTTTCGTCATTGCCACAGGTTCCGGCCCGTTTGTGCCGCCCATTCCCGGCCTGGATGAGGTTGATGTCTACACAAACGAAAACATCTTCGATCTGCGCACCCGGCCTGATCACCTGATTGTCGTGGGCGGTGGCCCCATCGGCATGGAAATGGCGCAGGCGCACTGCCGTCTAGGCAGCAAAGTCACCGTCATCGAAGGCGCCAAAGCCATGGGCAAGGACGACCCTGAGATGGCGGCCATTGTTCTCGACAAACTGCGTACCGAAGGCGTTGAAATCATCGAAGAGGCTCAGGCCGAAAGGGTAAGTAAATCGGGTGAGGGCATCACCGTCCATACCTCCAAAGGCGATTTCTCGGGCTCTCATCTGTTGATGGCCGTTGGCCGCAAGGTCAACATCGACAAGCTTGATCTGGACAAGGCGGGTGTGACCCATGATCGGGCCGTCAAAGTGGGGGCTGATCTGCGGTCCACCACCAACAAAAAGGTCTACGCCGTGGGGGATGCCGCCGGTGGTCTGCAGTTCACCCATGTGGCGGGCTATCACGCAGGTGTTGTGATCCGGTCCATGCTGTTCGGGCTGCCCAGAAAGCAAAAGACGGATCATATCCCTTGGGTCACCTACACGGACCCCGAATTGGCGCAGGTCGGCCTGACTGAAGCGCAAGCGAAAAAGAAATTCGGCGCAAACGTCGAAGTCGTCCGTTTCCCCTACCACGAAAACGACCGCGCCATCGCCGAAGGCAAAACCACCGGTCTGATCAAGGTCATGGTCGTCAAAGGCAAACCCGTGGGGGCGTCGATTGTAGGCGCGCTGGCAGGGGAATTGATCGGGATGTGGGCCATGGCGATTGCAAATAAAATGAAAATGTCGGCCATTGCTGCAACTGTTCTGCCCTATCCCACCGTATCTGAGATTAACAAACGTGCGGCGGGCGCTTATTTTAGCCCTCGGTTGTTTGAAAGTGCTACGGTCAAGCGGGTCGTTGGCTTCGTCCAACGCTGGCTGCCATAAAGCGATGCATGGCGTCCCAGAACGGGGCGCCTTAGGCCTTAACAGAACGGACGGCGCATAAGATGCTCAATACCCTCTCAGGGCGTTTCCTGATCCTCACGACGATTTTCGTGTTGATTGCGGAATTGTTGATCTTTGTGCCGTCCGTGGCCCGCTACCGTGAAGATTATTTCCTTGACCGGTTGGAACGCGCCCAACTTGCGTCACTGGCGCTGTTGGCCGAAGACATGATCGACCCCGCACTGGAGGCGGAGCTGCTGGAAAACGCAGGGGTCTACAACGTCGTGCTGCGCCGTGACGAAGTCCGTCAATTGATCCTGTCCTCCCCCATTCCGTCCCCCATTCACAAGACCTTCGACATGCGCGATCCGTCCGCATGGGTCCTGATCCGCGATGCCATGATGCAGCTTGTGGATGGCGAAGAACGGGTGATCCGTGTGATCGGTAATCCGGTGCAGGACGGTGGCCTGTTGATCGAAATCACCCTGCCGTCCGCCCCCTTGCAGGCGGCGTTGATCGACTACGGTATCCGCATCCTGATCCTGTCCGCCGTCATTTCGATCATCACCGCGATCCTGCTGTTTCTTGCCGTGCGACGGTTCCTTGTTAAGCCCATCAAAGGCGTCGTTGAACACATGCAGGCCTATGCCTTGGCGCCTGAGGACGCCCGACGGATCATCATGCCCGATGCGGGCGTGGTCGAACTGCGCGAAGCACAAGAGGCGCTGGCCTCCATGCAGACGCAGCTGACCGGTGCTTTGCGCCAGAAAGAACGGCTCGCGCAATTGGGTGGTGCCGTCAGCAAGATCAGCCACGATTTACGCAACATCCTGACCTCGGCCCAACTATTTACCGACCGCATCGAAAGCTCCGAAGACCCGACTGTGCGCCGCCTTGCGCCTAAGCTTGTGAACTCCATCGCGCGGGCCGTGAACCTGTGCGAAAGCACGCTGGCCTTCGGGCGCGTTGATGAACCGGCCCCGCGTTTGACCCGCGTAAACCTGTCCGAAATCGTCGATGACGTGATCGCAGGGGAACGTCTGGCCGTAGGTGACCACGACCTGACCTTCCGCGAAGACATCACACCGGGGTTAAGCGTGCGCGCTGATGGCGAACAGCTTTACCGTGTCATCGGTAACCTTGTGCGCAACGCGCGACAGGCAATTGTCGCCAGCGGGGCTGCGGGCGACATTTGCGTTTACGGCACAGAGACAGACAGCGCTTGGATGATCACCGTCGCCGACACGGGCCCTGGCCTGCCGAAAAAGGCGCAGGAACATCTGTTTGAGGCCTTTCAAGGTGGCACCACCCGTGGTGGGTCCGGTTTGGGCCTAGCCATTGCCGCCGAATTGGTGCGCGGACATGGTGGCCGGCTGGAACTTGAAAAGACCGATGAAGAGGGCACGCGTTTCTGCATTACCTTGCCGAAATCGAACCTGACACTTTCCTGAATTTGTGCGGATTTGGCCCTTGCAAAGGTCAGGCGGGGCGGCTACATCCGCCCGCAGTGGACCGATAGCTCAGCTGGATAGAGTACTTGACTACGAATCAAGGGGTCGGGGGTTCGAATCCTCCTCGGTCCGCCACTTTCCCTCTTGAAAAACGATAATCTGAAGACTGGCATTCAAACTCGTCCCGTCACGGACGATCAGGTTTTGAACTGCTGTGCGTGTTGAGAACACGGTGTTTAAGGGCCGTTGGGCAAATGCCATTCGGCAAAGGATAGGGAACTGCATAGGCGCCTAGATATGTGTTAGTCTGGCCGCCCCGACAGCGGCCTCGGTCGTTTTTGGCGTTTGAATATCGACGCTCAGCCCACAGTTGCGAATGGCGGTCCATACCGCGTTCGACCCGCCACCGCCCGCCGTATAGATGATGTTTGGCCGTTCCGCCTCCAAGCGTTCGATCGTTTGATAACACTCTGCTTCGATCCGCGCGATGCTTTCCATAAGGCCGTGCAGAAAGGCTGCATCACTTTTGGGTCTGGGGGTCAAGCGGGGCGCAAATGATGGACCGTTGATCGGAAACTGTTCACCCGGCTTGATCAGAGGGTAGTCGTCCAAGGTGCTGGGCACGTCGGGATCAATCTGACGAGACAGCCGTTCGATTTGGTCCAAGGAAAAGAAGTGCAACAAAACACCACCCCCCGTATTGGACGCTCTGCCAACCAGCCATTGATCGCCAAGCCGATGCGAATACAGGCCTAGGTCAGGGGCATCGGTTCGATCGGGGCTCAGCAATTTGACAGCCAAGGTCGTACCGAGAGATGTGACCGCCGCGCCAGACGACAGGGGCGCACAGGCAAGGAATGCAGCGATGCTATCGGTTGTGCCCGCGTGGACAATGGCATCAGGGGATAGACCAAAATGCGCAGCCCTTTGTGGCGAAATCCGCGATAATGCCGCGCCTGTCGGTTTGACGTCGGGCAACAGATCAATGCGCACGCCAGCATCTGCAGCCCAGCTGGGCCATTGGCCGGTCACGGGGTCAAAGCCACTTTTGAGGGCGTTATTGTGGTCGGACAGTCCGCCACGCGCAATCAATTTAGCAGTGATGAAATCGCCCTGATGCAGCATATGTACCGCGCGGTTCTCAGGATCCTCGGATTGCAGACGCATCATGCGCCCAAGGTCCGAGCCGCTGCTGCGCGTGATGTGCGGATCAGGGGCATATGCGGCGATCCGTGTGGCTTCATCGTCAAAGCCCGAAGAATTGTACATCAAACCACGGGTGACAGGCCTCAGGGCGGCGTCCGTCAAAACCATGCTGCCAGACGTCCCATCCACTGCAATCCGCGAGATGTCGAGAGGGCTGATACCGAGGTCATACAGGGCCTTGACCTGATTGGTGATGCAACCAGCGGCCCCTTCCCACCAGATGTTTGCATCACTGTTATCAGGGTCTTGTGCGGCGTATGGCCATGCTCACCATGGCGCCGTTGTCATCCACAACGGCTGTGCGGATGCCTGAGGTGCCTAGATCAATGCCCAGTGACAGCGTCATATGCGGGCTGCCGTGGCTTGGCGGTATTTCTCGGCATCCCAATTGAGCAGTTCGGCCTCCGCTTCGGGGCCAATGGCTTGGGCCGACCAGCCTTGTGGCAGGCGCGACAACAGGTCGGACAGGCAGTGCAGCATCGCCTTTTGGGACGGGGTTGCTGTGGTACGGATCAGAATACCTTCACCCCGCACTAGGATCGCGGGTGGGTTTCCCTGATGGTCCTTTGTCGGCAATGCGGGGCCAAGAAAAACCACGTGGTCGGGGTAATAAGTCCCGCCAAGCGCAAGGTCGGCGCAGCGTTGGTCTTGCGCGATCCAGTTTTCGGTGGCCCATGTGAACCCCTCGGGCGGGTCTTGCGCGGGCGCGGTGAACGCGAAGTCACCAGCGGGCATCGCCGGCACCCTTTGCCTGCGCCACGGCCCCCTCGCGGTCGACCGCGACGAAGATGTTAGCGTGCTGCGCATCGGCCAGTTCGGTCCCTGACGCTTTGATCTACATAACGTTGCCGGATTTGATCGACGTGTTGCCGCCCTGACCTTGGACGCGCAGCGGGTTGTGACCCAAAGCCGCGGAAAGGGCGCGAAAGTCGTCTGTTAACAGGTCTTGCATGGCCTACCTTAAAGTCTGAATGGAGAAATCAGGAGCGGGCGCAGATTTCCGCACCACGAGGTCGGCCAAAGCCGTTTAAACGTCCCCTGCCTGAAACGTTGCAGCATCAATACCGCCGCGCCAAACAGGGTGGCCCAGCCTGCTTTGGCCGCACCCGAGATGTCATGTTCGAGGCTGTCACCCACCATCAAAAGCCGGTCCGGCACAACATTCATCGACCGTTCAACCGCGCGAAAGACGGGGGTATGTGGCTTGCCGTAAAACGTCACATCGCCGCCCGCCTCCTGAATGGCACGGGCCAATGCGCCTGGTGAGACCGCCAATGCCCCGTTTGCGCGGGGGTGATTTGCGATCTGGGTTGGAACAAAAGACCGGCAGCGCTTGGGCGGTGATGGCGTCACGCAAGCGATCAAGGTCCGCTTGGCTTGGCGCAAGGTCCCCCTCGGGCAAACCCATGATCAAGACGATCTCAGCCTCCGCCAAATCCTCAACGAATGTCATGTTGGGCCGTTGGGCCCAATTGTCCGCATCATCCGGTTTGGCCGCCACCGCATAGGCGCGCTTTCCGCACAAAAGGCCAATGGCGTCCTGCCACAATGCTTCACCTAAGGTCATCACGCAGTCAAACAGATCGGGGCCAAATCCTATGCGTGCAATCCGATCGCGGTTCAGGTCCGCGCGTTTGCCGGAATTGGACAGCACGCCGAACCTCACCCCGTTTCGGGCAAGCGACGTCAGCGCGTCAACCGCGCCGGGATAGGGCGCCGTGCCCACATGCAAGACGCCCCATTGATCCAAGATGATTGCATCAAACTGATCCTCAACCTCATCGGGCTTCAGGGCCGGGGCGACTTTGTCGGCTGTCCCTGCAGGCATATCGCCAAACTAGAACTGGAACCCCGGGATCGTTTGGCGGCGTTTGCGCAGGGGCATGCCGTCGTAGGGGAACACATCGGAACGGGCATTGGCGACCTTGTCATGGCACGCCAGACTGTAGTCAGCCCGCTTGTCCATCTAATCAACTGATTTCCATCCCTCGTAGGAATTCACGAACCGGGCAGGCACCCAATAGCGCCACATCTCGGCCGGGTTCGGTTCCATGTTGCGTTCTTGAAAGATTGCGTCGCCCGCAATGACGATATCGCCCATGCTGGTTTCAACGGTGACCGCCATATGTCCGACGGAGTGACCGGGGGTGTGGAACATGGTGATCCCCGGCACGATTTCGGTTTCATCTTCGATCACTTCGAACACGCAGCCCGCGTAGGCCGGTTCGATATCAAGGATCCCGCATTCATAGGTGCGATAGTACAAAGGCAAAGGATTGTAGGCCATTTCGATCTCGCCCTTTGGCGCGATGTAGCGGGCGCTTTTAAATTCCTTCATGTTCTGCACATGATCCCAGTGCAAATGGGTGAAGATGATGATGTCGATTTCGTCGGGGTGCACGCCCAGCTTTTTTCAAGGTGTTCGTGAACCTGTAGACAGCCGCGTTTGTCGCATTTGTGGTGGTACTTTGTGGCGCGTTCTTCGTCGCACAGGCCCGTGTCGATCAGGATTTTATGAGTGCCGGTATCGACATAAGGGCAGTATACAGGATTCTAGATTTTTTCACCGGCCGGACCCTTCCAGAAGATGTATGTGCCAAGATCGGCTTCAAGCCATCCTGTATTGCTCGGGTAAATCTTGGTTTCGTGAACGCCTATGGGAGTCTCTGTATGCGATAGGCCCACTTTGCATACAAAAATATAAATTTGCGTCCAATCGCAGCCCCTAAACTGATAAGAAAAGTCAGTTCGCCGCCAAAGTCTGCATAAAACTGGCCGTCATATGTGCACGCATGCCTTCGGATGCAGCACGGGAGTCTTCAGAGAAGATGTGGCGGATGAGGTTTTCGTGGCTGCGGGCAGACGCGATCATATCTTCCTTGGTTGCGAACTTCTTGGCGCGGAAGGGGCCTGTGCGTCGGCGGAATTCCGTGGCGATCTCGGCCATGTAGGGATTACCGGTGGCGCGATAGATCGTCAGGTGAAAGGCCTCATTGGCGCGCATGTAGTCCAAAAGCACACCGGTCTCAGCGGTTGCGACGCAAGCCGCCTGTGCGGCTTCGATTTCTGCACGTGACAACAACGTCAAGCGCTGGGATGCGATCCGTGCGCAGGCGGCCTCAATTTCATGCATGTATTCAAACATTTGCGCCAATTCTTCGCGCGTATATTCAGCCACGCGGACACCGCGTTTTTCCCTCGGTACAAGAATACCTTGGGCGGTTAATCTGGTCAGCGCCTCACGCACGGGGGTGCGGGATACGCCGAATCTCTCTGTCAGTTTGACCTCATCCAAACGGGTGCCCGGCGCGATGATGCCTGCGGAAATATCCTCAAGCAGTTCTGCTTCGATGCGCCCAACGGTCGAACCACGCACATTTTGCGATGTGGCTTGGTCCTCTTTCATAGCGGCACCCCTTTGTTCACTGATCCGTTTGTATCATGCATAACAAAAAAATCGTCCACAAAGCACATTTGGATATTTACAATAGAGTTTGTATACAAAATTCCCTACTTCAACGGAGTGAGGGGACTCATGCCAACAATCAGGCTTGAGAATTTGGTGAAGTGATACGGGGCCGTTCAGGTTCTTCATGGCATCAGCCTTGAGATGGACTTGAATGAATTGACCGTCCTTGTCGGCCCGTCCGGCTGCGGAAAGTCGACGACCTTGCGTATGATTGCGGGTCTGGAAAGCGTCAGCGAGGGTGAGATTTATTTCGACGACAGGCCGATCAGCGCGCTTGAACCAAAAGATCGCGACATCGCGATGGTGTTTCAGGACTATGCCCTTTACCCGCACATGAATGTCGCCGCGAACCTGTCTTTTGCGCTCCGTTTGAAAAACGTCCCAAGGCGGAGATTGACCAAAAGGTTCGCAAAGTGGCGGACACGCTGGGGCTGACCGATTTTCTGGCGCGCAAGTTCGGTGAATTGTCGGGCGGGCGGCGTCAACGCGTGGCCATGGGCCGCGGGCTGACCCGCGATTCAAGCACGTTCTTGTTTGACGAACCCTTGTCGAACCTAGACACCAAACTGCACGGTCAAATGCGTGCTGAACTGGCACTGATGCGGCAGTCGGTTCAAAAGAACATGATCTACGTCACCCACGACCAGATCGAAGCCATGACATAGGCCGACAAGATCGTGGTGACGCATGGCGGTTACATTCAGCAGCACGGCACGCCCGCTGAACTTTTCAAAAAGCCGGCGAACAAATTTGTTGCGGGCTTTCTTGGAATGCCGCCGATGAACGTCTTGAATGCGGAGCTGAACGACAAAGGCGGCACACTTTATGTGGAAGGGAAGGGGTTTTCGATTGCCCTGCCAGTCGAGCGTGCAGCGACCCTCAAGACCACGGGACACTCCTGTGTGACGTTGGGCGTTCGCCCGTCCGATCTGGAGTGCGCGCCGGACGCGCCCGATGACCACAGCCTCGATCTGAACGTGATCGTCTCTGAATATATCGGCGCACAATCGGTTCTGATTTGTAACTGTGGTGATGGGAAAATCACGGTGGAATTGAAGTCGGAAACGCCGATCGCTTTGGGCGCGGTGCTTCGTTTCGCGTTCCAGCCCGAAAATATTCATTTGTTCGACAAGACGACGGAGAAGGCGCTGTAAGCGTCACAAGAGCCTTGGGAAGGTACTATGAACTATTTTACAAAAGCCACGTTGGCAGCGACAAGCCTGCCTGCGATGTCCGTAAGCACGGCACATGCGGATGGTCACAGCAATCCATACACAGCATACGAAGGCACGACGCTGATCGTGAACTTTCCAGCGCACCCGCACTATGACGCGGTGATGGAGATTTTGCCGGAATTCACAGCGCAGACTGGTATCGAAGTGGAGGTCGACCAGCTGCCATATCTTGCGATGCGCGAACGTCAAACGCTTGAGCTGGCGCAGGAAGAAGGCGATTACGACCTGATCACCTACGTTGTGTTTTCCAAGGCGGATTACGTCTACGCCGACCAATTGGAAAACCTTGCCAAGTATTTTATGAACCCTGCTCTGGCAGATCCAGGCTACGATTCAGCGGATCTGATTGACGGTTATGTTTACAGCATCGGCTTTGCCGGTGGTGATCGCGGCTATCTATCTGGCGCGACAGGATCCTTGTTCGGCCTTCCATAAGGGTTCGAAACGTCCGTTCTGGGCTACCGCACCGACATCTTCGAAAAGCACAACCTTGAAGCGCCCGAGACATACGAAGAGATGTTGGAACTGGCCTGCCTGATTCCGACACCCGAACCGGGTATGGGCGGATTGGCGTCGCGTGCGGCCTCTGGCCACCATGCGGCACATGCGTTCCTGCTGCACCTTAACCCACTGGGCGGCGCGATCTTTGATGACAATTGGGAACCTGTGATGAACTCCGCCGAAGGTGTTGCCGCAGCCGAAGCCCTGAAATCCATCGTCGATTGCGGACCCGAAGGTGCAACAACATTCGGCTTTGGTGAAGCGCTTGGATCATTCCTGGCAGGCGACACAGCCATGTATCTCGATACAACTGTCGTGGCGGGTCAGATCAACGATCCCGACAAATCGCAGGTGGTTGGTCTGGTTGATTGGGCCATGCACCCGATGGGCACAGAACGTGCGTCCCAGACGGGTGGTTTCGGGATCGGCAATCCGGCCAACGCGGAAAACAAGGAAGCTGCGTTCTTGTTGATGCAGTGGCTGATCTCCCGTGAAGGGGACAAGCTGGTTGCCCTTGCTGGCGGTAATCCGTCCCGTTTCTCCACCCACCAAGATGCCGAAGTGAACGCCGCGTTCCCACATATGGCAACCTTTGGCGAGGCCCTCCAGTACGCTGATCCAGACTGGCGCCTGCGGCGCTTATCATGGCGATCGCGCTGATTTATCCGCTTGGGTACATGATGTACGGGTCCTTGCTGGACTGGAACCCGGCCCAGAGCATCGGCGAGGCCGAATTCGTCGGCTTCAAAAATTACGTTGATCTGTTTTTCGATCCGTTCTTTCGCAAAAGTTTCTCTGACACTGACATTCGCCTTCTGTGTCGTTGTGTTGGAAATAATCATTGGAGTGGGCCTCGCGCTGCTGTCGGATCGCAACATTCGGGGCATGTCGGTTTTGCGGACCCTGTTTATCCTGCCCATGATGATCGCACCCGTGGTGGTGGACCTGATGTGGCGGTATATGTATCACCCGACCATCGGCGTCTTTAACCGCGCGCTTGAAACTGTGGGCCTCGAAAAGGTCGACTGGCTTGGCCAGAACGCCCTGATGTCGGTGATCATCGCCGACATCAGGCAGTGGACACCGTTCATATTCATTCTGTCTCTGGCCGCGCTACAGTCTTTGCCACAATCCGCCCTTGAAGCCGCACGCATTGATGGGGCCTCGGGCTGGCAGCAGATCATCTACATCAAACGGCTTTGTTGCATAAATGGCCTGAAGGGATTCATCTCGTGAATCCAGGATGATAGCTGGAGGCCATGAGCAGTTGGGCCCCTACGAAGTACAAGACCACGAACTGGTCGACTTACAATGACAGTCTGAAGCGACGTGGATCACTGTCGATCTGGTTTGATCCTGAAATGGTTTGGGTGCCGCCTCCGAACGGTAAGCGTGGTCGGCAGCATCATTTCAGTGACGCCGCGATCCAGACCTGCCTGACGCTGAAGGTGCTGTTTGGCCTACCGCTGCGGCAAACCACGGGTTTCGTCGAGAGCCTGCTGCGGATGGTCGGATTGGACTGGGCGGTGCCCGATTTCAGCACCCTTTGCCGTCGCCAAAAGGTGTTGAACGTGAGTTTGCCATATCGTGGCGGAGCTGGCCCGCTAAACCTTCTGATCGACAGCACCGGCATCAAAGCCGAAGGCGAAGGCGAGTGGAACGCCCGCAAGCACGGCGGTCCCAAACGCCGGATTTGGCGCAAAATACATATCGGGATCGACGAGGAAACCCTGGAGGTTCGGGCTGTCGAGGTCACGACCAGCAATGTCGGCGACGCGCCCATGCTGCCGGAACTGCTGAGCCAAATCCCATCCGATCAGGAGATTGGATCGGTGACAGGCGACGGGGCCTATGACACGCGCAAATGTCATGACGCGATTGCCGCTCGTGATGCCCACGCCGTCATACCGCCGCGCAAGAATGCCAAGCCGTGGAAACCGACAAGCCCCGGGGCTATCGCCAGAAACGAAGCCGTGAACGCATCAAGATACTTGGGCCGCGCCCTATGGCGAAGATGGAGCGGATACCACCGCCGAAGCCGCGTCGAAACGAAGATGCATTGTGTGAAGCTGTTGGGGCAGAGCCTAATGGCGAGGGACTTCGACCGGCAGGTCGCGGAAATCCAAATCCGTGTCGCCGTGCTCAATCGCTACACCGCTCTTGGTATCCCCGTCACAGAACCTGTAGGATAAGTCCGTCTGGGGAAAGGGGAAGTGCGGTCACAAACCGATTTGTGCAACAAAGCCAATAGCTTGGCAAACGAAAGCACTGCACCCTGACGCTTGAAATACAGTGATATAGACGCTATATACTGCCAGTATCACTGTAGGAGTGCATGATATGCATATTACAAACTTCGCTGAAGCTGGTCAGTTCGAACCGCGCAAGATCGCGGCGGCCTTGCGCACTTCGGCTGAGGAAATTGCACTGACAGTCGGTTTGGGCAAGGACGCGTTACAAAGGCGCGCCCGCATCGGTTCTGACAAGACGCAGCGCCGCCTGCGCGAACTGGTGGAGGTGCTGAACAAAGTCGAGCCCCGTTTCGGCTCTGAATTGATGGCTTATGCATGGTACCGGTCAGAGCCCCTGCCCGGCTTTGATGGCCGGACAGCCATGCAACTGGTGCAGGAAGGCAAAGCTCAGCAAGTTCTGGAATACATCGATGCGGTCGATGCAGGCGTTTTTGCCTAAAACGCGCGTCGCCAAGACATGAGACGCCGATATCCTGTCACACTTCGTGTTCTCGGGACATCGGTGTCCCAGACGATATTTTTGAATAGCGGGACGCCGAGATGCTGCTGAAAGATGGCCGCTACACCGGACCACTCTA
>NZ_CBFHNH010000018.1:0-59491 GCF_965657175.1 Pseudooctadecabacter sp. | reverse complement strand
TGGCGCGGTTGACGGGGCTCGAACCCGCGACCCCCGGCGTGACAGGCCGGTACTCTAACCAACTGAGCTACAACCGCGCATTGCCTTTCGGCGTGCCCCGTAACGAGGGTGCTGGCGGGTCCTTATCCTTAGGACCAAAGGCACAGCGGTGGCGCGGTTGACGGGGCTCGAACCCGCGACCCCCGGCGTGACAGGCCGGTACTCTAACCAACTGAGCTACAACCGCCCACTGTCCGTTGATTTGCATCAACGTGGGGGCGTTCTAGGCACGTGCTGCGAGGGCGTCAAGACAAGAACATCGCCCGACTGCAGCTTTTCGTACCCGCCAGCCCACAAGATGCTGTGGCGGCCAGCTGGCAAAGCCCTACGCGAGGCGGATTTTCGAAGAAAACCTTTGATTTGATTGCAGAATCCCCCCCCAACGCTGGTCGCGCTTGCTGATAAACCCTGGGGAGGGTCACATGACACGATTGTCGCGCCGCCACATCATGGCGGCCAGTTTGGGCGTTTTGGCGGCCCCCATGGTGGCCACGCCCAGCCATGCGCGGCCCCTGATTGCCCTGCCCGATGATTTGCAACAGAGCGATGTGGCCACGATCACGGCCGTACGCGCGCCGTCTCCCGTTGTGGCCATGACCTTTGATGACGGCCCCCACCCGACCCATACGCCCCGCCTGCTGGACATGTTGCGTGAGCGTGGTCGGCGTGCCACGTTCTATCTGATTGGCAACCGTGTGGTGCAATACCCGGCCCTGACGCGGCGTATCGCTGAAGAAGGCCATGAGATCGGCAATCACAGCTGGTCCCATCCCTTTTTGAACCGTCACAGCGACGCCAACGTGATCCGCGAAATCGACCGCACCACAGATGCGATCTATCAGGTCACTGGCCGCCCGCCCGTAACCTTTCGCCCTCCTTACGGGGCGTTTAACCGCCGCCAACGGGGCTGGCTGAATGAGGTCCGCCGCCTACCTACGATCCTGTGGTCTGTCGATCCCCAAGACTGGCGCAGACCCGGATCGCAGACAGTTGCCAACCGGATCCTGCGTGGATCGCACCAAGGTGCCATTATCCTGAGCCACAACATCCACCGCGGCACGATCGATGCCATGCCTGCCACGCTCGACGGTCTGACCGCACGCGGTCTGCGGTTTGTGACCGTCAGCCAGATCATCGGCTGGCCTTTGTGGTAAAACCGGAACTTTCGCCGCGTGACGCAGCAGGGCTAACAAAATTAGCTAATTTTGTTAGCGCCTGTCCGGCACTGGAATGAACTCCTTATTATCACCGACAGGCAGCTGAAACCGCCCGTGGGCCCAGTCGCCAGCACGCCATGCCTCTTTTGCGGCATCAATCTTGTCGCGGCTGGAGGCTACAAAATTCCACCAGATGTGGCGCGACCCGTTCAGCGTCGCCCCGCCAAGGATCATAACCCGCGCACCGGAACCACCGGCTGTCATGCTGATGCGGTCGCCGGGTCGGAACACCATCATACGCCCCGCCTCGAACGGCTCTCCTGCGACCTCAACCGAACCGGTCAGCACGTAAACACCGCGGTCCTCATGGTCGTCGGGCAAGGGAATGGACGCACCGGGTTGCAGCACCGCGTCGAGGTAGAACATCTCTGACGGGGTCTCAACAGGCGCAGTTTCACCATAGGCGGACCCGAGGATCAGACGGACCTCTTTGCCCTCGCCCTCCATCATCGGCAGATCGGCTGCGGCGGCATGGACGAAGGCGGCGGGATCATCCTCTTTGTCTTCGGGCAATGCGATCCACGATTGTATCCCGAATAGCGAATGGGGCTTCTCGCGCACGGCCCCATCCACCCGTTCGGAATGGGTGATCCCGTGACCGGCCACCATCAAATTCACATCGCCCGATTCGATCCAGCTGTCTGTGCCCAGCGAGTCGCGGTGGTGAATGGCACCGCGGTGCAAATATGTGACCGTCGCCAGACCAATATGCGGATGCGGGCGCACGTCGATGCCCTGCCCGCTCAGAAACTCTGCCGGACCCATCTGGTCAAAAAAGATAAACGGCCCGACCATTTGGCGTTTGGGCGCAGGCAGCGCACGGCGGACCTCAAACCCGCCCAAATCCCGCGCGCGGGGAACAATCACGGTTTCAATGGCATCTACGGCATCGCCTTTGGGGCAATCGGGATCAAGGGCTGGGTTCCAGGACATGGGGTGTCTCCTATCTGTTCGGGGTTAAGGTAGGATAAGTGCGTCAAATGTCACATTCCCCACGCACAATCAGTTTTTGTGCATTTACGCACCAACCACGCGTCACCCTATACAAGCGCACATCAAAGGCGTAAGGCCCCCTCAACAGCGCAAACCCTGCGTCACACCCATCAGAACTGGACGATCCGTTGAAACACGCCCTCTCGCAGGCATTGGCCGCCAAAGGCTACGACACCCTGACCCCCGTGCAAGAGGCCGTCAGCGACCCCGCCCTAGAAGGCCGCGACCTTCTGGTGTCGGCGCAAACCGGGTCCGGCAAGACGTTGGGCTTTGGTCTGGCGATCGCACCGCGTCTCTTTGGTGAGGATGAGGTTTTCGGCCAAGCCGACGCGCCCATGGCCCTCGTCATTGCGCCAACCCGCGAATTGGCCATGCAGGTGAAACGCGAACTGGCGTGGCTTTATGACAAGGCCGGTGCGGTCATCACATCGACCGTCGGCGGCATGGACATGCGCGACGAACGGCGGGCGCTGGCACGCGGCGCCCATGTGGTCGTGGCCACACCAGGCCGTCTGCGCGATCACATCATGCGTGGGTCTATCGACCTGTCTGCCTTACGCGCCGTGGTGCTGGACGAGGCCGACGAAATGCTGGACCTTGGGTTCCGCGAGGACCTTGAATTTATCCTGGATGAGGCCCCCGCCGACCGCCAGACGCTGCTGTTTTCCGCCACGGTCCCTGCGGCTATCGCAAAGCTCGCGCAGCGCTACCAAAAAGACGCAGAACGTATTGCCACCACCACGGGCGAAAAGCAGCACACCGACATCGATTACATGGCCTTCCGCGTGTCGCCCCGCGACAGCGAAAACGCCATCATCAACGTGTTGCGCTATTATGAGGCGCCAAACGCCATCGTCTTTTGCAACACCCGCGCCACCGTCAACCGTATGACCACGCGCCTGTCCAACCGCGGCTTTTCGGTTGTGGCGCTGTCGGGTGAGTTGACCCAATCGGAACGCACCAACGCGTTGCAAGCCATGCGCGATGGCCGCGCGCGGGTCTGTGTGGCCACAGACGTGGCCGCCCGCGGCATTGACCTGCCCAACCTTGATCTGGTCATTCACGCGGAACTGCCCAGCAACCAAGACACGCTGCTGCACCGTTCCGGCCGGACCGGTCGTGCTGGCCGCAAAGGCGTCAGCGCCATGATCGTGCCGCCTGCGGTGCATAAGAAAGCCAACCGTCTGTTGGGCTGGGCCAAACTGACCGCCACGTGGGCGGAAGCCCCCTCAGCCGAGGCGGTGATTGCCCGCGACGAAGAACGGATGTTGACCGAAACAGACTGGTCGGCGGATGTGGACGGGTCCAGCGCGGACACCGTGGCGCAGCTGTCCTCGCAGTTCAGCACGCAGCAACTTGCGGCCGCCTACCTGCGGCTTTGGCGTGAAAAGCACACAGCCCCGGAGGAGTTGTCCGACGTTCATGAACCCGCCAAGCCGCGCCCTGCCTTTGGCCCCAGCGTTTGGTTCTCCCTGCCCGGTGGGCGCGATGCCGGTGCCGAGCCGCGCCGTTTGCTGCCGATGCTGTGCAAAATGGGCAACATCACCAAGGACGACATTGGCGCCATCCGCATCCAGAACGCCGAAAGCTTCATTGAGGTACGGGAAGAGGCTGTGCCGACGTTGATCGACGCGCTGGACGGCGACATGACGCTGGAAAACGGCGCGCCGCTGACACGGCTTGACAAGGCCCCGAACCTTGATCGTGGTCCACGCCCTGCCCCCCGTGCTGCCCACAGAGGCAAGGACGGATTTGGCGGCAAGCCACGGCGTGAGGACGGCCCCGCGAAATCCTTCGACGGCCCGAAAGATAAACCCCGTCATAAATCCAAAGGCACAACGACGCCTGTAGATTGGAACGACGACCCCGCGCCCAAACCCAAAAAGCCAAAAGGCAAGCCGCCCCATAAAGCGGGCAAACCTGCGCACAAAGCCAAAGGTGGCCAACCCTCTGACGACACGATCGAGCCCTATAAGCCCCGCAAGACGCAGGGTGATAAGCCCTACAAAGGCAAAGGTGGCGACACGCCCTATAAGGGCAAACCGGGTGGCAAGTTCGACGGCAAAGGCGGCAAGCCAGAAGGCAAATCAGGCGATAAGCCCAAAGGAAAACCCAGCGGGAAACCCTTTAGCAAAAGCAACTCTGATCCATCCAAACGCGCAACGCCCCCGGGTGGCGCGCGCAAGGGGCCACCGCCGCCCAAAGACAAGCCGTCCAGCAAGAAAAACCGTGCACGGACGGAGGGCAAACAAGGCGGGATGACACCGCCGCGTAAGCCACGGGGATAAAACAAAGGACCCGCATCGCATGAGAGTGTGATGCGGGTTTTTTGATGGCCGGGGTGGAAGTGCTGCCATTAACATCGAGCCAGAGCAAAACGCGTGTCGTAACTGCTGAGTGCGGCCACCTTTTTCTTTGAAAAAGGTTTCCCCGCACGCTTTCAAAAATCTTCGATTTTGTGAAAGTGGTGGGTCGTGAGAGGCTCGAACTCCCGACACGGGGGCGGCTTGGCGCAGCCAAACGCACCTACAACGGATGTCGGGAACTGTATCGGATCAAACGGGGGTGGTGGGTCGTGAGAGGCTCGAACTCCCGACACGGGGGCGGCTTGGCGCAGCCAAACGCACCTACAACGGATGTCGGGAACTGTATCGGATCAAACGGGGGTGGTGGGTCGTGAGAGGCTCGAACTCCCGACACGGGGGCGGCTTGGCGCAGCCAAACGCACCTACAACGGATGTCGGGAACTGTATCGGATCAAACGGGGGTGGTGGGTCGTGAGAGGCTCGAACTCCCGACATCTTCGGTGTAAACGAAGCGCTCTACCAACTGAGCTAACGACCCGACTGGGGCGGATTTAGCGACACATCGGCGCCTTCGCAAGACGCCATTTGCCAAAATTCCGGAATTTTGGCCCTCGCCCCCAAAAAATCATTCAAGCAGCGTCTGAACTCCGCCCGAGATGCGGTACACGCAGCCCTGACCGCCATGCACGGACGGCTTGGCCAGTGCGCTTTCGCCCACCAGGATCAGCCGCAATGCGCGGCTTGTAATGCCATGGGTGACGACGACGGCGGGACCGGTCAGATCATTAAGAAACGCCTGTGCGCGGCCCTCCAACGCATCAAACCCTTCGCCGTTGGGGGCCATGGCATATTGCTGCATGTAGGGATCGGGGCCGTCGGGCATGGGCAGGTCCCCCCGCAGCCGACCGGACCAATCGCCCACACCAATTTCACGCAGTCGGATGTCTGTATGGATAGCTTCCGCCAGCCGCCCACAGGCGATGGCCGCCGTCTGCACCGCGCGCCCCGACGGGCTGCACCAAAAGTCGAACCCCGCCAGATCAAGACTGCGCAAGATCTCTCCCTGACGGGCGGCGTCCATTTCGCCCTTGGGCGTCAGGGGGGAATTCAGCCAGCCCTGCATGCGGTCTTCGGCGTTCCATTCGGTCTGGCCGTGGCGCAGGATATAAAGATCGGGATAGGTCATGCCCCCTCCTACACGGTGGCCCTTTCCAAGCAAACCTCATGATCTTGTGAAACCGAATTCAGTTGCGTTTCCGATAGGAAACGTGCATGAAAACCGTGCTAATCTCGCCCGCGGGAGAGCCCGGGGTCAGACCCGGCGCCGAAGGAGCAACGACCCGGAAACTCTCAGGCAAACGGACCGCGAAGCGTTGGCAATCTGGAGAGTGATGCACCCACACGGCGCATCCACCGAAGGAGGAAGCCGCAGACCACCGCGGTGATGCTCTCAGGTCCACAGACAGATGGGTTCACCGCCGGCGCGCACGCCGGTCAACCTTGTCTGGACGTGGAAAGGACCGCCTCCATGAAACATATCGCCGTCATCGGTGCTGGCATCACCGGCATTACCACCGCTTACGCCCTTCTTAACCGTGGGTTCGCCGTCACCGTTTTTGACCGCAACCGCTATGCCGCGATGGAGACCTCCTTTGCCAACGGCGGCCAGCTGAGCGCATCGAATGCCGAGGTCTGGACCCAGTGGTCGACCATTTTCAAAGGCCTCAAGTGGATGACCCAGCGCGGTGCGCCTTTGTTGGTGAACCCCAAACCGTCGTGGCACAAATATTCGTGGATGGCGGAATTCATGTCCAACATCCCCAACTACCGCGCCAACACCATCGAAACCGTACGGCTGGCGATCAAGGCGCGTGAGCACCTTAAGGCACATGCGGCGCGCGAGGGGTTCGATTTTGATTGCGAACAGCGCGGCATCCTGCACGTCTACAACTGCAAACCCGACTTCGACCACGCCACCAAAGTGAATGCGCTGCTGGCCGAAGGCGGCCTTGAACGGCACGCCGTCACCGTCGACGAAATGCGCCAGATTGAACCCGCCCTGCAGGGCGATCTTTACGGCGGTTATTACACCGAAAGCGATTTCACCGGCGACATTCACGCCTATGCCAAAGGTCTGGGTGAGGCCTGCAAACGTCACGGCGCGCAGTTCCACTATGGATCAGAGGTTGAAACCCTTACCAACCGCGACAGTGGTGTCGATATCGGCTGGACGACCGCCATAGGCAACGAAAGCGACCACTTCGACGGTGTGGTGATCTGTGCCGGTGTGCGCAGCCGTGCCTTGGCCGCTCAGGTGGGCGACCGCGTGAACATCTACCCGGTCAAAGGCTATTCGATCACCGTGAACATGACCGACGATGCCAGCCGCGACGCGGCCCCGTGGGTGTCGCTGCTGGACGACAAGGCCAAGATCGTGACCTCCCGTCTGGGGCCAGACCGGTTCCGCGTGGCAGGCACGGCGGAATTCAACGGCTACAACCGCGATATCCGCAACGACCGAGTGGAGCCGCTGGTAAAATGGGTGGAACATCTGTTCCCCGATGTAAGCACCGAACATGCCGTCCCATGGGCAGGCTTGCGGCCCATGATGCCCAACATGATGCCCCGCGTCGGCGCAGGCAAAGCGGGTGGCGTATTCTACAACACCGGTCACGGCCATTTGGGCTGGACCCTATCCGCCGCCACCGCCGAGTTGGTCGCGGATGAGGTCGCGGCGACCTTTGGGCAAACGCAATCGATCCCGGTTGCTGCGGAATAACTGCCAGAAAACAAAGGGCTGGCCTTATCGGGGCCAGCCTTTGGATGATCTTGAAATTCTGTTCAATCCGTAAGCACGTCATCTAAACGCAACGAAGCGCGTTCAAAGTTTGCGATTTTGGGACGGTGGTGGGTGATAAGAGATTTGAACTCCTGACATCTTCGATGTGAACGAAGCGCTCTACCACTGAGCTAATCACCCTTCCGAGGGCTGAAATAGCCCTACTCGGCGGCCTCTGCAAGACCTTCTTTGGGCGATTGACCTGCGGGATTGGGTTGACGGATTTTGATGTTCATCACCGTCGCATTGGCCAGATCCTTGGAGTTTTTTACCATAACCTTGCCCAAAGGCGGGATTACCAGTTCTTCGCCTTGGACCAAAGCGCGGCCCAATACGTGCAGCATGGCCTCAACCACCGGTTTGACGTCCTTTTTCTTCATGCCGGTTTCCGACATGACACGGTCAATCAGTTCGGGCTTTTTGACGGGGGCTGCGGCGACTTTAGGCTTTACCGTTTCCACCACGGTGGCCTTGGGGGCTGCGGACGCCTTTGCGGCGACTTTCGTCGCGGTGGCTTTCGCTGGTTTTGCGGTGGTTTTTTTGGCCGTGGCCTTTTTGGGGGCTGCGGTGGTCTTGGTGGTTTTCGTGCTGCGCGTTGTCATGGTCATCCTTCGGTGGGGTGCCGTCATTGTTGCGGTTACCGAAACAATACTCATAAATTCTTAAGATTACAGGTAAAATTTCTGCTTGGATAAAATTGCCCGCCCCCGTCCGAGGGACGAAGGTCCTGCCCAGAGCGGTGGTCCCAACCCATCCTAGGGGAATACTGGAAAGGGACGAATCATGAAAAGACATCTTATTGCACTGACGACCACGGCCGCTTTGGCCCTCGCGACCGCATCCAATGCCGGTGGTTTGGCCGAACCTGTAATGGAAATGGCCCCGATTGAGATTATCGAAGAAACGCCGGAGACCTCTGCCAGCGGCTTGATTATTCCATTGATCCTGATTGCGATGATCGCCGTCGCCGCCGGTTCTTCTGGCAGCGATCCCCTTGTTGAGACGATCAGCGACATCCGGACCAAGACCGATATTGTGCCGGTTGGCACGGCCGCGAACGGCCTGCCGCTTTATCACTATCGCTACCTTCGTGCGCCCACGGTCTTCGAAGGGGTTATGGCCCAAGACGTGCTGATGCACACACCGCAGGCTGTGACGCTGCAACCCGGTGGCTATATGACAGTGAACTACGGCATGTTGGGACTTGAATTGAAGGTCGTCGACTGACCCGAACCGGGCTGTCGCAACGAAAAAGGGCGCCCCTCGGGACGCCCTTTTTTGGTTTATTTGGGAAGCTTAGTGGGCCACGGCCCCTGCCCCATCCCCTGCACCGCGCAAGGCGGCTTCGGCGGCGGCGGCGTCTTCTGCCTCCTGATCCCATTCGATGGCCTCAGGCGTGTCCGTCAACGCGTGCTTCAGCACGTCTGACGCGTGAGTGACCGAGATGATCTCAAGCCCCTCTTTGACGTTGTCGGGAATGTCGGCCAAATCTTTGACGTTCTCTTCCGGGATCAGCACCGTCTTGATGCCGCCCCGCAGAGCCGCCAACAGTTTCTCCTTCAAACCGCCGATGGGCATCGCATTACCCCGCAGGCTGACTTCGCCGGTCATCGCGATGTCTTTGCGCACGGGAATGCCCGTCAACACCGACACAATCGCCGTCGTCATCGCCAGACCTGCTGATGGGCCGTCCTTCGGTGTTGCGCCGTCGGGCACGTGGACGTGGATGTCCAGCTTGTCGAACTGTGTGGGCTTCACCCCGATCTCGGGCGAGATGGACCGCACGTAGCTTGACGCCGCATCAATGGATTCCTTCATCACATCGCCCAGCTTACCGGTCGTTTTCATGCGGCCCTTGCCGGGCAGCTTCAACGCCTCGATGTTCAGCAATTCACCGCCCACAGATGTATAGGCAAGACCCGTCACAACGCCGACCTGATCGGTTTCCTCGGCCAGACCGAAACGGTGCTTTTTCACGCCCAGATAATCACCGATGTTTTCGTCTGTGACGACGACCTCCGTGACCTCTTTTTTGACGATCTTCGTCACCGCTTTGCGTGCGACCTTGGCGATTTCACGTTCGAGGTTCCGCACGCCCGCTTCACGGGTGTAGTAGCGGATGATCGACGTCAGCGCGCTGTCTTCAAGCGTGAATTCGGACGCTTTCAGACCGTGGTTCTTCATCACCTTGTCCAGCAGATGCTGCTTGGCGATTTCGCGCTTTTCGTCTTCGGTGTAGCCCGACAGCGGGATGATCTCCATCCGGTCCAAAAGCGGCCCCGGCATGTTGTAAGAGTTCGACGTGGTCAGGAACATCACGTTCGACAGATCATATTCGACCTCAAGATAGTGATCGACGAAGGTCGCGTTCTGTTCAGGATCGAGCACCTCAAGCATCGCAGACGCGGGATCGCCACGCATGTCCTGCCCCATCTTGTCGATTTCATCGAGCAAGATCAGTGGGTTCGTCGTGTTCGCCTTTTTCAGCGCCTGAATGATCTTACCGGGCATGGACCCGATGTAGGTCCGGCGGTGGCCACGGATTTCGGACTCGTCACGCACACCACCCAACGAGATGCGGATGAATTCGCGCCCGGTTGCTTTTGCGACAGATTTACCAAGCGAGGTTTTACCCACACCTGGAGGGCCCACAAGGCACATGATCGGCCCTTTGAGCTTTTTAGAACGTTGCTGCACGGCCAAATATTCGATGATGCGTTCCTTGACCTTTTCCAGACCGTAGTGATCGGAATCGAGGATATTTTCCGCGCGGCCCAGATCCTTTTTGACCCGCGATTTCGTGCCCCACGGAATGGACAACATCCAATCGAGATAGTTGCGCACAACCGTAGCCTCGGCCGACATGGGCGACATGTTCTTGAGCTTCTTTAGCTCACCTTCGGCCTTTTCACGGGCCTCCTTGGACAGCTTTGCCTCGGTGATTTTGGCCTCAAGCTCAGCCACTTCGCCTTCGCCGTCCTCACCGTCGCCCAATTCCTTCTGGATGGCCTTCATTTGCTCATTCAGATAATACTCGCGCTGGGTGCGCTCCATCTGGGATTTGACGCGGGTTTTGATCTTTTTCTCGACCTGCAGGACAGACATTTCGCCCTGCATCAGGCCGTAGACCTTCTCAAGCCGTTCGGAGACAGAAAGCGTTTCCAACAGGTCCTGACGTTGGTTGACTTCGATGCCGAGATGGCCCGCCACGAGGTCGGCCAGCTTGGCCGGTTCCGTCGCCTCAGAGACCGCAGAGAGCGCCTCTTCGGGGATGTTCTTTTTAACCTTGGCGTAGCGTTCGAATTCCTTGCCGACGGACCGCGTCAGCGCCTCGATCGTGGACATGTCGCCGGGCATCTCCGTGAGGTATTCGGCGCTGGCTTCGAAGAAATTCGGGTTATCAAGATAGTCGGTGATGCGCACACGTGCGATGCCTTCGACAAGCACCTTGACGGTGCCATCGGGCAATTTCAGCAGTTGCAGCACATTGGCCAGCACGCCGGCTTTGTAGATCCCTGTCGCTTCGGGATCGTCCTCACCGGGGTCGATCTGGCTGGACAGCAAAATCTGTTTGTCGTCCTGCATCACCTCTTCCAGCGCGCTGACGGATTTTTCACGTCCAACGAACAAGGGCACGATCATGTGGGGGAAAACCACGATGTCGCGCAGGGGCAATACGGGGTAAGAGGCGCTCAGCGGCTCACGTGAATTGGGGTCTTGCATGCTCATTTTCCTTTTTGGCAAGACGGCGCGTCCCTCTTTTAGGCAACGGAGCCGTCTCCTGTCTGGGTTATAGATGTGGGGGTCTTTGCCGCCCTTTCAAGCTGTGAACCGCTTTGTCTGGTGCGCATCGTGCCTGTGGGATGCTGCGGCTGCAAGGCGGCAATCTGTCAAAACTTGGGATAACTTGAAAAATTGGTCACAAGAGAGGGCCAGTTTTTCGAATTTGCTGCGCAAATCCGATCCGCGCCGCTGCGCGGCGCGCTTTTTTAGGTATTTTTGAACCAGAGAAACAGAGGTGTCGTCCAACACCGCCATCAACGTGCGAGAAGGCTGGCGGCGGTCACAAAGCCCAGCCCCCACGCGCCGCGCATCTCAATTTGTGCCAAAAGAACGACGCGGTCTTCGAAATAGGGGATCAGGGTGATCGTGCCTGAGAGGGTGTCGTCGCCTGTGGTGGTTCCGGTGTCGAAGGTCGCCGCATATTGGGGCAGGCTTTCAGGCCCGCAGCGTGTGTCGCCCACGGCGTCGGCGATCCAGTCGGCCTCAGCCGTGGTGAGAAGGTCATCGACGGTGTCCACGTCCATGGGGGTGGTGGCGATCAGGGGGAGTGCCTCGCGCAGCCATTGATCGGTGAGTGGCCAGCGCAGGTCGAGGGATTGGGAGACATCGACCCTGTCCTGCGGATCTAAGCTTTGGGTCACTGAAAGGGTTTCTGTTTCGATGGACAGCGAACCCTCCTGCATCCAGACCCCGTGCAGCACGGCCGCGATACGGTCGGGATCGGTGACGTCACACAGGCTTTGCGCAGACAGCGGGGCGGCCCAGAGGCACGCAATCAGGGGCAGCCATTTCATAGTGGTTCGATATCCCCCTGTGCGCGGCCTGCGTGGAAATCGGCCTCCCACGCGGCAAAGGTACCTGCGGCGATGGCATCACGCATGCCCTGCATGATGTCTTGGAAATAGGTCAGGTTGTGCCACGTCAGCAGCATGCCGGAGATCATTTCCTGTGACCGGAACACATGGTGCAGATAGGCCCGGCTGTAGTTGCGGCAGGCAGGGCAGCGGCAGTTTTCGTCCAGAGGGCGCGGATCATCGGCGTGGCGCGCGTTCTTGATGTTCACCACACCATGGCGCGTGAACGCCTGCCCCGTGCGGCCTGAGCGGCTGGGCAACACGCAATCCATCATGTCGATGCCGCGTTTGACGGCCCCCACGATGTCGTCAGGCTTGCCCACCCCCATCAGATAACGGGGCTTGTCCACGGGCAGTTGCGCAGGCGCGTAATCGAGGCAGCCGAACATGGCCTCCTGCCCTTCTCCCACGGCCAGACCACCCACAGCGTAGCCTTCAAAACCGATGTTTTGCAGGGCCTCGGCGCTTTCGGCGCGCAGGTCTTCTTCGAGCCCGCCTTGCTGAATACCAAAGAGCGCATGCCCAGGCCGGTCGCCAAAGGCATCGCGGCTGCGCTGCGCCCACCGCATGGACAAACGCATGCTGTCCGCGATCCGCGTCTTGTCTGCAGGCAATGCGGGGCATTCATCAAAACACATCACGATATCAGAGCCCAGCAACCGTTGGATTTCCATCGAGGTTTCAGGCGACAGGACATGTTTGGACCCGTCGATGTGGGATTTGAAGGTCACGCCGTCCTCGGTCAGTTTGCGCAGGCTGGCGAGGCTCATGACCTGAAAACCACCGGAATCGGTCAAAATCGGGCGGTCCCAATTCATGAACTTATGCAGCCCGCCCAACCTGTCGATCCGTTCGGCGGTGGGGCGCAACATCAAATGATAGGTGTTGCCGAGCAAGATATCCGCACCGGTTTCGCGTACGGATTCAGGCATCATCGCCTTGACCGTGGCCGCCGTCCCCACGGGCATGAACGCGGGCGTTCGGATGTCACCGCGCGGTGTTGAGATGACCCCGGTGCGGGCCGCACCGTGTGTGCTTTGCAACTGGAACGAAAACGTGTTTGTCATAGGAGCCTCATATCTTGCGCTGCTTCTGGTGCAAGTTGAGGAAAATGAAAAGGGGACGGGGCATGGGCGACGACACCACAATCCGGCTGGGCTGGGAAGAATGGTTGGGCCTGCCGGAGTTGGGCCTGCCCACGATCAAGGCCAAGGTCGATACTGGCGCGCGGACCTCTGCGCTGCATGCCTTTGATATCGAAACCTTTGGCCCTGCCTCCAAACCCAAGGTGCGCTTTGCCATTCACCCCGTGCCGGGCCGTGAGGACCTGACGATCCCCTGCTCTGCCACTGTGGTGGACCGACGTGAGGTCACGTCGTCCAATGGTGAAGCCGAGATGCGCTATGTGATTGAGACCATGCTGGATGCGGGAAACGGCGAAAGCTGGCCCATTGAGGTGACCCTGACCGACCGCGCCTCCATGAACAGCCGCATGTTACTGGGCCGCCAAGCGCTGCGCGAAGACGTGATTGTGCAACCTGCGGATAAATTCCTGCGACCCGAACGCAGCTATGACGTCTATTCCGCCAAGAAGATCAAAGCAGCAGCACCCCGCCGTGCGTTGCGCGTAGCTGTTCTAAGCCGTGAGCCGAACAATTATTCCACCAAACGCATCGTCCATGAGGGTGAGGAACGGGGCCACACGGTCGAGGTGATCGACACCACGCGGTGTTACATGGCGATCAACGCGCTGGCCCCTGAAATCCACTACGACGGCAAACGCCTGCCCCGTTATGACGCGGTGATCCCGCGCATCGGGGCCACGGTCACGGCCTACGGCACCGCCGTTTTGCGCCAGTTCGAAACGCTGGGCACCTATTGCGTGAACGGGTCGGACGGGATCACGGCCAGCCGCGATAAACTCCATGCCCATCAGGTGCTTGCCGCCCACAAACTGGGTATGCCCACGACCGCCTTTGCGGCGTCTCCCAAGGACACGGGCAATTTGATGGGGCTGGTGGGCACGGCACCGCTGATCGTGAAACTGCTGGAATCGACGCAAGGCAAAGGCGTGGTCTTGGCGGAGACCAAAAAGGCCGCCGAGTCGGTTATTGATGCCTTTCGCGGGTTGAAAGCCAACTTTCTGGTGCAGGATTTCGTCAAGGAAGCCGCAGGCGAAGACCTGCGCTGTTTTGTTGTCGCGGGCAAAGTGGTGGCCGCCATGCGCCGCAAATCTGCGGGCGATGATTTCCGGTCCAACCTGCATCGCGGCGGCACCGCCGAGGCTGTGAAAATCACTGCCGAAGAACGGCGCACCGCCGTTAAAGCCGCCAAAGTGTTCAACCTTGGTCTGGCTGGCGTCGATCTGCTTCGGTCCAACGACGGGCCAAAAATCCTTGAGGTCAACTCCTCCCCCGGATTTGAAGGCATCGAAGGCGCGTCCAAAAAGAACCTTGCAGGGCAGCTTTTTAATCACATCGAAGAACAGGTGCGCCCTGCACCGTTGAAACCAAAACGTAAGCGTTAGGAATGCATGGGGATTTTGAGCGATTTTGCCACCCCTCCCACCCTTTACGCCCCGCATGCCAATCCCTATATGATTGGTCAGGAATTACGGGAACCCGATTATGACCGACCAGACCGCACCGATGGAGGGCACGCCCCTCATCCAGCCTTCATCCACGGACCATCCGCTTTACGATAATATCGTTGAGGCGTGCCGCACTGTGTATGACCCTGAAATTCCAGTGAATATTTATGATCTTGGGCTGATCTACACGATCAGCATCACAGATGAGAGTGACGTCTTCATCAAAATGTCCCTCACCGCGCCGGGCTGTCCTGTGGCCGGAGAAATGCCCGGTTGGGTTGCCGACGCTGTGGCCCCATTGGCGGGTGTCAAAACCGTCGATGTTGAGCTGGTGTGGGAGCCCCAGTGGGGCATGGATATGATGTCAGACGAGGCCCGCCTAGAATTGGGATTCATGTAAGCGCCTACCTTAAGGAGGACCGCTAAATGTTTGGAATACCAGGAAAACAGGCCGTCACCCTGACGGACAAAGCCACCCAGCAAATCGCTAAGTTGATGGCCAAGGACGGCCATCAGGGGTTGCGCATCGGCGTCAAAAAGGGCGGCTGTGCGGGCATGGAATACACCATGGAATACGTCGACGAAGTCGACCCCATGGATGAGGTCGTCGAACAGGACGGCGCCCGCGTCATGATCGCCCCCATGGCGCAAATGTTCCTGTTTGGCACCGAAATTGATTATGAAATCAGCCTGTTAGAGGCCAGCTTTAAGTTCCGGAATCCCAACGTAACGGAAGCCTGCGGCTGCGGTGAATCGATTAAATTTGACGAAACCCTGTCTGCCAGCAAGTGAGCATTTCAGACGACGATATCGCCCATGCCCTTGAATTGTTTGACGGTTTGGGCGATCTGACGACCCGCAAAATGATGGGCGGGCTGTGCATTTACCACGACGGCACCATCTTTGCGATCATCCACCCCGACGGCGGTATCCTGATCAAAGGCGCAGGCCCCTTCAAAGCAGAGCTTGAGGGCATGGGCCTCGCCCCGTGGGAATATCTGCGCAAGGACGGAAGCCCGACCAATATGCCCTATTGGCATCTGCCCGACAGCGCCATGGACGACCCCGAAGAGGCCACGGCGCTGGCCCGCCGCGCACTTGAACATCTTTAGATAGGCCCCTGAAATATCAGGGTTTATCCTGCAAGTGGACATAGGTCTCATCAAACCGCGCCTGCAAATGATCGACCGCCCGAATGACGTCCCCAGACCCGATGGGCGCCACATTGGTGTCGGCGTTGGGATTGTAAAACAACGGGATCGACATGCGCTCCGCCGTGCCGCCCACCACGCGGTGCGGCGTCGCCACCACCCGTTTCGCGGTCCACATCTCCAACATCTCACCAAAATTGATCACGAATTCGCCCACAGGTGCGGACACCGGTATCCACCCGCCGCCCCGCTTGCGGACCTCCAGCCCGGGCGTGCCGTCCATGGCCAACAACGTCAGACAGCCATAATCCGTATGGGTCGCGATGCCGAAATCCTTGGCCCCCGCCCAGTCGGGCCTTTCGGGGTAAAAGTTCCCTCTTAACAAGGCCATAGGCTGGTCGAACTGTTCGCGGAAATACTGCGCATCCTCGCCGATCGCCATCGCAATCGCGGCCAGTAAATCGCCAGAGAAGGCCAAAGCGCGGGCATAGTAATTCTCGATGATGATCTGAAAATCGGACGGCACATCGGGCCACAGATTGGGCGCGTAGGCAGGCAAATCGGACCCTGCGACTTCAAACCCGCAATCAAAAACCTGTTTGTAGTCAGGATTTGCATTCGGATCGACCTGTTCGGACCCAGACGCCCCCCAGCCCCGATTGGATCCCGTGCGCGCCATATTCACGGCCTCTTTTTGCGCCGCGGGCAACGCGAAGAACGCGCCGTAAGCTGCGAAAACATCTTGAATTTCTTCGGCCGGAATGGGCGTGTTATAAAGCGTCAGAAACCCAACTTCGCGCGCAGCCTGTCCAACCTCGTCCAAGACATCCGCCTTGCCTGCCAACAGCTGTTCTGCATCAATCCTCGGTATCATCGACCGCCCTTTCGTAAATCTCAGGCGTTTGCTACATCAGCCGAAATGGAATTGGGAGAGCGACATGCGCAAACTTGCAGCAGGAAACTGGAAAATGAACGGGCTGGGCGCGGACCTGCCCCAGCTTGAGGCTTTGATGGCCGATCACGCACAGCCTGCGGTTGATGTCGTCATCTGCGGCCCCGCCACCCTGCTCACCCGTATGGCCGCCACGGGCATCACCGTGGGCGGTGAGGATTGCCACCCTGCCGCCTCCGGCGCGCACACCGGCGATATCTCTGCACCCATGTTGGCAGATGCTGGGGCCACCCACGTGATCACGGGCCATTCCGAACGGCGCACGGATCACAGCGAAACCGATGCGCAGTTCGCGGCCAAGACCGAAGCCGGATGGGCCGCGGGCCTCCACGTGATCCTGTGCATCGGAGAGACGGAGGCCCAATACCGAGCGGGCGACACTTTGGATGTCTTGCGCGCGCAGATGGACGGGTCCATCCCCGACGACGCGACTGCGGCGACCACAACCATCGCCTATGAACCTGTCTGGGCCATCGGCACCGGCCTCACCCCGACACCCCAAGAAATCGCAGACGTCCACGCCGCCCTGCGCGCCTATCTGACGGCGCGGTTCGGTGACGACGGCGCAACCATGCGCCTTCTCTATGGCGGCTCCGTCAAAGCCAGCAACGCGAACGATATCTTCGCACTGGCCAACGTCGACGGCGCGCTTGTGGGTGGCGCGTCCCTCAAAGCCGCCGACTTCTCCCCCATCATCACCGCACTTGAGAACGCAGACTAACGTCCTTCATTCATCTGGCCCAAAAAACTCCCGCCGGAGGCATCCAACAAAAGAGAAAAGGCTGCGCGCATAATGATGCACGCAGCCTGTTCCATCTTTCCCAGATCCTGCCCTAATTGGTTATGATCTCCGGCCCCATGTAGGCCGTGGGCAACATGGTCGACAGCCACGGAATATAGGTGACCATGATCAGGAATACGAAGAGCACGGCCAAGAACGGCAAGGCTGCCTTCACCACCCGCATCATCGACATGTTCGCCACACCAGACGTCACGAAGAGGTTCAGACCCACCGGCGGCGTGATCATCCCGATTTCCATGTTCACGACCATGATGATGCCAAGGTGAATGGGATCAATCCCCAGCTCAATCGCGATTGGAAACACCAGGGGGGCCACGATCACGATCAGGCCCGAGGGCTCCATGAACTGACCACCTATTAGCAGGATCACATTGACAATGATCAAGAAGGTGATCGGCCCCAGACCTGCGGCCAACATGGCCTCGGTGATATGCTGGGGGATCTGCTCATCCGTCAGGACATGCTTCAGGATCAGCGCGTTGGCGATGATGAACATCAACATGATCGTCAGCTTGCCAGCCTCAAGCAGGGTTGCCTTGGTGTCGCGGTGAAACAGGGCTGGCACAGCGAAGATCACGTTTTCCACATTGGCGCGCAGCAGATTTTTGCCGCCCACCGCCAGTGACGTCCCGAAGCCCGCGCCGGATGTTTCCAGCCACTGCGCACCGCGCACCAGACTGAACACAAAGACCGCAGGGGGCAACAGCAGGATGAACACCGCACCGATGATCTGGATGATCGCGAACAACCCCGTGGTGCCCGACGTCAGCACCGACCAAATGGCATAGAGCATCGGCAGCACACCGAAGACCACCACCGCGATCCCAGCGACCACCATGCCCTGCCCCGCAGGCACGGCCTTTGCCATGGCAAAGCCCAGCAGCAGCGCCACGGCACCAAAGACCAATGCCGCATAGACCGCGATCATGATCGAGGCCCCCATCATAAAGGTCGCCACCGCATAAAGAAGGAACGTCACCAAGGTGAACCCCCAGACGCGCAGGCCCAACAAGCCGCTGTCGGCCTCGGCCTCGGGCAGCCAAGACCTGCCCTTCAGCGGCCCCATATCGCGGTAGATAAAGATCGACACGATGAAGGCATAGACTGACGCGATGGCCGCAGCCTCGGTCGGGGTGAACACACCGCCGTAGATGCCGCCCAGGATCACCACCATCAGGAACAAGCCCCATGAGGCGTCGAGGATGGTGGAAAACACCTGTTCAAATCCGAGCCATTCACCTTTGGGCAGATTCTTGATCCGCGCGATGACATAGATGGTGATCATCAACATGACACCGGCCAAAAGGCCTGGAATAACACCGGCCAAGAACATCCGGCCCACGGACACATCGGTGGCGGACGCATAGACGACCATCACGATGGAAGGCGGGATCAAAATGCCCAAGGTGCCTGCGTTACAGATCACACCGGCGGCAAAGTCCTTGGAATAGCCCGACTTCACCATGCCCGAGATGACGATCGTCCCCACGGCCACCACCGTTGCGGGCGATGACCCTGACAAAGCGGCAAACAACATACAGGCCAGAACACCCGCAATCGCCAGCCCCCCACGCACGTGACCGATGATGGCAATGGCGAAATCAATGATCCGCCGCGCCACACCGCCCGTGGACATAAACGACGACGCCAGAATGAAGAACGGAATGGCCAGCAGCGTATAATGCCCCGCCATCGCCTGATACAGCGACTGCGCCAAAGACGCCAAGGAGCTGTCGGACAAGACCAACAAAAACAGGGTTGATGACAGGCCAAGGGCCACAGCAATCGGCACACCGATGGCCAGAAAAGCAATGACCATGCCAAAAAGAATTGCGACGTCCATTTACTTGGTCTCCTGCTGTGCATCGCCGTAGCCCAGCGAATTGTCGATCTCGGCGCCTGCTTCGTCGACGGCATCCTCGGCCTCGTGGCTGACGATAATTGTTGTGATCTCTCCACGGATGATGCGCACCAGCAGCTGGGCGATCCGGTAGACCATCAGCGCCATGGCAAAGGGCAACATCGCGTAGGGAATAACGCGGGGCAGCTTTTCGTATTCTTCCCCGAAATTGAACGTATTTTCCAAAAAGGTCTGGGCGAAGGGGATCGGGATTTGATCCATCTCATACCAGCCGCGCCCGCGTGAATTTTCAAACCCTGTGGGGAACCACCGGCCGGAGGTTGAATTGAGCTCCGCGAAAGGCGCCCAGTAATCCCACGCGCCCTTGAGCAACAAAAGCGCATAGACCAGACAGACCAATGCCGCCGCAATCGCCATGGCCCGTTTCATACGCGATCCCGACAGGTTGATCAGGGCGTCCACGCCCAAGTGGCTCACCACTTTGAACCCGTAGGCAATGCCGAACAGCACCAGCCACGCAAACAGCACCAACGTCAGCTCAAGCCCCCAGATCAACTGGCTGTTAAAGCCGTAGCGCAAGACCACGTTGATGAATGTCACCAAGGTCATCAGCCCCATCAATAGGGCGATTACTGTTTCTTCTATGTTGTGAATGACCGCGCCGATGCGGCCTTTGGGTTGATATGCACCCGACATGTCCTGCCCCCGAAAGTATGGTTATAAAAAGGGCCGGCCACAGCGCAGCCGACCCAATGTGTGGGATGGTGGGTGGGGCGCCTCGTGTGGGGGTCCCCCTCACACGACAGCGTCACCCGACATCACTTACAGGCTGGCGTTGATCGCCTGTGCCGCGTCGATGTTTTCCTGACCCACGTCGTCAACGAACTGGTCCCAAACGGGCTTCATCGTCTCGACCCAAGCTGCCCGCTGCTCATCCGTGAGCGCACGGATCACACCACCGGCGTCCACGATGGATTGCTTGGCCGCTTCGTTCACGGCGAAGGCTTCGGCGTTACGGGTTGTGGTGACTTCGTCGAGGATCGTCAGGAACTGGTCGCGCACATCGGCATCAAGGCTGTCAAGGAAATCAACGGAGGTCACGACCAGATAGTCGATGATGCCGTGGTTGGTCTCGGTCACGCCGTCCTGAACCTCGAAGAACTTCTGGCCCCAGATGTTGGACCATGTGTTTTCCTGCCCATCGACAACGCCGGTCTGCAGCGCACCGTACACCTCGGAGAACGCCATCGGCTGGGGGGAGGCCCCCATGGCTTCCATCTGTGCCACCAGCACGTCGGAGTTCTGCACGCGGAATTTCAGGCCATCGGCATCGGTCGGCAGTTCAAGTGCGACGTTCGCGGACATCTGCTTCATGCCGTTGTGCCAGTAGGCCAGACCCTGCAGGCCGCGGCGCTGCATGCTGTCCAGCATCGCCTGACCGGTGTCGGAGGCTTGGAAGGCGTCAACCGCTTCGATGTTGGTGAACATGAAGGGCAGATCGAAAATGCGGAACTGGCGGGTGAAGGCCTCAAACTTGGACAAGGATGGGGCGGCCAGCTGAACGTCGCCCTGCAACATTGCCTCAAGCACCTGGTCGTCGTTGTAAAGGGACGACTGCGGGAAGACTTCCATGCACATGGTGCCGTTCATGTCAGCGTTGATGCGTTCCATCAACAGCGTGGCCGCGATGCCTTTGGGGTGACGGTCGGTGTTGGTCACGTGGCTGAACTTGACGACGATTTCGCCGTCATCGCAGCCTGCGTGGCCGTCGGCCATAGCCGCACCAGCAGACAGTGTGAGGGCAGCAATAGATGCTGCGTTCATCAGAAACTTCATGGGGTTCCTCCCTAGGAATTAGAATCGGCGCGCCCCTCCCGGACGTGCCACTCAAACAGGATGAGGCGAAATTCCGCGCAAACGCATAAAAATGTCAGCATCACGCCAAGCCGCTGAAAATCATTAATTTTTCGGGACAGGCGGGGTTGTTCTGCCACAGGCCGCGCGGGTTATCACACGGGTGTTACCGCCAACTGTGCGGAAATCCACACAGTGCTATTGGCGGTAGTCATCGGGCTTTAGCCCGTAGCGTGTCAGCTTGTCGTAGAACGTCTTGCGCGGCAGTTTCAGCGCCTGTGCCGCCTGCCCCGACCGTCCGCCAGCGCGCTGCAAGGCGTCGATCAACAAGGACCGTTCTACCTGCGCCAGCTGCTCGGACAGGCCCAAGCCCTCCCCTGCCTTGGCCCCCACGGCTTCATCCCCCATGCCCATGGCAAAGCGCATAGCGGAATTCATCAACCCACGGGCATTGCCCGGCCAGTCTTGCGCCATCAGGCCTGCGATCAGATCGGGGGAAATGGGCGGCTCGGACAGGTTGGCCTGTTCACAGGCCTGCGCCACGTAATGGCGAAACAGCACTGGAATGTCTTCGGGCCGGTCGCGCAGGGCGGGTACATGGATGCGCATCAGATCAAGGCGGTAGAACAGATCGGTGCTGAAACTGCCGTCCTTGACCGCGGCGTCCACATCCGTCGACGTGCCCGACAAAACCCGCACGGTGGACCCGTCCTCGAGCGCCTCAAGCAGGGCGAATTGGACAGCCGGCGCCAGCGCCGTGACCTCATCGAGATAGAGCGTGCCGCCGTCGGCCTCCGCAAAGGCCGCCAACAGATCGTCGGCGGTCAATTGTGCGGCGGGGCGTTTGATGAAGGGGCGGCTTGCAGCACCCGACAGCAGGTGAATGATCTCGGCAATTTTGGGGGTGCCTGTGCCGGGCTCTCCGGTGATCAGCACTTCGGCGCTGGCGCGGGCCACGGCGCGTACGCGGGCGCGCAGCGCGTCGGAGGCCGCAGAAATCCCCACCAACATCCGTGCCGCCGCATCGCCCCGGTCCAACTCCTGTTTCAACCGCCGGTTTTCCATAACCAGCGCACGTGCCTTCAGCGCCTTTTCAACAACGGCCAGCAACTCCTTAGCGCCACAGGGTTTTTCCAAAAACCCATAGGCCCCTTCGGACATGGCTTTGACGGCCATGGGGATGTCACCCTCCCCAGTGAGCAAGATCACCGGCAGATCGGTATCCACCTTGCGCACATGATCCAACAGGTGAAACCCGTCCCGTCCGGGCATGCGAATGTCGGTCACGATCACGCCGTCGAATGTGGGGTCGATATGATCCTTGGCCTCAATAAAGGACCCCGCGCGCAGCGGGTCCAGATCAGCCAGTTCGACCGTCTGGCCCAGCGCCTCACGGACGTCTTTTTCATCGTCTACGATCATCACACGTTTGGTCATGCGGCGGCCTCTGCCCGGTCTGCGGCGTCCAGTGTCACGGTAAAGACCGCACCGCCTGCGGGGTCGTTGCGGCCACGGATCATACCGCCAAAGCTTTGCACCAACCCGTATGAGATCGACAGCCCCAGCCCCATGCCATCCTGTGACACCTGTTTGGTGGAATAAAACGGATCAAAAATGCGGTCGGGTTCATCAAGGCCCGGCCCTGTATCGCGCACGTACAACTCAACCCGCCCGTCGACCATCGCAGCTTCCAGTTCAATCCGTTGGGGCCCGTCCTGCCCCTCCATCGCGTCCATCGCGTTGCTTACAAGGTTCAGCACCACCTGCTGCAACCGGACCTCACCGCCGCGCACGATCAGCGGGGTGGCGGGCGGCGTCCAGAGGATATCGACACCGCTTGTCTTGGCGCGGGTTTGCGTAATTTCGAGGACGGCGGTGATCACCCCCGACAAATCTACATCGGTCATGCCTTCGCTTTCTTGTTTGGCAAAGGCGCGCAGGTTGCGGATGATGCGCCCCATCCGTCGCGCCAGATCGGCAATCCGGCCAAGGTTTTGCCCCGCCACATCTGCCTTCCCCCTTTCCAAAAACGCCTCAGCGTTTTCGGCGTAGCTGCGAATGGCCATGAGCGGCTGGTTGAGTTCATGGCTGATCCCCGCCGACATCTGGCCAAGCGCGCTCAACTTGCCGGCCTGCACCAGATCGGCCTGAGCCTTTTTCAACTGGGCCTCGGTGGCGATGCGTTCGCTGACCTCATGGCGCAGATCGGCGTTGGTGCGCGACAGCTCAGCGGTGCGGACCTCGACGGCGGTTTCAAGCCGGGCGTTGGCCTCGGCCAGTGTGCGGCGGCGTTCGGTGGCCAGAAACAACATCGCCCCAAAGGCCAGACAGATTGCGGCGGCCACACCGGCCTGCAACCGCGCCAAAAGACGCGCAGGTGCCACGTCCAACAATGCCTCACCCGTCATCTGGATCACCGGCAAGGGCAGTGACAGATGCAGCGCGCGCTGGGGCACATAGCGTTGGCCTTGCACGGACCAGACGCTGTGGCCGCGCTGATCCCGCGCTTCGTAGGTAATGAAGGGGCGCAGCACGCCCTGCGCATATTCCGCCGTATCACCCCGCAGCGCCGCACGCGGATCGCGGGCCATAAAGACCAGTTCGGACCGGTTTGAGATAAACGTGACACCCAGATCATCGGTAAAGAACACCGTGGGTCGCGCCCCGCGCCAGACGGCTTCAACCGCATCGACATTCACGACCACAATCACCGCCCCCGCCACCGGCCCCTCTGCCGAAAAGACAGGGGCCGCAAACAGGAACGTGCGCTGACCGTAACGGTCATGAACCAGATGGTAGATGCCCAGCGCGCCGTCCATGGCGCGGGCGAAATAGGGGGTGGTGCCGTGCGCCTCATCCCCCGTGCCTGAGGCAGAGGCCACTTCAGCCCCGTTGCGTGACACCACCAGAATATCCAGCGATCCGGTCTTGTCCGCAGTCTCGCGCAACAAATCCGCAGCCCCCGCCCCGCGCCCGTCCACGGCGGCGGCCACGACCGGATGATCGGCCATCAGAACCGCCAGTTCACGATAGCGCGACAGCTCCCCCGTTAGGCGGTCGGACGCCAGTGCCAGATCGGACCGGCCCCGTTGTTCCAACTGATCCAGCGCCGATTGATACCCGAACCACCAGACCCCTGACGACAAGGCAGCCACCGCGACCAGAAAGGCCACGACCGCAAGAATCCGAGTTTGAAGTGCGTTCAACATGGTCTCAGCTTAGAAAGCTGCACTTGCAAAGGCCAGAGGGCATGGGCAGACATGGCCCATGCAACGCCTGACCCAATCCCCCACAGACCCCGCATTCGTCCAAGACCCCTACCCGTTCTATGACCGTGCACGGGCCACGGGCGATTTGTTTTATTGGGAAGACTACGGCGCCATCTGTGCCGTGTCCCACGCGGCTGTTGCGGCCTGCCTAAAGGACAAGCGCATGGGCCGTGAGGTGCCGGAGGAATTCCGCGCCCCCGTCCCCGACCACCTTGCGCCGTTTTATGCGGTTGAGGCCCATTCGATGCTGGAACTCAACCCGCCGCGCCACACCCGTTTGCGCGGGCTGGTCCTGCGCGCCTTCACTTCGCGCCGCATCGCCGCGTTGCAGCCTGAGATCGCAGCACTGTGCCATCAGTTGATCGACCAGTTCCCATCCGGTGACTTCGATCTGCTTGAGGCCTACGCCCGCACCGTGCCCGTCATCATCATCGCGCGGCTGCTGGGTGTACCCGAAGACCGCGCCGATGATCTGCTGGCGTGGTCCAATGCCATGGTGGCGATGTATGTGACCAACCGCACCCGCGCGATTGAGGACCGTGCCGTTCAGGCGACCGAAGACTTCGTGGCCTTCATGCGCGCCCATATCGACGCCAAACGCAGCACCCCTGCCGATGACCTGATCTCAGAACTGATTGCCGCCGAAGAAGACGGCGCGAAACTGACCACGGATGAGATGATCACCACCTGTATCCTGCTGCTCAACGCAGGGCATGAGGCCACGGTCCACACCCTTGGCAATGCAGTCAAAACCCTGTTGGAACGTGACATCCGCACAATCGATGACCGAACCGTCGAAGAAGCCCTGCGGTTTGATCCGCCGCTGCATCTGTTCGAGCGTTGGGTGACCGAAGACTGTGAGGTCTTCGGCCATGCCTTCAAACGCGGTGAGAAGATCAACTGCCTGCTGGGGGCGGCAAACCGTGATCCGGCGGCCTACCCTGACCCGCACCACTTTGACCCCACCCGCAAAGGCCCCGTGAATGTGGCCTTTGGCGGCGGCATTCATTTCTGCGTGGGCGCACCGCTGGCGCGGCTGGAATTGCGCGTGGCCTTGCAGGTCTTGTTTGAACGCTGCCCTGATCTGCGCCTGACGGCCCCGGCGCGCTATGCCAATGTGTTCCACTTTCACGGGTTGGAGGCGCTGCCTGTGCGGGCTTGACCCTCGGCCCAGCGCACGGCACACTTTGTTCATGGGGTCTTTGCGAACACCCCGTGAGGTTTCGACCAGACGTTCGCATGTCCTTCGTCCATTGGAGACATGCGCATGGCTGCACCTTACGAAATATCCCCCAAAAACCTGTCCCGCCTTATTGGCACCCCCACCTGTCCGGTCATCATCGACGTGTCCATTGACGCCGATGTGGCGCAGGACCCGTTCTTGATCCCTACAGCACAGCGGCACCCGCACACAGACATCGCATCCATTGCGGACCGGCTGAGGGGGACGGAGTGTGTGATCGTCTGTCAAAAAGGCCTGAAGCTCAGCCAAGGGTTCGCGTCGCGTCTGCGCGGCCACGGGATCGCAGCACAGGTCCTTGAAGGGGGCAATTACGGCTGGTGCGCGATGGCCGATGCCCCACGGGTGGCGATTGACACCTTGGCCGCCTCCTCCCTGTGGGTGACGCGCCACAGGCCCAAGATCAACCGGATTGCCTGCCCGTGGTTCATCCGCAGGTTCATTAACCCCGAAGCCGAATTCCTGTTCGTGGCCCCCGATGCGGTGGCTGGCCTGGCTGAAAAATATGGTGCGACGGCCTTTGACAGTGCCGATGCGCCCTTTGGTCATCGCGGTGACCTTTGCACCTTTGGTGCCTTGCTGGATCACTTTGACCTGCGCGCCGCGCCGCTCGACCGCCTGTCACATATCGTGCGCGCAGCGGATACGGGGCGGGCTGGGGACAGTCCACAGGCCGCAGGGCTTTTGGCGGTGTCATTGGGCCTATCGCGGATGCACAAAGACGATCACAGCCAACTGGATGCGGCGATGCCAGTCTATGAGGCCCTCTACCGGTGGGCGCGGGATGCGCAGGCAGAAACCCATGCCAGCTTCGGGGATGCCCCATGACCTACCCAGACATGGTGCGCCTGTTTGGCCGGATCGGCTGTTTGTCCTTTGGGGGACCCGCTGCCCAGATCGCGCTGATGCAAAATGAACTGGTCGACGACCGGCCCGTCATGACCCAATCCGACTTCCTCAAGGCGTTGTCGTTCTGTATGCTCTTGCCCGGACCAGAGGCCATGCAACTGGCTACCTATGCAGGCTGGACCCTGCGCGGTGTGCGCGGGGGATTGATCGCGGGGCTGCTGTTCGTGCTGCCCGGTGCGGTGGTGATTGCGCTGCTGGCGGGGCTGTATGTGCAATTCGGGGATGTGCCGCTGGTTCAGGCGGCGTTCTTGGGGATCAAGGCCACGGTCATCATTATCGTGGTGCAGGCCATTTTGCGTCTGCTGGGAAAGGCGCTTGCGCGCATGGACCACCGGATTGTCGCGGCGGTCGCGTTTCTTGCGCTTTTTGCCTTTGCCCTACCCTTTCCTTTGGTGATCTTTGCCGCTGGTCTTTACGGCTACCTCAGCTGTGCGGACCCCTCACCGGGGCGTGTGGCCCTCCCATGGCGGAGAAGCCTTGCGCCCGTCGGGATCGGGGCCGTTCTTTGGGCCGCACCACTGGTGGTCGCATGGGCCACGGGGGCTGCGTTTTTGCTGGCGGTGGGGTTGTTTTTCTCAACCCTCGCGGTGGTGACCTTCGGGGGCGCCTACGCGGTGCTGGCCTATATGACGCAAGCGGTGGTCACTGATTTCGGCTGGATCGACACGACCCAGATGATTGATGCCTTGGGGCTGGCGGAAACCACGCCGGGGCCACTGATCCTTGTGACGCAGTTTGTGGGCACCTTGGCGGGCCATGGGCAAGGCGGCTGGGGGATGGCCGCGCTGGCTGGTCTGATGACGCTTTGGGTGACGTTCGTGCCCTGCTTTATCTGGATCTTTGCCGGTGCGCCCTTGATGGCGTGGCTGGACACGGCCCCGCGCCTGCGGGCGGCACTGGCTGCGATCACGGCCGCGGTCGTGGGGGTGATTGCGAACCTGTCTGTGTGGTTCGCGCTGCATGTTCTTTTTGACACCCTGACGCCGGCCCCCGCCCCCTTTGCGATGCTGATCCCTGACTGGTCCACGTTTAACGCCGCCGCCGCGGTCCTGACCGCCCTGGCGGGCTATCTGCTGCTTGTGCGCAAGGTGCCCCTGTTGCCCACGCTGGGTCTGATGGCGCTCGCCGGTCTTGCCTTAAGTGCGGTCATGGGCGCTGGCACGTAACACGGGGGCCAAGGCCCCCTTTCATCCGGCCCCGAATCTCGTATGCTGTAAGGGTCTGAACTGGGGGGCTGCCCGTGACCATCACCAACCAAACCATCGACTACGGCAATCTGATGCACAAAGCGATGCGGGGGCTGATCTTTGAGGTCCTGACCGACATCTCGGCCAAGGGCCTGCCAGGCAATCACCACTTCTTTATCACCTTTGACACGATGCACCCCGACGTCGAAATCGCAGACTGGCTGTCGGACCGCTATCCCGGTGAAATGACCATCGTCATTCAACACCAATACGAAAGCCTGATGGTCACCGAACAGGGCTTTGCCATCACTCTCAGCTTTGGGGACAGCCCTGAGCCGCTATACATCCCCTACGACGCGATCAAGACTTTCGTGGACCCGTCGGTTGAATTTGGCCTGCGGTTTGAAACCCAAGACGATGACGAAGACCGCATCAGCCCTGTGCCTGCACCGGATGCCGAACCCGGCCCCGTGCGAGAGGCCCCCATGGCTGAGATGGCCGAGCTTGAGGACACCGCCCCCAAAGAGGCCGAAGTCGTTTCCTTAGATAAGTTCCGCAAGTAATCCCCCGCCACCGGGCGCTTGCCCTTGCGCAGCGGCCCCGTTAGACGGCATGCAACCGTATACCGCCAATTCGTGAGACCCCCATGACCAACACCCGCACAGAAACCGACAGCTTTGGCCCCTTGGAGGTCCCCACCGATCGCTACTGGGGCGCACAGACCCAACGGTCATTGATGAACTTCCCCATCGGCTGGGAAAAACAGCCCGTGGCCATCGTGCGCGCGCTGGGTGTGATCAAAAAGGCCTGCGCCATGGCCAACCGCGACAGTGGCAAACTGGACGGCAAACTGGCCGATGCCATGATTGAGGCGGCGGGCGAAGTTATCGACGGCAAGCTGGACGATCATTTCCCGCTGGTCGTGTGGCAGACAGGGTCCGGCACGCAATCCAACATGAACGCCAACGAAGTGATCTCAAACCGCGCGATTGAGATTTTGGGCGGCGAAGTCGGGTCCAAAGACCCGGTACACCCCAATGACCACTGCAATATGGGCCAGTCGTCCAACGACACCTTCCCCACCGCCATGCACATCGCCGCCGCCATGACCGCGCGCGACGTGCTGCTGCCAGGGTTGGAGACGTTCGCCGCAGAACTTGAGGCCAAGGCAGAAGAATTCAAAGACATCATCAAGATCGGCCGCACCCACACCCAAGACGCAACACCGCTGACGCTGGGTCAGGAATTTTCCGGCTATGCCAAACAAATCCGGGGCGGGATCGAACGGATCAAACTGGCCCTGCCCGGCATCTATGAACTGGCCCAAGGCGGCACCGCCGTGGGCACCGGCCTGAACACGTCGCCCGGTTGGGACACCACGGTGGCCGCGCACATGGCCGACATTACCGGCCTGCCATTTGTGACCGCCCCCAACAAGTTCGAGGCACTGGCCGCCCATGACGCCATGGTGTTCATGTCCGGTGCGATCAAGACCACCGCCATGGCCGCCTATAAAATCGCCAATGACATGCGGTTCCTTGGCTCCGGCCCCCGGTCCGGTCTTGGCGAATTGATCCTGCCTGAGAACGAGCCCGGATCGTCGATCATGCCCGGTAAGGTGAACCCGACACAGGCCGAAGCCATGACGCAGGTCTGCGCCCATATCCTTGGCAATGACGCAGCGATTGGCTTTGCCGGATCGCAGGGTCATTTCGAACTCAACGTCTACAACCCGATGATGGCCTATAACCTGCTGCAGTCCATGCAGCTTTTGGGCGATGCCGCCGACAGTTTCACCAAGCGGATGTTGGCCGGAACCCGCGCCAACGAAGACCGCATTGAAAAGCTGATGAAAGAAAGCCTGATGCTGGTCACCGCATTGGCCCCTGAAATCGGCTATGACAACGCCACCAAAGTCGCCAAGTCCGCCCACAAAAACGGCACCACTCTGCGGGAAGAGGCCGTGGCCCTTGGCTTTGTGGACGAAGACACCTTCGACCGCGTAGTCCGCCCCGAAGACATGATCGGACCAAAATGATCAAAGCGCGCCCCCATATCATGTTGCAAGGCGGGGTCACCGGTGATGCGGTGACCCTTTGGCAGACCGCCTTTCCCGACCTGACCGCATCGGACACCGATGGGATGGGCCTGCGCACGCTCATGCTGGGCGATCTGACCTTCACGTTGTTTGACAGCCCGCCCATTCACAAATTCGGGCCAACCCCGTCATGGTCGATGATGGTGGATGTGGACACGGCTGAGGCTGTGGACAACGCGGCGGCCAAATTGGGCGACGGCGGGTCCATCCTGATGCCAGCCGACAGCTATGAATTTGCCCAACGGTTCGTCTGGGTACAGGACCGCTTTGGCATTTCGTGGCAAATCCGGTTCGGGGCGATCCAGTGACCGAAATTGTGAACCTCAACCGTGTCCGCAAGGACCGCGACAGGACCGCCAAGAAAGCCGAGGCCGACCAGAACGCTGCCAAGTTCGGCCGCACCAAGGCCGAGCGGCTGGCCGAGGCGGCGCGGGACGCACGGGCAAAGCAGCAGTTGGATCAACTGAAATTTGAGGATGAGTGACCGTGGTGGGATCCGCCCGCCCTGTCAAACATTCGCTGACCTTGCGCGGACACCGCACGTCGGTCTCGCTCGAGCCTGAATTTTGGGACGAATTTCGACGGATCGCAAAAGCGCGCGATCAGACCCTCAATGGTTTGGCCATTGAAATAGACGAGGCCCGCGGCGACGTGGGCCTTGCCTCTGCGATCCGTGTGTTCGTTCTGAACACCCTTAAGGATCAATCAGCGTAAAGCGCTTGGCGCACACGGTCCAAAGTCTTTCGGTCTTCGCGTTCCACTTCGGACATCAGCTGGCGGTCGACCTCACGTTCTAACATCTGCTCATAGCGGATCTGATCGACCCGTTTGGACACATCCGGTTCGGTTTCGGAATATGGGCGACGCATCGGCACAAGCTGTTCGAGCTCCGCATGTTTACGGCCGAACAATCCGCTCACCGCTTCAGCCAAGTCAGCTGGCCGGACGGATGCAAAAATCTTTGGCACTGCGAATGTCATTTGAATGACCTTTCTCAACGCCCCCACACAGGTCGATGTAGGGTAAATTGATGGCCTATGAAATAGGGCGAATGTGCCACATTGTGCATCAGGGCGCGGAGAAACCACACCTAAACACCTGAATTAATAAAATAATATCTTCTCGCAACTGCCCCAATTCTGACAAGAAGCATCGACATCGATCCGTTATCCTTGGCGACAGTCCCAGTTCAGGCGCGGGATTGATCCACAACGCAATACAATCGCGGTGCGGGTATGTCGTCCGTCGGTCGCTTGGATCATCTTTCAGACACGGTGAGTCGGATGCCATCCTTGGCCCGCACGGTCAAATGCGCGACCGGCACGGGGACATCTTCGGTCACATCAAACCGGAAGCGGCGCAGCAACATCGACAGCAACACAGGCCCTTCGACCATGGCGAACCCGGCCCCCGTACACACCCGCGATCCTGCGGAGAACGGGATATAGGCGTCGCGCTGGCAGGTCTTGCCGTTCTCGGTGCCCCAGCGGGTCGGGTCGAACCCGTCGGGATTGTCCCACAGCCGCGTGTGACGATGCAGGTGCCACGGGCTCAGCACAATCTGGCTGCCTTTGGGCGCGCGCCTGCCGCGCATCGTTTCTGGGCAGGTGGTTTCGCGCACCATCATGGGCACCGGCGGGTACAGACGCAGCGCCTCGCGGAACACATCACGGCTGAGTTTGAGCACCGACACCGATGAGAAATCCGCGCTCAAACCCGCCGCCTCTTCGGCCAATCTGTCCTGCCATTCCGGATAACGCGCCACCAGATACAGCGACCACGCCAGCGCACTCGCGCTGGTTTCATGCCCCGCCAGAAAGAAGATCGCGACTTGATCGACCATTTCTTCGGTGGAAAACGCACGGCCTGTTTCGGGGTCTTTGGTGGTCATGATCTTGGTGGCCAGATCATCAGGGGCTGTGCCGCCGTCGATTTCAAACATCCGCCGTTCGGTCAGGTCCGTGATCAGCCGCCGGATATCCGCTGCGGTGTCCGTGGTCGCCTTCCTGAAAAACCGCGGCATCCAGCGGGGGCCGGGAATGAAGGCCGCCAAGTTCAGGATCGGCTGTGTGCGTTGGTGATCGCGGAATTTCTCGAACACCTGCGTGGCCGTCTCATCCTCAATGGGGATCGAAAAGAGCGTGCGAAAAATCACATCAGCGGCCACATGGGACGTCTCGGGTTCGATATCGAGGGTGCCTTGCCGCTGGGCCAGACGTGCCACCGCCGCCTCCCCCGCCGCATACATCGCCCCGTAGGTATCGCGCAGGCGCCCCCCTTCAAAAGCGGGATCAATGATGCGCCGTTGCCGTTTCCAGACCTCACCGTTGGTCAAAAACACCGAATTGCCCAGCAGCGGCCGAAGGCCCGCACCGATGCGATCGGATTTGGGGAAATCATCGGGCCGGTCTTTCAGGACCCGTTTCACCAGATCAGGATCATTGGCCAGATAGCTGCGGAAAAACGGCGTACGGAATTCGGCCATCCACGCGCGGTAAAGCTTGGCCGGTTGGGCCGATAGAATGTCCTGCCGGAACAGCCGCAGATACCGCCAGAGCGACACCTTTTCGGGCCGCGACGGGGGTTTGGGCGGCAGATCAGCCGTCATCGGACACAGAGGTGTATTTCGAGGCGGCAATGTCGATCCGCGATTGCGACGGTCTGCGCCCGGCAAAGCGCTGCGCCAAGGTCAAAGGCCCTGCGGTGATGCGGAAATAGTCGTAATCCCCCACACGGTCGAAGGCGCAGAGGTATTGGAAATGCAGACGGAAAAACCGCCATCGCAGCTTTTTCCACGTCTCGGGCGACAAGGTCTGGGTAAAGGCCGCAGAGATCACAAGCGGCCATTTCTGATCGTCCGTCGCCACGCCCGACACGGCCACCGGATCACACAGCGCAAAGGCACAGCCATCTCCCGGTGCGGTCACATCGACCCAAGCCAATTCGTCCCGCTTGCTGAGGTATTGCAGATCGGCCCGCAACCGGTGCGCTTTGGGCAGAAAGCTGACCATCGGGACCACTTGGCCAAGGCTGAGGAACCCCAACGCAGGCCCCTCTGCGGTCACCCCGCCCTCGCGGATCAGATCGGCCAGCACCGACACCGCCAGATGCGCGCCTGAGGAATGGCCGACGACCAGAACCTCATCCACGTCATCGCGCAAGGCGGCGGTAATCGTGTCTTTGAACTCGGTCATTCGCGCCTCAAGCTCGGGCGGGTTGGCGCCGTTCCAATGGGCGGAATAGGCGTAGTCGTGCATCAGGTAATAGGCGAAAAACTTGCCGTCTTTGCGTTTGAACCACCGCAGAACGGACCAACCAACCCACGCACCAAACGCCCACATCAAAACCGTCCGCGCGAAGATCAGGGCGGAATAATCAAAGGGCGTGCCCTCCCCCCGACCGACAAGGGAAATGACGCCCCGCGCACCCGTGGTCATGATCCAGCCCAGACCCTTGGCCGCCAGTGTGGCCAGCAAGACCGCAACCAACAGCTGCAGGATCAACATGCCCACAGGATAGAGCGCCGCAATCACGGGCCCCTTGCGCAGCCACATCAGGCGGCGCAGCGCGCCGCTGGCGATATAGGTCCATGCGGTGCGGACCAGTTGCAGGTAGGTCGCGGGGATGGACGACGCCATGGACCCGCGCACGATGTCGGACCAGACGAGCACGTCCACCTCGGCGCTGGTAGATTGGCCGTCCATTTGCCCCAACACGCGCCAGCCGTAGTGCTGACCGCTTTTGGGGGCGAGTTTGACCTCATACCCCGAAATCCCCGCCTGTGCGGTGCTTTCGGTGCGGTACAATTCACGGTAACGGCGCGGGTGAATGGGATCGTAGCCGGGGATGTAGAACACCCGTCTGCGTCTCACCGTTGTCTGGTCTGCCTGATCCATCTGCGCCCGCTGCTCATTGGCTTTGGGATACCCTAACAGGGCTTTTCGGCAAAAATAAGGATCGCTTAGCCGAAAATCATCAAGACGGGGAAGGCTTCAAGCATCCAATAGGCAAAGACCGTCAGAAATCCGGTGGCCATGGCCAGACCCACTGTGATCAACAGCACGCCGGAAATTTTTTCGATGACGTCCAGATTGCGTTTCATCCATGCCATCGGCCCTTTGAGCTGCGGGAAAAATGCGGCCACCAATAAGAACGGCACGCCAAGGTCAAAGGCATAGACGACTAACATCAACGCGCCCTTGCCCACATCGCCCGCGCCGGTCGCAAGGCTTAGGATCGCGGACAGGATCGGGCCAAGGCACGGCGTCCAGCCAAAGGCAAAGGCAAGGCAAAGGAAGTATGTCCCAAAGGCTGACCCGCCCTGATCCCCCGCATCCACGCGCATTTCCTGATCTAGGAAACGCAGGCGGAAAACGCCGAGGAAATGTAGGCCAAAGATGATGACCACCACACCCGCCCCGATTTGCAGATAGCTTTGATCGCCCAGCAACGTCCGCCCCAAGGGCGATGCACCGGCGCCGAGGATCAAGAACGCCGTGGACAGAGGCCCAACATGAAGAACAAGGCCGCCACAACCGCACGGCCCCGCGCGCCTTTGTCGTCTTCCATATCGCTGACACTGACCCCGCCCATATAGGCTAGATAGGGCGGCACACTGGGCAGCACGCAGGGGCTTAGAAACGACAGGATGCCCGCCGAAAAGGCGATCAGCAGCGCGGGCAGCAGCGAGGCTGCGAGGAAGGTTTCGGTTTCAAACATACGTCCCATCTTGCGGGGGTGCGGGGCCGCGTCACGGGGCCTTTGGTCACATCCGCGTTGGTGCGTGTTTCAGCCACGGGTGGTGGACAAATGCGCCCAAGGCTGGCATCGGCTGGGCTATGGAAGATGTGATTGATGCCCGTGGCCTGATGTGCCCCCTGCCCGTGCTGCGGCTGGGCAAGGCCCTGCGTGGTTTGGCCGAAGGGACCGTCGTTCAGATCTGGGCGGACGATCCCATTGCCGTGATCGATATTCCAAACTTCTGTCGCGAAGCAGGCCACGAATTGTTGGCGCAAAGCGATGCAGGCGATCACCAGACCTACACCATCAAACGGGGTGCGGATCGCGCCTGACCAAAGGGATGCGGAATGAAAAAGACCCGCCAGGCGGTGCCAGGCGGGTCTGATTTTGCTGTGCTGCGCCGGGGGTTAGCGGCCTAAGGACCACCAACCGCGGCGCTTTGGCTTATCCTCGGACGGGGTGTCTTCGGATGTTGCCTCAGGCTCAGCCGTAGGTGCGGGCGCGGCCTCAGCCGCGGGGGCCTCAGCTGCGGCCGTTTTGGGGGCCGATGTCGTCTTGCGACGGCGCTTGGGCTTTTCCGCCTTTTCAGGCTCGGGCTTGTCTTCCGTGGCAGCTTCAACGGGGGCTGGGGCCTCAGCCTCTGCCATTGCGGCCTCGGCTGCGGGCTTTTTGCGGGACCGCGTGCGCTTGGGCTTTTCGGCGGGTGGCTCCGCCGCGGCCTCTGCGGGTGCCTCTGTCGAAGCCTCCTCAGCTGGGGCGTCATCCGCCTTTTTGCGACGGCTGCGGGTCCGCTTGGGCTTGGGTGCCTCTTCAGACGCCTCGCCCTCAGGGGCGGCCTGAGTCGGTGCAGCCTCTTCGGACGGTGCCTCTACGGCCCCCTCATCCGCTTTTTTGCGGCGACTGCGGGTGCGTTTGCGCTTGGGTGCCTCGTCTGACGCCTCGCCCTCAGGCGCAGTCGCCTGTTCGGGATCGCTGTCCGCGTCCACATTGGACACGGCTTCGCCTGGGGCGTCAGCGTTTTCGCCGCCACCACCACCGCGCCGCCGCCGCCGACGACGCCGACGCTTTTTGGTGGGCGCATCGCCGTCTTGCTGTTCAGATGCGGGCGCATCGGATGTCTGGGCCTCGGCGGCCTCGACCTCTTCGATGGGGGCGTCATCCACCTCAGCCATGACGGCTGTGTCGGACGAAATGACAGCCGTCTCAACCTCAGCCACAACGCGGCTGGCGGTCTTGAACTTTTCCAACGCGAAGTCCGGCGACACCATGTGCGGGTCCCCTTCGACGCACACGGACAGGCCATACCGGGCCTCAATCTGGGCCACATGTTCGCGTTTCTGATTCATCAGGAAGTTTGAAATCGCAATCGGCGCTTTGACGAGAACCTCTTTGGATCGGCCCCGCACGCCCTCTTCTTCGAGCTGACGCAGGATGCCCAGCGCCACATGTCGTCAGACCGCAACAGGCCGGTGCCATGACAATGCGAACACATCTGGGTCGTGGATTCCAACATGCCCGGACGCAGACGCTGACGCGACATTTCCATCAGGCCAAAGCCGGAAATCCGGCCGACTTGAATGCGCGCGCGGTCAGTCTTGAGCTTTTCTTTCATCCGCTTTTCAACGGCGGCATTGTTGCGACGTTCATCCATATCGATGAAGTCGATGACGATCAGACCGGCCAGATCGCGCAGGCGGAGCTGACGGGCCACCTCATCGGCGGCCTCAAGGTTGGTCTTGGTCGCTGTCTGTTCGATTGAGCCTTCTTTCGTGGCCCGGCCGGAGTTCACGTCGATGGCCACCAGCGCCTCGGTCACGCCGATCACGATGTAGCCGCCAGAGGGCAACTGCACCGTCGGATTGAACATGCCCGACAGATAGCTTTCGACCTGATGGCGCGCATAAAGCGGCATGGGGTCGGTGTAGTGTTTCACGTTCTTGGCGTGGGACGGCATGATCATCTTCATGAAGTCCTTGGCGGTCCGGTAGCCGGTTTCGCCCTCAACGATGACCTCGTCGATCTCTTTGGAATAAAGATCGCGGATCGACCGTTTGATCAGGTTGCCCTCTTCGTAGATTTGGGCAGGCGCGATGGATTTCAGCGTCAGTTCGCGGATTTGTTCCCACAGACGTTGCAGATATTCGTAATCGCGTTTGATTTCGGTCTTGGTGCGTTGGCTGCCTGCGGTGCGGATAATCAGGCCTGCGCCTTCGGGCACATCCATCTCCCCCGCAATTGCCTTGAGCTTTTTGCGGTCGGCAGCGTTGGTAATTTTACGCGAAATGCCACCACCACGCGCGGTGTTGGGCATCAGCACGCAATAGCGACCGGCCAGCGACAGATAGGTCGTTAGCGCAGCACCCTTGTTGCCGCGTTCTTCTTTGACGACCTGGATCAGCAGGATCTGGCGAACCTTGATGACCTCTTGGATTTTGTAGCGTTTGGGACGCGGTTTGCGCACGGGGCGCACGTCTTCGGTTTCGTCCTCATCTGCGACGGATTCGATGCTATCGTCCTTGTCGGAGGCATCGCCGCCTTCGGCCTCGCCCTCATCATCATCGCTGTCGTCGCTATCGGCCTCGGGGGTGTCGACGGGCGTTTCGGCCACGGTCTCCATGGGGGACGACCCCTCCTCGACCGGTGTGTCTGCACCATCGAGGTCGATGGTTTCCATGCCTGCGACATCGCCGGAAGTTACGTCCTCAGACGTCTCAACAGGGTCAGCCGTGGTGACAGCATCCTGCGCCTCAACCTCAGCCGCTTTGGGCTTGCGGCGGCGTCGGGAGCGTTTGGGCTTTTCGGCCTCGGCCTCGGCTTCGGCGCGCATGGCCTCGGCGTAGGCTTTTTCTTCGGCGATCAGCGCCTCACGGTCCGCGACCGGGATCTGGTAGTAATCGGGGTGGATTTCGTTGAAGGCGAGAAAACCATGACGGTTGCCGCCATAGTCCACAAACGCCGCCTGAAGCGACGGTTCGACCCGTGTTACTTTTGCAAGATAGATGTTGCCAGCAAGCTGCCGGCGGGATTGGGTTTCAAAGTCGAATTCCTCGACCTTGTTTCCGTCAACCACCACGACGCGGGTTTCTTCCGCGTGGGTGGCATCGATAAGCATTTTCTTAGCCATTGGTTCCGTTCGCACAACGCAAAAATCCGCGCCCCTGGGGGCCCGGCCGGGTCTGCATCATGTCCAAAATTGGCGATGGCCGCAGCACAGTCAGCCCGAACATTCCTGTTCGAAACGCTGTTTGTTATCTGTGCCGCGCACGTCATCGCGTTTGCTCTCCGACGTCACCCATGGGTGCCGCCCGTTCAAGGCCCTGAGGGGATGGACGAGACCCCAGTGAGGTCTCAGCGCACGCCCAAAGGGCTGTTCATCTGACCTGCCCTGTTGGGACGTAGGTCACATTCTTCGGTCTGAATGCGGGGCGGCACATTTGGGACAATGCCGCGTCCTGTCACGTTCAGAAAATCTCACCGGCCCTTTGGCGTTCCATTACGTCAACGGGCCGTCCTTTATACATAGGTGACAATGTGGGCGCATTACAATGTGAAAGTGTGGCCCTGGGTGGCGACCTTCGGAAGAATTCGTGAATTATCAGTGAATTCCCGTGCAGGCCGCCCAATCAGACCGTGACCGGCTGATCGTTCAATTGGAAACCCAGCGCCGTCACGGCGTCAGCCAGGTTGGGTGCCACCCGTTGGCCAAGACGCGGCAGCGGCACATCGGGCCGCAGATCAGGGATCTGCGTTGTCACACAGCCCGCCGCGACCGCCGCTTGCGTGCCCAGATCACTGTCCTCAAAGGCCGCACACCGGGTGGGATCAACGCCCAACGTACGTGCCGCCTGCAGATAGGGCGCGGGATCGGGTTTGTTGGCCGGCACCTCATCCCCACCGACGATGATTTCGAAATAATCCAACAGCCCAGCGCTGCGCAGATGGTCCAACGCCGGTGCGCGCTTGGTCGAGGTCACGACCGCCATGCGCTGGCCTGCCGCTGCAAGGGCAGGAATCACGTGACCAACATAGGGCCGCAAGGGCACGGGGCCTTGCCGCTGTGCCGCGTTGGCGGCCCGCCATGTCTGATCAAACGTGGCCACATCCACGCCATCGGGCAAAAAATCGGCCAGACGTTCCGTGGTCTTCTGTACGGATGTGCCCACCAGCGTCAAAAAGAACGCGCGAACGCGGGTCTGTTCCATCCCGAAGGGGCGCGACACGGTCACCAAAGCCTCCATGAACAGCCGCTCTGTGTCCAACAGCAGCCCGTCCATGTCGAAGAGCAGCGCCTCAAACGGGCGCGCAGTATCCTCAGCCAAGGTAGTCGGACCGCTGCAGGCCGTATTTCGCCATCTTTTCGTTCAGGGTCCGGCGCGGCAGGCAGAGTTCTTCCATCACGTTCACAATGCTGCCCTTATGGCGGCGCATGGTGTTGTCGATCAGCATCCTCTCGAACGCCTCAACAAATTCCTTCAACGGTTTGCCTTCGGTCGTCATGGCAGGCTGGGCCTCGTCCTCTTCGGTCATCAACAGCGACGCGATGGACCCCGACCCGCGCCGGTTCTGCAGCACGGCCCGTTCGGCCACGTTATACAGCTGACGTACATTGCCGGGCCACGGGGCCTGCAACAGCTGTGCGGCCTCCTGCGCGCTGACCTCTGGGGCATCGCAGCCATATTCATCGGCAAATTGTTCGCCCAGACGGGAGAACAGGGTCAGAATATCCTCCCCCCGCGACCGCAGGGGTGGCACGGTGATGCGCAGGGCGGCCAGACGGTAAAACAGGTCTGATCGCAATTCACTCTCACAGGTTTTGCCTTCGTCCTGCAGGTTACAGATCGCGATGATCCGCGTCTCCGCCGGGGTGCCCTGCTCATTGATCGCCGTCAAAAGACGCGACTGGGTGGTGCTGCTGAGCGCTTCGATATCCTCCAGCACCAAGGTGCCGCCGCGGGCTTCTTCCATCGCGGGGATCGGGTCGTCTTGGCCCGCAGGCCCGAACAGCCGTTTGACCAAAGCGTCTTCGTCATAGGCCGCACACGAGATCAGGACGAACTTCTTGCTGGCCCGCGCCCCCACCGCATGAAGGGCGTGGGCGACCAACGTTTTGCCTGTCCCCGTCTCCCCCTCAATCAACACATGGCCATCTGCCTGACCCAGATCGAGTATATCTTCCTTCAGCCGTTCCATCACCGGAGACGCGCCGATCAGCTTTTTCATCAAGGCACCGCCGTCCGACAGTTCCCGCCGCAGTTCACGGTTGTCCAAGGTGAGACGCCGCGCCGTCGTGGCCTTTTTGGCCAGTTCGGTCATGCGGTCGGGATTGAACGGCTTTTCAAGGAAATCAAACGCCCCGATCCGCATCGCCTCAACCGCCATGGGCACATCACCATGCCCCGTGATCATGATCACCGGCAGGGAGGAATCGACGCCTTTGAGTTTTTTCAAAAACTGCATCCCGTCCATGCCCGGCATCTTGATGTCGCTGACCACAATACCGGGGTAGTCGGACCCAACGCCCTTCAACGCATCTTCGGCACTGGCGAAGGTTTCCGTGTCATAGCCCGACAAGGCCAACCACTGGCTGATCGACTGACGCATGTCCTGTTCGTCGTCGACGATGGCGATTTTCATGGCTTGTGCCATTGGGGATTACTCCGCTGCTTCTATGTCAGTGCCTAAAATAGGCAGTTCTACCTCAAATACAGCCCCACCCTTGATCGCATTGCGCGCAGTGAGGCGCCCGCCGAAGTCGGACACGATGCCAGATGAGATGGCAAGCCCCAGCCCCGTGCCGTCGCCGGGCTGTTTGGTGGTGTAGAAAGGTTCAAACAATTCATCGAGGTCTTCGATCCCCGTGCCGTTGTCACGGACGGACAGACGCACCACATCGCCTTGCGCCAGCAAGATTTCGATCACGGGATCAGAGGTCGTTTTGGTGGCATCGACCGCATTACGCAGCAGGTTGATGATCACCTGTTCCAGCCGCATCCGGTCGGCGTAAATCATCACCGGATGGTCGGGCAAAACGCGGCTGATGGCCACCTGTCGCTGACGCAACTGCGGCTCCATCATGGACAGGCCGGACAGCACGGCATCCTTAACATCAACGGGTTGCAGGGCATCGCCGCCCTTTCGGGCGTAGGATTTCAGCTGCTTGGTGATCGCGCCCATCCTTTCGATCAAACCATCGATCCGTTGCACGGCCACGACGGCTTCATCGGGCCTGTCGCGGCTGATCAAAAGACGCGCGCCCGCAAGGTAGGTTTTCATGGCCGCCAACGGTTGGTTCAACTCATGGCTGACAGCCGCCGACATCTCCCCCAAAGCGGCGAGTTTTGAGGTCTGGGCCACGGTCTGTTCGGCCACCTCAAGGTCCTTTTCGACCTTTTCACGCTCGGCGATTTCCCGCTGGAGGCGGACGTTCAACTGGCGAAGCTCTGCCGATTCACGCTGAAACATGCGCGCGGCCAAGTTCGATCTGCGCGACAGCGACCAGAAAAGACCCGCCAGCAAAATGGCAAAGCCCATGATCTCAAGCGCCAGAATGGCATTCACCCGTTCGCGGACCGACTGAAAGGTCGTGAAACTGACCACGCGCCAGCCCTGAAACGGGACGCGGACCTCTTGGCGCATGACCCCGTCACCGCGCAGATAGGCATCAATCGGCAGCGCCATCCAGTCGGGCGTGGATCGCAAGGCGCGTTCAATCGCGGTCTGCGGCTCTTGCAACTGGACGGCCTCTTCCTCCATCCGGCCCCGCCAGCGCGGCTCGGTCGACAGGATCGCGGTGCCCGTGCTGTCGAGGACCATGACCGCATCGGCAATCCCCGCCCACGACCGCTCCAGCTTGGCCAGATCAACCCCCACGGAAACCACACCGATGGTCAATCCGCTGTCCTCAACCCGGCGCGAATAGGTAAAGGAATAACCGCCCTCGGCCCTCTCATCGACGGTGAAGGTGGTGATATTGGACCGCAGCGCATCCACAAATGACTGTTGGTTGCGCTGGTTTTCACCCAACCGTTCGCGATTGGTGGCGGCCACGATACGGCCCTCGGTGTCCATCAGCACCAGCGACGCGGCCCCGATTTCATCCACGAAAGACAATAGGCGCGCTGTGGATTGGGTGTAATCCTGCGAATTCAGCGCCCCGATCAGGGCAGGGTCACGGGCCAACAGCTGCGGCACGATGGAATTGCGCTGTAACTCACTGAGAAGGTTGGCCGAATAAAGCGCCAGCCGCACCTCCGCCGCGCCGCGTGTGCGTTCGGTAAACCGTTCCGTCAACAGGCGGTTGGAAAAGACGACAACGCCGCAGGCCACAATGACCAGCGCCAACACGATCAAGCGCGTCGACCAAACCGGAGACATCCGGCGCGTGTTCATAACTTCCCCCAAGACATGGCGCGATCTTAACCAGAGCGCCCTGCCCCGTCCATCAGAGCCCTTAGGCAGAGGCCAATTGTCCCAACAAACCGGCGAAAAGACGCTGACCGTCGGTGTTGCCATGGGCCTCTTCAAACGCGCGTTCAGGGTGGGGCATCATCCCCAGCACACGGCGGTTTTCAGACAGAATGCCCGCAATATCGGCGCGGCTGCCGTTTGGATTGTCGGTGTAGCTGAACGCCACGCGATCATCCCCTTTGAGACGGGCAATCACCTCATCATCGGCAAAGTAATTGCCGTCATGGTGGGCAATCGGCACGCCGATTTCGGTGCCTGCGTTGTAGCCCTCGGTAAAGGCGGAATTCGATGTCTCAACCTTCAGACCGACGGTGCGGCAGATGTATTTCAGACCCGCATTGCGCAACAAAGCGCCGGGCAGCAGGCCAGTTTCGGTCAGCACCTGAAAACCGTTGCAAACGCCCAAGACATAGCCGCCGCGCACCGCGTGATCGACAACCGCCTGACAAATCGGGGAATTCGCCGCAATGGCACCGCACCGCAGATAATCACCGAACGAAAACCCGCCGGGGATCGCCACCAGATCGACGCCCTCAGGCAGCTTGGCATCCTTGTGCCAGACCACGCTCACATCCGCGCCGGACTTTTCCAACGCCACGGCCATATCACGGTCACAGTTGGACCCGGGAAACTGGACGACGGCGGCCTTCATAGCATTTCGATCCGGTAGCTTTCGATCACCGTGTTCGCCAGCAGCTTTTCGCACATGGCACCCACCTGCTCTTCGGTGGCGCCCTCCGCCAGATCAAGCTCAATCACCTTGCCCTGGCGCACGCCCTCGACCCCGTCGAAGCCCAAAGCGCCCAGCGCGTGTTTCACGGCGGCCCCCTGTGGGTCCAACACGCCATCCTTCAACATCACATGCACGCGGGCTTTCATCGCTTCGGTCCTTTATTCATCTGGCCAGAAAAACTCAAATTCGCTCCGGCGGCCTAGTTGATCAACGTGGGCTTTGGCCCCGGCGTCGTGTTTTTGGGCAAGACACCCAAGCGGCGCGCCACTTCTGTGTAGGCATCCGCCAGATCACCCAGATCGCGGCGGAACACGTCCTTATCCAGTTTGCGATCTGTCTCGATGTCCCACAAACGGCAGCTGTCGGGGCTGATTTCATCAGCCACAATCAAACGCATAAAGTCGTTTTCCCAGATGCGCCCGATCTCAATCTTGAAATCCACCAGCTTGATGCCGACACCATGCATCACACCGGCCATGAAATCATTGACCCGCAGCGCAAGGGCCACGATGTCGTCCATGTCCTGCTGGGTCGCCCAGCCGAATGCGATAATGTATTCCTCGGGCACCAGCGGATCGCCCAGGTTGTCGTCCTTGTAGGAAAATTCCACGATAGGACGGGGCAGCGGCGTGCCTTCTTCCAGACCCAGACGTTTCGCCATGGTGCCGGCGGCAAAGTTGCGCACGATGACCTCAAGCGGGATAATCTCAACCTGTCGGATCAGTTGTTCGCGCATGTTCAGCCGCTTGATAAAGTGCGTCGGCACCCCGATGCGCTGCAATCCGGTCATAAAGAATTCAGACAGACGGTTGTTCAACACGCCCTTGCCGTCGATCACATCTTTTTTCTCGGCGTTAAACGCGGTGGCGTCGTCTTTGAAATACTGCACCAATGTGCCGGGCTCGGGCCCTTCGTACAGAATTTTCGCTTTGCCTTCATAGACCAGTTTGCGACGTGCCATGCTGTCTCCTGCTGGGACGATCACAATCGGCCGTAAGCAGCCAGAGGTCCCCTTGCGCGCCTCATAATCCATGCCCCCCTTGCGGGCAAGCGTTTGGGTGGGCATATCTGGGACAAATAAGCCGGAACACCCCGGACGACTTAAGGGAGCCCAAAATGTCATCATTCGACGACCGCGCAGACGCGTTTGAGAACAAATTCGCCCATGACGCTGAAATGCAATTCAAAGCAGAGGCCCGCCGCAACAAGCTGTTGGGCCTATGGGCCGCTGGCCTGATGGGCAAAGACGGCGATGACGCCGCAGCCTACGCCAAAGAAGTCGTGAAAGCCGATTTCGAAGAAGCAGGCCACGAAGATGTCTATCGCAAGCTCGCTGGCGATCTGGGTGACAAAACCGATGAGGCCACGATTCGCGCCAAAATCACCGAACTGATGGCTGAGGCCAAGGCGCAGCTTCTCGACGAAGTGTAAGCGATTTATCACGTAGCAAACGGCCAGCCTGTCCCCGTGACAGGCTGGCCTTTTTGTTTTGGGCCTCCGCCTCAGTATCTTCATGAAAATTTTTCATTTGAGGATCGCGCGCGCGCGTGCGAACCGCAGGGCACCCCAAACCGGAGCCTCCCCCATGTCCAATGCCCTGTCTGATCTTCTGTCCACCCGCGATTGGCTGCTGGCCGATGGGGCCACGGGCACGACGTTGTTCAACATGGGGCTGCAATCGGGCGACGCGCCGGAGTTCTGGAATTTTGAACACCGCGACCGGATCACGGCCCTCTATCAGGGCGCTGTGGATGCGGGATCGGATATTTTTCTGACCAACACCTTTGGCGGCAACGCCTCGCGGCTGAAACTCCATGGCGGCGAAAATCAGGTGCATGAGATCAACAAGGTCGCCGCCGAAATCGGGCGCGAGGTGGCCGATAAGGCCGGACGAGCGGTTGTTGTCGCAGGCTCTGTCGGGCCCACGGGCGATATTATGGTGCCCATGGGATCGCTGACCCATGAAAGTGCCGTTGAAATGTTCCACGAACAGGCCGAGGGCCTGAAAGCGGGCGGTGCCGATGTGCTGTGGGTCGAAACCATCTCTGCCGCCGAAGAATTCAAAGCCGCCGCCGAGGCCTTCGCCTTGGCCGATATGCCATGGTGCGGCACGATGAGTTTCGACACCGCAGGGCGCACGATGATGGGCCTGACATCGGCCGAACTGGTCAAACTGGTGGGCAAATTGCCTAATCCGCCCGTGGCCTTCGGGGCCAACTGCGGCGTGGGCGCGTCGGATTTGTTGCGCACGGTCAATGGCTTCACCGCCGCCTCCCCTGCCCAGCCGATCATCGCCAAGGGCAATGCGGGCATTCCAAAATACGTCGACGGCCACATCCACTACGATGGCACGCCAGACCTGATGGCCGACTACGCGTGTCTTGCCCGTGACAGCGGGGCCACGATCATCGGCGGCTGCTGCGGGACGACACCGGACCACCTGCGCGCCATGCGCGCGGCTTTGGAAACACGGCCCACATCCGACGCCCCCAGCCTTGAAGCGATTGCCGAAGCCTTGGGCGGGTTTTCCTCCGTGTCGGACGGGACAGACGGTGCAGGGCCTGTGCGCGCCGCCCGCCGCGGACGCCGCCGCGCCTAAGGGGTTTCGGTTTCGAAGGCACCGGCCTAGGCTGGCCCCAACCTAACCGAAAGGCCGATCCCATGACCGCCCCCAAAGCCACGCTGAACTACGTCGAAGTGACCTCTCCCAAACCGGACGACACCCGCGCCTTTATGGACGCGGTCTTTGGTTGGACGTTCGTGGATTATGGCCCCGACTACACCGACATCCAAGGGGCAGGTTGTGGTGGCGGCATTGAACGGGGCGATCTGCGCGCGCCCTTGCCCGTGATCGAAACCGACGATCTGGACGCCATGTACGCCCGCGTCAAAGACGCAGGGGCCGCGATCACGGTTGAACCGTTCGATTTCCCCGGCGGACGCCGGTTTCAGTTCCGCGAACCGGGCGGCACCGAAATGGCGGTCTGGATCACGACCTAGAACAGCGCCAGTTGATCGCCGCGCGCAAAGGGCGGCTGGAACAGATCAGTCCGCAAGCTGGGCAACCTGTCGGCCAGCCCCAAACGGTCCCGCGCAATCCGCATCCGAGCCTTCATCTGGTTGGCCCAAATGCCCTGCCCTGTCATCCGCGTGCCGAACTTCGCCTCATACAGCGCACCGCCATGCAATTCGCGCACACGGTTCAGGATGCGGTTGGCGCGGTCTGGGAAATGGGTCTGCACCCATTCCTCAAACAGCGGTGCCACCTCCGCCGGAAGTCGCAACATAATGGCCGAAGCCGCTTGCGCACCTGCGTCTTTGGCGGCGGCCAAAATCCCCTCCAACTCATGATCGGTCAGCGCGGGCACCATGGGCGATGCCGCGACCTTCACCGGAATGCCTGCCGTCGCCAGCCGTTCAATGGTCTTCAAACGCCGCGCAGGGGACGGCACGCGGGGTTCCATCAGGCGTGACACCTTCGGGTCCAGCGTGGTCACGGAAATGCCCACCGACACCAGCCCGTCTGCGGCCAAGTCCTTCAAAATATCGATGTCACGTTCGATCAGCGACCCTTTGGTCACAATCCCCACCGGATGCCGGAAATCACGCAGGACCTTAAGCAGGCCGCGCATGACCTCATAGTCCTTTTCAATAGGCTGATACGGATCCGTATAGGTCCCGATGGCCAGCGTCGCGGGGACGTAGCTGCGTTTGCGAAGCTCCGTATCCAGCACCTCAGGCGCTTTGGGCCGCGCCACCAGACGGCTTTCGAAATCCTGCCCCGGTGACAGCCCCAGCCACGCATGGCCAGGCCGCGCAAAGCAATAGATGCAGCCATGTTCACAGCCCCTGTAGGGATTCACACTGCGATCAAACGGCACATCGGGTGACGTATTGCGCGAAATCACCGTGCGCGGAACCTCCACCGCGACCTGCGTCCGCAAAGGTGCCTCCTCAGGCGCCTCCCAGCCGTCATCGACCTGCACCCGCACGTAGGGTTCAAACCGGCCCACCGCGTTGCTGACCGCCCCACGCCCCCGCGCCTCACCCCGTGCTAGATTCGCCATCTCTGTCATGGGAACAATATAGAACAAATGCAGAACATATGAAGTCTCTTCACAACAATCCCGCAAAGTATTCATTTGCATACGGGTCGCCTGTGCGGCACCACTTGTCGCAATCGGTCCAGACCGCAGCCGCCATTCGGTTGCAAATGACTGTATTACATAGGAGTTCCGCCCATGTCCGATGACGAAGACGACATCATCCTGTCCGAACTGAACGACGACGATCTTGTCGCCCAGATGTTCGACGACCTTTACGACGGTCTGAAAGAAGAGATCGAGGAAGGCGTGAACATCCTCCTCGAACGTGGCTGGCAACCCTACGACATCCTGACCAAGGCACTTGTGGGCGGTATGACCATCGTGGGCCACGATTTCCGCGACGGGATTTTGTTTGTACCGGAGGTTCTGCTGGCCGCCAACGCCATGAAGGGCGGGATGTTCATCCTCAAGCCGCTTCTGGCCGAAACCGGCGCACCGCGCGTGGGCAAGATGGTCATCGGCACCGTCAAGGGCGACATCCACGACATCGGCAAGAACCTTGTGTCGATGATGATGGAAGGCGCAGGCTTCGAAGTGGTGGATCTGGGCATCAACAACCCGGTCGAAAACTACATGGCCGCGTTGAAAGACGAACAGCCCGATATTCTGGGCATGTCCGCCCTGCTGACCACCACAATGCCCTATATGAAAGTGGTCATCGATACGATGATCGAAGAAGGCGTGCGCGACGATTACACGGTGCTGGTGGGTGGCGCGCCGCTGAACGAAGAATTTGGCAAGGCCATCGGCGCCGACGCCTATTGCCGCGATGCGGCCGTGGCCGTTGAAACCGCCAAGACCTTTATGGCCCGCAAACACAATCAGGGTGCGACAGCCTAAAGCCCGAGAACAGCTTTACCTGACGCGCCCCGTGGTTTCACACTGCGGGGCGCGTTTCGTTTGAAAGGACCAGATCATGTTCACACTTTTTGCCGCCAAAGGCACCGTCGCCGTGGCCTCACACATCGCACTTGAGGAAACCGGCCTGCCCTACACCCTGAACTGGATCAGCTTTGCCGATGGCGACCAGCGCAAGCCTGAGTATCTGGCGATCAACCCCAAGGGTCGCGTCCCTGCCCTCGTGACCGATGAGGGCGTGATCACAGAAACACCCGCGATCCTTGAATTCATCGCCGAGGCTGCAGGCCAGTTGATGCCTAAAGATCCCTTCGCACGCGCGAAAACCCGCGAAATGCTCAGCTATTGCGCATCCACCTTCCATGTGAACCACGCCCACAAACTGCGCGGCAGCCGCTGGGCCGATCTTGAAGCATCCCACGCGGATATGACAGCCAAGTCCACCCAGACCATGGCCGACAGCTGCGCCTACATCGAAGATCAGTTGACCGGCGGCTGGGTGACCGAGACCTATTCCGTCGCGGATATCCACCTCTATACCATTTGCCGGTGGCTGAAGGGCGATGGCGTGGACATCGCGGAGTATCCAAAACTGAACCTCCATTTCACCCAGATGCAGGCGCGCGCCGCTGTGGCCCGCGTCAGCGACGCCCATGGATGACGCGACCCTGACGACCAAGGGCCTCGCCCCTCAGGGCGCAGGGCGCATCCTGCTGTTGGCCTGCGGGGCTCTGGCGCGCGAAATCCTCGACCTGATCGAATTGAACGGCTGGTCCCATATGGATTTGCAGTGCCTGCCTGCGATCCTTCATGTGCATCCCGAAAAAATCCCCGATGCGGTGGAACAGGCGGTCCTGAAACACCGCGCCACATATGACGACATCTTTGTGGTCTATGCTGATTGCGGCACCGGTGGCCTGCTACAACAGACCTGCGACCGCCTTGGCGTGCAGATGGTGGACGGGCCGCATTGCTATTCCTTCTTCGAAGGCAACGCGGCCTTCGCTGCCAAAGACGAAGTGACCTGCTTTTACCTCACAGATTTCCTCGTCCGCCAGTTCGATGCTTTCATCATCAAACCCTTGGGGCTGGATAGACACCCAGAGCTTCGCGACATGTATTTCGGAAATTATACGACCCTGATCTATCAGGCCCAAACGCAAGACGAAGCGCTCACAGCCCTTGCCCGCCAACACGCAAAAACCTTGGGCCTCGGGTTTGAACACCGCTTTACGGGCTACGGTGATCTGGCCACCACCTTGGCCGCGCAGGCGTAACGCCCCCCTTCATCTGGCCCAAAAAACTCAAACCAAACGGGTCGGCGGGCGGGCGCTTTTGGCGCAGCCAAACAGTCCCGCTACGCCGTCACGGACCGAATACGCTCGATCATGGCGCGCAAACCGTTGGATCGTTGGGCTGACAAATGGTCATTCAACCCCAGCCGTTCCAGTTCCGCACGGGCATCCACCGCCTGAACCTCGGCCACCGTCAGCCCGTTATAAAGCGCGCGCAATATGGCGATCAGGCCGCTGACGATCATGGCGTCGCTGGCCCCTTTGAAAGTGAACACGCCGTCCTCAACCGATGGCACCAGCCAGACCTGGGACGCACAGCCGTCGACCTTGGTGGCCGCCACTTTGAACGCATCGTCCAGCGGTTCCATCTCGCGGCCCATATCGATCACATGGGCGTAGCGGTCTTCCCAATCATCCAGAAATTCAAACGTCTCGGCGATCTCTTCAAATGCGTCCGTGGCCATCTCATGTCCCCTCTTGATGCCCTTGCATCTAGGCCCGCCCCCGCCAAAGGTCCAGTGCCCGCTTTTCATGGCCCAAAACATCCGCTAGGTCTGGTGCAACACACGATGATGAGGCCCGATATGATCCGCGCGACCCTGCTTGGCACCGCCCTTTTGATGACCCTGACAGGATGCGCCCGGATCGCAGACAGCCGCCTCAACCCGCTGAACTGGTTTGGTGCCAGCACTTCGGCCCCAGCCGCCCCTCAAACAAGCGAGGTTCGCCCGCTTGTGCCCGAAGGCCGCACGACCGTGGTGATCGACAACCGCCAGCTGGTGACAAGCGTCTCAACCCTTGTGGTGGACCGCACGACAACCGGCGCCATTGTCCGTGCTGCAGGCGTAGCCCCCACACAGGGCTTTTTCAACGCGGAACTGGTGCCCGTCGGCATCGAAAACGGCGTGCTGACGCTGGATTTTCGCGCCATGGCGCCAACAGGCTTTGCCGCCACCGGCTCCGCGCGGTCACGCACGATCACTGCGGCTTATATCATGGAAATGTCCGAGGTATCCGCCGTTCGGTCGGTCCGCGTACAGGCGGCCACAAACGCGCGGGTCACACGGCGTTAAAGCGCGAAGGTAATCACCTTCTCACCCTTTACGGCCAGACCGATCTCACCGTTGCACAAACGCAGAGCATCCGCGCCAAAAACCTCTTTGCGCCAGCCACGCAGGGCCTGAACGTCCCGTATGCCGCCCGCAATCGCATCCAGATCAGCACTGGTGGCGATCAGCTTTTGCGCCACACCTTCGGTGTCTGCTTTGGATTTGGCCAACACGCGCAGCATATCCGCCAACGCAGGGTTCACCTGCAGCTTTTCGCGGCTGTTCTCAACCCGCGGCATGTCCTCCGGCTTGACCTCAAGCCCGGCCTTCACAGCCGCCAAAATACCCTCCGCGATGTCGCCCTTGCGGGCCTCACGCAGCAACAGCCGTGACCGGCCAAGGTCTTTTTCAGACTGAGGCTTCGTCGATGCGATCTCAACCAAGGCATCGTCCTTGAACACACGGTTGCGCGGGATGTTACGGGTCTGGGCCAGATCCTCACGGAACCGCGCCAATTCACGCACGATGGCTAAAAACCTGCCCGATGACGTGCGGGTTTTCACCCGTTTCCACGCGTTGTCAGGGTCCACCTGATAGGTCGCCGGATCGTTGAGAACGGCCATTTCCTCAGCCACCCACTTTTTACGGCCCGATTTGTCCAACTCCGCCGACAGATATTCATAGATCACCCGCAAATGGGTCACATCGGCCAGCGCATAGGACTTTTGCGCATCGGTCAGCGGACGGCGCGACCAGTCCGTGAAGCGTGAAGATTTGTCGACGCTGCCTTTTGCAATCTTGCGCACCAGCGCTTCATATCCCGCCTGTTCGCCGAACCCGCAGACCATGGCGGCGACTTGGGTGTCGAACAAAGGCGCGGGGATAATGCCGCGATCCACAAAGAAAATCTCGAGGTCCTGACGGGCTGCATGGAAGACTTTGACGACGCCTGCGTCTTCGAACAGATCGTAAAGCGGCGTCAGATCAAGGCCATCCACCAACGGATCAACCAGCACGGCATCATCATTGCCGTCGCCCGCATAAGCCAGCTGGATCAGGCAGAGTTTCGAATAATAGGTGCGTTCGCGCAGAAATTCGGTGTCGACGGTTACGTATGGGTGTTTGGCGGCCTCCGCACAAAAAGCGGCAAGATCCTGCGTCGTCGTAATCGTCTTCATTCGGTGCCTATTTCTTCTGGTTTTTGTGGGGCTGTCCCGCTCGGTCCTTCAACCTTAAGGCATCGCTTGCGCGTTGGGAAGGAAGATGGGGCTGCGGTCCCCCATAGCAAAGCGGCGCAGCACAGCCGGATAAAGCTGATGTTCCATTGGCAACAACCGCGCTGCCAGATCATCCGGCGTATCACCGGCGCGAATGGCAATTTTGGCTTGGCCAAGGATCGGGCCATCATCCAGATCGGCCGTGACCTCATGCACGGTGCAGCCGTGGTCTGCGTCCCCCGCCTCAAGCGCGCGGGCGTGGGTATGCAGGCCTTTGTATTTGGGCAAAAGCGACGGGTGAATGTTGAGCATCCGGCCCGCATATTGTGCCGTAAACCCGCCTGTCAGGATGCGCATGAAGCCTGCAAGGCAGATGATATCGGGCTGGTATTCTTCAAGCGTCGCGTGAAGAACGACCTCGAACGCATTGCGATCCTTGTTAAATTCACGATGATCCACGACCGCCGTCGGAATGCCAAGGTCCGCGGCCTTGGCCAAACCACCTGCATCTGGATCGTTAGCGATCACCACCACAGGCCGCGCCGGATGGTCGCCTGTCATGCTCTCGGCCAGCTTCACCATATTCGATCCGCCACCCGAAATCAGAATGGCGACCCGTTTCATGCAAAGTCCCGTGTGTAGCGGACACCCGCGCCGGCGGTGACCTCACCCATCACACACACGGTGTGGCCAGCCGCATCGAACATCGACCCGATGGCCTGCGCCTGATCGCGCGCGACCACAGCGACCATGCCGATGCCGCAGTTGAACGTCTTGAGCATTTCGGATTGCGCCAGACCGGCCTCCTCCATCAGCCACTTGAACACGGGCGGCAAGGGCCATGCGTTCAATTCGATGTCCGCGCCAAGGCCTTCGGGCAGAACGCGGGGCAGGTTTTCGGTCAAGCCGCCGCCCGTGATATGCGCCAAGGCGTGCACGCCATCAGTTTCTTTCAGCGCACTTACGCAGCCTTTGACATAAAGCGTCGTCGGCGCCAGCAGCGCCTCCCCCAGCGTGCCGTCGCTGAAGGGCGACGCATCATCCCAACCAAGGCCGGAGTTTTCGACCACCTTGCGCACCAAGGAATACCCGTTGGAGTGTACCCCGTTGGACCCAAGGCCAATCAGGACATCGCCTTCGACAACACCGCGCGGAATATCAGTGCCGCGCTCCATCGCGCCGACGCTAAAGCCCGCCAGATCGAAATCGCCCTTCGGGTACATGCCGGGCATTTCCGCAGTCTCACCGCCAATCAGGGCGCAGCCCGACAACTCACACCCCTTTGCGATGCCATTGATGATCCGCGTCGCGGCGTCCAGCTCTAACTTGCCGGTCGCAAAATAGTCGAGGAAAAACAAAGGCTCCGCACCCTGACAGACCAGATCGTTCACGCACATGGCCACCAGATCGATGCCCACGCCGTCGACGTTACCGGTATCAATGGCGATCCGCAGCTTCGTGCCGACCCCGTCCGTGGCCCCCACAAGGATCGGGTCTGTGTACCCTGCCCCCTTAAGGTCAAACATCGCACCAAAGCCACCCAGACCCGACATCACACCAGGCCGCGCAGTGCGCTTGGCCGCAGGTTTGATCCGTTCAACCAAAGTGTTGCCCGCGTCGATATCGACGCCCGCATCTGCATATGTCAGTCCGTTTTTGCCCGCCTGCGTCATGTCACGCCCCCTCATGGTGGAATTGCCCATGCCGATAGCCGGTTTACCCCGCCGCGGCAACCGTTCCGGTTGACCGATCTGGGCCCGCGGGGCAGTGTTTTTTCATGGATGCACTGATCAGCTATTTGCGCGACTTCGTCAGCCTCAATCAGGTATTGTCACCGGTCTATCTGCTGTCGTTTGTTGTGGTGGGCTATGTGATCTTCAAATGGCGCGGACGGGAAGGCGGACAGGCAGGCGGGTTTTGGTCTTTTTTGTTCCCGCGCCGCATCTGGCTCAGCGCCTCTGTGCGCACGGATCTGTGGCTCTTTGCGATCGGGCAGATGATGATCCTGTTCAAAGTCGGCGCGCGGTTTGCGGCGACACCAATGGTGGCAGCGTGGGTCGTGGTCAACGGGCCGGGACCGGTGTTGGACGGCGTGACCGTCTCGCCGGTGCTGATGGCGCTGATCTTGCTGATGATCACCGATCTGTCGCTCTATTGGGTGCACCGCGCCTATCATACGGTCAAAACCATCTGGCCGCTGCATGCTGTCCACCATTCGGCCGCCGTTTTGACGCCGCTGACGGCCTACCGCCAACATCCCGTGGGCAATCTGGTGTCACTTACGTTCAATTCCATTCTGATCGGAACGATGTACGGGCTGGTGATTGGCAGTCTGACCAATGACGTGACCTTTGCCACCATCGCGGGCGCCAATGCGTTTATCGTGGTCCTGAACCTTGTGGTGACGAACTTTCATCATTCTCACATCTGGGTCAGCTATGGTCCGGTTCTGGAACGCATCCTGATCTCCCCCGCGCAACATCAGGTGCACCATTCGACCAACCCCGCCCATTTCAACCGAAATTTCGGGCAGACGCTGGCGATCTGGGATTGGATGTTCGGAACGCTCTACATCACCCGCAAGGATGAAGTCGTGACCTTTGGTCTGGACGGTGACGCAGATGCAGCGTTGATGACCCAGCGTTTGGGACCCATCTTGATTGACCCACTGCGCCGGATGCTTCGCCCGGCGCAGTAGGCCGTCTCTTTAGAACTTCATGATGATGTCGTCATCATTGGCGTCTTGGGGTGCCGGGGCAGCGGAGCGGGTCGTCGTGTTGCCACGCGCCTGATTGATCGCCCAGATGCCGCCAATGACCAACAGGATCAAAAGCGCGCCTTCGTTGCCGCCACCTGACGATGCTTCAGGCGTGATCGGTTCAATCACGGGGGATCCCGCCATGGCGGCCCCCGCAAAAAGCGATGCCCCACATGCTACAATAAACTTCATAATACTCTCCTTCTCCAATGTGCAGGCCCAGCCTAACATCGTCCCCGTGTTTCACAATAATTTCCATGACCTGCTTGACCGCCCGCACCTCTCTGGTACGACAAACGCGGCGGGCCTGTAGCTCAATTGGTTAGAGCAGAGCGCTCATAACGCTTTGGTTGCGGGTTCAAGTCCTGCCGGGCCTACCAAACACCGCCCTCCGTTCCCGCCCCGTCCCGTGCCGTGCCGCGCAGCGTCTATCGCGCCAGAACGATCTCGGCCTTCAGCCCACCCAGATCATCGCTGCCGCCCAGTCGCAGGCTGCCCCCGTGAACCCGCGCGATGTCCGACACAATCGCAAGGCCAAGACCCACACCAGACCCCAGATCCTGATTGCGCGCAGGATCAAGCCTGCTGAACGGGCGCAGGGCTTCATCGCGTTGGTCCGCCGGAATGCCCGGCCCGTCGTCTTCGACACAAAAGACCAGCGCCTTGGGGCTAAGTGTGACGCTGAGCCGTGCCTCCGCGCCATAGCGCAAGGCGTTGCCGATCAGGTTTTCAATAGCGCGCCGGATGGCCATGGGGCGCAGCTGCACAAGGGGGCTGCCGTCATCGGCCACCAGTTCGCCCATCTCGACGGCCTGCCCTATTCGTTTGGCGTCCGCCAGTATGGTCTGGGCCAATTCCACGGGGTCGACGGGTTCAGGATCGCCTTCGGCATCCCCGCGTGCGAAATCGAGGAAACCATCCAGCAGATGCTGCATATCGTCCACATCACGGATCAAGGGCGACACGTCTTCCCCATCGATCATCCCCAAGCCCAGCCGCAACCGTGTAAGAGGCGTGCGCAAATCATGGCTGACACCTGACAGCATCATCGTCCGCGTTTGGGTCTGGCGTTCGATGCGGTTGCGCATGTCCAAAAACGCATGCCCCGCCGAGCGGACTTCGTTTGCGCCGGACGGATTGTACGGCACCAGCCGTCCGCGTCCGTATTCCGCCGCTGCCGCCGCCAGCCGTTTGATCGGGCGCAACTGATTGCGCAGGAAACTGTAGGCGATCAAGGTCATGAACACCCCAAGGACCACCATCCAGACCAGCAGTTGGTGCGGATTGGATGCAGACACGCGGGACCGCCTGAATTCAACCGACATCGGCCCATGCCGCGTGTCAAACCAAACCACAGCCCGCCGGTCGCTGGGCAACACAACAGGGCCGACATCAGGCACCTGATCGCGCAAGGTCCGTTCTACGACGATGCCGGAAAAATCATACCACCTGCGCGTTCCGGCCTCGGGCACCGGGCCTGCGGGCACGGTCGTATCCAACTGCATCGGCACCGCAATGGCATTGGCCGCGGTCTGCGCAGCCTCAGCCGTGTCCGCATCATTCACTATATCCAACACAAGCTGCAAATTCAGCACCATGGTGCGGGTCATCTGTTCCGTCACACCTTCGAAGTGGCGCTGAATGAAGACCACCGAAATCGCCAGTTGCAATGTGATCACCGGCAAAATCAGGATCAACGCGGCGCGGCCATACAGCGACCGCGGCATATATCGTTTGAGCCAGCCGAAAGACATGCGATACCCCTTTTGCGAAAGCTAACCTCAATTGCAGCCCAAGGGAACGCGCGATCATGGCAAAATCACCGATGGCGGGCGCGCCCAGACAGCTGGCAGACGGTTTAAGCTGCGTGTTGGCCCCCAATCCCTCGCCCATGACCTTTTGGGGCACGAACACCTATCTTTTGGGCGAAGACACCTTGGCCGTCATCGACCCCGGACCCGACCAACCGGACCATCTGGACGCGCTCCTGTCGGCCATTGGCGGCCGCACGGTCAGCCATATCCTTGTGACGCACAGCCATTTGGATCACAGCCCCCTTGCGCGCCCCCTGTCCCGTATCACCGGCGCGCCGGTGCTGGCCTATGGCGACAGTCGTGCGGGCCGTTCGGCGATTATGGAGGATCTGTCCCAGCATGGCGCCTTGGGCGGCGGCGAAGGTGTGGATGCGGGATTTGTTCCTGATGAGGCCATCGCCGACGGCACCGAAATACAAGGGGACGGCTGGACCCTGCGCGCCCTTCACACCCCCGGCCACTTCGGAAACCATCTGTGTTTCATCTGGGGCGACGCGGCCTTTACCGGCGATCTGGTGATGGGCTGGGCCACATCGCTTGTCTCGCCCCCTGACGGCGATCTGACGCATTTCATGGCCTCCTGCGCCCGTCTGGCCGACACCGGTGCGCCGCGCGGCTTTGCAGGCCACGGCGCGCCCATCGATGATCTACAGGATCGCATTTCTAACCTACTGGCCCATCGCCGCACCCGTGAGGCCCAGATCACCGCCACCCTGCAAAGCGGCCCCCAAGCCGCAGCGGAGATCACCGGCGTCGTTTACACAGACGTCGCACCCGCCCTTTTGCCCATGGCCGAACGCAATGTTCTGGCCCATCTGATCGACCTGTGCAGCCGCCAAATCGCAGCGCCTGTTGGGGCCCTGTCGGCCACTGCAAAATTCACCCTCATTTAGACGAAAAAATTTACAAAACCCACTGGACGCCCCGAAATCCCGTGGCTATACGGTGCGAGGTTTTCCGGCGTAGCTCAGCGGTAGAGCAGTTGACTGTTAATCAATTTGTCGTAGGTTCGATCCCTACCGCCGGAGCCAAAACTTTCCTAATAACTAGCTGATTTTACTGCCTAATTTAACATTAGGGAGTACCTTCATGGGTTACATTCTGGATACATCACAATCACCATCATCGATTCCTCACACGGTTATTCGTGGCAGGACATATTACTTTCAGATGAGAGTGCCGAAGCAGCATCAGCAGTTATACGGGCAATCTATTCGGGCTAGGTTATCTGAGTGCGAAGAAGAGGCACGTACTTTAGCTACGCATCTTTCCCATCTGCTTAAACAGTCATGGCAATCAAACACCAAAGTTAAGGTGTGCATTGATCAGGCTCTACGTTCAGTTCGCCCAGCCAAGGTAACCTTTGCAGCGATAGCTGAAGAATACATCGAAACACGGCAATTAGGCAGAAAATCATGTCAAGTTCCGATTGCTGCTTTGCTGAAGGTAGCCGGTGATCGTGCAGTTGCATCTTACAAGCGAGATGATGCGAGGGCTTTGCTGGCTTACCTGCAATCCAAAGGCAACAAGACAAGCACAGTTCGCAGATACTTGAATACAATTAATGCAATCATGAACTTTGCCTATCAAGAACTGGAAATCGACAGACGCAACCCATTTGCAAAAATGACCATCGTAGGTGAAGGGCTGGACGCAGCCAAGAGAGGCACGTTCACGGATCAAGAGCTTCGTGAAGGATATGAGCAATCGATGAACAGCCTGACAGGGATACCGTTGCTGTTTCCTATCCTTGGTGAGACTGGCTGTCGTCTAGCTGAGATTGTGGGTCTACGGATTGAAGATTTTGATCTTGATGATCGTGTTTTGCACATCCGTCCCAATGATAAACGAAGACTAAAGACTGCTGGGTCAGAACGATCTTTGCCTCTGACACATACGGCTTGTTTAGCCTTGTCTATGGCCCTTGAATACTCAGACGGTGAGTGGATGTTCCCAAGGTACATCAAGGAAGATGGTTGCTATGCCACACACGCAAGCAATGCCCTAGCCAAGTGGACCAAGAGAAGATGGAACCTCACAGCCCACAGCCTCAGACACACCTTTAGAGATCGTCTCAGGGCTGCAGAGGTTCCCTTAGAAGCCATAGATCAAATCGGTGGTTGGTCTTCGGTCTCAAGCATCGGTTCAAGCTACGGCAAGGGCTATACGGTTGATCACCTACGGCGGTACATGGACCAGGTGGCGATCATCTGACCAAGGTTAAAACCCCCTAGTAATAGTAAAGGGTAGATCAACGAGAGGGCTGGTGTAAGTGCTGGCCCTTCTTACATCTCTAGGAATGGCTCAAAAGGGACCAGTATTACCCCTGCTAGGGAGACCTTAGGCAGTGAACCATATCAGTTGGTAACCCTTCTAATCTCTTTCTCTTTAGTTCTATTTACTCAACAAACCTTGACATACTGATTAAACTGTGTTATAATTGCCACATAATGTAGAGGCGTCTTTGTGCGTCCTCCCCCAAGCAATCCCCCCAACAATCAAAAATACAGGTGAACACGATGAGTGTATTTTCTGAAGACTCGGAATCCGTCTTCGATTCCACGCAGAACAACGAACCCAAGACGTTTCAGCAGTGGCAGCTGCTACGCAGGTTTAATCCCTCTGGGATGAGTGGCTATTATTCAACGAAGTCGCAGCAGAAGTTGATACAGGACAGAGAAGCCTTGGGAGATCGGTTCTATGACTAATCTCGAACTCCTTGAAAAGCTCGACCAAGCTCGTGACCTGTTCCAGTCAGCCAATGTTCATGAACAACACGAGATCGAAGCTATTAGAACCGAACTCCGCCTACGTGGCTTGTTTAGCTCAAAACAGATTCGACCCACATCAATGGCTTATGAATCAATCGTAGCCGTGTTGTTCACACAAATGACCAGAACAGGGCAAAAGCTCACCGTTCCCCCAACCATTCAAACGAACGCCCACAAATACTCGGTTCCCACGTGCTTACCTAGGGATTTGGCAGCTGCCGTTAAGGCCGATCTGCTCTTGCTCGAGGGCAGCACTTACAGCCCGGCACTGCGTCTGCATCAGCTTGTTCAAAACACTTTGGCACGTGTGAACGGTACTAAGGAGGCAGCAGCATGAACCGCAGACCAAGCAAGTTCGTTCAAGACACTCAAATTCCTAAAGGAGGAAACGGAAAGCCAGACTTCTCAGCCTTTGGTGAGGTCGTAGAATTGCCCAAAGCTGAAAACAAAGCCTTAGACTTCTCCAACTACGGTGTCCCAGTCGAACTGGATAAAGTCAGCCCACCTTTCCTACCCGAACAAGACGGCGATCTAGTATTAGGTGAAGATGGTAGACCGACAGGCGTTTATGTTGCCGATGCTACGCCCAAGAGAACGTGGCAGGATATGCCAGTCGTAACGGATGCATACGCTGCTTTTGTGAAAGATAGGTCAGTATGGGAAAACGACCCGATAGTCGTTCCTGCACCTGCTGCACCGACACGTCAGCCAGTACCTGACGAAGGTGAACTAGAGTTCG
>NZ_CBFHNH010000017.1:0-61841 GCF_965657175.1 Pseudooctadecabacter sp. | reverse complement strand
GCCGAAAATTCCTGATCGAATTCGCCCAAATGCCGGTGCGTGCCGCCCACTGCATAGGCGTGGGCCCCCTCGGACAATTCCGCATGCAGCAGATTTTCCTTAAGCGACCGCCCCGCCCCGGACACTGCACAGGCCAGATCAAGAATGATCTCATCGAGATCAATGACCCCCGCCGCAATCAGCGGACGCAGGGCAAATTGCCCTGTCGCCGCATTGCAGCCCGTGCCGGCAACCAACCGTGCCGCCGCGATCTCATCGCGGTAAAACTCGGTCAGGCCGTAGACCGCCTCCTTTTGCAAATCGGGCGCTGCATGGGGATTGCCGTACCACTTTTTATAGGCCGCCACATCGCGCAGCCGGAAATCCGCGCTGAGGTCCACGATCTTCAAATCACGCGGCAGTTTGGCGATCACCTCTTGGCTGGTTTTGTGCGGCAAAGCGCAGAACGCCAGATCGATATTGGTGAAATCCATATCCTCGATGGTGGTCAACACCGGCAGGTCCAGATGGCGCAAATGCGGGAACACTTGGGCCATCGTCATGCCCGCTTTGGAATTGCCCGACAGGGCTGCCACCTCCATCGACGGGTGACCCGCGATCAGCCGCACAAGTTCCGCGCCCGTATAGCCAGAGGCGCCCAGAATGGCGATTTTGTAAGTCATTTCAGTCTCCTTGCCCTAAAATTCCGGAATTTTAGGAGCTTGTCCAAATCACACGAAATTAAGCCGCTTCAAATGTGATTTCTCGTCGCAAGAACTGCACAGCCCGTTGGCTGACCTGTCGTGGGTCACCGGACGTCAGGAACTTCGACGCCCCCGCCCCCGCCATCTCAGGCCGCCGGTCCAAATAATCAGCAAGGCTTTCAGCCACCAGATTGGCCTGCGAATATACTTTTACGTCGGCGCCCAAAGCGTCCTGGAACTGCGCCTGCATCAGCGGATAATGCGTGCAGCCCAAGATCGCCGCATCGGGGTTCGGCATCTTGCGCTTCAACGCATCCACATGGGACCGCACCAGTGCATCGGCCAGAATCATATCGCCGTCTTCTATGGCATCCACAACGCCGCCGCAGGCCTGCGCCTCGACGTCCACGCCCACCGCACGGAACGCCAGTTCCCGCTGGAAGGCCCGTGATGCCACCGTCGCAGGTGTCGCAAACAAGGCCACATGTTTCACACCGACTTCGCGCGGGGGGGAATTGTCGCCCCACGACCGTTCCGTCAGCGCCTCAATCAAAGGTACGAATACACCCAGGACGCGCTTGCCCTCAGGCACCCAGCCCTCTTGCATGCGGCGCAGTGCAGCGGCGGAGGCCGTGTTACAGGCCAAAATGACCAGATCACAGCCCGCATCAAACAACGCCTGTGTGGCCTTGGTCGTCAGGTCATAAATATCATCGGCCGTGCGCACGCCGTAGGGCGCATGGGCGCTGTCGGCGTAGTAGACAAACGGCACATCCGGCAGGCGCTTTTGCACAGCATCCAGCACGGTCAATCCGCCCAAACCGCTATCGAAAATACCCACTGCCATGTTGATCTAACCTGTCCTTTTATACCGCGCCTCAAACTCCCGGCCCAACCCAGTCGTTTTTATCGGCTTTGGCGACAAGTCATAAGTGGCTTTGCGCAGGAAATCCATGCAGCTTTTGGGGTCGGATTTATGGGCGTCCAGTTCCGCCTGCGGAATGGGCTTGCCGATGACGATATTCACATTAGACCCGACGCGCGCGCGAAATTCGCGGATCAGCAGGCCCATGCGCAAGGTCTTCGACACTTGGCTGGCCAGCTGGAACAGACGGCTGTTGGACCCGTCAAAGAAGACAGGCACAACCGTAGCACCACTTTTGGACACCATTTTGGCTGTGAAATTACGCCACTGCGGGTCCAGCGGCGTTGAAAACGCCCGGGCCGAGGTGCTGACCGTGCCGCCCGGAAACACCCCCATGGCCCCGCCGTCGGTCAGATACCGCAGCGCCTCGCGCCGTGTCTCAAGGTTGATCTTTGCGGCTTCTTTGGTGTCATCAAACGAAATCGGCAGGATAACGCGATCCAGATCAGCGGATTTGCGAAACACCGAATTGGCGAGGATCCTGAAATCGCCACCCCGACGGTCCGACAAAATGCGCCCCAGCATCAGCCCGTCCAGAATGCCGTACGGATGGTTCGCCACCAAAATCAACGGCCCCTCGGTGGGAATATGATCCAACGATCCGCCAACGACATTCAGGCGCAGCTTAAAACGGTCGCACATGACGGCCCAGAAATCCGCACCCTCCGCGACTTCGGCATCATAGCCTTTGGCTTTGCGGATCAAACGCAAGCGGCCGGTAGAATTCTCCATCACCCGAATGACCGCCCGCGCGCGGCGGCTTGCCCCAGAATGGGCGTAGGAAATATCGCGGGCGATCTGGCGTGTCGTCATGGTAGTCCTCGGGCTGCGCGTCATTTACGCGGTCCCTTGAAGAATATCCAGCGGATGTAACAGTCAGATTACTCCGCTGCCGCACGGGTTTGCGGTGCCCGTAGTACGGCCAACAACTCCTCCCGCCGTTTGGCCGCTTTGGCTGCGTTGGCCAGCTTCACCGGACCAAAGCCACGGATATCCAGCGGTAAGCGCGCCAGAGCAATCGCGGCATGGGCGGTATCTGGGCGCATAATGCGCAGCACCTCGGTCATGTCGGCCTCATACTCCGCGATCAGCGCCCGTTCCATCCGGCGTTCATCCGTGCGTCCAAAGACATCCCACCGCGTGCCGCGCAGCCGTTTCAGGCGCGCCAACAGCGGGAACAGCCGCGCGGTCAGTTTGGGCATGGCAAATTTGCGCGGTCGCCCGTTTGCCCCCATGGGGGAAATCATCGGCGGGGCCAAATGGTGGGTCAGTTTCAGATCACCATCAAATTCGGCCGCCGCCTTGGCGCGCGTGTCCACCAACAGCCGTGCGACCTCATATTCGTCTTTGTAGGACAACAGCTTATGATATCCCAAGGCCACAGGTTCCCGCAGGTCATTGTCAAACGACGCCACAAAATCGCTGTACCGTTTGGCGTAGTCCGCATCTTGATACTGGGTCAGATGGTCGACGCGGAAGGCGATTTTTTCGTCCAGAGTTTTGGGCTTTTCAACCACCACAGGGTTCAGGACCGAAGCTGCCTGATCAGGATACGCCACCGCCCACCGGCCATATTCAAACGCCTGTTTGTTGCGCTCAACTGCTGTGCCGTTCAGTTCAATCGCGCGCAAGATCGCATCACGCGACACAGGGACAGCGCCTTGCTGCCATGCCGCGCCGAAGATCATCATGTTGGAATAGATCGCATCCCCCATCAGCGCGCGGGCCAGATCGGACGCGTCAAACATCATCAATCCATTCTTAAGGCGCGCCTGCAGCGTCAGCGCCAGCCGGTCTGCGGGCAGTTTGAATTCCGTGTCCCGCGTGAAATCGCCGGTGATAATCTCATGGGCGTTGACCACGCCTTTGGTGCGACCCGTGGTCATCAGACCCAGCGTTTTGGCCCCGGCAGAGACGACCAAATCCCCGCCGATCAACGTGTCACATTCCCCTGTAGATACACGGATCGCATTGATATCGCTTGCGTTCTCAGCCAAGCGGCAATGGATGTGCACCGCGCCACCCTTCTGCGCCAGCCCTGCCATTTCCATCATACCGGCGGCCTTGCCGTCCACGTGGGCGGCCATGGCGAGCACCGCGCCGATGGTTACAACACCCGTGCCGCCCACCCCGGTGATCACGACGTTATGGGTGCCTTGAATGGTCGGCAAAACAGGGTCCGGCAGGTCCGGCACCTCTACTGCGGTGGTGGCTGCCTTTTTCATCACCGCCCCTTCGACGGTCACAAAGGACGGGCAAAACCCGTTGACGCAGGAAAAGTCCTTGTTGCACGACGACTGGTCAATCGCCCGCTTGCGGCCCAGTTCCGTTTCAACGGGCACGATGGACACGCAATTTGATTGCACCCCGCAATCGCCGCAGCCTTCACAGACGTCGGTGTTGATAAACACCCGTTTGTCAGGGTCGGGAAACTGGCCGCGCTTGCGGCGACGGCGCTTTTCGGCGGCACAGGTTTGAACATAAACAAGGACCGATACGCCCTTGATCTTGCTCATCTTTTTTTGAACGTCATCCAGCCGGTCACGGGTGGCAATCGACACGGCGGCAGGAATTTTCGACAAATCCAAACCCTCTTTGGGATCATGCACCAGATGGACGTTTTGCACGCCCATGGCCAACACCTCACGGCAGATTTGGTCGGCAGTCAGCCCGCCGTCATTGCCCTGCCCGCCGGTCATAGCGACCGCGTCGTTGTACAGCACTTTGTAGGTGATGTTCGTCCCCGCCATCATCGCAAAGCGAATGGCCTGCACGCCGGAGTGGTTGTACGTCCCGTCGCCCAAATTCTGAAACACATGATCGCGGGTGGAAAACGGCGCCTCGCCCACCCAATTGGCCCCTTCGCCGCCCATTTGTGTGGACCCGATCGTGTCACGGTCCATCCATTGAACCATGTAGTGACAGCCGATGCCGGCATAGGCGCGATCACCCTCGGGCACGCGGGTTGAGGAATTGTGCGGACAGCCGGAACAGAAATAGGGCAACCGGGCCGCGATTTCTTCAGCGTTGTCGGCGCGTTTGGCCTCGGCCAGCTTGGCCAGCCCGCCCTCAATCGCGTCGGTGCCGCAGCCCTCTTCGATCAGGATCGCGCCCAGTTTTTCGGCGATCCACACAGGATCAAGGGCATAGCGTGTCGGGAACAATTCAACCTGCCGGCCATTTTCCCAACTGTCACCCTTATGCCAGCCATAAACCCGCCGACCGCCTCGGTCGTCAAAAATGGCTTCCTTGATCTGCACTTCGATCAACTTGCGCTTTTCTTCGACCACCACGATCAAATCCAGATCGGCAGCCCAGTCGTGAAAACTGGTGGCATCCAGCGGCCAGACCTGCCCCACTTTGTAGGTGGTGATGCCCAGCCGCGCGGCCTCGGCCTCATCCACGCCCAGCAAGGACAGCGCATGGTTGAGGTCGAGCCAGTTCTTGCCCGCCGCGACAAACCCGATCTTGGCGCCCTGTTTGGGCCAGACGATTTTATCGATCCCGTTGGCGCGGGCAAAAGCCTCAGCGGCGAAGCGTTTGTGATCAATCATCCGCGCTTCTTGTGCGACGGGCGTGTCCACGACACGGATGTGCAGCCCGTCCTCGGGCATCTCAAACTCAGGGTCTACAAAGGACAAACGGTGCGGGTCACCCTCCACCACGGATGTGACCTCAATGGTGTCTTTCATGTTCTTCAGCCCCACCCAAACACCTGCAAACCGCGACAGCGCATAGGCATAAAGGCCCATATCCAGAACTTCTTGCACACCAGCGGGCGACACGATCGGCATATAGGCATCGACCATGGCCCAATCGGATTGGTGCAAGGTGGTGGAACTTTCGCCCGTGTGATCATCACCCATGGCCATGACCACACCCCCATGGGGCGATGTGCCCGCCATATTGGCATGCCGCATCACATCACCGGACCGGTCCACGCCTGGCCCCTTGCCGTACCACAAACCAAAAACACCATCATGGGTGCCTTCCCCGCGCATTTCGGCCTGCTGGGTGCCCCACAGGGCCGTCGCCGCCAGATCCTCGTTCAAACCGGGTTGGAATTTCACATCCGCCGCTGCCAGAGGTTTCGCTGCCCTCTCCATCTGCATGTCCACGGCCCCCAAAGGTGATCCGCGATAGCCCGTCACGTAACCGGCTGTGTTCAGACCCGCCGCTTCATCGCGGGCCTTTTGCATCAACATCAACCGCACCAGTGCCTGCGTGCCGTTCAAAAGCACCTGATTTTTGGTCAGATCGAACCGATCGTTCAGCGAAATATCCTGACGGGTCATAAAGCACCTCCCATTGCTTGACGTCGCGAGTTTAACCCATCTTAGGTCAACAATTCTGACCTACCAAGACAATTTTGGCCTGACATCACGAACTGAAACAGACATAAAGGCCGCGCAACGACCCTAAAAATGTGAGCGGTATCAGATGCAACAAGGCTATCCGATGGACTGGGATAAGTTACGAATCTTTCATGCGGTGGCTGCTGCCGGGTCATTGACCCATGCGGGCGACATCCTGCATTTGTCCCAATCGGCCGTGTCCCGCCAAATTCGCGCGCTTGAGGAATCACTGTCCACCGTGCTGTTTCACCGCCACGCCCGTGGTCTGATACTCACCGAACAGGGTGAGCTGTTGTTTGACGCCACCAAATCCATGTCCCGCCGTCTGGATGCCGCCTCAGCGCGGATCAAGGACAGCGCAGAGGAGGTCTTTGGCGAGTTGAAGGTCACGACAACGACCGGATTCGGGACCCTCTGGCTCGCCCCACGGCTACCCGCGCTTTATGAAAAATACCCCGATCTCAACATCGACCTGATGCTTGAAGAACGGGTGTTGGACCTGCCCATGCGCGAAGCAGACGTCGCCATCCGCATGAAAGAGCCGTCTCAAGCGGACCTTATCCGCAAGAAACTGATGTCCGTGCGCATGCGCCTTTATGCCTCGCAAGAGTATCTGGACGCCGCAGGCACCCTTGATCAGATCGAAGACATCGGCCAGCACCGCCTGATCTGTCAGGCCCCCAGCGCGTTTCAGGTCTCAGCCGGGGCCACGTTGACGCAACATCTACTCAGCTATGACAAACCGCGCCTTTTGCACATGAACAACTATTTCGGGGTGTTGCAGGGCGTTCTCAGCAACCTCGGCATTGGCGTGCTGCCTGATTACGTGATCGAAGACTTCCCTGCCCTCGTGCGCGTCTTGCCCGATCTGGAAAGCGGCGAAGTGCCTGTGTTCCTCGCCTATCCGGAAGAACTGCGTCAATCCAAACGCATCATGGCCTTCCGCGATTTCGTACAGGACGAAATCATCGCCCACCGCAAAAGCATCCGCGACGCTGCTGCAGGTTAGGCGATCTTGGCCTGACACTCTTCGTAAAGTTTCACGAAGCCCGGACGGTTCATGTAAAGCGGCTTCTGGTGGCCCAATTCGACCAGTTGCGCGTGCATATCATGGGCATTCACAAACCGCCGCAACACGTGAACGAAACGGGGCCGCAACTCGGGTGGAAATCCGTCCCAGTTGGGCTCCAGCCCCCGCATAACCCCGAAATTCTGGATGATCCGCCACGATGATGCGCTGTCATCCACGGTGTGTTCGAACAGCGGCTCATCCCCCACCAGTTCGGTGTTGTAGCGTTTGTAAACGCGGCTTTGCCACAGCTTCACGACGCTGTCCTCACCCATTTCCTTGATCAGACGGGCCAACATATAGGGGCCCGCGAATTCCATTACCTGATAGACGTCCGTCTTGTCGCGCAGGTTGCGCGCAGTGCCTTCCATCATCGCTTTGGCCAAGGGCGACTTGGGCGGCATATACAAAAACCCGTTCATCACATCGCCCCGTTTGATCAGCCGGCGGCGGTTGTCGCGGAACACGATCACAGGCTTATCGCCCGTCAGGGGGCGCAAATCGCCCACGGGCAGCGTGTCTGCATCAATATACCAGCCGCCATAAGCATAAAGTGCAGCCATGCGCACGATGTCCGACCGGCAGGCGGGAATCCAAATATCATCATAGGCCGCCGCGATCTCGGGCCAGTCGCGCGCCAACAGGTCACGGCCGAAATCATCCGTCATCAACGCAAAGGTCCAATCGGGATAGGCGTCCATCGCGAAGCGGATGTTGTCGTGAAAGCGGTCTGACAGCGTGTCCAGATTGTCCCAGAAATAGAACAGGTTGGGGGTGGATGTGTCCAGCAAAGCGGCTTCTTGACCTAAGCTGGACAGGATCGACCCGTCGTTCATATCCAGTTTCGCCATGCTCTGCCCTTTGCCATTGTCCGGCCTTGCCAGCCGTTTTGTCTTTGTTAAACACTAGCCGCAGAACCCCCACCGGACAAGCGTGCGCAACACTCGCTTTGGGTGTAAATTGACGGACTTTGATCAACTGACCGTCGCGACCCATGTGCCACACGCATAGCGGGTTTGCACAACATCTGGTGTATATTCCTTGATCGAAACGCGGCAGCCCATTATGTCATCATGTATGAGGCGACGCGTTCGCTTTATACCTCCCTGTTGGACTTTGCCGGGCCTTGTGCCCGGCTTTTCTTTTTTAGCCTTTCAGGGATGCGCCTGCGACCGCAGTTAGAAACCGCCACTTTCGTTCGAAAAAAGACGCCAATGACGCGGCCGGTCCGCCGCGCGGGTCAGGACTGGAAATGCCCGATCATTGCGGCAACGCCGTCGCGGTACGAAGTCGGCGCGAAGTCAGGAAATCGCTTCCGAAACTTGTCGTCTGACATAATGGAGTCGCTCTTGTATTGGTAGTTCATTTCATGAACCTCCCGGATCAGCGGCTTGAACAGTGACAGACCGCGCAAGATCACATCAGGCACATGTGCGACCTTGTGGGAGGTCCCGAGCTGTTCGTTAAAGAGCGCCGCCATGTCTGACACGCGAACGGCTGGCCCGACAGGAAGATGAAATTCTTCACCATATGCCGCATCATCCAGCGCGGGTGTCACCAATGCGCGGCCGATGTCTCCGGTATAGGCATAGGTGTGTTGTGGACCCTCAGGCATCGCGACTTGAGGCCGCTTGCCGCGCAGCATGTTTTCAAGAAAGCTGATGTAGAAAGGCGAATTCACTGCGCCCGGGCCGTAGAAATCCGCAGCCCGCCCGACGGTTGCCCGCACGCGACCGGCACGATGCGCCTCCATCACGATCTCGACCGCGGCCTTGCGCGCCGCACCTTTTCGCGAAGGCGGCTGGCGCGACGTGGCCTCATCAAATGGCACGGGGAGTGGTGCCAGCCCGTAGAGATAGACGTTATCGAGATAAACAATCCTGGTCCCTGTTTTCTCACAAGCGGTGACCAAAGCCCGAGAGATCGCCGGAAATCCCCTCGTCCAGAGATCGGAATCGTACGGCAGCCCGACGCAGTGATAAACGACGTCAACGTCTCTCAGGACGCGCTCCAAGGCATCGGCATCCATCGCATCGGCATCGGCCCGCGTCAGCGCTTTTCCATCAAGGCCGTTCGCAGCAATGGCTTCAAGGGTTGCACGACCGATCGCCCCACCGGCTCCGAGCACTGCATGATATCCCATCCCCAAATTTCCGTCCTGCTAGTGCCGCTGCATAACATCGAAAGGAGACCTACAATAGTCTAAAGGGCACCGAAAATGGTCTAGAAACAGGACCATGCTGGGAAAGGAACCAGACATTCGTTCAATGGGCAGCACGCAACAAAAACGGCTCACTCCCACCATTCTTTCTATCGCCGCATAAATATTAATTCCCTCGGCTCTCCCTCAGGATCATTGCCCCCCATAGGAGGCACGCGTTCAACGCCACCTCCCCCGTTGAACCCCGCGCGCCCTTGGCATACACGTCGCGCAACGCATTTGAGGGGACCGTCATGCAAGAACCAGCCATCACCCAAGACTTGATCTCAGCCCACGGCTTGTCCCCTGACGAATACGACCGCATCCTAGAGATTATCGGGCGTGAGCCGACCTTCACCGAACTGGGCATCTTCTCCGCCATGTGGAACGAACATTGTTCCTACAAATCCTCCAAAAAATGGCTCCGCACCCTGCCCACGGAAGGCCCCCAAGTCATTTGCGGCCCCGGTGAAAACGCAGGCATCGTCGACATTGGTGACGGCCAGTGCATCGTCTTCAAAATGGAAAGCCACAACCACCCGTCATACATCGAACCCTACCAAGGTGCGGCCACCGGCGTTGGTGGCATCCTGCGCGATGTCTTTACCATGGGCGCGCGTCCTATCGCTGCCATGAACTCCTTGTCTTTTGGTGAACCCGACCACCACAAAACGCGAACCTTGGTCCACGGCGTCGTCGAAGGCGTGGGCGGCTACGGCAACTGCTTTGGCGTGCCCACCGTGGGAGGCGAAGTCCGCTTCCATCCCGCCTACAACGGCAACTGCCTTGTGAACGCCTTTGCCGCTGGCCTCGCTGACACCGACAAAATCTTCTACTCCGCCGCCTCCGGCGTCGGCATGCCGGTCGTCTATCTGGGTGCCAAAACCGGCCGCGACGGCGTGGGCGGGGCTACCATGGCCTCGGCCGAATTTGACGACACGATTGAGGACAAACGCCCCACTGTGCAAGTGGGCGACCCGTTCACTGAAAAGCGCCTGATGGAGGCGACGCTGGAACTCATGGCCACCGGTGCCGTGATCTCCATCCAGGATATGGGCGCCGCTGGCCTCACCTGCTCCGCGGTTGAAATGGGCGACAAGGGCGGCCTTGGCGTCAAACTCAACCTCGAAGACGTGCCCCAGCGCGAAGAGAACATGACCGCCTATGAGATGATGTTGTCTGAAAGCCAGGAACGCATGCTGATGGTCCTGAAGCCTGAGCTTGAGGCCGAGGCCCGCGCCGTCTTCACCAAATGGGACCTCGACTTTGCCATCGTGGGTGAAACCATTGCCGAAGACCGCTTCTTGATCTTGCACAACGGCGAAGTGAAGGCAGACCTGCCGCTGGCCACGCTCTCAGGCTCCGCCCCCGAATATGATCGCCCATGGGTGGAAACACCCGCCGCCGACCCGCTTTCAGATGTGCCGGGGATTGATCCCATTGACGGCCTCAAGGCGCTGCTGTCCTCCCCCAATTATGCGGCCAAACAGTGGGTCTATGAACAATACGACAGCCAAGTCATGGCCGACACCATTCGCCAACCCGGCCAAGGGGCTGGCATCGTGCGGGTGCACGGCACCGGCAAGGCCGTGGCCTTCACCTCCGACGTGACGCCTCGTTATGTCAAAGCCAACCCCGAAATGGGCGGCGCACAAGCGGTGGCCGAAGCCTACCGCAACCTGACCGCCGTGGGCGCCACCCCGCTGGCCACCACCGACAACATGAACTTCGGCAACCCTGAAAAGCCCGAAATCATGGGCCAATTTGTGGGCGCCATCAAAGGCATCGGCAAAGCGGTCAAAGCGCTCGACATGCCCATCGTGTCGGGCAACGTATCGCTTTATAATGAAACCGACGGCACCGCCATCCTGCCCACGCCCACCATCGGCGCCGTGGGGCTGCTCGCCTCCGAAGATGAGATGATCCTCGGCACCGCCCGCGACGGTCACGTGGCTTTGCTGATCGGCGACACAACCGGCCATCTGGGCCAATCTGCCCTACTCGCCGAAGTCTTCAACCGCGAAGAAGGCGATGCGCCTGCGGTGGACCTCGACGCCGAAAAGCGCAACGGCGACTTCATCCGCGCCAACCGCCAGTGGATCGATGCCTGCACCGACCTCAGCGATGGCGGTCTGGCCCTTGCCGCGTTCGAGATGGCCGAAGCGGCCGACACCGGTGTCACCCTTGACACCGCCGACACGCCGACACTCTTTGGCGAAGATCAGGCCCGCTATCTGATCGCCTGCAACTTCGACAAGGCCGAGGCCCTGATGACAGCCGCCGCCCAAGCCGGCGTTGCCGTCCAGACCGTGGGCAAATTCGGCGGCACGGATGTGACCATGGGCAGCGCCTCCGCCCCTCTCGAAGACCTTCAGGCGAAATACCGCGGCACCTTCGCAGACACGTTTGCCTAAAATCACCAGCGGGGGTGTTTTCATCGCCCTCCTTCATCTGGCCCAAAAAACTCCCCCCGGAGGGCCGATACCCAAATGGCACCCCGCCTTGCACGGGGTTACAACCCGCACCGCGCCGCAAAAATTCGTGGAATTTTTGCCGACCGCCCCGCAGGGACGCCCCCGCGTGACCGCGACAGACTTGCCCACGGCCCTCCCCCCTCCTACATTCAATCAAACAAGAACCGGAGCCCCCGCCCCCATGCCCATCACCGCCCATGAAATCGAAACCCTTTTGCGCGACGCCTTCCCTGAAGGCGACATCCAAGTTCAGGGCGACGACGGCCAGCATTTCGCAGCCTCCGTCACGGACCCCAGCTTCAAAGGCAAAAACCGCGTGCAGCAACAACGTGCGGTCTACGCGGCCCTCAAAGGCAAAATGGACGGCTCCCATGGCGAATTGCACGCACTGGCGCTGACCACCAAGGCGCCTGAATAATGCTCGGCTGGCTGACCATAGGCGGCCTTGCGCTGGTGGCGGCCATTCTGGCCGACGACTTGCTGGCCTCGCGCTATCGCCGCCCCCTCAGCCATATGCGCCCCACGCCAAAAGACGCCAAAAAACTCGGCATGGAAGAAACCGACATGAAAGCCGTTACGCGATCCATCGATCACAACCGGCGCTAAGACATGGAACAAACCGCTCCCTCCTGCGATCCGGCCCTTCTCAGCTGCATCACCCCAGCTGAGGTTCTGACCGTTCTGCCGTTCCTCGCAGCCGCCCTTCTGGCCCTTGGCATTTGGGGGCTGATCCGCCATGAACAGCGCAAACATGCGGGGCTGATGCCCAAACGCGGGACGGAACCCGGAGACGATGAACAACTGCTTTACGCCGGTGAACGCCATGTCTTTGGCCCCGGCAATGCCGATGCCAGCCGCGTCTACCGCGTCAGCCGCAACCCAAAAGATCACGCACGGGCGATGATGCCCGCCAAAGCACGAAAAAGGACGAACCGATGACAGCAGAGACCCAAATCAAAGAGACAGTGACCAACAACGATGTTGTGCTGTTCATGAAGGGCACAAAATCCATGCCGCAATGCGGGTTCTCAAGCCGCGTGGCCGGTGTTCTCAACTTCATGGGCGTCGAATTTCAGGACGTGAACGTGCTGGCCGATGAAGACATCCGGCAGGGCATCAAGGACTATTCCGACTGGCCCACCATCCCGCAGCTTTACGTCAAAGGCGAATTTGTGGGTGGCTGTGACATCATCACGGAAATGACCCTATCGGGTGAACTCGACACGCTTTTGGATGAAAACGGCGTGACCTACGACAAAGACGCGGCCAATAAAATTCGCGAAGCCAACGCCTAAACGGCTGTCACAAAAACAAAAAGCGCCCCGCCTTCATTAGGACAGGGCGCTTTTTTGTACTCTAAAAGGCGGTTCTAGCCTGCTTTGGCTTCGACCGTTTCAGCCAAAGCCTCGGCCTCGGCTGCGATGGCCTGCAAGGCTTCGATGGTTTGGGCGGGCACGACGGGCACTTCGACCTCGACCCGATCAGGGGCCACATCGCCCGATCCAGCGGCCTCCAGCTGGGCCTGCGCTTGGGCCAGACGGCCCTCGGCTTCGCGCACCTTATCCTCAAGCCCTGCCGTGCGGTCCGCCAGCAACAGACCCGCCATCAACAACATCCGGCTTTCAGGCATCCGCCCGATCTGCGTGCTCAGCGATGATGCTTCGACGTCCAACATGGCCGCGGCGGTCATCAGGAACTGTTCCTCGCCCTCTTGGCAGGCGACTTCAAAGGACCGGCCTCCGATCTTGATCTCAACTTGTGGCATCGCTGGCCTCCTTTTCGATGATCGGTGTCAATTCCTCCAAGATCGCGTCCATTTCGGCGGCGTCGGCGGACCGAGTGGCGCGCAGGGCGTCCAGTTCGGCCATCATGGCTTTGTTGACCAGATGCGGCTCACTCACGCCTTTGGCCACTGCATCGCGCAACTGGCTGTTGTTGTCGCGCAGTTCTGCATTGGTCTGGCGCAGACGTTGCAATTCACGGTCCATGCGGGCCGCACGGGCACGGGCCGCTTCGACGCTGGCCTCCAACTCCGCCAGTTTGCCGTCTTGCCGTTCTTTCAGCAGCTTCACACGTTCTTCCAGCTGGGCATTGGCTGTCTGTTCTTCATCCAGCTTGGCCGTCAGGTCCGCCACAGTGGCCTGCGCCTCGGCCTCGTCTTCGACCGGTGCCGCGGCCTCGGCTGGGGCATCCAGCCCCTGCAAACCCACTTTGATCCGTGCCAAAGCTGCCGCAATCCGGGCCTCTAATTCGGGAAGTTCACTCATCCGCCTGTCCTTTCCAGCCCCCCAAACCATGCGTGTTATCCGCCAAGAGGCCGCTGCCATCGGGCTGCTTGATCGAATCGCGCCCGCTTTCCAAAAGCCTAATGAAACGAATGGGGTCCCGCAAACGCCGAAAATCACGCCCGAACAGAACCTTACAGCAAAGCCTTCATGTAAAGGCACACCATCCTTGATCTTGGACCCTGCCCTGATATGACGCATCCAACACAATTCTCGTCAAATAAAGGATCATGCCCGTGGACATCCAAGCCCTTCGTTCAGCCCACCCCGAACATTGGATGCGCGCCGCCGCGATCCGCACATTGACACTTGATGCCGTGGCTGCGGCCAACTCGGGCCACTCCGGCATGCCCATGGGAATGGCCGATGTGGCCACTGTCCTGTTTGAAAAGCACCTGAATTTTGACCCCAAGGCCCCGCACTGGCCCGACCGCGACCGGTTCATACTGTCGGCAGGTCACGGGTCCATGCTGATTTATTCCCTGCTGCACCTGACAGGCTACGAACAGGCGACGCTTCAGCAGCTTAAGGATTTCCGCCAATGGGGTGCGCGGACGGCGGGTCACCCTGAATATGGCCACCTTGAAGGGGTTGAGACGACAACAGGTCCCCTTGGCCAAGGCATCGCCAATTCCGTGGGCTTCGCACTGGCCGAAGAAATCCTGCGCGCGCGCTTCGGCAAGACCGTAATCAACCACCACACCTATGTCATGGCCGGCGACGGCTGCCTGATGGAAGGCGTCAGCCAAGAGGCGATCGGCCGTGCGGGCATGCAAAAGCTGGGCCACCTGATCGTGTTCTTTGACAACAACAACATCACCATCGACGGCACAGTGGATATGGCTGACATCACCGACCAGTCCGCACGGTTCGAAGCCTCCGGTTGGCATGTGCTGGAAATTGACGGCCACGATCCGGTCGCGATTGACGAAGCGATTGTTGCGGCCAAGGCCGAAACAGGCCGCCCGACGATGATCAACTGCAAGACCCACATCGCATTGGGCCACGCAGCACAGGACACGTCCAAAGGCCACGGCGCGCTGACCGATCCAGAACAGCTTGAGGCCGCCAAGAAAGCCTATGGCGCCGATTGGGGCCCGTTTGAAATCCCCGCAGACATTAAATCCCAATGGGAAGCGTTTGGCGCACGCGGTGCAGCCGCCCGCGCCGATTGGGAAGCCCGTTTTGCCAAGTTGAGCAAAGCCAAGCAGGACGATTTCAACCGTGCCTTCGCGCTAGATGCCCCCAAGAAATTGTCGGCCACGATCAAGGCTTTCAAAAAGCAGGCGTCTGAGGCGGCCAAGAAAACAGCCACCCGGTCTTCATCCGAAGCCGTGTTGGAGGTCATCAACCCGATCATGTCCGAAACCGTTGGCGGATCGGCCGACCTCACCGGATCCAACAACACCAAAACCGCTGATTTGGGCGTGCACACGCCGGACAACCGCGCCGGTCGCTACATCCACTACGGCATCCGTGAACACGGCATGGCCGCAGCGATGAACGGCATGGTCCTTCATGGCGGCATCCGCCCCTATGGTGGCACGTTCATGTGTTTCACCGACTATGCGCGCGGTGCCATGCGTTTGTCCGCATTGATGGAGGTCCCGACCGTCTACGTCATGACCCACGACAGCATCGGTCTGGGCGAAGACGGCCCGACCCACCAGCCGGTCGAACATCTGGCCATGCTGCGCGCCACGCCCAACACCAACGTCTTCCGCCCTGCGGACACGGTTGAGGTTGCAGAAGCGTGGGAACTGGCGCTGACCGACAAGAAAACACCGTCCGTTTTGTGCCTGTCCCGTCAGGGCCTGCCTGTCGTGCGCACGGACCATAAGACCAAGAACATGACCGCCCAAGGTGCCTATGTTCTGGCCGATGCTGACGCAGGCAAACGTCAGGCGATCCTGATGGCCTCCGGCTCTGAGGTCAGTGTCGCCATGGAGGCCCGCGCCATTCTTGAGGCCGAAGGGATCGGCACCCGCGTGGTGTCCATGCCCTGCTGGGAATTGTTCGAAGCCCAGGATGAGAAGATCCGCAAGCGTGTGCTGCCCGGTGGTCCGGTCCGCGTCGCGGTTGAGGCGGGCGTGCGGCTTGGCTGGGACAAATGGCTGCTGGGCGAACGTGGCCGCGAAACCAAGGCCGGTTTTGTGGGCATGGACAGCTTTGGTGCCTCCGCCCCTGCCCCCACTTTGTTTGAAAAGTTCGGCATCACCGCCGAGGCCACGGCCCAAAAGGTCCGCGATCTGCTGGGCTAACCCCGCCGATACATGCTTTCAAACGCGCGTCTTGGGCCCCCAAGGCGCGCGTTTTGCGTTCCATTGCCCCTCACCCGCAATCTGCTACTGTTTGCGTCTCAACACCCAGAGGGCCCCATGATCAAATCCTTCACAGCGGCCCTTGCCGGCGTCCTTTTTCTGTCCGCCTGCGCGGACGGCGGCACACCTACCATCACCAAGCCCGGCGTGGGCCAGCCGGTGTCGGGGGGCTTTTCAGTGGTGGCGCCCAATGCGCCTTCGGGACCTGTGGTGGATCAGTTTGCGCGAAATTTTCTGAACACGATCCAAGCGGCGTCCATCCGTGATCGGGCGGAATATTGCGGCTATATCTTTAGGAACGCTGGCGGTCAGCTAGAGGCAACCCAGCCCCGCCGTGGCACCTTTGCCAGTTGCGAAATGCCTGTGCCCGAACGCGGGCGCGGCATCATTGCCAGCTATCATACCCATGGGGCCTTCGATCAGGGATATGACAACGAAGTCCCCTCCACCCTTGATCTGCTGTCGGATTTCCAGTTCGGGATGGACGGCTATGTGTCCACCCCCGGCGGGCGTGTCTGGTTGGTGGACGTCCAAACCCGCACCACACGGCAGCTGTGCGGGCGCGGCTGCGTGATCAGCGACCCGCAATACCGCGACACAGGCGACGCAAGCATCCGCCCCGTCTACACCCTACAGTCATTGCAACAACGCCAAGGCGCGTTCTAGGTCAGTGTGCTGCGGCTTTCTTGCCGCCAAACAATGGCTTGAGGATTTTCGTCACCATCGGGATCAGGGCCAACCCGATGATCAGCCCGAAAATACCGTCCAATCCGGCGGTGATCGCCCAGGCCACAAAACCCGTAAACCCGGCCGCCGCCGCTTTGATCGGCGCATAGGGCCAGTCTACGCCTAGGTAATGCAATTCGTTCACCAGAATGGACCCGCCAACCCAAAGCATCGCCAAAGTCCCCACAAAGGACAGCAAAATCAGGAAATACGGCATCGCCTTCACCAGACCGGTGCCCAGCGACCGTGTCAGCCCTGTGCGCCCGTTGGCGGCCATCCACAGCCCTGTATCATCGGCCTTCACGATCAAAGCGACAGCGCCGTAAACCACGACAGTGACCAGCACCGCAACAACGGCCAGCGCCATACCCTGCAGCCAGATCGACGCATCGGGGAAGTTGCTGGTGATCTCATTGAGGGTGATCGTCATGATCTCAGCCGAGAGGATGAAATCCGTCTTGATCGCCCCGCGCACACGGGTTTCTTCCAGATGGGCGGGGTCTTTGACCTCTTCTTTGTTGACGTGATTGTCCTTGTGCGGGGCCAACACGTGCCAGACCTTTTCGGCCCCCTCGAAGCACAGATAAAGGCCGCCCAGCATCAAAAGGAAAATCAACACAATCGGCGCAAAGGCCTGCAGCACCATGGCCACGGGCAGCAAAATCAACAGTTTGTTGAAAAACGACGCCCGTGCGATTTTCCAGATGATCGGCAATTCGCGCTTGGGATCAAGGCCGGTGACATATTTGGGCGTTACGGCGGCATCATCAATCACCACGCCTGCGGCCTTGGTGCCCGCCTTCGCCGCCATGCCTGCCACATCATCGACCGAAGCCGCTGCAATCCGCGTCAGGGCGACCACGTCGTCCAAAAGGGCAATCAATCCGCTCATGTCATTCTCCTTACGTCTTGCGCCGCAACCTAGCCCTTAGGCACGGCCACGCAAGCCCCCGCAGACAGCCAAGGCCAGACAGCCCCCGGCAATCGCCCAGTTTTTCACAAAGATCGTCATCTGCCACGGGTCATCCGGTTGCAAATGAAACAGGCTGGTGGCGGCGCTGTAGACCCCTGCCGCCAGTGCCACTGTGCGCAGCTGCCAGCCTGCGATCAAGGCCACCCCGATGACGCCATTGAACACCATCGCGGGCCAGACCAGCACCTCAGGCAGTCCGCGGTCCGCCAGCAACGCCATGGCCGGCGCTGCGTCTTGCACCTTTTGCACCGCCCCGCCTACAAACAGCACCGCAATCAACATCCGCGCTGTTGCGACCAATGCCGCGTCCCACCGATTCTCCATCTGCGCCCCTTTTCGTGTCCCACGCCCAACCGTTAGCGCAACCGCGCGCGAAGCGTTAGCGCAAACCTAAGATGTGAGCGCAACCATTACCGCTAACATATTGAAACCTATTCACCTTCCCTTGGTCCACAACGGCATACCGCCTACAAACACCCCAACTGACCAAAGGAGACTACCATGACCGTCACCATCGGCATCAACGGATTTGGCCGGATCGGCCGCTGCACCCTGTCCCACATCGCAGAGGCCGCGCGCAATGACGTTCAAGTGGTCAAAATCAACGCCACGGGTCCCGTAGAAACCAACGCCCACCTGCTGCGGTATGACAGTGTCCATGGCCGCTTCCCCGGTGAGATTACGGTCAATGACGGCAAGCTGGACCTTGGCCGTGGACCCATCGACGTGATGTCCACCTATGACCCGACAGAGCTGGATTGGGAGGGCTGTGATGTCGTCCTCGAATGCACCGGCAAATTCAACGACGGCGAAAAATCCAGCGTGCATTTAGAACGCGGCGCAGGCAAGGTCCTGATCTCTGCGCCTGCCACAAACGTCGACCGCACGATCGTCTACGGCGTCAACCACCGCGATCTTGAGGCCCGCGACCGTATGGTGTCCAACGGGTCCTGCACAACCAACTGCCTCGCCCCCTTGGTCAAGGTCCTCAACGATGCGATCGGCATCGAACGCGGGCTGATGACGACCATCCACAGCTACACCGGCGACCAGCCCACGCTGGACCGCCGCCATTCTGATCTCTACCGCGCGCGGGCTGCGGCCATGGCGATGATCCCCACCTCGACGGGGGCCGCCAAGGCGCTGTCACTGGTGCTGCCTGAAATGGAAGGTCGCCTAGACGGCACCGCCTTGCGGGTGCCCACGCCCAACGTCTCCGCCGTGGATCTGACGTTTGAGGCGGCCAAATCCGTCACCGTCGCAGACGTCAACGCCGTCGTGGCCGAGGCCTGCGCGGGCCACATGGGCATGGTCATGTCTTATGACCCCGACCCCAAGGTCAGCATCGATTTCAACCATACTCCGCATTCGTCCATCTTCGCCCCCGACCAGACCAAAGTGATCGGCGGCAAAACCGTGCGCGTGCTGGCGTGGTATGACAACGAATGGGGCTTTTCCGTGCGCATGGCCGATGTCGCCGCCCATATGGGCCGCTTGAACTAGGCCAAATTTCTGCCGCTTTGGCGTTGTGGTTTCAGGCGAACTTGAACGAAGACGGCCTTCTGCCCGTCCTCAGCATCTGTCTGGCCGGATTGATCATGGCCAGGGTGAATTTCGGCCTGCGGCGGTTCGTTAAAATTGGGCGCTACCTGACCTATCACCGCAAAAGCTGGACCCGCACTGGCACCGTGGCCCGCGCCAATGCGGTCTATGACGCAGTTAACAGCTTTGACGGCGATAGCACCGCCCTCCAGCGGCTGCAAAAAAGAACCGGATCGTGTTTTGGGGCCGGATGTGCGGCCTTGCGGTCATCGTTCTGCTGATCGCCGTAAACCCAGACCCGAACGTCAGGCGCATTTTGACCGCTACGGCACCTATTGCGCCGTGCACGGCAGCCTAAATTACACAGGCACCATGATCTATCAGCCCCAATGCTGATCGCCCCCTCGACAGACGCCCCGTTTCATGGCCTAACCCGATCATGACAACGCGCCTCGCCTTTCTCCTCATGGCCCTCATCGTGGGCTTCTTTGTCCTCGACCATTATGTCTTGCACCTCAACGCTTTCATTTTCATTTCGAAAAAAGGGCTTGAGCTGATCTCAGCTGTGGCCTTCTGGCGCTGACGCCAAATCGGGTTGACCTTCCGTCCATAATCGCGATGTTAGCGCCAACGGTGGACGCAACCTGCGGCCACGCTAGCTCTATCCAAAATTATGGAGGCTCCCATGACCGTCAAAGTAGCAATCAACGGCTTCGGCCGCATCGGCCGCAACGTATTGCGCGCCATCATCGAATCCGGTCGGACCGATATCGAAGTCATCGCGATCAACGATCTTGGTCCCGTGGAAACCAACGCGCATCTGCTGCAATATGACAGTGTGCATGGCCGCTTCCCGGTTGAGGTCAAGACAACCGCCGACAGCATCGACGTGGGCCGTGGGCCGATCAAAGTCTCCTCCATTCGCAACCCCGCCGACCTGCCGTGGTCCGACGTGGATGTTGTGCTGGAATGTACGGGTATCTTTACCTCTAAAGAGGCCTGTCAGGCGCACCTTGAAAACGGATCATCCCGCGTTCTGATTTCTGCCCCCGGCAAAGATGCCGACAAAACAATCGTCTTCGGCGTCAACGACGGTGAACTGACAGCCGACGACATCGTCGTGTCCAATGCGTCGTGCACCACGAACTGTCTGGCGCCTGTTGCCAAGGTCCTCAACGACGGGCTGGGCATCAAACGGGGCTTCATGACCACTGTGCACAGCTACACCGGCGACCAGCCGACGCTCGATACGATGCACAAAGACCTCTACCGCGCGCGCGCAGCCGCGATGTCCATGATCCCGACGTCAACGGGTGCGGCCAAGGCCGTGGGCCTTGTGCTGCCTGAGTTGGACGGCAAACTGGACGGCGTGGCCATCCGCGTGCCAACGCCCAACGTGTCCTGCGTTGATCTGACGTTTGAGGCCTCTCGCGATACAACAGCGGAAGAAATCAACGACATCATCCGCGCTGCTGCCGCCGATGGCCCGTTGAAAGGCATCCTCGGCGTGACGGATGCAAAGCTGGTGAGCCAGGATTTCAATCACGACCCGCGTAGCTCCACCTTTGCGACGGATCAGACCAAGGTGATGGACGGCAACCTGTGCCGGATCCTCACATGGTATGACAACGAATGGGGCTTCTCCAACCGGATGAGCGATACAGCCGTGGCCATGGCCAAGTTCCTGTAAAAAGACCCTCATCGAAATGACATCTGGGGTGGCCATCACGGCCGCCCCTTTTTTGTTCGGATCACAAAAAACCCATGCAAAAAACGCAACCCCGGCTGACCGAAACCGGCCCTAGTGCAGGGCACCAAAGCGCTTAAATCTGGGTCAAGACGAAACAGAGCACTCTTGAAAGGATGCACAGATGACTATGATCAACACCCTGCGTGACCGCCTTGCCAAACGTGCCGCCTACAGCCGCACCCGCCGCGCCATCGCCAACCTGCCCACGGACCTCGCTGTCGAAGATCTGGGCCTCTACCCCGGTGACGCCCGCGAAATCGCGACACGCGCGGTCTACGGGTAAGCGCCACGCCCCCGCTTCATCTGGCCAGATAAACTCCCCCCGGAGGGCCCCTGTCCAACAGGCGGCCCTCTTTGCCATTTTGGGCTCACATTGCCACTGACGCCTATAAAGGCAACGCCGCGTCAGCGGCTCATTTTTGCAACCGCGCCACAAGGGCCGCGCGCACAGCGGGGGTCACGAACTTCGACACATCCCCACCCAGTCGCGCGATTTCCTTGACCAGCTTGCTGGCAATCGCCTGATGCTGGGCTTCGGCCATCAAAAACACGGTCTCCACGCTGTCATCAAGCTGCCGGTTCATCCCGACCATCTGATATTCATACTCAAAATCCGCCACAGCCCGCAGGCCGCGAATAATGATCGATGCCTCAACATCCTTGGCGCAATCAATCAGCAGGTTTTCAAAGGGATGGGCCACGATCTCACAGCCGGTTTGCGCAGAGAGCGCCGCACATTCCGCCTCAATCATCGCCACCCGTTCTTCCAAGGAAAACAACGGCCCCTTATCGCGGTTGATCGCCACCCCGATGACCAAACGGTCCACCAGCGAACAGGCGCGCCGGATGATATCCAGATGCCCCAAGGTCACAGGGTCAAATGTGCCGGGGTACAATCCAATGCGCATGGGCAGGCCTCATCTTAGTTCACGCCGGCAAGCAACATCATTGCGCCCCCGATGGCAAGCCTAATGGCCCATCACCATCCCCTCAAGCGCGTCACGTTCCATCGCCAACTCCGCCAAACGCGCCTTGACCACATCCCCGATGGAAATCAGCCCCACCAGCTTGCCGTCCTCGACCACGGGCATATGGCGAAACCGGCCTTCGGTCATCTTGCCTAGGATCGAATCCGATGTGTCGCCCATGCCGCAAGTCACCAGCTTGGTCGTCATCATCCGCCCGACGGCTTCCGCCAGACAGCCCGCGCCCTGTTGGCCCAGATTGCGCACGATATCGCGTTCGGACAAAATGCCTGCCGCCGTGGCCCCGCCATCATCGCTGACCACGATCGTCCCGATCCGCCGGTCCGACATGATCGCTGCGGCCTCGGACACGGACGCATCAGACCCCAAGGTCAACACCCCCTCCACGGCCTTTGATTTCAAAATCTGGGACACGATCATGGCTTTCTCCTTATGTGATAGGCCCCCAGCCTAGCGCCCTGCCCCCCACACGTGTCAAGGGAAGGCCCCTTCGAGACGCGCAACCTCCGCGCGAAGACCTGCTGAAACGGCCTCAGCAAACCGCGTCAACCTCTCTGACTTGCGGTCGCTCAGATGGCGGACCAGATAGAAAGATCGCACCAGCGACACCTCCTCCGTCAGCACGCGGCGGACCTCGGGCATGGCGGGTAAAGCAAAGTCATGGACGATCCCCACGCCCGCACCTGCGCGCAGCGCCATGGCCTGCACCGCCACGGAATTGGACGCCAATTGCACCCCGCCTGCCGCCAGCGGGCCCAGATAATCCAACTCCTTGTCGAAAATCATATCGGGGATGTAACCCACGAAGGGCACGTCTTTGAGGTGCGCGCGGGTCGTGATTTTGGCCGCAATCTGCGCCTCAGCCGCCAAATGCAGGCGGTAGTCGGTGATTTTCTGCACCAACAGCCGTCCCGCATCGGGGGGCGACACGGTCAGGGCCATATCGGCCTCCCGTTTGCTGAGGTTCACCACCCGTGGCAGCGCGAGGATCTGGATTTCCAGCCCTGGATTATCGGCCCCGATGCGCGCGCAAACCTGCGGCAGCAGGTAATTTGCGGCCCCGTCGGGCGCACCAATGCGGATTTGGCCGCTTAACTGCCCTGTCTGCGCCACTGCGGCTTCGGCCACTTGGCCCAACGCGGTCTCCGCCGCTTCGGCGGCAGGCAGCATCCGCGCGCCTAGATCGGTCAGCGCGTAGCCTTGGGGGGATTTCACAAAACACGCCCCCACCCGCGCCTCCAGCCGCGCAATGCGTCGGCCCACGGTTGCGGCGTCCATCCGCAATTGGGGTGCTGCTCGGCTGAGGCTTTCGGCACGGGCCACCGCCAGAAACACCCGCATGTCATCCCATTGATCCATCCTGCACCCTTTGCGTTTCTGCAAAACAACTTTGGCAAACTGACGCTTTATGCAGCGAAAACGCAAGGCTATGGTGCCCGCAACCACACCTTTAGGGAGGACACCATGACAACCGAACTCACCCATTACATCGGCGGCGTACACGTCAAAGGCACGTCAGGCCGCTTTGCAGACGTCTTCAACCCCGCCACGGGCGAAGTGCAGGCCAAACTCCCCCTCGCCTCTGCGGCAGAGCTTGACCATGCAGTCGCCGTTGCCGCCAAAGCCCAACCGGCCTGGGCCGCCACCAACCCCCAGCGCCGCGCGCGGGTTCTGATGGCCTTTGTGGGGCTTTTGAACCGCGACATGGACAAATTGGCCGAAGCGCTCAGCCGTGAACACGGCAAAACCATCCCCGACGCCAAAGGCGACGTGCAGCGCGGGCTTGAGGTCGTGGAATACTGCATCGGCGCGCCGGAACTGCTGAAAGGCGAATACACCGATGGCGCCGGCCCCGGCATCGACATCTATTCCATGCGTCAGGCGCTGGGTGTGACCGCAGGCATCACGCCATTCAACTTCCCCGCGATGATCCCCATGTGGATGTTCGCGCCCGCCATCGCCTGCGGCAATGCCTTCATCCTGAAGCCGTCCGAACGGGACCCGTCTGTGCCGCTGATGCTCGCTGAATTGATGGAGGAAGCAGGCCTGCCGCCAGGAATCCTGCAGGTCGTGAACGGCGACAAGGAAAGCGTCGATGCGATCCTTGATAATGAGGTCATCCAATCTGTGGGCTTCGTCGGCTCCACCCCTATCGCCGAATACATCTACGGGCGCGGTTGTTCCAATGGCAAGCGTGTGCAGTGTTTCGGCGGCGCGAAAAACCACATGATCATCATGCCCGATGCGGACATGGGCCAAGCCGCCGACGCGCTGGTCGGTGCGGGCTATGGTGCGGCCGGCGAACGCTGCATGGCGATTTCCGTGGCCGTCCCAGTGGGGGACGAGACGGCGGATCGTCTGATTGAAGAACTTGTCCCGCGCATCGAAAAGCTGCGCGTCGGCCCCTATACCTCGGGCGATGATGTGGATTACGGCCCTGTTGTCACGGCGGCCGCCAAACAAAACATCCTTGGCCTTGTGCAATCCGGCATTGATCAGGGCGCTGAATTGGTGGTCGACGGGCGCGATTTCTCCCTTCAAGGGTATGAAGACGGCTTCTTTGTGGGCCCGCATCTGTTTGACCGCGTCACGCCTGACATGGACATTTACAAAAAGGAAATCTTCGGCCCTGTCCTGAGCACCGTGCGCGCGGGCAGCTATGAAGAGGCGATTGGCCTCGCCATGGATCATGAATACGGCAACGGCACCGCGATCTTCACCCGCGACGGCGACGCCGCCCGTGATTTCGCCAACCGCATCAACGTCGGCATGGTGGGCATCAACGTGCCTATTCCGGTGCCGCTGGCCTATCACACCTTTGGCGGTTGGAAAAAATCCGCCTTTGGTGACCTGAACCAGCACGGCCCCGATGCCTTCAAATTCTACACTCGGACCAAGACCGTGACCTCCCGTTGGCCGTCAGGCATCAAGGAAGGTGGCGAATTTAATTTCAAAGCGATGGATTAATTTCAACCGTTAACTAAAAAATGTAACAGGTGTTGAAACTTAAGTAATCGGCACCTCGTAGCTACAGCTGTCCGGTTCGAAAGGATCGGGCAGTTTGCATTTGAAAGGACTTCCCCATGACCAACCGTCGCCAATTCCTCACCCGTGCTGCAACCGCCGCAGCGGCCCTTCCCCTTCTGGCGACAGTCGCCCGCGCCGAAACCCATGTTGTGACCATCAAAAACATGGCCTTTTCCCCCGCCGACCTGACAATTGCCCCTGGCGATACGGTGACTTGGGTCAACGAAGATCGCATGCGCCACTCCGCCGAGGATCTGAACGGTGCGTTTGACACCGGCCTTCTGGGTCGCGGCGACAGCGCCAGCCTGACGTTTGGCAACTCCGGCTCATTCAGCTACCGCTGCGGTCCGCACCGCAACATGCGCGGCACCATCACGATCGCATAATTTCGCCGATCACGCGCCCGTGAGGGGAGTTCCATTGCAGCGGCGTCTCGTCCATGTGAACCACGGATTGATCCACATTGATGGGGCAGGTTATCCAATCGAAACGCACATTCCTCCTCACGGCGACTGCCGCGCTGGCAACCCCTATGCTGGCGCGTGCGCAACAGGCCACACCTGACCGCAACGCATCGTCCTTTTTTACGCAAGACTGGCAGGACCATTTCCAGTCCCTGGGTAAAGGCGCGATCCTTGCCGACATTACATCGCGCGTGCTGCACTATTGGGATCCGGATGGGACATATCACCTCTATCCGTCCTCCGTTCCCCTGACCGAAGAACTGACCCGTCGCGGGTATTCCGAAATCGTGCGCAAGCGCGTGGGCCCCTCTTGGACGCCCACCGCCAACATGCGCGAGCGTGACCCGACGCTGCCGCAACGCATGGAAGGCGGCGAACCGGGCAATCCGCTGGGCACATATGCCATGTACCTGACATGGCCCGCCTATCTGATCCATGGCACACACGACACGCGCAAAATCGGACGGCAAAGTTCATCCGGGTGCATCGGTCTGTACAATGAACACATCGCTGACCTGTTTGGACGCACGCAGGTGGGCTGTCAGGTCCGCCTGCTGTGACTTTACCAAATGCCCTAAACCCGTCAGGGTTGGGGCATGACAGAACCTGAATTTACAATCGGCGTAGAGGAGGAGTACCTCCTCGTTGACACGAAAACCCGTGCTTTGGCCGAAGTGCCAGAGGCCATGATGGCGGCCTGCAAGGACGCCCTTGGTGATCAGGTCAGCCCTGAATTTTTGCAATGTCAGATCGAAATCGGCACGGGCATCTGCCAAACCGCAGAGGACGCCCGCGCAGATTTGGCCCATTTGCGCCGCACCATCCGCGACCTTGCCGCAGACCACGGTTTGGCGCCCATCGCGGCCTCATGCCATCCGCTGGCCGATTGGAAATACCAAAGCCACACAGACAGGGACCGGTACAACCAGTTAGAACGTGATCTGGGCGGCGTCGGGCGGCGCATGTTGATCTGTGGGATGCATGTCCATGTGGGGCTGAACGACAACGCCCTGCGTGCGGACCTTATGGGTCAACTCAGCTATTTTCTGCCGCATCTTCTGGCCATGTCCGCGTCTTCGCCATTCTGGCAGGGGGAAGATACCGGCCTTGCCTCTTACCGTCTATCGGTCTTTGACAACCTGCCCCGCACCGGCCTGCCGCCAGCTGTGGACAGCTGGGACGCCTATCAGCGGTCCGTGGATACGCTGGTCGATCTGGGCATCATCGAAGACAGCAGCAAAATCTGGTGGGATCTGCGCCCCTCTGCGGCCTTTCCCACGCTGGAGGCGCGCATCTGCGATGTCACGCCCCGCCTCAGCCATACGGTCGGCCTTGCCGCGTTGATTCAATGCCTCACCCGGATGCTTTGGCGGCTGAAACAGAAAAACCAGCGCTGGCGCAAATACGATATGTTCTTGGTGCAGGAAAACCGCTGGCGTGCCCAGCGGTATGGCACCACCGAAGGATTGATCGACTTTGGCCGGGGCGACATCGTGCCCTTCGCCGAATTGTTCGACGATCTCATGACACTGGTGGAAGAAGACGCCGGCATCCTGCAATGCACCCGCGCCTTGGACGACCTGCGCGATATCGTGACCAACGGCACCAGCAGCGCCCGTCAACGCGCCGTCTATGACGCAACCGAAGGCGACAAGCCCACCAAATGCGCCGCTGTCGTCGATCACCTGATCGCGGAATTCAGCGCCGATCTGTGACCGACGCCGCTGGTCTTATTCCGCCGCGACCTTGCGCGCCTGCAACATGGGTTTGAGGTAATGGCCCGTGTGCGACCCCTCAACCTCGGCCACCTTTTCTGGCGTGCCGATGGCCACGATCGTGCCGCCGCCGTCACCGCCCTCAGGCCCCACATCAATGATGTGATCGGCGGTTTTCACGACGTCCAGATTGTGTTCGATGACAATGACCGTGTTGCCGCTATCGACCAATTCATGCAGCACTTCCAACAGCTTACGCACATCTTCGAAATGCAGACCTGTGGTCGGTTCATCCAGAATGTACAGCGTGCGACCGGTGGACCGTTTGGCAAGCTCCTTGGACAGTTTGACCCGCTGCGCCTCGCCCCCTGATAGAGTCGTGGCCTGCTGGCCTACCTTGATGTAACCAAGGCCGACCCGCATCAGCGCGTCCATCTTTTCACGGATCGACGGCACCGCCTTAAAGAAGGTCTGCGCCTCTTCCACAGTCATGTCCAAGACATCGGCGATCGACTTACCCTTGAACTGAATTTCCAGCGTTTCGCGGTTGTAGCGTTTGCCCTTGCAGGTCTCACATTCCACATAAACGTCGGGAAGGAAGTGCATCTCAATCTTGATGACACCATCGCCCTGACAGGCCTCACACCGTCCGCCCTTGACGTTGAAGCTGAAGCGGCCGGGCTTATAGCCCCGCGCCTTGGCCTCGGGCAGGCCGGCGAACCAGTCACGGATGGGCGTAAACGCCCCCGTATAGGTCGCAGGGTTTGACCGCGGCGTGCGCCCGATGGGGCGCTGGTCAATGTCGATCACCTTATCAAGGTGTTCCAACCCCTTGATCGTCTCACAGGGCGCTGGTGTTTGCCGCGCGCCGTTCAGCGCCATCGACGCGGTCTTGAACAACGTCTCAATCGTGAGGGTCGATTTGCCACCGCCGGACACGCCGGTCACGCAGACAAACTTGCCCAGCGGGAAGTCGACCGTGACGTTTTGCAGGTTGTTTCCGCTGGCCTTTATCACCGTCAGCTTTTTCTTATTGCCCTTACGACGCTTCGCAGGCACCGCGATTTCGCGACGGCCCGCCAGATAATCGCCGGTGATGCTGTCGGGGTTGGCGATGATTTCAGCGGGCGTGCCCTTGGCCACCACTTTGCCGCCATGAACACCGGCGCCGGGGCCGATATCAAAGACATAATCCGCCTCACGCACGGCTTCTTCGTCGTGTTCCACGACGATCACCGTGTTGCCCTGATCGCGCAGGTTTTTCAGCGTCGTCAGCAGGCGGTCGTTGTCGCGCTGGTGCAACCCGATGCTGGGTTCATCGAGCACATAAAGCACCCCCTGCAGGCCGGACCCGATCTGCGACGCCAGTCTGATCCGCTGGCTTTCACCGCCCGACAAAGTGCCGGAATTCCGGCTCAGCGTGAGATATTCCAGCCCGACGTTGTTCAAAAAGCCCAAGCGTTCGCTGATCTCTTTCAGGATTGGCCCCGCGATAGCGTTCTTTTGCACGGTCAGGGCGTCAGGCACCGACCCGCACCACTCAAACGCCTCGGAAATCGACATCTGCACCACCTGACCCGCGTGCAGCAGGTGATCGGGTGTGCCGATTTTAACAGCCAAAGCCTCCTCCCGCAGGCGGTAGCCATGGCATGTCCCGCAGGGGCGGTTGTTTTGGTAGCGTTCGAATTCTTCCCGAATCCAGTTGCTGTCCGTTTCGCGGTAGCGGCGTTCCATGTTTGGAATCACGCCCTCAAACGCGCGTTTGACTTCATAAACGCGGCCACCTTCGTCGTAGCGGAACTTGATCTCCTCATCACCCGATCCGTGCAGGAAAACCTGCTGCACAAAGGCAGGAAGGTCTTTCCAACGGCTGTTCTTGTCGAATTCATAATGCTTGGCGATGGCTTCGATGGTCTGCAAGAAATAGGGCGACTTGCCTTTGCGCCAGGGTGCCAAGGCGCCGTCATAAATCTTCAACGTCTGGTCGGGCACGACAAGGCGTTCGTCAAAAAACAGCTCAACCCCCAGACCATCACAGGCAGGGCATGCCCCGAAGGGCGCGTTGAAGGAAAACAAGCGCGGCTCAATCTCCGGAATGGTGAACCCGCTTTCAGGGCAGGCGAAATTTTCGGAGAAGGTAAAACGTTCCGGCTCCCCCTCTTTGGGGGCCGTTTCGAGAATGGTGATCCCGTCCGCCAGATCTAGTGCGGTGCGGAAGCTGTCGGCCAGCCGGGTTTCCAACCCGTCGCGCACCACGATCCGGTCCACCACCACATCAATGTCATGGCGGAATTTCTTGTCCAGAGTGGGCGGTTCATCAAGGTCATAGAATTCCCCGTCGACCTTCACCCGCTGAAAGCCCTGCTTGCGCAGTTCCAGAAATTCCTTGCGGTATTCGCCTTTGCGGTCGCGGATAATGGGGGCCAGAAGGAACCCACGGGTCCCCTCCTCCATCGCCATGACGCGGTCGACCATGTCCTGCACCTGCTGGGCCTCAATCGGCAAGCCGGTGGCGGGGGAATAGGGCGTGCCAACGCGCGCAAAAAGCAGGCGCAGGTAGTCGTAAATCTCAGTCACAGTACCGACGGTGGACCGTGGGTTTTTCGACGTGGTCTTTTGTTCAATGGAAATCGCGGGGCTTAACCCGCTGATGTGATCCACATCGGGCTTTTCCATCATATCAAGGAACTGCCGCGCATAAGCTGACAGGCTTTCAACATAGCGCCGCTGTCCTTCGGCATAGATCGTATCAAAGGCCAACGAGGACTTGCCCGACCCCGACAGCCCCGTGATCACCACCAGCTGGTCGCGCGGAATATCCACATCGATGTTCTTAAGATTGTGTTCACGCGCGCCGCGCACTTCGATGTTCTTCAGCTCAGCCATAAGGGCCCCCAGTCTATGCTCGATCACCACATAGGCAGCCTACGTCCAGTGACCAGACCCCATATAGAACAGAGGGCGAACAAACGGAAGAATTAACGCAAGGTTGCTGACATCCGTGCCGCGGCATAGGCCCAGCCGCCCAAAACAGCGCCTAGAACGCAAATTGAAATGGCCATCCCCGCGATGCCCCACAGGCTGCCCGCCACCAAAGCAAAAAGAGGTGTGCCCGCAAAGGTGCCCATGTTGCCCACCTGCGCCATGGCCCCGTTGCACCGCGCCTGATCCTGCGGATCAGGGCTGAATTCTGGGACCGCTGCAAAGTTGGCCCCTGCCGTCAGTCCGGTGAAAAACAATGCGGCTATGGCAATGATCGTCGATCCGGTGACAGCCATGAGCGCAAAAAGCACCCCCGCCACGACAAAGCCCCAGACCGACAGACGGGACGCGGGCATCCGTTGTGCCACAAAGCCGCTGGCGAAGGTGCCCGACAGGTTGGACAGCGGCAGAACCACCGTCAACCAAGGTGCGGCCATGGCCGCAGGCAAAAAGGCCACCAAAGCAATAAACAAAGAGGTGTAGATGCCGTGCCCGACCCCTGGGGCGAAATAGCGCGGCGTGCGAAAGATTGTCCGGTGCAGCGTGATCAGGTTTGGGATCGCGACGCCCTGTTCCATCACCCGCGGCAAGGCCCAAAACAGGATCGGAAAGATCAGCGCCAGCAACAGCCCGTGTCCTGCATAAACGGCACGCACGCCGCCCCACGCCTCAAGAGGTGGTATAAACCAAGCCAAAATGGCAAAGCCCACGCCGAAAAACGTGCCCCACAGGCCCATCACCACCGGTTTGTCCGTGGGACGGGCCAGTGCCACCATCATGGTGGGCAGTGCGACCACCAACAACAAATGGCCAAAGCCCTCAACCAAGCGGGTGGTCATGAACGCGCCGAACGGCATGTCCGGCCCTTGAACCAGCGACACCAGCGCAGATCCGGCAATGGCCCACAAAACCGACCGTCGCACCCCTAAACGGGCCACAACAAAGCCCGAGACCGACCCGCCCACGATACCCACAACAGACACGGCTGACACCGCCAAAGGCACGGGCGCGCCCGCGTAAATGTCGCCCAGCGTCTCAAGCGTGAGGGTGATTTTCGCAAACTGGGCCGCCGCCAACAGGCCGGTGGTCCAGAGCAAGGCAATCAGTGGCCAATTTGTGCGAGGGGTGGTCATGCCCCTCGCTACGCCGCACCCCCGGCCGGAGCAACTAACAAAATTCCGGAATTTTGCGCGGCTCTTACATGTGGATCACACGGTCGTAGGCGTCGAGAACGCTTTCGTGCATCATCTCGGACAGGGTTGGATGGGGGAACACGGTTTCCATCAGGTCCTCTTCCGTGGTCTCCAGCTTGCGCCCGATCACATAGCCCTGGATCATCTCGGTCACTTCCGCACCGACCATATGCGCACCCAGCAATTCGCCCGTCTTTTCGTCGAAGATGGTCTTCACCATGCCCTCCGGTTCACCCAAGGCAATCGCTTTGCCGTTGCCGATAAATGGGAAGCGCCCGACCTTGATTTTATAGCCCTTTTCCTTGGCTTGCGCCTCGGTATAGCCGACGGATGCGACCTGTGGGTGGCAGTAAGTGCAGCCTGCGATGCTTTCGGGTTTCACCGGATGGACGTTGTTCTGCCCTGCGATCAGATCTGCGACCATCACGCCTTCATGGGAGGCTTTGTGCGCCAGCCACGGGGCACCCGCGATATCGCCAATGGCGTAGAGCCCCTCTACGCCCGTGCGGCAGTATTCGTCAGTGACCACATGGGTGCGGTCGATTTTGACGCCCAATTCTTCCAGCCCGAGGTTTTCGACATTGCCGACGATTCCCACCGCAGAAATCACCGTATCGAACTCCATCTTTTCGACCTTGCCGTTCGCTTCGATATGCGCGGTCACCTTGTCTTTGCCGCGATCGAGCTGTTTGACGATCGACTTGGCCATGATCTTCATGCCCTGTTTCTCGAAGGCCTTGTGCGCAAATTTTGAGATTTCTTCATCCTCAACCGGCAACACGCGGTCCATGACTTCGACCACCGTCGTGTCGGCCCCAAGCGTGTTGTAGAAGCTGGCAAATTCAATGCCGATGGCGCCAGAGCCGATGACCAGCAGTTTCTTGGGCATATATTTGGGCTGCAAGGCGTCCTTGTACATCCAAACGCGGTCGCCGTCGGCCTCAAGGCCGGGCAGATTGCGCGCGCGCGCACCGGTGGCCAAAACGATGTTCTTGGCCGTCAATTCCTCGGTGCCCTTGTCGGTTTTCACGCTGACCTTGCCCTTGGATGTGATCTTGGCCTCACCCATGACCACGGTGCATTTGTTCTTTTTGAGAAGATGCCCAACACCGCCCGACAGTTGGCTCGCCACTCCACGGGATCGTTTGACCACGGCGGGCAGATCATAGTCGATCCCGTCGGCTTTCAGACCAAAGTCCTTGGCGCGGTGCATCAGATGAAAAACCTCGGCCGACCGCAGCATCGCCTTTGTCGGAATGCAGCCCCAGTTCAGACAGATCCCGCCCAGATGTTCGCGTTCAACAACGCACACCTTCAGGCCCAATTGCGCGCCCCGAATGGCCGCCACATAGCCGCCTGGGCCTGCTCCAATTACGATCATGTCAAAGTTCTGAGCCAAGGTTCGGTCCTCCAATTGCGAATTTAGTTTAGCATTAAACTATTTCGGCATGTAGGGCCAGTGACCAAGGGTCAACTCTGCTATGCAACAAAGTCGCAGCTAGCGGGCCGCCTTGGCATCCACCGCCCGCAAGGCACCGGCGTAGCCTTCGGTGTCCATCCACGTGGTCTCAGCGGTGGTGGAGGCCCGTTCAAGGGCCGCGTTGCGATAGGGAAACCGGCCAAAGGTGCGGATGATATGGCGGTGCGCGCAGGCGTGCCGCACCCCACTGCCCTCATCTTGGGTCATCCGGCTCGACATCAGACGCACACAGCGATCCTGATCCACAAGGTTTTCGGAATGCATCAGCGGCATGTAGAAAAACTGTCGTTCCGGTTCCGGCACCGACATATCCCACCCCCGATCCACCGCCAGTTTGGCCGCCGCCCGTGAAGACCGATCAGCGGCAAAGGCCAATCCCTTGCCGCGAAACATATTGCGCGGGAATTGATCGGTGAGGATCACATAGGCCAAACACTCCTTAGGGGAGGTCAGCCACAGCCCGTAAGCCCCGTTGCGGGCCTCATCCCATGCGTCCGCAAACTTGTCGCGGATGCTGGCATCCAGATCGTCCCCGCCCTGATACCAGCCCTTCGGCCCCACCTCATCGAGCCAAAACGTCAAAACCTGATCCGGCGTTACCATAGCGATCCCTCGCGCACCCTTAACCTGTGATCAAGCGTTACAGGATTCTTGAAATCTGACAAGGGTTTAGGGCATCGGATTAGGGGAAATTTACATCCACATCTGCCTGATCTTCCAGTTCCGTCTCAATGTAGATTTCCTGTGCGACCTCCATGGCGACGGGCGATGCGCTGGCCATCACGGGCGCATAGCTCACCTGATCCTCGACAGAGATGTCGCTGGGACGTTGCAGCATCCGCACCAAACCATAGCCGGCCATCGCCGCCATCAAGACAGCGACCACCGCCCAAAATGCGGCTTCGCCAAAGACGCCCATGATCCAACCGATCAGGACCGGCCCCATAATCGCGCCCACCCCGTTGATAAAGATGAAACCGGCCGAGGCTGCAGGCATTTCCTCATGTTCCAGAAAGTCGTTCGCATAGGCGATATAAAGGGCATAGAGCGGGTTCGACGTGCCGCCCACCAAGGCCGCCCCGATCAGCAAAGTCGTAAAGGTGCCGCCGCTGATCCACGCCAGCGCAGCCCCCCCCGCGCCCAGCGCGGCGACCCCGACAATCAGGACACGTCGATCCATCCGGTCCGACAGCCATCCGATGGGATATTGTGCGGCCAAGGCCGCGATATAAATGACCGACACCAGCAGCGAAATTTGTGCCACGCTCAGCCCCACAGCAGTGCCATAGACGGCTGTCATACCGAATTGCGCGGCAAACACGCCACCCAGCAGGAACATACCCACGGAGGCCAGTGGGGAGGCGCCCACAAGGTTCCGCAAGCTCATGGGTTTGGTGGCTTCAAACGCAGGCGTGGGCTGAACGGACAACAAAATTGGCGCGAAAGCGAGGCTCACCAAGACCGAAGGGATGATGAACAAGATGAACCCTTCAACGTCCCCCACGCTCAAGATGCCTTGGGCGACAACGATGCCGGACATCTGTGCCAACATGTAAAGCGACAAGGATTGGCCGCGGTTTTCATTGGTGGCCGCATTGTTCAGCCAGCTTTCTGCGGTCACGTACACGCCCGAAAAGCAGAACCCGATGATAATGCGGCCCAAGGTCCACGCCCAGATGTCCACCAACACTGGATACATGATCAAGACGGCGGAAATGGTCGACCCGAGGGCCGCAAAGACCCGCACATGACCGACCCTGCGGATCATCTCAGGCGCCAAACGCGATCCGCCCAGAAAGCCCAGGAAATAGGCCGACATGACGATCGACATCTCAAAGGTGGAGAAATTCTCCAGCCCGCCGCGCACACCCAAAAGCGTGCCTTGCAGACCGTTGCCCACCATCAGCATGAACATGCCCAAAAACAACGCCCAAGAGGTCACAAAAACCTGGATCATGTCATGCACCTTTCAACCCGTGCCCCTTCGTCAGACTGCGGCCCGACGCAAACTGGTGTCGCCCCTAAAGACGACACCAGCATGACGCAATGGGGTGTTTTTGATTACGCTGGCAAGAGTTTCGAAAAGATGACTTTTGCCTTTGTTTACGACCAAAAGCGCGGAAAATCGCCTGCCAGTGGGATGCGGTGTCCACGGACTTTCTGCGCCCTCGCCCTGTGCCGGTTCCTTTACGATGACTGCGGCAACAGGATCGACGAATCCCCGTAGCTGAAAAACCGGTAGTCGTTGGCGATGGCATGGGCGTAAATCTCTCGGATGCGGTCCACCCCCATAAGGGCGCTGACCAGCATCATCAGGGTGGATTTGGGCAGGTGGAAATTGGTCATCAGCCCGTCAGCAATCTGGAATTCAAACCCCGGCGTGATGAAAATATCCGTGTCGCCTTCCCACGCCTCAAGCCGTCCGGACCGGCCTGCCGTTTCAATCAGCCGCAGGGCGGTGGTCCCCACTGGGATCACGCGCCCGCCTGCGGCCTTGGTCGCCATAATGTCCGCTGCGGCCTGCGGCGACACCTGCCCCCATTCGGCGTGCATCTTGTGATCGGACACATCATCGACCTTCACAGGCAAAAACGTGCCCGCCCCCACATGGAGCGTGACATGGCTGAACGCCACACCCAGCGCGGCCAGATCGTCCAGCAGCCATTGTTCGAAGTGCAAAGACGCTGTCGGGGCGGCCACGGCACCGGATTTGTCGGCCCAGATGGTCTGATAATCCTGCTTGTCTTGCGCATCCGCCGCCCGTTTGGCGGCAATATAGGGCGGCAGCGGCATAGCCCCTGCGGCATTCAGGGCGGCATCGAAATCATCACCTGTCAGGTTGAACCGCAGCAGCGCCTGATCCTCCATGCGGCCTTCAAAGACCGCGCTCAAGTCAGGGGAAAAGACGATCTCCTCCCCCTCTTTGACTTTGCGCAGGGGTTTGACCAGTGCAGCCCACATGCCATCGGCCTGTGGTTCAAGCAGCGTGACCTCAATCTTGGCCACGCCGTCGCCGTGGGCCGACACGCGGCTGCGCGTGCCAAAGAGCCGCGCGGGGATTACCTTGGTGTCGTTGAGGACAAGCCGGTCCCCTGCCCGCAAGACAGCCCCCAAATCCGCCACGGTCATGTCGCGAGTGGCTGCCCCTTCGGCCACCAGCAGTTTGGCCGATGTGCGCGGCCGCGCAGGGCGGGTGGCGATCAACTGTTCAGGCAGGTCGAAATCAAATTCGCTCAACTTCATGGGGCAGGTCCTATTGTCCAACTTGCGGAGGCGGACGCCGGAAAATCTCTCTGAACATGCCGGGCGTCAGCGCTGAGAGCGGATTGACAGAAACCTGCGGGCTGTCAACCGCCCCCGTTAGATTGAAATTGAACCCGATAAGGCCTTCGCCGCGTCGTGTCAGCACGGCACCCAACCCGTTCAGAAGATAGACAGGCGACACCACGCCCTGCAGATCAATGGTGCCCGCGCCTTGATTGATAAAGCCATCCAGCGACAGGCCAATGCTCGGCCCCACGGCAGAGGATTGCGTCAGAATAACCCGATCCGGCGTCAGACGGAATTGGGCATCCACATCGGAAAACATCAGCCCCTGACCGTCAAGCTGCGTCAAAAGCCCCACGATCGACACCGCATCGAGCAAGGACGCCAGCGCCGGTGCATCGCGGACCCGCAAATCGCGCCCTGCCACGACGCCATCATAGGCGCCTTCGGCGCCTGTGGGCACCAAGGTCATCTCCATCCGGCCCCCCAAAGCGCCGCGCCACAGGCCTGTTGCGCGCAACAGCGCCCCCGCAGCGCCGCGTTGGATCCGGACGGCGGAGCCGCCGTTGGCCGGAACCATGGTGCCCGACACAGGGGCTCCGCCGTTGACCAGCCCCTCAAACGTGCCCTGCAATCCGCCCGCAGATGTGAACTGTCCACGGAAATTATCGAGGTAAATGGCGTCGGTCACGCGCAGCCGGTCCAAGGCCACATCCAAGGGGCCGCCGTTACCGCCCCCGCCGCCACCCTGCCCGCCAAAACGTGCCGAGCGTAAATCAAGCGATCCGCCCGCCACCTGCACTTCGGCTGCGCGCCCCGGCCCGCGCCCGATCAAGACCACGGGCGCATCCAGCCAGCCGCCCAGTCGCACCCTGTCAAAAGCCGCGCGGGCCAGCCCGCCGCCCGGCGACAGCGTCACCCGCCCGTCCGTTTCCAGCCCCGGGGCCGAAATCGACAGCCGGTCAATGCTTGGGCTGTCCCCCAAATGTCCGGTCACCCGCAGGTTGCCTGACGCGCCCCGCGCTTTGGCATAGCCCACACTGGGCAGGTTCAACCCTATGCCGCGCAAATCGGAGGTCAGGGTGAAATCAGGGCGCGCAGGGTCTGCCAGATCAAGGGTCAGCCGTGCAGGCCCTTCGCCAGTGACCATCCCCCGCGGCAGGGTTATGTTAAAAGTGCGCAGGAAATCCGGCCCGATGGTCACCTCTGCTTCTAGCCTTGAGGTGCCTTGCGACCCCGCCCCCAAAGCGCGGCTAAAGGTGGCGCGACCGGCCACCTCACCCACCCGCGCAGGCCCACGCACGACCAAACTGTCCGCGTCCACACGCACCTCAGCCGTTGACGCGGTCAGCACCTGACCGGGCACCAACACCTCAGACCGCAGATTACGCAAGGATGCGGTGGCCTGCCATGTTCTTTCATCCGGCGCGACATCACGACCCAGCGGGGTTTCAATCAAGACGTCCACCTGTGCCTGGCCTTGGGCAAAGCTGACCGGCAGGTCGCTGTCGGCCAAGACGTTGAACGGCGGCAACCGCAATATCGCCATCATCGCGGTCAGCCGTCCCGACAGGGACAGATCAAAGACCGCAGGCGCGCGTTGTCCTGTTTTCGGGATCACCATTGTGCTGCCCGCCATATTGATCCGCCCGCCTTGGGGGGCGGCCACATGGCCTTCATCAACGGTCAAGGCGTAGCGCCCATCCACCAAGGACATCGTCCCACGGGCGTTTTCGATGGGCGGCATGGTGCGCATAAACCCGACGGTCGCATCGACGTATTCCATGGTCATGGCAAAAACAGTCGGCGCGTCAGCGGCCCCACGGTACGCCACAGCCACATCGCGCAGCACGCCCTGTTGGATATTGTCATCCAGCCAGCCCCGTGTGCCCGGCGCGGCCCCCTCGGGCCACAGGGACAGAACATCGCGGGTCTCGACCTCATCGGCCGCGACATCCAAGGCAACGGACCACCCGTCAGCCCCTGCGCGGACCTGACCCGACACGGACAGCGGCACCGGGGCTTCGGCGCCGCCGGTCTGGATCACGGCCTCCCCGATGTCCAAGGTGAAGGGCGTCAGGTTCAGCCGGAACCCCACGTTGGCGTGCGGCACCACGACGGATTGGGGAAAGAACTCACTCTCTTCAACTGCAACATCCGTCAGTTCGATCTGACCCAAGAGAGATGCAGGCCAGCCATTGCGGTAGTCGCGCAAATGGGTCTGGGCCGTGCCTGCGACACGCCCCAAGGCGCTGTCGATCTCAATCAGATCAAAGGTCAGCGCTTCGGCCAGCGGATCGTAGGTCAGGTAGGTTTGGGCAGATTTGAACGGGATGGGCCGTGTGGCGGAGTTGGGCTGCAATTCCCCCTCCCCGATCTGAAGAGTGGCCGACAGTGACGCCAGCGCCCCGTCTTCATCCAAGCGGCTGCGCATGGCCCCCGAAATGGGCGCATCCAGAACGCCCAGAAACGCCAGCACGGGCGCTTGGCTGGCAATGTCGGGGGCTGCCGCATCGGTGATGGTCACACCCAGTTCCGCCGTTCGGCTGCCCCGTAGGCTGTCGTAGGTCAGCTCCGCCGTGGTTACAAAGGACCGTCCCGACAAAAGGGCGATATCCGCCCGCAAAGCCAAGGCATCGCCGCGCAGATCAAGACCGATCCGCCCCCCGTCCACGACCCAAGACCGCCCCGCGCGTGCATCGCTGTAGTTGATGATCAGCCCCGTGGCGCGGACCTCCTCCAGCGCTTCCAACGCTGCGGCTTCAAACGTCTGATCGACGAGGTCCAGAAGCCCAAGAAACCCGTCGGCTGCGGCGATATTCTGCCCGCTTTGATCAAAGGCAAAGGCCACGGTGCCGTCTTTGGACCGCCGGACCGAAATCTGTGCGCCGCGCAGGTCGACCCGCTGCGCCAAAAGCCGCCCCTGCAAGATGCCACGCGGCGACACCAGCCCTTCGATGCGGGGCACCTCGGCGATCTTGGCCCCATCGGCATCGCGCAACACCGCGTTGCGCAGCACCAGACGCGGGTGCAGATCGGTGCCCACCGTGACTTTCAGTTCACCAAAGCCCAGCGACCCGCCGCCCAGAACCTCAGCTGCGCGGGCTTCGACGTCGCGCACGATCCAACTGGGGGCCGTGACCTCTCGCCCGATCAGCAGCACGGCCGCGATCATTGCCATCAACACCGGCGCCGCCAGAACCAGCAGCCCCGCGCGCAGCCAGAGCCAGATGCGCCGCCTCGGGCGCCCGGATGCCTGCCCTGACGCTGGCACAGACGCCGGCGCAGGCGATTGCTCCGGCGCCTGCTGTGGTGCCTCATTATCGGGACGGATGTCATTCATCCCCTTTATCTTCGCCGCTTGCGCCCTAGAACGCTAGGGGAAACCCGCAACGAAAGGCCCCTGCGATATGACTGATTTGACCCCCGGTACACCCGCCCCCGATGTGACGCTGCCGCGTGATGGGGGCGACACCGTTTCCCTTGCCGATCTGAGCGGGCCGATCGTCCTTTATTTCTACCCCAAAGACGACACCCCCGGCTGCACAAAGGAGGCCATCGGGTTTACCGAACAGGCAGAGGCCTTTGCCGCGTCCGGTGCGACAGTCATCGGTGTCAGCAAAGACCCCGTGGCCAAGCACGAAAAATTCATTGCCAAGCACAACCTTGGCATCATGCTGCTGTCCGACGCGGAGGGCGATGTTTGTGAACGCTACGGCGTCTGGGTTGAGAAAAACATGTACGGCAAAACCTACATGGGCATCGAACGCGCGACGTTCCTGATCAACGACGGCAAAATCGCGCAGGTCTGGCGCAAGGTCAAAGTCCCCGGCCACGTGGATGCGGTTCTTGAAGCGGTCCGCGCCCTGTGATGGCGTCAAACGGCGCACGCCGATCGGCCTGACATGGACGATATCGACATCGACACCCCGCAGTCCCTGTGGGACTGGCTTGACGCCAATCACGCCCGCCCGAAAGGAGTGCGGATCGTCACGTACAAAGCCCATGTGCCCGACAAATATGTCAGCCGCGACGATATCCTTGATGCGGTAATGGCCTATGGTTGGGTCGATGGGCGACGATTTACCGTCGACGCAGATCGCACCGCGCAGCTGATCGCGCCGCGCCAGCAACAGGCTTGGTCACAAAGCTACAAGGACAGGGTTGAAAGGCTGCAGGCGGACGGTCGGATGCGCCCCGCCGGAGAGGCGGCAGTGGCCGCAGGGCGCGCCCCAGGTCTGTGGGATCACTACGCGGATGTGGATGCGCTGATTGTGCCTGACGATCTGGCCGCAGATCTGGACCGCAGCACGTGGGACGCGATTGCGCCGTCCTATCGGCGCAATGTGCTGCGTTGGATACATGACGCCAAAACCGCGCCCACCCGCGCCAAACGCATCGCGGCCGCACAAGATGCGACCGCGCGCGGCATCAAACTGCCGCAGATGTAAGGCACAGCCCCCGCGCACCTGTGATCAGATGCGCAAGGTGCCGGTGTCACCCCATCAACTGCCCCGCTTCAGGCACCCAACGGTAGGCCGCATCGCCGGTGCCGACATCGACATATCCCACAGCCGGAAACGGCATGTGGTAGCCCACCGCAGGCAGCCTGTCCGCCACGATCATATCCAGCACAGAACGCCGCGCCATGGCAGCCGCCTCCTTGTCGGCATCAAACCGGACCTCCCAATCAGGGCGCGCCAGCGACCAGACAGGATGATTTGCCAGATCGGCAAAGATCACCAACCCCTCGCCTGCGCTGTCCAGACGGTAGACCATATGCCCCGGCGTGTGCCCAAAGGCGGCCATGCCGGTCACGCCGGTGACCACATCATCACCGTCGCCGACAAAGGTCATCTGTTCGCTCAGCGGGCGCACGTTTGCTTCGAACCCGTCGTTGCTTTGCCCCGCCCAGTGGTCATATTCCACCTGGCCTGCCACATAGCGCGCATTGGTGAAGGTAGGCGCACCGTCCGACATCAGACCGCCAATGTGATCGCCGTGCATATGGGTCAATACCACCACATCCACCTGATCCGCTGTATATCCGGCGCCTTGCAACGCCTGCGTGGTCGCTGCGGCATTCAGGCCGGTGTCAAACAGGATCAGCTCCGCCCCCGTGTTCACCAAAGTTGGCGTGAAAAAGAACTGCGATTGCTCCGTCGACAGAAAATTGTCGCGTGAGACCTGTTCGAATTCAGCCGGATCGACGCTCATGCCAAAAATACCTTGCGGGTTTTCGCGCGGGGTGGTGCCCCCCAGAATGGTCGTGACTTCGAAATCACCAATCGAGAAACGGCGGTGGCTGGGGGCGCTCGCACCCAACATGGGCGCGCCAGCCGGTGCCGAGGTGGCACCCAAGGTGACGAAAGGAGCGGCAAGGCCGGTGGCCAGAAGAGTACGACGAGACGTGCGGATCATATGAGACATCCTTTATTTGAGGCGCAGCGCGGGGCCGCTGTGCGAGGAAAGACTGGGTATTGACTTGAAGCACGCCCCACAGATTTCAAGGGACGGCGCTGTGATGGCTTTCCAAGCCACGGTCGGACCGATACATCGCCCCTTATGACACAGCTTCCCAAACCCCTCGCCCAGATGGCCGACGACGTTTTGCGCTGCGCTGATGGGCGCGCCAAAACAGCCCTGTCGCGGGACTATGCCGCCCTGTGGCGCGCCGCCCGCGACGCAGGTGAAGTCCCCGAGATCGGCACCGCCAGCCCGCCCCTGCAACCCGCCCGCCCCGCGACCCCAGCCTTGCTGGACCCGCGCGACGTCCCTCGCCGCAAGCCCGGAACCCCGGAAGGCCGCATCGCTATTTTACATGCGGTGGCACATATCGAACTCAACGCCGTGGATCTGCACTGGGACATCATCGCGCGGTTCACGGATACGCCAATGCCCATCGGGTTTTACGATGACTGGGTGAAATCGGCGAACGAAGAATCCAAACATTTCAACCTGATATGCGACTGTCTTGAAGCGCAGGGATCACACTATGGCGCGCTTGACGCCCACGCAGGCATGTGGCGCGCAGCCGAAGACACAGCGGATGATTTTATGGGACGCCTCGCCGTTGTGCCCATGGTGCTTGAGGCCCGTGGCCTTGATGTGACACCGGGCATGATCAAGATTTTCAAACAGGCCAAAGACCATCAGGCCATCGACGCCCTCGAAGTCATCTACGCCGAGGAGGTCCATCACGTGGCCTATGGGTCAAAATGGTTCCACTACCTGTGCGGTGCTGCGGGCCTTGATCCGACACCGGTCTTTCATGATCTGGTGCGCCGGTATTTCCACGGCCCGCTGAAGCCGCCGTTCAATGAGGAGAAACGTGCCGAGGCCGGTATCCCGCCAGATTTCTATTGGCCCCTCGCGACCTAGGCCGACTTCACGAAACAGTTAACCAAGTTGTCGGCGGTTCACCGCCCATTTTCACACATATCCTTTTGTTTTCCCGCAAATTTGGCCAAAAACCTTGCCAGCGATTCCCTCAGTCGTTAACAGGTTCAAGACGTCTGAAGCTGGGGGGCTTGCGTCAGGGATAGGGATGGGATCAGGACACTCACGTGAAAACACGGCTGATACACAAATTGCACGTGGCCCTTGAAAAGCGTTTCCCCGAGAAACGGCTTTTCCTGCGGTCCGACACCGAAACACGGTTCATTCGGCTTAAGCCGGAAACCCAATTGATGGCTTGGACCGGTGGCGTCGTCGTCGTCAGCTGGACAATCATTGCCACCGCGATCTTGTTGATGGACAGCATCGGCGCTGGCAATTTCCGCGCCCAAGCCCAACGGGATCAAGCCACCTACGAAGACCGCCTGAACGCCCTGTCCGACGAACGCGACAGCCGCGCGAATGAGGCCGTCGCCGCCCAACAACGGTTCTCCTCCGCCCTTGATCAGATTTCGCTGATGCAATCGGAATTGCTGCGCTCTGAAGACCGGCGCCGTGAACTCGAAACGGGGCTTGAGGTTGTGCAGGCCACCCTGCGCCGCACCATGACTGACCGTCGAGCCGCCGAAGAACAGGTCGCAGACCTTGAGGCCGCAATCGCAAGCGATGGCACCGCTCCTGCTGGCTTTGCCCAAAGTGACGACGCCTCCGGCACCGTTGATCTGCTAGCAAACGCGTTGGCCGAAACCGCCGCCGAGCGGGACAAAATCGCCTCTGACGCGGAATTCGCCCTCAGCCACGCGGCTGAGATGGAATTGGAACTGCGTCTGCTGCAAGAACGCAACGACCAGATCTTCCGCCAGTTGGAAGAGGCCTTTACCGTCTCCGTCGAACCGCTGGACAACATGTTCCGCGCTGCGGGAATGAACCCTGACGACGTGCTGGAACAGGTGCGTCGCGGGTATTCCGGCACCGGTGGCCCGCTCACGCCTTTGCAATTCTCGACCCGTGGCGGTCAGGAAGACCCCGACGCCGCCCGCGCCAACGGAATCTTGTCGTCCATGGACCGGCTGAACCTTTACCGCATCGCGGCCGATAGCATCCCGTTCGACATGCCGGTGCGCGACAACTACCGCTTTACATCCGGCTTCGGTATGCGTTGGGGACGGATGCACAATGCAGCTGACTTTGCGGCCCCCATCGGCACCCCGATTTATGCCCCCGCGGACGGGGTCGTGACTTTTGCGGGTTGGTCCTCGGGTTATGGCCGCTTGATTAAAATCCAGCACGCATTCGGTATCGAAACCCGCTATGCGCATCAAAACAGACTGCGCGTAGAAGTTGGACAAAGAGTCTCGCGCGGCGACCGGATTGGTGATACTGGTAACTCCGGACGGTCAACCGGCCCGCACCTGCACTACGAAATCCGAGTGGGCGGACGGCCCGTAAACCCCATGATTTATATAAGAGCTGGACAAGATGTTTTCTAAAAGCAAAATCAACGAACCCGGCACGCCCGCAACGCCGTCAACCGACGCCGCCAAACCTGCGAGCCCTGCCCCGTCTTCCGCCCCTGCGAGCGATTTCAAATCCGCAGCCCCAAAGGCAAAGCCACCTGCCTCGCAGTTGAGCACCGATCTGCACATCACCGGCAACCTGAAAACCACCGGCGACATCCAGATCGAAGGCACCGTAGATGGTGACATCCGCGCGCACCTGCTAACGGTCGGCGAAGGCGCCACCGTGAACGGCGAATGTGTGGCTGATGATGTTGTCGTCAACGGCCGCATCGTGGGCACCGTGCGCGGCCTCAAGGTTCGCCTGACATCAACCGCACGGGTCGAAGGTGACATCATCCACAAGACCATCGCCATCGAATCCGGCGCCCACTTCGAAGGCTCCGTTCAGCGTCAGGATGACCCTTTGAACGCAGGTGGCAAAGCCGCCCCACGGGCCGCTGCTCCGAAAGAATAAACGCCGCACCAGACCAATCGCAAAGGGGCCTCGCAGTTGCGACGGCCCCTTTTTGCTTCATGGGCCTCACACGAAACTGTCAGCCCCTGATCGCAGCCCCCGTTTCTCTGGTTCAAAAATACCTAAAGACCAAGACGACGCTCCGCGCCGCCCCCACCGCAAAGCCACCCCTAAAATTCGTAGAATTTTAGCCCCTGCCGTCCGCAGGACCTGATCTTCAGATCACTCTTCGGCGTTGGCATCCGCGCGGCTTTTGCCGCTGACGTCCATGGCCAAAGTCGCGGCCATGAACCCGTCCAGATCACCGTCCAGCACGCCCTTGGTGTCGGACGTCTCATGAGACGTCCGCAGGTCTTTCACCATCTGATAGGGCTGCAACACATAGGACCGGATCTGGTTGCCCCAGCCCGCATCGCCCGCGTTCTCATGCACCTCGTTGACCAAAGCGGACCGCTTGTCCAATTCCATCTGATACAACCGCGACTTCAACGCTTTCATGGCGATATCGCGGTTCTGGTGTTGGGATTTCTCGGATGACGTCACCACGATCCCCGTGGGGTGGTGGGTGATCCGCACTGCGGAATCCGTGGTGTTCACGTGCTGGCCACCTGCGCCCGACGACCGGTAGGTGTCGATTCGAATGTCTGACGGGTTCACTTCGATTTCGATGTTGTCGTCCACCACTGGATAGACCTTCACGGATGTGAACGATGTGTGCCGTTTGGCGGCACTGTCAAAGGGTGAAATACGTACCAGACGGTGCACACCGCTTTCGGATTTCAACCAGCCGTAGGCATTGTGACCACTGATCTTATAGGACGCGGATTTGATGCCCGCTTCTTCGCCCGCAGACTCGGACTGCAATTCGACCTTGTAGCCCTTCTTTTCGGCCCAGCGGACGTACATGCGCGCCAACATAGACGCCCAATCGCAGCTTTCCGTGCCACCGGCACCGGAATTGATCTCAAGGAACGTATCATTGGCATCGGCTTCGCCGTTCAACAACGCCTCAAGCTCTTTCTCGGCGGCGCGGGTTTTGAGGGCTTTCAGCGCCTCTTCGGCCTCAGTGACGACTTCGGCGTCGTCTTCCATCTCACCCAGTTCGATCAGCTCTTGGCTGTCGGTGAGCTCCTGTTTGATGCCGTCATAGCTCGCCAGTGCGTCGACCAGGTTCTGGCGGTCGCGCATCAGTTTTTGGGCAGCCTCTGGGTCATCCCACAAGGTCGGGTCTTCGACCCGTGCGTTGAATTCCTCAAGCCGGTAGGCGGCGGTTTCATAGTCCATCCGCTGGGCCAGCAACGTCAGGCTGTTTTCGATGTCTGTAACGATAGATTGAATTTCAGCGCGCATGTGGGACGTCTCTCATCAGGGGGTGTGCGGGGTCTAACCGATTGCCCCAAAAGGGGCAATCGACCCGTTAGTACAAACCGCCCGAAGACAGGGACCCGAAGGACGCATTCGAGTTGATCGTCGCCGTTTCTCCGGTGGATGTCGTCACGCTGACCGCCGCAGGAGGCCGCACTTCGTCGAAGAGCGGCAGGTCGGCGGCCATGGCAAAGCCACCGTCAAAGGTGATACCAAAGATCGGCTCCTCACCCTCACGGAAACATTCGCGCACCACATTGTCACCTGATGCACCGTCGGGCAGGCGCGCACCTGTGAACCGGTCAATATTGATGAACTGACAGTTCGATGGCACGCGGAAATCGCCGCCACCATACCGCTGGATCGCTGTCTGCATAAAGCTGTTGAACACAGGCCCACACAGCCCCCCTCCGGACGCAGACCGACCCAGTGACCGCGGCGTGTCAAACCCGATGTAACAGCCCGCCACGATGTTGGAACTAAAGCCCACAAACCACACATCTTTCGCGTCATTTGTCGTACCGGTCTTGCCAGCGATCGGCACGGGCAGATTGACCGCGCTGCGGGCCGTGCCGCGCTGGACCACGCCGCGCATCATCGATGTCAGCTGATAGGCGGTGACTTCGTTCATCACACGTTCGCGGTCCGACACGATGCTGGGGGCCTCACCGCTGGGCAGGTTGGCGTCAAAGCAATCGGTGCAGCTGCGCTGATCGTGGCGATAGATCGTGGCCCCGGTGCGGTCTTGCACACGGTCCACAAGCGTGGGTTCCACCCGTTCGCCACCATTGGCAAACATCGCATAGGCTGCGACCAGTTTATAAAGTGTGGTTTCCTCGGACCCCAGAGAGGCCGACAAAAACGCATTCATCCGTTCATACACGCCGAACCGTTCCGCGTATTCCGCGATGGTCCGCATTCCGACCTCTTGCGCCAAACGCACGGTCATCACGTTGCGCGATTGTTCGATGCCGGTGCGCAGGGGCGTGGGGCCATAGAACCGGTCGGATGCGTTTTGTGGGCGCCAGATTTCACCACCGGCTACGACCTCAATCGGGGCGTCAACGACGATGGTGGCAGGCGTATAGCCCGAATCTAGGGCCGCTGCGAAAACGAAAGGCTTGAAGGCCGAACCGGGCTGACGTTCCGAATAGGCACGGTTGAGTTCCGAGATGCGGATTTCATAGCCAAAGCCACCCTGCATCGCCAGAACACGGCCCGTGTTCACATCCATCGCCATAAACGCGCCCTGCACCTCGGGCACCTGCCGCAAAGTCCAACGGATGAAAGACCCATCACTGTCGGCGGTCATACGGCGCACATGCACCACGTCGCCGACCTCAAAGTTGTCAAAGAAGTTGCCGCGCATCCATTCGATATCGTTGCGGGGCACCACGGGGGCCGGATCGCCCTCTTCCCAACCTTCGATGCCAAGGATCAGTTGATTGTCCTGCACCTCACGCACGACGGCGGGGAACCACTTGTTTTCCAGATCAATTGTGCGGATCACGGGGGCAGATCCCAGTGCCGCACGCCACGCGGTTTCATCGCTCAGCGTGTCCGCAGGGATGGTCAGCCCCGTGCCGCGCCAGACACCGGCGCTGCGGTCATAGCTTTCAAGCTGGCGCTGCAACGCATCACGGGCCGCAGCCTGCATTTCATTGTCCACGGTCGCACGGATCGACAAACCGGCGCTGTCCATTTCCAGATCGGGGAACAGACCTTCAACCTCGGATCGGATGGCGGCGGTGAAGTAGTCCCGCTCTTCGCGTTCTTGCTGGAACGACGGATAATCGCCGCCCTGCACAGACAACAGCGGCTGTTCAATTTCGCGCTGGTACACCGCTTCTGAGATATATCCGTTCTCGAACATCTCTCGCAGCGTGTTGTCACGGCGGAACACGGCAATATCGCGGTTGCGCACGGGGTGCATGTCCGACGGGCGGCGGGTGACTGAGGCCAGATAGGCCGCCTCCCCCGGTGTCAGTTCACGCAACGTCTTGTTGAAATAGGTCCGTGCAGCTGCTGTCACGCCGTAGGAGTTCTGACCCAGAAAAATCTCATTCAGGTAAATCTCCATCACGCCGTCCTTGCCCACCACAGCCTCAAGCCGGGGTGCGAGGATGATTTCCTGCACCTTGCGTTCAATCGTGCGCGACCCGTCCAACAACAGTCCCTTGGCCACCTGCTGCGTGATCGTGGAACCACCCCGCACCGTCTGGCCCCGTGACAGTACAATGTCGCGCGCCGCCGACAGGATCGCGGGGATGGAATAACCGTCGTGGGTGTAGAATTCTTTGTCCTCGGCACTGACGAAAGCATGAACGACCAGATCGGGGATTTCCTCAATGGCCGTGAACAGGCGCTGTTCTTCGACGAATTCGTCGATTACGCGGCCTTCACCGGAATAAATCCGGCTGATGGTCTTGGGCTGGTAATTCGCCAAAGCCTCAGAATCAGGAAGGTTTTTCCCATACATGTAGAAAATCGCCCCCAGCGTCAGGGCGGCCATGCCAGCCCCGAGTGTCAGCATCGAAAAGATGCCGCCAAAGAACGAAAAAATGAAACGCAAGATCATTGCGGGTATCCCCAAATCAGTTGCCCCGCTTATATGGGCAACCGCCCCAAGGGTCAAAAGATGCCGTCGTGTTTTCGGCCAATCCCCGCCGGTCTCGATGCCGCCGTCTGTGCAGGGCTTGCGCCACCCGCCCACAGGCCGCACATGCACGATATGCAAACCCTGTCCTCCCCCGATGATATCTTGGCAACCTACGACCGTGTGGCCCGCGATTTCCAAGCACAGCGCAACCGCAGCCTGTTCGAAAAACCCATGCTGGACAGGCTTTTGGGCGTGGCACCGCGCAACCAATCGCCCCGCCGCCTTCTTGATCTGGGCTGTGGCACCGGCGCGCCTTTGGCCACCTATCTGGCTGAACGGGGCATGGACATCACCGGCGTGGATGGTGCCGCGACGATGGTTGATATTTTTGCCGAAACCCTGCCCTGTGCCACCGCCCTTCACGCAGATATGAGGACGCTGGACCTCGGCCAGACCTACGACGCGATCCTCGCTTGGGACAGCTTCTTTCACCTCAGTCCCGACGCGCAGCGCGCCATGTTTGCGGTTTTCCGTGCCCATGCCGCGCCCAAGGCCGCATTGATGTTCACATCAGGCCCCGCCGCTGGCGAAAGCTGGGGTCACGCCGCAGGCGCGCCGGTCTATCACGCCAGTCTGGACCCCGCCGAATACCGCGATCTGCTGGCCGCCCATGATTTCAAGGTGATCGACTATCGCCCCGAAGATCCCGAATGTGACCGCCACACCATCTGGCTCGCGCGTTTCACGGGCTAGGGCCGGTGGACATCGTAGGCGTCCAAAGGCCCTGTTACTGGCGCACCAAAGGCGCCAAGGCGGCCTCCTCGATCGCCCATCGTCCCACGGCCAATGTGACAGCTGCCACGATGGGCACCCGTCCCTCAGGCGATGTCAGCCGTGCGCGGTCCACCTCGTTTGACAAAAACCCGACCTCTAACAGGACCGACGGGAAATCTGCCGCGTTCAACACAGCCAAGGGGGCCGACCGCCGCGGCCGTGTATTCAGGGGTGCGCCGGCGTCCTGCATTGCTTGCACCAGCTGGTCGGCAAAGCGGTCGCCAGCGGCGGCACTTTCGATCCGCGCCAAATCCTGCAAAATCATCGCGACCTCATCGCCCTGCCCGCTCAGATCAATCCCGGCCAGCAAATCACCTGCGTTGTGCCGCTCCGCCATGCGCTGGGAGGCTTGCGATGCCGCCTCGTCGGTAAGGGTATAGACCGAGGCGCCGGTGGCCTGTTCGCCCTCCAAGGCATCTGCATGAAGGGATATGAACAAATCCGCCCCCGCACCGCGCGCCAAAGTCAGGCGCTCTTGCAAGGGCACAAAACTGTCGTTCGTGCGCGTGACCGCCGGTTGCACCCCCTCAAGCCGCCCCAAAGCCGCCGCAAGCTCTAACGCCAACGCCAACATGACCTCGGCCTCTTGCGTGCCGCCATGCTCCGCACCGGGATCAATACCGCCATGGCCCGGATCAATCACAACCACCACCGGTCCGTCATCGACCGCGGCCACGGCAGGTGTGTCCGCCACAGAAAACACCCAGTCGGGATCATCCGGCGCACCGGCGAGGGTTGCGAAATCCGCCTCATCCGTGGGCCGCAGAACCAGCGTGATCTGCGCTGTGCCGTCCACCTCATCCACGACCATCCCCGCCTCATCGACCATCACCGGGGCCGCCAGATCAAGGATCATCCGGCTCCACCCCGGGCGCAAACCGCCAAACCGCGCGCCGTCAATCCGGTCGCTGGCCGCAAAACCCGCAGCCTGCGCGCCGCGAAAATCAACCTCCCGGAAATCCAAAACCACCCGGCGCGGGTCATCCAACGTGAAGACGCGGTACGGCACGGGCTGGGACAAAAACAAATCCACCTGCGTGCGCCTGAACCGATCCTGCGCGCCCGATTGTTCCACATCGAGCCGTGCGAGCGCCGAAAATTCCTGTGCTGCCCCAGGCGTCACCGCCAGCCAAAGCAGCGCCAGTCCTATCTTCATCTGGCTAAAAAAACTCAAGTCTTCACCTGCGTCTGGGCCATGTAACCTGCCAGCCGGGCCAGCCCCTCACGGATATCTTCGGTCGATCGCGCATAGGACAGCCGCACCCAGTGTCCGCCCTCCACCGGATCAAAATCCAACCCCGGCGTGACGGCCACACCGGCCTTCTCCAGCACATCCGCACAAAACGCGAGGCTGTCGTCGGTATAGTCCCCCACATCCACATAAACGTAAAACGCCCCATCGGGCGGCGCGAATTTGCCAAGCCCCATGGCGGGCAACGCCGCGATCATAAGATCGCGGTTGGTGCGGTAGACATCCACATGGGCATCCAGCACCGCCCCCTCCTCCATCGCGTAAAGCGCCAGTTTCTGGGAGGCATGAGACGGACAGATAAACATGTTCTGCGCCAGCCGTTCGATCCGCCGCACATGGTCCTGCGGGACCACCATCCAGCCCACACGCCACCCGGTCATGGAGAAATATTTGGAAAACGAATTGATGACATAGACCTCATCGGTGACCTCAAGCGCACTCACCGCGCGGCCCTCATAGCCCAGCCCGTGATAAATCTCATCGCTGATGAACGCGGCATCTGCGTTCTCACATGCGGCGGCCAACGCGGCCATGGCATCGCGGTCTAGCATGGTGCCCGTGGGATTGGCCGGTGATGCCACGATCAGCCCGTCCAGTCCGTGGGCCGCCACATCCGCCGCCACCGGCTGCATCCGCGCGGCCATGGTGGTGGGCATGTCAACGGGGCGTAAATCCAGCGCCTTTAGGATCTGCCGATAGGACGGATAGCACGGCGCGCCCAGCCCGACCCGCGCGCCTGTGTCAAACAATGCGGAGAACGCCAGCAAGAACGCCCCCGACGCCCCTGCTGTGATCACCACGCGGTCTGGGTCCAATTCAACGCCGTACCACTGCGCATAATGCTGTGCGATGCGCGCGCGCAAGGCAGGCAGGCCCAGACCCACGGTATAGCCCAAAGGGTCACCGGTCATGTCGGCGGACAATCGCTCAAGTGCTGCTTGGGGCGCACCGGTGCCCGGCTGGCCCACTTCCATATGGATAATATGACGCCCCGCGGCCTCCGCCGCACGGGCGGCCTCCATCACGTCCATCACAATGAACGGATCAACCTCACCACGTCTTGAGTTCCGCATCCGCCCCGCCCTATCCTGCTGCAACCCCTGTTTGCCCTGACCCGCCGGAGCCCGTCAATGCGCCTTTCCATCCTCCCCCTTCTGGTCTGCGGCTGGGTCGCCCTTCTGGGTCTATTTCAGCCGGCCCAAGCGGTCAGCCTGATCCGAGACGCCGATATCGAACACAGCCTTGATCAACTGGCCGCCCCCATTTTGCGCGCCGCAGGGTTGAACCCCAACCGTGTGCGTATTCTGGTTGTCAACGAAAGCAGCCTGAACGCTTTTGTGCTGGGCAATGATGCGATCTTCATTCATTCGGGCCTGCTGCAACGGCTAGGGTCAGCGGGCGAAGTGCGGGCCGTCATTGCCCATGAGGCGGCCCATATTGCCAACGGTCACATTTCGCGCAGGCTGAGCAATCTGCGCGGCAGCCGCAACGGTGCGGCCTTTGGTCTGGCCTTGGCATTGGCCGTGGCGCTGGCATCTGATAATGCGCAGGCCGCAGGCGGCGTTGCTGCCGGTGCTGCCGGGGCCGCCCAACGTCAGTTCTTCGCTCATACCCGCGCCGAAGAAGCCGCCGCCGATCAATCCAGCATCCGGTTCATGTTAGCCGCCAGCGTTGACCCAGAGGCCGCCACCCGCGTGTTGGAGATTTTTCGCGGGCAAGAGGCCCTGTCCCAGTCCCGTCAGGACCCCTATGCGCGCACCCATCCCCTCACGTCTGATCGCATCCGCACCCTGCGCGGCCTTGTGGCGGCCAACCCCGGCACGCCGACCGATCAATCCTCCGCCGATTTCTGGTTCGCCCGCGCCCAGGGCAAGCTAAGCGCATGGACACAAAGCCCAAGCTGGACCCTGCGCCGCGTGCGCAATGACACCACCGCCATCGGCACCATGCGCCGCGCCGTGGCCTACCACCGCCAAGCCGACGCCAACAACGCAATCCGCAACATGCAAGCGCTGCTGCAGCAATATCCCAACGACGCCTATTGGCATGAATTGTTCGGTCAAATCCTTCTCGAAAGCCGCCAGCCTGGCCCGGCGGTCCAAAGCTACCGCAATGCGGTGAACCTCAATGGCAACGAACCCCTGATCTTGGGCGGCTACGGGCGCGCACTTTTGGCGCTGAACACCGCCGACAGCAATGCCCAAGCTGTGCGCACACTGGAACGCGCCCGTGCGCTGGACGGGCAGTCGTCAGCCGTCTTGCGCGACCTCGGGCAGGCCTATGCGCGCACCGGCCAGCCCGGATTGGCGTCCTTGGCGACCGCAGAACGCTATGCCCTGCAAGGCCGGATCAATGACGCGATTGTGCACGCCACCCGCGCGGCAGATCGCCTACCGCGGGGCTCTGCTCCTTGGCAGCGGGCCCAAGACGTGCTTTCTGCTGCCCAATGATCGCCCAGACCGGAGACGACACATGCGCCTGATACCGACCCTCACCGCCTTGGCCCTGACGGCCACCTCCGCACTGGCTCTCGATCTGGATGCCGTGACAGAAGCAGAACGTGACACATTCCGCGCCGAAGTCCGCGCCTACCTGCTGGACAACCCTGAGGTCCTGATGGAAGCCATCGGCGTGCTGGAAGCCTGGCAAGAACAGGCCGAAACGATGCGCGACGAACAATTGGCGCAACTGAACGCCAGCACGTTGCTGGACGACGGCGTGTCCTAGGTGGGCGGTAACCCGGACGGCGACGTGACAATCGTTGAATTTATTGACTACCGCTGCAGCTTTTGCCGCCGCGCCCATCCTGAGGTGGCCGAATTGGTGACAAGCGATGGCAACATCCGCATCATCACCAAGGAATTTCCGATCTTGGGCGAACAATCCGTCCTCGCCTCGCGGTTCGCTTTGGCGACAAAACGCATCGAGGGAGATGCGGCCTATAAGGACAGCTCGGACGCGCTCGTGGCCTCGCGCTTCGATGTGTCCAACGCCAGCCTTACGGCGCTGGCTGAGGCCTACGATCTTGATGTGGAAGATATTTTCGAGGAGATGGACAGCCCCGAAGTGTGTAATATCCTCGCCGCGAACCGCGCCTTGGGCGAACGGATGCAGATCACCGGCACCCCGACCTTCGTCTTCGGTGACCAGATGGTGCGTGGCTATGTGAACTTGGCCCAGATGCGCCAGATCATCGAGGCTGAACGCGCCGACGGGTAATAGTCCATCGGTCGCTTTCCCAAACAGGCTTTGCGCCGTGCTTCGCACGTCGCCCCGCGCGCCTGCGGCGCGCAGTGGGGCTGTCCTGCAAGGCAGTCAAAACAGATTTGGCTGCTTAGTGTTAACGTGGCTCAATAGGTATTTTTGAACCAGAGAAACACAGCCGCGCGACAACCGGCCTGTTCAGCCCCCGCCCCAGAGGGTCGCTTGGCGCCAGTAGAGCGAGGGCCGTCTCAGGTTACGGCCATCGGCTCCTCAGCCTGTACCGCGACATCAGCGTAGCGCGCTATGGTTAACGTTTTGTCACCGCGCGTGCTTTTCTCTGGTTCAAAAATACCTCTTTGCAACGTTTGGTTCCCGCGCACCCTAGAACGCAGAAAACAACACACCAAACACAGCTTCGCGCCGAAGGCGCGCGGGTCGGATTTGCGAAGCAAATTCGAAATCAACACAGCAAGGGATCGGATTGGCGAAGCCAATCCGACTGCTATTCAGCGGCCTCAGCGGCGGCATCCAGTTCGGCGGCCTTCGTCTCAACCTGCTCGACGATGTGATCGACCATCTGATCGTTGCTGAACTTGTGGCTTTGCTTTCCGGCCAGATAAACCATACCCGCGCCGTTGCCGCCCCCAGTGAAGCCCACATCCGTCATCAGCGCCTCACCCGGTCCGTTCACCACGCAGCCGATGATCGACAGGCTCATCGGAGTTTTGATGTGTTCCAGCCGCTTTTCCAGCTTTTCGACCGTCTTGATCACGTCAAACCCCTGCCGCGCGCAGCTGGGGCATGAGATGATGTTCACACCGCGGTGGCGCAAGCCCAGTGACTTCAGGATTTCATATCCCACCTTTACCTCTTCCACCGGATCAGCGCTGAGGCTGACGCGGATCGTGTCGCCGATCCCCATCCACAGCAAATTACCAAGCCCGATGGCCGATTTAATCGTGCCGGATGTCAAACCACCGGCCTCTGTGATGCCAAGGTGAATGGGCGCGTCGGTTTGTTCAGCCAGCTGTTGGTAGGCCGCGGCGGCCATGAACACGTCAGAGGCTTTGCAGCTGATCTTGAATTCGTGAAAGTCGTTGTCTTGCAGGATCTTGATATGATCGAGGCCGCTTTCGACCATCGCATCGGGCGTGGGTTCCCCGTATTTATCAAGAAGATGCTTTTCCAATGACCCCGCATTCACCCCGATCCGGATGGAGCAGTTGTTGTCGCGGGCCGCTTTGATCACTTCCTTCACGCGGTCTTCGGAGCCGATGTTGCCGGGGTTGATCCGCAGACAGGCGGCCCCGGCTTCGGCAGCTTCGATTCCGCGTTTGTAGTGAAAATGGATATCGGCGACGATAGGCACGGGGCTTTCGCGGCAAATCTCCTTCAGCGCGCGGGAGCTGTCTTCATCAGGCACCGAAATCCGCACAATGTCCGCGCCTGCGTCGGCAGCGGCCTGCACCTGCGCGATGGTCGCTTTCACATCCGGCGTCAGCGTGTTGGTCATCGTCTGCACAGTGATCGGTGCGCCGCCCCCGACGGGAACATTCCCGACCATGATCTGGCGGCTTTCACGCCGGTAGATGTTGCGCCATGGACGAATGTGATTGATGGACATGAGGCACCTGTCAGGTTTTCGTTACACCAGAACCTAATCTGCCTGCGCCGCACGGGCAACGGCCTGCGACAGTTTGTTTGGTGGAATGTCGTGCAAATGATGCCCGGGGTGGCCCGTTACGGGCACTGGAACCCTTCGTCGATGCCAGCGACCTGAACCGCACCGCTTTGTGCAAGTCCGCAGAAATCCCCGTCGGCGGCCACATTGGCCACGGCATAGGTCTCTGTCAGGCTGTCGACGGACAGGGCCACGTTGGATGTCACCTGCCCGCGCGGGCCCACAGGGCCATAGTGCGCACCGTTGACAGCGAAATACACCGCACCGGATTCACCGATCCGCAGGGTGGCGGGATCTTCGGTTTGGGGGACATCAAAGGTATCGCCTGCGGTCATGACCGCTTCGTAAATCACAGACCCATCCGCCGACCGGACACGCACCCAGGCATCACGCACCGCAACCAATTGCACGCCGGGACGTGCGGGTTCCGTGACCTGGACCGGTGACGCATCAAGCGCACCATCAAGACCGTCAACGTCCACCTGCGCCAAAAGTCCGGGGCGTTCTTGTTGCGTCGGCGCAAGCACCCCACCCTGACGCGGGTCCAGGGTGGCAATCGGGCCATCGCGGGGCACCAGTACCGGCGCATCAAGGGCTTGTGGCCGGTACAAGCGGTCCAGCGCTTCGGTCGACGGGGCCTGAAATCCCGCCGTCACATCGACACCCGCATCCACTGCCCCCAGACCACCACCGGCGAGCGGATCAATGTCGGCCACCACTGTGGGTGTGTTTTCCACTGGGGCCAGTTGAACCTTTTGCACCTCTTGCAGGACGGTCCAGCCGCCGTAGCCCAAGCCACCGACCAGTGCCAAAAGCACCATCAGGGAGCCCACAGCGCGGGGTTCAACACTGGCAAACATCGCGTCGTTGGCGGGCACGAAAGGCGTGGCCGGTGTCGCGAAGATGTCTTTTTCGAACGCCGCAGGCGCTGCTTTGACCGGTTTCGCACCGGAGGCCTGTTCGGACATGCCGTGGGCCGTGGCAAAGCCACTTTCAGTGCAGAACGTTTCAAAGGCCCAATCAGGGTCCATGTTCAGATAACGCGCATAAGACCGCACGTAACCGGCGATAAAGCCGGGGGTGTCAAAGGCTGTCGGATCGGAATTCTCGATGGCGGCGATATAGGCGGCTTTGATCTTCAGCTCACGTTGCACATCCAACAGGCTTTTGCCCATGGTGGCCCGTTCCCCCCGCATGAGGTCACCCAAACGCAATTCAAAGGCGTCAAAACCCGATGGTTCGACGGCCTCTTCTTGCTTTGCGCGTCTGAATCCCCTGCGGATCATACGTACCCTTCGTGTCGCCCAGTGCCCCAATTGAATCGACTCGATTCGTTGATTCTGTCGATTACTTAAAGCCGTGTTAGCACATCACAAAGTGTTTTGCACATGCAGAGAAATCAGCCCGCCAGTTCGGCGCGATTAAGCGCACAGTGGGACCAAAGCGCATCCAAAGCAGACACCAATGCATCCATTTCACGCGGACCGTGAACAGGCGACGGTGTGAACCGCAGACGTTCGGTGCCACGCGGCACAGTTGGGAAATTGATCGGTTGCACGTATATCCCATGATCCAGCAGCAACATGTCGCTGAGCTTTTGGGTGTGCACAGGGTCGCCCACGATCAGCGGCACAATGTGGCTTCCGTGGTCAATAATCGGCAGGCCTAGGCCGCGCAGACGGGTCTTCAAAATCCGCGCCTGCGTTTGCTGCTGGTCGCGCAGGTCTTGGTCGCCCTTCAAATGCGCCACAGAGGCGGCAGCACCGGCGGCCACGGCAGGCGGCAAGGATGTCGTGAAAATAAAGCCCGGCGCATAGGACCGCACCGCATCGCACATCTTGGCGGAGGCTGCGATGTAGCCGCCCATGACGCCAAACGCCTTGGCCAGCGTGCCGTTGATGATGTCGATGCGTTGGGACAGCCCGTCGCGTTCCGCGATGCCGCCGCCGCGTGCGCCGTACATGCCCACGGCGTGCACTTCGTCCAGATAGGTCAGCGCGCCGAATTCTTCGGCCAGATCGCACATCTCGGCCAGGGGGCCGAAATCGCCATCCATGGAATAGACAGATTCGAAGGCGATCAGTTTGGGCGTGGCTGGATCATCAGCCTCCAACTTGGCGCGTAGATCGGCCATGTCGTTGTGCTTGAAGATGCGTTTTTCACCACCGTTGCGGCGGATGCCTTCGATCATGGAGGCATGGTTGAGACTGTCGGAATAGATAATCAGACCGGGAAACAGGCGTGGCAGCGTGGACAGGGTCGCATCATTGGCGATGTAGGCGGAGGTGAACAACAACGCCTCTTCCTTGCCATGCAGATCGGCCAATTCGGCCTCAAGCCGTTTGTGATAAACCGTGGTGCCAGAGATGTTGCGCGTCCCGCCCGACCCTGCACCGGTGGCGTCCAGCGCCTCATGCATGGCCGCAAGAACGACCGGATGCTGGCCCATGCCAAGATAGTCGTTGCCACACCACACGGTGATGTTCTGCTCTTGCCCATCGGGGCGCGTCCACACGGCATGGGGGTATTGCCCCTTGCGGCGTTCGATATCAATGAACGTGCGGTAGCGGCCTTCTTCGTGCAGGCGTTGGAGGGCGGTGTCGAGTTTGGCGTTGTAGTCCAAGCGTTTTTCCCCAATTGGTGCAGCCGTGGCGCGCCACGGCAGGAGGTATGTGAGCGTCATATAGGGCCGGATTTCATCAGGCAACACTTGGAACGTCTCTAATATGTGCCTGCTGCCCCGTGTCGCACATGAACCGGACTGAGATCAGACAACTGGTTGACGCGGCACGCGACTGTGCGAATGTCAGGCCAACCGATCCCAACCCGCTGGAGAGACCCCATGTCCGCTGCCCCCGCCCTCGACGCAGTTCTGACCCAGATCGACACCGATATCGACGCCGCGATGGAACGCCTGATGGGGCTGTTGCGTCTGCAGTCCGTCTCCACCGATCCGGCCTACAAGGCAGAGGTCGACAAAGCCGCCGACTGGCTGGTCGAGGACCTGAAAACACTAGGCGTTGAGGCCACAAAACGCCCCACGCCCATGCACCCGATGGTCGTCGGACACGTTGGTGACAGCGGCCCGCACCTTTTGTTTTACGGCCATTATGACGTCCAACCCGTCGATCCGATTGATTTGTGGGACCACGACCCGTTTGAACCCTTTATCGAAACCCGCGACGGCAAGAAAATCATCCGCGGGCGCGGCACCTCGGACGACAAGGGCCAGTTGATGACTTTTATGGAGGCCTGCCGCGCGTGGAAAACCGTGCACGGCACCCTGCCCTGCCGCATCACATTTTTGTTTGAGGGCGAGGAAGAAACAGGCTCCCCCTCCCTCGTGCCGTTTATGCAAGAGAACGCCGATGAATTGAAAGCCGACCTTGCCCTGATCTGCGACACCGGCATGGTCGCCCCCGGTGTGCCGTCGATCGCAAGCCAGCTGCGCGGGATGCTGAAAGACGAATTCACCCTGCACGGCCCCGCGATGGACCTACATTCGGGCCATTATGGCGGACCAGCGGTGAACCCCTTGAAAGAAATCAGCCGCATCATCGCGTCTTTTCATGATGCCGAAGGCCGCGTCACCATTGATGGCTTTTATGACGACGTGATCGAAATTGGCGACAATCTGAAAGCCCAGTGGGAAACCTGCGGCTTTGATGAAGAGGACTATATGGCCAACGCGGGCCTGACCACATCTGCAGGCGAAATGGGCTATTCCATCCTCGAACAGCAATGGTCGCGCCCCACGCTTGAGGTCAACGGCCTTTGGGGCGGCTACCAAGGCGCAGGTTCCAAAACCGTCATCCCGGCGGAGGCCCATTGCAAAATCACCTGCCGTCTGGTGGGCGACATGGACCCTGACGACATCCGCGACAAGCTGCGCGCCCATGTGGAAGACCAGTTGCGCCCGGACACCCGTGTGACTTGGGACAACGACCTTGAAGGCGCGCCCGCGTCGGTCATGAACACGGACCGGCCCGAATTCGAACAGGCGCGTCAGGCTTTGTCGGATGAATGGGACCGCGAGGCCGTCTTTGTGGGCATGGGCGGGTCGATCCCTATCGCGGGGCATTTCAAAACCGTGCTGGACATGGACGCCATGTTGATCGGCTTTGCCTCGGAAGATGACCGCATCCACTCCCCCAACGAAAAATACGATGTGGAGGCGTTCCACAAAGGCATTCGGTCTTGGGCGCGGGTTTTGGCGGCTTTGACCTAGGGTGCGGTTGCTGCGTCAAATCTGGATCACCCTCGCGGTGTTGGTGGGTGCCTTCGCGGTGTCTTGGGTCGTCTACAAACCGGACGCCACCCAACGCGGCACATGGCAATCGGACACGGGCGCCTACCTTTTGCACCTGACGGCCTTTACCGCCACTCTCTATTCAGAAACGCGGCAGACCTGTTTGCAGCAAATCCGCTTTCCCGCGCACCTGAAACTGGTGGAATGGGCCGAAGGGGCGACGATCTCAGCTGAGGGTGACAGACTGGAACTGTCCGTCGATGGCGCGTTTGAACCGTTGTCTTTCACGCGCATCAATGACCTACCTGCCGCCTGCGGCCCCGCTGACCCCGAGACCGCAACCCCGCGTGCGGTGTTTGACACCATGTGGGATGCCATGGACGCCCATTATGCGTTCTTTGACCTTTACGGTGTTGATTGGGACGCGCGCCGCGATCTGGCCCCTGCCCCTGACGCCACGATGACCGACGCAGACCTTCTTGATCTGTTGATGACCGCCTTGGACGGTCTTGATGATGGCCACATTCGCATCGGCACACCTTTTGACGTGCGGTCCCCGCGTGTCTGGCCGGACTGGGCGCGCGCATCGCCCGTGTTTGATCGCGGCGCGCTGACCCAGATCGCCCGCCGCACCGTGGGCGCTGATCTGACCTTGGTCGAACAAACAGCCATTGAATTCACCCTTTTGGCCAATGGCGTGGGCTACGTGCTGATCCCCGTGATGGACATCAACACCCCCTTTGGCGCGCAAAGCGGCCCTGCCATGGCGCTGGCTTTTGAAGAGGTCGCCACAGCCATGGCCGACGCCCGCGCGCTGATCCTTGATATCCGCTACAACCCCGGCGGGTCCGACACGATTGCCTTCGGTGTCGCGAGCCATTTTACCGACACGGCCCTGCCGGTCTTTACCAAAACCTCCCGTTTGGGGGATGGTCAGTCAGCCCCCTTCACCGCCGCGCTTGCCCCCTTTGACGACACACCACTGGGGATGGAAGTCGTGATCCTGACGTCAGAACTGACCGGATCGGCGGCGGAAATCTTCACACTCGCCATGCGGGAATTGCCGCAGGTCACGGTGATGGGCACGCCCACGTCGGGGGCAATGTCCGATATCCTCGACATCAAACTGCCCAACGGATGGGATTTGGGGCTGTCAAACCAGACCTACCGCGCCATGGATGGATCAATCTTTGAAGGTGTGGGCATCCCGCCCGATGTGATGTTGCCGGTCGACGTGGACGCCCTGTTGGCCGGTGAGGACGCGACCCTGCGCGCGGCCTTCGACCGGCTGCGTTAACCGACGCCAAGAATCGGCCCCAAACCGTTTAAAGTTTTGTCCAACCGCCCCTGTACAACCGAAGGACGAACCGGAGGACACAGCATAGACACATCATTCGCAGACCGTCTTGCCCGCATTCAAGCCACGCAAGAGGCCCTCGCCGTTCCGGGCGGAGAGGCCGCCCAACTGATCGGACAAAGCCCGCGCAACCAGACGCCCTCAATACAAGAGCATTATCCCACCCACGCGCCCAAAACCTATGACCAACGGTCCAAGATGGCGATCATCAACAACCTGATCCTTGGCCTGATCTGGATGGTCCCCACCGGCTTTGCCGCCGTGAACTTCTTTGCGGTGGTGGACTTTCTGGCAGGTAAAGACGCCTCAGCCGAGGCGGTTTTGAACACGCAAGTGGGCCTCGGGATGGCGATTTTGGTGTCCGGTGGCCTGTTTTACTGGGTCGGACGGGAAGCCTTGCGCGATCTGGGCAAAGTCCACGGCATGCCGCTGTCGCTGGCCATTGGCGGCGCATTGGGTGCTGTGATCGGCGCGGGTCCGGTGACCCTGGCGCGTGCCTTTATGGGCAACGGC
>NZ_CBFHNH010000016.1:0-66138 GCF_965657175.1 Pseudooctadecabacter sp. | reverse complement strand
AACTCCGAACGTCCACACGCGACGCACGGCTTGTTGACCCCTGACAAGGCCTATGCCAGCAAACACCAACCAATGAGAATAGCAGCCTAAATCAACCCATGATCCACCTTAAATCGGCTGCAAACTGGTCTAAAATTTAGGACCACCTCTGCGTGCGCCGAAGCCCGGGATGCCCGGCGTAGCGAAGCGCCGTGGCCTCGATGGCCGCCAGAACATCGGCGCGGGGCAGGGGTGCCGGACGGGCGCGTGCTGCAAAACGCAACGCGTCAGGTTCAATAGCTGGTTCATCTTCACCGAGGATCGCCAGCTCATCAGCCGCGGACCCCTCTCCGATGCCGTCATTGTAAGTGCGGGCAAAGCTGCCCTGGGAGCGGGATACGGTCAGAGAGCCATCGCTCTCCATGACCAGTACCATCTGCGCGGTGGCGGGACCCGCGAGATACCAGAAAAGGAGAAGGCTACTTGCTGCCGCCCTTATCGGTAGAGGCCAGCTTGTGTGCCGACCCCTGGCAGAGGATTTCAGCGCTATAGCCACTTTCCACGAGTTCGCGGAAACGTGCTTCCGTAACCACATTCGCTGCCTCGAGCAGGAGCATGCGCGCGCTTTTGAAGAAGCCCGCGAAGTCAGTCAGGACTACGGTCGGTTTCTGGAGCTGGTGGGGGAGTGATGGGCCTCTGGGCCTGCAACAGACTTGCACCCCTTGGAAACCAGACGCAGATAACACCCTCATATATCTACTTTCTAGATAACAGATTTCATCCGCTAGCGACGTCATAAAAGGTATGTGACGCGTGGAGAAAACAATCTGGAGTACCGGGCATCTGGCCCTGTGTCAGTCTTTGGTCGGGTCCCGAAAACACGCGGGTCTGGGGCAGAAAGACTTGGCGGACAGGCTCGACTGTCATCAGTCTCTCGTGGCGCGCATTGAAAGTGTCCAGCGACGGATCGACGTTGTCGAGTTCATCGTATTGTCCCGAGCACTTGGCTTCGATTTAACGGAGGTTCTGGCGATCGTCGAAGCCGCCACGGAGCCGGACCACAAGATTTGAAAACAATGCAATTTTGGGGCGCTCCGCTTTGGATGTCCCCGCGTGAGATCAGCTACCTCAATGAAGAGCAGTTAGCCAACATCCACCACGTGCGGCCCACGGCGCGAGTGAGCGCCTTATGACACCATGCCGCAAATTCAGCGCCATAATGCAGGACGTCAGGAAACAGTGAACGATGATAAAGGTGAGGGCGTCGCGATCGCCAATCTGATCGGGACCGATGGGTGCAGTATCGTTGGTTGGGTGTATCGCTGGACTACAGGCGCGCATGTGGTGATGTAGAATGTCTTGGGGCCCAGCCGGTATCGGAAACCCTGCCGGATCTCACGGCGGAACAGAAGCAGGAAATCGACTTCGATGGTTTGAAGCGGATTGGACGCGGCGAAGGCGGATAGGCTCTTCAGCTAGCCGCCAGTTCATATGTGATGGATAGCGTCCGCCGGCATACCGGACATTGGGGTCGCATGCGGCGAACGCGGACTCTGAGCCCAGACCTCTCGGATGCTGCACAGCGTACCAATGCCCGCTCTCCGGACTGGGTGCGCTGGCGGCTGACTTCAATCAACTGGTCAGAGTTTCCACTCGAACCCGACGGCTTCTTCGGATGCATCCCAAAGCCGCGACATGACCGCTTTGTCGTAGGCGTGGGCGTTCAATGTGCCTTTGCCGACAAGGCCAACCATTTCCATGCGACCCGTTGGGCCATAAAGGGCGCGTTGCTCGGTCAGGGCCTCTTCGGTGGCACACATGACCTCCGGGTAGGAGCCTTGCTCTGCAGTCTGCACCATTGGCGTCTTGGTCATCAGCCAGAAAATCAAACGCATGACGCGGCTTCCGCTCGTGGTGATCAATGACGTCGCCGATGAGCCGGGATGACAGACGAAAACCTCGACGTCCCTACGCCCCGCCGCGGCCAAACGGTCTTGCAACTCGTAAGCAAACATCATCTGCGCCAGCTTGCTCTGGGAATAGGCGGTGTTCGCGCCGTAGCCCTCATCCCAGTTCATATCGTCAAACTTGATGGTCTTGAGGCCCATATTGTAGCCGAGGCTGGCGACAACCACGATCCGGCCCTTACTTTCCGCGATGCGATCAAAGAGCAGACCGTTCAGCAGAAAATGCCCATAATGGTTGGTGCCAAGCTGGCTTTCGAACCCGTCGACGGTCAGCTTGCGTGTCGGCACCTGCGCGATGGCCGCGTTGTTGATCAGCGCGTCGATCCGAGGGACCGTCTTTAGAACGTCTTCGGCCGCCTTGCGCACGCTGTCCAGAACGGACAGGTCCATGCGGATGAAGCTCACATCGGCCTGTTCGCCAATTTCCTGTTTCAGCTCCGCGATGGCCGCCTCGGATTTCTCGGCCGAGCGGTTCAGCATCACCACCTTGGCGTTCTTCTTCAACAAGATGCGCGCGGCCTGAAAGCCCGCGCCAGCGTTGGCGCCGGTGATGATGTAGGTCTTACCCGACTGGTCGCCGAGGCGCTCGGGTGTCCAACCTTTAGGTCCAAATGTCGTATCTGCCATGTTTTGTCTCCTGCCAGTCCAGACTGGCGGTTAGGGATGTTGTTTCTTGAAAGCACAGATAGAACCGGATTGGGCGGGCAAACAGGCGATATCCTCTCGATTTCTTGCCCAATCGTCTCAAACCTATTGCAAAGAGGAAAGTCCTCTGCCAGCTAATGTGCATGAGCAAAGACCAGATCAAAACCCTGATCGAGCGTCGTCTGCCAAAGGCAGGCCTTGTCGATACTGCACTGAAGGGCGTGCAGCTTTTCCGCGTGACCGAGGCCATGCCCTGCGTGCCTGCTGTCTACGAGCCCACGGTGGTGGCTATTCTCAGTGGCAGCAAGGTCGCTGTTCTGGACGGTGAGCACCACGTCTACGGCAGCGACAAATACCTGCTGTGCCCAATGACCTTACCGGTCGAGGCCGGCACGCCACAGGCGTCCGAATCTGATCCACTGCTCGGCGTCATGATCTCATTAAATCCGCGAATGATGCGCGAACTCACCATGGAGATCGAGACCGCCGCTGGTGGCAACAGACAATCGCGGGATGGCGCGCCATCAGCTTTGGCATTGGCGTCCTGGGATGGTGGTTTCACCCAGGCACTGCTGCGGCTTCTCGATTTGCTCGACCATCCGGTTGATCTGGAGGTGCTCGGACAGGGGCGATTGCGCGAGTTGTGTTATGCAGTGCTCATGGGCGAGGCTGGGGCCGCCGCAAGACGGGCTTTTGGTGTCGGCAATGAAATCGCGCACACCATCGACTACCTCTCAACCCACCTGAACGAACAGGTCACCATCGACGACATGGCCGACCACGTCGGCATGAGCCGGGCGGTTTTCCATCGACGGTTCAAGGAAGCCACGACACTGTCTCCGATACAATTCGTGAAATCCATGCGGCTGAACCACGCCGCGATGAAGATCGCGGAAGGAAAGACCGTGTCGGAGGCAGCCTGGGACGTGGGCTATCAAAGCGCCTCTCAATTCAGCCGCGAATTCAAGCGGATGTACGGCCAATCACCCCGGCAATGGAGCAACGCGGCGCAGGTGCCAGAACGAATAAATTAGGGGCGCACTCCGCGATTCAGACACACAGCCCCGAAAAGGAAAAACTCTATGGACATCCTAGAGACATCGACCGACTGGGCCCGGGCGGAACTGCTGTCAAACGGCCTATTTGCTCTTTTCGGAGTGATGTTTCTCGTGGCCAGCCTTCTTTCCTGGTCGAGGGGAGAAACCGACATGGCCATGGCGTTCGTGCTCCCGATGTTCGTTGCCGGAGTGCTGATGCTGATCCTCGGCGGCGGGCTATTCTACGGAACGTGGAAAAGTTTAGCAGGCTTGGCGACTGCCTTCGCCGAAGACGCTGCGGGCTTTGTCGCCGCGGAGATCGAGCGCGTTGACCGGACAATGGCGCAATATGACACGGCGGTTTTCAAGGTTATGCCGCTGATGATTGCTGCTGCCGCTCTGTTGGTCGTTTGCGTGAATAGCCCCGGCTGGCGCGCGGCATCTATTACGGCAGTCATCTTTCTAGGCCTCATCATGCTAATCGACAGCAACGCCAATGCTCGGTTGGAGGCTTATAAGACAAGCTTGGTTCCGGCACTGTCTGGTCGTTAGTTCTATGAGACTGCAACCGAAGGCCGGACGCGATAGCCAGCTCGCGTTCGTGATGGATGTCCGGCGTGAGGGGTGTTGCACCCATTGTGTGCGATGTAACAAACTTCCGTTTTATCCCGCTCAGCTGACCTCGGCATCGACAGCTGCGAACGACCGGTGATTGAGTAACTCCGAGCACTCAGGTCAATACGGATGAATGCCAACGCTGCCTTTGTCGGCACCAGTAGTTCACCTGCTCAAAGCCATAGTTCCCTTCGTAGTCACGCCAGTCGACGAAGACAGGCACAGGAGGATCGCGCAATTGATTGGATATGTCTGAGCGCGGGCGGGTATCGGGAGCGACGTACTTGTCACAGTCAGAGCGACTGCGACCGAGGGGAGGAGCTTCTTGAATAGATGACGCATGCTGACGGCCCTCTGTGACAGGGCCTAGCATACATACGAAAGTATACTATCGCGGCACTAAGTATAAATACGCATAATGAAGTTTATGTAAAAATGTCGGTACAAGAGTCAAAAGGCACAAAGCCTACATGGACCTGTGCGAAGAACGATACACAACAGGACAGTTCATCCTTTCGGCGTGCACAGTTTCCTGAGCCGCCAAGATTTCTTTCACGCACCACTGGCCCATCTCCCGATGGGGCAACAGGACGGTCGACAATCCCGGTGACAGGTGTTGCGCGATTTCCTGATCATCGTAGCCCATCACGGCAATCGTATCACCGATCTTTTCGTCGAGTTCCTTTAGGGCCTCATAACAGCCCACGGCCATCAAATCGTTTGCGCAGAATATCGCATCGGGGCGTGATTTTCCCGACATCAACTTCAATGTCCGCTGCGGGTCTGCACCTCGGTCAAAAATAGTTCTGCGACGCAGGCCGCGGTGAAGACCGCGGCCCGCGTCCGTTGAAAGGTTGACCTAGACGTATTCCACCGTCGTCATCATGCCCGCTGCCATGTGGTACATGTTGTGGCAGTGCAGGGGCCATTCGCCCGGGTTATTGGCATCGAATGCAATGGTGACGCTTTCCATTGGCGGCACCAGAACGGTATCGCGCATCGCGCCAGCCAATCTGGCGCGCCCGAGGCCGACCACCTGAAAATGATGGCCGTGCAGATGCATAGGATGTGACATCATCGTCTGGTTGCGCATTGTGATTTCAACCCGCTGACCGGCAGTGACCTGGATCGGGTCCCGTTCTTCGAACGGCTTGCCGGAAATGCCCCACGTGTAGCGGTTCATGTCGCCTGTCAAATCAATGGCAAGGTCAGCGTCGGCTGGTCTGGTTTCCAAGCCGTCTGCCGCAAGTAACTGTCGTTCGAGGTCAAGTAGAACGGGCGGCGCAGTTACCTCGGCCATATCGGAAATGCGGTCAATTTGTGCCCCGTTCGACGCCAAAATGATGCCGGTGCGCTCCTTGCCGCCTTCGAGTTGGGCAAGGATCGGATAGGCGCCGCCGCCCGCAGGGATCGACACGTCGATATCAAGTCGCTGCGCCATGGTGATTTCAAAACGAGAACCGGATATCGGTGAGACATCCACACCATCGACAGCGACGAGTTGCCCAGGCAGTCGTCCGGTATCAATCCAGAAATTGCTCGATGAGCCCGCGTTGATAATCCGCAATCTCACTTGACCGTTCCTTTCGATCTGAACGACCTCTGGATCAGAGAGATCACGGTCGTTCGCGAGAAAGGCATCGAAACCGACATCGTTCAGGTCCATTGGCATCGCGCCCATGTTCATACCGCCGCCATCCGTGCCCTGCATGTTGCCCATGTTCATGCCGCCGTGGTCCATTCCGGTCATGCTCCCGTCGCCGCCGCGAACCATTCCCATAGTCATCGCAGCAATACCGGACCCGACAACGGCCATTGCTTCGGACTGAAGCCTCGCAAAAATCTCTTCCGGAGACGTAAAGCTGAAATCGTGCAGGAGGATGGTAACAGACTGCCGGTCGGCGGTCGCATCCTCTGCAGATTCAACGATCAGGGGTGCCGCCAGAAGCTGTGCCTCTTGCAGCCCGAAATGCGAGTGCATCCAGTTGGTGCCGGATCTTTCCAGATCGAAGCGGTAATCATGGGTTCCGCCCGCTGGAATTGGCGGTTGGGAGACGCTGCTGCCATCATCGGAAAATGGCGGCGTCAGGCCGTGCCAGTGAACGACAGTCGGTTCGGCAATCGTATTCCTGACGCGCACATCGAATGGGCTGCCGACAGGCAGAACCAGCCCGGATTCCCCGGACTGGTTCGTAATGCCATAGACCGTTGCAGCACGCTCGCGCACGTCGAGCGTGCGAGTGCCGACGGTCAATGTGTTTTGAGGCGCTGACTGCGCAATGCCGCGCATGGGAAGGGCCATGCTTCCGCCAAACGCAGCGGCCCCCACCAGAACGGATCGCCGAGAAAGACGTGGCATTTTGGTTTTCGTCTCAAAGGTTCACAGGTGGTGTGGTGACAGACGTCAGCGTGGCGGTGATCAGCAGGATCAAGACGACCGCGATTATCTCGACTTTGATTGATCGTCTCAGGTGTAAAGTGGCACCCGGATGATTTGCCGCAAGCGCGGGTACGAATTTCAATTTGTTCAACGCAGCGAGGCCCATCAACCCCGAGACAACGGCAACTTTAGCCAACAAGGTCCAGCCGTAGGCCGTGGTCACAAGTCCGGAGAGGGATTCAACCATTATCCATGCAAAGGTGACACCGACAATCACCAGAAGGGCGACAGTGCCGCTTGCGATGAGACCGAAACGATGTAGCAGGTCTGCCCCGGTCTGGCTGCCAGCCGCACGGTGCAATGGTGCCAAGGCACCGACCCAGTACGCCGCCGCCAAAAGGTGAACGGTCAGCAGACTGGCCAGAAGCCATCTCGGATCCCCCAAAGAGTGACCAACGAAAGTGTAGGACGCTGCGATCAGCAGCGTCCCGACGAGTCCCGCACCAAGTCCGATCATGCCCTTAAAGATCAGCCCGAGAACCAGTACCTGACCAACGCCACGCAACAGCGCGGCATCGCCCAAGGGTGAGTCCCAGACGAACCCAAGCATCATCGGATCAATCGCACCCGAAAAGCCCATACCGGATATCCGCGCAGCCCTGATCCCGAAGCGAACCGCGAGTATTGCCAGGCCTACCAAAGCCGCAACGATGGCTATTTTCCGGGCAAGCGCGAGCGTTGCCTCTGGCGCGTTGCGAAACGACACCAGAAACAACGGCCCGCCCATCGCCAACAACGCGGCGGCATAGCCCGAGGCCTTCGCAAAGATCGCGAGAAGGCCCAAGGGCTCGATTGGTGCGAGACCTTCCATGGTTTAGCCCTCGACGTTGAAGTTGAAGCTGCCCTGCATCGGGTGGCCATCGGGGGACAAGGCGCGCCAATCTACCGTGTAGGCTCCGGCGGCCAGGTCAGCAGGCGGAACTGCCTTGAATTCCGTCACGGCATCCATACCGGTTTCCCGCTGGACTTCGACGTTGCCGTCCGGACCGGTCAAGCTGATCGCGGTCACACGCATTGGATCGTCAAAGCGCATCTCGATCACCTCTACGGTGTCAACGGTCGCTTGGTTTGCGGGCGTCGTATTTTCGGCCTTGGCATGGGCGAATGCGCCTGTTGCCACAGTTGTCAGGACGAAGGCTGCAAAGATTGTAGTTTTCATGATGTGTTCCTTGTTTTGTGTTGGTGGCACGAACGGAGTCCGGCCGGTTTGGTTTTTGAGATTGATGAGGACTTCGCGTCCGACATCTATCTGTCGGCCCGCGTGAGCGGACCAGCAGAGGTCATGGTCGCAATTGCCGCAGGTCTGCCGCCTCTGACGATCGGGCGGAACGAACTGCCAGGCTCGTGGCAGAACGCCGTCATGATCACGTCATGAAGCTGGGGAAACTTACGTCCGCATTTGCGAGTGGTGCTTCAGGCCGGACAAACTTCCAACCATCGGCCCCACGTTTACCAAGCGGGCTAATGTCGTCTGGAATTGATGAGCGAGACCCTGTTACGGTCCAAACCGGACCAAACCGAGGTTTTATCCCCAATGGCCTTTGATCTCATTGGCGATTTGGTCGCCCTTCTTATTTCTGAGTTCATCAGATTTCTCTCTCGATGGATTAACGCAAAAAGCGCCGCCTGTTTAGAATTTTGTGCGCTGCAGCCCTTGAGTGAGAAGGACGCAGGACTTGTCACAAAGCTAGGCTGGTCGGGGAGGGTCGAGAGGGCCAGAAGTTTCGATTCCTGTCAGAACCAGAACGAGCTGGACGAACCACGTGCTATCAGTGGCGTGCAAAATACTGGCACGCCGCTGGTCTGGAACAAGAGCAGGGGCATGATGACAGACCTCCGCTGTCTTGGCATTTGCCTTACAACATAGGTCTTTTTCTGAATGGCCGCTGTCTGCAGCAAATTGGGTATGCTCCAACGCCTGTTCAACACTTTCCGCCGTCGCTCCGGAGAGCGACGTCGCAAGGACCAAAGCCGAGATTAGGATCGCGCGCAGAAAGTACATGAGACGGAAATAGGGAAGTCTTCTAAGCAATCCAACCTGGTCAATTGTATCGGTTTGTCACGCCGGACTGGGCCGCCGCGGGCAAGACAGGGCAAATCGGCCTTCGTGGCTTTTGCCAAGCTCGACGAGATGATCGGGCTTTTGAAAGTGACGTGAAGACAGGTTTTTTCAGCGTTGTTTCGTGTGTGACGGATGCCAAGGCAATACCCTTTTCCTTTCTCTGAGAATGGCTTTTTCGCGGCCGAAGTAGACATCAGCCGGCGTGACGTTGTTCAGGCTCTCGTGGGAACGTTGGTTGGTGTAATAATCGACGAATGCCCCGATCTGGCGTTCGAGATCGCCGGGAAGATAGTAGTTTTCCAGCAGTACGCGGTTCTTCATCGTTTGATTCCAACGTTCGATTTTGCCGTGTGTCCGTGGATGGAACGGAGCACCACGGACATGATCCATATTTTGCCCTTCCAGCCATTCGGCCAGATCACCAGATATGTAGCACGACCCGTTATCACTGAGCAGGCGCGGTTTGTGTCGAACAACTGCTTGGTCACAGCCTGATGCTGTCAGAGCGAGCTCAATCGTCTCGGACGCATCACGGGCCCGCATGGTTGTACAAAGCTTCCATGAGATGATGTAGCGGCTGCAATCATCCAGGATCGTGTTCAAATCGTACCAACCCCAGCCGATGATCTTGAAGTAGGTAAAGTCCGTGTGCCACATCTGGTTGATGGTAGTGGTTTTATCCGTGAACCCGTCGGCTGCTTTGATCACCACGTAATCTGGTGCCGTGATCAGATCAGCGTCCTTTTCTAAAATGTCTAGCAGCTAGAGGTTCAAGAGGAAATCAATGACAATACTTTGAGGTCAAAATTTCAGAAAAACCGACCCGTCGTCGCGCAATAATCGATGTATTTCTGCCCATGATGCGCACGCAGCCATGGTTCTTCAGCGTCAGGGGCCAGGACCAAAGCAACGATGCCGATAACAACGACAGGCCACACCCAAATCGACGAAAACAAAAGGCCAATGCCTAGGAAAATGGCGATGTCAGCCAGCTATTTTGGGTTACGTGAGTAACGGTACAGCCCTGTAGTCACAAGTTCACCCTTGCCCCCGCTCGTCGTTTTCAGGCCGATCGCAAATGCGCCCCGCCATGCGACAAGGTTACCAACCAAGATAAAGGCTGATCCTGATACCCACAGAAACGAAGAAGGTACGGCTCCCTCTTTCCACACCGAAAGCCCGAGGCTTATCGCGGCAGTATAGACGGAAAGCGTCAAACCCCACGCAACCGTCGGAATTTTGGACTTGAAATCCCTGGGCGGCCAAATGCGCTTGCTGGGAAAACGATGGACCAGATAAGCGCACAAATCAAAACCATGCCCGACAGTATGCCGATAACGAACACGATGGTCTGACCCGCCGTCATGGGCCATGTCCAAACACCTCGGCATTGTCATGCATATCGTCGCGCGCTTCAAACTCGAGCGTGGAATGTTCGATGGAGAAACGATCAGACAGCATTGACTTGATATTTTGCTTTATCGCTTCGGCCTTTTCCAAGTGCACCAGGTCGACAACAACGTGGCAGTCCAGCGCCGCTATATGCTCCTGCATTTGCCAAAGGTGAACGTGGTGGACTTCGATGACACCATTGATCTTTTCAATGGCGTCGACCACCTCGTTGCCGTCAATGTCCGGTGGGCTTCCGAGCATGAGGGTTTTGATCGGCCCGCCGATCTCGGTGAGGGCCAGATAAAGGATATAGAGCGCAATACCGATGGTAATCGCCGGATCGACCCATCGCATGTCATAAAGGATAATGAGCGTCCCGCCGGCAATGACCGCCACGGACGCCAATGCGTCCGAAAGGTTGTGGAGGAAAAGCGCGCGGATGTTCACGCTGCCTTTCTGCATCGAATAGGTCAGCATCGCGGTCAATGTATCGACCACCAATGCGATCACGCCGAGGATGACAACCGTCCACCCCATAACTTCGGGGGGATCGATCATGCGCATACCGCCCTCGTAGATCAGGTAAAAGCCGATCACGATCAGGGTCGTGTAGTTGATCAGAGCCGCCACGATTTCGACTCGGCCATACCCGAAGGTCATGCGCTCATCGGCCGGACGGCGCGCGATTTTGCGCGCGGCGAAGGCAATGATAAGCGAAGCCATATCAGAAAAATTGTGCAGCGCGTCCGCAATCAAGGCGAGGCTGCCGGATAAAATTCCGCCGATGATCTGCGCGACAGTCAGAAGCCCGTTGGCCCAGATCGCAATTCCGACCCTTTTGTCGCCGGACTCAGGATCAATGTGGGCATGGTCATGCGGCATTTGGTGTCTCCGGATGGATATGCGTGACGTTTTTTTCGGTTTGAGTCGACCGCTGCGCAAGGCGCGGACACGGGCGTTCATCCAATGGCGGATGATATGACGATAGAGAACCCCACGAACCAGGCCAAAGGACTGTTCGTGTGCCATGTAGAACGCATCCGGGTCCTCGAAGATCCCGAAATCCTGTACGATCCCGGTTTTCTGGATGTAAGTATCCGCGCCGGTCCAGTCGACGGCAGGCGCATCGATGCAATCCGTTCCGGCGCCATAGCCGCACAGGCTCTGGGCGGTCGGGAAAGAGGTCTGCAAGGATGAAAGGAAGGTCTTGTCCAGAATGAAGCCTTCAAGGTTCACCCACGACCCATTGTATTCGACCTCGACCCATGAATGCAGGATCTCATCGGGCGCAATCGGAAAGACCAGTTCCGGCACGACGCCGCGTTGCAACCCCTTGTGGATCGTGAAGCCATGCAACCGGCACCGGACCCCCACGGCCCTGAGAAGCGCCATCAATAGCGTCCCTTTGGTGTTGCATTGCCCATACCCATCCGAAAGCACCTCGGATGCAGGAATATCGTCCGCGCCGTTGTACCCAAAGGCGATGTCGTCGCGAACGAAATGGTAAACCGCTCCGATCTTTTCGAATTCCGCCATCGTTTCCCAGCCGCGTCCTGCGATCAGGGACCGTATGGCAGGATCATGAAAATCAAGCAGCGCAGTGGCATTTAACAATGAATCAATCGTCATATCCTCGTCCTCGAATCAAGATGGGATCGGTGTAGTCTCTACAGTCGCTATAGGTTCAAGCAAAAATTGCTCCGGATCGTCGTGAATTGCTTTGTGGTGTTCTTTGTGCGCGTTTCGCAAAATCTCTATCCCGCCCCAGAAGGCGATGCAGGCGACGACGACCCCCACCGCCAGATCGGGCCAGTTGGACCCGAGCCAAGCGACGAGGCCACCCGCGACCACAATGCCAAGGTTGGCCGCAAAGTCGTTCCAACTGAACGTATTCGCGGCCCTGATATGACGTCTGGATCGCGCAACCGTGCCAATAGCCAGACGCAGACGGCATTGATGGCTGCGGCGCTCAATGGCATGCCGCTCCCCTAGCTGCGTAGGAAACACTTACGCATTTTCGCGTTTCCAGTTTCGTTTGGCCCGTTTGGTGTGACTGTTCCCACGACACGGACATAGTCCAAGCAAGCAGAGCAGAAGACGGGCTCAGACCCTGCGGGGTGCCCAAAAATAGTCGCGCCACCGACAAGACAGACAGCAGCGCCCTGATGTCACCAGGCCCAGATGACAAAACAATCGGCCAATGCGGCGTGTGGATTGGCGATTGGGGCCGGCCCTCAGGCACCGATCTCCTGATGATTGGTGAGGCACTCCGAATGGTCGCGCAACACCTCAAGAACACGACAGTCAGCCGTATTCCCGCCGCTGCATTCATGGACCATGCGCTTGAGCTCAGTGCGCAGCGCTTCGAGACGGATCATACGTTGCTCAACCTGTTCAAGCTGGCGGCGTGCGATGGCATCCGCATCCTCGCAGGATGTGTCCGGGTTGTCCGAGAGTTCCAGGAGTTCCCGAATAGCGTCCAATGAAAAGCCGAGCTGTCGCGCATGGCGGATGAAGGCCAGACGATCCAATTCAGCATCGCCATAGCGTCGCTGCCCGCCTTCTGTCCGGCCGGGCTCCGGCATCAGTCCGATTTGCTCGTAATATCGGATGGTCTGCACTTTGGTTCCTGTTTTCCGCCCGAGCGTTCCGATGGTGAGCATATCTATCTCCTGTAAAGTAAAGTCACTGTAGATATGCGCCGCAACCAAGGCAAGGCACGGCGGTTTTCTGCTGAAGCGTGACACCCCGCCGCACTGCCGCAGAAAGGCCTTGAACCTCTAGCCGCTAGAAGTTTCATCCACCCGCAAGGAAGAGGTCTAAGAACAGTTCCTTGCGGGTAAAATTGGCAGTCCTTCAAAAAGTGCTGTGGCTTTTGGCGATCGCGGCAGCGGTATCCTTTGCCGTGTTCTAAATTTGGTGCGACCAAAGCAATACGCGCACTTTCGTCGACGCGCCGGCGTTTGAAGCTGGGTTCGAACTCACCGATCATCGTGGCATGGTGCGCTCCCAGGATGATTTTGCGGGTCGCTGGATGCTGGTCTTTTTCGGCTTCACCTATTGCCCGGATGTTTGCCCGACCCCCCTGTCCGACATCTCTGCCTGGCTGGAAGACTTCGGGCCGGAGGCCGAGGGCATGAATGTGATCTTCATCACCGTTGATCCTGAACGTGACACCGTAGAGGCAATGGCCGATTACGTCAGTTATTTTCATCCCTCGGTGCGCGGCTGGACTGGCCCTGGGGATGAGATCGCCCGCGCGGCAGACGGATTCCGAGTGAGATATGAAAAGATCCCGACCGACAGTGGCGATTACACCATGAACCACACCGCAAGCGTCTTCCTGTTCGATGAAACGGGCAGATTATCGGGACCAATCGACTATCACGAACCGCGAGAGTTTGCGGTTCCAAAGATCAGACAGGCCTTGGAAATACCAAGCGAGGAGCCGGTATGAAAATCAGACATTGGGCCATGGCGGTTGCCATGACGGGCGGCATTGCCGTCTTGACCATCGCGGTGTCGAACCCATGGGGTGGATTGGCCACTCCGGAGGCACTTGAGACGGCTGGGGAATGGGCACCGGAACCTGTAAAGGCCCCGGCCGTGGATGGCTTGGATGCGCTGACCTTGACCGAAGGGAGCGCAATTTCGCCTCCCGCCGGTCCGCAACTTTTCGCTCCGGTGCTGACGCTGGCACCCGAAGACCTTTTCACATCCTGGTCTGGGAAAGTCGCCACGGGAGGAACACTCGACAGCCTGTTGATGGAGGCCGGCCTGAACGCGGCGTTGCGTGCCGAGGTGGCCCTCGCCATCGGCGCGGAATTCGATCTGCGACGCCTGCGGCCTGGACATACACTAACTGTCAATACGACCCTCTCGGGTGGGCTGCACGCCGACATCCCGGCGCGTTTCGCCGTTGATTTGGCCCAGATGCTGGGCGGGACAGTTGATTTTCGTCGGGAATTGCAGGGCGGTGAAACACCGCAGGTTTTGTGGCGCGAAGCACGCTTGGACGACATGCGGATTGGTCAGCCAGAGATAACGTATGCGGCGCTTGACCTTGGCCACGCGCTTTACGAAGTGGTGTGGCCGGAGGATGGAACAGGGCAAGCGACGATATATGTAAATGGAGAACTGTTGCGGGTGTTCGTACAACCTGTCGACGGTGCACGGGTCAGTTCGGTGTTCGGGCAACGTCGCCATCCCATCTACGGCAACGTCAGAATGAACACAGGTGTCGATTTCGCGGCCCCCATGGGAACACCGGTTCATGCGACAGCGCTTGGACAGATATCCTTTGTCGGCTGGCGAGGCGGATACGGCCGAGTGGTCGAAATCGCCCACGGTGCGGATACAATGACCCGTTACACCCACCTGAGCGCGTATCGTGATGGACTTGCCGTTGGACAACGCGTTTCCGCTGGGGATGTCATCGGCAATGTTGGGGCTTCCGGAACAGCGACCGGTCCAAATATGCATTACGAAGTGCATATTGACGGCAATCCGATTGACCCTCTCACTGATGACCGGCTTGCGGCGGTCATCGCTGGTGAAACGCATGATCCCGATGGGAACTTACAATAAAGCGATGTTAGAACCCTTCTTGTAACCACCCTCTCCACTGAGCGTAAGCCAGATGAAAATGAAAGGCTCTGACCCATGAAATCTTTTCTGACATCGCTTACCCTCGCTCCTGTCGGGTTCACCGCTGCTCCCGCATTTGCGCAAGATACTCCTTTCGAAGTGATGAAGACCAATGGCTGTGGATGTTGTCTTGGCTGGATGAACCATCTGGAAGACAATGGCTTTGCACCGACGGGTGAAGACATGCATGGCGGTTTGCTCATTCGTCAGAGGATAGACAGCGGCGTGCCGCAAGCCATGACGTCTTTCCATACCGCATTTGTCGACGGTTACGTGATCGAAGGTCACGTGCCTGCGGCCGACATCCGCCGACTTCTTTCGGAACGCCATGATGCCGTAGGCCTCGTGGTGCCCTGCATGCCCTACGGATCACCGTGCGTGGGCCCCGATGACAATCGCGAAGCATATGATGTATTTCTGATCAACGATGATGGATCTACTGACGACTTCACATCTTACTCTGAAAACTAGACTGGACATATCATGGAATCGCTCTCCCCTCTCGCCCTCGCCTTTTTGGGCAGTCTTGCCGCTGGACTAATGACATCGGTCGGAGCAGTTCCGATTCTTTTCGGTCGTTTGCCGTCTCAAAGCACGCGAGACCTGTCACTGGGTTTTGCCGCAGGCGTCATGTTGGCGGCCTCTTTCTTCTCCCTGATCATACCGGCCCTCGACGCAGCCGAGCCAATGTACGCAAGCGAAGCGATGCCAGCAGCCATCGTTTGCATCGCAATTCTTTTGGGTATGGGTGCCGTCGCGCTGATGAACGAAAAGCTCCCGCACGAGCATTTCAAAACCGGTCGCGAAGGCCCTGCATCTGCGTCGCTACGGCGGGTCTGGCTGTTCATCATTGCGATCACGATCCACAACTTCCCCGAAGGTCTGGCTGTTGGCGTGGGCTTCGGGTCGGGAGGCGTCGCGGGCGGCCTGCCCTTGGCGATCGGTATCGGCTTACAGAATGCGCCTGAGGGTCTCGCCGTTGCGGTCGCCCTTCTTGGTGAAGGCTATTCCAAGTTCCGCGCTTGGGGCATCGCGGCACTGACGGGACTGATCGAGCCGATAGGTGGTGTGATTGGTGCTGGCATAATCTCGATTTCAGAACCTCTTTTGCCATGGGGGTTGGCTTTTGCAGCTGGTGCCATGCTCTACGTTATCAGCCACGAAATCATTCCTGAAACCCACAGAAACGGACATCAGAACAGGGCGACACTGGGCCTCGCCGTCGGTCTTGTCATTATGCTGTTCCTGGATGTGTGGCTGGGGTAGGCCATAAAACCGATGACAACAGGAAGTCTGGCCCTTGTCGCGGCCCTGCTGATTGATCAGGTAACCAAGACGATAAGAGTCGATAACGCGGGACGGATCGGATCCGGACATCCGATTTTCCCGGGCTTCGACCTCGTTTTCGGACGCAATTAAGGGGTAAGTTTCGGGCTATTCGATCAGGCTCCATGGTGGAGTCTATCGGCACTGGCTGGCATCATCTGTACTGGTCTGGCGGTGATGCTGGTTCGTGCGACGAATAGGATCAAGGCCGTCGCCTACGGTGCAATCGTCGGCGGCGCACTCGGCAGTGTCGTTGACCGTTTGCGGTTTGGCGCGCTCACCGATTTTCTCGATTTCTATGTGGGCAGCCTACATTGGCCAGCATTCAATCTGGCAGATGTCTTCGTGGTTGGCGGTGTCGCACTGCTCTTTTTCGTGCCTGGCCCAAAACCAAATCAGGCATAGATGTCGATCGGCGTTCCGTTCTTCACCATGGAATAAATCTCTTCGATCTGGCGATCAGTGACGGCGATACATCCCGCCGTCCAATCCCGGACATTCATCGGATCGATTCCACGTCTGGGGCCGCCGTGGATAAAAATGTCACCGCCGGGGGACCGGCCTTGCGCTGCGGCAAAAGCACGGTCTGCTGCATTCGGGTAGGAAATGCCGATTGAAAGGTGAAACTGGCTGTTCGGGTTGCGGCGGTCGATGATATACGACCCTTCTGGCGTTTTTCCGTCGCCCTCGAACTGCTTGTGACCAACCGGTGCGAAGCCCATGCCCATGGGGTAGGTCCGCAATGGCTCGGTCGCCCCGTCAAGGACGATCAATCGCTCTGCCTTGTAGACCCGCACGCGGGTGACTTCGGGACCGTCGTAGGTCCGGAACTTGCTGGCGCATGCGGACAGGAAGGTCATGAGCCCGCCCAACAACGCGCCGCGTCGAGTGATAGAAAGTGCTTTCATGGTCTGCCCCAATTTTTGATTTGTTTTGCACGACCCTACTGCGGACCCCTCCCAAAATCAATGTCCGTGGGCAAGGGCACCCAATGCCAGTTGCTCTCCTACACCATCCCTGTCGTCGGGCGTGCTTCGCGTATCTTTCGACCGCAAGAGACGCAACGCATTCGCCACCACAACCAACGACACACCGACATCCGCTGCAATCGCGCCCCACATGGTCGCCATTCCGAACGCCGTCAGCCCGACAAATAGCGCCTTTGTCGCCAGCGAAATCCCGATGTTCTGGCGAATGATCATCATCGTACGGCGCGAATGGCCGATCAGCCAAGGCACCTTACCGATATCGTCGGTCATCAGGGCAATATCGGCCGTCTCGATGGCCGCATCTGACCCAACCGCTCCCATCGCGATCCCATAATGGGCGCGTGCCATGGCTGGGGCATCATTTACTCCGTCACCGATCATCGCGACCATATCATATTTTGCCACCAACTCTTCGATGGCAGTGACCTTGTCCTCCGGCAAAAGCTCTGCGCGCACTTCGTCAATGCCCACTTCCGTCGCGACAGCCCGCGCCGTGCGTTCGTTGTCGCCCGTCAGCATGATAATCTTTTCCACACCCTGCGCATGGAGCTTGGCGACGATGCCCTTCGCGTCAGGCCGGATCCGGTCGCGCAATTCCAGAAGGCCGGTCACACCGGTCTCGTCTCCGACCACGACAAGCGTGTTCCCCGCGCCTTCAACGCGGTCACGGATATCTGACGGGATAGATGGGCCAAAACCCTTTTCCTCGGTGAAGCGATCCGATCCAAGCCAGACCCCCTGCCCGTTCATACGCCCCTCAAGCCCGCGGCCCGGCACTGTTCGGGTGTCTTCCGCAGCACTGACCGCGATCCCGTCCAGTTCAGCCCGACCCAAAATGGCGCGCGCCAACGGGTGCGAAGACCGCGCTTCCAACGCGGCGGCAAGCGCCAATAGGCTGCCTTCTGTGGCGTCGCCCAAGGGATAGACGGCGGCAACCTCCGGCTCGCCCATCGTGATGGTGCCGGTCTTGTCCAATGCCAGAGCCTTTAAGCGCCCAGGCGCTTCGACATAGGCCCCGCCTTTGATAAGTACCCCGGCCCGCGCGGACGCAGCCAACGCCGCGACGATGGACACAGGGGTAGAGATGACAAGCGCACAGGGGCAGGCAATCACCAGCAGCACAAGCGCGTTGTAGAACCAATAGTTCCAGTCCCCACCCATCAACAGGGGCGGTAAAATCGCGATCGCAATCGCCAGCAACATGACGATCGGGGTGTAAATGCGGGCAAATTTGGTCACCCATTGTTCGACTTCAGCCCTACGCGAATGGGCGTCGCCCACCATGCGGATGATCTTGGACAAAACGGTGTCTGTTGCGGCCTTCGTCGCGCGGACCGTCAATGTGCCCTCACCATTGATAGTGCCAGCATAGACATCGTCGCCAGCCTCTTTCGGCACCAAAGCACTTTCACCCGTGATGGGGGCCTGATCTACCGCCCCTGCCCCATCGGTCACCTCGCCATCCAACGGGATGCGGTCGCCACCTCTGACAATGAACTGGGTGCCGACCATGACCTCCGCCGCGGGTACATCGGCCTCTGTCCCGTCATCTTTCAGGACACGTGCCGTCGGCGGGGCCAAATCAAGCAAAGCGGACACCGCATTTCGCGCGCGCCCCACGCTCCAGCTTTCAAGGTAAAGCGAAAGCGAAAAGAAGAAGGCGACCGTGGCGGCCTCGAAATATTCGCCCAGAACGATCGCGCCCGCAACGGCAACGACCATAAGCAGGTTCATATCAGGTGACAGACGACGGGCCGAGGACCACGCCTTTGGCGCAACCAACCAGACCCCGAATAGGATCGCGAGGCCAAAAAGGACGACCTCGACCAACGGCATGGCAGACTCGCCGTGGCCCGAAAACAGCCCCAGCGCGCCGCTCAGACCCGTCTCAATGATGTGGTAACCGAACCCCGCAGCCCAGAACCCGCCGCTGCCAATTGTGAACCATTTTTGTTTGGCAAGATGTGCCGCTTGATCCGCACTCGCGTTTTCGGCGTCCCAAGGACGTGCCGACATGCCCGTGCTGGCGACCAATTCCATGACTTGGGCATCCGATAGGGACGTGGCGCTGTCCAGAACCGTCATGCGCCCGTTGATGACATCGAACGCGAGATGTTCGGCACCACCCAACTTGGGTCCTACAACTTTCGACAGAATCGAGACTTCCTCGGCGCAATCCAGACCGTTGACCTGAAAGCTGCGACCGTTCGCGGGTGGCGGCGACGCCGGCACGACACTGCTCTGATCTGACCCGCAACATGCGCCCTCATGCGCATGATCGTGGGTATGCGCAGGGTTGGAATGATCGTGTTTGCTGTGATCATCGCCTGCATTGTCGTTTGTCATGACACTCTCCGAATTCATGTTCAGGAGTAACGTAATTGCTACAGCCGCTTTAGCTTCAAGCCCTAAGTGAACTGACTTCGCTTTTTTCGGGTTGGGCCCGACTGGCGTTGCAAGATGGCGGTTGGGATGCAAAAAGTAGACCAGTACTAAGGTTTAACGCGAAGTCGATTGGACCACTTGATCATTGCTAGGCTTGGATTGCTGATGGGGACTGGAATATTCCTTGCGGCTTGCGAACCTGTCGTTGTTCAGGAAGACCCGAACACCGCCCGGCTTTTGCCAGAAGACAAATGTTACTGCTATATGCACCGCGGTCCGGTTGAGACGACGTTGCTGCCACTTAGAACGTTTGATGGTCGGGCAATTTGTGTCGCTCAATCAGCGTAGTGCCGAGGACGGTAAAGTCAGCGGTTGCATCCTTTGCCGTCCTCGACGTCATTTGGCCGTCGATTTAGCTGCTTGAAACGACACTATCTTCTGCAAAGTACAGATAGGTGGTGAAGCCCATAGCCACATTCGGATACAGGTCATTGATGTGGGCCATGACCATGCGTACGCAGCTGGAACTAGCCCGCCCACCGATAGAGCGCGGGTGCGGAGATCCGTGGATACGAAGAAGCGTGTCGCGGTTTCCGGTGTAGAGATAAAGCGCCCGCGACCCCAAAGCATTGTTTGGGCCAGGATCCATACCATCCGCCCATTGGGCATACTCAGGATTGCGTTCGATCATGGATGCTGTTGGCGTCCAAGTCGGCCATTCGACCTTGCGTCGGATTGTATAGACGCCGGGCTCGTACAGATTTCCGCGCGCGATCGCGACCCCATACCGCATGGCCGTTCCGCCCTCTTCGATGTGGTAAAGATAGCGGGCAACCGCATCGACGTGGATATCGCCCGACGTCAGATTGTCTCTTGCCTCGACGCGTCTTCGAAGAAAGCGTGGCTGAATTCCCATGGATTGGAGGTTTCGGGCACATAATTGGCGGGTGTAACCTGTGCATCCCACGTTGCTTTTTGCAAAGCAGAGGGCGCTGCGTTCGCAACGGTCGGAATAGCCAGAGGTGCAGAAAACAGGACCGCAGTCGTTGAAACGAAATGGCGTCGTGTCAGTCTAGTGGTTTTCCTCTTTACGTCTTGCAATCGGTCACGGTTGGAACCGTCGTCAAAGACGCCACCACCCTAAAGCAGCCTTAGGGTCAAGCCCCAATTTTCCTGCGAAAGAGTGAACTCCGAGGCTGCCCGCCGAGCGCGAAAACCTCGATTATCTGAAAAAAGAACGTCAAACGCCTATGGGGATGCGAGTTCCGCAGCGATAGCCGCCGCCGCGACGGTCTTATCGTCCGCATCATCCTCCCGAAATTCTTGCGTCTCAACCCCCGGAAGCTGTCCGAAATCATCGGACAGATTGTTGGGGAACCAGGTTTGTCCAATGCTCTCAAAGCCGGGCAATTGACGCAGCAGTCTTGATGTGAATCGCGAACAATTGGCTTGCGGCGCCGGTCCGGATGCGATGGCCAGACGCAGTGCCTGTTCTGCCACTTCGGCCGAAACCGGAACCGTTTGACCAATGACATAGTAAGTCTCGCGGGCGTGGAAACTGACGTAGTATTCCTCCAAACGTGGAGACGCCCCGTACAATACATCATTGCGTTCTGGCATTTGTTCCTGTTCCCAGGATCCAGCGGGGTCAAAGATGACCCGCTGGCTGGCATTGATCAGCAAAGCCGAATGCGCGCCGTTGCCCGAACTGACGTTTTTCATCGTGTAGAGGGTCAGGTATTTGGGGCCCTTTTCGCGGTGGATGTAGCGGGAGATCGCGTCATCGGGGGCCCAGACCTCTGGTGCCGAACAGGATGCAACGAGCATGGGAAGCCCGGCGATAAAAAAGCGTCTGTTCATTGGTTAAGCCCCCGACAAAAAGTTGTTCTTATTTGGTTTAGTCAAACCGGCCGTGTTTCAAACCGGAGTTTTGTATTTATATGTAGCGGTCCGAATTTCTGTATCATATCTCTGCGGGCCGCTGCTGAGAGGTTCGCCCAGAACGCGCCAGTATGATCAGAAGAATTCCAACAATGACCATCGGTGTGGACAGGATCTGACCCATAGTCAGCCCCCCTGTTCCCCAATGGATTGCATGACCGATCGGGTTGTCAGGGGTAATAAACTGCGCGTCTGGCTGTCTGAAAAACTCGACAAGAAATCGAGCACTGCCATATCCCACGAGAAAGACGCCCGTCAGACCGCCTGGTGTGCGTAGCCATCCGCGCCGCCAGGCGAGGATGATCAGGATCAGGCCAAGAACGAGACCTTCCAAAAGTGCCTCATAGAGCTGCGAGGGATGGCGGGCACAGATGCCGACGACGCCTTCACAATATTGGGCCGCGTCACCCGGGAACGCGACGCCCCATGGCACATCCGTCGGACGACCCCATAATTCGTTGTTGGTAAAATTCGATAACCGGCCAAGGAACAAGCCGGGCGGTGTTGCCAACGCAAGAAGATCGGCGGTGGGCAAAATTGGTATGCCGTTGCGATAACAAAACAACAGACCGGCAACGACAACGCCAAAGAAACCGCCATGAAACGACATGCCACCTTGCCAAACCATCAGGATTTCGGTGGGGTTCTGGAAATAATAGGCAGGTTGATAGAACAGCACGAACCCTAGCCGTCCGCCGATAATGACGCCGAGAATGATCCAGGTGACCAAGTCTTCGAGTTGTTTTGTCGTCATCGGTGGCGTGCTTTGCGCCCACAGGTCCGCACGTGCCAAAGCCCTGCGGATCATCCACCATCCCAGCAGGATGCCGACGATATAGGCCAAGGCGTACCACCGCAGAGCGATGCGAAAGTCCCCGATGTCAAAGCCGAAGGCTTCGGTCCCGATCTCCGGAAACGGAATATAAAGTGGCAACATTGGTCATTTCCTCTCTTGAGGTCTGCATTGAATGTGTGACAGGCGGGGCAAATCGGTCAGAGAACCAGTACAGAAATTCCCCAGGTGATCAGCGCGATTCCAAGTGGTTTTGTCAGGTAACGCCCGACATCAGGCAGTTTTTCCAGCGTCATCATGAGGGTCGCCCCCCCCATCCAAATCAGGTCCATCGTGCCGCCGACAAATCCGATGACCATCAGGCCCCAGCAGCAGGCCACGCAGTAGGCACCGTGGTGCAGCCCCATATAGACGCCGCCGCCAAAGCCGGGCCGCCAATGGGCCAGAAACTGGAACATCGGGGATCGGCAATGCGCAAGACACCGGTCCTTGAGCGCCGTAAACTGGTATAGTCCCGCGGCAAGCAGGAGAGCGGCAGAGAAGATTTTCGACACCGACTGCCCCATAGAGGTCAAAAGACCCCATTCAATGAGGTTGAATTGTGTAGTGGCAATCAGACCTGCAAAGCCGATCCAGACGATGAAAAAGCCAATCACGACGCCAATGGATCCTGCCCGGCTTCCATTGGCCGATACAATAAGGTCCTCGTAGGCGCGCATGGTTGGGACAAAGGTCGGCCCCATCATCGCGGCCATCATGATGGCCCACATGATGAACAAGCGGAACAATTCGCTCGGCATCATCGACATGGGCGCTGTCGCCATACTGTACATCACCCACCACGCCCACAAGACGATGGCAAAAAAGGTCAGCCAGAAGACGTTTCGGAAGATGGTTTGCTGCATTCTGTATTCACCCTTTGAGATGATGGGAGGATTTATGTGTGACAAGTCATCTAGCACGACGCATTAAGACAGCGGCGATCCAGATTCCAGTCAACAAGAGGCTTAAAAGCGCGTTCCAGCTCGCCATGGACACGGTGAATAATGCCCAGACCACTTCGTCACAGATGACGATGTTTGATGGGCCTTCTGTGACAAAAGGTCTGCTCCGGACAGTGAACTCGGATCGAACCCAGACCCTGAACAGGATGTCGGACCCTGCCACCAATCACGCTCGACCCCAGTATGAAATAGACCAATCGCGGCGGTGGTCGCTGTTGCGGCCGCCCCAAGCAAATACAGACCCCAATGCCGCAGACCCAGCAGTACCAAAACCCCGACCACAATCGCAATCGCCTGTGGATAGCGTTGCCAGATACACATGGCGCAGGGGGCGTACCCTATGGCCTGAAAGGTCCAGGCTCCGGCCAGAAGCAGAAATGATCCGCCGGACGCAGCTAAAGCGACGTGATGGGATGATGTGGCCATGGGGAAGACCCTTGTCGTGACAATCCGTTTAGGTGTGAACGATCACACCAACAGCGTCCATCGCCTCAAGCCTCAATCTAGGACCTGTTTTGTATTGTTTTGTCGCGTGGATTGGTCCGCGTCCTCGCGCGGTGCAATCCACTGCCCCAGGTAAAAGCGCAGTGCGATGAACACCATCACAATCGCAACAGCAGCAATTGCCACAATCCACGGGTCAGACTGCAGTTTCATGCCGCTGAATGCGATCAGAACAACGGCATCAAAAAAGAACGCCGACAGGATCACCAACCCGTTTGCGCCGATCTCAGACTTGAGGTTTTTCCACACGCCCCAGTGAATGGTCATGTCCACCACGAGATAGAAGAACGCCCCCAGCGATGCGATACGCGACAGATCAAAAAAGACTGCCAGAACGGATGCGATCACGACCGTGTAAACCAGCATATGACTGCGGATGGAACCGGACATGCCGAAATGACTGTGTGGGATCATCTCCATCTTTGTCAGCATCGTCAGCATCCGGAACACTGCGAGGACGCTGGCCAGAACACCCGAGGCCGTGGCGACGGCGGCCAAAAGCACCGTCAGATAGAACACCACCTGCCCCGAAGGATTGGGCCTCACCTCCATCGGCGGCAAATTGAAACCCGCCCGCCCACAAAGCTGCGATGCCGAACAATGCGATGCCGCCGATCTTGATGTAGGTGTAAGCGTTTAGGCTTTATACGAAGGCCCCAGCGATGAAGGCCATTGGAAAATACGGGCCGGCCAACTGTGCGATCTGGCCGGTCAGGGCGAAAATTCCCGCCCCGTCGTGTCGACAAAATTGGCTGCGAAAGATGTATGACTTTGTAACTGACAGGCAGACCTGTCGGCGATTTCTAGACGGGATCGGCAGTCTCTCCGGACAAATCGCTCAGGATCGGGCAATCGGGTCGGTCGTCCCCGTGACAGGATTGAACCAGCTCCTGCAGGGTTTCACGCATTGCGCGCAGCTGGCTGATCTTGTCGTTGATTGCGGTCAAATGATCCTGCGCCAGTGCCTTGACCTGCGCGCTTTCGCGGGTCTCATCCTCGTAAAGGCTCAGCAATATGCGGCAGTCCTCGATCGAAAAGCCGAGCGTTCTGGCGCGGCCCAGGAACGCCAGCTTGTAAAGATCGGTTTCACGAAAAACTCGGTATCCATTGTCATGGCGCTTGGGTCGGATCAATTCGATATCTTCGTAATAGCGGATCGTCTTAGGGGGCAGCCCAGATCGCTTTGCCACTTCGCCGATGTTCATGAGACGGGCCTCCTATTCTGCTGGTTGGGTTTGGATCGTGCCAGCACGCACAGCTGGCTGTGCCTCTTCGCGCATGGCGGGCGTGATACGCCGCAGTCGCAAAGCATTCGTCAGGACAGACACAGACGACAGGGCCATCGCACCGGCCGCAAACACCGGCGACAGCAACAGCCCGAACGCGGGATAAAGCACACCTGCGGCAACAGGGATGAGCGCCACGTTATACCCAAACGCCCACGTCAGGTTTTGCCGAATATTGGACATCGTCCGCTTCGACACCTCAACCGCATTAACAACCCCGCGCAGGTCACCGGACATCAGGACCACGTCAGCAGATTCAATGGCGACATCCGTGCCCGTGCCGATCGCAATGCCAACATCCGCATGGGCCAGTGCGGGCGCATCGTTGATCCCGTCACCGACAAAGGCGATCTTGCGCCCCCCTGCCCGCAGATCATCGAGTGCCGCGACCTTACCGTCGGGCAGCACCTCGGCGATGACAATATCAATACCGGTTTCCGCGGCAATGGCTTCGGCGGTCTGCCGTTTGTCGCCAGTGATCATCGCGACCTTGAACCCCCGTTTGTGCAAGGCTTCAATGGCTGCACGGCTTGCCGGTTTTACCGGATCGGCGACTGCGATCACGGCGGCCAGCGCACCGTCCACTGCCGCGAACAAGGCCGTCCTGCCACGCTGGGCAAGGTCATTCTCGGTCTCGGTCAAGGGGGCGATATCCACACCCTCGCGCCGCATGAACCTGTCCGCCCCGATCAGCACCGTCTTGCCATCGACCTGCGCGGACACGCCAAAGCCGGTAAACGACTGGAAATCCGTTGCCGTCAATTGGGCAACACCTTCGCTGCGGGCCCCGCGCACGATGGCCTCTGCGATGGGGTGTTCGGACTGCGCCTCGACCGCCGCGATCAGGGACAGCACGGCGCCGCGATCCATGCCATCTGCGACGATGACATCCGTCAAAGTGGGTTCGCCTTCGGTCACCGTGCCGGTCTTGTCGAGGGCGATAACATTGACCTCGGCCAGTTCCTGCAGCGCGTCACCCTTTCGGAACAGCACCCCCATTTCGGCGGCCCGCCCAGTGCCGACCATGATCGAGGTCGGCGTGGCCAGACCCATGGCACAGGGACAGGCAATGATCAGCACCGACACCCCTGCGACCAGCGCAAATGTCACCGCAGGATCAGGCCCGATCGCGATCCAGACCAGAACGGTCAGGGCTGCAAGCACCATGACCGCCGGCACGAACCAGAGTGTTATCCGGTCCACCAGCCCCTGAATGGGCAGTTTTGCGCCCTGAGCGTCCTCAACCATACGGATGATCTGCGCCAGTGTCGTGTCGCTGCCCACGCGGGCGGCGCGGAATGTCAGGCTGCCCGTGCCATTCACGGTGCCGCCGGTCAGGCTGGCCCCGCTGGTCTTGGCCACTGGCACAGGCTCGCCCGTGATCATGCTTTCATCGACATTGCTGGTGCCATCGGTCACCTCACCATCGACCGGAATGCGTTCACCTGGGCGCACAAGAATTGTGTCGCCCACACGGAGTTGGTCAACGTCCAGTTCGACAGTCTCGCCGTCGCGCAGGACGCGGGCGGTGCGGGCCTGCAACCCCAACAGGGCCTGAATGGCCGCGCCGGTCTGCCCCTTCGCACGGGCCTCCAGCCAGCGGCCCACAAGGATCAGCACGACGATGACAGCGGCAGCTTCGAAATAGACCGCACGGATATCATCGGGAACCAGATTTGGCAGGAATGTCGCGATCACGGAATAGGACCAGGCGGCCCCTGTGCCCAAAGCCACAAGGCTGTTCATATCCGGTGCGCCCCTGAACAGCGCCGGAAAGCCCTTGGTAAAGAAATACCGTCCCGGCCCAAACAGAACGATCGTGGTCAGGACAAACTGGATGTACCACGACACCTGCATCCCGATGCTGTTTTCAATCGCCATATGGAACGCGGGAATAAGGTGCGCGCCCATTTCCAGAATAAAGACCGGCAGCGTCAGAAGGGCTGCAAAGATCACCAGCCTGCGTAAACCCTTGGCTTCATCTGCCTTTCGGTCCGCACGTGTCTGCGACGCATCTTCCTGCGCTACGGTCGCGGGGTATCCCATGTCGGTGGATGCCTGCGCGATCTGATCAACGGTCACGACACCTTCAACATACTCGACCGTTGCGGTTTCTGCCGCCAGATTGACGGAGGCCGAAACCACCCCGGGAACACCCGCCAGCGCCTTATCCACCCGCCCCACGCAGGACGCGCAGGACATGGACCCGACGGTCAGCACCACACGGGCCGTTCGGGCGGGATATCCCAAATCCTCAAGGGTGCGCACAACATCTGTTGCTGCCGAAGGATCGTTCGCCTGAACCGTCGCGGTTTCCGTCGCAAGATTCACTTGCACCGTGTCGACGGTCGGCAGATCGCTCAATCCGCGTTCAACACGGCTGACGCAGGAGGCGCAGCTCATGCCATTTACGTTGAAGGTCATCGTCGATGTAGAGGTCATATCATGGTCCTGAATCAGCTTTCAGACCTCATATAGGCCTTCCAGTTGCTGGAAGCTCAAGACTTTTTCGTGATCGATCAGAATAATCGTAGCAAAACGGCAGAGCTGAGCAGGACAACGACCCCCCCGGCCACCACATGCAGCAATCCGGAAACGACCAGCAAAGACGCCGCATTGCCGGTCTGAATGGCCCGCCGCGCAAAAACACCCGAGGACGCGACACCCGCATTCAGCAGGGCGGTTCCCAATCCCATCGCAATGGTGCCAAGAACACCGAGCCAGATCAGATCGAGGCGCACTGCGATGATCAGCAGGAACAAGGCGCCCGAACAGGGGCGGATCGCAATCGTAATAATCAAGGCCGCTGTGTCGTACCATCCTCGTGTTTGCGCGACATCATCGGCCGTTGGACCATGGGCATGGCCACAGCATGATGCGTCGTTGCGGCGGCGCATATGGTCAGACAGCTGTCGAAGTCCTCTCAGGACAAGAATACCACCAACGCCTGCGATCAGAAGATAACTTAGCGGCATAAGCCAGCTTTCCACCATGTCGACCGCCCCTGAACCGGACAATAGGCTCGCACCGCCGACGAAACCCAGAACGAGTGCGATTGCCGTAGCGGACTGCGCCAGCGCCGATGCAAACGACAGTATGATCATCCGTCGGTGCGTGGAGTCTGTCGCGACAGACGCGCCACCCAGCAGGATCTTGCCGTGACCCGGACCTAAGGCATGTACGAAACCATAAGCAAAGGTGGCTGAGCACAGCGCGATAATCGCCCAGGGATCGCCGGATCGGGCTGCCTGCAGTCCGCGGGCCATGGCGTTCTGAAATTCCCGTTGCGCCTGCACGGCCCAATCCAGAATGACCGGCCATTGAAGATACAAAAGCGCGGCCGTGATCAGAAGCCCGCTGCCCGTCATGATCATGCGGCGTTGCATGTCACCTCCAACGTGTCAGTGAAAGTCGCACCGACATTGACATCCTGTGGGGTCTCTTCCCGGCTCAGTTGAGCCAGCATGTCTGTCAGGTCTTGCGTGTCATCGGATGGCGTAAAGGGGTCGATATTGCCGGAGCATCGTCCGTTGTCTCCGATGAAATCCGGCGCATCTGTCAAGCTGAACGCGAAGAAATAGGTGCGTTCGTAGAACTGTGCCTGAAGGCCCGTGTCCGAAAGCGCGACAGGCGTCGTCAGATCCCTGAAAAACGAAACTTCGAGGCGGTCGCCGACCAACCGCGCGGTCAGATCGCGTGGCCAGTCGAGGGAGACGGTCTGTCCCATCACCGTCAAATGGGCTGAACCGTCGAAATCGGACGGAAACTCTCCCAATCGTTCTTCGACCAAAGCACGATCTTGATCGGTAAAATCCGCACCCTGCTCCGGGATGATCCCGATGTCTGACAAGAGATAGAGTGTCTCGAAGGCATCGTAGCGCCACGTCACCACTATGCTGCCAAGCTGCCCGTCTTCCAGAAATATGAAGTCGATGCCGCCGTCGACGAAAACATGAGGATGCGCGCGAGCTGTCCCCCCTAGAATGATGAAGAGCACGCTGCAAAATACGAAAAGCAAGCGCATATTCCATTGCCAAAATGCGAACGCCTGAGACACTTTTTTGCTCCTCGGGTTGCGGACGCCGACGTTATGACGCGGGAACAGCCCCTATGCCAGCGCCGCCTCTGTCGTGAAATGTAATCGGCAGCGCACTGGCCTAATGACGCCAATCGTTCTAGCTGCTTAAAAAGCGGTTTTTGTGACCGCAAAGTCTTACACTAGGGAGCCAAAATGCTATTTCGCGTACCAAACATGAGCTGCGGACACTGTGTCTCGACGATAACCAAGGCCGCGCATGAGGTTGACGCTGACGCCTTAGTTAAGGCAGATACTGATCTGAGGCAGGTAAACATCGTCACGAAGGCGGATCAGGACGCGATGCGTCGGGCTTTGGAAAAAGCCGGTTATCCGGCAGAACCGTCTATTTAAATATTGCCTTCGAAAGGACAGCCATGACCCATCTCAAGATGCCTGCCGCTCTATTGACTATGACGGTTGTGACAGCCTGTGCTGTTGTCGACCCTACACCGCCGGAACCGGAGAGCCCCTATCCGCAACTGCCGTTACAGGTCGTTGAAAGGGCTGCAACCTATCAGGATCTGTCGACTGCCTTTATGGATCCAACAGACAACTGCTTCTATTACATGCATGCCGGTGTCGTGGAAACCACGCGCCTGCCGCTTCGAAACACAGCAGGCGCACAGCTTTGCATAATTTCCGCTCAGGCGCAGCCGGCTTAGGCTTCGCCGATCGCGTCTTCGGGCGGATAAAGAAAAGCTGTCTTTCCAGTTTCGACATTCTCATACAGGTCGATAGCGTGTTGCTGAACCATGCGAACACACCCCGAACTTGCGCGGCCGCCGATAGACCTCTGGAATGGCGTGCCATGAATGCGCAAGTAGGTGTCGCGGTTCCCGACAAACAGATAAATCGCCCGCGATCCCAATGGGTTTTCCGGTCCCCCGTCCACACCACCGGCAAACTGTTCATATACTTCGGGCTCACGTGCAATCATGTTGGCAGTGGGCGTCCAGATCGGCCACTTTGTCTTGCGTTGCATCGTATAGGTGCCTGGCTCGTATAGATCGCCACGGGCAATGGCGACGCCATAGCGCATCGCGGTCCCGTTTTCCTCGACGTGGTAAAGATACCGCGCGACAGCATCGACGTGGATATCGCCAGGCGTCAACCCGTCATTTGCGAAGACTCGGCGCGGCAAGAACCGTTCTTCAAGCCCCCAAGGGTTCGAAGTGAAAGGGTCATAGCCGGCGGGGCGCACGTCTTCGTCCCAGATATCCCACATCAACCTGTCTGACGTTGGACGGGCGGCAAGCGGGCTTGCGATCGGGGCCGAGAAAAGCAACGTCGATCCCGCAATGAAGTGGCGGCGTGTCAGGGCACTCATATTCATCCTCTCAAAGTAGCAACAATTTCTAGACTGCAATATGTGGTTAGAGGTTCCCTTGGCTACAGGGGGGACCCCAATGTCTTCGAATGTAATCTTGCTTTGCAAGGTCAAGCGCGGGTTTATAGCGACCAGAAACGATGAGGTTTTGCTATGAACGATCAGGAAAATACGTCGGCCAAAAAGGGTTTTGGCCTCATGCACGCCGGAATGGCAGTGTGTTGTGCCATTATGTTGTTGCCCGTCGCGGGCTTCTTTATCGCGGGCGGAACCATCGCCGGTCTGATGGGCAATCTGGGCGTGTTCGTCCCTATTGCGCTTTGCATCGGCGTTCATGTCGCCATGTTTGCGGTCATGGGCAAATCCTGCCACGGATCAGATAAAACTGAAAAGACCAAAGAAGACCTGTCGGACATCCCACTGAGTCCGACGTCCATTCCGGCGACGCGAACACAGTGACGCTTGTCCCGCTCCGCGCAATGGCCTTGATGCTGCTGAGCGGTTGTGCCTGCCAAAAGGCCCTCGATGGGGTTGAAAAAGCGGCGGTGGAGCGTCCAGGGTCGGCCGTTATGCCGCAATCCTGTGACTTTGCAGGTCCCTCCACGGGGTCGGTTCAGGCGCTGACCTGCGAGGATGGACGTCAGGGATTTATCATCACCGGATCGGATTGATCGTCATGAAAAATTGGGTGCCGATACTTTGGCGACGCGCGATGCTGGCCGTTTGCCTTTGGGCTGGATTTGCCGGCGCCGCCTTTGCCGCACAGTCGGAGATTGTCCGCACCGACAGCGTGTCGGCACAACTGATCTTCGCTCAGGATGGTGTGATCCAGGGGGCAGAGACCCTCTCGGCGGCGGTCATTGTTGATCTTGAACCGGGCTGGAAAACCTATTGGCGGTCCCCCGGTGAAGTTGGCTTGCCCCCGGCTCTGACGATTGGCGGTTCCACCAACATCGGCGCTGTCGAAATCCTCTGGCCCGCCCCGACACGATTCGTCGCCTTCGGGATCGAGAACTTCGGCTACGAAGACCGCGTGGTCTTTCCTCTTAAAGTCCAATTGACCGAGGCAGGCGTACCCGCCGAAGCAAATTTTTCGTTGGACCTGTTGGTCTGCTCGGACGTTTGCGTGCCGCAATCGCTGAACCTCGATGTCGCGCTGCCCTTGTCGGATAGCCGTGATGCTGTCGCGAGCGACACGATTGCGGACGCTCTCGCCACGGTTCCGACCGACGGTCTGCCATCGCAGATCTCGGGTTTCACGGCTTTCATGGATGAGGCCAGCACGCAGCTGACAATCGCAGTGACCGCCACGCGGGCCTTCGACACAGTCGATATCTTTCCGGAATTGGGCGACGCCTCCACCTTCGGAAAACCCGATATCCGCTTCTCGCAGGATCGCAGCAGGGCCTGGGCGCAATTTCCGATCAACTATGCCGATGTTGAAACCGGGGCACCTCTCACGGTGACAGTTGTCGAACGCGGTGGTGCCGTGTTCACGGCCCAGCCGGACATGGTGGGTGCCGCCCCTGCCCCTCCGGTTGAACTGGCCGTGCCGGGGGTCAGCGTTGACACGATCCTGTGGTATGCCCTGATCGCGGTCCTTGGGGGACTGGTCCTCAATGTGATGCCCTGCGTGCTGCCGGTTCTGGCGATCAAGGTTTCGTCCTTGACGCGCAATGACGCATCACACCAGACAGATCACCGGCGTGGCCTTTTGATGACAACGCTCGGCATTCTCACGTTCATGTGGCTCCTTGCGGGGGTGCTGATTGTTCTCAAGGCGCTTGGGGCCTCCATCGGGTGGGGCATACAGTTCCAGAACCCCGCATTTCTGGCGGTGGCCCTGACGATCCTTCTGCTCTTTGCAGGCAATCTCTTTGGCGTATTCGAAATTTCGCTGCCCTCTCGGCTTCAGACCCGTATGGATCGTGCAGGCGGGTCATCGTCGTTCGGTGATTTCTTCACCGGCTTTTTCGCGGCTCTGCTCGCGACGCCGTGTTCGGCTCCGTTCCTTGGGACAGCCGTTGCCTTCGCGCTGGCTGGCCGGACTGTGGACATCGTCATCGTGTTTACCGCCCTCGGTCTTGGCCTTGCGCTCCCCTATCTCGCTTTGGCGGCCTCACCGAGACTGGCGCGGGCGTTGCCCAAACCGGGCCGGTGGATGATCTGGGTCAAATGGGGCGTGGGCGCCTTATTGGTCGGAACAGTGGTCTGGCTCGCGTGGGTGATGATCGGTGTCGCAGGCTGGCCCATCACCGCTTTGACACTGGGCGCGGGACTTGTCCTTCTGGCACTGCTCCAGGGCAGTCGCCACATCGCAAACCATCCGGTTATCGCAACGCTGACAGTTGTTCTTGCGCTTGTGCTGACCATCCAAATGCGTCCACAGCAGGAACTTGCCCCAATTGTCATCGACGATGATCTGATCGCATGGTCGACCTTTGAACGTGCGGCCATCGCGCGGGCCGTGTCGCGGGGGCAAGTGGTTTTTGTCGACGTGACCGCCGACTGGTGTGTCACCTGCAAAGCGAACAAGGTTCTTGTGCTCGAACGTGATCCTGTCAGAACGGCGCTGAATGGGTCGGACGTCGTCGCACTGCAGGCAGATTGGACAAGACCGGACGAGGCCATCGCCCGGTTCCTTGAGGACAACAACCGCTACGGTATTCCCTTTAATGCCGTCTACGGCCCGAATGCCCCGAATGGCATCATCCTGCCCGAGGTTCTGACAGCGTCAGCGGTGATGGACGCGATCCAGCGGGCGGAACTGTCAAACCTGCAGGAACGTCTGTTCCAACTGACCAACAGCAGCTTCAATCCCTGAGCGATGCCAGCCCCTGTTCAGCGGCAACCTTTCTAGGGTCAGTGTCCGGCAAGGCATCCGCAAGGGTTACAGCCGTTTCATATGCGGTCACGGCCTCATCCTGTCGGCCCAGAACGGTGTAAGCGTTCGCAAGCCTGAGCCACCCATCCAGATCGTCCGGTTCGTCTTCCAACCGTGTCGCCAAGCGGTCAACCATTGAGGCGATGAACGCGGCGCGATCTTCTTCCGACATGTCCTGCGCGGCGGCAACCTGATCCTGCGTGGGGCCGGGTTGGGTCGCCATTGGGGCAAATTGCGCCACCGAAATCGGGTCACGCCCGATGGAGGCACCGATCCGGTTCGCCTGTGCGATCAAGGTGTCCATCCAAGGATAGTATCCATCTGCCAAGTCCAGCCGCTCGATCAGCAGGTCATGGGCCGCCCCGCCCTGCCCGGATTGTTCCAACGACAGCGCGGCATAAAACGTGCCTGCGGGGTTCATCGGGCTCAATTCTCGCGCACGGGCAATCGCCGCATCGGCGCGGGGGGTCACGACACCCTGTTCCTGCGCAATCAAGGCCTCAGCCAACATGGAGAAGACCGCAGAATCAGCCTCGTCACGCTCCGCCACGACCGAATAGGCGTCTGCCGCGCGCTCGTAATCACCCAGTCGCATACGCGTCTGCCCCAGCAACATCCACCCCTCGGATGGGCCACCCTCCGGATGGGCTTGCAACTCGGTCTCCAGCCGCGATGCGAGGGCCACGACCTCATCCCGTTCCTGTCGTTCGGCCGCACGATCCGCGATGGACAGGCTCGAGATGTCGGGGTTTCCAAATTCAGCGTAGTAACCAAAGGTGATTGCGGGAACCAGCAAGGTTGCCAATAGAATTCCCATACGGCTGGTGGTGTCCATCTGTCTCGTTCCGGACGAGCCTATGCGCGATGCCTTGAGGATGTTGCGGGATACCTCCGCTCGGGCGGCTGTGGCCTCGTCTCCCGAAATCACACCCCGCTTTTCGTCGCGGTCGATTTCGGCAAGCTGATCCTCAAAGATCGCGCGTGACAGCTCGGACCGTCCCAAAGCCGCCTTTTGCGGACGCAGAGACATTAGCATGAACCCCACAGCTGCCGCACTCAGCGCCGCGAAAATAATCCAGATCATGAAGTGTTTCCATCCTGTTTGGTCGGTGCCAGCAAGGCGTCCAACTCCGCCTGTTCCACCTCGTCTAGGCCAGCGGGCTGTTGCGAAGGTCGACGACGCACCACGATAACGAAGGCCCCCACAGACAGTAAAACCAGCACAAACGGCGCCGCCCAGAGCGCGAATGTCGCCCCGTTCAACGGCGGTGACATCAAGACATAATCGCCATACCGCGCGCGAACATAGGCGATGACTTCTGCATTGCTGTCGCCCGCGACCAGACGTTCGCGCACCAGCAGCCGCAAATCACGCGCAACCCCTGCGTTGGAACTGTCGATGTCCTGATTTTGACAAACCACACAGCGCAATTTCTTGGAAATCTCGCGGGCACGTTCCTCCATCACCGGATCCGGCAGGATTTCATCCGGTTCGACGGCGAAGGTTGCACTGGCCAGCGCCAGTCCAACAAACAAGGTTGCAATAAACCTTCTCATGATCCCACCTCCGGTTGCCAATCCTCGGCGTCACGCAGGGCCGCCCGAAAGGTCTGCACCGCATCGTCGCCCACCACCGGCCCAACGTAGCGATAAAGAACGGTCCCGTCGGGTGCGACGATAAAAGTTTCGGGAACGCCGGAAATTCCCCATTCGATTCCCGCGCGTCCCGACAAATCTGATCCGATCCGCGCATAGGGATTTCCCAGCTCGTTCAGCCAGCGCACCGCGTCTTCGGGCTTATCCTTATAGTTGATCCCGAACAGCGTCTGCCCTTCTTGTTCCACAAAGGAGGTCAGAACCGCATGTTCCGCCCGACACGGCACACACCAAGACGCAAAGACATTCACAATCACCGGTCCTTCATTGCCCACAAGGTCCGCACGCTCCAGTCCCGGCATGTCCAGCCCTGCAACTGCTTCAAGATCAAAAGCAGGTGCAGGTTGGGAAATCAGGACCGACGGAATTGCGTTTGGATCCCGGTCAGGGTCAAGGCCCCACAAAAAGAATCCACCGATCACAGCCGCGATCAGCAAGGGGGCAAAGGCCAACCAGCGCATCGCGTTATTCCCCCGGAACAGGCAGAGGCGCCGGTTTCGAGGCCGCTGTGCGTCGTGGCGCGCCCACGCGCAACCTTCGGTCCGTCAACGATATTGTGCCGCCCAGCACCAACAGGGTCGATCCGATCCAGATCAGCATGACAAGCGGCTCGTACAAGATGCGCAAAGTCCAGACGTTTTCTCCTTCGACCTCTTCGGAGGCCGGCTGTGCCAGCGATGCATACAGATCACCCGCAAAGGTTGAACGGATAGAGCTTTCAGTCGTGCTTGAATCCGCAACAGGATAGTAACGGCGTTCCGGATAGAGGAATCCAAGGTCCTCACCGTCGCGACGGACACTCAAGGTCCCGCGTTCCGCGACATAGTTGGGTCCGCGGATCTGCTCGGCCTCGGTGAAGGTCACATCGAAGCCCGCAATGGAAATCTCTGTCCCCGGCGAGACAAAAAGGATCTGCTCGCTTTTCCATACACTCGATCCGACGAACCCGAAGATCGCGATGGCCAGTCCGCCATGGGCAATCGTCATCCCCCAGGACGCCCGCGGCAGGTTCCGCGCACGACGCATGGCGACCCTGAAAGGTTCATCGAACAAACGAATACGCATCGCCCACTCGCGCAGCGTCGCAAACAGAAGCCACGCCGCAAGGATCAACGACAGATACCCCAGAATTGGGCCGCCACGGACCAGATACCACAGCACCAAGCCAAATCCGACGCTCAGCACTGCGACCCATTTCAGACGGGCCGCAACCGTGCCCACGTCAGCCCGTTTCCAGGATAGGAACGGTCCCAACCCCCTCATGAAGACCAGCGGCAGGATCACGGGAATGAACCCTGCGTTGAAGAATGGCGGACCCACGGACAGTTTCTGACCGTCGTTCAGCGCCTCGTAGAACAGCGGATAGAGCGTGCCGAACAGGACAATCCCCGTGGCCGTGGCAAGGATCAGATTGTTCACCAATAGCCCTGCCTCTCGGCTGACCGGCTTGAACAGCCCGCCCCCCTCCATCGACGGCGCGCGCCACGCATAAAGCGCGAATGACCCCCCGATAGAGATCGCCAAAAGCCCAAGGATATAAAGCCCCCGCTCGGGATCGACCGCAAAGGCATGGACTGACGTCAAAAGCCCCGACCGGACAATGAATGTGCCCAGCAGTGACAGCGAAAACGTCAGGACCGCCAGCAGGATCGTCCAGCTTTTGAACGCGCCGCGCTTTTCAGTGACAATCGCAGAATGCAGCAAAGCCGTCCCCATCAGCCATGGCATGAAGCTGACGTTCTCGACCGGATCCCAGAACCACCAACCGCCCCAGCCCAGTTCGTAGTAGGCCCACCACGATCCCAGCGCGATGCCGGCTGTCAAAAAGACCCAAGCCGCCAATGCCCATGGCCGTACCCATCGGGCCCATGCGGCATCAACACGCCCCTCAATGAGGGCCGCCACCGCGAAGGAAAACACAATCGAAAAGCCGACGTAGCCAAGATACAAAAGCGGCGGGTGCAGCGCCAAACCCACATCTTGTAACAACGGGTTCAGGTCTTGCCCGTCCAACGGAGGCGGAAAAACCCGATCGAACGGGTTCGACGTGAACAGCATGAAAGACAGGAACCCCACGCTGATCCAAGCCTGCACGGACAGCGTCCGCGCCTTGGTCCCCTCGGCAATGTTGTTGCCCAGCAAAGCCACGAGCGCCCCAAACGCCGCAAGGATCAGCACCCATAACAAAAGCGATCCCTCATGGCTGCCCCATGTGCCGGAAATTTTGAACAGCATGGGCTTCAGCGAGTGTGAATTCTCAATCACGTTGAGGACCGTGAAATCACTCGTCACGAAGGCGGTCATCAAAGCAGCGAAGGCAATCCCGACAAAGACGGTCTGCCCGACCGATGTCCAAACCGCGCTTTTCATCCAGACCGCATCATTGCGCGCCGCGCCTAGAATGGGCAGGACCGATTGGATCAACGCCAATGCCAAAGCAAGGGCGAGTGCAAAATGGCCGATCTCAGGTGTCATGGCATACTCCATCGGATGTCATAGCAACCGTCAGGTATCAGACCCCCATCCTACAGTTTAGCAGTGTCATGTCGTGATTTGTAATCGATCCCTGTGACAAAACAAGACGCATCAAAACGCCACCTGTCATTGTTCCCACTGGGTTTGGTCTCATATCCTTGCGAAGAAACAAAGAAGGTCTTGAAATGCTCAGTTTGAAAATTCGCCCCATGATGCTCTCGTTGTTGTCCTTCGGCGCAATTGCCGCTGGATCCAGCGCCCTTGCCGAAAACCACCATCACAATAACGGAGATAACGGCGAAACACCCTTCGTTGAGGGGGGCGGTATGTCCGGTATGGATGGCATGTCCGGTATGGGTGGTATGTCCGGCATGGGTGGCGATCATATGGCGATGATGCAGTCCATGATGCAAATGCATATGTCGATGATGACCCAGATGGCAATGAACGGTCAGATCAGCGCCCTGTTCGATGGCAATGATGTGGACAGCGCATTGGCAGATTTCGATTCCAACGGGGACGGAATGCTGGACATGAATGAATATGCAGTATGGGACAGCCAGGCCTTGCGCGATATGATGGTCGACCGGTTCCAGAGCCTCGACGCCGACGGAAGCGGTGATGTAAACCTCGATGAATTGCAGGCCGCCTTGGACAATATGTCTGCAATGGATCACATGGGTGGTGGCATGAGCATGGACGGCATGGGCGGCATGGGCGGCGACATGGACGGCATGGACGGCATGGACGGCGATATGGACGGCATGGACGGCATGGATGGTGACGACAGCGATGGTTGATGTTCTTCTCCCTTCGCGGCGTCTGGTCCTGTCGGGTGGTGTTGCCTTGGGCCTCGTCACTGCCCTACCCCTGCGCGCCCAATCTGACACAATCTGGTCAGCGGCCGAAGCCTATCAGGCTTTGGTCGAGGACCGTATCCGCCTCGTGGATGTCAGATCCCGTGAAGAATGGATGCAAACCGGCGTGGCCGAAGGGGCATGGCCCATCAGCCTGCATGAACCGCGGTTTCTTCAGCGCCTGCTGGCCGCCAAGACCCGCGCAGAGGATCGCCCCGTTGCGGTCATTTGTGCCGTGGGCGGGCGGTCAAACGCCGTTTTGACGGGAATGTTGGACGCGGGCTATGGCGGTATCATCGATGTGTCCGAAGGCATGATGGGATCGTCGCGCGGGCCAGGTTGGATCGCAGGGGGGTTCCCCATCGTCTCAGTGGAAGACGCCCTTGAGGCGTTGCCGTCCGACCTCACCTGAAAATAAATCCTAACGCACCCGCAGCCACGTGCCCATGCCATCGGCCTGATGGCTCAGCATGTGGCAATGCAGCATCCAGTTGCCGGGATTATCAAGCACGCACAGAATGTCCCGCGTGTCGCCTGCGCGGATAAACGTGCCGTCTCGGTAGTCCCCGACGGCATCCGTTGTTGGGTCAAGCTCCCAAAAATGATGTCCGTGCAGATGCATCACGTGGTCGAACCCCGTCGCGTTTTCAATCCGCAGTCGCACGCTTGTGCCACGGCGTACATCTACCAGAGGGCTGCGTGGCAGACCGGACACATCGTTCAGCGCCCAGGTGCCGAACCCGCCGTGACCACCGCCCCCTGCCCCGCCCTGCAAGGTCAACGTCGCTTGGATCGGCTGCGATGATGGCCGTGGCATTGTATTCGGCCTCAGCGTTGGCAATGGTATGTTGCGGCGTGCGCGTGCGCCATTCACCGAAACCTGACCAATCCTGTTGCCGCCATCAAACAGCACGACGTCCCCCGTTACGTCCCCGATCACGTCGCACCGTTGACCGGGGGCCAAAACGATCTCGCCCACGGCACGCGGTGCCAACAGCGGCATTCCATCCAAGGCCACGATGTGACCGTCCACACCGCCAATCTGCACCCGATACACACGGTCAATTGACGGGTTGATCAGGCGCAGCCGAAGGCGTGCGCCCTGCTGCACACTGCGTGCGGGCATCAGCGCCCGCACAACATTGCCCATGCGTCCGGCCCCAGTGAATTGATCGGCGGGAAAGTCCTCTTGATATTGCCCCGCGTTGTCCACCAGCAGTTCGAACAGCTGTACCGTCAGATCAAGGTCTACGTCCGGTGGTGCGGCCTCTTCCACGATCAGGGGCCCGAACAATCCTCGGCTGACCTGATCGAAGGCGATATAGTGCGAATGATACCAAAACGTGCCCGCATCCTTGGCAGCGAACCGGTAATCAAATGTCCGGCCGGGCGGAATAACCTCTTGGGTAAGCACATTCACCCCGTCCATCCGGTTGGGCAGACGCAGCCCGTGCCAGTGGACCAGGGTGCCTTCGTCCAGCCGGTTGTCCACCTGCACGGATACGTCGTCCCCCTGCCCCACGCGCAGTTCCGGACCCGGCCAGCTTCCGTTGAAGCCGAGCATGGTTTGCGTCGTCTCACCGATGGTCACAGACAGGGCCTCGGGGCGCAGCCTGTGCGCCACCGATCCAGCCGAGGCAGGCCGCATAACACCGCCCACCCCGACAGCCGCGATGCTGCCCAGAAAGTCCCGCCGCGTTAGCAAGACAGCAGATCAGTTCGCTTGCGCGCGCGTCTTGTCGACTTCATCAATCAGAACCTGCGCTTCGACGTATCCGGGGATCAACGCATCCCCAATCACAAACGATGGCGTCCCGCTGAAACCAAGGGCGCGGGTCAAATCCATGGATGTGGCGATATGTTCATCAATCTCAGGGGCATCCATATCCTGCCGCAACTGTTCGATATCCAACCCGACCTCGCGCGCAATCCGAAGAACCGAAGCCTCCTCGGCCCGATCTTCCATGGCCATCATCGCAATGTGAAATTCCTCATAAAGGCCCTGATTGCGGGATGCCAAAGCGGCCCGCGCTGCAAAATCGCTCCCTTCCCCCAAGATGGGCCATTCGCGATAGACCAGCCGGACGTTCGGATCCTGCTCCACGAGGGTATAGACCTCCGGCATCACCCGCCGACAGTAGGGGCAATTGTAATCAAAGAATTCGACGACCGTAACGTCCCCATCAGGGTTGCCCAAAACGATCGCGTTGGGGTCCTGTTCAAGGCGATCGCGTTCCTCGTTCAGAACCTTCGCCACTGCGTTTTCCTGGGCTTGTTGCTGGCTGCGTTCCAAAATGGCGACGGCTTCCATAATGATACCGGGGTTCTCGCGAATGGCCTCATAAACCAGTTCTTTGATCTGTTCTTCGGTCAGTTCATCCGCTGCCGTCATCCCCGGCAAAGCCGTCGTCGCCAAAAGTGCGCAAGTGATAAGAGTCTTCATGTGGCTATCCTTTGAAATGGGTTTCATTGATTATTTTGCGCTTGTCGCGCTCGAATGTCTTCAGGCCAAGTCGATTTGATATAGGCCAGGACATTCCAGATCTCCTGATCGGTCAGTTGCCCCTCGAAGCCTGGCATCCCGCTGTCGAATTCCATTCCCCGCTGGGCCATCATTTCCACCCCACCCAACTTGGTATAGGCGAACAGGACCTCGTCAGAATGGTGCCAGGTGTGACCTGTTTCATCGTGCGGCGGCGCGGGCATACGTCCATCCGGCCCCGGTGATCGCCAGTCTGCCTGACCCTCCAGATTGGCCCCATGGCAAGCTGCACAGCTTTGCGCATAAATGGCCTCTCCGGCAACCAGATCGATGTCGGCTGACGCCACGATCGCGCCCTCGACCGCCATGTCATCGCCCAACATCCAAAAGGCTGCGGCGCCGCCGATGACCAGCGCACCGACAATTCCCGACACGACCACCTTGTTCATCAGGTCACCTCAAACCGGGTCATCATTCCCGATGCGGCATGGCCCAGCATGTGACAATGAAACAGCCAATCCCCGGGATTGTCCGCGACAAAGGCAATGTCACGGCTCCGGCCGGCGGCCAGAAGGGTCGTGTCGCGCAATGGCCCGAGGCTGCCGTCTTCGGACACCTCGTGAAAGTGCACGCCGTGAAGGTGCATCGCGTGCGGAAACGAGGTCTCGTTGGCGATCGTAAGCCGGACCTGCTCGCCACGCTCCAGCTTTGCAAGCGGTGGATCTTCCATGCGGCCGATCGCACCATTAAAGGCCCAGAACTGTCCGGCGTTGGCCAGCTCCCGGAATCCCATGTTTTGATCGCCCAACATCGCCGAGCGAAGGCCACCCATGGCACCGCCTTCCATCTTCAGCTCGATCCGTCTCGTCTGCTCCAATGACACCATCGTATGATCGTTGGGCGGCAGGGCCCCTGCCTCGGGCCGCCGGTTTGTGGATGCCCGACCGGTGACGTCAAAAAGGACCTGAGGCTGGGGTTGCTGATCGAGCATCGCCAGAATACCCGCGGCCCCACCTTCATCGGCGGTGACATCGACGATGACATCCGCACGTTGCGCCGGCCCCAGCAAAAGCGTTGCCGAAAGCGGTTCCGGCGTTGCCAGCGGCATACCGTCAAGCGCAACGATCCATCCGGCAAGACCGGTAAACTGCAATTGGAAAATGCGGGCATTCGCCGTGTTGATCAGCCGCAATCGCAGCCTTTCGTTCTGCTTGACCTGTTTGGTTAACCCGAAGGTTCCGTTGGTGACGATGTAGTTGCCGGACCGGCCGCCATGGCTCAGGTCATGGGCCGCCCCGAAGTCATCCTTAATCTGTCCCGTCGCCGGATCGACCAACCAGTCATCGAACATGAAAATTTCTTCGCGGTCGATATCAAGCGCATCTGCTTCTTCGACAATCAGCGGTCCATAAAGACCCCGGGCCACCTGTTCCATCGACCGGTTATGAGCGTGATACCAATAAGTCCCCGCATCAGGCGCGACAAAGTCGTAGTCAAAACTCGCGCCAGTCTCAACCGCATCCTGTGTCAGCCCGCTCACCCCGTCCATGGCATTATCAATGCGGATGCCGTGCCAGTGGATCGACGTGGACTGCGGCAGTTCGTTGACCAAGCGGCGCTGAACGCGCGCCCCTTGCGCCACACGGATTTCGCCCGCCGGTGTGCCGCCGTTATACCCCCAAACCTCTGTCATCCCGTATTGTTCGGGCAACAGACGTTTCATCGCGACCTGCGCGCGCAGATCCATAGGGGGTGACGCAACGGATTGCCCGAACACGGGCAACGCCGTCAGGCCCGCCCCTGCCAGCGCCCCGGCCATCAGGCCGCGGCGCGTAAGTTTTGTCTGTTCCAATTTGGTCATTCTGGTTGATCCATCAAATAAGAAGCCATCGCAGTTAGATCGTCCGCAGTCAGGTACTGAGTGCCGTAAAGGACGACTTCGCCCATGGCGTTTCCGAATGCGTCGCCTTCCGGAGTGCTTCCGGTTTTCAAGGCATAGGCAAGGCTTTCTACATCCCAGCCTCCGTCCACCAGCGACGCGGTGTCAATGGGCGGTGCATTACCGCCCCCCGGCAACATGTCGGACCCAGCAAACTTTGCAGTCTCGATCATACGGCCGCCCAGTATATTTCGGGTCGTATGACAGGCAGCGCAATGCGTCACTCCTTCCACCAGCCATTTTCCGCGGTTCCACTCGTCTGATTGGCCTTCCACCGGCTCGGTCAGGGGGTCGTACTGGTACAGCGCCCGCCACACTTTCAGAGCAGCCCGTTGATCGAACGGAAATGTCATATCCGCCACAATGGACGGGGTTTCGTTTGGCGGAACAGTCTGAAATGCGGCCCAAAGGTCCGCGATATCTTGATCCGACAGGTCCGCGTAAAACGGGTAGGTGAAGGCAGGGTAATAGGGCTCACCCTCCGGCGAAATGCCCTGGCGTACCGCCACGGCAAAATCCTCGATGGACCAATCTCCGATACCGTACTCCGGATCCGTCGTCAGGTTCGGTGAATACAGCGTCCCGAACGGCGTCTCGAGGGGAACACCCCCCGCCAGCGGCGCGCCGCCTTCGGCGTTGGTGTGACAGGCGATACAGCCGGCCGCACGCGCCAAATAGGCCCCGTTGCCGACATTGCCGTCCAGCGATGCAAGAGTATCAGGGGGAGGTGTTCCAATCGGCCACGCATAGACTGCGCCAAGGCCGACCGCCGCCGCAGCGGCGATCGCACCTGCGCCCTTCCAAAGGCGCCGCATATCAGTTTCCTTCCGCGCGATACTTTGTGTGGCACGCTAAACAGGACTGACCGACCTGTGAGAACAGGTCATCAACGGGCAAGGCCGCCAGCGTGGTCAGATCCATGACTTCAGGTGCGGCAGTGCCCATCATGGCACCCATGCCGGTGTCGGTCGTCATCGTAGATCCCGTACCCATCATATCCGTTGCAGATGCGTCACCGCCCTCGGCGCTGCCCAAACCGTTGACAGATGCCAATTCCAAAGCCTCACCCAGTAGCTCAAGCCGCATGGCAAGGGCCTCAAACTCTTCCCAATCGGTCCAGACCGCGTCTTGTGCTTTGGACACACCGCCGCCTGATCCTTCAGGAAAGAGTTCCGTCATCGCCTCGCCGGCATGCTCTTGCACGATCTGTGCGAACGCTGCGACCGCATCCGCGTCATAGTCGGTTTGGCCCCGCATCATCGGCGTGACGTCGCGCACACCGTCGCGCAAGGCCACCATGCCGTCCATCCGTTCCTTGACCACACCCGTCGCGCCAGTGTGCGCAAGCGCGATACTGCTGATCAGACCCCCCGCAAGGGCAAATCCGACCGTCATCGTTTTCATTTTCGAGTTCATTTCATTTCTCCAATTTTCCTAGATTTCCTAACCGAAGGTCAGGACGCTATTGGAACCGGAGGATCTTGTTGCAGCGCTGCCCCAACAGGTTGGGTATCTCTCACGACGATATGGGCCGAAGGAGAATAAGACATCGCCGTCCATGTCTCAAAAGTGGCAGGGAAAAGGGTCACGACACATTCGATCTCGCCGTGGCAATGCGGTTCTGGCTCATCAACATCCAGATGCGGCACCGTTTCAGCAACTTCATGCACGGCCACATGCGCCTGTGTTTCGCTCGGAACGACGGATGCTATTACAGATAGCATCAGCACGACCAAAAACGTATTCAGGAATGAAAATGGGCGGACCACGCTCAGAAGATCCCGTTCTCGCGCTGAAGCTCCCGCACGTAGGTCGCGACCAATTTGACGTCGCCCTCGGTCAAACCCTCGATGGCTGGCATATTCCCAAAGTCCCAATGGTGCGCACGGACCCCGTTTCGAGCAGCAAGCACAAACGCCATGTCCGAATGATGGTTCGGCTCGTATGTTACGTGCACTAAGGGCGGTGCGACACCATTCTGGCCCGCCGCGTTCTCTCCGTGGCATACCGCGCACTTCAGGTTGAAAATGTTCTGACCCACCAATGCCGCTTCGGAAAAGGTTTCGGGCACTGACACGTTTGCGATTGGCGCGCCAGCTTCGATGTCGCTCAGGTCCGGTGGAGTCATCGAATGACCAGCCGGATTGGGTGCCGCGAAAGTCTGGTATCCAACATAGCCGAGCCCGACCACGAAGAACAGGCCAATCAATATTCCTGATCTGTCCATCAGATTAATTTCACCTGTGTTCCAACCGGAGTCCGGTCATAGACCTCTTCGATCTGTTCATTGTAAAGCCCGATGCATCCATTCGACGACCGGCGGCCAATCTTGCGCGTGTCCTGTGTTCCGTGGATGCGGTAATAGGTCCACGACAGGTACAGCGCCCGCGTTCCAAGCGGATTGATTGGGTCGCCACCGGGGACAACCCGGGGCCAATCGGGGTTTCGTTCCAGCATCGACGGGGTCGGCCGCCAGGTCGGGTTTTCGCGTTTTTCAATCACAGTCGTATAACCGCGACGCGTCAACTCATCCGTCATCGGGACGGACGTCGGATAAATTCGCATCTCGCCATCTGCTGTCCAGTGCTGCAAAGCACGGGTGATCGTGTCCGAGATGATGATCCCGCGGCCCAAGCTGTCGAAATGATCCCGCCAATCGTGCGGCGCGAAGGACGCGACATTGCGCTCCGGTGATCCATTTTGCAGGTCTTGTGCACTCACGATTGCGGGTGCGGCCAGAAAACTGCCGCCACCGATCAAGGTCGCCCTACGCGTCCATTTCACATTCTTCTGCACCATCTCGATACCTCGTATAATTCTTTCTGGCGGTCTAGCATCGCTGGTCATCCATGTGATGTATCAAAATGTAACCCGCGGAAATAACGGCAGATGATCGCTGCAAAAAAGCACCTGTTCACAGCGGCAGCGAAATGCGTGCCTCAAGTCCGCCCTCGGGCAGATTTCGCAAAGTCAGCTGACCCCCGTGAAGCAAAACGACACTCCGAGTGATCGACAGACCCAGCCCTGTTCCACCCGTTTTTCGGGATCGGCTATCTTCCAGCCTGACATAGGGTTCAAAAACCTGATCAAGTTTTGCCTCAGGAATGCCTGGGCCCTCGTCGCGGACTGAAATGACCACTTCGGTAGAATTTTTCTCCCAATCGATGCTCACCCGATCCCCATATCTGACACCGTTCTCGATCAGATTTCTCAGCGCCCGTCCCATTGCGACAGGGCGCACGAGAACTGTAACATCGTCGGCATCGGACAGTGCCGCATCGCTATGTTCCGCGCTGCGGGCCACCAGCTCGCGTAGGGACACTTCGTGTACCGTCTCATTCTCGCCCACGCCACTCGCATAGGCCAATGTCGCGTCAATCATGTCCGACATTTCGGCAATAGACCGTCCCAATGCAGCGTGTGTTTCTTCATCGTCGACCATTTCTGACTGCACGCGCAGCGCCGTCAGCGGCGATCTTAGATCATGAGCGAGAGCGGCCAGCATCAAAGTTCGGTCGGACACGAACCGGCTCAACCGACCCTGCATGGTGTTGAAGGATTGTGTCAGCCGCTGCACTTCGAACGGTCCGGATTTCGGCAAATCATCGATATCTCCGCCCCGTCCCAATGTTTCGGTCGCACGCGTCAAGGCGCTCAAGGGGCGTGTCAGCTTGGCGATGACAAACCAAAGAAGAACGACAACAATCAATCCGCCCGATATGATGAACGAGGTGAGTGACGCACCAGAAACTTGCCAGGGTGGTCGTTCAAACCGGGTGCCGACGTTAAGCCAATCCCCACCGGACAAGGCGATCGACATTTCCAGTTCGATCGTCGAAACCGTCCCGCGCATCATCTGTGCATGAAGCTCCGCCATATCCGGCGTCAGGTTTGGGACGGGAAGAAGTTCCTGACTGATCTCGTGCACCTCGACGCGGATCGCACGGCTGAAATTGTCACCCATAAGGGCGCGCACCCTCGCGCTTACGACAGCATCTTCGTGGTGCTCTCCCTCACTGACGCTGGCCTCTCTGGCTATATCAAATCTGACAAGCGGGGAGTTTGCGGCCTGCACGATCTGCTCTCGAAGGTTGGGTGGAGCATCCTCAAGCAGCTTTGCGACATTGGCCGCCCTGCCAGCGGCCCCAGCGCCCAATGCGGCCTGAATCGCAAGCGACCTTTCGTCCGTCAGCAGCCAGATACTCAAAAGCTGCCCCGACAGAAACGCAAAGACTACCAGAACGACAAGCTGCGTTTGCAGTCGCCACCTTGAAACCCGCATCACAGAATTTGCACATCACTCGTCAGAGAATACCCTCCATTGCGGATGGTAGAAATGATGCGCGGCCTAAGTACGTCGGGTTCAATTTTCTTGCGCAGTCTGCTGACCATATTGTCGATGGTCCGATCAAACGGACCGGCCGTTCGCCCCATCGTCCGCATCAACAAATCATCACGGCTAAGGACATCCCGCGCATTCTCTATCAAAATTCGCAGCAGTTGCGCTTCGCCCGATGTCAAAATTTCCATGCGTCCATCGCCCCGCGTAATGATCCTCGCGTCTACATCGTAAATCAAATCTCCGAAACTGACCTTGTGTCCATCAAGCCCACGGTCGGCGTTTTCGGATTTTGCCGCACGGCGCAATATCGCATGGATTCGGGCAAGCAGTTCCGGCGGATTGAACGGCTTAGATATGTAGTCGTCAGCGCCCGCGTCGAAGCCTTTCAAAAGATCCTCGTCCTGATCTTTTGCGGTTAGCATCAGGATTGGAACATCGTTTTGTTCACGCAACCGTTTACACGCCGACAGGCCATCCTCTCCCGGCATCATCACGTCCAGAACGATCAAATCAAAACGAGACGACGCAAGAGCGCTGTCCATTTCGATTGTGTTTTCTGCAGTAGCCACCTGCATTTCATTACGCACCAGGTAACGTGCAACAGACTGCCGAATTTCGGGGTGATCGTCTACAATCAGGATGTTGGGCAGGTCGCTCATATCAGAGTCGGACTGATACGCGGGCCAAGGCCTCAGTTACACGATGGTGATACATTGATCAGAAAATCCCTGACAGACGACGTTGGCATCATTCAACTCGACGCGGTTTTTTGGATACAGATGCGCTTTGACCCCAACTTGCACCCTTTCGTAAAGATCAATCACATGTTCATTGGTCAAACGCGCACACCCGTTTGATACGGCAAATCCGATCGTCCGTGGCTCGTTTGTTCCATGGATGCGCAAATATGTATCGCGCCCGTCATCATCGTACAGATACAACGCGCGCGCGCCGAGTGGATTGTCAGGACCACCCGGTACGCCATCGGCAAAGCGTGCGTACTTTTCCGGCTCGCGGCGGATCATCGCATTCGTGGGACGCCACCGCGGCCACTCGGCCTTGCGCGCAACATTGAACGTGCCCGCCTCATACAAATCATCCCGACCGACACCTACGCCATATCGGATTGCCATGCCGTCTTCCAACATGAAGTAGAGGAAAAAGTCATCGGGGACGACATGCACCGATCCGGCGATCCAGTCGGGCCGATAGGTGTTCACAAGCTGAGGAAGAAACCGATCCGGCAGGACAAAGGGGTGAGCAAAACTAAGGCTTGGCTGTGTCGCGGCAGCGATCCCAGTCAATACAGCCGTTCGGCGCGTCAAAAGTGTCATTTCGTCTCCTAATCAGACTTCACTACAATGCATTGATTAACATAGCATTTTACCTACAATCGTCAAAATGACGATAGCTGACCCTGATATTACGAACCCCAAAGACCCATGAACCAGAACCGCTTTGTCTCAAAATGTAATTGTGACACTTAAGCGACTTGACCTTCCAGCCAGTGGAACCCCTACCTGAGCGTTATAATCGCATCCATGACGAGCTTAGAAGGCACTATAAATATGAGATCCCAAGACGGTAAATTAAGACACGTTTATTCAACACAGCGGCACGCCCCTGAACAGACCCGTCAACCAGAATCTACCGCCCCCAAAGCCGCAGTAGTGGTGTTGCGGCAACCCGCACCCCATGCCGCTTTTGGTGTCGCACTGTTGGTCTCGGCGCTTCTGTTAGCCCTCTTGGGCTAGGCAAGATGCTTCGTCTTGCAGCTTTGATCGCCCTCATCGGGGGCCTCGTCGTTCTCGCGCGACCGGATATGCTCAATTTGGGCCTGACATTGCCGACCCGCGCCGATCTTGAGGCTTGGATCGACGCTGCTGGCGTCTTTGGTCCGATCGTGGTTGTCGCTCTCATGGCCATCGCGATCGTGGCAAGCCCCCTGCCCTCCGCGCCGATCGCGCTGGCCGCTGGTGCGGCCTATGGCCATTGGGCCGGCGCGGCACTTGTCGTGATCGGGGCCGAACTCGGCGCGTTGATCGCTTTCGCGCTGGCCCGCAAACTGGGTCATCCTTTCGTCGAGCGGTACTTTGGCGATACCTCCCGTTGGGCTCTCCTGGGCTCTCAGAACATGTTGACATTCATTGTCTTCGCCAGCCGCCTCCTACCGTTTCTGTCCTTCGACCTGATCAGCTATGCCGCGGGTCTCAGCGCAATACAAACGTGGCGTTTTGCCCTTGCGACATTGGCCGGCATCATCCCCGCGAGCCTTTTTCTGGCGCATATGGGGGCTGTCGCGATGACCGGAAATTCTGAATCCATCCTTTGGACAATCGCAATCCTAGGCGCTGTATCGGGGCTGTCCCTGATCGCGGCCCTTGTCAGCAAAAAACGAAAATCCGGTCGCTTGTCCAAATTCATCTGACCAAGAAAAGGCTTCCAACATGGACCATTCAACCGCATCACCGGAACATCAAGTCTACACCTGTCCGATGCACCCCGAGGTCGTGTCCGACCAGCCAGGCGATTGTCCGAAATGCGGGATGCACCTTGTCCCGCAGGACGAGGCGTCAGCGTCGCATGACCATGCACACGGCCACGGTGCCGGTCCTGCTGAATCTGACGGCAAATACGATACCGTTCCGGCAGACCACGAGGGGGCAGTTTACACTTGCCCAATGCACCCCGAGGTCGTGTCCGACCAGCCTGGCGATTGTCCGAAATGCGGGATGCACCTTGTCCCGCAGGACGAGGCCTCAGCGTCGCATGACCATGCGCACGGCCACGGTGCCGGTCCTGCTGAATCTGACGGCAAATACGATACCGTTCCGCCAGACCACGAGGGGGCAGTCTACACTTGCCCGATGCACGCCGAGGTCCGCCAGACCCATCCCGGCTCCTGCCCGATCTGCGGCATGGGGCTGGAACTGGAAAGTGCTGCCATGGTCGAAGACGGCCCGAACCCTGAACTGGTCGATTTCACCCGTCGTTTCTGGGTCGGAACGATTTTGTCGATCCCGCTTCTGGTCTTCACCATGGGGCCTTTCATCGGTTTTCCCGGCGTCAGGGACATATTCGGAGAACGCGGTACGCTCTGGATTGAACTGATACTCGGCACGCCCGTTGTGTGGTGGTGCGGCTGGCCGTTCCTTGTCCGCGGCTGGAATTCGTTCCGCACGATGAACCTCAACATGTTTTCACTCATTGCGATGGGGGTCATGGCCGCGTGGGTGTTCAGCGTTGTTGCCGTTCTTGTGCCGGATATCTTCCCCGATGGTTTCCGTGATGAACAAGGCCACGTAGGTGTCTATTTCGAGGCCGCGGCCGTGATCGTCACACTTGTCCTTCTCGGTCAGGTGATGGAATTGCGCGCCCGCGAAGGCACCGGAAAGGCGATCCGCGCCCTTCTGGACATGGCGGCAAAATCCGCACGCGTTATCCGCGAGGATGGCAGCGAAGAAGAAATCGCGCTCGAAGATGTGGTCGTAGGTGACCGTTTGCGCGTGCGCCCTGGCGACAAGGTGCCGGTCGATGGTGTCGTCGCCGAAGGTCGCTCCTCTATCGACGAAAGCATGATTACCGGCGAACCCATTCCCGTTGAAAAGGTTGAAGGCGACGCAGTTACCGGCGCTACGATTAACGGCACCGGATCGCTCATCGTCGAAGCCACGCGCGTCGGCTCGGATACGATGCTCAGCCAGATTGTCGAAATGGTCTCCAACGCGCAACGGTCCCGCGCGCCGATCCAGAAATACGCGGATATGGTTGCGGGCTACTTCGTGCCTGCGGTGATCGTAATTGCCATTCTGGCCTTTGTCGCTTGGGCCGTTTGGGGTCCTGCCCCTGCCCTCTCATATGCCTTGATTGCCGCCGTCGCGGTGCTGATTATTGCCTGCCCTTGCGCGCTTGGCCTTGCAACGCCGATGTCGATCATGACGGCAACCGGTCGTGGCGCGCAGGCCGGCGTGCTGATCAAAAACGCCGAGGCGCTTGAGCGGTTTGAGAAAGTCGACACGCTGATCGTCGACAAGACGGGAACGCTGACCATGGGCAAACCGCGCCTCGTCGCGGTCCTACCCGAAGACGGTCACAACGAGGCAGAGGTTTTGCGCCTTGCCGCCTCGCTAGAGCGTGGTTCGGAACACCCATTGGCCGAAGCCATCGTGCGCGGCGCTGAAGAGCGTGGTGTGGATATGGTCAACGCCACTGACTTCGAGGCCGTGACCGGCAAAGGCGTTCGCGGCACGGTCGATGGGAAATCCGTAGCCCTCGGAAACCGCAAGCTGGTTGAGGATCTGGGCCTTGAAACCGGATCTTTGAGCGACGTGGCCAACATCCGCCGTGACGAAGGCGAAACGGTGATGTTCATCGTTGTCGAACATGCGCTTGTTGGTCTTGTCGCCGTGTCCGACCCGATCAAGGACACGACGCCTGCTGCGCTCAAGGCGCTGCACGATCTGGGGTTCCGCATCATCATGGCCACCGGCGACAACGAACGTACCGCCAAGGCCGTGGCCGACCGCCTCGGCATCGACGAGGTCCGCGCCGATGTCCTGCCCGAAGACAAGGCTAGAATCGTGCGCGACCTGCAAGAAGGCGGGGCCAAGGTCGCCATGGCCGGTGACGGCGTCAACGATGCCCCTGCCCTCGCACAGGCGGATGTGGGCATTGCCATGGGCACCGGCGCCGATGTTGCGATTGAAAGCGCGGGGATCACCCTCGTCAAAGGTGATCTTGACGGTATCGTGCGCGCCCGCCGCCTGGCCCGCGCCACGATGCGCAACATCCGCCAGAACCTGTTCTTCGCACTGATCTATAATGCCTCTGGCGTGCCGGTCGCAGCGGGTCTGCTGTACCCGTTCTTCGGTATTCTCATCAGCCCGATGTTCGCAGCCTTCGCAATGAGCGCCTCGTCCATTTCCGTGGTTCTCAACGCGCTCCGGCTGCGTCGCGCGAAGATCTGACGCGAGAAAATCGGACGCCAAACACCAGCACCGCGGCCCTCGTCGCGGTGCTTTCCGAGACGCTTTCGCACACAGCATCGTTCCGATTGCCCTTGTGGCTCAGGCACAATTCCCCACCACATGTGGAAAACTCTTGCGCGAATCTGCCCTTTTCGACAATAGTCACGGAAACGAGGCTAAAAACGTCATTTACCGTGAACACGCCAAAGATGCGGATACAGGATGAGAGGGCAGATGAACAAGACCTTCACACACCAAGACCTGAATACGGTCATCCGTCAACACTCCGAATGGTTGGCAGGACAGCTGCATTCCCAACGCGAAAGCCTCTTTCCGCCCGATGCGAAGAAGGAAATGCGCAAATTCACCTCCGGAGAGGCAGCAGCCCTTCTCGGTGTCAACGATTCCTACCTCCGTAAGCTCAATCTGGACGGCAAGGGCCCCTCCCCCGAACTCACCGCCGGCAACCGCCGCCTCTATTCCGCCCACGACATCCAGGCCCTGCGCGTCTTGTTGGAAAAAACCGCCCGCAAACCCGGTGATTACATCCCCGGCCGCAGGGATAGTGACCATTTGCAGGTCATCGGCGTGATGAACTTCAAGGGTGGCTCCGGCAAGACAACAACGTCCGCCCACCTTGCCCAACGGCTGGCCCTGAAGGGCTACCGCGTGCTTGGCATTGACCTCGATCCGCAGGCCTCTTTCACGGCCCTGCATGGCGTCCAGCCCGAATTCGATCTGGATGATGGCGGCACGCTCTATGACGCGATCCGCTACGACGACCCTGTCCCGATCCGCGACGTCATCCGCCAAACCTATATCCCCAACCTCGACCTGATCCCCGGCAATCTTGAGCTGATGGAATTCGAGCACGAAACCCCGCGCGCCCTGTCACAGGGCAACGCCGGGCTGTTCTTTTTCCGCGTGAAAGAGGCTCTTGCGCAGGTTGACGCCGACTATGACGTGGTTGTCATCGACTGCCCGCCACAGCTGGGGTTCCTCACGATGTCGGCGCTTTCGGCCGCAACAGGCGTGCTGGTCACGATCCACCCCGAAATGCTTGACGTGATGTCGATGTCGCAATTCTTGCGCATGACCGCCGATCTGATGGACGTGATCGCGGAATCCGGCGCGGACATGTCCCACGATTGGATGCGTTACGCGCTCACCCGCTATGAACCGCAGGATGCGCCGCAAAACCGGATCGTGGCCTTTCTGCGCACCATGTACGGCGACGCGGTCCTCAATTCGCCCATGCTCAAATCCACAGCGATTTCCGATGCAGGCCTGACGAAACAGACGCTTTACGAGGTCGAACGCAGCGCCTTCACCCGCTCCACCTACGATCGCGCCCTCGAAAGCCTGAATGCACTCAATGACGAGGTCGCAGACCTCATTCAGAAAACATGGGGGCGCTCATGACCAGCAGCAAGAAAAAGCGGATGTCGATGCTCGACAATCTTGCAGCAACAGGTGGTCCCGCCCCTGCCCCGAAATCGCGCGCGGCGACCCCGATGATGACATCCAACCGCGCTTTGCGCTCCGCCCGCGATGCGGTCGACTCCCACCATGTCTGGGAACTTGATCCCTCCAGCATCGTCGATGACCGTATGGCAGACCGGCTCGATCCTGCGGATGTTCTGGATCTGCGTGACGCGATCGAGGCGAACGGCCAAACCGTGCCGATCCTCGTGCGCCGTCATCCTGAGGACTCGGACCGTTATCTTCTGGTCTATGGGCGGCGCAGGCTTGAGGCGATCCGCGGCTCTGACAAAGTCACCAAAGTTCGTGCGCTCGTGGCGAGCATGGACGATGACAGCGCCCTGCGTGCCCAAATTTCAGAAAACATGGCCCGCCGCGATCTGTCCTTCATTGAAAAGGCGATTTTCGCCCAAGACCTCGTGTCTTCGGGCTTCGGCAATCAATCCCAGGTGGCCGAGGTTCTGACCGTGACCAAATCGTCGGTTTCTATGGCCATCGCCATCGTGGATATGGTCGGCCCGGATCTGGTCCGCGCCATCGGCGCCGCCCATGGCATCGGCCGTCCCCGGTGGGAGGCACTGGGCCGCGCCATCGCGGACAACGGCTTGCAGACCGAAACCTACATCCGCATCGCGCATGAGGCCCATGACGCGGCGCAGATAAGCGCGGTCGTTGATGAGGCGGCGGTGGCTGATGATCCATCGGTTCAGGCGTTCGAGGCTGTTTGGGATGCCGTCTCGAAGGTCACAGGCAAACCTGCCAAACGCGCCAAGGCCCCCTCTTCGACCCGACATTCAAAGGTGAACCTGCCCGGCGGTGGCACGATGAAACGTACTGCCAAGGGTTTGTCGATTGAGCTTGAAAAAGGTGACTTCGCAGATTGGGTTGAAATACAAGCCATTGATTTTATTAAAGAACTTCACGACCGCTGGCAACAGCGTTAGGAAGATAAGGCCAGAGCAGAACCAAAAAACAGGAGGCACGATAAAGCCAAAGAAAAGGTCCCGCAAAGCGACCGCTCCACGAGACCCAGACTTGTTCTTAGCACTTTCAAGTTAGTCTCGATCACCGTTTTTCGCAAGTCTTTAGTGATTCGCGGACCAGAAAATCTTTGTCTTCGTGAATGATATATGGACTACACCCCCGTCACGCCATTCCGGCGACCGATCAATGCTGCGATCCTGAAACATCAGGCGACAGCCCGACAGGCACCCCCACCCGAAGGCGTCAACAAATGGGAGGCCCTGCGCGAACTTTCCGCCGCCCGCATCGCCTTTGGCCTCTCGGACCGCGATTTAAGCGTCCTTCAGGCGCTCGTCAGCTTTCATCAAGCAACGATTCTCGGGGCCAATGACAGCCAACTTGTGGTGCATCCGTCAAACAAGGCCATCTGCGAACGTCTGAACGGCATGCCGTGCTCGACCATGCGGCGCCATTTGGCCAATCTGGTCCAAACCGGCTTCGTTGTGCGCCGCGACAGCCCGAACGGTAAACGCTATGCGCGCCGCTACGGCGACGAAAAGGTCGCCTTCGGCTTCGACCTGTCCCCCCTCGCCCACCGCTTCCAAGAGGTTTGTGAGGCCGCAGAGGCCGTCAGAGCCGCAGAGGACCGCTACAAGCGCCTCAGGACCACTGTCAGCCTCATGCGGCGCGATCTGGCGGGTCTGGTGGACTATGGCCGTTCTGTGCGCCCCGACCTGCCCCTCTGGGACCAGGCGTCGGATATGGCAGTCCTGACAGCCCGTGATCTGCGCCGTAAACTCGACTTTGAGGAATTACGGAAGATTGAAGGACAGCTTCAAATGATGTTGGATGCAGCACGCAATGTATTTGATGGTCCAGAAACAGTAGATATGAGCACCAGTGCTGTCCAAAATGAACAGCACCATCAGAATTCAAATATAGACTCTCATGATCTTGAACTACGCTTAGAAAAAGCGAAGGCAAAAGGGCGTGACCCAGAGACGAATGCAGCGTCTAGTGTCGAAACAACGGATCAAGAGACAGACTACGTACAAGCGTTGGATCGCAACCTTCCAAGAATTCCGCTTGGTCTGGTTACGGAAGCATGCGCCGAGTATCTGACATATACTGACGCTCCGATACGCCATTGGCATGATCTGGTCCGAGTTGCAGATATCGTGCGCCCCATGATGGGTATTTCCCCTTCGGCATGGGACGACGCCAAACAGCATATGGGACCTGAGGAAGCCGCAGTCGTCATTGTCGCTATGCTTGAACGCTTCGACGAAATCCATTCCCCTGGTGGCTATTTGAGATCGTTGTCGGCCAAAGCTGCCATAGGAGAGTTCTCTTGTAGTCCCATGATAATGGCATTGATGAAACGCAATGCTGCATAAATAGTTCACAGCTGTGAACTCTCTGCTAGCAATCCGTTTTTCTAAAAGTTCACAGTTGTGAACTCTGACCAGTGCTGGTTTCCGAATTGCATCCTCTGGTTGCTGGTCTGCTTCATCCGTTTCAATTGACCGATGGTGCTGCCCAAGGTGTGACATGGGTGCAGTGACGACTTAGAATAACGGGACAACTAAGACTTAAATCAGCTGCGACATTGCTGTGGTCCCTTTTTGCTCACACCGCTCTGAAGACTATCTGGAGACGTCTCAAGTCCGCCTTTTTGAAAGTGAGAGTCTCACGTCACCCACCTGTGGTTGGGCTCGACCTGCTCAAACAATGATCGGTTTGGGCGTGCTGTAATGGCTTGGTCTTCCACAGACGTTTGTGCGCCATTGACCACGCCCTTTGCGGGGCGTGGGCAAAGGTCGAAACTTTTTATGTGTGAAATCGATCCGTTTGAAGTGGGCTGGGGTTTGCGCGCGCGACGAAGAATCTCAAACGTCGATCAGCATTGGTAATCGCCTGTTTCACGTCAGGGGAGACGGACTGGGGGTGCGCTGATTAGGCAAAGAGCCGCTGATTTTTTTAGACAGAACCGTTAAACCCAGCTGCAGGGTCGAGGTGAGCGTCCTGAGCATTTCCAGCCAGTGTTTTCTTTGCCTCAAAAGGACACAGACTGCGCTCAATAAGTGACCGCTTTGGAAAAATACCGCTCTTTGTGGCGGTTTACTGTCAGTTAGATCCAATTTCCATTCGAATCTATCCTTAACTCGGTAAATATCGTGTAAAAACAGGATATTAAGATGAAAACTTATTTGTGGAGTGAAATCGGCGTGCTGGCACTGAGAATTTTTGCGGCCCCAGAAAGTGAAAGGGTTCTTCGGGTTTTGTGACTGACGGATGAGCGCCTTTGGGGTGCCTCGGACGGGTCCGGGCCGGATTCCGGTCTGTCTTTCCTAATGAAGGGCATTCCCATGCAAACAGGTGTCTTGCGTGTGCTGCGCGCGACCGCTGCCTCTTTGTGGCGAGACGAGCAACCACGCCAAGCCGGCCAGACGGGGCAGGGACAACGGCTTGAGCGCGAGACCGTTCTGCGTGATCTCGGCTATCTCAGGCGCGCGGCAGCATTGTCACACGCGCATGTGATCTGCGGAGAGGGTGGGACTTTCCTCAATCTTGGTTGGACCACCATTTCAACCTTCGCGCCGATTGAACGCTTTCCCTTGGCCACTCTTGCGGTCGCACGGGGGACGCCAACCATGGCACGATCCCGCATGCCCAAATGCGATGCCTCCGAGGCCATCACAAACGAAATCATCCGCCTCATCGAGCGCGGTGTTCTGCCGTGGCGCAAGCCATGGACCGCAGGTGGTAATTCTCGCCCGCTGCGTGTGGGCGGTGAGCCCTATCAGGGCGTGAACAACTTCCTGCTGACCATGCGGACCGTGATGGCGGGCCACAGCTCGCCTTCGCGATCGTGCAGAACTGCGGCAATTCGGCGTTTTGGGAATACGAAGAAGATGAAGCAGCATCAATGTCCCGAGAGCGCGCAGCGCGGCAGGGTATTGGTGCTTCAACTTATTCCCACGCCTGCGCATCATGCGCGAGACGTTCAACGGCAGCGATGCCGGCGGTGCCTGGGACTGGCGGATGGCGTACGACCTGATACAGGCCGCGGCCATCCGAGTGTTGCTGCGTGGGGACGGCGCGGAACCGTTCTGGAGCCCTCGGCTGGCTTTGGTGCTCTGGCTGCGTTCGCGGCACGGGCTGGTGCCACACTTCTGTTCAACGAGATCGATCCCTTTCGCCAGAGTCTTTTGCGCGCGGCCTACGGTGACGGGCCATGACGGCGAACATATGGATGATCTGCTGCGGACGCCGGTTCTACCTGACGTCGTGGTGATGAATCCGCCTTTCGCCTCCTCGGTCGATCGATCCCGCGACAAGCACATCGCCGCCAAGCACCTCATCGCGGCCGCAAAGCGCCTCGCGCCCGGTGGGCGGCTGGTGGCTTTCATGCCGCTTTCCAAATGGAAACCGGACCAGCCCGTCCCGATGGGCGAAGACTTTGAAGGTGTCCTCGCTTTTGATGAGGCCCATGCCATGCAGAACGCGGCCGGATCCGAGCAGGGCAGGGGGTCAAGCCCTCCCAGCAGGGCCTTGCTGGCCTGCGGCTGCAACTGGCAGCACCCCGCGCCGGCGTCTTCTACATCTCGGCCACGGGGGCGACGAGCGTGCACAACCTCGCCTATGCGGCGCGGCTGGGGCTCTGCGGGCAGGGGCCCCGAATACCCCTTCCCAAGCCGCGAGAGCCTCGTTTCAGCGATGGAGGCGGGCGGTGTCGCCGCCATGGAGGTGGTTGCGCGCGATCTAAAGACGTTTGGCCTCTACACGGCGCGTGCCGTCAGCTTTGATGGCGTGGAGTATGACGTGCTGGAACACGCGCTCACCCCGGCCCAGATCGAGATCTACGACGCCTATGTGGGCGCCTTCCGCATGATCCACCACAATCTGAAGCCGCTTTGACCGCGACCGGCGTCAACGACGCCTCGGGGGAGACCAATGCCTCGGCTGCACGCGCCTCGGCCAAATCTCGCTTCGAGAGCACCAAGCAGCTTCTTCAACCATCTCCTGATGGGCATGAAGGCCCCGACCATCATCCGCGCCATCGAAGATGACCTCACGGCGGACAAGGCTTGCGTCATTCAGGTGGGGTCGACGGGTGAGAGCTTGCTGAAACGGCGGCTTGAGACAATGGACCCCGAGGATGAACTGGTCGAGGGTGCCTTGACGCCGCGCGATTGTGTTCTCGGCTATCTCGAACAGGCCTTCCCGATCCATGCTCAAAAGCTCGTGGAGATCGACGGCAACATGGTGGTGGAACCCTTGCGGGATGAGACCGGTGCGCTCGTTGTCTCGCGCGAGGCGCTCGCCCTGCGTGATGCGGCCATGATGAAGTTGATGGCGCTGGCCCCGATCCCCTCGGCGCTCGATCAGATCCTCTGGGCTTTTGGTGATGAGGCTGTAGCCGAGGTCACGGGCCGATCAGACCGAGCGGGCGCGGGCGGCAGGTACGCTCGATCTTGGGGTCGAAACCCTGCGTGGCGAAAGGATCGAACAGGTTTCCACAGAGGATTTCTGGACCTGCCTGAAATCCAGCGCCGTGACGCGGATCATCGGGCTGGAAGTGACGGATCCGGTGCATGTGCTGGGAATGTCGCGCAACCCCGACAAGCTGCCGATGGTCAACTGCGCCTCGGTGCGTGCGGCGCTCATCTCGGCGCGGGCCATGCAGATGTATGACGAGGATAGCGTGACGCTGATGCGCAAGGCGGTGCGGCCAAACGGGTCGAGCTATCTGGGGGAGATGCGCTTCGAGTCCTCGGCCTGGGAAGAGATCGGAAGGCCCGAGTTCGCACGGCTTTGGGATTCCGAGGCGGCATCCCTGCCAAAAACCACCACGACCAAGCTCTACCTGCTGACCGCCGCCCTTGGCACCACCGCGCCTGTCGATCTGGGCCGGGGCCTGAGCCTGACCCATCGCCGGGTCGCAGGTGAGATGCGCCTCGAGCTGGGTGGTGTGGATCGGGGCATGATTGATGGCCTCAAGGCCCTCGGTTGCCTCGCCAAGATCATCGCCTTCTAGTTGCGGGTGTTCCTGCCGCATGGGGACGGGATCGACACGGTGGATATTCTGGCACGGATCGTTGGAACGGGAACGGACGCCGGACAGTATCGGCCCGGGTGGCAGCAGAATAGGCAGGGAGGCGATCATGACACTCGAAGACATCAAGGCCGCCGTCGATGCCGGGCAGACCGTGCATTGGGCCAATACGGGCTACGTTGTCCACAAAGATTGGCTCGGTCAGTACCTCATCACCTATGTGCCGAACGGCAGCTGCATCGGCCTGACCGACCGCGATGGATGCCGACAACGCCTTCACCGGCTACACCGCCAACATGATGTTCGATCTGGAGTTCATGTTGATCGAAAACAGCTCCAAGACCGAGGAAACCCACCCCGATTACCGCATCGAGGTCAGCTCGCCCCGTGGCACGCCGATCCGTGTCGGCTCGGCCCCGATGGCGAAAAGCCGCCGCACGGGCAATGACTACCTTTCGCTGCAGATCAACACGCCCGATGGCGACCTGCGCGTCAACGCCGTGCAGAACGAGGAACAGCGCGGCGGGCAGACAGTCTCGATCATCCCGTTCATTGACAGCGATGTGCAGCCGCAGGACGCAGGCGCGGGGCTGTCGCTGGTTGCGTAATTGGCACGCGCGGGGGAGACGACCTGAACCGAAAGGGGAGCCGTGGTAATAGGGTTCCCCTTTTTTCGTTAAGTGAGGCGTTTTCGCTGCGCCTGCTCACGATAGAGTGCAGCTGGAGAGACGCCAATTTGCGCGGCAACGGTGCTCCAGCCTTCTTTCGCGGGTTCGCCATAAAGCTCTATCCAGACATTCAGTCGTTCAGAAACACGTCGACGACGCATTATTTCGATGTGTGATTTCAGTCTTTGAACGTCTGAGGCATGGTTCTCAAAAAGGCGTATTGCCATTCTGGCGTCAGATTGCAGTGTCTTCAGGACGTGAGATCGAGGCAGTACCGAGACAGTTGATCTCGCTGTGACGAGGCCGTCACAATGATATCGTTCCGCGAACAAAGACGCATCGGCCACAAGGGTTCCGACCGTCGATTTAGGTAGGGTCAACGGTGTGCCGTCGTCGAGAGATCGATCTAAAGAAACCTCCCCGGATTTCACCAGAAATATCGTTCAAGTTGTACCGCGGTCAGATGAAGTGGAATTGATCGTAACGAGTGACGACCCCTCGGTAACGGCACAGATCAGAGGTTTGGGATTTTTCGGGCTGATGGCGAGTCAAGATCATCATCGTGAACACCATTTGTTGATGGCTCTTGGCACCGCAGCCCATTGAGGGCACTGCGTCACATCGCCTTGAAAACCTTCCCAAGCTGGACTTGCGAGTGGCCTGCATGTCACTATGTTGACAGCAAGAATGATCAGTCGTGGAGCGTCGATCGTCGCCGGATGGCGTTCGACTTGGTGCTGTAAGTCCGTAGGAAAAAAAGGAACGTTTTATGATCTTATCGAGAATTAATCTCGTCGCTGGACCTTTTGCCGCCTTGGCGGTTGGTTTCGCTGGATTGGCGATGCCTGGAATGTCTCACGCAGAGAACCACGGCCAGATGGCTGAGGCAGGAACGATGCATGTCATGAAGGACCCCACCTGCGGGTGTTGCGGTGCGTGGATCGCGCTGGCGCGGGAAGAAGGATACGACATTGAGGTCACGGACGTGGATAACATCATGAGCGTGAAAGCCGAAAATGGTGTGCCTGACGATATGATCGCATGCCATACCGCGACGATTGACGGCTATGTCGTCGAGGGCCACATGCCATTCGAAGCAATCGAACAGCTTTTGGAACAGCGTCCGAACGTCGCTGGAATTTCCGTGCCGGGTATGCCCTTCGGGTCGCCAGGAATGGGAAATGATCCGACCGCACGGTATGACGTCGTTGCATTTGGTGGAGAGGCCGGTGCGGGGGAAATCTTTTTTCAGGTTGGCTTGTGAAGGGGCGTTGATGGCGTATGGTCATGAGGTTGGCTTAAAACTAGAGGTGTTGTGCAGTTTGGTGGCGTGGCCTTTTTGCCAAACTGAGGCACAATCGTGCTAAACATTACCGCCTTTGCTATCGGCGTCGTTCTGGGAGGGGGGACTTTGTCCATCATGGCGCTTGGCGGGGTTGTGCGTCAGCGCGGGACTTGAGCGGCCACTATTGTCGCGATTGCAGCCTTTTACGTGGTCTTCGCCATCCAGAGCGGCGATGTAACTGATATTATCCTACACACCGTGATTGCTGTTGGGTTTCTGATAGCGTCCATAATCGGTGCGCGGACATCTGCCTGGATCTTGGCAGCAGCACTTTTCGCACATGGGATTTTCGACATTACCGTTGATCGACTTCAAGCCAGCCCCGCGCCTGACTGGTGGGGGTCATTTTGTTTTGGGATAGATCTGGTGCTTGCGTTCGGGTTGGGGGTCTTGCTGCTTCGAGGACGCACGCTGCAATAAGACTTAGCGAGACGCTTTTTGAAGCAGCCCGATGAGTTCATCGAACTTCGCTCTTTGTTCATCTGGATCGCCGCTTTGAATTGCGGTTTCGACGCAATGGGCTGCATGATTTTCAAGAACCATTTTTTCGACGCCAAGGATGGCGGACCGGATCGCCGCCGTTTGTGCAAGGATGTCCATGCAATAGCGGTCGTCTTCGACCATGCCTTTCACGCCGCGGATCTGACCTTCGATGCGCGACAAACGATCAATCGTTTTGTCTTTGCTCGTTTTCATTTTTCACCTCAAACTTTTTTTGGAACCCAATCAGCCTTCGCCTGTTGATACCCCATCAAGGTATTATGAAGGATTGGCCATGACACAGCATGACAACACTACAAACACCGCTCAGGTTTCGCACGATGGAAAACATTCTGGCGGGAGCTACGGTACTTTCTTTGCGATGATCATTACGTCCACGGTCGTGATGTATGGGTTGATGTATCTGAACAGTTATGCGCTCGATCATGTGTTCTACAGCCAGACGCGGATGTGGATGGCCCTCTATATGGGCGGGATGATGGCGATCATCATGCTGGCGTTTATGCTGGGCATGTATTCGAACCGTAAAGCGAACATCGCGATTTTTGTTGGGGCCGCGATTGCGTTTGCGGTTGGCCTCTACCTCGTCCGGTCGCAGGATACGGTTGAGGACATTTCTTGGATGCGGGCCATGATCCCACACCATTCCATCGCCATCATGACCAGTGAACGGGCCAATATCTCCGACCCACGTGTTCGCGAATTGGCTGATGCCATCATCGAGGCCCAACGGAGCGAGATTGCGGAGATGAAGTTCTACATCGACGACATTCAGGCCAACGGCGATGCCCCGGCAGGCACGCCGCGGAACGAAGAGTTCACCGAAAGCGGTCTGTGATGATGGACGCGGATATGCACGGGAATGCGTGGATGGCGGGGGGCATGATGGTGATCATGCTCCTCGTCATCGCCTTCCTTATCTCTGGAATAGTCTTCTTCGTTCGCAATTCACGCGGTCGATAGTTCAATAAGGAAATCAGCCATGACAGCAACCGATATGATCGACGGCCCGGACGTGGCCCGTGAGAAAAGCAAAGGCAATGCCAAGACGGCCTCCCTTTACCGGATGGCGATGCCGGGGCACTTGTGTCCCTATGGTCTGAAATCTCTCTCGCTGCTCAAGCAGAAGGGGTACGAGGTTGACGACAATTTGCTGGAAACCCGCGATCAGGTGGATGCGTTCAAAGAGGCGCACGACGTGAAGACGACGCCGATCACTTTCATTGATGGCGAGATGATTGGCGGTTACACCGATCTGAAAAAGCATTTCGGATATCGGGTGTTGGGCAAGGACGATACGACCTATCAACCGGTGATCGCGATTTTTGCCTGCACCGCACTTATGGCTTTGGCGATTGTGCTGAACCTTTATGACGGGTTTCCAATCCTGACGTGGCTGAAATGGTTCTTGGCGATCTCCATGGTGGCGCTGGCCATTCAGAAATTGCAGGACGTCGAGGGCTTCGTGAATGGATTTCTGGGCTACGATATTTTGGCGCGGCGGTATGTGCCCTATGGCTATGCCTACCCGTTTGCGGAACTTTATGCGGGCGTCGGTATGATGGCATTGATCGGCACCGGAAGTCCTTTGATCTGGCTTGTCGCGCCCGTCGGTATCTTTATCGGATCCATCGGCGGTTGGAGCGTCATCAAGGCGGTCTACATCGACAAGCGGGAATTGACCTGCGCCTGCGTCGGTGGGGATTCCAAAGTGCCCCTTGGCTTTATTTCGTTGAGCGAAAATCTTGCGATGCTTGGCATGGGCATCTGGATGCTGAGCCTGCAGATCGCAGGCTAAGGAGGGCGGCGGACCACTTGGTCCGCCGTTTTTCAGACCAACACAGACTGACCGAAAGAGAGGCGTGTCATGGCCGAAACGTCACAACTTGACCAGCCGATTGTCCGGTATTCCCCTTCGACGGGACCACGCAGCCCGCACGTCTGGGGAATTTACGAGCCGGATACTGGATCAATCCAGTACGTCTGCGCGGACCCGTCCACCCGGAAAGCGGCGTTGATCGATGTGGTGCTTGACTTTGATCCCGCCAGCTTTTCGACGTCGACCCGAAGCATGGAGCGGGTCCTTGATCTGGTCGCGGAGCAGAATCTGAAGGTTGAATGGATTCTGGACACGCACCCGCATGCCGATCACGCCATGGCATCAGCCCAATTGCGTGAAAGAACGGGCGCACGCACAGGGATCGGTGAAAAGGTTGCCGACATCGCAAAGCTTTGGCGGGGATTTTACAACATGCCCGACGCTTTCGACGTGACCCGTGATTTTGATCGCTTGTTTGCAGACGGGGACACCTTTCAGATCGGGGATCTGGAGGTTCAGGTGATGTTGTCACCAGGCCATACCCTGGGATCGATCACCTATGTCTGTGGGGATGCGGCCTTTGTGCATGACACATTCATGCAGCCAGACAGCGGTACATCCCGCGCGGATTTTCCCGGTGGCAGCAGCAGCGACCTTTGGGACTCGTTGCAAGCGATCCTGTCCTTGCCCGGGTCAACCCGCCTTTTCATCGGCCATGACTACGGAACCGACAACAGGGACCAGCCCGAATGGGAAACGACTGTTGATACCCACCGCAGGAAAAATATTCATGTGGGCGGCGATGTCACAAAGGCTGAATTCTTGAAGACCCGCGACGACCGCGATGCCACGCTTGGGCTGCCCGACCGGATGCTGGCCGTCTTACAGATCAATCTGCGCGGCGGGCGATTACCTGAAACGGCAGACGATGGTGAGCGGTATCTGAAAATCCCGCTCAATCGCTTTGGAAACGTGGGCTGAATGGCCGCTATTCGTCATATCTATTCACGAGGGCAGGGGCCAAAGCCTTGCCAATGTAGCGGGAAGCCGAAGGAGCGTTTGGTCAGATGAGTGCAGTCATTGCGTTGGGTGTTATCCTTTTCAATTGCGGAGCGTTGTTTCATTTCTACGGGTTGAGGTATCTCGCTCGGACGATTGATCCCAATTTGCATCCCATCAGATGTTTCGTTTTTTCGGTGCAATTCATCATTCTGTCGCATCTGATGATCGCGATGGCGTTCGCAGTAGCGTTTCAAGTTTTGGAAGACGGGTGGCAGTTGGGCAGCTTGGTTAGAAGTGATGGGAAGCCAGTGTTGTTCACGGATCGGTTTTACTTTTCGCTCGTCAATTACACGACGCTGGGGCGTGGCGACATCAATCCAACCGGACAGTTGCGGATTTTGGCAGCGATGGAAGCGTTCCTTGGTTTCCTTGTCATCACAGGATCCGGTGCGTTTTTGATGCGGGTTATTATGGGTAAGAAATTGCTTGATACCAACGATCGTCGTTAGGAACGGCCCTGCGGTCCGTCGCATTCGGCCATGCGGCCTCACCGCGGCGTCGCACCCCGGCATCCCGGTTTGCCCGCCTCGCGAGCACGTCCCTTGCCGGCCGCTCCGCCGGATTGCGCTCTGGTCTGTTTTGCGGGGCAAAACGATCCCGCCGCTTCATCCGTCTCCCGCGTCCGGTCGGGCCGTTTGCCTGCTCGTGTTGGGTAAACCTGCCGTCAAAACACACACACATGAGTGCGGAAGCATATCCTCCGGAAGGCCCCCAAATCAGCCCGCCTCAAGGATCCCAAAACTTTTCGGCGAGGTTGACGTCAGTGGTTCGGGGTGAGAGGTGGTCGCGGAAATTAGGGCCATCCGCTAAGGTGGATCGCATGACGAAAGTGACGCTCCAAAATGAAGAAAAGAAAGAACCATTCGTCTCACTGCGCGGCAGTCGATACGCAGTATCGATGAGAGGGGGAGTTCAAAGCCAAGGTTGCGCTTGAGGCGATCCGCGAGGAGCTGACGCTTGCGGAACTGTCCGAGAGCTACGGCGTCCATCCGACACAGATCGGAACATGGAAGCGCGCCGCGATACAGAACATGGCGACTGCTTTTGCGCGTCGAGGTACGGCCCCAGAACAGGTGAGTGCTGCCGATATCGACAAGCTGCATTCGAAGATTGGCCAGTTGGTGGTGGAACGGGATTTTTTAGCGGACGCCTCGCATCAACTTCTCGGGACGCGTCCCTCTCGTGACCTTGCCTTTGGCAAGCCACTGCCGGTCAGCGGG
>NZ_CBFHNH010000015.1:0-69645 GCF_965657175.1 Pseudooctadecabacter sp. | reverse complement strand
GTGCGCGCAGGCAACCTGACCGTGGTGATCGCCGGTTCGATTTCCGCCGAACCTTTGAAGTCACCGATCCCCACAATTGTCACGTCTTCCGGCACACGCAGCCCGCAGGCCGCAGCCCCATACAAAGCCCCTGTCGCCAGAATATCATTCCCACAGATCAATGCTGTGGGGCGGTTTCTCGGTGAAAACAACGCACTGGCGTCTTTTTTCGACGCCGAGATGCTGTAGACGGTTTGTAAGGACCACGCCTCAGGCAGGTCGATACCTGCGGTTTGCAACGCGCCCAGCACGCCTTGGCGCCGGTCTTGGGCGCGGTCATTTCCGCCCGTGGGCGGAAACATGCAGGCGATGTTGGTATGGCCCAGCGACAAGACATGCTCGGCAATCAAACGCCCTGCCAAGGCATTGTCCGCCCCGATCGCCGGATAGCGAGACCGTGGCGCGTAGTTCCACATCAGCACGGCGGGAATATGTTGGCTGTCCAGCAATTGAAACACGGCGTCGTCGTGATCCAGACCGGTCAACACGACCCCATCGACCCGATGCTCCAGAAACTTCCGCAAAATCGCATATTCACGTTGTTGGTCGTATCCGTGGGACGCCAGCAGAATGGTGAACCCCTGCTCGGCCACGGTGTCGGAGAAGGCCTGCACCACTTCCGCAAAAATTGCGTGGTCCAGGGTTGGCACGATCACGCCAATCGTGCCCGACCGGATGCCATGGATCGTCTGCGCGGCCCGATTTCGGATATACCCCGTCCGCCGGACAGCGGAATCGATGCGTTTGCGGGTCGCCGGTTTCAAAAGCTCGGGGTGATTGAAGTAACGCGACACCGTTGATGCAGAGACGCGCGCGGCCTTTGCCACATCCAGAATATCCGCTTTTTTCTGTTTTTTATCAGATGTCTGGGCCACGTCTTTCGCCAATTTATGAAAACATTTGCAAAACTATTTTCATCCCCTAGCGTGGATGGTCAAGCCGAAGTGTGGGAGGCGCCGGGGCGAGATGGACTTTTTGTTCTATATGGGTGACGTCTTTACACCCATCAATTTTGGTCTGCTGTTGCTGGGAACCATCGGCGGCTTGATCCTTGGGGCGACACCCGGTCTGTCGCCCACCATGGCTGTGGCCTTGTTGATCCCGTTCACCTTCAAACTGGAACCCCAGCAGGGGCTGATCCTTTTGGGGGCGGCCTATACGTCGACTGTGGCAGGCGGCGCGGTGAGTGCGATCTTGCTGAAGATTCCCGGAGCACCTGCCAACATCGCCACCACTCTGGACGGGCACACCATGGCCACCAAAGGCGAAGGCGCCAAGGCGCTTCAGCTGTCGTTCATTGCCTCCGCAATCGGCGGATTATTCGGGGTGTTCTTGCTGATTTTCCTCACGCCTGTTTTGGCCCAGTGGGCGCTGGCCTTTGGCCCGTCGCATCTGTTCTGGCTGGCGATCCTTGGGGTGACAGTGATTGGCACCTTGGACAGCAGTTCCGTCGTCAAAGGTTTGCTGTCGGGCTGTATCGGGCTGTGGCTGGCGACCATCGGGTTTGACGACATTATGGGCGCGCAGCGGTTCATTTTTCACCCAGCGGTGTCTGGCGGGATCAACGTGATCCCTGCCCTCATCGGGCTGTTCGCCATCCCGCAGGTGATCACCATGTTCACCAAAGGCCGCCGGTCCGACGATGCCGAGGTGATCACCGTCAAGAAACACCCCATCCGGTTGGCGTTTGTTGAGGTCTTCAAACGCAAGACCGCACTGGCCATCGGCACCATCACAGGGTCCATCATTGGGCTGATCCCCGGCGTTGGTGGGCAGATCGCAGGGCTGGTGGCCTATGACCAATCCAAGAAATTCAGCAATGAACCCCAGAAATTCGGGACCGGCCATTCCGAGGGCGTCATTGCCGCGGAATCCGCCAACAACGCGATGGTCGGCCCGTCGCTGGTGCCACTGCTGACCCTGTCGATCCCCGGATCGCCCACGGCCGCCGTGTTGTTGGGCGGGCTGTTGATCCACGGAATTTTCCCCGGCCCGGACCTGTTCATGAACTACCCCCAAGTGGCGTGGACATTCATCGACAGTATGCTGATCGGCCAGCTTTTGATGTGCATCTTCGGGCTGTATATCGCAGGGCTCGCCGCGTCGGTCGCGCGGGTGCCCCATGCGGTTATGGCCGCGATTGTGTTGGGCCTTGCGGTCTTCGGCAGCTACTCGGTCCAGAATTCCATGGGCGATGTCTACGTCATGGCGAGCCTTGGCCTCGCCATGTATTTCCTTGAACGCTTCGGCTTTTCAGCAGCGCCCTTGGTCCTCGGCCTGATCCTTGGCCCCATCGCTGAGGCGAACTTTATCCAAGGGTCGATGATCGCCAATGCCACCGTAGGACAAGCCACCTATTTCTTTACCGGCTGGCTGAACTGGCTGCTGATCGCGATTGTGTTTGCCTCGGTCAGCTATTCGATCTGGATGGAAATCGCCCAGCGCCGCTACACCACCAAAGACGATGCCGTCGCCAAAGAGGAGGCCCTGTCATGAGCCGCGGCACATCCGACCTGCCCCGCAACCAGCACATCGCGGCCTCAGGCGTGATTGCCGCCGTCGGCGTCACTGTTGCATGGATCAGCTTCACCCAAGAGCCCGCTGACGCCTTCATCTTTCCGCGCCTGATCTCATCGGTTTTTGCGGTTTTGGCGATCTGGACCTTTGTGAAAGCCCTGATGGGCCGCACCAAGGTCGGCAACGGTCTTTCAGCGACGTCCATGCGCAATATGGCCCCCGGCCTGATCGTGGCCGTCATCTACATCTTCTGGGCGGCCAAGGGGCTGGGGTTCTACACCGCCACGACGATTGCCTTTTTCATCCTTGTCTCGCTCTACGATCCGGCCCCGCATGGGTCGGCCAAAAGCTGGGGCAAACGCATTTTGATCACCGCCGGGTTTATGGCGGTCATGTATGGCCTTTTCGCGCAACTGCTGAACGTGTTCACACCGCGAGAGGTCCTTTTCTGATCGTCCATCAAGGGCGGCAGATTTAACCTTAGGGAGGAGAAACCAATGAAGAAATGGATCGCAGGGGCCGCATTGGCCCTGATGGCCGCAACCGGCCCCGCCTTTGCGGACGGACATGCGGATTATCCGGACCGGCCCATCATGATGATGGTCAGCTATGGTGCGGGCGGGGCCACGGACTTTCAGGCGCGCATCGTGACGATGACCGCTGGCAATGAAGACGCGCTGGGCATGCCCATCGCGATCGTCAATCGCCCCGGAGCAGGCGGCCGCGTGGGCTGGAACTGGTTCGCCACGGAAGCCGAGGGAGACGGCTATACCTTGGGCGCCTACAACATCCCCCACTTCATCGCCCAATCCATCGAAGGCGGTGTCAGCTATTCCACCGATAGTTTTGAACCTATCGCCAATTGGGGTGCAGACCCGGCTGTGTTTGTCGTGGGCGCGGACAGCGATTTCAATTCCATGGACGACGTTGTGGCCTACGCCAAGGACAACCCCGGCGGGCTTACGTTCTCGGGTGCGGGTCTGTTTGTGGGTCACCACATCGCAGCCTTGCAGCTCGAAAAGGCCGCCGGTGTCGAACTGGCCTATATTCCCAACAACGCAGGCGGTGCCGGTGCGATGCGCGCCGTCATCTCGGGCGAGGTTCTGGGCGGCGTGAACAACCTGTCTGACGCCTTCCGCGCGCAGGCGGCGGGCAATGTCAAAATCCTTGGCATCTTTGATCTGGAACGCAACGCAGAATTTTTGCCAGACGTGCCGACAATGATGGAACAGGGCTATGACATCGACAACGCCTCGGTGAATTTCCGTGGCGTGATGGTGCCTGCCGGCACACCGCAAGACATCATCGACAAACTGGCCGAAACCGTGCCCGCGATGTTTGAAAACGGCCGTGTCCAAAGCCGTATGGCCGCAGGCGGATCGCCCATGCACATCATGACCCGTGATGAGGTGCTTGAAATGTGGGCCGCACGTCAGGAAACGCTGGAAGAGCTTCTGGCGGACCTCTAAGACCCATCGCGCAGCGCTGCCCGCGTGGCGCTGCGCAGACCCCTTCAGGAATTTTTTGTCATGACCGCCGCTGATCCCATCCAAGATGTCGATACCATCGTCGCCCGCGCCCGCGCCGCACAGGCCGCGTATGAGGCCGATGGATCACAGCTGGCCTATGACCAAGCCGCCCAAGCCGCCGCTTGGGCGATCATGGAACCCGCCCGCAACCGCCATCTGGCCGAACTGGCGGTCGAAACAACGGGCCTTGGCAATGTGCCCGACAAAATCACCAAGAACCACCGCAAGACGCTGGGCCTGATGCGCGATATCAAAGACGCCGCGACCCACGGCGTCGTGGGCCACAACCCTGCGAGTGGCATCACCGAAATCGCGCGGCCCATTGGGGTGATCGGGGCGGTCGTGCCCTCCACCAACCCCGGTGCCACGCCTGCCAACAACATCATCAACGCTCTCAAATGCGGCAACGCGATCGTTGTGTCCCCCTCCCCCAAAGGGGTGCCGACGTGTGAGGCACTGGTGGGCTACATTCACGCGGAATTCGACAAACTGGGCATCGACCGTGATCTGGTGCAAATGATCCCGGGGCGCGGATCCAAGGAAAAGACCCAGCGCCTGCTGGAAACAGCCGACCTGATTGTCGTCACCGGCAGCCAAAACAACGTGCGCCGCGCCTATACCTCTGGCACGCCCGCCTTGGCTGTGGGCGCGGGCAATGTGGCGGTGATCGTTGATGAAACCGCCGATCTGGCCGCCGCCGCCGACAAAATCCAAGCCTCCAAGTGTTTTGACAACGCGACCTCCTGTTCCTCTGAAAACGCCGTGGTGGTGGTCGACGCGATCTATGACGCCTTCGTTTCGGAAATGGCCCGCACAGGTGGTGCGTTGATTGCGGATGAGGCAAAGATCACAGACGGGCTTTGGGTCAAGGGCCACCTTAACCCGCGCGCCATTGCGCAAGACGCCAAGGACATGATCGACGCCTTGGGCCTGACAGATGACGTCCCCGAAGGCACCGAATATATCGCCGTTGAAACCGCAGGCATCGGCCCCGATCATCCGTTGTCGGGCGAAAAACTGTCCCGCGTCTTGGCCGTCTACCGCGCCCGCGATTTCGATGATGCGGTCCGCATCACGCGCGAGATTGAACTGCACCAAGGGGCCGGTCATTCCGTTGGCATCCACACAACCACCGACGACCGCCCGCTGATCCTGGCACAGGCCGTCCCCACCAGTCGGGTCATCGTCAATCAGGCGCATACGTTTGCCACCGGTGGGTCGTTCACCAATGGCATGCCCTTTTCGCTGTCCATGGGCTGCGGGTCTTGGGGCGGCAATTCCATCGACACGAATGTGCATTGGCGCCACTTTATCCAGACCACGAAGATCGTGCGCGAAATCCCCAAAAATGAACCGTCACTGGATGAGATTTTTGGCGCCTATTGGGACGCGGCCGGCCGATGATCTTCGATCCTGCGGCCCCTCCCCAAGGCACGGTGCGCGACTGGCTGGACGCACGTGCAGCGGCGGGTGGTGTGGCGCTGGTTTTTCCCGAAACCGACGACACGCTGACATGGAAAGACCTACGCGACACCGCGCGCGACATGGCCCGTGGGCTGACTGGTTTGGGCGTCGCCCAAGGCGAAAGCATCGCCATCGTCCATCCCAACGGACGCGAGGGGGTGCTGGCGCTTTATGCGGCTCTTTATGGCGGGTTTCGCGCCACGATGATCAATCTTGCCGCCGGCCCCAGCGCCATCGCCTATGCACTTGATCATTCCGGTGCGCGTTTCGCCTTTGTCCATGACAGCCAGACCGCCACGATCCGCGATGTCGCCCCAGACGGGCTGCGCATCATCAGCGCCGATATGTTGGGTAAGCCGCAGGATATTCCGGCATTTGACGCCACGGCCCATGCTTTATTGATGTATACGTCCGGCACCACAGGAACGCCCAAAGGCGTTGTGCACACCCATGCGAGCCTTCTGGCAGGCGGTTGGACAGCGGCCCTCGCCCATGCATTGACCCCGCAGGATCGCGGGTTTTGCGTCCTGCCGATTTATCACATCAACGGGCTGTGCGTGACGATGATGGGCGCGCTGGTGTCGGGCGGGTCCTTGGCGATGACGGCGAAATTTTCAGCCAGCCGGTTCTGGGATCAGGCCGGGTCATCACAGATCACGTGGTTTTCTGTGGTGCCCACAATCATCAGCCACCTGTTGCACAGTGACACAGTCCCCGACGCGGCCACGCGCGCGCGCCTGCGGTTTGGCCGGTCCGCGTCCTCGGCGTTGGCGGTGGAAACGCAACAGGCGTTTGAGGACCGCTTTGGCGTGCCCATTGTCGAAACCATGGGGCTGACAGAAACCGCCGCCCAGATTTTGTCAAACCCCTTGCCGCCGGGCACACGCAAGATCGGCTCCCCCGGGGTGGCCTATGGCAATGACGTGCGCATCCTCACGCCGGAGCTGACCCCAGCCCCACCCCTGCAAAGCGGTGAGATCGCCGTGCGTGGGCCCAACGTCATGGCCGAATATCTGCGCAACCCCGATGCCACGGCCAAAACCTTTGCCGGTGACTGGCTGCGCACCGGCGATTTGGGGCATATGGACGCTGACGGCTATGTCTATGTCACCGGTCGCCTGAAGGAGCTTATCATCAAGGGCGGTGAAAACATTGCACCGCGTGAAATTGACGAAGTCCTCTATTCCGAACCCGACATCATCGAAGCCGCCGCCTTCGCGCGCCCGTGCAAAAGCTATGGCGAAACGGTTGAGGCCGCTGTGGCGATCCGGCCCGGTTCAACCGTGTCGGAAGACGCGCTGATTGCGCTGTGTCACGACCGTCTGGGCAAATTCAAATCACCCGATTGCATCCACTTTCTGCCCGAACTGCCAAAAGGCCCGTCCGGCAAAATCCAGAGGATGAAGCTGTCAGACCTCGTCTGACGCAATCTCATAGGTGGGCAGTTGGTCCAGCGCGGTCTTCAACGCCTCGCCCCAGCCGGTGGATATGGCGCGGTAAACAGGATCATCCGCCTCGATCCGTGTCCGTCTGGACCCGTCGTACATGCCATCCTCAAACAGATGCACATCAAAGGGCAGCCCCACCGACAGATTGGATTTCACCGTGCTGTCAAAGGACACCAACAACAGCTTCATGGCGTCTTCGAACGTCAGATCGGGGTCAAAGGCGCGTACCAGAATGGGCTTGCCGTACTTCGTCTCCCCAATCTGGAAAAACGGCGTGTCCTCCGACACTTCGATGAAGTTCCCCTCAGGGTAGACCAAAAATATCGTGGGCTGTCCGCCGGCGATCTGCCCGCCTACGATGATCGACGCTCCAAACGCATCGGCGGAGGCCGGACCGCCCGGCGCGGAATAGGAAATCACCTCTTTCAAGGTGGCCCCCACAAGCCGCGCAACCTGAAACATAGTCGGCTGGCTGAGGATGGACGGATCACGGTCATCGACGGCCTGCGTGCGTTCCTCAAGCAGGCTGATCATCGCCTGCGTGGTGGCCAGATTGCCGGCGGTCATCAATGTGATGTTGCGTTCGCCTGCAACGTTGAAATTGAACATCTTGCGGGTTGAGGCGAAGTTGTCGACGCCTGCGTTGGTGCGTGTGTCGGACATGAACACAAGCCCGCGGTTCAGGCGCATAGCGACGCAATACGTCATGGGGAATCCCTAAAGTGGTCTGGCGAAATACCTACTGCTGCACCTGCAAAGACACAACGAGGTTCTCATCCCCCTGCCCCATACGCAGCCCTGATATGGGGGCTGCATCCTTGGCATCTCGGCCAATGGCAAGCCGAACGTAGCGTTCATCAGGACAAATCTGGTTCGACACATCAAACCCGACCCAGCCAAGGCCCTCCACGTGGACCTCAGCCCAGGCATGGCTTGCGTCCTGCGCCACGCGGTCGTCCATAAACAGATACCCGCTGACATAGCGCGCGGGCGCCCCCAGATGACGGGCGGCGGCCACAAAAATATTGGCGTGGTCCTGACAGACACCACGGCCTTGCGCAACGGCGTCCTCGGCGGTGGTATCGGGGTTGGTCTGGTCCAGTTCATAGGCGACCTTGCCCAGAATGGCCTTTGACAGCGCATGATATCTGTCCAAATCACCGGTCACATCCCGCACACCGTCCGTCAGCGCCTGCACGCCCGTTTCCGCTTTGGTCATCGCGGTGGGTTGCTGAAAATACCACAAAGGGGCGCGGCCATAGACCGAACCCAAAATGCCGGAAGTGTCACGGGTTTCAACCTCTCCCTCCACCGAAATGGTCAGGGATTGCACGCCTTCTTCGGCGCACACCAGCCGCACCTGATTGCCGTGATGATCGCTGTATCCGGCTTCAACGGTGCCGCCGTCCACGTGCACGGCCCAGTCGGTCACGGTTTGCATCGGGCCATCTGTGGGCCACAGCCGCACCTGCTGCAAAGCGCCTAGAACGGGTTCGGCGTAGGTATAGACCGTCTGATGAGAAACCTTGATCCGCATTTACTGAATAAACCTGTATTGCTGTTCGATCATCCCGCCGATCATCGCGATATCCAGAATGGCCTGAGTGGTATATTCATGCAGCCCCTCCTCAAAAATCGAAGACACATCGCGGCCCGCGCAGCGCGCGTGCAACGCCTGTGCCGCAGCCAGACTGTCGCTGTGCCCGCCGTAGTCTTTCGCCAAAAGATCAAGGTTTTCCACTATCGCACCCGCGCAAAAGGCCAAAGACCTCGGGAACCGCGCATCCAGCATCAAGAACTGCACGATGTTGGCCGCGTTGTAATCGCCCTCGACCGCATGGCGGAACGACCGGTGGCCCGACACCGATCGCAGCACCATTTCCCACTGAACATTGTCCAAGCGGCTGCCCACAAAGGACGGTGACGGCAACAGCGCGTGGTATTTCACATCGATGATGCGCGCGGTGCTGTCAGCCCGTTCAATGAAGGTTCCAAGGCGGCAGAAATTGTAGATGTCATTGCGCAGCATTGTGCCATGCAACGCCCCGCGCACCAGCGCCGATTGCTGGCGAATGGCCTCCAAGGTTTGGGGCACATCCTCTTCCGCGATGGGCTTTTTCAACAGCTCTGTCAGGACCATCCACGTCTCATTGACCGCGCACCATACCTCGGTCGTGAGTGCCGTACGCACCAGCCGCGCGTTGTCACGGGCCGCTTTGACGACCGATAAGACCGAACTTGGGTTCGACGGCTCCCGCAGGAGAAAATCGCAAACGTTCTGGCTGGTATAGCTGTCGTATTGCGCCAGATACCCCGCTTGCTGGGCCGAAGTCACGATGACAGACTGCCAGTCCGACGTCGGGTCGGAAGAGCGCGTGAGAGCAATCCGAAAGCCGGCCTCGATCAGGCGCGCGGTGTTCTCTGCGCGCTCCAACCCTCTGAACATCCAGTATAATCCACCTGCGGTCTTGCCCAGCATATCAGTCCTCCAGCACCCAAGTGTCCTTGGTGCCGCCCCCTTGGCTGGAATTCACCACAAGGCTGCCCTCGGTCAGGGCCACGCGCGTCAACCCGCCCGGCGCGATATCAACCGACCCCGGCGACATCAGCGCGAAGGGCCGCAAATCTACATGGCGCGGGGCCAGACCGGCCTCCGTGAAAATCGGCACAGTGGACAGGCTCAACGTGGGTTGAGCGATGTAATTGGCGGGGCGCGCCTTGAGTTTGGCGCGGAAATCCTCGATCTCTTGGCGCGAGGCCGCAGGCCCCACCAACATCCCGTAGCCACCCGACCCGTGCACCTCTTTGACCACCAGATCCGCAAGGTTATCGAGGACATATTTCAGCGTCTCGGGTTCGGAACACCTATGGGTTTCGACGTTCTTCAGGATCGCCTTTTCACCGGTGTAAAACTCAACAATCTCAGGCATATAGCTGTAGATCGCTTTGTCGTCCGCCACCCCCGTTCCGGGCGCATTGGCAATGGTGATATTGCCTGCGCGGTAGACATCCATGATGCCGGGTACGCCCAGCATGGACGTGGGGTTGAACGTCAGCGGGTCCAGAAATTCATCATCGACCCGCCGGTAAATCACATCAACCGTACGGTAGCCGCGCGTCGTGCGCACGGCGATTTTGCCATCCACGATCCGCAGATCATGCCCCTCGACCAGCTCCACCCCCATCTGGTCGGCCAGAAAGCTGTGTTCATAATAGGCCGAATTGTGAATCCCCGGCGTCAGGACCACCACAAACGGTCGCCCCTCACAGTTGCGCGGGGCGGAGGCCTCTAGGGATGCGCGCAGGTTTTTGGGGTAATCGCTGACGCGCTGCACCTTGATCTGACTGAACAGCTCCGGAAACATTTGCAGCATCGTCTCACGGTTCTCGAGCATATAGCTCACCCCTGAGGGGGTCCGGGCATTGTCCTCAAGGACATAGAATTCATCCTTGCCGGTGCGCACGATATCCGTGCCGACAATGTGGGTGTAGACACCGCCGGGCGGTGTGAAATCCATCATTTGCGGCAGAAACGCATCGTTTTGCGCGATCAGGGATGTGGGCACGATCCCCGCACGCAGGATTTCCTGCCGGTTGTAGATGTCATGCAGAAACGCGTTAATGGCACGCACCCGTTGTTCAACGCCACGGGCCAGCTTGGTCCATTCGCTGTTGGACAAAATGCGCGGCACCAGATCAAAGGGGATCAGCCGTTCTTCCGCATCCGCCTGCCCGTAGACATTGAATGTGATTCCGGCGCGGCGGAAAAAGCCCTCGGCCTCTTGGGTTTTCTGGGCCAAACGGGTGGCATCCTGCGCCGAAAACCAAGACCCGTATTTGACATAAGGCCCGCGCGGGGCCCCGTCGCCGATCATCTCATCGTAAAACTTTTCCGGATTAACCATGTCTTAGCTTCGGGGCATATGATCCGAAAGACAAGGATGACGTCGAAATGGGCAATTTTTTCAAATATTTGCGCCCTTTATTTAGGCACTTCGACGGTCTGTGCCGCACCTTGATGCACCCAATGCGTTTCGCGACCACACGCCCAATCCGACCCCTGCGCATTATTGCTATTGACCAAATGCACCAAAGCCAGCTACCCATTTTGCAACCGGTTGCAAACATCAGTCGAGGGCATCATGGCAGATATCGGAATTGGCGTCGTCGGCGGCGGTTATATGGGTAAGGCACATTCTGTCGCCTTTGCCGCTGTGGCCAGTGTTTTCGACACGGCATTGCGCCCGAAACTGGTGCATATCTGTGCGTCCAGCGATGAAAGCGCGGAACGTTACCGCCAGACGTATGGCTTTGAAAAGGCAACATCCGACTGGCGTGTCATGGTGGCCGACGCGCAGGTTGAGGCCATCGTCATCGCCTCCCCCCAAGCGACCCACCACGACATCGCATTGGCCGCCTTTGCCGCTGGAAAGCCGGTGCTCTGTGAAAAGCCGTTGGGCGTATCCGTGGCCGAAAGCCAATCCATGGTCGATGCGGCGGAGGCTGCGGGCGTGGCCAACATGGTCGGTTTCAACTACGTGCGCACCCCCGCCACGCAATACGTGCGCAAACTGCTGGACGAAGGCCGCATCGGCAAAGTAACATGGTTTCGCGGTGAAATGACCGAAGATTTCTTCGCGGATCCCGAGATAGGCGGCTGGCGCGGGCAAGGTGCTGCCAATGGCTGCATGGGCGATCTGGCCCCGCATATGATCAACTGCGCACGGGCCTTGATGGGGCCGATCACGACGCTCAACGCGATGGTACAGACCGTCCACCCCACCCGTGCGGGTGAACCCGTCACCAACGACGATCAGGCGCAGATGATGTGCACCTTTGAGAGCGGCGTGCAGGGACACATGTTCTTCAGCCGCGTCGCCACGGGCCGCAAGATGGGCTACGCCTATGAAATCCACGGCACCCACGGCCACATCCGTTTCGATCAGGAAGACCAGAACGCCCTGTGGCTGTACACGACCGAAGGGCCTGAGGCCGAACGCGGCTTTCGCAAAATCCTGACCGGACCGGAACACCCCGATTACCTGCCGTTTTGTCAGGGGCCGGGCCATGGCACCGGCTATCAGGACCAGATCATCATCGAGGCCAAGGATTTCCTGACGGCTATCGCGGAAAAGCGTGCCGTCTGGCCCACGTTCCGCGAAGGGCTTGAGGTCAACCGCATCGTTGCCGCCACACTCGCCTCAAGTGCTGCGGGCACTTGGGTCAACGTCGCAGATTACTAAAGGTACAACAGACATGATTAAAATCGGAAATGCGCCCTGTTCTTGGGGTGTTGAATTCGCAGACGACCCCCGCAACCCTGCTTGGCGCAAGGTGCTTGAGGAAAACGCCGCCGCAGGTTTCAAGGGGATCGAATTGGGCCCCGTGGGCTTCATGCCCGAGGATCCGGCGATCCTGTCCGACGCATTGGAAGAATTTGATCAAGAACTCGTCGGGGGTGTGGTCTTCCGCCCGTTTCACGATCCAGACGCTTGGGATGATGTGATGGACGGGGCCGTGCGCACCTGCAAGGCCCTCAAAGCGCACGGCGCGCAGCATCTGGTGCTGATCGACAGCATCTCACCGCGCCGCGCCCCGACGGCGGGCCGCGCGGGTGAGGCCGAACAGATGGACGCCGCCGAATGGGCCGCCTTTCGCGACCGCATCGCGACCGTCGCCAAAATGGGCGCTGAGGAATATGGCCTGACCGTGGGCATGCACGCCCATGCCGCAGGTTTCATTGATTTTGAGCCTGAACTGGAACGCCTGCTGGATGAGGTCGACGAGGCCATTCTGAAAATCTGTTTTGACACGGGCCACCATTCCTATGCGGGTTATGACCCGGTGGCTTTTATGAAAAAGCACATCGACCGCATCAGCTATATGCACTTCAAGGACATCGACCCGACCGTGAAGGCCGATGTCGTGGCCAAACGCACGGACTTCTATACCGCCTGCGGGCAGGGCATTTTCTGCAATCTGGGCGACGGAGATGTGGATTTCCCCGCCGTGCGGCAGGTGTTGCTGGATGCGGGATTTGAGGGCTGGTGCACGGTGGAACAGGATTGTGATCCTGCGGGCGACACCTCGCCACTGCACGACGCCAAACTGAACCGCGCTTATTTGCAGAGCATCGGTTTTTGATGCCAACCGGCCCTTCGGGGAGAGTTTTTTGGGCCAGATGAATAAAGGACCTGCGCCCCACAGGAGATGACGAGATGACACGATTGAACTGGGGTATGATTGGGGGCGGTGAAGGCAGCCAGATCGGGCCGGCGCACCGTTTGGGGGCACAGGCCGACGGCAACTTCGTGCTGGCCGCAGGCGCGCTGGATCACGACGCGGACCGCGGGCGCGATTATGCCCAACGTCTCGGCGTGGCCGCCGACCGCGCCTATGGCGACTGGCGTGAGATGCTGGCGGGGGAGCAAAAGCGTGATGACCGCGTTGATCTGGTGACCGTGGCCACGCCCAATTCCACCCACTTCGAGATCACCAAATCCTTTCTTGAGGCAGGGTTCAATGTGCTGTGCGAAAAGCCCATGACCGTGACCGTCGAAGAGGGTGAGGAGATCGTGAAGATCGCGCGCGCCACGGGCAAGATTTGCGCAGTGAATTACTGCTATTCCGCCTACCCGATGGTGCGCGAAATGCGGCACATGGTGGCCTCGGGCGAGATTGGCAAGGTCCGTCTGATCGTCGCCAATTTCAGCCACGGCCATCACGGCGATGCCACCGACGCCGACAACCCGCGTGTGCGCTGGCGTTATGATCCGGCTATGGCCGGTGTGTCGGGCCAATTTGCCGATTGCGGCATCCATGCGATGCACATGGCCAGCTTTATTGCAGGCGATGAAGTTGCTTCGCTTTCTGCCGATTTTGCCTCAACCATTCCCAGCCGAGAGCTGGAAGACGACGCCATGGTCAATTTCCGCATGGAAGGCGGCACCGTGGGGCGGCTTTGGACCTCTTCAGTGGCCATTGGCCGCCAGCACGGGTTTGACATTCAGGTCTTCGGCGAAACCGGCGGTATGAAATGGCTGTCCGAGCAGCCCAACCAAGTCATGTACACGCCCGTGGGCGGGCGCACGCAGATCATGGAAAAGGGCGAAGGCGGGCTGTCGGATGAGGCCAGCCGCCTCAGCCGTGTGGCCATTGCTCACCCCGAAGGCTTTCCCATGGCTGTGGCCAATATCTACGTTGATCTGGCTGCTGCGATCCGAGGGGAGGCCCATGGCGCCTACCCCACCGCCGAAGACGGTTTACGTTCCATGGCGGCTGTGCATCAGTCGGTGGCGTCTGCCAAAGACGGGGGCGCATGGGTCGATGCCCGTCCGCCGATGTTCCGCTAAATCCCTAGCCCTGCGGCAAAGGTCGCAGGGTGCCCCGTTCCACGATCCAGCCTGAGTGCAAACGCGCCTCGGGCGGGCGCGGGCCTGACCCCACCTGCTCGGCAATCAAATCGACGCTTTCGCGGATGATGTCCCCGATGGGGTTGTGAATGGTTGTCAGGTTGATGTTGGCCCAACCGGCCATTTCCATGTCATTGAGCCCGATCAGCCCCACCTGCCCCGGCACGTCGATGCCTGCCGATTGCAATGCGGACAGCGCGCCGATGGACACCACGTCATCACCGCAAAAATAAGCCTCCGCCAGATCGGTGCCAATCAGACGTTGCATTTCATCGCGGCCGCCCTCGAAGGAATAGCTGGCGGCATAGGAGACGTTGGCCTCCACATCCGTATGCTTGGCCACTTCATCGAGAAAGCCCGCGTGGCGGTCTTGGGTGGATGTGGCACTTTCGGGGCCGCCGAGAAAGGCGATCCGGCGATAACCGCGCGCGATCAATGTGGAGGCAGCCAGCACGCCTGCGGCATGGTTATCGATGCCGATGGTCGTGACCTTGGGGTCCGCCGTCTGGCGGCCAAAGGGATGCACGACGGTCAGCCCGGCCTCCTGAAAGGCCTCCGCGAATGTGACCGGCAGGGTTGAGGACGCGACAATCGCACCATCCACGGAATACTGGCGCAACATGGCCAAGGATTTCGCGGGGTCTGTTTCATCGCTGAGGTTCACCAACAAAGGCCGCAGGCCACGGTTCTGAAGCTCTTTGGTGACAAGGTCGAAGACCTCAAGAAAGATGGGGTTGTGAAAGTTGTTCGACACCACGCCGATCATTTTTGTCCGCCCCGTGGTCAGGGATGACGCCAGCGCATTGGGGCTATAGCCCAAGGCCGCAGCCGCGGTTTCGACCTTTTCACGGGTGCGCGCTGACACCGACGCGCCTTCGGTAAATGTACGCGATACGGCCGACCGGGATACTCCGGCCCGTTCGGCCACATCTTTCAGTGTTACAACCAACTTAGGCGGCGCCCTCAAATTGCGGCTGGGTCTTCGCGCCCGTAATATAGGCGACGATGTCCTGACCGTCCGTTTCTTCCTTGCGCAGATCAGCAACGATCCGTCCGCGCCGGAATACAACGATCCGGTCCATAAGGTCCATGACCTGCCGCATGTTGTGGCTGACAAGGATCAGCGGCTCGCCCGCCTCCTTCAGCGTGCGGATGATGTTTTCCACCTGTTCGGTTTCCTGCACACCCAGGGCCGCCGTGGGTTCATCCATGATCGTGAGCTTGGACGCAAAGGTCGCCGTCCGTGCAATCGCCACACACTGACGTTGCCCGCCCGACATGTTCTGGATCGTGTTGCGGATGTTGGGGATTTTCACCGCCGTGCGCTGCAGTCCTTCGATGGTGGCCGCCCGCATGGCTTTGTAATCGAGCACCCGGAACGGCCCCAGCCAGTTCCATTTGGTGATCTCACGGCCCAGGAACAGATTGTCCGGCACGTCCAGATCGTCGGCCAAGGCCAGCGTTTGGAACACGGTTTCGATCCCTGCCTCACGGGCGTCGATGGGGCCCGAAAAATGCACCGGCGCCCCGTCAAAGACGATGTCACCGCTGGTGCGCTGTTCCACGCCGGTGATCTGGCGCACGAAAGTGGACTTGCCCGCGCCGTTGTCGCCCATAATTGCAACGTGTTCACCCTTGTGCAGGGTGAAATTGGCGTTGTTGAGCGCCTCAACACCGCCGTAGTGCTTTGTCAGGCCTTTGGTTTCTAGAATGATCTCACTCATGACAGCCTCCCTCAGCGTCGCGATGTTGCGCGCTCTTGGCGCATTTTATCAAGGACCACGGCGCTGATGATGATCGCCCCCATGGCCATCAGCTGATAGAAAGCGTCCAGTTTGACATAGGTAAAGCCCGACTGGATGACGCCGAAGACCATGGCGCCAAGCACCGTGCCGATGATCGAACCGCGCCCACCGGTCAGGGACACGCCCCCGATGACGGCCATGGCGATGGCGTAAAGTTCGTAAAAGATGCCCATGCCGGATTGCGCCGTAAGGTTCTTGGACGACAGGATGATGGCCGCAAAAGCCGCCAGCATGGACGCCACCATATAGACCCGCACCTTGTGGCGCTGGACGTTGATGCCGGACATCCGCGCCGCGTCCTCGTTTGATCCGATGGCATAGGTGTGCTTGCCATAAAGCGTGTATTTCATGACGAAGTGCAGCACGATCGCAAGGCCGATGAACCAGAACACAGGGTTCATGGATTTGCCCAAGGTGGCATAGCTTTCGGTCGGGAATGACACCGGCTGGCCGCGCGTCCACGCCTGTGCAATGCCGCGACAGATCAGGAACATGCCCAAGGTGGCAATGAATGGCGGGATGCGGGTGAAGGCAATGAGCGACCCGTTGATCGCCCCGATGAACGCACCAAAAGCAAGGCCCACCAGCACCGGCAGGATCACCGGCAGATCGAAAGCCCAGTCAAACACGGCTTTGGGGTTGGGGTTGCCGTTGACCAGTTCGGTTTGCGCAAAGGACATCACGATCATCGCCGTCGCCCCCACCAAGGGGCCGGAGGATAGATCAATCCCGCCGAGGATAATCACCTGTGTGACCCCCAGCGCGATAATGCCGATGATCGACACCTGAAGGATAATGATGCGCAACCGCGCCTCGTTGAAAATGCTGTCGAAGCGGTCTTGGGTATCGAACAGAAAGCTTTGGCCGTTCATGTAGGGCAACGCCTGCCCCAGCACCTCAAAGATCACCACGATGATGATCAAAGCCAGAAAGATGTTGATCTCACCGGGCAAGGACCGTTTTGTCTTGTCGAACGTCAGCCCGCCTGTTCCGTGGGACGTATCCGCCATCGGTTGCTCCTTATGTCCTCAGCAATTTTCGGGAAATTTTGTCGGGGTGAGACGGCGCTGGAGCGCGCCGCCTCGGATCTTATGTGCGAGCACTTACTGGAATTCTGCGGCGTTCTCAGGCGTCACGAGGATGAACGGGATGAACACCGTCTTGTCCACGTCCTCACCGGCGGCCAGCGCCAGTGCGGTGTCGATGGACCCGGCGCCCTGACCTGCAAGGTCCTGGAACACGGTCACATCCAGATCACCGGCAGACATCGCCACCAGCGCATCGGGTGTCGCGTCAACGCCGCCGACCTGTACTTCGGCCATATCCATGCCGTTTGCCTTCATGGCCTGAATCGCGCCGACAGCCATTTCGTCGTTGTTTGCGATGACGAAATCGAAGGGCTCACCGGACGACATCCAGTTGGTCATAAGATCCTGTGCTTCGTCGCGGGACCAGTTGGCTGTCTGCTCATCGATCAGCGTCATGAAGTTACACATGTCCATGCCGATCACGTCATAGACGTCCTTGGACCGCTGCACGGCGGCCTGATTGGACAGCTGACCGTTCATCAGATAGCCCGTGGCACCGCCGGATTTGCCTTCTGCACGCAGGTTGCGGCAGATCTGGAACGCCTGAAGCGTGCCGGATTCAATCTCGTTTGAGGCCACAAACGCCTGACCTTCGGGCAGAGTGTCCATGTTGATCGGCTGACGGTTGACGTAAACCAGCGGCACACCTGCGGAGGCCGCAGCGTTGGACATCGCCTCGGTGGCGTTGGTGTCCACGGCGTTCACGATGATCGCGTCCACGCCTGCGGCGATGAAGTTGTTGATCTGGTCCAGCTGACGCGCCACGTCGTCTTGGGCGTCTTCCATCTGCAGTTCAACACCGTCCAGCGTGCCGATGTGGTCGGTCATGCCGTTGCGCATGATGGTCAGGCCGTTGTCGTCAAAACGGGCAATGGATGCGCCGATGGTCTGGGCCATGGCGGATGTTGCCATCAGAGCCGTGATACCGGTCGCAAGGATAAGTTTGTTCATGGTGTCCTCCCTAGGAACAGGCGTCCGGCGCGCCTCATTTTTGATCTCACCGGAGCCTTGCCACACGTGACGCGCAACAAGGCCGTTTGATGCTGAAAGTGGACGTCACAGGTCTGTCGACCTGAGGTCTGTTCCCTTACGTGCAGCGGCCTCCTCACCACTGCACAAAGCGATTCCCACTTTCGCCACCGTTCACTCTAGAGAGTTTGCAACCGGTTGCAAGAATTATGTTGCAAGATCATTGCGCGCAGGACAAAGGGGTTCGAAACGCTTGATTTTATGGGCTGGAGCGCGCGCTGGCCTGACGTGCGACGCAAACGGAGCTTATCGCGCGCCCTAGTCTTGGGGCATCACAGGCGTCAACGCCAGTAGCGACCGCGTGTCGTCGGCCTGCGGATTTTCGTACAAGCTTTCGGTTGAGGAAACCTCCTCAATCCGTCCGCCCCGCAAGACAGCCGTGTCATCGGCCATCTGCCGGACCACCGCCAGATTGTGACTGATAAACAGGATCGACAGGCCAAATGTGGATTGCAAATCCTTCAGCAAATTCAGGATTTCCGCCTGTATCGACACGTCCAGTGCTGAGGTCGGCTCATCGCAAATCAAGAACCGTGGCCGCGCCAAAAGCGCACGTGCCACGGCGATCCGTTGCCGCTGACCGCCTGAAAACTGGTGGGGGTATTTGTCGATTGCATCTGGCGCCATGCCCCCCAGTTCCAGCATCGCCGCCGCCAGTCGGCGCCTTTGCGCTTTGTCGGGTACGAAGCCGTAGAACCACAGCGGCTCCTCCAAGATATCCCCGATCCGGTGGCGTGAATTCAGGCTCGAATATGGGTCCTGAAACACCATCTGGATCAGCTGCCGTGGCGGATGATGCCGGCTGCGCGCTTTACCGTTTGGCAATTCAGCATCCCCCAGACGCATCTCACCGGACGCAGGGCTGACCAGCCCCGTGATGGCCTTGGCCAGCGTGGATTTGCCCGACCCGTTTTCGCCCACCAGCCCCATGATCGTGCCGGGGCGGACCGTCACACGGTGGGCCACTTGCGCAATCACGCCGATGTCGTGGGTGATCAGCATGAAGGCGATATCGCGGTCCCGCGCCAACCGTTTGATCAGGTCGAGGACTTGGCTTTGCACCGACACATCCAGCGCCGTTGTGGGTTCATCCGCGATAATCAATTCGGGGTCCGTGCAAATGGCCAGCGCAATCACCACCCGCTGGCGCATGCCCCCCGAAAACGGGTGCGGAAAGGCCTTGATGCGTTTGGCCGCATCCTTCATCCCAATCTCCTCCAACAAATCAACGGCGCGTTTAAGGGCCTCTGCATGGGTCACATCGGAATGGGCCTGAATGGTCTCGATCAGCTGATCTTCGATCGTCATCAGCGGGTTGAGGGATGTCTGCGGGTCTTGGAAAATCATCAAAATCCGGTCGCCGCGCACGGCGTGGGCCTCAGCCGGGGTCAACGCGCGTAGGTCTGTGTCACCCAGCGTAATCTCACCCCCCGCGATGTAGCCGGGGCTGGACAACAGCCCGATGACGGCGGCCCCCACGGTCGATTTCCCTGCCCCGCTCTCGCCCACCAGCCCGTGAATCTCACCGGGGCGGATGACCATATCCACGTCCTCAATCGCGGTAAAATTGCCAAACCGTGACGGGAACTTTACGGCCAGATCTTTGATCACCAACATCAGCGCAGCCTCGGGTTAAAAACATCCCGCAGGAAGTCGCCAAGGATGTTGATCGACCCCACTAAGGCGACCAGAAACAGCGTGGGAATCCAAAGAATCCACCATTCCCCCGACAGCAAAAACTGAATTCCGATGGGGATCAGCGTGCCAAGGCTGGGGCTGTCCGCAGGCAGGCCGATGCCCAGAAACGACAACGTGGCCTCCAGCAAAATGGCGCTCGCCAGATCGACGGTCATGATCACCAGCAACGGCCCAAGGATATTGGGCAGGATGTGCACAAACATGATCCGCACGGGCCGCTGGCCCATTATGACGCCGCCTGCACGTATCCCTTTGCATCTGCACAAAAGTGGAGGCCCGCGCCGTGCGCGCAAAATTCGCCCAAAGCGACGGCGCAATGGCCAGCATCAGCACCGCCACCCGCACATCCGCCTGCACCGATGCGGGCAACACGCCCCGCGCGATGCCGTCAATCAACAGCGCCGTCAGGATCGCGGGCAGCGCCAGTTGCACATCGGCGATGCGCATGACCACCGCGTCAAACCGTCCGCCGTAGAACCCTGCGGCAAGGCCCAGCCCGACCCCCAGCACAGGGGCAATGGTCAGCGCGGAAATCCCGATGACCAGCGACAGCCGCGCCCCGTATAGGATCGACGAGATCATATCGCGCCCCTGTTCATCCGTACCCAGCAGGTACCTGGGTTTCGCGCCGTCTTCCCACACAGGTGGCAGCAGCCCGTCAAACAGGCTGAACGACGACAGGTCATAGGGGTCGACCTGCGCAATCCACGTCGCAAACACCGCGCCAAAAATGATCGCAAGCGCCACAATCGCCGCAACAATCGCGGCGGGGGAATGGACGAACAACCATACGCCTTCGCGGCGTTTGAGCCAGTTGACCATCACACGTCCCTCACCCGCAATCGCGGGTCAATGGCCACGTACAAAAGGTCCACGACCAAGTTCACCAGCACAAAGAAAAACGCGATGACAACCAGATAAACCCCCATCACCGGAATATCGACAAAGCGGATGGATTCCAGAAACAGCAGCCCCATGCCGGGCCATTGAAAGACGCTTTCGGTGACGATGGAACAGGCGATGACACCGCCGAATTGCAACCCGATGATGGTGATCACCGGCACCATCGTATTGGCCAGCGCGTGACGGTAATGCAGCCGCCCCATGGGCACCCCGCGCGCCATGCCGAACCGGATGTAGTCGGAGCGCATGACCTCCATCATCTCGGCGCGCACAAGGCGCATGGTCAGGGTCAGTTGATAGACGCCAAGCGTGATCGCAGGCAGCAGCAGTGACCGCCATCCTTCGATCGTGAACAAAGAACTTTCCCAGCCGCCGATCTGCACCGTGCCACCGCGCCCAAAGGTCGGAAGCCAGCCCAGCTGCACCCCGAAAATGAAAATCAACATGATGCCAATGACAAAGGTGGGGATCGACACGCCGACCAGCGTGGTCATCAAAATGGCCTGTGCGGCCACCCCCCTCGGCCTGAGCGCGGTATAGACCCCCGCCGGTATCCCCACGAACCGGAACAGCGAGAATGCCAAAAAGGCGACGGCCAGCATTACAAAGACCGACTGCACCAGCCGTTTGAGGATGAAATAGACCATCGCCTGTTTGCTTTTCTATCTGGTCAGTTGACCGTGACCCACCGCAACATGAAGAAGTTATCCGCACGTCGCACGAGATCGATATTGTCTTTGGCAGCCCAGATCAGCGGCTGGGTATAGAGAGGGAGATAGGCGACCTCCTCTTGCGTGATCGCCACGACCTCATCGATCATCGCCTGACGGGCGGCGGGATCGATCTCTTGCTGGATCATGGGCAGCAATTCATCCACGCGTGCGTTGGCATAACTCCCGAAGTTCCACGATCCCAGCTAGGCCTCATCATCTTGGCTGTGCATCAGGAAACGAATGGGGTGTTCCATGCCAAAGGTGCCAGGCGACCAGCCAAGCAGATACATATCGAAATCGTCCTCACGCAGCTGCGGCCAGTAATCGCGCACGGGACCTGTGGACAGTTCTGCATCCAGACCAATGGCGGCAAACATGGACGCCGCCGCACGGCACAGGGCCTCATCACTGATGTAGCGGTCGTTCGTGCACTTCAGACCAAAGGAGAACCCGTCAGGATAGCCCGCCTCGGCCAGCAATTCGCGTGCGCGGTCGGGATCATAGGCGGGACGGTCTGTGTTGGCCTCCAAATAGCCGGAGATGCCTGCGGGCACCAATTGGTTGGCGGCTTCGATCTTGCCACGGAACAACACCCGGTCGATGCTCTCGATGTCCGGCGCATGGGCCGCGGCCAGACGGACACGCGGGTCTTGGAACGGGTTGGCGTCGGTCACGTCCTCGGAATAGAGAAGAGTATCGTGTTCATGGCCAAAGCCGAACATGATCACACGGGTTTCTTCGCCTTCCAACACCTTGAACCCTTCGCGGCCTTCGACCTGTGCGACGTCCTGCAAGGGGATCGGCTGGATGAAATCAATCTCAGCAGACAACAGCGCGGCCAATCCGGTCGCGGAATTGCCGATGGGCGTGAACACGGCCTCGGTCACATTGTGCTGGGCATCGTCCCACCAGCCCTCAAACGGGACTAAAACGGTGCGGACACCGGGGTCACGTCCGACCAGCGTAAAGGGCCCCGTGCCATTGACGTTCATCGTCGCAAAGTTTTCCGCGTCGCGCGCAGGCAAGGCGGCATCGTTGCCCTCAGCCCAGTCTTTGTCGAGGATCATAAAGTTTGCGATGCTGTCGGGAAACAGCGGGTTCGGCGCTGTGGTCACAAAATCAATCGTGAAGTCATCGACCACGCGCAAATCGCTCACAGGCGCGAACCAAGACCGCACATCGGCGGCTTCATTGGACGCGGGTTGATAGGAAAACAGCACGTCCTCGGCGTTGAACGCAGACCCGTCTTGGAAGGTCACACCTTCACGCTCCGTGAAACGCCAGCCGTTTTCGCCCTCCAGCGGTTCCCACGATGTGGCCAAAGACGGCTCAATCGACATGTCCTCACCACGGCGCAACAGACCTTCGTAGACGTTGTTTAGAAAGGACAAAACAGGGGCGGAGTTCACCGCATGGGGGTCCATCGTCTGCAGATCGGTGTTGGACGCCCAGCGCAGGGTTTCCGCCGATGCACCAAGGGCCAACGTCGCAAACGCCGCCCCCATCAATGCCGTTGTGCCAAAATTGCGTCGCGTTGTAGTGATCCCTCCAAGGTCAGACTTTGAGCCAAGAGTGGGGTGTTTCCCCCCGCGTCAAGCCGCCGCACCGTATTTGTGCAAAGTTTGATCGCTTAGCGAATTGGCTAAACGTTCTGCCGCGCTGGCGCTTGCAGCGCCAGCCGTTCCGCGCCAGTCTGACCCGATGACCACCCCTGATCCCCACAGCGCGCTGCTGGCGCGCATTGATGCAAAAACCGACGATCTGATCGCGCTGACACAGGATCTGATCCGCATTCCGACACTGAATCCACCGGGTGATTGCTACCGCGACATCTGCGATTATCTCGATCGCCGCTTGGGCGCTGCGGGCTTTGCCACCCAACTGATCCGCGCCCACGGCACCCCCGGTGACAGCGACACATACCCCCGATGGAACATCGTCGCCCGCCGTGACGGCACGTCCCCCGGCGACACCGTGCATTTCAACAGCCACACCGACGTGGTTGAGGTTGGCCAAGGCTGGACGAAAGACCCCTTTGGAGGCGCCCTCATCGACGGGCGCATCTATGGGCGCGGGGCCTGCGATATGAAAGGCGGGCTGGCCACCTCCATCATCGCCGCTGAGGCGTTTTTGGAGGAATATCCCGACTTCGCCGGTGCCATCGAAATCTCTGGCACGGCGGATGAGGAATCAGGCGGCTACGGCGGTGTCGCCTATCTGGCCGAACAGGGCTATTTTGACCCCACGCGCGTGCAACACGTGATCATTCCCGAACCGCTGGGTCATGACCGCATTTGTCTGGGCCATCGTGGCGGCTGGTGGGCCGAAATCGAGACCTTTGGCGAAATCGCCCATGGCTCCATGCCGTTCTTGGGCGATTGCGCCGTGCGTCACATGGGGGCCGTCCTTGAGAAATTCGAGGCCGAGCTGTTCCCCGCCATGGCCCAACGCCGCACAGATATGCCCGTCGTCCCCGAAGGCGCACGGCAATCTACCATGAACATCAACTCCATCCACGGCGGTCAGACCGAACAGGCCGACGACTTTACCGGCCTGCCCGCCCACTGCGTGCCCGACAGCTGCCGCATCATCATAGACCGCCGCTTTCTGGTCGAAGAACCCCTCGACACCGTGCGCGGGGAAATCGCAGCAATTTTGGAGGGGCTTAAATCCGACCGGCCGAATTTCACCTACGCCCTGCGCGAACTCAATTCCGTCTTGCCGTCCATGACAGACAAACACGCGCCCGTGGTGCAAACCGTCAGCCAAGCGATTGAGGACGTGATGGGCAAAACCCCGGCCTATGTGGCCTCCCCTGGCACCTATGACCAAAAACACATCGACCGGATCGGGCGGCTGAAAAACTGCATCGCCTATGGGCCGGGCATTCTTGAACTGGCCCATAAACCCGATGAATACATCGACGTGGCCGATATGATTGCCTCGGCCAAGGTCATGGCGCTTAGCCTCACGACCATCCTTTTGCCGTAACGGGACGGTGGGCGGGGCGCGTTTGAGGCCGGGCCTCAAACAGCGTCGCCCAACGTCACATCAACCAATTGCTTGAAATTCCGCGCCGCGGCGTAAAGACTGTGTGCAATTCAAACAGGGGACCTACCATGACCTTTCTCAGCCGCCTGACCGCCGTGTCCGGCCTCGCCCTGATGGCGAGTGCCGCAACCGCCCAGACCGATATCACTGTCGCGATCCAGCTTGAGCCACCGAACCTTGACCCAACGGGGGGCGCCGCCCAAGCCATCGACAGTGTGCTTTATTCCAACGTTTTCGAAGGTTTGACACGTTTTATGGCCGACGGCTCCGTCGTGCCGGGCCTCGCGGAAAGCTGGGACATTTCCGAAGACGGGCTGACCTATACCTTCACCCTGCGCTCCGGCGTGACCTTCCATGATGGCACCACCATGGACGCCGAGGATGTCAAATTCTCCCTCGACCGCGCCCGCGCCGAGGACAGCACGAACGCCCAAAAGGGCCTGTTCGCTGATATCGCAGAGGTCACGGTGATCGACCCGCAGACGGTCGAAATCACCTTGTCCCAACAAAACGGGTCGTTCCTGTTTAACATGGCTTGGGGAGATGCCGTGATCGTGGCCCCCGAAAGCATCGAAACCATCGCCTCCAACCCGGTGGGCACCGGTGCGTTCACCTTTACCGACTGGGTGCAGGGCGACCGGCTGGAACTCACCCGCAATGACGCCTATTGGGGCGACGCCCCAGCGCTGGAAACCGCAACTTTCCGCTTCATCTCCGACCCGACGGCGGCGTTTGCGGCTGTGATGGCCGAAGACGTGGACGTCTTCGTGGGCTTCCCCGCCCCCGAAAACCTTCCCCAGTTCGAAGCGGACCCACGGTTCCAAGTCCTCGTCGGCAACACCGAAGGTGAGACGATCCTGTCCACCAACAACCAGATGCCGCCCTTTGACAACGTGCTGGTGCGTGAAGCCGTGGCACTGGCCATTGATCGCCAAGCCATCATCGACGGCGCGATGTTCGGCTACGGCACGCCCATTGGCACGCACTTTGCGCCTCACAACCCCGACTACGTGGATCTGCTCGGCAACTCCCCCCACGATCCCGATCGCGCCCGTGCATTGCTGGCCGAAGCGGGCTTTGCCGACGGCTTCACCACGACCTTGAAACTGCCGCCCCCCTCCTACGCGCGACGTGGCGGGGAAATCATCGCAGCCCAGCTGCGAGAGGTCGGGATCGAGGCTGAGATCACCAACCTCGAATGGGCCCAATGGCTCGAAGAGGTGTTCAAAGCCAAAGACTTCGGCCTGACCATCGTCAGCCACACCGAACCCATGGATATCGGCATCTATGCGAACCCGGACTACTATTTCCAATATGACAACATCGTCTTCCAAGCGGTGATGGAAAAGCAGAACGCGACCACGGATCCCGCTATGCGCTCGGAACTGATGGCCGCAGCCCAGACCATCATCTCCGAGGATTATGTCAACGGCTACCTCTTCCAACTCGCCGTGCCCACAGTGGCGCAGGCCGGCCTGAATGGCCTGTGGACAGACCAGCCCACAGCGGCCGTTGATCTGACAGGCGTGTCTTGGTCCGAATGATCCAAACCCGAACAGGGCGGCGCCACCCCGCCGCCCTGTTTCGCTTTACCCTCAATACTCCGGGGCGCGCGCGGACACATCACGGGGGCAGCGCCCCCCTCACGCCACGCCAAAATTCCGGAATTTTGGCCCCCCGCCCGCCGCAAGCGCAATCATGCCCGACGCAGGCGCAGACGCTGCAATGATCCGCTACGCCGCCGGTCGCCTCGCGTCCCTCATCCTCAGCCTCATCGCCGCCTCCATCGTGATCTTCGCCGTGATCGAAGTCATCCCCGGCGATCCCGCGTCCTTCATGCTGGGCGTCAACGCCCGCGAAGACACGCTGGCCGCACTGCGCGACCAGATGGGTTTGAACGACCCGCTGCCTGTCCGCTATTTCGACTGGGTCACTGGCATGTTGACCGGCGATCTGGGCACGTCGTGGACCTACAAAACCCCCGTGGCCGATCTGGTGGCCGACCGCATCTGGGTGTCCCTGCCGCTGGCGATCTACGCGCTGACACTTTCCACGCTTATTGCCTTTCCCGCAGGCATCATGGCTGCTGCGCGCCGTGGCGGTCCTGCTGATCTGGGCATCATGGGGGCCACGCAACTTGGCGTGGCCATCCCCAATTTCTGGTTCGCCATGATCCTCGTGTTGATCTTTGCGATCAATCTGCGTTGGTTTTCCGCCGGTGGCTTTCCGGGGTGGGAGGATCCTACGTTGGCGCTCAAATCCCTCACCCTGCCTGCCATAGCGCTCGCCCTGCCACAGGCCGCTATTCTGGCCCGCGTCATGCGCTCGTCCTTGCTGGATATGCTGGGGGAGGATTTCATCCGCACCGCCCGCGCTAAGGGCCTCACCCGCCGCCAAGCGCTCTGGCGGCATGCTGTGCGCAATGCGCTGATCCCGGTGCTCACCATCATTGGCTTGCAATTCTCCTTCCTGCTGGCCGGTGGGATCATCATCGAACAGGTGTTCTTTCTGCCCGGCCTCGGGCGGCTTATTTTTCAAAGCATTTCCGCCCGTGACCTGATCGTGGTGGAAAGTGTGGTCATGCTGTTGGTCTTCACTGTCATCGTGGTGAATTTTGCTGTCGATCTGGCCTATGCCGCCGTCGACCCGCGCCTCAGGCGGCGCGCATGAAGCTGTCGTTCTACATCGGGGCCGCGCTGACGGCGCTGTTCCTTGCGCTGGCCGCGCTGTCCTTTGTCTGGACGCCCTATGACATCCAGTCCCTCGACATTCCGAACAAACTGCAACGTCCCAATGTGAGTTACCTGCTGGGCACTGACCAATTCGGACGCGACATCCTCAGCATGATCATGATGGGCGCGCGCACCTCTATTGCCGTGGCGCTTTTGGCCGTGGGCATCGGCATCGCGGTGGGTGTCCCCCTTGGTCTGCTGGCCGCCGCCCGGCGGGGAACGTGGTTGGACGAAGTCATTATGCGGGGCAACGATCTGGTTTTCGCTTTCCCCAGCCTTGTCATCGCGATCCTGATCACCGCCGTCTACGGCGCGTCGGCCACCAATGCGATCATCGCCATCGGCATCTTCAACATTCCCGTCTTTGCGCGCCTGAGCCGTGGTGCAGCCCTGCCGCTGTGGGAACGCGATTTCATCCTCGCCGCCCGCGTGGCAGGCAAAGGCCCTGCCCGTATTTCCGCCGAACATATCCTGCCCAACATCACCAACCTGATGATCGTCCAAGGTACCATCCAGTTCAGCCTTGGTATTCTGGCCGAGGCCGCGCTGTCCTATATCGGTCTTGGCGCGCAGCCGCCCACCGCCAGCTGGGGCCGGATGCTGGCCGATGCCCAGACCCTGACGGCCATCGCCCCGCACACCGCGCTGATCCCCGGCTGTACGATCATCGCTATGGTGCTGGGGCTGAACCTTTTGGGCGACGGGCTGCGCGACTGGCTTGACCCGCGCCTTCGGGTGGACCGCGCATGACCCTCTTGAGCGTGCAGAACCTGACCCTCAATATCGGCCCCCACCCGATCCTTCATGACGTGGACCTGACCGTTGAGGCGGGCAAGATCACCGCCATCACGGGCGAAAGCGGGTCTGGCAAATCCATGACGGCGCTGGCCATCATGGGCCTGCTGCCCAAGGGTTCTGCCACCACCGGCACGATTACTTTTGAAGGCGGCGACCTGCTGCAAACATCCGAACCGGATTTGTGTGACATCCGGGGCAATGACATCGGCATGGTGTTCCAAGAACCCATGACCGCGCTGAACCCAGTGCACACCATCGGCAGCCAAGTGGCCGAAACCATCCGCATCCATACCAAAGCTTCAAAATCTGACGCTATGGCGCAGGCCGCGACGATGCTGAAACGTGTGGGGCTGGAGGTGCCGCCCGACCGTTATCCGCATGAGTTGTCCGGCGGCCAGCGTCAGCGCGTCGTCATCGCCATGGCCATCGCCTTGCGTCCCAAACTGTTGATCGCGGATGAACCCACGACCGCGCTTGATGTGACCACGCAGGCGCGCATCCTGACCCTGCTGCAATCGCTGGTGGATGAATTTGACATGGGGTTGATCCTGATCACCCATGACCTTGCCGTGGTGGCCGATGTGGCGGATACGATTACTGTCATGCAACAAGGCCGCGTGGTGGAAACCGGTGCCGCGACCCGCGTGCTAACCCAAACGCAGCACCCCTACACCAAGGCCCTGCTGGCCGCGTCCAGCCATCAGCCAGCCAAACAAGAGCCATCCGCCAGCCAGACGCCCGCCCCCCCCGGCCTTGTCGTCCAAAACGTGACCCGCACCTACCCCCTGCCACGCCAGAATGTCTTTGGCCCCCGCCCCCACTTTCGCGCCCTTGATGACGTCAGCCTGACGATTGCACCGGGGGAGCGTGTAGGCCTTGTGGGCGAATCCGGTTGCGGCAAATCCACCCTCACGCGGGCCATTCTGGGGTTGGAGGATGTGCAGACGGGGACCATCACGCTTGACGGTGATCCGGTCTTTGCCAGCAACCGCCCCAACCTCTCTGTGCGGCGCAAAATGCAGGTCGTGTTCCAAGACCCCTATGGGTCGTTCAACCCGCGCCATCGCGTGGGGCGGCTGGTGTCGGAACCGTGGCACCTGCTGGAGAACAAGCCACAAAACGGGGGCGATCTGATTGCGCAGGCCCTGACCGACGTGGGCCTCACCCCGTCTGATGCCGACAAATACATCCACGAATTTTCCGGCGGCCAACGTCAGCGCATCGCCATCGCCCGTGCGCTGATCACCCAACCGGATTTGATCATTTTCGACGAAGCCGTCTCTGCCCTCGATGTCTCCGTGCGTGCACAAATCCTTGATCTGATTGCCGATCTTGGGACAAAGCGGCGGCTGGCCTACCTCTTTATCTCTCACGATCTGCACGTGGTGCGCGCTGTGACCGACCGTGTTCTGGTCATGCAAAAGGGCCGCATTGTTGAGGACGGCCCGACGGGCCAAGTCTACGACACACCCCAACATCCTTACACTAAAGAGCTGCTGGCCGCTGCCCCGCACCTCCCCGATTTTGCTGAGGTTTGATATGCCGCTGACCCCCTTCAACATCCCCAAAGCCCACCACCTGATCGGGGGCGCATGGGTGCAGGCCGCAGATACGATCTCTGTGACCGATCCCTCCGACAACAGCCCGCTGACCACCATCGGGCGCGGCACCGCTGCCGACATCGACCGCGCGGTGGCCGCCGCCCAGACAGCCCGTGACGGTGCATGGGGCGCCATGACCGCGCTGGACCGGGGCCGCATCCTGACCCGCATTGGGCAGGCCGTGTTGACCCATGTCGATGCGCTGGCCCAGCTCGAATCCCGCGACGTGGGCAAGCCTCTGACGCAGGCGCGCGCCGACGCTTTGGCGCTGGCCCGATATCTGGAATTCTACGGCGGGGCGGCGGATAAAATCACGGGTGAAACCATCCCTTATCTGGACGGCTATACCGTCTATACCCTGCGCGAACCCCATGGCGTCACAGGCCATATCATCCCGTGGAATTACCCGATGCAGATCATCGGGCGGTCCGTCGGGGCGGCGCTGGCCATGGGCAACGCCTGCGTGCTGAAACCCGCCGAAGACGCCTGCCTGACGGCACTGGCCTTTGCCCAGATCGCCACAGACGCGGGCCTGCCTGAGGGGGCGCTGAACGTGGTCACGGGGCTGGGGGCAGAGGCCGGTGCGGCCCTCGCCGCGCATCCCGGCATCCAGCACATGTCCTTCACCGGATCCGTCGCAACGGGCGAAGCAATACAGGCCGCCGCTGCCAAAAATGTCATCCCCATCACGCTGGAACTGGGCGGCAAATCCCCGCAACTGGTGTTTGATGACGCCGATCTGGACCGTGCCATACCCTTCCTCGTCAATGCGGGCATCCAGAACGCAGGCCAAACCTGCTCCGCCTCCTCGCGCATCCTTGTGCAGCGCGGCATCTACACCTGCGTCCGCGACCTCATGGCCGACGCCTACCGACGTCTGCGCACAGGCCCCGCGCTTGAGGATTTGAACGTCGGCCCGCTGATCTCAGCCAAGCAAAAATCCATCGTTGAGGGGTTTTTGGATCAAGGTGCGGACCTCACGATCGCGGCCCAAGGGCAGATCGTCACCGACACGCCGGGGCACTATGTGGCACCTACCTTGTTTGACGATGTCCCCCCGGATCACGCCTTGGCCCAGTGCGAAATCTTTGGACCTGTGCAGGTTCTCATCCCCTTTGAAGATGAAGCCCAAGCCTTGGACATTGCAAATGGAACCGACTTTGGCCTTGTGGCCTCCGTCTGGTCGGAAAACGGCGCACGGCAGATGCGGCTGGCGCGGGCGCTGAAATCGGGTCAGGTCTTTATCAACAACTACGGCGCAGGCGGCGGCGTGGAATTGCCCTTTGGCGGCGTGGGAAAATCAGGCCATGGTCGCGAAAAAGGGTTCGAAGCGCTCTACGGCTTTTCCACCCTCAAGACCGTTGCGGCCTATCATGGATGACACAATGACCTACACCACCGGCCCCCGAAACCTGATCACCGATGTGTCCGGCCTGACGGTCGGGAATGCGCAGGACGAAACCCTGAAATCCGGCAGCACGGTGTTGCTGGGGGACGTGCCGTTTACGGCGTCGGTCCATGTGATGGGTGGTGGGCCCGGCACGCGGGAAACAGACCTTCTGGCCCCCGACAAGACCGTCCAACAGGTGGACGCGCTGGTGCTGTCGGGCGGGTCCGCCTTTGGTCTGGACGCCTGTTCGGGCGTGGCCGACGCCCTGCGAGACGCCGGACGCGGCTTTGCGGTGGGCAATGTGACCGTCCCCATCGTCCCCGGCGCCATCGTGTTCGACCTGATCAACGGGGGCGACAAGGCGTGGGGGGCCAACCCCTATCCGGATTTGGGGCGCGCGGCGTACAATGCGGCAGGGGTCGACTTTGCCATAGGCACCGCCGGTGCGGGCACCGGCGCAATGGCGGCCCGCCAGAAAGGCGGGCTGGGGTCCGCCTCGGTGGTTTTGCCGGATGGCACGACGGTCGGTGCCCTGGTGGTGGTCAACGCGCTGGGGTCGGTCACGACACCGGGCGACCGCCATTTCTGGGCCGCCCCGTTTGAGATGGGCGATGAATTCGGCGGGTTCGGCCCGGACCCGCACGTGGCCTACACCACGCCTGATCCCAGTCTGAAAGAACAGGCCATGGGCCTGCATGCCGCCAAAGGGGCGAACACAACGATTGCCATTGTCGCCACCGATGCGCCGCTGACAAAAACCCAATGTCACAGGCTGGCGGTCAACGCCCATGACGGGATGGCCCGCGCGATTGTACCGTCGCATACGCCGCTTGATGGGGATTTGGTGTTTGGTGTGTCCACAGGCACCGGCGCACCTTTGGATGTGGCGGGCTATGCGCCTGTGGGGGCGGCGGCGGCCACTTGCCTCAGCCGTGCCATTGCGCGTGCGGTCTATGCAGCGACACCGGCTGCGGGTGACCTGATCCCGACCTATGGGGCCGCTAGCTGACGCGGGCCGAGGCGATGGCTGTGGTTTTCACGATCGCATAGATGCGCTCGTCCACGGCCAAGCCCATGGCCTTGGCCGACCGCTGTGTCACCCGCGCCAAAAGCCGCGCTTCACCGGCTTGCAGTCCCACAACCACGCCATCGCCCTGCCCCTGATCCACAGCAGAAATCTGCACCGCCAAGATATTGAGCGCCGACATCCCCTTAGGCGCTGTGCGCGACAGGATCACGTCCTGCGCGGGCACCCGCACGCGCACGGTGCCCCCCGCGCGGCCTACGGGGCCAGGGACCCAAAGGGCACCGGCGTCGGTTTCAACTTTGGTCAGACCATCATCCGCATGGCCCACCACGCGGCCCGTCAAGACGGCGCCAGCGTCCTGCACACCGATGAAGGGGACGGCAGCGGGGTCCGACAGGACCGCGTCGACCGAACCTGACACGACAATCTGACCCCGGTCCAGCACGACGATCTGGCCGGCAAGGCGTGCGACCTCGGCCATGTCGTGGCTGACGTAGATCATCGGGATCGACGTCTGGTCGCGCAGCGCCTCAAGATAGGGCATGACCTCCGCCTTGCGCGGCGCGTCCAATGCCGACAGGGGTTCGTCCAACAGCAAGACATCCGGCCCCGACATCAGGGCACGGCCCAACGCCACGCGCTGCGCTTCGCCCCCCGACAAGGTGGCTGGGGTGCGATCCAAAAGTGCCTCAAGCCCCAGCAGCGCGATGATCTTCTCCTCATCCACGCGGCCCCCGTAGCGAAGATTTTGCAGGACCGTCATATGCGGAAAAAGACGGGCGTCTTGGTAGACGTAACCGATGCGGCGCCGGTGCGGCGGCAAGGCGGACAGGGCGCGGCCATCAAGGGTGACGGTGTTTTGATCGCACCGCAGAAAGCCCGCAATGGCGCGGATCAGGCTGGTTTTGCCCGACCCTGACGGGCCAAAGACCGCCGTGATGCCCGCAGGTACATCGAACGCGGCGTCAAGCGTGAAGGCGTCAAACGTCTTGCGGATATCCACCTGCAACATCACCGCCCCCTGCGCCGCGCAGCACGGCTGGCCAGAGCTTCGGACACGATCAGGGCGACGGCAGCGATGGCGATGGACACGACCGCAAGGCGCAGGGCCAAAGGTTCACCCCCCGGAACTTCAAGCAGGGTGTCGATGGACAGTGCCAGCGTTTGCGTCTGACCGGGAATGTTGGACACAAACGTCACTGTCGCGCCGAATTCGCCCATGCCCTTGGCGAAACCCAACACCGCCCCTGCCAGAATGCCCGGCCATGCCAATGGCAGGGTCACCGTTCGCAACACCCGCAGGCGCGTGGCACCCAGCCCACTTGCGGCCTCCTCCAACCCCGGATCAATGGCGTCCAGCGACAGCCGGATCGCACGGACCATCAGCGGAAAGCCCATGATCGCGGCGGCCAATGCAGCCCCCGTCCAGCGAAAGGCAAAGACCAGACCTAACAGCGCCTCAAACGCCTCACCCAGCGGGCCGGTGCGGCCAAAGCCCAACAACAGCAGATAGCCCGTGACCACGGGCGGCATGACAAGCGGCAAATGCACCAGCACGTTCAGCGCCTGACGCCCCCAGAAATCGCCCCGCGACAGGGCATAGGCCACACCAAAGCCCACCGGCAGGCTGAACAAAGTCGCCCAAAACGCGACCTTTAGGGACAGCCAAAGTGCGGTCCATTCCGCAGGGCCCAGCCAATCGGTCATGACCCCTCCGGCGGGGGCAAAAAGCCCCAACGTGCAAGAACGGCTTGCCCATCAGGCGACAGCACTAAGGCCATCATCGCCGCCCCATCCGTGGTGAGGGCCGCACCTGCATAGGTGATCGGAATGTGACTGTCCGGGGCAAAGGCATAGGCCTCAACCAAGGTCGGGAAAGCCACCAGATCGCTGGCGTAGCCGATACCGTAGGGCGCCTCCCCTCGGTCAACAAAACGCAAGGCGGCGCGGACATTGGCGGCCTGAATGACGCGCGCTTCAAGGGTGGACCACAGGCCCAGCTCCCCCAGTGCTTCACGTCCGTATCGCCCTGCAGGGACGGCCTCAATCTGGGCCATGGCAAGTAGGCCGTTGCCCAGTATGTCGGAAAATTCCGACATGTCATCAACGATTTGTCCGTCACGGGTCAACAAGACCAACCGGTTGGAGGCGAAATCCTGTGCCTGCGACACCACCCCTTCGGACACCAGCCAATCGGCCCAATCGCGGTCTGCCAACAACACCACATCCGCAGGCGCGCCCAAGGCCACCTGCCGGGCCAGCGCGGAGCTTGCGGCATAGGCCGTCACCACGTCGGCCCCCGTTGCGGCTTCAACATCCTCGGCCAACTCCTCCACCGCTTCGCGCAGCGACGAGGCGGCGAAGACGGTGATGGGTTCCGCCGCAGCAGCGCCCGTCAAAAGGCCCGCCGCACACAGTAAATAAAGGAGTTTTTGCACGATTCGTTGCAATTTGGAGCGCGCCAGTCTAGGTTGAAGTCATTGAGGACGTTAAACGAGTTAAGAAGAAGAACCGTACCCATGGCAAACATGAAAGGTTTGCAACAGCAAGAGATTGATTTGGGCGATGCCGCCAAAACCGATCTTCGCACCCAATTTGCGGCGCTGTGCTACCGCATCAAAAACGACAAACTGCAGTTTTGCCTCGTGACGTCGCGCCGGTCGGGCCGGTGGATCGTGCCCAAAGGCTGGCCGATGAACGGCGAAACCCCCATGGACGCCGCCGCAACCGAAGCCTTTGAAGAGGCCGGGGTCGAAGGCAAGATATCGCCCCAGCCTGTGGGCGTGTTCAGCTATTACAAAGTCCGCACGGAAGATGAATTGCCCTGCATGGCCGTTCTTTACGCCCTCAGGGTCAAAAAGGTGCACAGCCGCTGGCCTGAGAAAAAAGAACGTCAGCGCAAGTGGGTGTCGCGCAAGAAAGCCGCCGCCATGGTCAGCGACGCTGAACTGGGTGAAATCATCCTGCGCTTTCAGCCTGCCTGACGCCCGACGGGCCCGTGCCATATTGCTCTGCCACCGGTCGCGCCCTATCTATTGGGCAGACCAAAGGGGCTATCATTGATCCGCTACACCCTCACCTGCGACCAAGACCACCGGTTCGAAAGCTGGTTCGCGTCCTCTTCCGCCTTTGATGCGCTGGAAAAGGCCGGTCATCTGGCCTGCGCGGTCTGCGGGTCGGCACAGGTGACACGCAGCCTTATGGCCCCGTCCGTGCCCGCGAAATCCAACACGGCGGACTTGGCAGCCCCGATGTCAGAGGCTGAGGACGCGGTGACCAAGATGCGAAAACACGTCGAGGACAACAGCGACTACGTCGGCATGTCCTTTGCCACCGAAGCGCGCAAAATGCATGACGGCGACGCCCCTGAACGGGCCATCTACGGTGAGGCCAAGTTGGACGACGCGAAAAAGCTGATCGAGGACGGGATCCCCGTAGCCCCCCTCCCATTCATGCCCAAACGAAAGACGAATTGATGCAGGTTTTGATCACGGGGGCCAGCCGCGGCATTGGCGCGCAGATGACCGCCCAGCTTGAGGCGCGGGGCGATACGGTGACCGCAACGGCCCGTCAGGGGCGCGACATCGCCGTCGATGTCTCTGATGCGGCATCAATCCGCGCGACGGCGGATGCCTTTGGCGACAGACCGCTGGATTTGCTGGTGTGCAATGCAGGCGTTTACCCGGATCGGGGCGAAGACCTGACCACCGGTTTTCCTGCCGACATGTGGGCCGAGGTTTTCGCCATCAACGTAACGGGCGTGTTCCTGACGGTGCAGGCCTTGCTGCCGAATTTGCGGGCGGCCAAGGGTAAAATCGCCATCATCTCAAGCCAGATGGGCGCGTCGACCAAAGCCTCCGGTGGCGGATATATCTACCGCGCATCCAAGGCCGCCGCGACGAACTTGGCGTTCAATCTGGCCACAGACCTTAAGTCAGACGGCGTGGCCGTGGGCGCCTATCACCCCGGCTGGGTGCGCACCGATATGGGCGGGGCCTCCGCCGCCGTATCGCCTGAGGACAGCGCTGCAGGGCTGATCGCCCGTTTTGACGCGCTGAACATCACCAACACGGGGCTGTTTGAAACCTACGACGGCCAACCCCACCCCGCTTGATCTGTGGCCGCTTAGTCGCCTTCGAATTCACACAGGATGTGGACGTCCATCCCCATCCCTTCCAGTTTCTTGCGACCGCCCAAATCCGGCAAGTCGATGACGAAGGCGCAGCCCACGACGACCCCGCCCAGACGTTCAATTAGCTTGATCCCTGCCTCTGCGGTGCCGCCCGTGGCCAGCAGATCGTCGACCACCAGCACCTTGGCCCCCGCCTCAATCGCGTCGTCGTGCATCTCCATCACGGCCTCACCGTATTCCAGCGTATAGGCCTGTTCGATGGTCTTGCCCGGCAGCTTGCCCTTCTTGCGGATCGGTACGAACCCCTTGCCCAGCTGGTGCGCGATTGCCCCGCCAAGAATGAACCCCCGTGCCTCAAGCCCGACAACCACATCAATGTCCGCGCCCGCATGGGGATGCAGCAGCTGATCCACCGCCATGCGAAACCCGCGCGGGTCGGCAAAGAGCGTCGTGACATCGCGGAACATGATCCCCTCATGGGGGAAATCGGGGATCGTGCGGATATAATCCTGAACGGTTTTCATGGGGTGGTCCTTGTTTGGGTGGGGCATGGTGCGCAGATCACAGCACGCGGCCTGCAACAGCGTCGAGTTTGGCAACCAGCGCCCCATCGCGGGCGTCGGGGGCAGTCATAATGGCATGCTCCAACGCGCGGTCGCAGCCACAGGGGCACGGGGCACGGTCGCGGCCAAGACGGGCGGGAATATCCGCGACCATGGTTTTCGCCGCCGCCGAATTGCCGCCCAAAGTCTTTATAATATCTGAGATATCAACGGTCCCGTGACCCGGATGCCAGCTGTCATAATCCGTGATCATTGCGACGGAGGCATAGCAGATCTCAGCCTCACGCGCCAATTTCGCCTCAGGCATATTGGTCATCCCGATCACATCACAGCCCCAGACATCGCGATAAAGCCGGCTTTCGGCGATGGACGAAAACTGCGGGCCTTCCATGGCAAGATACGTCCCGCCCCGATGAGTGGTGACACCGGCGGCACGGGCGGCGGCCTCACAGGCATCGCCAAGACGCGCGCAGACCGGATGGGCCACACTGACATGCGCCACGCAGCCGGTGCCGAAAAAGGATTTTTCCCGCGCGAAGGTGCGGTCGATAAAATCGCTGACGATCACAAAATCGCCGGGTGCCATGTCGTCCCGAAAGGACCCGCAGGCGCTGACGGCGATGATATCCGTACACCCCAACCGTTTAAGCGCGTCGATGTTGGCGCGGTACGGCACGGTTGAGGGCGAATGCACATGACCGCGCCCATGGCGCGGCAGAAACGCCATGGGCGTCCCGTTCAGCGTGCCGGTGCGGATCTGGTCAGACGGCGCACCCCACGGCGTGTCCACGGTTTGCCAGGCGGCGTCCTGCACCCCGTCAATGTCATAAAGCCCCGACCCGCCAATAATTCCGATTTTCGTCTGCATATGCATCCTGCCTTAACCTTGTCGCAACCTAGCCGTGTGATGAGGGGCTTGTGAAGACGCAACAGACCAATGCGCCTCCGCTGCGGGGGGTGACATGCCTGCGCGCCTCCGATACACGGCCCGAAAACACCCCTCAACTGCCAAGGTGATCCGTTGCGTCAATCCATGTTCGCCAAGCTCGTCGGTCGTCTCGAAGATGCCGATCTGAAGCCCTCCTCACGAAACCTGACGCCAGACCGGCTCAGGATTGAGGTCCTCTCCGGTCTGACCGTAGCGCTGGCGTTGGTGCCAGAGGCCGTGGCCTTCGCCTTTGTGGCCGGGGTGGAACCGCTGGTGGGGCTGTATGCGGCGTTCATCGTCGGTCTGATCACAGCGCTCATCGGGGGGCGCCCGGGGATGATTTCCGGGGCCACGGGGGCCTTGGCGGTCGTGATGGTGTCGCTGGTGGCTGTCCACGGTGTTGAATACCTGTTCGCGACGGTTGTCCTGATGGGGATTATCCAGCTTTTCGTGGGCTTCATGCGCTGGGGCAAATTCATCCGACTGGTGCCGCATCCGGTGATGTTGGGCTTTGTAAACGGTCTGGCGATCGTGATTTTCTTGGCCCAGCTGACCCAATTTCAAGTGCCCGGATCGGGTGAGATCGCGGGACACGGCGTGTCGGGCGGTGAATGGCTGTCGGGGCCGAAACTCTATTTGATGTTGGCGCTGACAGCGCTGACCATGGCAATCATCTGGGTCTGGCCGCGTGTCACCAACCTGATCCCCGCGCCCTTGGCGGGCATCGGCATCGTGGCCATTCTGGTCATTGCCTTGGGTCTGGATGTGCCGCTGGTGGGGGATTTGGCCAGCATCGAAGGCGGCCTTCCGCCGTTCCATATTCCGGCCGTGCCGTTCACGCTTGAGACGTTTTATATCATCCTGCCCTATGCGCTGATCCTGGCCGCCATCGGCCTGATCGAAAGCCTACTGACCTTGAACCTTGTGGGCGAAATCGTCGGCAAACGCGGCGGCGCCAGTCAAGAATGTATCGCCCAAGGTGTGGCCAACACGGTCACCGGTTTCTTTGGCGGCATGGGCGGCTGTGCGATGATCGGCCAGTCCATGATCAACGTAAAATCCGGCGGTCGCACACGGATCGCGGGCACGGTTGCGGCCCTGTTCTTGTTGGCCTTCATCCTCTTTGCCTCCGGCCTGATCGAACAAATCCCGCTGGCCGCCTTGGTCGGTGTGATGTTCATGGTCGTGATCGGCACCTTTGCGTGGAACAGCTTTAAGATCATGACCAAGGTGCCGCGCACCGACGCTTTCGTCATCGTTCTGGTCACAATCGTCACCGTGATGACGGACCTTGCCACTGCCGTGGTCGTGGGTGTCATCGTGTCCGCCTTGGCCTACGCATGGTCGAATGCGAAACGCATCTACGCCAGCACCTACACCACGCCTGAGGGCGCGAAGGTCTATAAGATCAATGGCCCCTTGTTCTTCGGCTCCTCCGACGGGTTCATGGAATTGTTTCAGGTCGAAGCAGACCCCAAAACCGTGATCATCGACTTCGAAGGCAGCCGCGTGGCCGACCAATCGGCGCTTCAGGCGATTGAGGCCGTGGCCGCCAAATACGAAGACCTGGGCAAATCCGTGCAACTGCGCCATTTGACCCGCGACTGTCATGCATTGCTGTCGAAAGCCGGACACCTTGTGGTCGACAGCGACGATGACCCCGACTACGAAATCGCGGTGGATTACTCCGTTCGCACGGGCATCATCGGCGGGCATTAAACCAAACGGGTCGGCGGGCGGGCGCCTTTGGGCCGCGGGGCCAAACAGTCCCGCCCCGCCGATCCTATTCTGGCCGTTTGAGGGGGAAAACCTCGCGCACGGCGGTGTAGTCCTGATACCCCATCCGCGCCAGTGGCGTGAAACGGGTCACATCGAACTTGCCCTCAACCATGCAATCGTCGCGCAGATGGACGCCTGTGACCTCCCCGAAGACCACAAAATTCGCCTCCCCTTCGATCTTCACGATCTGGGTCATCCGGCATTCCAAAGCCGCCGGCGCATCCGCCACACGGGCGCAATCAATCGTCTGACACGCGGCCTTGGTGATTCCCGCATCGGCAAATTCATCCACATCGCGCGCCCATGGGCCGCTGGACCGGTTCATCACACCCTTCATGGCGTATTCGACGATATTGACCGTAAATACGCCCGTTTCGCGGATGTTGGCCACCGAATCCTTCGTATCCCCGCGATCCTCTTTGGCAGAGGTCGATGCAAACATCACCTGCGGCGGAAGGTAAGCGACCGCATTAAAGAACGAATAGGGCGCCAGATTGTCCGCACCATCCGCCCCACGGCTTGAAATCCAGCCGATAGGGCGCGGGGCCACAACGGCGTTGAATGGATTATGCGGCAAGCCGTGGCCGTCTTTGGGTTCGTAGAACATGGGGGTCGCTCCGATTGTGTGCCTCGTGATAACCCCGTTGCAAAGTGAACGAAACATCGGTTCAACAACGGCAATGGAACTCACCTTCGAGACCCCGGACGACACGCCCCAAGTGGAGGCCCTTTACGATCTGTGCTTTGCACCCGGTCGCAAGGCGCTGTCGTCCTACCGGCTGCGCGATGAGGTCCCCCCCCTCCCCGCCTTTTGCAGCGTCGTCAAGGACGGTGACAGTGTGGGCGGCGCCATCCGCTGCTGGCCCATCCGCGTTGAGGACCATGACGCGCTGCTTCTGGGCCCCGTGGCCGTTCACCCTACCCGTCAGGGTGAAGGGCTGGGCGGGCTGATGATCCGCGATGTTCTGATGCGTGCGGGCGGGGCCGGTTGGCCGCGCGTGTTGCTGGTGGGGGACGCGCCTTACTACGAACGCTTCGGGTTCCGGCGTCTCAGCGGGGTGGTCATGCCACCCCCCACAAACCCCGACCGTGTGCTCGGGTTTGGCCCATGGGCCGGCGTGCGAGGCCGCGTGCGCAAACGCCTTGACGCGCTGCCGGATTGAAAATCCGGCGCCCCTCCCCCACATAAAACCCATGACAGCTGAAAATGAGACGATGCGCGTCGTGAATCCAGACGCCCCCCCTGCCCCCTTACCGCCTGAGGCACGGGCGCAGATCGCGGCCATCGCCGCGCGTCAGCACAATGCGTCAGGTGTTTTGATGCAGGTCATCACCTTTCTTGGCGGTCAGGTCGAAGACGGCCTGAAAATCCTTCCTCCCAGCACCAAAGCCCGCCTTGACGGCGCGGCGACGCGGGCCTTGCGCGCCAGCTACGATGCGGCGGGCCGGTCGCAAGGCGGGCTGGGCCGTTTGGTTGCCACTGACCGCGCGCACAAGGCGCTGGCCTCTGTTTCGGGGGCTTTGGGCGGCCTTGGCGGCCTGCCCACAGCCGTCGCGGAATTGCCGCTTGCCACCACCGTGATCTTCCGCGCCGTGCAGCAAATCGCGGAACACCATGGCGAAGACCCCATGTCGCCTGAAACACGTGCGCAGTGCTTGCATGTCTTTGGCAAGGGCGGACCGGGGGCGGAGGATGACGGGATCGACACCACGTTCATCGGCGCGCGGCTGGGCCTGTCGGGCGCTGCGATCAACAAACTGATCAGCAAAGTCGCCCCGCGCTTTGCCACCGTGTTAGGACAGAAACTCGCCAGCCAGACCGTCCCGATCTTGGGCGCTGCGGCCGGGGCAGGCACGAATTACACCTTCGTCAGCTATTATACCGATCTGGCGCATGTCCATTTCGGACTGCGGGCTTTGGCCCGCCGCTATGGCACCCAAGCCGTCGCAGATGCCTTTCATGAAGAACTTGGCAAACTGCAAAAGCCACCGGTCCTGCGCGCCTAACATCCCACTGACGAGAGTTTGATTGGCACGTCAGGCGCCAATCGGGAATGCTGCGCGCAGTCCTGATCGAAAGGTTGCTTCGATGTCCCGCCCCACCCGTTCTCGGTTTCGCACGCTTTTGGATGTATCGCTTTTGGGCCTCGCCCTGATCGGGCCGCAGGCCGCCAGCGCGCAGGCGGATCTGCCGGATTATGTCATCGCTGAATTTGGCACGCCCCCCGCCATTCCGACCGGTGACTTGTCGCCCGATCTGCAACAGGCCGTGGCCGTGGTCTTTGTCGAAAGCCTCGCCCAGTCGTTGTGGACCACCAATCAGCAAGAGGCTTTGGCCGACATCGTGGCCGCCGATGACCCCCGTCTGGCGTGGCTCATCAGCGACATGATGCGGTTCACATGGCGGCGCGATTTTGACGATGCGCTGGCGCAGGCCGCAGCCGACCTGTTGGGCATCGAATACACGGCCTTTCGCCGCTGGGACGAACTGACGAACCACCTGATCGCATGGGACATCCCCGCCTATCCCGGATACCTCGCCCACAAACGCGGGATTTTCACCCATTTCGTGCCCGGCTGGGACCGCATTTTTGTCGAAGGCGACATCGATTGGCGCATGGTCAGCTGGGGCGGCGTGCTGATCGATGACCGCCCCTTCGGCATGGATGAGCTGTGCAATTGCATCCCCGCCGTCGACAACCCTGAGGTTGAAACCGCTGCTGAGGCCACGTGGCTGGACGAGGATGACGTCGTCTTCGGCATCGAAATCAACGGGGAGGCCCGCGCCTATCCGCGCCAGATCATGGAGGTCCGTGAGATGGTGAACGACACCTTGGGCGGGCGTGATCTGGGCATTCCCTATTGCACGTTGTGCGGCGCCATGCAGGCCTATTTCACCGATGATGTGCCAGGCGCTGTGACCCGCCCCGTGCTGCGCACCTCGGGCCTTTTGATCCGGTCCAACAAGGTCATGTATGACCGCGCAACGTGGTCGGTGTTTGACACCTTTCTGGGCCGCGCCGTGACAGGCCCCTTGGCTGAGGCCGGTGTCGTGCTGGACCAAGCGACCGTTCTGACGACCACATGGGGCGCGTGGAAAGAGGCGCATCCCGACACCACGGTTTTGGTCGAAGAACTGGCCTTGGGCCGCGATTTTGACTTTCGCAACGGACGCGATGCGAACGGGCCGATCTTTCCGGTGGGCGATGTGGACCCGCGATTGGCCGTGCAGGATGACGTGATCGGCGTTGTCACAGCGTCGGGCACGCCGGTGGCGTTCGAACGGGGTGCGGCCCAGCTGGCGTTGCAATCGGGCGCTGAGGTGACGTTTGAAAACGTGCGTCTGGCGCTGGACGCGGGTGGCATTCGCGCCGTGGGGCAGGACGGCGAAGACCTTGGATCGCATCAGGCCTTCTGGTTTGCGTGGTCACAGTTCCATCCCGATACGGCACTTTGGACGCCATAAAAATGGCGGCGCACCCTCCCCTGATGCGCCGCCGTCCGAGGCGGGTTTCCCCGCCTCTGTCCAATGGGGATTACATCCCCATGGAAACTGCGAAGCTGGTGATGCCGCCCATCCCGAGATCGCTGAGCAACGTTGCCGCACCGCTTTCAAGGTCGATGGCATAAAGGCCAGCTGTCTCAGAGCCATCCATCTGCAAGATGGCATAGGCCGCGTCTGTGCCAACCTCGGGCGATACGATGTCGAACCCACCCATGGAAGACAGATCGACGGTGTCGCCGTCGACTGTCAGATAGGCCACCGTCTCCAATGTGCCCGCGTTGTTGGCCAGTGAAATCAAGGCATTGGCGTTATAGTCCAGCGCATACTGAAAAGTGCTTTCGGCGGTCGCACCGGCAATGGCGTTGGTGTAGGCGTTTGCATAGACGCCCGGTGTCACGTCGGCGTTCACGTCGCCCTCTGCATAGGCCAGATCGGTGAACCGCAGCACGGAATTGGCGCGGTCATCCATGTCGCCGAAGCCTTCGGGGAAATAGACAAGGTTCTCACCCGATGTCGCCACGGCACGCACCGCATCGATCGCGTTGTTGAAATCGAAGGCCACGGTGGCGCCGTCCATGATCATCGCATCATCGGCAAAGGTGGCGCCCAGATCTGTCAATTCACCAGTGGCAGGGTTGATCTTAAAGATTGCGCCGTTGGTGTAGCCCAACAAATCGCCCGTCACCGGACGATAGGCAATCGCGTCGACCTTTTGTGCCAGATCGAACATCTGCGCCTCAGCGGGGGCGGCGATGCTGTCCATCGCCACCAGTGTCATGCCGTCATTGGCAAGGGCATAGCCCATGGTTGAGGCGTGGCCATCTGCGGCAGCGATACCGGCGGTCAATGTAAGGGCGGTCGTTGTGGTCATAAGACGCATAAGCATGGGAAGTGTCCTTTCAAGACAGTGTCATCCTCCCCCTGTTCTTCGGGGGGTGTGCTGAAAGGAACGGGGCGCGCGCGCCCATAGTTTCGGCGCACGCACATTTAATTTGCAGATTTCCTAGATCTGTTCGCGCAGATGGTCACTGATGGCGCTGCGCACGGACATGTCGCCCCTGACACGCGCCTCGTGGATGACATCCCGAACATCATCAAGGTTCAGCCGCCGCAGCAGGTGCTTGACCGGCCCAATGGAGGCCGGACGCATGGACAGGCTGCGCAAGCCGAGGGCGGCAAAGGCCACGGCCTCAATCGGGCGGCCTGCGTCCTCCCCACAGAAACTGACGGGTGTGTTGTGGGCGTGACAGCGCGCGATCAGGTTTTCCAAGAAGGTCAGGAAACTGACATTCAGTGTGTCATAGCGGCGGCGCACCCGTTCGTTTTCACGGTCCGCGGCAAAGAAGAACTGTTTAAGGTCATTGCCCCCGATGGAGATAAAATCGACCTCTTGAAAGAACACATCCGGCGCGAAAGCGAGGCTGGGGGTTTCCAGCATCGCGCCAATTTCCACCGAGGCTGGCAGCGGATGGCCCAAAATGCGTTCGCGTTCCATCGCTTTGTCGAATTCCGCACGGGCAGAGCGGAATTCCTCCAACTGGGCGATGAACGGGAACATCACTGTCAAAGGCCGCCCGTTGGCCGCCCGGATCAGCGCCTGCAACTGCATCCGCAGCACGCCAGGCTTTTCCAGCCCCACGCGGATCGCGCGCCAGCCCATCGCAGGGTTGGGTTCATCGTTGGGCTTCATATAGGTCAGCACTTTGTCCGACCCGATGTCCAATGTCCGAAAGGCAACGCGGCGGCCTTGGGCGGCATCCATCACCCTTGAATAAAGCGCCGACAATTCAGCGCGGCGGGGCATCTGGCTGCGCACAAGGAACTGCAGTTCCGTGCGGAACAACCCGACGCCTTCGGCACCGGAATTTTCCAACGACGGCAAATCCGCCATCAGGCCCGCGTTCATGTGCAAAGACACCACCGACCCGCAGCGCGCCTGCGCGGGCAGATCACGGATGCTGGCGTAGCGCAGCTGCGCCTCGGTCTGCATGGCGATTTTGTCTTTGAAGGCCGATTGCACCTGTTCGTCCGGACGCAGGTGCACAATGCCCTGTTCGCCGTCCACGAGGATCGGATCGCCGTTCAACGCCTCGGTCGTGATGCCTTGGGCGCGGATCACCAGCGGGATCGCCCAAGCGCGCGCCACGATCGCGGCGTGCGATCCTACGGAGCCTTCTTCAAGAACAATCCCCTTCAGAGTTTTGCCATAATCCAACAGCTCACCCGGGCCGATATTGCGCGCCACCAGCACCGGATTGGCGGGCATTTCAGCGCCCGTATCGGACCCCTGCCCCGTCAGAATGCGCAGCAGGCGGTTGGACAGATCATCAAGGTCGTGCAGACGGTCCCGCAGATAGCTGTCGGCCTGCCCCATGCGGTTGCGCGCCAGCGATTGCTCCTTTTCCACGGCGGCCTCAGCCGACAGACCTTGGGCGATGTCGGCCTCCATCCGGCGCATCCAGCCACGGGAATTGGCGAACATGCGGTAGGCCTCAAGCACCTGTTTTTGATCGTTATTCACGGTCGACGTCTGGGTCAGCATATCATCCACTGACACCCGCAGGGTATCGACGGCATCGCGCAGGCGGGCCAGTTCGGCCTCGGGATCATCGGCGATCACATTGGTCACGACCACACGGGGTTCGTGCAGGTAGACGTTACCACCCGCGGCCCCTTCTTGGCCCACATTGCCCCGGAAAATGACCGGTTCCTGGTGGCGCGCCTTAAGGGCGGCGCCCTCCCCCACAAAGGCGCCCAGTTCGGTCATCTCAGCCAGAACCATGGCCACGACCTCAAGCGCGTAAACCTCATCTGCAGTGAATTCGCGGCTGGCGCGGCTTTGCACAACCAACACGCCCATGGTGGTGCCCAACCGCTGCACGGGAATGCCGCAGAAACTGGAATAGCGTTCTTCGCCGGTCTCAGGCATATAGCGGAACCCGCGCGCGGCGGGGGCGTCGGCGGTGTTCACGACCTGTTTGGTGGTCGCCACGCGGCCCACCAGACCTTCACCCAGACGCATCCGCGTTTGGTGCACGGCCTCTTGCTCCAACCCTTCGGTGGCGCAAAGTTCCAGCGTTTCGGCGTCACGGAACAGATAGATCGAACAGACCTCGGCCTTCATGGACGATGCGATCAGACGCACGATTTCGTCCAAACGCGCCTGTCCTTCGCCCCCCGATGCCATGACATCGCGGAGACGGCCGAGCAATTTGCGGCTTTCGGTCTCAAAACTGGCTGGCATGGTGTTCCTCGTGTCCTCGCCGCCAGACTATCCGTGCAATCAGCGCCCCGCAATCATGGATTGAACACGGGGGGCCTAGACGCTCATGTCGTAGGTCGTGAAGGGAATGGGCGCTGCCACCTGATCATAGACCTTACGGGCACGGGCGTTGTCATGGGCCGTCATCCACCGCACAGAGGTATGGCCCGCGTCCTCGGCGTGCTGGCGCACAGCCTCAATCAAGGCCTGCGCAGCCCCTGTGCCACGTGCGGTTTCCCCCACGAACAGATCATCCAGAAAAAGGCCCGTGGTGGACGCAAGGGGCCGTGCAAAGGGCCGGATATGGGCAAACCCGATCAAGGTACCATCCGCATCAGCGACCAGCCCGTCGACCTCATGATCTGGGTCCATGATCCACTCCCAGACCCGCGCGCGCATCTGCGGGGTCTGGGCGGCCTCATAAAAGGCCGCGTAATCTGCATAAAGCGCATCCCAAGCGGACCTGTCCGCCTGCGTGATGGGCCGGACAATCATGCCGCTTGATCGAGCCCGAACGCATCGTGCAGGGACTGCACGGCCAGTTCCATATACTTGCGGTCGATCAACACGCTGACTTTGATCTCAGAGGTGGTGATCACCTTGATGTTGACGCCTTCGTCGCGCAGGGTTTCGAACATCTTGGCCGCCACGCCTGCGTGGGACCGCATGCCGATGCCCACGATCGACACTTTCGCCACGTTCTGATCGGCCACCAGATCATGGAAATTGATGTCGCCTGCGGCCTTGGCCTCTTCCATCGCTTTCTCAGCGCGCGCCACCTGATCCACAGGGCAAGAGAACGTCATATCCGTCCGCCCTTCTTCGGAGATGTTCTGCACGATCATATCGACATTCACCCCTGCCTCAGACAGCGGGCCAAAGATCGCGGCGGCAATGCCGGGGCGGTCCGCCACAGAAATCAGCGTCATCTTTGCTTCGTCACGGCTGAAGGCCACACCGGCCACCACGTTGGATTCCATAATCTCTTCCTCCGCACAAACGAGGGTTCCGGCCTCGTCGGATTGTTCTTCAAATGATGACAGCACGCGCAGGCGCACCTTGTACCGCATGGCCAATTCGACTGACCGTGTCTGCAACACCTTGGCCCCCAAGGACGCCAATTCCAGCATTTCCTCAAACGCGATCTTGTCAAGCTTGCGGGCCTTGTCGGTCACGCGCGGGTCGGTGGTGTAGACGCCATCGACGTCGGTGTAGATGTCGCAGCGCTCGGCCTCGAAGGCGGCGGCAAAGGCCACAGCCGTGGTGTCTGACCCGCCGCGCCCCAGCGTGGTGATGCGGCCCTCGGGGCTGACCCCCTGAAAGCCCGCGACGACGGCCACCTTCATGCCCTCACCGAATTTGGCCGTGATGTTGTCCGTGGGGATTTCCTCAATTCGGGCGGAGGAATGGGCAGAGGTGGTTTTGACCGGCACCTGCCAGCCCTGCCAGCTGCGCGCTGGGACGTCCATTTCCTGCAGCGTCAGCGCCATCAAACCTGCGGTCACGTTCTCCCCCGACGACACCACCGCATCATATTCGCGCGCGTCATAAAGGGGCGATGTTTCGCCCACAAAGCCCACCAACTTATTGGTTTCGCCCGACATCGCGGACACGATGACGATCACGTCGTAGCCTTTGGCAACCTCAACGCCCACCCGTTTGGCGGCGCGTTTGATGCGGTCCAATGTGGCGACCGATGTGCCGCCGAATTTCATCACCAGAACTGGCATAATCTTCCCTGTCGCATGTTCGCGCCCCCTTTATTCTGCGGGGGCCACGGACGCAAGGTCAGGCCCGCAAAACCGCACCGGGGTTGAGGATGCCACGCGGATCCAACGCCTGCTTGATCGCGCGCATCATCGTCAGTTTGGCGGGATCGGCATAGGTTTCCAGATCGCCCACCTTCAGCCGCCCGATGCCATGTTCCGCACTGACGGACCCGCCAAGGGACGCCGCCAGATCATGCACAGTCGTCTTGACCGCATCACGTTGATGCTGGTGATCCGCACGGGTTTTGCCGGGCAAGGGAAAGACGTTGTAATGCAGATTGCCGTCACCCAGATGGCCGAAACAATTGATCCGGAAGGTGTCGATTTTGGCCAGCAAAGCGGGCGCGCGGTCAATAAACTCCGGCACGCAGGAAATCGGCACGGATATGTCATGGGACGACACGGACCCGATCCGCCGGTTGCCTTCGGGGATCATCTCACGGATTGCCCAAAGGTTGTCTGCCTGCTGTTGGGACTGCGCAATCACACCATCGCGCACCAAATCACCGGCCGCCTCGAACACCCCTGCCAGCGCGTCCTGCGGATCGCTGCCCGCCCCCATGCCGACCTTCATCAGGACCGACCATTCCGGCGTCGTGGCAAATGGCGCGTGATAGCTGAGGCCCGTTTCATCCAGAAAATCAAACCCTTGCCGGTGGATCAATTCGAACCCGCTGATCACCTCACCCAAATGGTCGCCCGCCACGCCCAGCAGCGACACCGCCGCGCGCGGCGACGGGACCACGAACATCGCCGTTGCCTCTTCTGCTGGACGCGGCATCATGCGCAGCGACGCGCCGGTGATGATGCCCAATGTCCCCTCGGATCCGATCATCAGATCGCGCAGGTCATACCCGGTGTTGTCTTTGCGCAACCGGCTCATCCCGTTCCAGATCGTGCCATCGGCCAGAACGACCTCCAACCCCAGACATTGCGCGCGCGCATTGCCATAGCGGATCACATTCAACCCGCCCGCGTTCGTGGCCAAAAGACCGCCAATCCGCGCTGATCCCTCAGACGCAAGAGACAGAGGAAACAACCGCCCCGCATCCGCCGCCGCTCGTTGCACGTCCGCCAAAATGACGCCCGCATCGACCTCGATCACGTTCTCATCGGCATGAACTGCGCGAATACGGGCCATCCGCGCAAGCGACAAAACCACAGGTACCGCACCGCTCTCCAACAGTTGCCCACCAACCAATCCGGTCCCGCCGGAATAGGGCACCACGGGCACTCGTGCCGCATGGCACACCGCCATCAAGGCAGACACCTCATCCACCGACGCAGGCGACACCACCACACCCTGCCCGCTCCAACGGCCCCGCGGCTCTTCCAAGAACGCCGCCGGATCAGCCTGAAACGCAGCCTCGGGCAACGCCGCCCTGATCCGCTCCAACACAGCACCCGTTGCAGATGACAGGGTTTCCATAGCCGCACGCTCCTTGTGTCTTTGTCTCAAAAATATCCCGGGGGACGGACCCGAAGGGCCGGGGGGCAGCGCCCCCTCCTCCGCCCTGATCCAGAATAACCTCACTCACATCCACCAGCGCCCCGCAGGGGCGCCCCCCGCCGTCCGCAGGACCCGATCGTCAGATCGACCCCCGCTATCCGACGTCGGTCTTTCCGCGCCGGTCATGACGCAAGTTGGCATAGAGAACATGGTTCCGCCAGCGCCCGTTGATCTGCAAATAGGCCTGCGCCACGCCCTCGTATTTATAGCCGCAACTCTCCAATAACCCGCGTGAGGGCGTGTTTTCCGGCAGACACCCCGCCTCAATGCGGCTCAAATCCAATGTGGTGAAAGCATAATGCACCACAGCCTCGATGGCCTCGCGCATATAGCCCTGCCGCGCATAGGCCTCCCCGATCCAATAACCGGTGGTGCCCGCCTGCGCGGGGCCACGGCGGATGTGATCCAACGTGATCGCGCCCAGAACGCTGTCATCACTGCGGCGGATCAAAAACAGTGGCACGGCGGTGCCATTGGCGATGGACCGCTGGGCCCAATAGACGCGGTTTGTGAAACTCTTGCGGGTCAGGTGATCGCCGGCCCATGTGGGTTCCCACGGTTGCAGGAATTCGGCGGACTCCTGTCGCAGCGCCGCCCATTGGCGGAAATCGGCATGGGACGGGGGCCGCAACGTCAGCCGCTCTGTCTCCAACCGGACCTTGCGCCGCGTCCGGAGCATCAGGCGACCAGTCGCGCCTTCAGCGCCTCAAGCGCGGGCGCGTCTTCCACCGGACCATAAAGCGCCAGCGCCGATCCGGCGTCGGTAATCAACCGCCCACCAAAGGCGCGCACGTCACCGGTGGTCACCGCATCAATGCGCGCGATGGTGTCGTCGATCGTGGGGACCTCACCCCAGATCGCGACCATGCGGGCCAGCCGTTCGGCGCGGTTGGACGGGCTTTCCAGCCCCATCAACATCCCCGCCTTCATCTGGGCACGCGCCCGCGCGACCTCTTCGGCGGTCATATCGTCAGCGGCGCGCTTCATCTCGTCCATGGTCAAGGTCGCCAATTCACCAAGCTGCTCGGATGAGGTTCCCGCATAGACCGTCATCATCCCAGTATCAGCATAGGCGCCCGCTTGGGCAAAGATCGTGTAGCACAGGCCACGGTTTTCGCGCAGTTCCTGAAACAGGCGGCTCGACATACCGCCGCCCATGGCAATGGCGTGGATTTGGGCCGCATAGATCCCTGGATCGCGGTAGTTGGGCGATTCAAACGCCAATGCGAAATGCGCCTGTTCCAGACCTTTCACCACACGCCGTTCGCCGCCCGAAAAGGCCGCAGGCTCTGCTGCTTTGGGCTGGGACCGGCTGGGCAAATGACCAAACAGCTTTTCAGCCAGCGCCAACAGCGCATCAGGGTTCACTGCGCCTGCCGCAGACAGGATCATCTGGTCGGGGCCATAATGTTCACCGACAAAATCGCTCAGGTCCGATTTGGCGAAGCTGCTGACACGTTCTGTGGGGCCAAGGATCGTACGGCCAAGGGCCTGATCGGGGAAAGCCTCCTCCTGAAGCCAGTCGAAAATGATGTCGTCAGGTGTATCGAGGGATTGGCCGATCTCTTGCAGGATCACGCCTCGTTCTACCTCAATCTCGGCGGGATCAAAGACGGGGTTCAGCAGGATGTCCGCGATCACGTCCAAGGCCAGCGGCACGTCGTTTTCCAGCACGCGTGCGTAATAGGCCGTCATCTCACGGGAGGTATAGGCGTTGATGTAGCCGCCCACGTCCTCAATCTCTTCGGCAATTTGCAAGGCGCTGCGGCGCTGGGTGCCCTTGAACGCCATGTGTTCCAGAAAATGCGCAATGCCGTTCTGGTCGGGGCGTTCATGCCGCCCGCCTGCCATGACCCAGATCCCGATGGAGGCCGATTTCAGGCCGGGCATCTGTTCTGTGACAATGCGAAAGCCGTTGGACAGCGTGTGTTGTTGGACGGTCACTTGGCGATCCGCTCCTTGATGAGGGTTTGCAGCGCGGCCAGATCATTGGGGACCCGTTCAACGCGTTCCGACCGGTCATACAGGTCGGCCATGTGCGGCGGCAAGGGGGGATGAATGCCTGTGGCCTTTTCAACGGCAGCGGGGAATTTCGCAGGGTGTGCTGTGGCCAGTGTGATCATTGGCACATCGGATTGATGGGCGTCCGCCACATGCACGCCCACAGCGGAATGGGGGCAAAGCAATTCGCCCGACCGCGTCAGTTCCGCGCTGATGGCATGATAGGTTTCATCCTCAGACGCGCGGCCAGAGGCAAAAGTGTCGCGAAGCATGTCAATCGCCCCTTGGCTGATTGTAAACCTGCCCTTGGATTTAAGGTCATCCATCTGTTCGGCCACCGTGGCCCCATCGCGCCCGTAGGCCTCGAACAAGGCGCGTTCGAAATTGGACGACACCTGAATATCCATGGACGGGCTGATGGAGGGCGTGACCCCTTCCTTCACCTGCGCGCCGGTTTCCAGCGTGCGGTGCAGGATGTCGTTCTGGTTTGTGGCGATCACCAGCTTGTCGATGGGCAGCCCCATGCGCTTGGCGATGTAGCCTGCGAAAATGTCGCCAAAGTTGCCCGTGGGCACGGTGAAGCTGACGGGCCGGTGGGGCGCACCGACGGCCACGGCGGAGGTGAAGAAATAGACCACCTGCGCCAGCACGCGGCCCCAATTGATCGAATTCACACCGGCAAGGTTCACCCCATCGCGGAAATCGAAATCGTTGAACATGTCTTTGAGGGCGGCTTGGCAGTCGTCAAAGTCACCATCCAGCGCCAGCGCATGCACGTTGTCTTCGGTGGGCGTTGTCATCTGACGGCGCTGCACCTCGGACACGCGACCATGGGGAAAGAGGATGAAGACATCCACGTTGCTGAGGCCGCGAAACGCCTCAATCGCCGCCGATCCCGTGTCGCCGGAAGTGGCCCCGACGATCGTGATCCGCTTGCCGGACCGCGTGAGCGACGCCTGAAACATCTGCCCGATCAGCTGCATGGCAAAGTCTTTGAACGCCAGTGTGGGGCCGTGAAACAGCTCAAGCAAAAAGTGGTTACTGTCGAGTTGTTTCAGGGGCGCGCGCACGGCGTGGTTGAACCCGGCATAGGCCGCGTCAATCAGGCCCCGGAATTCATCGTCGGTGAAGGTGTCGCCAATAAAGGGGCGCATCACGGCATAGGCCACGTCTTCGTAGGATTGCCCCGCCATGGCAGCGATCTGTGCGTGGGACAGGCTGGGGATGTCTTCGGGGACATACAGGCCGCCATCACGGGCAAGGCCGGTCATCATCGCCTCTTCGAACGTCAGTTTCGGGGCGGTGCCACGGGTTGAAATATACTGCATTTCAGTCGTCCTTCCGGCGCATCCCCCGCGCCACGTAAAAGATCGTCATCGCCAGCCACACAAGCGCCAGAAGCCCCCACGTGATGGCATATTCCAGATGGTCGTTTTTGATGTTTCGCGTGCTCAGCGGCAAGGGGGCCAAGCGCGGATCGTAGGCGGTTGCGGCGGACAAGACCACCAGCACCGGTTCCGTGTTGAGGGCCTGCGCCATGGCGGCCACGTCGCGGGCGTACCATTCGTCGCCCTCGGGCGCTTGTTCGGACACGTCATCGGGCCAGATCAGATTGCCCTGCACGGTCACCGTGTCGGTCAGCGGATCGGCGGCTTGCGCTGCGGCATCGTTGATTTCCAACAGCCCCTGATCCAGCATCACGCGCCGCCCCTCGCGGGTTTCAAATGCGGAAATGATGTGGTGGCCGGTGCCTGCCGCGGTGCCACTGTCCAGAAACCGGATTTCTTCGCCCGTGGCGGAGCCTTGCATAATGACGGTGCGGTAGTTGTCGGCCTCCGCTGTGACGGTGGCCGGTAAGGGGACAGGGTCGGCGGCCAAACGCGTCTCAATCTCGGCGATGACTCCCTCTTTCCAGTCAAGCCGGTTCAACTGCCACACCATCAGGTACAGCAAGATCGCGATGCCACCGGCACCGATCAGAAGGGGAAACAGAAGCTTACGCATCACTGGGTCCTAAAATTGAAAACGCGCGAGGGCGGCAATGTCTGCTGCTCTCGCGCGTTTTGTCCCTGTCAACTGGCGGAGGTCAACCCCCGCCGCGCGGGCCTATTGGCCCCAGACGTAAACGGCTGCGAAAAGGAACAGCCAAACAACGTCGACGAAGTGCCAGTACCAAGCCGCAGCCTCAAAGCCGATGTGCTTTTCGGCGGTGAAGTGGCCGCGACGGACACGCAGGTAGCACACGAACAAGAAGATCGTACCGATGATCACGTGGAAGCCGTGGAACCCTGTCGCCATAAAGAAGTTCGCGCCGTAGATGTTGCCCGCAAGGCCGAAGGCCGCGTGGCTGTATTCATAGGCCTGGAAGAAGGTGAAGATCACGCCCAGAACCACGGCGAGGATCAGGCCGGATTTCACGTCTTCGCGGTTGTCTTCATGAACCAGCGCGTGGTGCGCCCACGTGGCGGCGGCACCGGAACACAGCAGGATCAGCGTGTTGATCAGCGGCAGGTGCCATGGGTCGAATGTTTCGATGCCGGCAGGTGGGAATTGACCGTCAACCGCAGGCGACTGTGGCCCCATGGGGTACATCGCGTGCTTGAAGAAGGACCAGAACCATGCGGCAAAGAACATGACTTCGGACATGATAAACATGATGAAACCATAGCGCAGGCCGATGCGAACAACCGGCGTGTGATCGCCCTGACCGCTTTCGACGATGACTTCGGCCCACCATGCGTACATGCAGTACAGCACGCCCGCAAAGCCCATGAGGAACATGTAAGGGTTGTCTTTCGTGTCCATCCAGATCACGGCACCGAACAGCATGACAAACACGGCAACGCCGGTCAACAGCGGCCAGATGGACGGCGGCAGGATGTGATAATCGTGGTTCTTTTCGTGGGCCATGAGTTTGTTCCCTTACGGCGTTTGGTCTTAATTCAATTCGGTTGGTTGCGCCGGTGTGTCCAGCGCGGCTTGTTCGGTCGGCATATCGTTTCGGTGGAACGTATATCCCAAAGTGATCGTATGAACATACTGTCCTTCGCGGTCATCCACGATGGCAGGGTCCACAAAGAAGGTCACCGGCATGTTGATCGTCTCACCGGGTTGCAGGATTTGCTGTTCAAAGCAAAAACAATCGATCTTGTCGAAGAACGCGCCGGCCTCATAGGGGGCGACGTTGTAGGAGGCTGTCCCTGCGATAGGTTCATCCGTGGGGTTCGTGGCCTCATAAAAGGCCAGCGCTGTTTCCCCAATGCGCACTTCCATTTCGCGCTGCACGGGTTCAAACGTCCACGGCATGTCCCGCGCGGTTGAGCTCTCGAAGCGGACGGTGATGGTCTGGTCAAGGATCACGTCGGACCCCGTAGAGGCCACGTTCGTCGCCCCGCCAAAGCCCGTGACGCGGCAGAACCAGTCGTAAAACGGCACAGACGCCCAGGCGAGGCCGCCCATCAGGATCACCACACTGACCGCTTGGGTCGCGGTGCGGGTCGGGCCTTCGGGGATGCGAGAAAATGGGTTGAACATCAGTTGTCACCCCCTGTTGTTGCGGTGTTCGCCTCTGCTTCGGCTTCGGCTTCGGCGGCGAGTTCTGCGGCGCGTCGCTCGGCGGCCTCAAGCGCGCCGGGTTCCAGTGCCGGGCGGGCCACGTGATCAAAGCGTTCCATCTGGCGGATGTCAGTCAGGCCAAGGACCTTCACAACAGTCAGGCCAAATACGATCCCGATCAGGCCCAGCAACAGGACAAACACGCCGATATTCCGGCCTTTGCGGCGTTCGTGCATTTCATGTTCGACTTTGATCGCCATGACCTACCACCCCGCCCAAGCTGTCAGGCCGTTTGCGCGCAGCAGTGCCTCAACCAGCAGGGCACCGAAGTGGCCGAACAGATAATAGAGAGACACCTTGAACGCGTGCTTTTCAACAGCGTGGTTGTCCGCCTCACTGTCCGCATCGGTCCGTGTCCAGATGTCATAGCACCCCTTGAGGAACCATGCGTTTAGGCCCAGTGCCACGGCCAGATAGAACGGCCCGCCGATGGAGGTAAAGCCAAGGCCAATCGCCACCAGCACCAGCGGCACACAATAAGCCAGAATGTGGTTGCGTGTGGATCTGCGGCCGTGGGTTTCCGTCAACATGGGCACATTTGCGTTGCCGTAGTCAGATTTCACAAACAGCGCCAGCGCCCAGAAGTGGGGCGGTGTCCACATGAAGATCAGCGCAAACATCAACACGCTTTCAATCGACACGCTGCCCGTGGCGACAGCCCAACCGATCATGGGCGGGAAGGCACCCGCCGCCCCACCGATCACGATGTTCTGCGGCGTCGACCGCTTAAGCCACATGGAATAGATGACGGCATAAAAGAAGATCGTGAAGGCCAGCAGACCCGCAGCCAACGCGTTGGTCGCCAGAAACAGCAGGATCACCGCAAAGAAAGACAGCGCCAGCCCGATGCCCAGCGCCTCACCAGGTTGCACGGCACCCGACGGGATCGGCCGGTTGACCGTGCGCTTCATAATGGCGTCGATGTCCGCATCCCACCACATGTTTAACGCGCCCGAGGCCCCTGCCCCCACGGCGATGCACAAGATGCCGACAAAGCCCACAAAGGGGTTAACGCTGACCGGTGCCACCAATAGGCCGACCAAGGCCGTGAACACGACCAGCTGCATGACGCGCGGCTTCATCAGGGCGAAGTAATCGCCCATCTGTGCCTCGTTGGTCTGTGTTTGGTGTGTGGCGTCAGTCATGTCATTCCTTTGATGCATGGCAGGATGCAGCCTGCCTTAGAAAAGGTAACGGTCGAAGGGCGGAAGAGGTCCCGCCCTTCGGGGGTCTGAAAACGCTTAGGCCGGGAATTCGACTTTCGCTTCGGCAAGCCATTCTTCGTAGACGGCTGGGTCCACGACCTTAACGGTGATGGGCATATAAGCGTGATCCTTGCCGCACAGCTCGGAACACTGGCCAAAGTAGATGCCTTCCTGCTCGGCCTCAAACCACAGCTGGGCGAAACGGCCGGGCACTGCGTCTTGCTTCACGCCGAAGGACGGGATCGTCCAGGCGTGGATCACGTCAGCACCTGTCACGGTCATCACAACAGTCGCGCCCACAGGCACAACAACGGCAGTGTCGGTGGCCAGACGGAATTCGTCCTCAGAATAACCGGCTTCCTCAAGCTGGGCGATGATGCCGTCGTTCAGGTTACCTTCGTTGTAGCCGATCATGTAGCTTTCAAAGAACACGTCTTCGTCGGTGTATTCGTAAGACCAGAACCACTGATAGCCGGTGACGGTGATGTTGATGTCGCCTTCAGGGATTTCCTGCTGCTTGAACAGCACCGGAAGGGAGAACGCACCGATGAACACCAAGATCACGATGGGAACGATTGTCCACGCCACTTCAAGCGGGGAGTTGTGGGTGAATGTCGCAGGCTCAGGGTTGCGCTTGGCATTGTAGCGGATCACCACCCATGCCAGCAGGCCGGTGACGAACAGCGAAATGATCGTGATGATGACCAGCAGCATGCCGTCCAGCCAGACCAGATCGCGCATCAGCTCTGTCGCGGCAGGCTGGAACCCAGTGGCGCCGGGTGTTGGCGCGCCGACGATCTCAAGATCCTCAATGGCGGTCTGTGCCTGCGCGGCACCCGCAGCCACTGCACCCGCAGCGGCCAGACCAAAACGTTTTGCAAACTTCATCATGTGCATATCGATCCCTATTTTGGCGCAGGGCTGTGCGCCGACTTGGTGGTTCCCCGGATATCGGGATGGAATCCCCCATCGGAATTCCATTGTATTTGAGCGGGGTCATCCCATATCCTGACCACCAACTCAAGCGATCCAGACGTGTCAAACGGTCGCTTTTTGATCCAAATCATAGAAACAGTCAGGAATTGTCATGGCGCACGACCCCTTCCGCCCGTTTGAAACGAATCTGGACCACGACACCGCGTTGTCCTTGGTCCGTGAGGCAACGGCAGGCGCCGATGACGGGGAGCTGTTTTTGGAACGTCGCCGGTCCGAGGTTCTGGCCTTCGACGACGGGCGTATTCGCACCGCCAGCTATGACGCCTCCGAAGGATTCGGGTTGCGCGCTGTGCGTGGTGAGGTCGCAGGCTACGCCCATTCCACAACCATCGACGAACACGCGCTGAAACGTGCGGTGGCCACAGCCCGGCTGGCCGTCGGCGACGGCGGTGGCACCATTGCCGACGCCCCCAAGGGCACCAACACCGTCCTTTATACCGATGCCGACCCCATGGCCGAGGCCACGTTTCCTGCCAAAATCGACCTGCTGAAAGAAATCGACGCCTTTTGTCGCGACCTCGACCCGCGGGTCGTTCAGGTCTCCGCCACTTTGGCGGCCTCCCATCAAGAGGTTCTGATCCTGCGGCCCGAAGGCACGCTGGTCACCGACACACGGCCCATGTCGCGGCTCAATATTTCGGTCATCGTCGAAGATCAGGGCCGCCGTGAAAGCGGCGGCATGGGCGGTGGCGGACGTGCGGGGCTGATTGGCCTGACCTCCCCCGACCATTGGCAGCCGGTCGCACGTGAGGCGTTGCGCATCGCGCTGGTGAACCTTGAAGCGGAACCTGCGCCCGCCGGTGTGATGGACGTGCTGCTTGGGCCCGGCTGGCCCGGTATCTTGCTGCACGAGGCCGTGGGCCACGGGCTTGAGGGGGATTTCAATCGCAAGGGCACCTCCGCCTTTGCAGGTCTGATGGGCCAGCAGGTCGCCGCCAAAGGCGTGACCGTGCTGGACGATGGCACCATCCCCGACAGGCGCGGGTCCATCACCGTGGATGACGAAGGCACACCATCGGCCAAAAACGTGCTGATCGAGGACGGCGTCTTGGTTGGCTACATGCAGGACCGCCAGAACGCGCGTTTGATGGGGGTTGACCCCACGGGCAACGGGCGGCGCGAAAGTTTCGCCCACATCCCTATGCCGCGCATGACCAACACCTATATGCTGGGCGGCGACGCCGACCCCAAAGACATGCTGGCGGGTCTTCAGGATGGGATTTACGCCGTGGGCTTTGGCGGCGGTCAGGTGGACATCACCAACGGCAAGTTCGTATTCAGCTGCACCGAGGCCTACCGCGTCAAAAACGGCAAGGTCGGCGCACCCGTCAAAGGGGCCACGCTGATCGGGGACGGGGCCACGGCGCTGAAACAAATTCGCGGCATCGGCAATAATATGGCACTGGACCCCGGCATCGGCAACTGCGGCAAGGCGGGCCAGTGGGTTCCTGTGGGCGTGGGCCAGCCATCGCTTCTCATCGGGGGCCTTACCGTCGGCGGGGCTGCCGCCGGGTGACGCGCTGGCCTGTGATCCGGACAGATCCCGCGGCGGCCCAAGGACGGGTCGCGCTGGTGATTTTGAACGCGTCGCTGGGGGTGTTGCTGGTGCCCATTGTGTTGGGGTTGATCCTCGCAGGTGTCGGCACAGCGTTCGAGATGTTGATCGGGCGCGGCCCTTGGGGCCAAAAACTGGGCGAGGCTGGAATGCTTCTTGTGTTTTCGCCGTTCCTGTCGTTTTTCGCCTGCCTTCTGGCGATCCCCGCGGCGGCATGGGCGCTGCGGCGCGGGCTAGCCGGTTGGGCCGTGGCGAGCCTTGCGGGGATGTTTGCGACGTTTGTGGTCTTTGCCGTGGTGAACCGCGATCTTGACCTGACTGTTGTTTATGTCAGCGCGATCTTCGGGCTGCCCTTTGGCGGGCTTTATTGGCTGTCGGCGCGCATCATGCACCGCGACGTCTTTACCGTTTGAACGGCCCCTTGCGTCGGGTCGCCTGCCGCGCCCACCCGCGCCGGCCAGCCCCGCAAGACCCCCCATATATGGTGTTTGGTAGGTAACACCTTGTTAACCTCGTTGGCTTAATTCTGATTCTGCAACAGGCGGAGGCGCGGATGACACAGGACGATAAGTCTTCTACTCACCCCCCACTCCCACCCACCACGGAAGATGATCGCGTCGCCCACTTCCGCCTGTTGCGCTCCCGCCGCGTGGGTCCTGTGACCTACCGGCGCCTGCTTGCCGAACACGGATCAGCGCAAGCAGCCCTTGAGGCCCTCCCCCAAATTGCAGCGGCCGCAGGTGTCTCCGGATATCAGGTCTGCCCCGAAGGCGTTGTACAGGCGGAATTCAGGGCTGGCCGCTTGGCACAGGCACGCCTTGTCTTCGCCGGTGAGCCTGATTTCCCTGCCCCCTTGGCCGATATCGACGATGCCCCCGTGGCCCTATGGATCAAAGGCCGCGCATCGCTGTTGAAAACCCCCATGGTGGCCCTGATCGGCGCGCGCACCGCGTCCTCACTGGGCACCCGTATGGCCGCAAAATTGGCGGCGGAGCTGGGGGAGGCCGGATTTACCGTGGTCTCAGGCCTTGCACGCGGCATTGACGCGGCGGCGCACCTTAAGGCGCTTCCGACAGGCACCATCGCCGTGGTCGCAGGGGGCGTTGATGTCCTCTACCCCGCCGAAAACGCCGAACTTGCCAAACAAATCGCCAAAGACGGCCTGTGTCTCAGCGACCAACCCATGGGGTTTCAGCCCCGCGCACGGCATTTCGTGGCGCGCAATCGGATTGTCTCTGGCCTCGTGCCTGCGGTTGTCGTGGTTGAGGCTGCGGCCAAATCCGGCAGCCTTGGCACCGCGCGCACGGCACTTGATCAGGGCCGCGACGTGCTGGTCGTGCCCGGCCATCCCTTCGATGCGCGGGTGGCCGGTTGCAACATGCTGATCCGCGACGGGGCCACCTTGGTGCGCGGCACGCAGGATATTCTGGATCATCTGGGCGACCCCAAAACCGCCGCCCCTGAACTGCCGTTTGATCTGCCACCGGCACGTGACACGGCCCCCGCCCATCAAGCCGCCCCCGCCCATCAAGCCGCCCCCGCGCAGCGCCCCCTGCGTCAGGTCGCGGCCCTGCATGATGCGATCCTTGAGCGCCTATTGCCCGGCCCTTTGGCCGAGGATCAGCTGATCCGCGCCATGGGCGCGCCCGCCAATGCCATCGCCCCCGCGCTTATTGATCTGGAACTGGACGGCAAGGTCATCCGGCAGTCCGGCGGCATCCTCGCCCGCACAATCTGAGCGTGAAAAATGCGGGGTGACAGCCGCACAAAAATTCCCCGCCACGAACCTCCATTGACAATTCGCCAAGCGCGCCCACATCTTGCCGACCAATTCAGTATTCGTATTTCGGAAGGATTCCCATGCCCGTTGTTGTCGTAGAGTCTCCGGCTAAGGCCAAGACAATCAACAAATATTTGGGGTCCGACTACACCGTTCTTGCCTCATATGGTCACGTCCGTGACCTGCCGCCCAAGGACGGTTCTGTTGATCCGGATGAAGATTTCGAGATGCAGTGGGAGGTCGCCTCCGACAGCAAAAAGCACATCAAAGCCATTGCCGATGCGCTGGCTGAGGACAATAACCTGATCCTCGCCACCGACCCCGACCGTGAGGGGGAGGCCATCAGCTGGCACCTTGAAGAGGCGCTGCGCAAACGCAAGTCGATCAAGAAAGACACCCCCGTCAGCCGCGTGGTGTTCAACGCGATCACCAAGGCCGCCGTGACCGAGGCGATGAAAAACCCCCGTCAGGTGGACCAGCCACTGGTGGACGCCTATCTGGCGCGCCGCGCGCTGGATTATTTGGTGGGCTTCAAACTGTCGCCCGTGCTGTGGCGCCGCCTGCCCGGTGCGAAATCCGCAGGCCGCGTGCAATCTGTCACCCTGCGCCTGATCGTCGAACGCGAGATGGAAATCGAGGCGTTCAACAACCGCGAATACTGGTCCGTCAAAGCCCAGCTTGAAACGCCGCGCAATCAAAGTGTCGAGGCGCGCTTGACCGTGCTGGCTGGCAAAAAGCTCGAAAAATTCGATCTGGAAAACGCGACGCAGGCGGAAATGGCCCAGCAGGCCGTCATGTCCCGTGACTTGACCGTCAAATCGGTTGAGGCCAAGCCCGCCAACCGCAACCCCTCCGCGCCGTTCATGACCTCGACCCTGCAACAAGAGGCGTCGCGCAAGTTCGGCTTTGGCGCGCGCATGACCATGAACGCGGCCCAACGTTTGTATGAGGCAGGCCTGATCACCTACATGCGGACCGACGGCATCGACATGGCACCAGAGGCCGTCACCGCCGCCCGCGACGCCATCAAAGACAAATACGGCACGGAGTACGTGCCCGATAAGCCGCGGATTTATAAGAACAAAGCCAAGAACGCCCAAGAGGCCCACGAATGCGTGCGTCCCACCGATCTGGCCCTGTCCGCCGAGGACGCCAAGATCGCGGACCCCGACCAGCGCAAGCTATATGATCTGATCTACAAGCGGACGATCTCCAGCCAGATGGAGGCCGCGCGCATGGAACGCACGACCGTGGATATCGCCAGCGGCGATGGTCAGGTCGAATTGCGCGCCACCGGTCAGGTGGTGTTGTTTGACGGTTTCCTGCGGGTCTACGAAGAAGGCCGCGACGATGAGGTCGTGGATGATGACGACAAGCGTCTGGCGCAGATGAATGAGGGTGAGGCCATGGCCAAAACCTCCGTCACGCCGGAACAGCATTTCACCCAACCGCCCCCCCGTTATACCGAGGCCACCTTGGTCAAACGGATGGAAGAATTGGGCATCGGCCGCCCCTCCACCTACGCCTCAATCGTGACCACCATTCAGGATCGCGAATACGTCCGCAAAGACAAAAACCGTCTGATCCCCGAAGACAAGGGACGGCTGGTGACGGCTTTCCTTACCAATTATTTCCGCAAATACGTGGGCTACGATTATACTGCGTCGCTTGAGGAAGAGCTGGATCACGTCAGCGCGGGCGACGCTAATTATAAGAAAGTGCTGGAAAATTTCTGGCGCGACTTCAAGGTCACCATCGATGAGGCCATGGACAATTCCATCACCGAGGTGCTGGAAAAGATCAACGACGTGCTGGCCCCGCACATTTTCCCACCCAATGAGGACGGCACCGATCCGCGCCTGTGCCCCAACTGCCATGAAGGCCGGTTGTCCATGCGCACCGCGCGGTCCGGCGGGGCCTTCATCGGCTGTTCGCGCTATCCCGATTGCAAATACACCCGCGCCTTCGGCCCTCCGGGTGCGGAAGACGCCTCCGGCATTCCGCCCGAAGGCAAGATGCTGGGCGAAGACGATGGCGACAAAATCTGGATCCACAAGGGTCGTTTTGGTCCCTATGCCCAACGGGGTGAGGTCACGGACGACAACAAAAAGCCACCGCGTCAGTCCATCCCCAAAGAATGGGCCCCCGAAGAGGTGACGCTGGAAACGGCGGTCAAATTGCTGGCCCTGCCCCGTCTCATCGGCCCGCATCCAGAGGACGGCGTCAACGTCTGGGCCAACATCGGGCGCTACGGCCCCTATATCAAACACGCCGATACGACGTCTTTCAAAGGCGGTACCAACGCCAATCTTGAAGGTCTTGATGAGGTGTGGGAGGTCGGCATGAATCGCGCCGTCCAGCTTTTGGCCGAAAAAGTCGCCTCACGCGGCAGCCGTGGCAAGGCGGCGACGCCGATCAAGGAGTTGGGCGAACACCCCGATGTGGGCGGACCTCTTAACGTTTTCGACGGTAAATACGGGCCTTACGTGAAGTGGGACAAGATCAACGCGACGATCCCTGACACCATTGAGGTGGCCGACATCACGCTGAGCCAAGCGGTCACCTTGATTGAGGAACGCGCCGCCAAATCCGGCAAAAAGATCGCGCCGAAGGAGGCAGCGGCCAAAAAGAAACCTGCGGCGAAGAAAAAACCTGCCGCCAAAAAGAAACCGGCGGCGAAGAAAACGTAAATTCACTCAGAACCAATGCGCTTTACCGGGGTTTTGCCACTTGTAACCACCGGAGCCGAAAATGGCCTCTGATCCTCAGTCCGCCCAACAAATGCGCGTTCTCGCACGGGTGAACCGGTTTTTTTCACGACCACTCATCCGGCCAAACTCCTCCTATTTGGGTATCTGTCCTACATTCTTATTGGCTGGGCTCTGCTGTGCTTGCCTCTTTTTCAGCAGGTCAGCGTCAATGCGCTCGATGCGTTGTTCATCGCAACCTCTGCGGTGTCCACCACAGGCCTCGTCAGCATCGACCCAGCCCGCAGGTTCACCTTCGGCGGGTAGGTCGTGACCCTGCTTTTGATCCAGGTGGGGTGGCTTGGGCTATATGACAATCGGGTCATTTATGGTCCTGACGATCCACCACCGATTGGGCCATGCGCGCCGCCGCACCACGAAGGCTGCGTTCAATCTGCCCGATGATGTCGCCCCCGTCGTGTTCATCCGGTCGGTCCTGATCTTCACCCTTCTGGTCGAGGCCGTGGGCGCCGCCGTCCTGTTTGTCATTTTCACACAAGCTGGCGTCGCCGACCTTTTGTGGCCCGCGATTTTTCACGCAATTTCGGCGTTTTGCACCGCAGGGTTCAACAACACCCATCCCATCGGGTCCATGGCCCCGGCCATTTTGATGGTATTCTTCTTTCTGATGATCATCGGGGCCTCCCCTGCGGGGACGGGCGGGGGGTTGAAAACAACCTCCTTGGCGGCCCTGATCGGGTTGGTGCGCTCCACCCTCAAGGGTCGCGACCAGATCCGGTTTTTCAAACGTCGCGTCCCCTTGGACAAATGACAAAACGCTGCAGCCGAGTTAACGTACTACATGGTGCTGTTGTCGGTTTCGATGTTTCTTCTTTTGCTCACCGAAACCGCACCGTTTGAGGTTTTGATGTTCGAAGCGATTTCGGCCATGGGGACGGTTGGCCTGTCCATGGGGCTGACAGGGGATTTGTCAGATTTAGGCAAGTTGATCATCATTATCCTAATGACCGCAGGGCGGGTCGGGATTTTTGACCTTTGGCATCGCTCTGGCCACCGCCGATGAAAGCCGCGATGAAGAAGCCGACAATACCCTTGTGATCTAGGCGCTCTGCTATCCTACCCGCCATTGCAACCGGTTGCAAAAATAACGCCGCATTGCGGCATAATCATTGACTCCGCCCCGCCCCCCCGTATCAATGGCGCAAACCGATATGGGGGACACCATGCAAAAAATCTATCCAGATGCCGCGTCGGCCCTAGACGGGCTGTTGCACGACGGCATGTTCATTGCGGCAGGGGGCTTTGGTCTGTGCGGCATTCCTGAGCTGCTACTGGCGGCCATCAAAGATGCGGGCACCAAGGATCTGACGTTCGCGTCCAACAACGCAGGCGTGGACGACTTCGGCATCGGGATCCTGTTGCAGACCCGTCAGGTCAAGAAGATGATCTCGTCTTATGTCGGTGAGAACGCGGAATTTATGCGCCAGTATCTGTCCGGTGAGTTGGAGCTTGAATTCAACCCCCAAGGCACGCTTGCTGAACGTATGCGGTCGGGCGGGTGCGGCATCCCAGGGTTCTATACCAAGACCGGCGTGGGCACGGTGATCGCCGAAGGCAAGGATCACAAGGATTTCCCCACAGGCGAAAACGGCGCCATGGAAACCTACATTATGGAAGAAGGCATCTTCGCCGATCTGGCCATCGTGAAGGCGTGGAAGGCCGACGAAACCGGCAATCTGGTATTCCGCAAAACCGCACGCAACTTTAACCCGCCTGCGGCCATGTGCGGCAAAACCTGCGTGGTCGAGGTTGAGGAAATCGTGCCGACAGGCAGCCTCGATCCCGACAACATCCACCTGCCGGGCATCTACGTGCACCGGATCATCCAGGGTGAGCACGAAAAACGCATCGAACAGCGCACAGTGAGGACGGCATAATGTGGGATCGCAACCAAATGGCCGCCCGTGCGGCGCAAGAACTTGAAGACGGCTGGTATGTGAACCTCGGCATCGGCATTCCGACGCTGGTGGCCAATTACGTGGGCGACAAAGATATCACGCTGCAATCGGAAAACGGCATGTTGGGGATGGGTCCCTTCCCGCTTGAAGGCGACGAGGACCCGGACCTTATCAACGCCGGCAAGCAGACCATCACCGAGATGGACCGCACGGCCTATTTTGATTCAGCCACCTCCTTCGGCATGATCCGCGGCGGCAAAATCGCGGCGGCGATTTTGGGCGCGATGGAAGTGGCCGAAAACGGCGATCTGGCCAACTGGATGATCCCCGGCAAGCTGGTCAAAGGCATGGGCGGCGCCATGGATCTGGTCGCAGGCGTGGGCCGCGTGATCGTGGTGATGGACCACACGAACAAGCACGGCGACAGCAAACTGCTGAAGGCCTGCACCCTGCCGCTGACCGGCAAAGGCGTGGTCGACCGCATTATCACAAACCTCGGCGTGCTGGATGTCGTGGAGGGTGGCTTGCGCATCGTCGAATGCGCCGACGGCGTCACCGAAGACGAAGTGCGCGCTGCCACCGAAGCCACGCTTGTCTGATCCAAAGATCACCGAAGAACGGGACGGCCCCAAGGGCCGTTTCGTCATCCGTACACCGCAGGGTGACGCTGAGATGACCTATTCCGTTCTCTCGCCCTCCCTGCGGATCGTTGACCATACGGGCGTACCCAAAGCCCTCGAAGGTCAGGGATTTGCCTACAAGCTGATGCTGCATCTGATTGAGGACGCCAAATCCAACGGCTACAAAATCGTGCCCTTGTGTCCCTACGTGAACGCCCAACGCGCCAAGCACCCTGAATGGGCGGACCACTTCTCCGTCTGACGTCCGGCCCCGTTTCTCTGGTTCAAAAATACCTAAATCCAACCTCTCGGCCGGACACAGCGATCCCAAGGGTACGTCGTTTCCAATTTTGCGACAAAGTCATACTCTCGCCCTATTCTGTCGCTAATCGCGAAAGGATGAGCATGAGCAGCGCAGATCCCGCCCAGCAGATGGCCCACCCCGCCCCCGACAGCAGCAAACGCCGCTGGCGCGATATCGCACTTTTGGCGGTGTTGTTTGCCTTCGTGATCGCGGGCCTTGCCGGATTGGCAGCCGCCACGGGCTGGGAAGATACGAAGGAACAATTGATGCGTCTGACGGGCGCACAAATAGCGGTGCTTTTGGCGCTCAGCCTTGTCAATTACCTGTTTCGGGGTGTGCGTTGGCATGTCTTTGCCCGCCGCTTGGGTCTGCCCACCGCGTTGATGCAGGACCTGCGCCACTTTCTGGGTGGGTTCGCCATGTCTGTCACACCGGGCCGCGTGGGCGAATTGATCCGTATGCGGTGGCTCAAGCGCGAAACCGGTTGGGCCGTCGAACGCACAGCGCCTTTGGTCTTGATGGACCGCGCGTCCGATCTGGCGGCGATGGCCTTGATTTTGGCAGGCGGCGTGGCGCTGTCAGCGGGCGGCATTGCCATGGCAATGCCTGTGGCGATTGTCGCCCTGATCGCGGCCTTTGTTGCGACCCGCCCTGCCCTGCTGGCGGCTTGCATCACATGGGTCTATCGCGGCCTTGGTCGGTTTCCCCGCCTCATGGCGCGGGTGCGGACGGCGGCGCGGTCTTTGGGCGTGTTTTCAAACGGGCCTATCATGGCGGCAGCACTCACCTTGGGCCTGATCGGCTGGATCGCTGAAGGCTACGCCTTTCATCTGTTGTTGATCTGGATGGGGGCCGACATCGGCTTTGCCAAAGCGGTTGCCATTTTCACCTTCTCGACCCTCGCGGGTGGACTGACGGGGGCTCCGGGCGGTGTCGGCGGGGCGGAGGCTGCGATGGTGGCCCTTTTGTCCCTCGAAGGAATCCCGCTTGAAGTGTCGATTCCCGCCACGGCCGTCATTCGCCTGACGACCCTATGGTTCGCCATTTTGATCGGGCTGGCGATTTTCCCCGTCGCCGAAGCCAAATCAAACGCCGCACGCCCATGACCACCGATAAAACCTATACGGGCTGGGGCCGCGCCCTGCAGGCCAAAGGGGATGTGACCCGCCCCGATGATGCGCGCCACGTGGATACCAGTGCTCCGGCGATTGGCAACCGCCGGTCCTATGGCGATGCGCCGCTAAACCACGGTGGTGCGGCCACGGATATGACGCGGATTGACCGCATCCTCGACTTTGATCGCGACGCAGGTGTCATCACGGTTGAGGCAGGCGCCACCTTGGGTGAGCTTGCCCGCATCCTCGCCCCCCAAGGCTGGCTGCCCGCCGTTATGCCCGGCACCGGCTTTGCCACCGTGGGCGGCGCCATTGCCATGGATGTGCATGGCAAGAACCACCATCACGCGGGCAGCTTTTGCCAGCATGTGACGCAGGTCACGCTTATGCAGGGTGACAAAACGCGGCGGATCACGCCCAAAACAGGCGCGCTGTGGCGGGCCACCTGCGGGGGCCTTGGGCAGACCGGTGTTATCACGCAAGCGACCTTGCAGCTGACACCCGCCAAGGGTGATTTGATGCTGGTCACCGAACAACGGGCCACGGATTGGGACCACCACATCGCCCTGCTGGATCACGCCGATGCGCCCTATACCGTGGGCTGGATCGATGCGACCGCGACCGGCGCCGCCCTTGGGCGCGGCATCGTTGAAACGGGTGAAACCTGTCGCGGGCTGCGGGCCAAAGCCCGCCCCGCCAAGAGAATCCCACTTGATGCGCCCCATTGGGCGCTGTCGGGGCCCATCGTCAAAGCCTTTAACGCGGCCTACTACGCGCGGGTCCCGAAGTCGGGGCGCACAGTGGTGCGGTCCTTGCAGGACTTCTTCTTTCCGCTGGACAAAATTCACGACTGGAACCGGCTTTATGGCAAGCGCGGCTTTCACCAGTTTCAATGTGTGGTGCCGCTGGATCAGGCCGATGCGCTGCGTGAGATGCTGAAAGTGATTGCGCGTTCTGGTCTGGCCTCACCTTTGGCGGTCCTCAAACGGATGGGACCGGGGCGCGCGGGCTATATGTCTTTCCCGATGGAAGGCTATACGCTGGCCATCGATTTCCCCAACCGCCCCCAAGCCCGCCGCCTGATTGCGCGGCTGGAAGAGGCGACGGTGGCTGCCGGTGGGCGGCTTTATCTGGCCAAGGACGCGTTGTCTTCGGGCCCCGCGATCAAAGCGATGTACCCCGACTACCCCAAATGGGCCAAAGCGGCGGCCAAGGCCGACCCTGATGGCCACCTAAAAACCGACATGATCCGCAGATTAGACCTAAGGACCTGACATGACCGACACTTGGATAATTCTGGGCGCAAGCTCCACCATTGCGAAGGCCTTTATTCGGTCTGTGGCCGAACAGGGCGCGCATGTGATTTTGGCGGGGCGTCGGATGGACTATCTTGCGGCCTCTGCTGCGGATGCCACAGCCCGCGGGGCCGCGGGGGCCGATCAGGTGATGTTTGACGCCCGCGATCCGGCACCGTTTCAGGCAATCATCGATGCGGCAGCCGCACAGGAAGGCACGATCAATTGCGCGGTCTTCGTGGGGTCCATGCCCGCGCAAGAGGCGATTGACGCGGACCCCAGCATGCTGGACGGCGTGATCGCCGACAGCCTGACCGGACCCGCGCGGGTCTTGCAGATGCTGGCCCCTATCCTGCAAGCGCGCGGTGACGGTGCCATTGTGGGTGTCGGGTCCGTCGCGGGCGACCGGGGCCGTGTGGGCAATTACGTCTATGGGGCGGCCAAAGCGGGCTTCGCCACCTATCTGAGCGGGTTGCGCAACGCATTGGGACGCCACGGCGTTCATGTGCTGACCGTGAAGCCGGGTCCGGTGGACACGGCCATGACCCAAGGCCTTGGCCCGCAGCCGTTTATGACAACGGCGGACGCCGTTGTTGAAGATATCCACAAAGCCCTGAGCACGAAGCGCAACACGCTCTATACCAAGTGGATTTGGTGGCCGGTCATGACGGTGATCAAGCTGATCCCTGAGCCTATTTTCAAGAAGATGTCGATCTGACCTTTTCGAATTTGCTGCGCAAATCCGATCCGCCGATCCCTACGGGATCGGCTGTGTCCAAGATGCGGCATCACCCAAGGGCC
>NZ_CBFHNH010000014.1:0-72766 GCF_965657175.1 Pseudooctadecabacter sp. | reverse complement strand
AGCAGAAAACATAAATATATCAGCTTATTAAATGGTGCCCAGGGGCGGAATCGAACCACCGACACGAGGATTTTCAATCCACTGCTCTACCCCTGAGCTACCCGGGCACCGGTAGGGGCGAACCCCTTGGGTGAGCGCGTTTTAGAAGCGCACCAAAGGACTGTCCAGCCCCAAATTGCCCCCAATCGCAAGAACCCGCGAATTAGGACAAACGCGGGGGGTCTTCGTCGTCATCGGGGGCGGCGGCGGCGCGCTCCATAGCATCCAAAAGCTCATCATAATCATCAGGATTCTGCGACGGCACCGCATAGGCCCCGCCCAGCCATTTGGCCAGATCAAGGTCCGCGCAGCGTTTGGAACAGAACGGGCGATAGTCCGGATTGGTGTCTTTTTCACAGATCGGGCAAGCCATCACGCGAGCGCCTCCATGACCTCAGCCGGCAGGGGCAGCCGTTCACGTTTGCGTTGCAACTCATAGTGGCCCAGCGGCGTCCAACCGACCAAGGCGGTGTCCACCGTATCCGTCTTGAAGGCAGAGCGCAGAGCGCCCTCTATCTCACGCCTGTGGGCTTTGGACATGGGCGCCATATCAATCACAACCTGCCCGCCCAAACCCCGCAGCCGCAGCGCTCGCGGCAAGGCCCTGCAGGCCGCCAGATTGGCCTTGAGAGTTGACGCAGGCGACGTATCCCCGCCCGTGTTCACATCGACGGCCACCAAGGCGCGTGTGGGTTCCACATACATGAACGCAGGGCCGTCCAGCCCCACGCGCGGCTGTCCAAGGGACACCATCTGGCCCAGAACATCCATATCTTCAAACCCGCCCGCATCGGTCACGACCTTGGCCGGTTCGACCCAGTCGCGCCACGCCAGCACGTGGGGTCCGTCCCCTTCCGTCAGGGCCTCTGGCGCGCCGTCTGCGTCAGCCATGATGGCCGTGGCCAGCGCATCCATCGCCGCGATATCTTCGATGATGTCCTCGTCCGCAGCCTCCGCCGCAGAGGACCGGATGATCAGGCCGAAACCCTCGGCCACCCCTGCCTCATGGGCGCAGGCCAGCAGGCGGTCGCGCACATCGTCATCCCTGATCGCACGGCTGATGTTGATGCCGGGCTTGCCGGGCGTGACAATGGCATAGCGGGATTTGAACAACACACGGTCCGTCACCGGCACCGCCTTGCCATCGTCCGCATAGCCCGTCACCTGCACCAGCATGGACTGACCAAGGGCCAGCCCCTTGCCTTGCCGCAGAAACGCGGTCTCGCCGTCGGGCAGGCGCAGCATCATGCCGCCCATGCCCTTGATCGGACGGTCACACACCGCGCGGAAAATCGCACCGGGGCGCGGGGCGCTGTCGTCATCAACCAACAGGTCCGTCAGCTTTCCGTCCACCAACAACGCTGCGGCCTCACGCCCCGCGATGTGGTCCAAAACAATCACACGACCCTTCATGCCCACACCTTTATGCCCGCGTTCTGCAACGCATTCGCCGTTTCAACCAACGGCAATCCCATGACAGCTGCGAACGATCCGCCAATCCACGGAATAAACGCACCGGCTGGCCCCTGAATGGCATAGCCACCCGCCTTGCCGCGCCAATCATCTGTGGCCAGATAACCGGCGATTTCCGCATCACTCAGCCGCTTCATCTTCACGACGGTCATGTTGTCTTTGACGGTGATGCCAGCTGCGGTCTTGACCGAAATGGCCGTGATCACGCGGTGGCGCCGCCCCGACAGCATCCGCAAAAACGCCTCAGCCTCGCCCGCATCCGCGGGCTTGCCTAAAATCCGGCGCCCTACGGCCACGGTGGTGTCCGCGCACAGCACGACCTCATCCGCCGCACACTCCGACGCTTGCGCCTTTTCCAACGCCATGCGCCGCACGTAATCGCGTGGCTTTTCGTCCGTGTGGGGGTCTTCATTGATATCGGGCGCGCGCACCGCATCTGGCACCAGCCCAAGCTGCGCCAAAAGCTCCAACCGCCGTGGCGAACCGGAGCCTAAAATCAATCGGGGGGCGTCGCCCACCTTATTTAAAGCGGTAATTAATCCGACCCTTGGTCAGATCGTAGGGGGTCATTTCGACCTGCACCTTGTCGCCTGCCAGAACGCGGATGCGGTTCTTGCGCATCTTGCCTGCCGTATGTGCGATGATCGTATGGCCGTTTTCCAGCTCGACCAGGAATGTCGCATTCGGCAGGAGTTCCTTGACGACACCGGGAAATTCGAGCAGTTCTTCCTTGGCCATGTTCTCTCCATCAAAAAGTCCACCAAACGTGGACGGGGCCTAAATGGTCCGATCAGGGTGAATTTTCAAGGCCTAATTCAGCCCCTGCCCTGCGGCATCGCGGCCCCGCTGGCCCAAGTGGCGGCCTCAGCCGGTGCCCTCGCCCCAACGGTCCACCAGACGGTCGCGGATCTGATCGCGCGCCTGACGATAGGACACCAGCCGCGCCTCGCGGCTTTCGCCCAGCCCCGTGGGGTCCAGAATGGGCCAGTATTCCACCTCCAAGTGGCTGTGCCGCGCCAATTCCTGCGCCCGCCGCTGGCTTGCGGGCGACAGCGCCACCACCAGATCAAAGGACGACAGATCATCGCCCCAATCTTCCATCTCATCGAAACTGCGCGACCGGTGGCGCGACAGCTCCACATCGATTTCCTGACAGACGGCCACCGCAAACCCGTCAATATCCAGATCGGATTTCACCCCGGCGGACTGAATATAAGCCTCTGTTCCATATAGCTTTTTGGTGATCCCCTCGGCCATGGGCGACCGGACTGAATTGTGGTCACAGCAAAACAAAATGGACTGCGGCATCTCCCTCATCTCAGCCCCCGAAATGCAAAACACAGATCAGGGTGAACAGACGTCGCGCCGTGTCAGTGTCGACCTCCGCCTTGCCGTCGAGACGTTCCTCAAGGATGCGCGCGCCCTCGTTGTGGATGCCCCGCCGCGCCATATCGATCGTCTCAATCTGGCTGGGTGCTGCGGTTTTGACGGCGTCAAAATAGCTCTCACAAATCTGGAAATAGTCCTTCACCACCTGTCGGAACGGGCCAAGGGACAGATGAAACTCCCCCGCCGGATCGTCCTTTTCGGTGGCAATCTCAAAGACCAGCCGTTTTTGCCGGATCGACAGGCCCAATTTATACGGCCCCTCAGGGACTGCGCGCCCGTCGCGATCGGCCAGCGCAAAGGAATTCTCCTCCAACAGATCAAACATCGCGACCTTGCGTTCCTGTTCGATCTCCGGCGTGGGCGGCGGCAATGCGCGGTCGTCCAAGGCGATATCTATGATCTTCGTCATCAGGTCAGTCCCTGTTCAACCGGTCCAGCCGCGCGCGGACGCTGAGGCCATGAGCCTCCAAACTCTCCGAAATTGCAAGCCTCTCGGCGGCAGGTCCAATCGCGCGCAACGCCTCCGGCGTCATCCGCGCCAGTGTTGTGCGTTTAAGAAAATCCATCACCGACAAACCGCTGGAAAACCGCGCAGACCGCGCCGTGGGCAGCACGTGATTGGGCCCGCCCACATAATCGCCAATGGCCTCGGGCGTCCACGCGCCGATGAAAATCGCGCCTGCATGGGTGATCTGGGCCGTCAAAGCGTCCGCATCCGCCACACATATCTCCAAATGTTCGGGCGCAATCCTGTCAGACAATTCAACCGCCTCAGCCATATCGCGCACCGTGACAACAGCCCCGTAATCGCGCCAGCTTGGCCCAGCCACAGCGCGCCGTTCCAAGGTCTGCAACCGCGCCTCAACCGCATCGGCCACCGCCTGCCCGAAGGCCGCATCATCGGTGATCAGGATGCTTTGCGCGCTCTCGTCATGTTCGGCTTGGCTCAGCAAATCCAATGCAATCCAGTCCGGGTCATTGTCCGCATCGGCAATCACCAAAATCTCAGACGGACCGGCGATCATATCAATGCCGACCTTGCCAAAGACCCGCCGTTTGGCCGCCGCCACAAAGGCATTGCCCGGTCCGGTGATCTTGTCCACCGGCGCAATCGTCTCGGTCCCGTAGGCCAGCGCCGCCACAGCCTGAGCGCCACCGATCCGGTAAATTTCATCCACACCGGCAATTCGCGCGGCCATCAACACCAACGGGTTCACGGCCCCGTCAGGTGTGGGCACCACCATCGCCAACCGCCCCACACCGGCCACCTTCGCGGGCACCGCGTTCATCAACACCGATGACGGATAGGTCGCAATGCCGCCGGGCACATAAAGCCCTGCCGCGGACACCGGCGTCCAGCGCCAGCCCAGCGACGCACCCGCCGCATCTTCCCAGAAAGAGTCCTCGGGCATCTGCCGCGCGTGATAGGCACGAATGCGCTCTGCCGCCAGTTCCAGCGCCGCGCGGTCCTCGTCAGACACCTGCGCGCAATAGTCCTCAATCTCGGCCTCAGAAAACCGCAAACCGCCTGCCTGCAACGTCAGCCGGTCAAACTTCGCCGTCAACTCCAGAACCGCCGCATCACCGCGTGCGCGCACATCGGCAATGATCTCCGCCACAACCGCATCCACATCGGGGCTGTCTTCGCGTTTGGCTGCCAAAAGGGCGCCAAACCGCTGTTCAAAATCGGCGTCTGTGGTTGTCAGAAACTGTGGCATATCACTCTCCCGCTCCGCGCGGACATAGCGCGCCTGCCCTCTGCCTTCAATGCGCGACATCGCCCTTTCTCTGGTTCAAAAATACCTAAAAACGCAGCCGGGCGGCCCGGCTGCGGATCGGATTTGGCGAAGCCAAATTCGAAACCCTATTCGGGATGGTCCGGCTTGGCGCGCGATGGCGCCACATAGGGCCGTGTCACGTCCTTCAACAAGACCTCCAGCGCCTCAACCTCGACACGGATCGCGCCGTCTCCGGCCAGCGTCAGCTCCACAAACCCTGCCCCGTCGTCGGCGGCATGAAAGACGACGGTGAGGACAGACAACACCATCTCCGCGTCTTTCGGATCGACCCCTTGGGTCTGCACGCGGATCACATCTTCGATCATCAAAACCGACTGGACCCGCTCATAATCCCTGCGTCGCGCCTCGGCCTTGGGTGCGTCTTCCCACCGAAAGCGGTTCAACAACACCGCAAACCGCCGCCCCTTGCGGTCCCATTTCACTTCCGCTGCAGGAAAGACCGCATCCTGAACCAATCCTGACAGAATCCCAAGGTCGTCGGCATCCAAAGCCTTCAGGCGCAGCGGCTTTTCCGCGCCGTCCTCAAAGGTTGCGTCACTCATGATCCGGGCACCCGTTCAATATCGGCGCCCACGCCGCCCAGCTTGCCCGCCACGTCTTCATAGCCGCGATCAAGGTGGTAGACGCGGTTCACCTGCGTCTCGCCCTCGGCGCGCAAACCCGCCAAAATCAACGACACCGAGGCGCGCAAATCCGTGGCCATCACGGGCGCGCCCTTCATGCGCTCCACTCCCGTGACCGTGGCGGTGCCACCGTGCACCTCAATATCCGCGCCCATGCGCACCAGTTCCGGCGCGTGCATAAAGCGGTTCTCGAAAATCTTTTCTTCCAGCACGGACGTGCCGTCCGCAAAGCACAGCATCGCCATCATCTGTGCCTGCAAATCTGTCGGGAAACCGGGGAACGGCTCTGTGGTGACATCCACCGCATTGGGGCGATCGCCGCGCAACTTCACCTTCAGACCGGCCTTGGTTTCCTGCACATCAACGCCCGCCGCATCCAACTTCTCGGCAAAAGACGCAACCAGCGACATGCGCCCGCCCAGACATTCAACCTCGCCCCCCGCGATCACAGGCGCCAGCATATAGGTGCCCAACTCAATCCGGTCGCTGACGACGGGGTGGGTCGCGCCGTGCAACTGATCGACCCCTTGGATGGTGATCGACGACGTCCCGTCGCCCTCAATCTGTGCGCCCATCTTGCGCAGACAGGTCGCCAGATCGACGATCTCAGGCTCACGCGCGGCGTTGTTGATCACGGTCGTGCCCTTGGCCAAGGTCGCGGCCATCATGATGTTTTCGGTCGCCCCCACAGAGGCAAACGGGAAATCAATCACCGCCCCCTTCAACTTGCCGCCATCTGCTTTGGCATGCAGATAGCCGTCTTTCAGATCAATCTCAGCGCCCATCTTGGCCAGACCATCGGTGTGAATATCCATCGGCCGCGCACCAATGGCACAGCCGCCGGGCAGCGACACAATCGCATGGCCCTCGCGCGCCAGCAAAGGCCCCAGCACCAGGTTGGACGCGCGCATCTTGCGCACGATGTCATAGTCGGCGGTGGTGTTGATCGCGCCGTGACACGACATGGTCTGCACCTTGCCATCCTGCAGCGACGAAATCTCGGCGCCCAAGGATTCCAGCAGCAGCGTCATCGTTTTGATGTCACTCAACCGTGGCGTATTGGTCAGCGTCAGTGGCTCGTCACTCAGCAAGGTGGCGGGCATCAAGGTCAGTGCTGCGTTCTTGGCACCCGCAATCTCGATCTGGCCTGACAGTGGCTTGCCGCCCCGTACAACGATGGAATCCATGCCTGTTACTCTTTCTTATCTGCGGCGTCACCGCCTGTCTTTGGCGCGGCTTGCGCCTGTGCTTTCTGTCTGGCTTGCGCCTTACGGCGTCCCAGGTTTGCCTTTAGCGCGGCCTTCAACCGGTCCTCGCGGGATTGGCCAGCCGTGGGGGTCGTTTTCCTGCTCATGGTGCTTGTTACCCCACAGCGCAAAAACCGTCCAGAGAGGGCTTGCATGGTCGCCCATTTGCGTCTAATCCCCGCGCCACGGTTGCTGCCGTAGCTCAGAGGTAGAGCACTCCCTTGGTAAGGGAGAGGTCGAGAGTTCAATTCTCTCCGGCAGCACCATCCCCCCTTCGACCCCCAACACACACACCGCCGCTAAACGCCGTCCCGTTTTGCGCGCGCGCACCCTCTGGGCGAATCGTATTGCGCCATCTTGGGGCCAAATTGAAGCGGCCACCTGCCCAAACCCACCCCGCGAAACAGCCCGAAATCCACCCCATTTTCTGCGTCGTTTTTCTGCACCTGCAGCACGCCGATCCGGCTAACCCTGTATGGTGAATCCCGCCCCGAACTGGGCCGCACCCTGCCCAATCCGCAGACCCTCGCTGCAGCGCACCGATGGAAAATCTCCAAAAACCTCTTGCCGAAACCGGTTTCGGAAAACAGCCTGAGTCGCAGGGAGAAAATTTCACAATGCAGCCGCATGCCACGTCCATGTCCAAACCGGCCCGTCGTGTCACCATCAGTGACATGGCCGATGCCCTTGGTTTGACCAAGTCTACCGTGTCGCGTGCGATGAACGGCTACACCGACATTTCACCGGCCACCCAATTGCGTGTCAAACGCATGGCCGAACAGATGAACTACCAACCGCTGAGCCACGCACAGGCCATCAAAACCGGCCGCACGCGCGCCTTGGGGTTTGTGCTGCAACTGTCCGACCACGACGCACACCGCCCCTTTCTGGCGGAATTTCTGGCCGGTCTGTCGGCGGGGGCCTCCGACGAAGGCTACACCTTGACCGTGGCCTCCGCCGACAGTGACGCCACCTTGTTTGACACCTTCCGCAGCCTGCGCCGTGACGGCAAAGCCGACGGGTTCGTTCTGCCGCGTGCCATGGTCCGCGACCCGCGCGTGGCCCTGCTGCGCGAAATGGACGTGCCCTTCGTTCTGTATGGCCGCCAAGACGACCCCAAGGGCTGCAGCTGGTTCGACATCCGCGGCGAAGACGCGATCCATGAAGCCGTGCTGCACTTGGCCGAACTGGGCCACAGCCGGATCGCCTTTATCAATGGCGGTACGAAATATTCCTACGCCCGCCTGCGCCATCAGGGGTTTGTCTCCGGCATGGCCGAGGCGGGGCTGGACGTTGATCCGGACCTTGTGATCGAAAACAAGGTGACACTGGCCGAAGGTCAGGCCGCCGCCGCCACACTTCTGGAGGCCGCAGCCCCGCCGACAGCCATCGTCTGCGCCGTGGACCGCGTGGCCTTGGGCGTCTACCGCGCCGCCGCCCAGCGCGGGCTGTCCATCGGATCCGACCTGTCGGTGACGGGCTATGACGGGATCGAGGACGGCACCCACGTCCACCCCGCCCTGACAACCTTTGCCGTCGACAACCGCGACGCGGGCGCACGGCTGGCCAAACTTTTGATCCGCCGCCTGCGCGGCGAGGATCCCGAAACACTGCGCGAGACGGCCTCAGCGCAGTTCATCAACCGTGGCTCAACTGGGCCGCGACACGACAAATGCCGAAACAACATCTCAATGGGAGGAAAACAATGAGAGTTTCAATGAAAACAGCGTTGCGCACCGGGGTGGCCATGGCCATCGCCCTGTCCGCCACGACCCTTGCCGCAGAAGAGCTGCGCTTCTGGACCACAGAAGAACAGCCCGAACGTCTGGCCCGCCAAGAAGCCATGGCCGCAGACTTTGCCGCCGCCACCGGCTACACGGTTGAGGTCATTCCAGTGTCTGAAAACGATCTGGGCACACGCGCCACAGCAGCCTTCGCCGCAGGCGATCTGCCCGACGTGATCTACCACACCTTGCAGTATGCCGCCCCTTGGGCCGAAGCGGGCATTCTGGACACCGACGCCGCCACTGACGTCATCGAAATGCTGGGCGCAGACACCTTCGCCCCCGGTGCTTTGAACATGGCAGCCGTTGACGGCGGCTATGCCTCCGTTCCGGTGGACGGCTGGACCCAGATGCTGGTCTACCGTGCGGATCTGTTTGCTGAAAAAGGTCTTGAGCCCCCAAACAGCTACGCCAACGTGCTGGCCGCCGTAGAGGCCCTGCACAATCCGCCAGAGATGTACGGTTTTGTCGCCGCAACCAAGGTCGACGAAAACTTCATGAGCCAGGTTCTGGAACATGTGTTCCTCGCCAACGGTGTGTCCCCTGTGGATGCCGACGGTGTGGCCGAACTGGATGAAGCCGCCACAATCGAGGTGCTGGAATTCTACAAAGCCATCGCAGAAGCCTCACCCCCCGGTGATCTCTATTGGGATCAGTCCCGCACGCTCTATTTCTCGGGCAATGCGGCGATGATCATCTGGTCTCCGTTCATTCTGGACGAACTGGCCGGTCTGCGCGACAGCGCCCCGCCCACAATCAACGATGATCCAACGTCGTCCGATCTGGCAGCGGCGACGGGTGTTGTGACCAACTTCTCCGGCCCATCGAACCCTGATGGGGCTGCTTGGGGTGACGTGCGTTACTTCGGGATCACCGCTGATGCGGCCACCGATGCGGCGATGGAATTCGTTCAGTATTCCATGTCCGAAGGCTACGGGTCCACACTGGCCATCGCGCCTGAAGGCAAGTTCCCCGTGCGTCGCGGTACTGCCGACAATCCAACCGAATACGCCGATCTCTGGGCAACCCTGGATGTGGGTGTAGACCGCAAAGCGCCACTGGGTGATCTTTATGACGCGGCGATGATTGACGAAATCGTCGGCGGTCTGGATGTGGCCCAGCGCTGGGGCGTGGCCGAAGGCCAGCTGTCGGCGGCTTCTGCGATCATCAACTCTCAGGTGATCAACCGTCTGGTGCGTGAATACATCGACGGCGAACGCGATGCGGCAGCCACTGTGGTTGAACTGAACGCGGCCATCGCCGGCGTCCAGTAACGCAGGTCCCAGGGCGCGCCCCGCTGACACCGGCGGGGGGCGCCCACACCCCATTTCTTTTTAGAGATCAGGAGACCCCAATGGCGGACCTCGGCCCCCCGATTGGCACTGGCCCATTAGGCAAACGCGAAGCGCGCCTTGCATGGGGGCTGTTGTTGCCCACCATCACTGCCGTGGCCTTGGTCGTGGTGTTGCCCCTGCTGGCGATCTTCTGGATTTCGTTCAAACCGGTTGAACTGGGCGATCTGCGCGCGCCCGAAGTGGTCCTGCGCGAGGACATTCGCGGCGATGCGGATGTGCTGAACGGTGAGGCCGCCCTGCGCTACCGTTTGCGCAATTCCTCACAAGACCAACCCATCACCGGCGTGACCTTCACCGATACACTGCCTGCGGGCCTGACGGTCACTGACCTTGATCCCCGCTGCACACTTAATGATCGTGTACTGGCCTGTGATCTGGGCGATTGGGACCCCGGCACCCGTGAAACCCTGACCATCCCCGTGACCGTCGGACAGGCCTATCTGGACGCGAAGGTGCGCCCCCAAGACAGCCCCGCGGCCACCACCGGCACGGCCTCCAACATCCTGACCAATGCGACCTTCACCTTGGACAATTTCAAACGGGTGTTCAGTGGGGACGAATTTCTTGAGGTCCTCTGGGTGACCCTGTTCTACACCGTCTTTGGCACAATCGGTGCACTGCTGGTGGGTCTGTTCGCGGCCCTGCTGCTGAACAAATCCTTCAAAGGTCAGGGCATTTTGCGGGGGCTGTACCTCTTTCCTTACGTGGCCCCGATCATCGCCGTGGCCTTTGCATGGTTGATCTTGTTCGACCCGTTCTCAGGATCGGCCAATGCGCTGTTGGTGCAGATGGGTGTGACGCCCGAGGCGATCAATTTCTTTGGTGAGCGGCCCTTGGCCCTGATCATGGTCACGGTCTTTGAAATCTGGCGCTATTTCCCGCTGTCGTTCCTGTTCATTCTGGCACGGATGCAAAGCATCGACACAGATATGTATGAAGCCGCCGACATGGACGGCGCGTCGCCCTTCCAACAGTTCTGGTATCTGAGCATGCCGCAGCTTCTGGGCATCCTGAGCGTGTTGTTCCTGCTGCGGTTCATTTGGACGTTCAACAAGTTCGACGACATTTTCCTGCTGACAGGCGGCAACGCGGGCACGCGGACCTTAACGGTGAACGTCTATGAACAGGCCTTTGCGGTCTCCAACATCGGGGCCGGTGCGGCCGTGGCGGTGGTGATCTTTGCCTGCCTGCTGACGTTTTCGCTGTTTTTCCTGAAATACATCAGCCGCGAGGAGGGTCTGTGATGGGTTTTTCGAATGCCTTCGGCATCCGACCATTCGGGGCTTCGCCCCCGCGCTGCGCGCTCCCCCAGAGTTTTTTGGGCCAGATGAAGGAGGGACCGACGTGGGTGTCTTGAGGTACGGATATATCACGGCCCCGGTGTTGGGCGCGCTTTGGATGGTTGTTTTGTCCGTCACCATTTCTGTGGCCATGTCCTTTGCCACCGGTGATCCGTTTCGCCCGTCTATCTGGCTGAGCCTGTTTTGGGGCGCGGTTGCGGCCATCGGGGCTGCCGGCTTGATCGGCCAAAAGGGGGCCCTTTGGGGGGTCATGCTGGCTCTGATTGGTGTGACGTTGACGCCTTATGGCCCTATTGGGCGGGGCGAGACGGGGATGTTTGCCACGGCAGTGGCCGCCTTGGCCCTAGGCGCAGTCTTTGTGTGGTCGGTGCGCAAAATCCTGCACGACACGCCTATGGGCGCGCTGACGCGGCATGAATTCGAGGGCGCGATCATCCGCTTCCTCACCGGGTTTGGCTATATCTTCTTCACCGCGATCGTGCTGATCCCCTTCTACGTCATGGTGATGACCAGCCTGAAAAATCAAGGCGAGCTGATGCAGAACCCCCTCGATTTCTCGATCGATCTGAGCAAGGGCGCCGATCTGTTCCGCAGCTATGATGAGCTGTTCACCCAGTTCAATTTCGGCACTTATATGTTCAATTCCTTCTTCATTTCGGTGCTGACGGTCTTCATCACGCTGGCCTTTGCCATCCCCGGTGCCTACGCCGTGGCACGGCTGCGGTTTGCAGGACAGGCCGCGTTTTCACGCTCTATCCTGCTGATCTACATGGTGCCGATGATCGTGCTGGCGCTGCCGATCTACATAGCCTTTTCCATGACCGGCCTGCGCAATTCGTTTTGGGGGATCGTGATGATCTATCCGGTCACGACCATTCCCGTGGCGCTTTATATGTTGCAGGGCTACTTCCGCGGCCTTCCGGCGGAGGTCGAAGAGGCGGGGCTGATGGACGGGCTGTCACGGCTGGCCGTGATCTGGAAGATCACCCTGCCCCTGTCCCTGCCCGCGCTGGCGTCGGTGTCGCTTTATGTCTTCATGATCGCATGGAACGAATTCCTGCTGGCCTTCATGCTGCTGGACGATCCATCGAAATTCACACTGACGCGCGGCATTGCCTCGCTCAATTCTTCAGAAATTCCGCGCCAACACCTGATGGCGGGCTCCGTGGTGGCGACCGTGCCGATCATGGCGCTTTTCCTCGGGTTGGAACGCTTCATGACGAAAGGGCTGACCGCCGGGTCAGTGAAAGGATAGGACGATGACGGACCTTTATGCACAAGCGCGGCAAATCCTGCGCGACAACGACAAGGGCGGCTATACCCTGCCGACCCATGGCCTCTATCCTTACCAGTGGAACTGGGACAGCGCCTTTGCCGCTTGGGGGTTCACCACCTTTGACCCCGACCGTGGCTGGACGGAATTGGAGACCTTGATGACCGGCCAGTGGGACGACGGCATGGTCCCCCATATTATCTTCCATCAGCCGGACCCCGGCTATTTCCCCGGCCCCGATGTCTGGCAAGGGCGGGGGCCGATCCCGTCCTCCGGCATCTCCCAGCCGCCCGTTGCGGCCACCTTCATGGCCAAGATGTTGACGATGCATCCCGCAGGCGAGGCACGCGCCCGTGCCATTTGGTCCAAACTGAAGGACTGGCACCGCTGGTTCATGGAGTGGCGGCTGGATCAGGGTGCCGTCTGCGTCACCCACCCGTGGGAAGCAGGCCGCGACAATGCCCCCGATTGGGACGCCGCCATGGCCGAGATCAATGCAGATGACGTGGGCGACTACACCCGCCGTGATACGTCCCATGTTGATCCGGCCATGCGCCCGACCAAATATGACTACGACCGCTACATCAAACTGGTGCAGATCGGCGTCTCGGTGAACTGGGATCAAGAGAAACTGTTGGCCGTGAACCCGTTCCGTGTGGCGGACCCGACGATGACCTTCACCCTGCTGCGGGCCAACCGTGACCTGCTGGCCATGGGGCGCCGTTTTGGGGAGGATGTCTCGGACATCGAAGACTGGATCAAGACGCTTGAGGCCGGTGCAGCTACGCTCTGGAACCCTCAGATCGGCGGCTACGACAGCCGCAATGTGCGCAGCGGGGCATTCAACGGCATCTTGTCCAACGCATCCGCGCTGTGCTGGTACGCTGGCATCAACGACGCGCGTGCCCTGCCCGCCATTGAACGTATGCTTGCGGCCTGCACCTTCGGGCTGCCCAGCTACGATCCTGCCGCTGACGGGTTTGAACCCTTGCGCTACTGGCGCGGGCCAAGCTGGCCGATCATGAACTACCTTGTCGGCTCCGGCATGGAAGAACAGGGCATCGACGCCGCCGCAGCCCGCATTCGCGGCGACACCGCACGCCTGATGGAAGAAAACGGCTTTGCGGAATACTACGATCCCCACACCGGCGCACCGGCGGGCGGGGGCACCTTCACCTGGACAGCGGCCGTCTGGCTTGGCTGGGCGGGCAACCAACCCGAAACGCGGCAAGGGGCAGCCTGATGTCATCCATCACACTTAAAGCGGTCGAAAAATGGTTCGGATCGGTACAGGTCATCAAGGGCGTGGACCTTGAAATCAACGAAGGTGAATTCGTCATTTTCGTGGGCCCCTCAGGCTGCGGCAAATCCACCTTGCTGCGCATGATCGCGGGGCTTGAGGAAACGTCGCGCGGCCAGATCATGATCGGTGACCGCGACGCCACGTCCGAGCCGCCCAGCAAACGCGGGCTTGCCATGGTGTTCCAGTCTTACGCGCTTTATCCGCATATGTCCGTGCGCGACAACGTGGGCTTTCCGCTGAAATCCGCAGGTCTGTCCAAGGCCGACATTGACGCAAAGGTGGATGAAGCCGCCCGCGTTCTGAAACTTGACGCCTATATGGACCGCAGGCCCAAGGACCTGTCCGGCGGCCAACGTCAGCGCGTGGCCATTGGCCGGTCCATCGTGCGCGACCCCACGGCGTTTTTGTTCGACGAACCGCTGTCCAATCTGGACGCCGCCCTGCGGGTTGAGATGCGCTATGAAATCGCCAAGCTGCACCAGACGCTGAAATCCACCATGATCTACGTCACCCACGATCAGGTGGAGGCGATGACACTGGCCGACCGGATCGTTGTGCTGGAATTCGGCAAGATCGCCCAAGTCGGCACCCCGCGAGAGCTTTACGAAAACCCCGCCAACCTGTTCGTGGCGCAGTTCATCGGCTCGCCCCGCATGAACGTGATCCCCGCAGGCACGATCAGCGGCGTCAGCCTGCCGGACGGGGCGGTCTCTGTCGGGTTGCGGCCCGAACATATCACCCTTGTGGACGCCGGTGCAGGGCAGTTGGATGGCACCGTGGACGTGCTGGAATACCTTGGCGCGGATACCTTCGTGATCCTGTCGTGCGGCGATGCGGGCCAGATCACCGTGCGGGTCAATGGATCGGCAGATTATGTGCCCGGCGACCGCGTGGGGCTGACCGTGCCGCAAAACCTGCTGCACGCCTTTGGCGCAGACGGGCTGGCGATCCGGTGAACACCGATGCAGGCTGGCCCCGACGGCCACCTGCACATACGCGCACAGTCGGTGTTTTCAGACGTCGAATTGATCTTGCGGCGGTTTGCCACACGTTGCGGGGCATCACTGACGCAAACGATCAAAAGATCCTTGCCATGAAAACCCTCCTGCTGTCTTCGCACTGACGGCTGCCGCCGCCACATCTGTCTGGGCCGAGGCCGCGCCCTATACCCTCGACGCCTCCCACAGCCAGATCGTGTTCCCCTATGATCACCTGGGCTATTCGCGCACGACGGGCATGTTCTCGGGCTTTGAAGGCACGATCATGTTTGACGAAGCCGACCCACGCGCCTCATCTGTCGAAGTCTCCTTTCCCGCCGAAAGCCTGATCACCGGCTGGCCCGCCCGCGAAGGCCACTTCCTGTCCGACGATTTCTTCGGCGCCGAAGCCAACCCTGTTGCGTCCTTCACCTCCACCGCGATCGAAGTGACCGGCGACAACACCGGCGATCTGACCATCAACGGCATCACCCAATCGGTGGCACTGGACGCCAAACTGAACCAGGCCTCCAACCACCCGATGCAGGAAAAGCCATGGGTGGGCTGTGACGCAACAACGACACTGTTGCGGTCCGACTTTGACATGGGCAACTTCGCCCCCTTCGTGGGTGACGAGGTTGAAATCTACATCTCCATCGAAGCGGCCGCTGCGGACAGCTAAACCCGTCTGAGACGTCGGAACAGGGCGCGGGTCAGCAATGATCCGCGCCCTTTTTCGTGACGTTACCGCGTGGCGGTCAACTCCACCGCCACCTCAACCGCGAACCCGACGGAGCTTTCGTCATCATAGCTCGCCCCGATCCCGAAATCGCGTCGGTCCAATGTGACAGCGCCAGTTCCGCTGTCGGGGTCATAGGAAATATCCGACGTGACAGCCTCAAAATGGCCCGTACTGGCCGAGCCAAGCTGTTGCACCGTAAAGGCCAAATCCGTCTCAACCGGGGTCCAATCGCCCCCGCCCGCAGTCTGCGCTTGGCTGCCGCCACCGGGCGGCCCCAAGGACACCAGCGTCAGCCCCAACTCACCAACCCAGATCGCCGTCGACGCCACAAAAGCCGCCACATGGCCGCCCGCGCGCGCAGGATCACCGGCGTCCGTTCCGCGCCACATCCGCGACAGCGTGCTGTCGTGGTCCACCAGCGCATGTTTCAACGCCCCCGCAATATGTGCGGCCACTGGGATCCCCAAGGTCGCCCCCGCCGCCCAATGCACCATGCCCGCCGCTGCAGCCCAGCTTTCGGATTTGGGCACAAACGGCAGCGATTGCCCAAAGGGCCACCAGATCGGGGCAAAGCCATCCTCGGCGGCATGCATCACCCAGCCTGACAGGGGCAGACTAAACAAAGCGGCATAAAGACCCCAGTGGGCGGTTTCTGCCGCGAACGTCTCAACCCGCCGGTCCGGATGCAACGGCACGGGGCACGGGGCACGGCTGGCTCAGCGCCCAAATCACGCGGCTCAAGGCGAGGGCCAGAACCGTCACACCGATGGTCTAATGGGCCGAAAAGACCGTCGTCAGAAACCCTATGTTGTCCGCCGTGGGCGCTGTGCGAATACCCACCTGCCCCAAGATCATCGCCCCGATAATCAAAACGGCAATCGTCCAATGCAAAACGCGGGCAAGGCTGCCGTAGCGGGTGGCGGTGTTGGTGATCATGGGACCGCTCCTTTGATGTCTGTGCATCAAGATAGCGGGACAGCCGCGATTTGCACTCCCCGCCCCGTCACAGCCCATGTGCATGGGCGCAGGTCTTGATTGCGGCCCAAATCGCGTGTTTGCTGATGGGGGACCAACCTGACGGAGGCCAATCTGTCAGGGGCAGACATGCGCTCCACCTCCTTTCGCGACGCGAATTTAAGCCGGACAGTGACCACAGACACTGATTTTTTCCTTGCCGATCTGACGTATGTTGATGGCGCACCCGATCTTTCTAAGGCGAATTTACAGTTGGCGTCTTTGGCCCACAGCACAATTGGCCGCCTGCACCTGCGTTGGGACGAGGGCCTGCCGTCGGGCGTTTACGGTGCCACCGTCTACAACCTGCATCTGGAGTTTGACCCTGAGCCGACCCAGATTTGGTACGAAGATGCGGGCGGTTATGTCAGCCTCGCGGAAGCAGACATTTGGTCAATTCACGCCGCCGACGTCCACTTACCGCTGCTGGGTCTGGACGGTGTCATCATTCGCGAGGGCACGTTTGAGCGCGCGCAAGGTCATTATTCATATGAATCACCTGAACCCGGCGCAGGCTGGACCCTAGCCGAAATTCAGGACGCGACCTTCCAAGATGTGAGCTTTCGGGATGCCGATCTCTCCGGCATGACGTTTAAGAACAGCCGGTGCATCCGCTGCGATTTCACAGGGGCCGATCTGACAGAGACAGTCTTCGATCAGGTCGAAATGACTGGCAGTACCTTTTGTGACGACACCGGATGCGCCACCGGCCTGACCACCGCGCAGACCGGCGGCATGTTCGTCTTGGGATCACCGGACGACGCAGACGCCAGCATCACAGACATGTTCTACCGCCGCGAATTCATCAGTAATTCAGAACAGGTCGTGACCCAACGCGCCCTTGATGACGATGACGTTGCCTTGCGTGTCTGCCAAGACACCCGCCTGTCTGATATCAGCGACAGGGAGCTTGCGACCTATGACATGCTGCAGCTTCGCGTGGCCCTCATGGAATTGACCTGCACACCATAAAACCCATCCCCAAACGAATACCGGCGCGCAAGTTGCCCTGCGCGCCGGTCTGTCCGGATCAAACAGCGACGGGGGTCAGGCCGCCCATTCCCAAGGCCGTGTAAAGCTGCCCAGTGCAGCGGTCACGGCCTCATCAGTGGCCTCACCGGTCTTGGTCACTTGGGCCACCAGCCCGCGCTTTTTGTCTTCCGTGACAGTGGTCACTTCCGCCCCCACACCGGCCTCCGCCAGCGCCTTGTTGTAAATCCGCGTGATCGCAGATTTGCGCAGGTCAGGCTTAAAGATTTTTCCCACGGCGGTTTTGGGCAATTCATCCAGAATTTCCAGATGCTTGGGGAAGGCTGCACGCTCATGGATGTGGTTTTTGGCGAACTCCATCAGTTCTTCCACCGTGACAGAGGCCCCGTCGACCAGTTCCACATAGGCGGCTGGCACCTCACCCGCGTGGGCATCGGGCTGGCCGATGGCACCGGCGAAGGCCACCTGCGCGTGACCGGCCAAGGCCTCCTCAATTTCGGCGGGATCGATGTTGTGACCCCCGCGGATGATCAGGTCCTTGGCGCGGCCCGTGATCCACAGATACCCGTCCTCATCAATGCGCCCCAGATCGCCCGTGCGCAGATACTGGCGCGCTTTGACGTTGGCACCGGGGTAATAGAGGTCCGCGTTCTTGTCGGCCTCCGTATAGGTGTCGCCTTGGCTGACACCAGGGGAGTAGACGCAAATCTCACCGATCTCATCAGTGCCCAGATCAAGCTGTGTCGCAGGATCGACGATGCGCACGTTGGTATAGGGGAACGGACATCCGATGGAGCCGACCTTCTTCTCCCCCTCAGGCGGGTTGATGGACACAAGGCACGTGGCCTCCGTCAGACCGTAGCCTTCGCAGATGTTCACACCGGCGGCGGCCTCAAACTTCTTATACAGCTCAAGCGGCAGCGGGGCTGACCCGCAGAAGGCCAACCGCAGGCTGTCGATATTGGCATTCACAGGGCGCTGCATCAGGGCCGACATGGCCGTCGGCACGGTGATCATGAACGTCGCCTTGTGGCGTTCGATCAGCTTCCAGAAATTGTCGAACACGCCATCCCCGCGATACCCCTGCGGTGTTGGGAACACGATCTGCGCCCCCGAGGACAGCGACGCCCCCATGGCCACAATCGTCGCAAAGACGTGGAACAGCGGCAGCGGCACCATTTGCACGTCCTCATGGGTGAACAACAATCGGTTGCCCAGCCACGCGTTGTAGATGATCCCCGAATTGCGGTGCTGTGCCACCTTGGGCATGCCCGTGGTGCCGCCTGTGTGGAAATAGGCCGCAACGCGGTCTTCTTTGGGGTCGTCGAATTTCAACGTGCTGGGCTGTTTTGCGATGGATTTGTTGAAATCAATCACCGTGGCACCGTGGTTCACCTTCACCTTGGGGCGGATCAGCGGCACGATCAGTTTCTTGATACCGGTGAGGTATTTAAGCAAATCAACCTCAACCACCGTCTTGACGTTGGGCGCCAAATCCACGGCCTCCGCCGCCTTTTGCGCCACATCCGTTTTGGGGAAGGCGCGCAGGGTGACCAGCACCTTGGCATTGGTCTCACGCAGGATCGCGCCGATCTGATCGGCATCGAGCAACGGGTTGATCGGGTTCACAATGCCCGCGACTGTGCCGCCCAAATAGGTCAGCACCGTTTCCATGGAATTGGGCAGCAGGAAGGCCACGACGTCATCGGACCCAACGCCCAGATCACGGAAGAGGTTCGCCGTCTGGGCCACTTTGCCCTGCAACTGCGACCACGTCAGCGTCTCGTCGGGGTCATTCTCACCCGAAAACATCTGGAACGTGACCGCCTTTCGGTCCCCGTATTTGCCTGCCGTCTCACCCAGTTGGGCCCAGACCGAATGGGGCAGCTCACGCTCCGCCCATGGCATTTCATTCTCAATCGCATTCCGATCGGCCATTGACGCAAAAGTCATGGTCGCACCTCCCTAAGTAAAGGCCGCCTCCTCCGGCGGCTTCGTGTCCCTGCGCCCACGATGTGGCGGAACGCCGCGCTGCGCAAGTGGGACGTGGCGGTATTTGGGGTTTGGGGGGCTGGTGGGGCGCTTTGCGGGGCAAGTTGGCCGACTGGAATTGACCTTTGAAGGTCTGCTTTCGTTGCCTGTCGATGTGACCCCATTCGCTGAGCGATAACTAGAAATGCAGCAGAGTCCTTAATCTACTCGGCCAGATTAAGGAGCGCGAAGGCCGTGACCTAAGTCGAGGCGAAGGCGCAACGCGTGACGGATCAGCTCGTGGATGGGGTGGAGGTTTTAGTCGGCAGGGCTTTGGCTGCCAGGGTTCGATAATGGCCAAGGACGTGATTGCTAGGATGGCGATGACGAACGGCCATAAAGACCGCCAGAGTAAGGTTTTACGCTGTGATAGCTTGAGCATTCGGCCTATCCTTCATAAAATTTCTGAAGGACATTTTGGAGTAAAAATGCAAGAAAATGGCCCCCACCCAGTTAGCCACGAGATTGATCCCGACCTTTTTACAGTCTCGATGCTGGCTGTGGCATCTATAGGCACCGTCGGAACTATCATTCAGTCAATCGTATCAATAATTTCTCTTAAAGATACGAGACGACGAGAAATGGAGCGCGAAAAACTCAAACCAAATATATGAGAATATTGAAGAATCCGCACGGGATCTACGTCGGGCATTCGAGCGTCTCGAGACAATATTTGAGCAACAACAGCAACGCACCCAATCGAACAGCTTCGAAAATGAGCCTCGTTTTGGCACTTTTGCAGCAGATTTTAATCGGGAGGAATTTTCTTCCTACAAGAGACAGGACCAAAATCTTGCAAAAAGTCTAAACGGATTGAGAACGTGGTCACTTCATATGCAAGCGCAAAATTCTTCTCATAGGTTTCCAAATGAAGAGGCGTTGGCCGACGAATTAGGAGATTTGGTTGAGGTCAGTAACGAAATAATATTTGGCACCAACACCCACAGAGAGCAAACCAGACTCATCAAAACAAGCTTAGAGCGGATTGAAAGAGCCATCGAAGGCGCGAGGCGAAAACAAAATTAGCTCTATCCTAGGCCAGATTTTTGATCGTGGTCGCCGGTTTAGTACAGAGGGTATTTTGCGGAACAACAGACAAGCGGCCTATTTTCCACCGCTAAATGCTCCGTTCAAAACTCAAGCAGTTGTTGAAGTTTTTTACCCCACTCGGTGTAGCAGACATTAGTTGTATTACAAAAAAAACGGGAAAGTGGCCTCAAACCTGACCTTCGGCGCATCAACCGAAAACCCCTCCCCCTACTCCGCCGCAATCCCGTCGGTGAACTGCAACCGCGCCAGCCGCGCATAAAGCCCGTCTTCGGCCACCAGCGCATCATGGGTGCCCTGCGCTACAATCCGCCCCTGATCAAACACCAAAATCCGGTCCGCTTTCTTGACCGTGGCCAGCCTGTGCGCCACGATCAGGGTCGTGCGATCCGCCGACAGATGATCCACCGCCTGCTGCACCGCACGCTCAGATTCCGCGTCCAAAGCGCTCGTCGCCTCATCCAGCAACAACACCGGTGCATCTCGCAAAATCGCCCGCGCAATGGCGATCCGCTGTTTTTGTCCGCCCGACAACATGACACCCCGTTCGCCCACGTAGCTGTCATAGCCCTCAGGCAAGGCCGACAAAAAGTCATGCGCCGCAGCCGCCTTTGCCGCAGCCTCCACCTCGGCATCCGTTGCCTCAGGTCGGCCAAAGCGGATGTTCTCACGGGCCGAGGCCGCAAAGATCACCGGGTCCTGTGGCACCAGCGCCATGTGGCGGCGGAAATCGGACCGCGTCAGATTCGCCAAGTCCACCCCGTCAAAGACGACGCGCCCCGCCGCCGGATCATAAAACCGCAACAACAGCTGAATGATCGTCGTCTTGCCCGCCCCGGACGGGCCCACCAGCGCCACCGTCTCACCGGGGTGCACGGTAAAGGACACACCATCCAACGCCGCCACATTGGGCCGCGCCGGATAGGAAAACCGCACGTCTTCAAAGGCGATCTCACCATGGCGCCGGTCGGGCACCGCCACAGGCTGCGCCGGATCACGCACCGCGTCCTCAGCCGTCAGCAATTCCACCAGCCGCTCCGTCGCACCGGCCGCGCGCTGCAACTCCGACCAAATCTCGGTCAGAGCGGCCACGGCCCCCGCGACCATGATTGTATAGATCATGAACTGCACCAATTCGCCCACGGTGATCACACCGGAGCGCACGTCCGATGCGCCCATCCACAAAAAGCCAACGATGGCCGAAAACGCCATGAAAATCACAATCGCCGTCAGAACAGCCCGCGTCCCGATCCGGCGGCGCGCGGCCTCAAAACTGCGTTCGGTCACATGGTGGAAACTCGACCGGCTCGGCCCCTCATGGGTGAAGGCCTGCACCGTCTGCGCGCTCAACAATTGTTCTGACGCATCGCCCGAACTCTGCGCAATCCAGTCCTGATTTTCCTTGCTCAACCGGCGCACCTTGCGGCCCAGAATGATGATCGGAAAGATAATCACCGGAATGGGCCAAAGCACCATCAACGACATCTTCACAGAGGTCCACAGCATCAACCCGATGCCGCCAAACAGGATCAACAGATTGCGCAGGGCAATGGACACCGACGACCCGATCACGCTGAGGATCAGGGTCGTATCCGTGGTGATCCGGCTCAACACCTCACCGGTCATGATCCGCTCGTAGAACGCGGGGCTCATCCCGATCATGCGGTCAAAAACGGCCATCCGAATGTCTGCAACCACCCGTTCGCCCAGCCGTGTTACGAAATAATACCGCAACGCCGTGCCCACGGCCAACACGGCCGCAATGCCAATGGCCGCACCGAAATAGCCGTCCAGCAAGGCCACATCCGCGGACTCGAAATTGTCGACAACCCGCCGCACTGCCAAGGGCAACACCAGCGACATGGCCGCCGTGATCACCAGCGCCGTCACAGCCAGAGCGATCATCCAGCCATAAGGCCGCAAGAAGGGCCACAATGCGCCGAGCGCACCGATCTCTTTGGACCGCGCGCGCTCCTCGCTCGCTGCTCTGGGGGCCTCCGCCATGATCACTCCTCACTTACCTTAAAGGCAGACTTAATCCGGCGCGCCCGAAGGCACAACAGGTCAGGGACGCGCAGCCGCCTGCTTCTTGGGTTCTGAAATACCTCCGCCGGAGGCCAAATTTTCGCAGAAAATTTGCACACCGCCCACCGCAGGTGCTGATCGCAGATCAATCTGTCCCGAAAAACTGATGGAGCGGGCGGCGGGAATCGAACCCGCGTCATTAGCTTGGAAGGCTAAGGTCTTACCACTACACAACGCCCGCGCCGTGTGGGGATGGAATACGCCGCCTCGCTGACAGGGTCAAGACGCCACATGCGCCAAATCATCTGGGCAGAGGGGCAAAAATCCCTATAGTCCCGCGCCATGACAAACCTGCTTTACGACGCGCTCATCGCGCCCCATCGGGGCAACACTGCCCCGTTTCTGGCGCTGGATAGTGGCACCACCCTGTCCTTTGATGACTTCACCAAACGTGCCGCGCAAATCGCCCATGTGCTTGTGCACAACGGCGTAAAGCCCGGCGACCGCGTGGTGGTACAAGCCCCCAAATGCGCGGATTTTCTGGCACTTTATGCAGCCTGCCTGCAGTCGGGTGCGGTGTTTTTGCCGCTCAACACCGCCTACACGCAGGCCGAGCTGCGCTATTTCATCGAAGATGCGGACCCCGCCCTCGTGGTCTGCGCGCCGGCCGCTATAGCAGACATCACTCCCATCAGCGCGCCCCGCCCGGTCCTGACGCTGGGCACCATCGGGACTGGCACCCTCAGCCATGCCGCCGATGCGGCCCCCACCACCTTTCAAACCGTCCCGCGCGGGGCGGATGACCTTGCGGGGCTGCTCTATACCTCCGGCACCACGGGGCGGTCCAAGGGCGCGATGATGTCGCATCGCAACCTGCTGTCCAACGCCCACTCCCTGAAAGGCCTGTGGCAAATCACCAATCAAGACCGCCTGATCCACGCCCTGCCGGTCTTTCACACCCACGGGCTGTTCGTGGCGATGAACACCGCACTTCTGGCAGGCGCGCAGGTGCGGCTGATGGGGGCGTTTGATCTTGATACGATCTTTGACGAACTGCCCCGATCCACCCTGATGATGGGCGTGCCAACCTTTTACACCCGCTTGCTGGCCGACCCACGCCTCACCCGCGACAGGGCCGCCAATATGCGGCTTTTCATCTCCGGCTCGGCGCCGCTTCTGGCCGAAACCCATCGCGCGTTCGAAGACCGCACCGGCCACCGCATCCTCGAACGCTACGGGATGACGGAGACGAATATGATCACCTCAAACCCCTACGACGGCCCGCGCATCGCGGGCACCGTGGGCATGGCCCTGCCCGGGGTTGAGGTCCGCATCCGCACAGACGGCCAGCCCACACCTGCGGGCGACATCGGCACGCTTGAGGTCCGCGGCGCCAACGTCTTTCAAGGCTATTGGAACATGCCCGACAAAACCGCCGAGGACATGACGACGGACGGGTTTTTCATCACCGGCGACCTTGCCACCATGGACGCGGACGCCCGCGTGACCATCGTAGGCCGCGCCAAGGACCTGATCATCTCGGGCGGCTACAACATCTATCCCAAGGAGATCGAAGACGTGCTGAACGCCGTTCCAGGCGTTTTGGAAACAGCCGTTTTTGGCGTGCCCGATGCGGATTTTGGCGAAACAACCGTGGCCGCCATCGTGCCCACGGATGCGGACACCCCGCCCGATGACGCGACCCTGACCCAAGCGGTCACCGCCGCGCTTGCGCGGTTCAAACACCCCCGCCGCTACGTGGTCCTGCCCGCGCTGCCGCGCAACACCATGGGCAAGGTCCAGAAGACCCAACTGCGCGCCGACCACGGATAAACACGCAAAAGCCCCGCAGCTTTCACTGCGGGGCCTCTGAAGTCTCAAAATGATCGGGGCTTATTCAGCCGGTGTCGCCTGCGTGTTTACTGTCACGGATTCAACGCCCGCCGCCTCACGGCGACCATCGTTGTAGACCGCTTTCAGCAGCGAAATACACATCAGCGCCATCACCACCGAGAACGGCAGCGCGCCGATGACCATCGCCGTCTGAATGGCACCTGTGCCGCCAGAGATCAGCAAACCGCCAACCACCAGCGCCAGTGCCGCACCCCAGAACAGGATATGTGGACGCGCTTTCGGGCCTTCGTCGCCTGCCGCATTGATGGTGTTCACGATCAGCACCGCAGAGTCAGCCGACGTCACAAGGAACGTCATCAGCAAGACCACGATCAGAACCGCCATCGCCCAGGCCAGCGCCTCAGCAATTGGGGCCAGCATGAACTCGGTCATGGCGAAGATCTTGTCGCCGTTTGCCGCGCCAAAGATCGTGTCGCCTGCCTCACCGTTCAGCGTCAGGTCAATCGCGGTGCCACCGGCCCATGCGAACCAGACAAAGCACATCAGCGCAGGCACGATCATCGCACCCAGCACGAATTCGCGGATCGTCCGGCCACGGGAAATCCGTGCCAGGAACAGGCCCACGAAGGGTGCAAATGCAATCCACCACGCCCAGTAGAACACGGGCCACCAGCCCTGCCACTGCGCCAGCAAGAAGCTTTCAGACCCTTCCACACCGTCCGAGACGAAGACGTTGAACGACATCCATGGCAGTGCCTTCAGGTACTCCCAAAAGCCCACGAAGAAGGCGTTCACGCCGAACCATGTGGCCCCGAAGATGATGAAGAAGCCCAGCAGGAAGATCGACAGAACCATGTTGATGTTGGACAGCCATTTGATGCCCTTGCCCACGCCGGACATGGCCGACAGGGTCGACGCGCCCATGATGAACAACAGCGCCACGATGATGCCGACCGTTGTAGCCGATCCGTCTTCCATCACCAGCCCGCTGATGCCGATCCGGTTCAGACCGGCGACAAACTGTTCCACACCAAAGCCCAGCGTCTGCGCCACGCCAAGGATCGTTGCCACAACGGCGACGATGTCGATGATATTGCCCAGCGGACCCGACAGCGCCTTACCAAACAGCGGCGTCAGCGAGGACCGGATCGTCAGCGGCAGCCCGCGGCGGTAGGCGAAGAACGCCAGCGCCAGACCGGCAATCGCATAGGTCGCCCATGCGCTGAACCCCCAGTTCAGGTAGGACCATTCATAGGCCGCCATGATGTTGTTTTCCGCGCTCGCATCCGTGAGGCCCTGAATAACCGACGGGTTGTTCTGGAAATGCGCCACCGGTTCGGCCACAGCCCACGTCAACATGCCCACACCGATACCGGCACCAAACATCATCGAAAACCACGAAAAGTTGGTGAATTCCGGCACTTCGTGATCCGCGCCCAGCTTCATGCGGCCCGACGTCGGCCACAGCGCCAAGATCAGACAGGTGATCACGAACGCCGCCGTCACCCAGATGTACCACGATGCGAAAATCTCAAGAATGACGGCATTCCAGTTGCCCAGAACAGCGCCCGCCTGAATGGGCCAGACAATGCACCACACCGCCAGAACGGAGATGATGATCTTACTGATCACGGCCACATTGACACTGAAGCCACTGTAAAAACCGCTATCAGCTGTCTTAATCGGAAGGTCCGACAAAGGAGGTTTGATAGACATAATTGTTCCCTAATTTTTTATTTCCCTAGGGTTAACATCACGTGAATGTCGTGATGAGACAAGGATTCTGTCGGTTTTGGCCCGATATTGCGGGTTTTCGACCCAAAATCGCGTGTTTACATCCCAATCAGCGGCAAACTGGGGGATGCGGTGGCGTCAGACGTCCAGCGGATCGATCAGCTCCGGCCCCGTGGCGCGGTTGGAATTGACGGCCTTGTCCACCCGGTGAAACTGCAAGGTGTCCTCACCCGTGGCTTGCATCAAAGTAGCCGCCCCTTTGCCTTCCTCCCCCAGCCACAGGCCCCAGTCTGAGGGCTCCAGTATGACCGGAATGCGGTGGTGGATTTCGGCCATGGCGGCATTGGCCGCCGTGGTGACAATGGCCGCCGTTGCACCCACCTCTCCCCAGTCCTGCCAGATCGCGGCAAAGGCCATGGGCGCCGCATCGCTGCGCTGGATGTACCACGGTAGCTTGGTGCCGTCCTCAAGCCGGGTCCATTCGTAAAAACCGGCGGCGGGAATGATGCAGCGCCGTGCGCGACAGGCGGATTTGAAGGCAGGCTTCTCCGCGATGGTCTCGGCCCGCGCGTTGATCAACAGCGGCCCGCCGTTTGGCTTTTTGTACCAATGGGGGATGCAGCCCCACCGCATGGGTCGATACCGCCGCGCGCCACCGTCGGCCGTTACAGTTGCGACCTGCACCGTGGGGCAGACATTGTAATTGGGCACCTCAGGCAGATCATTTGCGGGGGCCGCGTCAAACATCTGCGCCATGGCGTCATGGGGTAAGGTGATGGCCATCCGTCCGCACATCCCTAGCGCCCCTTCAACAGGTTGGAATAGAGCATCAGCCCCCAGCCGCACAGCGCCGCCTCCACCGGTCCCCAAACTGCATGGAACGCGATGGGGTCCAGCCCCGCGCCCTTCGCCAGTTGCGCCAAGGATCGCCGCCCGTTGACCCCCGCCAAAACCGGTGCCGCCCCCTTGGGCAGCGTCACGCGCACCGTCTCGCCCCCGTGTTTGATCGGCAGGGCCTTGCCCGCCTGAACCGCCTTGACCAGTGGTGCTGCTGGCAGCCCGTGCAAATGCGGGATCCGGTCCATACCGCCCTTGGGCACCGCCCCGCCTGCCGCACGGGCATAGCCCACATGCACCTTCATCGACCCGCTGAGCTTTTCTGCAACCGCCCAGCGCGCAGGCCCGTCCATCCCGTCAGGCACCGCCCCAAACCGCGCAGGATCATAGGCCGCCGGTTTGCAAAAACCGGCCAAATCCCAACCCGTCTGCTCCATGACATCCAACAAGGACGCCACATCAAAGGCGCGATCTTGGGAATGCAACAACAGGTCATAAAACCCCGCATCCGACACCTCATGATCGACCACATGAGGGTTGCGCTTGAACACGTGCCCTTCGGGCAATGTGTCATAAACCGCGCGTGCCGCCGTCAGCCGCGCGGCGGGGTCCATCCCTTGAAAGAGCGCGCCAAAGGCCTCTTGCAGCGGATAAACCCCCGCCCGCCCGTAAGGCGCATAGACCATGAACCCAAGCCCCCCACCGGAGGCCAGCGCGGCACGCAGCGCCGAAAACCCCGCCGCAGGGTCCGGCAGATGATGCAGTACCCCGCAACAATCAATGTAATCAAACACCCCATGGTCTGCCGCATCCAACAGCGATCCGGTCACAAAGGTGATCCCCGTTAGCCCCCGCGCCGCCGCCCGCGCCTCCGCCACACGGCGCGCCGCCTGCGACATATCCAGATACACGATCTCATACGGTCGTTTGGCAGAGGTCATCAGCTGCGCCAGCTGGATCAACCCATCCCCCGTGCCCCCGCCGGCACACAAAGCGCGCAAGGGCCGCGACCAATCCCGCTGGCCGCCCCATAGGACATGATCCATCTCACGCGGATCGGACGGCGATCCGGTGATCAGCCGCTTGGCCTCATCGGCAGGGTCGCGTTCGGGATAGGGGAAGGCCTCATACTGGGCTTGGACGTCAGACATGGGGCCAGCCTAGCGGCGGTAGGCCTTTCGGGCCAGATCAATCCGCGCATCCATCATCGACATCTCTTTGAGGATCTCGGACCGCCGCGTGCGGTCACCTGTTTCGGCCAATTCCGCGCGCAACTGTTCCAACGTGCGTGACAGGGACACAAACTCGGGCACCGCGCCGTTCTCGCGCATCAAACGGCTGATCAAGGCGTTCTCGGGGTCCTCCTCAGGCGGCAAAGGCGCGCCTTGGCCGGGTAAGTCGTCAAACGCGCCGTCCTGCTGGGCTGCCCGAATGCGCGCATCGATCAAATCTTCCAAAGGATGTCCCATGGGGCGCAAAATAGGGCCACACCGCCCACCAGGCAACACCCACCCCGCAACACCCAGCGCGCGCCGCATTTACCCGGCGCTAATCCCGACATCGCATCTTCGCCCTTGGTTAACCCGTGGGCCTGACACGCCTGCGCCATGGATATTTCGGGACTGCCGGCCCCTCAGACCACCCACGCGCATCCTTTGCAAAGGGCGCGCAGATCGGGTGCAGGGGCGGGTCCATTTGCAAGCTGACCCCGGTGGCCGAAACGCCACCGCGGCCCCCACCCGCCGTCCGTCCGAGCCTTGTCCGGACCGCGACGAAACCGATAACCGTTAACACCGCCCATTAACCTTAACGCGCCACGTTGAAAGGGCAGTACACCGTCCCCCCTTCATCTGGCCAAAAAAACTCAAATCCCACTCCCCAAAACGAAAAACCCCGCCGCAGGTAAACCGCGACGGGGCCAAACGCGCATAAAAGACGCGCTTATTTCATTTCGATACGCCCGTCTGTGTAGGGCGTGTAGGGTCCGTTCTCCGCCAGATAATCAGCGACAACTTGTTCCAGACCGGGGCCAAAATCATAGGCGTTGACCGCGTCTTCGAACATGGAATAGCCGTCACCGCCATTGCGCATGTAGTTGTTGGTGACCAGCAGATAGGTCGCGCCCTCGTCCAGCGCTGCACCGTCCACCATCACATCCGACACGCGGCTGCCCGGCTCCATGGACAGATCAACCGTAAAGGTCATGCCCGCCACCTGCGGGAACCGACCGGCCCCGTCCGCAACCTGGCCCACACCGTTTTCAAGGGCGGCCAGAATGTCCGCGCCTGTGGCCTCAAATGTGGCCAGTGTGTTCTGGAACGGCAGCACGGTCAGCACTTCGCCCATGGTGATCTCACCGCTGTCGATAGAGGCGCGCAAGCCACCCCCGTTCTGGATCGCGGCGACAACGCCCTGATCCGCCACACGGTCCAGCATCGCATCGGCCACAAGGTTGCCCATGGCGCATTCCATCGCACGGCAAACCTCGCGCGATCCTTCGATCACCTCAGTGCTTTCGGCCACAACTTGCGTTTTCATCTCTTCGATGGGACCGGCCAGTTCGGCCACGCGGGCGACAATCGCCTCGTCTTCGGCCACAGAGGCATCCAGCAGGATCGTGTCGCCGGTGGCAGAGGTGACATTGCCGTCGTCATCAAAGACCAGCGTCAGATGGCCCACATATTTGGAATAGGCGTAGGCCTGCACCACAGGCACGTCGCCGACCATCGTGGGATAGGCCATCGCACCCTCTTCGGTGTTGGAAAACAGCGTGTGCGAATGCCCGCCCACAACTGCATCAAGCCCATCAACGGCCTCGGCCACGGCCATGTCGCGGTTCACGCCCACGTGGTTCAGCGCGATAATCTTGGTGACCCCATCTGCTGCAAGTGTGGCCACATCGGCAGCCAGGCTTTCGGCCTCATCGATGAAGATCACCGCGTCAGAGGGCGAGGAGGTCTCGACCGTGTCGGTAGCCACCGTCGAGACGATGCCGATGCGTTCGCCGCCCACTTCAAGCACCACATGGTTAGCTACTTTGCCCGCCAGAATGTTCGACTGGCTGACGTCGATGTTGCCGGAAATCACGGGAAAATTCACGCCATCGGCCAGCTTCGCCAGACCAGCGTCACCGTCGTCGAACTCGTGGTTCCCCACGGCCATGGCATCAAAGCCGATGGCGTTCATCATCTCGATTTCCACGTCACCCTTGTAGGTCGTGTACATCAGGCTGCCCTGATACTGATCGCCCGCGTCCAGCACGATCACGTTTTCACCGGCCAGTTCCTCGCGCAGCTGGTCGATCATCGTCTTGACCCGTGCCACACCGCCAAAGCATTCGCCCGCCGCGTTGTCTTCCGCGCTGCAGGTGCTGTCGAACCGGTTGATCGGTTCGATCCGGCTGTGCAGGTCATTGATGTGGATGATGTGCAGCGTGTATTCCGCCGCAGCCATCCCGCCGATCATCGTGAAGGCGGCTGTCGTTGATAGCAATCTGGTGAGCATGTTCATCCCCGTTGGTTGTGTTCTGCCTCCAGCTTGCGCTGGGTCACCGGCAAGAGTCAAAGCCAAGTCCGTGAAGGTTTCGTAACGTCGCCTTCGCGCGCCCAGCACCGCCCAAGCTTTAGGCACCCGCACGCTTGACGCGGCAGACGCGGGATGGAAAACGTCCCTCCATGTTGATTTACAAAATCCTGACCGCCGACCAATGGGCGGCGTTTGATGCATCGGGCACCTTCGCGGGTGCCCCGATTGACGTGGCCGACGGCTACATCCACACCTCCACCGCCGAACAGGCGCAGGAAACGGCGGACAAACATTTCGCCGGGGCCGAAGGGCTGATGCTTGCGGCACTGGAGGCCGACACCTTTGGTGACGATCTGGTCTGGGAAGTGTCGCGCGGCGGCGCGAAGTTCCCCCACATCTACAACCGCCCCCTGTTGCGATCCGACCTTGTCTGGGTCCGCCCCATGCCCTTGGTGGGGGGCCAGCACGTGCTGGACCTGACATGAGCCTGATCGAACAGATCGGCCTGCGGGCCCTGCGCAGCTTTGATCCCGAAACCGCCCATGGTCTAGCCCTCAAGGCGCTCAACGCTGGGCTGGGGCCCAAGGGCGGGCCGGTCACATCAGACAGGTTGCGCACGCAGGTGGCGGGCCTTGATCTGCCCAATCCCGTGGGCCTTGCCGCAGGCTTCGACAAGAACGCCGAGGCGCTGGCCCCTCTGGCGCGCTGCGGTTTCGGCTTTCTTGAAGTCGGCGCTGCAACCCCCCTGCCGCAGATGGGCAACCCCCGCCCACGTCTGTACCGGCTGACCGAAGACCGCGCCGCGATCAACCGGTTCGGGTTCAACAACCAAGGGATGGATGTGATTGCGAAGCGGCTCGCGGGTCGTCCTTCAGGGCGGGTCGTGGGCCTCAACCTTGGCGCCAATAAAACCAGCCCCGACCGCGCGGCAGATTTCGGCAAAGTCCTTGCACGCTGCGGGGCGCATGTGGATTTCGCCACGATCAACATCTCATCCCCCAACACCGAAAGTCTGCGCGACCTGCAAGGCCGCGACGCGCTCCATGCGCTGTTGACCCAGGTCATTCACGCCAGCCATGACGCCAGTTTTGCAGGACCTGTCTTCCTGAAAATCGCACCGGATCTGGGCGGCGACGAAATCCGCGATATTCTGGATGTGCTGGGCGATTTCCCCGCACTTGCGGGCATCATCGCCACGAACACCACACTGAACCGCGACGGGCTGCGCAGCACGCACAAAGGCCAGACCGGCGGGCTATCGGGCCAGCCCTTGTTTGACAAATCCACCCGCGTGGTGGCTTTGCTGTCCAGCCTTACGGACCTGCCCATCATCGGGGTCGGCGGCGTGGGATCGGCCGAACAAGCCTATGCCAAAATCCGCGCAGGGGCCTCAGCCGTGCAACTTTATACCGCGCTGGTCTACGGCGGGATTTCATTGGCTGCTGAGATTGCGACAGGCCTTGACGCCTTGCTGGCCCGCGACGGGTTCACATCCGTGGCAGACGCCGTGGGCACCGGACGCGAGGATTGGCTATGATGCCCGCGCAGATGACCCTGTGGCACAACCCGCGCTGCACAAAATCCCGCCAAACGCTGGCCTTGCTGCAAGAGCGCGGCCTGCAACCTGCGGTGCGCCTCTACCTGCAAGACCCGCCCACCGAGGCAGAGATTATCGCCGTGCGCAACGCGCTGGGTGTCACCGCTGATGAGATGATGCGGCGCGGTGAAAAGCTGTTCAAAGAGATGGGGCTGGCCACGGCAAGCGAAGACGCGCTGCTGGCCGCCATGGCCGCCCACCCGATTTTGATCGAAAGGCCCGTGTTGATCCACAATGGCCGCGCCGCGATCGGGCGTCCGCCCGAGGATGTGTTGGCCATTTTGTAGGATCGAATTGGCTGCGCCAATCCGACCCGCGCCGCTGCGCGGCGGGGTGGGGGCGCTGCCCCCCGGCCTGCGGCCTCCCCCCGAGGTATTTGAGAACCAGAGAATTCAAGCCGTCTTGGAGAGGCCCCAGTGGGGCGTCTCAGGCGCAGAATGGTCGGAGACCCGAGCCGTCTCGGAATTGATCAGGCGGATCAATTCAGGCGCAGAACGGGCGGAGCCCAAAGCCGTCTTGGAAAACCTCCGGGGGAGGTTTTCAGCTGAGAACGGGCGGTGCCCCGCAAGCCGTCTTGGAAAGGCCCTAGCGTGGCCTCTTACGCTCCCACGTCGCGTTCCAGCGCGGGGTATTTGGCCGCCAGCGTGACGCCGCGCGCGGCAAAGCTGATCAGCAGGGCGATCCACAGGCCGGTGTTGCCGGCCAGCGGCATGAGCGCCAGCGCCGCAGCAAAGTAAATCGCGGCGGAGACCGCCATCATGTTGCGCATGTCGCGGGTGCGGGTGGCGCCGATGAAAATGCCGTCCAGCATGAAGGGGGCTGCGGACAAGAACGGGGTCAGCGCCATAAAGATCAGGTAATCCCGCGCCGCTGCGCGCACGTCGGGCGCCGTGGTCATCAGGTCGATGATCGGCCCACCCAAAAGACCGAACATCGCCGCCATCAGCACGCCGATGCCAAAGCCCCAGCCGCTGACCATCACCGCCGCACGCCGAAACGCGGCGCGGTTGCGTGCGCCCAGCGCTTGCCCCACGAGCGCTTCGACCGCGAAGGCAAAGCCATCCATGGCGTGGGCGGTGAAGCCCAGAAACTGCAGCAGGATGTGGTTGGCGGCCAGCCGCGTGTCGCCGTAGCGCGCCCCAAAGAACAGAAACGACATAAAGATGGATTGCAGCAGCAGCGACCGGATCAGGATGTCGGCGTTGACGGCGGCAAAGCGTGTCAGCTTTGCGCGGTCCAGCAGGCGCGCGCGGTCGGCCCAGACGTCTGCGCGCAGACCCGCGCGGCAATACCACAGGCCCAGCGCGCAACCGGTGACTTCGGCCATCACGGTGGCTGCGGCCACCCCCTGCACCCCCCAGCCAAAGCCCAGCACAAACACCAGATCAAGCCCGATGTTGATGCCGTTCATCACCAGCTGGATCACCAGAATATCCCGCGTGCGTTCGGCGGCCACCAGCCAGCCGGTCACGGCATAGGTGGCAATTAGAAACGGCGCGGACCAGACGCGGATGGCCATGTAGCTGCGCGCGAGGGTTTCGACCTCGTCACTCGCAGGTGACAGCCAGAACCCGAAGGCAAAGAGCGGGGCCTGCAGCACGATGATCGCAAGCCCCCCCATGGCCGCGATCCCCAGCGCGCGGATCAAAATGGCGGAGGTTTCCCAACCGTCGCCCGCCCCCAGCGCTTGGGCTGCAAAGCCCGTGGTGCCCATCCGTAAAAACCCGAAAACCCAGTAAAGACCGGTGAGGATCACAGCACCGATGCCCACAGCCCCGATGGGGGCCGCCTCGCCCATCTGGCCTACCACGCCGGTGTCGACCAGACCCAACAGCGGCACCGTGATATTGGCCAGCACCACCGGCACCGCGATGTTGAGGATACGCCGGTGGGTCAGCGCGGGCGCGTCAGCCATAGCTGAAGCGGTCGGGCGGTTCGACCAGCGCATTGGCGGCGGCCACAGCCGCGGGCAGGCCCTTGTGGGCGGACAGCAGGCAGGCGGCGATCCACGGCAGGATCACGCGGCCTTGGGGGTCCCCGTTGGGGGCCACCAGATGGCCACCGGTTTTGAACACAGCCTCGGCCAGCCCGCTTTCGCGGGTCGCACAGGCGGTGGAGATCAGGACCGCATCATCGCGCAACGCCAGCCCGTCAAAGGCGCGTGCTGTCACCAGCCACGGCCCGTCCATCAAGGACACGTCGACGCCCTTGCCATATTCCCCCATGAACAATCCGCGTGGCCCGCCATGGGCCGACAGGATCATCACGTCGTCCTCTGCCGCCTGGCGCAACATGCCCGGCACCTCAGCGGGTGCACCGGGGCGCAGCAGGCGGACGTCGTGCCCCATGCCTTCGGCGATGGCGCGCAGGCCCAAAGCCTCCGCCAGATCATGCAGGGCGAGGATGGTGATCCGGTCAGACATCGACATCGCCGTCGCGCGGCTGGGGCATCAGGAAATGCCCCGTGGCTTGGGCAAACAAGCGGCTGCGGTTGTCCTGCCATGCCTCCACATGAACGCTGGCATAGCGCCGGCCAGAGCGGTTGATCCGCGCGCGCGCATAGGCGTCGCGCGGCAGGCCGGAGCGCAGGTAATCCACCGTGAAATCAATCGTCTTGGGCAGGCGCAGGCCGGTCACGTCCTCACCGGCCTCCATCCGTTCCCACATCATCCCCCAGCTGAGTTCGATAATCGCCGTGGTTTCCAGAAAGGCCGCCGTGGCCCCGCCGTGCAGGGCAGGCAACATGGGGTTGCCGATCAGACTGTCCTGATAGGGCATGATGCCGGTCAATTCATCCCCGCGCCGGTCAAACCGAAAGCCCATGTATTGGATGTAGGGCACGCCCTCGATCAGCGATTGCAGGGCGGCGTCACGGCGTTGTTTGATCACTTGGACAGGTTCTGGGCGCTTCATGCTCTGGGCCCTTTCTGGGTCTGGATGGCGAAGGCGCCGGTCGCTGTGGCGACGGGGCGGTCCACGTCGTCATCCATAGCGGTGGCGCGCACAAAGGCCACCGACCGGGTCACGTGATAACATTCGGCCCGTGCGACAATCGTCTGGCCGGGGGTGGCGGGCCGCATATAATCAATCCGCAAATCCAGCGTCGCTGTGCCCACGGGCAGGCTGTCGTGGACCATCACCGCCGCACCACCACAGGTGTCCAGCAGGGCCGATACGGCCCCGCCATGGATGACGCCCGTCTCAGGGTCGCCCACCAGTTTGGTGTCGTAGGGCAGCGTGATGGTGGCATGGCCGCCGCCGATCTCGGTCAGGGTCATGCCCAAGGCGCTGGCGTGCGGCAGGGCTGCGATAAACTGGCTGGCGATTTTGGCTTGTCGATCTTCACTCATGATCCTTTTGAACCCCGACGACGTCGGGGCCGCAAGCGGTTTCGTGACCCGCCCCCCGTTGCCCTGCACGCGCGGCGGGTCTAGGATCGCACAAAAGGGAGGCAGATCATGTCCGAGCCACGGCTGAGCTTTAAGGAAATGTGTGCAAAGTTTGATGTGACCCCGCGCACGTTGCGCTACTATGAATATATCGAACTTTTGTCGCCTGAACGCGAAGGCCGGTCGCGGTATTATGGCCCCAAGGAAATGGCGCGGATGACGTTGATTCTGCGCGGGCGCAAGTTTGGCTTTCCTTTGGAAGAAATCCGCCAGTGGTTGCTGATCTACGAAAACGAAGGCACCGAGGCGCAGATGAAAACATGGGTCGATTACGCCACCCGCCAATTGGGGGAGCTGGAAGAACAGCGCCGCCAGCTGGACGAAACCATGGATGAATTGCGCCGCCTGCGCGATGATACGGCCGCGAACCTCGCCTAGGGTTCCCGACCTTCAGAGCGGACGCGCGGATGCGGCCGATCAGGGGCCTTGCGCGGGCGACATGACGGGCGGCCTAGGGCCACACAACCCCTCTGGTTGTGCCACAAACAGACATCACACAAGCAGTCGGATCATGCGAAGGTAAGGAAATCCTTACCTCAAAACCCTTATAAATAAGGCCAAAGGGGAATGCCTATGAATTCTTCCCACTTAGATTATTGCGCCTTGCGCGGGTAAAACTTTCCTGACCTTTCGTAAACCTCGTTGTGACGCGGCGTTACGTTTACGTCCGCGTCATCTTTTCTTGTAAGGTGGGACAAAGCTCCTCACCTGCGCCCTATCGAACCGCTATGAGGATAAAGTTATGACGGATCAAACGATGACCATTCGCCAGATGTGCGAAGATTTTGATGTAACGCCCCGGACGCTTCGTTTCTATGAAGCCAAGGAACTGCTGTTTCCGCAGCGCGTCGGGCAAAAACGTCTTTACGGCAAGCGCGACCGCGCGCGGCTGAAGCTGATTTTGCGCGGCAAGCGCTTTGGGTTCTCTTTGGAGGAAATCCGCCAGCTTCTGGACCTGTACTACATGAACGATCACCAGGCGACGCAGCTGCGTGAAACCTATGTGCTGGCCGAAAAGCACCTCTCTGACATGAAGGCGCAGCGCGCTGAGTTGGATGAGGCCATTGCAGAACTTGAAACCCAAATGGACTGGGGCCGCGCGCGCCTGTCCCAAATCGAACCCCAGCAGGCGGTGGCCAGTTAAGCCACCCCTGCCCCACCACACCCCAAGGAGGGCCTGATGCCGATTTTCAACGCACCGACCAAAGACCAGCAGTTCGTGCTGCACAATGTCCTGAAGATTTCCGAAATGGACATTCCGGGCTTTGCCGATCTTGACCGCGATTTCACAGACGCCGTCCTGACCGAGGCCGGCAAATTGGCATCCGAAGTTCTGGCCCCACTGAACGTGGTGGGCGACAAACAAGGGTGTCATCTTGAGAACGGCGTCGTGCGCGTGCCCGACGGCTTCAAAGAGGCCTACGACCAGATGGCGGAAGGCGGTTGGATGGCCATGGACATGCCCGAAGAATACGGCGGCCAAGGCCTGCCCTACATCATGCACACCGCTGCGATGGAACCCATGGTCAGCGCCAACATGGCATTCAACATGTACCCCGGTCTGACCCACGGCAACATGGCCGCGATTCTGGCCCACGGCACGGAAGAGCAAAAACAGACCTACCTGCCCAAGATGGCCACCGGCGAATGGTCCGGCACCATGAACCTGACCGAACCCCACTGCGGCACCGACCTTGGCCTGATGCGCACAAAGGCCGAACCGCAGGACGACGGCAGCTACAAGATCACCGGCCAGAAAATCTGGATTTCCGCCGGTGAGCATGAGATGTCCGACAACATCATCCACCTTGTGCTTGCGAAAATCCCGGGCGGCCCTGAAGGCGTCAAAGGCATTTCGCTGTTCATCGTGCCGAAGTTCCTGATCAATGAAGACGGCTCCCTTGGGGCGCGGAACTCTGTGTCCTGTGGCGGTCTGGAAGAAAAGATGGGCATCCACGGCAATTCCACCTGTGTGATCAACCATGATGGGTCCACCGGTTATCTGATCGGTGAGATGCACAAAGGCATGCGCGCCATGTTCACCATGATGAACGAGGCCCGTCTGGGCGTGGGCCTGCAAGGCTACGCGCAGGGTGAGGTCGCCTATCAGAACGCATTGGGCTTTGCCCGTGACCGTCTGCAGGGCCGTGCCGTGACCGGCGTTGAGGCCCCCGACAAGCCCGCCGATCCGATCATCGTGCACCCTGACGTGCGCCGCAATCTGATGGATCAAAAGGCCTTCGTCGAAGGCGCCCGTGCGTTTACGTATTGGGGCGCGTCCCTGATCGACCGCGCGCACAAAAACAACGATGCAGAGGCCGATGCACTGGTGTCGCTGATGACGCCTGTGGTCAAAGGCTTCCTGACCGACAAAGGGTTTGAGACCTGCGTTCTGGCCCAACAGACCTTGGGCGGATCGGGCTTTACCCAGGAATGGGGGCTTGAGCAATTCGTCCGCGATGCGCGGATCACGATGATCTATGAAGGCACCAACGGCGTGCAGTCGCTGGACCTAGTGGGCCGCAAACTGGGCCTGAACGGCGGCAAGACGATCATGGGCTTTTTCGAGATGATCAAGACCTACATCGCCGAGAACAAAGGCGATGAAGCCTTCGAGAAAGACTTCCTCGAGCCGCTGAAAGCTGCGTCTAAAGACCTGCAGGCGGCGGGGATGTATTTCATGCAGAATGGCATGAAAAACCCCAACAATGCATTGGCTGGGTCCTATGACTTTATGCACATGATGGGTCATGTGTGTCTGGGTCTGATGTGGGCCAAGATGGGCAAAGCGTCGATGGAGGCACTCGCCGCCGGTGACACCGACACCGATTTCCACGAGACCAAGATCGCCACGGGCCGCTATTACATGGCGCGGCAACTGCCGATGACCGCGACCCATCTGGCGCGGATCAACACCGGCGCCGACACGGTGATGGCGTTGGACGCGGCAAACTTCTAAGGTGGTGGGGCGGACTTCGGTCCGCCCTTTCCATATCCGAGGACCCGATGCCAAAACGTTTTCGCCTGACCCGCCGTTTTCCCTGTGCCATGACCGAAGACGGCTATCGCCGGTTGCGCAGGTTTGCATCCGAGGCGGGACTGGATGAGGGCGAGGCCTTGTCCTTTCTGTTCGAAAACTTCGATTCCGTCATCGACGAAGACACCTTCGGGCACCGGTTGCGGCTGTTCAATTCGGAGCTTGAGGCGCGCAAACGCTGACGGGGGCGCGGGGGGCGGGCCGGCCCTCCGGGGGGAGTTTTTCGGGCCAGATGAAACAGGGGACGCGCAGACCGGCGACAGGGCGCGTTACCCTTAATGGCCCTCAGCTGCGGCGGCGCGCGATGTTTGACGGGGGCTGCGGGTTGGCAAACCGGACGCAATCGCCCAGTCTGGCCAAAACATATTGTCCCGAAAGGACCCCAGCCCATGATCAAACTGCACTGCTTTGGCGAAAGCGGGAATGCCTATAAGGCGGCCCTGACCCTGCAACTGTCCGGTGCGGAGTGGGAGCCGGTGTTTGTCGACTTTTTCAATGGCGCGTCTCGGACGCCTGAATTTCGGGCCATGAATGTCATGGGTGAGGTTCCGGTCATGGAAGACGGTGATCTGATCCTGACCCAATCGGGTGTGATTCAGGACTACGTCTCCTCCAAGACCGGCAAGCTGGGCGGGCGGTCGGCGGCAGAGCGTCGTGACGTGTTACGCTGGATGTTTTTCGACAACCATAAGGTCAGTGGCGTGGCGGGACCCTTGCGGTTCAACACCAATTTTCTGCCCGAAGACAAACGCAACGCAGATGTGAACGGGTTTATGCATATGCGGTTGATGTCGGCCCTCAAGATCCTTGAGACACAGCTGGCGGACACCCCCTATCTGACCGGTGACGCGCTGACGATCGCGGATATCGCCTGCTGCGGATACCTTTATTACCCTGAACCTTATGGATTTAATCGTGCGGAGTTTCCAAAGATCGACGCATGGTTGGGCCGGATCGAGGACACGGAGGGCTACAAAGCGCCCTATGATCTAATGCCCGGCAGCCCCGCGGATCGCGCCTAGACCCAAAGGTCATTTGCATCTGTGACGCGACGATAATCTTGAATTTTGCATCGTTGACGTTCACGTCAAAGGGAACGACGCTTTGACTGGAGGACCCCAGATGACCGATGCTTATATTTACGACACCGTGCGCACGCCGCGCGGCAAGGGCCGCAAGGACGGATCGCTGCATGAAGTGACGTCGGCCCGATTGTCCGCCGGTGTTCTGAACGCGCTGAAAGAGCGCAACAACCTTGAAGGTCACGCCGTGGAAGACGTGATCTGGGGCAACGTCACGCAGGTGAAAGAACAGGGCGGGTGCCTTGCGCGGACGGCGGTGCTGGCGTCTGATCTGGACCAATCCATTCCGGGCCTTGCGATCAACCGCTTTTGTGCATCGGGGATGGAGGCTGTGAACCTGGCCGCCAACCAAGTGAAGGGCGGCGCGGGCGATGCCTATATCGCAGGCGGCGTGGAGATGATGGGCCGCGTGCCCATGGGGTCCGATGGTGCGGCGATTGCCGTCGATCCCTCCATCGCGATGGAGACGTATTTCGTCCCGCAAGGCATTTCTGCCGACATCATTGCCACCGAATACGGGTTCTCCCGCGATGATGCGGACCTGCTGGCCGCAGAATCACAAAAGCGCGCCAAAGCCGCGTGGGATGACAACCGCTTTGCCAAATCCATCGTGCCTGTGCGCGACCAAAACGGTTTGGAAATCCTCGGCCACGACGAATACATGCGCCCCGAAACGGACATGCAGTCCTTGGGTGGGCTGAAAGCCGCGTTCAAGGACATGGGTGAAATGATGCCCGGCTTCGACAAGATCGCGCTGATGAAATACCCCCATCTGGAGCGGATCAACCACATCCACACCGCCGGTAACTCGTCCGGTATTGTGGACGGTGCGGCAGGCGTTTTGATCGGGTCAAAAGAATATGGCGAGCGCATGGGCCTCAAGCCCCGCGCGCGCATCCGTCAGACGGCCAAGATCGGCACCGATCCAACCATCATGCTGACAGGTCCCGTGCCTGTGACCAACAAAATCCTCGAAGACAGCGGCATGTCCATCAGCGACATTGACCTGTTTGAGGTGAACGAGGCGTTTTCGTCCGTCGTGCTGCGCTTCATGCAGGCGTTTGATGTGGACCATTCCGTTGTCAACGTAAACGGCGGGTCCATCGCCATGGGCCACCCGCTGGGGGCGACCGGTGCGATCATCATCGGCACGCTGCTGGATGAGTTGGAACGGTCCGACAAAGAGGTCGGCCTTGCCACCTTGTGCATCGCATCCGGCATGGGTGCGGCGACCATCATTGAACGCGTTTAAGGAGCATCTGATATGACTGATTTTACAATGAAAACAGATGCGAGCGGCGTTGCGACCATCACTTGGGACGTGCAAGGCAAATCCATGAACGTTCTCAGCCTTGAGGGCTGGGAGGAGCTGGATGCTTGCGTCACCGAGGCGTTGGCCGATGACGCGGTCAAAGGCATCGTCATCACGTCTGGCAAAGACACTTTTGCGGGCGGGATGGATCTGAACATCATCGCCAAGATGAAAGCATCAGCGGGGGATGATCCGGCCAAGGGCCTGATGGACGGGCTGATGAAATCCCACGCCATCCTGCGCAAGATCGAACGCGCTGGCATGGACGCAAAGACCAACAAAGGCGGCAAGCCCATTGCAGCCGCCCTGCCCGGCACGGCGCTTGGCATCGGTCTGGAAATCCCGCTGGCGTGCCACCGGATTTTTGCCGCCGACAACCCGAAGGCCAAGATCGGCCTGCCTGAAATCATGGTCGGCATCTTCCCCGGCATGGGCGGCACCACGCGCCTTGTGCGCAAGATGGGTGCCATGGCGGCCTCCCCTTTGTTGCTTGAGGGCAAGTTGAACGACCCCAAAAAGGCCAAGGCCGCAGGTGTCATAGACGAGGTGGTTGATGATCCGGTCGCGGCGGCGAAAGAGTGGGTTCTGTCAGAACCCAAGATCGTCAAGCCATGGGACGAAAAGGGCTACAAAATGCCCGGGGGTGAGCCGTATCATCCTGCGGGGTTCATGACCTTCGTGGGCGCGTCCGCCATGGTGAATGGCAAGACGATGGGTGTTTACCCTGCCGCCAAGGCGCTGCTGTCTGCCGTTTACGAAGGCGCGATGGTGCCCTTTGACACGGCCCTGAAGATTGAGGCGCGCTGGTTCACCAATGTGCTGATGAACCCGTCCTCCGAGGCGATGATCCGGTCGATTTTCATCAACAAGGAAGCGCTGGAAAAGGGCGCGAACCGTCCCGACGTGGCCGACCAGAAGGTCAAGAAGGTCGGCGTTCTGGGTGCGGGCATGATGGGGGCTGGTATCAGCCTCGTGTCGGCATTGGCGGGGATTGAGGTCGTGCTGATTGACCAAACGCAAGAGGCCGCCGACAAAGGTAAGTCCTACACCACCGCCTATATGGACAAGGGCATCGCCCGCAAAAAGGCCACCGAAGAGAAGAAAGAGGCGGTGTTGGGCCTGATCAACGCCACCACGGACCTCGAGGCTCTCAAAGACTGCGACCTGATCGTCGAGGCGGTGTTCGAAGACGTGGGCGTGAAGGCCGAGATGACCAAAAAGGTCGAGGCGATCATCGGCGACGACGCGATTTTTGCCACCAACACGTCGACCTTGCCGATCACGGAACTTGCGAAGGCCTCTGTGCGGCCTGAACAGTTCATCGGCATCCACTTCTTCTCGCCCGTGGACAAGATGCTGCTGGTGGAAATCATCCGCGGTAAGGAAACAGGCGATGTGGCGGTGGCCAAATCCCTCGACTTTGTGCGCCAGATCCGCAAGACGCCGATCGTTGTGAATGATGAACGTTTCTTCTACGCCAACCGCTGCATCCTGCCATACGTCAACGAAGGCGTGCGCATGGTGCAAGAGGGTGTGGAGCCCGCGTTGATCGAAAACGCGGCCAAGCTGGTGGGGATGCCTTTGGGGCCCTTGCAGCTGACCGATGAAACATCGATCGATCTGGGCGTCAAAATCGCCAAGGCCACCAAAGCCGCCATGGGCGATGCCTACGATGACACCGCGGATGAGCTGATCTTCTGGATGGCCGATGAGGGGCGTCTGGGCCGCAAGGCGAACGCGGGCTTCTACGACTACGACGAAAAAGGCAAACGTCAGCTTTTGTGGTCCGGTCTGCGCGACCGCTACGACGTGAAGGACGACCAGCCTGAACTGGTCGAGGTGCAGCATCGTCTGCTGTTTGCCCAAGTTCTTGAGGCCGTGCGCGCGCTGGAAGAGAACGTGTTGATGGACATCCGCGAAGGCGACGTGGGCGCCATTCTGGGCTGGGGCTTTGCGCCATGGTCAGGTGGCCCGTTCAGCTGGCTCGATATTCTTGGGGCGCCCTATGCCGCCGCACGCTGTGATGAGCTGACGGAAAAGTTTGGCGATCGTTTCGCCTGCCCTGCCCTGCTGCGGGACATGGCCGACAGCGGCCAGTCCTTCTATGGCCGGTTTGGCACGGGGTCCGACAGCAAAGCCGCTTAGACTTCGTGAATAATGCGTGAAACGCCGCCCCACCCTAGGGGCGGCGTTTTGCGTTTGAGGGCCGCGCGGCTAGAAAAAAGGAATATTACACCTTTTTTGCGGAGCCCTTTATGATGAAACAGATTGCCCTTCCCCTGACAATTCTTGGCCTCATCGCCTGTTCCGGACCATCGCAGGCGCAATTTAGCGGGCAGGTTGTTTTGCAACCGGCGGGCTGTCAGGACGTCGGATCCTGCACCATCGCGGAAAACTTCGGCTTCACCGATCAATACGGCGTCGGCTGGGAGGCCGATGCGGGGTTCCGCACGGATGGGGCCTCCATCCCGAAATGGGCGCAGCGGTTTGCAGGTGTCCCGTTTGACCCCAGCTATGTGCTTGCGGCGGTCTTGCACGACTGGTATTCGAAATCCGAACGCCCCGTGCGGGGCTGGTTTCAGACCCAGCGGATGTTTCATGAGGCCCTGCTGGCCACAGGCGTGTCCGAAAGCCGCGCGGCACTGCTTTATGCGGGGGTGCTGATCGGGTCGGGCAAATGGATCAATGCGATTGCCAGCAAGCCCTGCCCGACGCTGGACTTCTGCGTCAACGGCGTGGTCACCGAACAACGTCTGGTCCGGTTGCCTGAGACATTTGGCACCAACGATTACGCGACAGACTACGCCACCATGGCCGCGCGGATCGAGGCGGAGGGATTGACATCGCAAGCACAGATCGAGGCCCTCGCACGGGAAGTGCGGCCCGATGACATCTATCTGTTCAACCCCTCGGGATCGATCATGGATGAGAACAGCAGCGAAATCTGAACACGCGTAGGACGGCCCCTTGGACAGAACGAAGCCCTGACCTTGTTGCCAAAGTCAGGGCCCAAGACACCCGCCCCGTTCTGGGGGAAGGGACAGCTGTCTTTGTCGTGGATCGGGCCCCTCGCGTGTGCGGGCCGCCAGCCTGTGGCCTTTAGGCCGCGCAGACCGCCATTTTGAAGGCTGCGGCAGGTGCTGTGCTGCCAACCTCGGCCATCATGTAATCGACCAGATCATCGGCCTCATCCAAGGACAGCACGTCATAGCCTGACGTGGGGGCCGCCGTCAGGTCGGCCTCGGCGCGGCACAAGAACAAAGCGCCGATGTTGGCGAAGACGATTTCGTCTTGTTCAAAATGCAGTTGGATCACTTCGACCCAAGCATCCGGGCGGGACTGGGTGATGCCGCGCAGACCATCAAGGGAGGTCGCGGGGATCAGGGCAAAGGGGTCGCCTGTCATCTCTTCGGCCAGATCGCTTTCGATCATGACGGGCTGGTGGGGCAGGATCGTCATCGGCTCACGGTTGCCAAGGGCACCGGCGGGCACGGCCATGGGCCAGCTTGCGATGTCGGTGGTGTCGGCCATCAGGACATGACGGGTAACGGAGACGACTGTTTGCAGACCGCCATCAAAGGTCAGAACCTGCGTGCCGGCCTTGATCGTTTCAACGCGCGCCCAGCCGGAGCCCGTGGCGACCTTGGTGCCCGCGACCATGCCGGACGTCCGTGCATCCAGTTTTGGCAGCGGTGCGTCAGATCCAGCGGCAGTGTTCCACGTGGCGGTATTCCAAGCAAACATATCATCATCCCCAAATTTTTCTTTTTTATCCGACGTCCCTGGCAGGGGGCGTCAGTAGCAACAAAACCATCTGGAGTGATTCCCAAGACCGACCTTGGCCGACAAAGCGGCATCTTTGGGGCATTGGACAAGGTTAACGGGAAATGAACTGGTAAACGGTCGATTAACCACAAATGCGGAAACAATCGGGGACGTCGGGGCGGGGAATTACGCCGGATCGAACGCATATCCGTGGGCTGCAATGTCTGGCGCGCAGATATCCGCCAGCCGTTTTGCATCGGCCTCGGTATAGAACGACCGCCAATCGCGGGCACGGTCACTGGCATTGGCATGGGGCAGTTGCGGGGTGAAACCCAAGTGGGCCGCAAGGGGGGCCACGTCGTCTTCAAAGTGTTCCAGCCGGATATAGAGGTCCGCATGCACCTGCCCTGCCCCGTCGGTCATGTAGTGGCTGTAAGGGCTGGCCTGAAAAGTGCGCTGTGTCAGGTCGGTGTTCAGAAAGCGGCTAAAGTCACAGGTTTGCGCCAGCGTCACAGCGGGATGGTCAAAGGTTTGGGTTTGCAGCCAGTGGTAGTAGCTGACCATGCGGTCCCACGGGTTGCGCACGAGGGTGAAGGTAAACAAATCGGCCATGTCCACGCGGCTGATCAGCCCTTCGGCATCGGCCAGTGTGCTGTGTTTCCAAAGCCGACCCGCCGTTTTCACATCCCTAAGCCGTCCGCGCCGTTTGATGGCTTTGGGCGTGTCGCCCACCATGATGTCATCCGCTTTGGCCCGATCCTCAAGCGCCAAGGCCATAGAGGTGCCGCCGGTTTTGGGGATGTGCACAAAGATATAGCCCCGCCCGCGTGAGACGATCATGACGACCTCAGCGCGATGATGATACCTGACAGAATGATCAAGGCGATCCCGATGAGGGCGATGACGCCCAAGGTCTGCCCCCACATCAGCCACGCAAAGAGGCTGGCGAAGACGATCATGGAATATTCATTGATCGACACGTAAGACGCCTCGCCCAACTGATAACCCCGCGTCAGCAACAAGACCCCGGCGATGGACCCGACCGCTTGGGTTGCGATCACAGCCCATGTCGCCCAGTCCGGCGTCACATAGCCCCGGTGCAACCAGCCCGCAGCCCCGGCGGGGGCGTCCACAGGAAAGACCGTCAGCACGCCCAGACCAATCGCACCGAAGGCCCCCAGAATGGCGATGTAGGTAAAGGTCATGACCATAGTGCCCTCGCCCTCGCACCACACACGGGTCCCGATGGCGGAGATCGCGTAGAACAGCCCCGCAAGGATCGGGGTCAGCGACAGCCATGTCAGGCCGCCGTCCTCAGGCCAGACGACCATCAGCGCGCCCGCAAAGCCAAGGACCACCGCCACAGCGCGGAAGATCCCGATGGTCTGGCCGCGAAACAGCACAGAAAGGATTTGCACAAAGATGGGCGCTGTCAGAAAGCCTGCGACGACCACGCCGATGGGCAGGAAGGCCAGACAGCCAAAGTAAACCAGCAAGGCAAAGGCGTTGAAGAAGTTGCGCAAGATCACGTAGCGCGGACGACGTGCCCTCAGGCTGACAAGCCCCAAAAGCGCCATCGCAAAGATCAGCCCGATGGCCACAATGGCACGCAGGGTCTGAAACACCCACAGCGACGACATTTCGGTGACGATCACGATCAGATTGTCGGTCGCGGCCAGCACGAACATCCCCGTAAGGGTACACAAAGTAGACAGAGCCGGACGGGTGGTTTGCATGGGGCGAGGGTGGCGATTTCGGCGACTGCGTGCAAGCACAGATGCGACGTTTTGCAGACCGGCGGCACCGCGCGCCTTTTTGAGGTTTGACATTTACGCGCAGGCGGGGAACCTAATGTCTGACATTTGACACCATCGCTTCGGGAGGGCGGCACATGGGCTGGATGAAAGACGAGACCGGGCTGGACAAAACGCCAGCCAATTACGTGCCCCTGACCCCGCTGAGCCATCTGGCGCGGGCGGCCAAAGTGTTTACCGACCGTGAGGCGCTGGTCTATGGCAATATGCGCCTGACCTATGCGCAGTATCATGCACGGGTCAGCCAGCTGGCCTCGGCGCTGCAGATGGCGGGGGTGGCGCCCGGTGATGTGGTGGCGACGCTGTTGCCCAATGTGCCCGCACAGGCGGAGGCGCATTTCGGGGTGCCCGCCTGTGGGGCGGTTCTGAATACCATCAACATCCGGCTGGATGTGGACACCATCGCCTATATTTTCGACCACGGTGGGGCCAAGGTCGTGTTGTGTGACAGCCAGTTCCTGCCCGTCTGCATGGCCGCGATTGATCTGATGGAGGGCGAGGCCCCGCTGGTCGTCGAAGTGCCCGACACCCAAGCCGGTGTGCCCGAGATCGGCGAACAGATTGATTACGAGACCTTTCTGGCCGCAGGCGATCCTGCGTTTGACTGGATCATGCCCGAGGATGAATGGGAGAGCCTTGCGCTGAACTACACCTCCGGCACGACTGGCAGGCCCAAGGGGGTCGTGTACCATCACCGCGGCGCATACCTGATGACGGTTGGCACGCCGGTGACATGGCGGATGACACTTTATCCGGTGTTTCTAACCATCGTGCCGCTGTTTCATTGCAACGGCTGGAACCACACCTGGATGATGCCGATGATGGGCGGCACGGTTGTGTGTTGTCGCGATATTTCGGCCAAGGCCATTTATGATGCCATTGCGGACGAAGGGGTCACGCATTTCGGCGGCGCGCCCATTGTGTTGAACCTGTTGGTCAACGCGAAAGACGACGAGCGCCGCGATTTTGACCACACGGTTGAGGTCTTTACCGCAGGCGCGCCCCCTGCCCCCGCCACCTTGGCCGCCATCGGCAAGCTGGGGTTTCATGTCCAACAGGTCTACGGGCTGACGGAGACTTACGGCCATGTCACCGAATGTCTGTGGAACGCCGATTGGGACGCTCTGCCGCAAGACGAACAGGCCGCCATTAAGGCGCGTCAGGGTGTGGCCTTTCCACAGATGGAGGACATCACCGTTATGTCCGACGCCATGGAACAGGTGCCCATGGATGGGGCCACCCAAGGGGAAATCGTCATTCGCGGCAATTCGGTCATGAAAGGCTATCTGAAAAACCCTGAGGCCACGGCGAAGGCTTTTGCGGGGGGCTATTTCCATTCCGAGGATTTGGCGGTGCAACACCCTGACGGGTCCATGCAGATTGCGGATCGGGCCAAGGACATCATCATTTCGGGGGGGGAGAATATCTCATCCGTGGAAGTGGAAAGTGCGCTGATGGGGCATCCTGATGTGATGCTGTGTGCGGTGGTGGCGATGCCCGACGACAAATGGGGCGAGGTGCCTTGCGCCTTTGTGGAATTGAAAGAGGGCCGCGACGGGGATGAAGCTGCGTTGATTGCCTTTACGCGTGAAAGGCTGGCGGGGTTCAAATGCCCCAAGAAAGTGGTGTTCGGGGAATTGCCCAAGACATCGACCGGCAAAATCCAGAAGTTCGAATTGCGCAAGACGTTGGCGTGAGGGGCCAAATCCTGTGACAGGATTTGCCCCCCGCGCGGGGCTGTCATTTTCGCACCGCCCCCCTATAGTGTGACGAAACCGGAGGCAGAGCAGGCCCCAGATGGCATCGCAACACACGGCACTGACAGAATTTTCCCGATTGGAGAGCGGCGGGCTGTGGCGTGCGGCACCAGATGCGCAACTGCGTGAGGTTCTGGTGTCTTTCGGGGCCGCGACCTTGGTCATTTCTGACACCGCCGGACGACCCCTGACCCATTGGTCCCTGCCTGCGGTGTCGCGGGTCAATCCCGGTGTGCGACCTGCCGTCTTTTCGCCCGATGCAGGGGCGACCGAAACCCTTGAGATCGAAGACGATCTGATGACCGACGCCATGGAAAAGGTCCGCAAGACCGTGCGCCGCAGACGCGCACGGCCGGGGCGGTTGCGCAGTTTGGGTGTCATTGCCACGGTGGCGGCAGTTCTCGGCTTGGGCGTCTTTTGGCTGCCCGATGCGCTGATCCGCCAGACCATGTCCGTGGTCCCGCAGGTCAAACGCGCCGAGATCGGGGCCACGCTGCTGGGCCATATTCAACGGATGACGGGACAGACCTGTCGCAGCACCTTGGGTGCGGAGGCGCTGGCCAAGCTGCACCGCCGCACTTTGGGGGCTGAGGCGGGCGGTCAGGTCTTTGTGGTGCCGTCGGGGTCTGAGATCAGCCTGTATCTGCCGGGTGGTCTGATCGTGCTGAACCGCGATTTGATCGAGGACACCGAGGACCCTGCCGTGGTGGCAGGCCATGTCATTGCCGCCGCAGGGCAGTTGCGCGCCGAGGATCCCTTGGCGCGGCTGTTGCAGGCCACGGGGCTGGGCACGACGTTCACTTTGCTGACGACCGGTGACATCGCACCTGAGACCTTGCGCGGCTACGCCGAAACCCTGCTGGCCGATCCACCCCCACGGGTGTCTGATGCGATTTTGCTGGATTTGTTTGAGGCAGCGTCGCTGCCATCGACCCCCTTTGCCTATTCCGTGGACATCACCGGTGAAACCACCTTGGGCCTGATTGAGGCCGACCCCATGCAGGGCCGCGATGTCCTGCCGGTTTTGACCGATGCGGAATGGATCAGCCTGCAGGGCATTTGCAGCTAAGATCCTGTGTCAGTGCGAAAACGAAAAAGGGCCCCGCATTTGGCGAGGCCCTTTGATCGGTTTGTGGTGTCCGGATCAGCGGCGGGTGAAGGCCCCGCCGTAGCCCGCGCCACGGGCGGTGCCCAAGGCCGATTGCAACTGCTGTTCGCTGCCGAACGGACCGGCCAGAACCATGCGCAGTTGGCGGCCATTGTTTTCAAACACGCCGATCCGCATGGGCAGGCCACGGGACCGCAAAGCGCGCGCGGCGGCCTGTGCCTGATCACGGCTGGCGAAGGTGGCGACCTGTACATAGCGGTGGCCCGAGATCGCCTCACGCCTTGGGGCGGGGGCCACGGCGCGGGTGGTCGTCTGCGGCGTGGCCTGCACCTGCGCGCGCGGCTGGGTGGCGTAGCGCACAGTGCCGGCGGGGACCACATTGGTGGTCGGCAGACCGCGTTGCGTATTCAACCGCCCATCAGACCAGACACGGGCGTAGCCGTGGGGGACCGTGATATTCGCGGCAGAGACGCCGCGCGTTGGGTTGGAATAGGGCGCGGGCTGCTGGCCCAGCAAGGCCGCGACCGTGTTTTGGGGCTGAAGCTCCCCCAAGGTGCGCGCTTGGGCGCGGCCGACCGTTTGAACTGCACCGCCACCCGAAGGCGACAGCGCCTGCGGGCCACAGCGCACAGGCAGGCCTTCGACCGTACCGACCGCGCCGTAAGCGCAGGTCGCGCCCACTTGCGTGTTCACACCCGGCACAAAGGTCGCACCGGGAGGGGCATCAAGTGGGTTGGAATAGGGCCGTGTGGTCGTGGCCGCCCGTGTGGCGACAGGGGGCACAAAGACGCTGCCCGGTGCCGCATCGAGAGGGTTGGAATAGGGCCGCTGCGGCGCGTTCAGATCAGCGCGCAGCTGTTCCAGCGACAGACCGCCGGACCGCGGTGCCGCACTTGCGATGGTGCGTCCGCGCAGACGTTCGCCGCAATCAAGAGGCTGGCCTGTCGTGGCGCTGACGAATTGCAGGCCACGCGTTTCCACGGCGGCGCAGGCCTCAGCCAGCGAAAACCGTCGCTGTGCGGGGGCCACGGGTGTGGGGGCCGGTGTTGGAGCGGCGACAGGGGCCACGACGGTCGCGGTTTGCACGGGGGCTGTTGTGCCGCCACAATCGATGGGCTGGCCGGTTCTGCGGCTGACAAGATTGGGCTGGATGCCCGTGCGGCCTGCGCAGGCTTCGGCGCGGGTGATGGTGCGCGGCTGCTCGGCTGCTGGTTCAGGCGTGATGACGCGTGGCGATGGGCTGGCCGTGACCACAGGGGCCGGAGCAGCTGCGGGTGCAGGTGCGGCATTGGCAGGGCGGGCTGTCAGCGGGTTGATCGAACCGGCGGTTGAGGTCGGCAAGCCGAGCCGCGCGGTGGCGGGGGGCGTGGCGACAGGGGCCGGGGCGGGTGTCGGGGCAGCAACCGGGGCCGGTGCCGCTGTCACGACCGGTGCGGGGGCTGGCGTGACCTCATCTCGTGGGGCAAGGCCCGCGACGGGTGTGTCCAACGGGTTGGGCACGTCTGCGATCGGTGCTGTGCGCGTGGCACCTGCGACCTGTGTCGGCTGGAAGCCGCACAGCTGTTCGCGCGACCGCGACACACGGGGGACCCAGTTGACGGTGCCGCCGATGCCTGCGCGCACGAAGACACAGCCACGGCTGTCCACGTATTGGTTGCCGGTGTAAGACGACGGCGGAAATTCCGCCGGTCCAGTCGCATCGCGCAGCGCTTGCGCCGACGCCTGAGCCCCCAAAACAAGCGCCACGGCAGTGACGGTCGAGAACACGACGGATCGTTTTTTGAAAAACTGCATATTTGCCCCCACAAGATATTGTGGAAGCATGCAGAACAATGCCTAGGAAGTAAAGGAATTGTTGCCCTTATTTAGTGCCAAACATGCGATCGCCCGCATCCCCTAGTCCTGGCACAATATATCCATTGTCATTCAAGTGACTATCCACTGCGGCGGTCACGATGGGCACGTCGGGGTGCGCCTCTTTCATGGCAGCGATCCCTTCGGGGGAGGCCAGAAGACACAGGAATCGGATGTCTTTTGCGCCCGCTTTCTCAAGCAGATCAATCGCCGCGATCGACGAATTGCCCGTGGCCAACATCGGGTCCACGGCGATGACCATGCGGTCCTCAAGATGATCGGGGACTTTGAAATAATATTGCACCGGCTGCAGGGTTTCTTCGTCACGGTAGAGGCCCACAAACCCGACACGGGCCGACGGGATCAGTTCCAACATGCCGTCCAGCAGACCATTGCCCGCCCGCAGGATGGAAATCAGGGCCAGTTTGCGGCCCTCCAACGTGGGCGCTTCCATCGCTTCCATAGGGGTTTCGATGGATTTCGTGGTCATGGGCAATTCGCGCGTGACCTCATAGGCCAGAAGCTGGCTGATTTCGCGCAGAAGCTGGCGGAAGACCGCAGTGGGCGTGTCTTGGTCGCGCATCAGCGTCAGTTTGTGTTGCACCAGCGGGTGCGTGACATGGGTCAGGTGCGGCAAGGTCGTCATTGGGTGTCCAGTCGTTTGGCAATTTTGGTGCGGGTGGCGGCGTCGCAGAAGGCGGCGTCGAGGGCGGTTTGATTGAGGGCTTTGAAATCATCCTCATCCCAGCCGAAGGTCTGGGCCAGCATGTCGAATTCGCGGGTCATGGTGGTGCCGAAAAACGGCGGATCATCGGTTGAGACGGTCACTTTGACGCCCGCGTCGCGCAGTTTGGCGATGGGGTGCTGTGGCCAATCGCCCGAGGCTTTGAGGAACACGTTGGAGCCTGGGCAGACCTCAAGCACCACGCCGTGTTCGGCCAGTTGATCCACCAAAGCGGGGTCTTTGATGGCGTTGATGCCGTGGCCGATGCGGGCCACGCGCAAATCGCGCAGGGTGTCTGCGACCATGTCCGGCCCGCCCCATTCGCCTGCGTGACAGGTCAACGGCATCCCGGCCTCTCGCGCCATGTCGAAGGCATAGGCGTAATCGCCCGGACGGCCCACCATTTCGGCCCCTGCCATGCCAAAGCCGGTGATGAAATCGCCAAAGGTTTCAGCCGCGCAGAGGGCGGCGGGTTTGGCGGCGTCGGGGCCGAAGTGGCGGATGCAGGTGACGATGGCGCGCAGCGTGATCTGGTCGTCCATCTCATCGGCGGCCTGTTTCATCGCGGCCATATAGTCGCGCCAAGCGGCCAGATCACCGCCGCCGCAAAAGTCGGGGCTGACGAAGGTTTCTTGATACACGACGCCGTGGGCCGCACTTTCTTCGAGCACCGCGCGGGTCAGACGGTAGAAATCTTGCGGGGTCTGAAGGGTCGTGCAGGCGGCCTCATACACCTTTAGGAAGTGATCAAAGTCGCGATAGGCATAGGTGCCGTCGGCGTTGAAAATACCGGAAATGTCGATGGATTTTTCCTGTGCCAGCCCACGGATGAAGGCGGGCGGCGCGCAGCCCTCAAGGTGGGTGTGCAATTCGACTTTGGGCAAAGACTGATAGGTCATAGGAAAGAAGTTCCGTTGTATGAGGGGACGCCCAGATGCGCCGCGACGGAGGCTGCCACATCGACAAACGCCACATGGCCAAGGGTGCGCTGTCCTGCGCCGTGGATCAAGACCGGCACCCGTTCGCGGGTGTGATCGCCGCCCGTCCATGTGGGGTCGTTGCCATGGTCAGCCGTGACGATCAGCAGGTCATGGGGCCGCACTTTGGGCAACAGCTGGCCAAGGGCTGCGTCGAACCATTCCAGATGTCGCGCATAGCCTGAGACATCGCGGCGGTGGCCATACAGGCTGTCGAATTCCACGAAATTGGCGAAGACCAGCCCGCCTGCGGGGGCGGTGTCGATCATGTCGGACAGGTGGTCCATGAGGGTCGCGTCGGCGCCTTTGCGGACCTCATCAATGCCGGACATTGAGAAGATATCCCCAATCTTGCCAATGGCTTGCACAGATCGGCCTGCGCCTTGAACCCAGTCGCACAAGGTGGGGCTGGGCGGGGCAATGGCATAGTCATGGCGGTTGATCGTGCGTTCGAATGCGCCGTCCGTCCCTACGAAGGGCCGCGCGATGACGCGGCCGACTTTCATGTCGTGCAGCATGGGGGCGAGGGCCTCGCAAAGCGTCAAAAGACGGTCCAAGCCGAAGTGGTCCTCATGGGCGGCGATCTGCAAGACGCTGTCCACGGAGGTGTAGCAGATGGGCCAGCCGGTTTTGACGTGCTCGGCCCCGAAGGTGTTGATGACCCCTGTGCCGGAGGCGTGGGCGTTGCACAGGATGCCGGTCGTGCCCGCCAATTCGCAGATGCGCGCGGTGACGTCCGGCGGGAATGCGGGGGTGGTTTTGGGGAAGGTCGTCCAATCCCACGGGACGGGCACGCCGGCCAGTTCCCAATGGCCCGACGGGGTGTCCTTGCCCATGCTGACCTCGGTCGCGACGGCAAAGGCACCGGTGGGCGCGGGCCAGCCAAGGTCGAGGCCGGTGGCCAGTTTGATCGCCTCCCCTGCCCCCATGGCGTTGAGAGTGGGGATGTTCAGCGGGCCGCTGCGCCCGTCCTCGGCCTGTCCTGCAGCACAGGCCTGTGCGATGTGGCCCAGCGTGTTCGCGCCTGTGTCGGGCGTGTCGTCATTGAAGAACTTATGCGCGTCGGGCGCGCCGCCGATGCCGACGCTGTCGATGACCAGAAGAAAGGCGCGGGCGTCGGTCATGGGTCGATCCGTTCACGGATAAGATCGGGAAGGTCGGGGGCTGCATCCGCGATGGTGATCGCGTCGAGGATTGCGCGGGCGGCCTGTTCGGCGCTGGCCTCATCCGCGGCGTGGATCGTAGCGATGGGGTCCCCACGGGATACTTTGCGGCCCAAGTCCACCACGTCGGACAGGCCCACGGCGGGGTTGATGCGGTCGGTTTCGACCTGCCGCCCGCCGCCCATGCGCACCACGGCCAGGCCCAGAGCCTCGCCGTCAATCGCGGTGACATATCCGTCGCGCATGGCGGGCACGTCGCCCACCACGGGGGCCTTGGGCAGGTGGGTGTGCCAGTCTTCGGCGATATCGGGCGGTCCGCCCATGGCGCGGACCATGGCGGCGAAACAGACCATGGCGTGGCCTGAGGAAATGGCGGCGGCGACCCTCTCCTCGGCTTCGCCTTCAGAGTGACCCGCCAGCGCCAGAAGACGCCCGGCCAGCGCCACGGTCACGTCATGCAAACGGGGGGCGGCGGCGCGGTTGCCGGACAACAGTTCAAGGCAAACGGCCACTTCGGTGGCATTGCCAAGGGCCGGGGCCAGCGGCTGCGACATATCGGTGATGAAGGCGGCGGTGGGCGTGCCTGCGCCATTGGCGGTAGAGGCCAGCGCGCGCGCCAGCGTGGCCGCGTCTTCGGGCGTTTTCATAAACGCCCCGCTGCCGGTTTTCACATCGAGGATCAGACCGTCCAGACCGGCGGCCAGTTTCTTGGACAGGATCGACGCGCAGATCAAATCAACGGACTCAATCGTCGCTGTGACGTCCCGAATAGCATATAACCGTCTATCTGCAGGTGCGATGGATTTGGTGGCCCCGACGATGGCGCAGCCGATATCGCGGGTGATTTTGCGGAAATTGGCGGTGGTCTGGGTGGTGCTGAGGCCGGGGATGGAGTCGAGTTTATCCAGCGTCCCGCCGGTGTGGCCAAGGCCCCGCCCCGACACCATGGGCACGAAGACATCGCAGGCCGCCAAGGCGGGTGCCAGCAGCAGCGACACTGGGTCCCCCACCCCGCCGGTCGAATGTTTGTCGAGGACGGGACCGCCCAGGTCCCATGACAAGACCTCCCCACTGTCGCGCATTCCGGTGGTCAGCGCCACGCGGCCTTCGTCTGACAGGCCGTTCAGGCAGACGGCCATGGCAAAGGCACCGGCCTGTGCGTCGGACACGTCGCGCGTGGCCAGCCCCCCCGCGAACCACGCCAATTCATCCGCCGTGGGCGTATCGCCCCGCCGAACTTTGGCAATGATCGTGCGCGCATCCATGGATCAGGTGCGATCCATGTGGGAGGCATCGAACCGGCCAGGCAGCAGATCGGCCACGGTCATCTGCAAGGTCGCGCCGTCGGTGGTGGCCATGGTCACGACCACATCCGGCCCCGCAAATTCCGCGATCTTCTGGCGGCACCCACCGCAAGGGGGCACGGGGGCTGGGGCGTCGGCGATCACCGCGACCTCAGCAATCTCACGCGCGCCGGTGGCGCACATGGCTGCGATCGCCCCCGCTTCGGCGCAGGTGCCTTCGGGGTAGGCCACGTTTTCCACGTTGATCCCGGTGAAAACCGTGCCGTCAGCGGTGCGCAGGGCCGCGCCGACCTTGAAGTTGGAATAGGGGGCGTAGGCGTTTTCACGCACGGCGCGGGCAGCGTCGAGAAGGGACATGGGGGCAGCTCCTGTGTTGGTCAGATTTGTCGCAACCCGTGGCCCCAAGCGCAAGGGGGAACCGGACAGGCGGACCAAGGGTTAAGCACGAAAGGAGATCAACATGCCCAACACATTGCGCGTGGCGGAAGCCAATTTGAACCTCGATCCGCATTACGATGCGGACGCCCCTATGACCGAAGTGCAGGCCGCAAAACTGCAAAAACTGTGCGACAAACTGGATGAGCCGTTTGATGCAGCATTGAACCAGCAACAGGCGATGGAACGCATCCGCCTGCTGGAAGATCAGGCGGATTAAGCAGTTGTGCTGAAGGCACCCGGCAAGGAAACCTCAAGCAATTCAAGGTCTTCGGTCGGGTCGGCATAGCGGGTCATCAGCCCCGGCGGGATGACGAAGGCATCGCCGGGTTCCAACCGGTGGGGGTCCTTGCCCTCACCCTGCAGCGTCATGGCGCCCTCCATCACGAAGGTGAAATGAATGTCGGCATCATGGCGCGTCCATTCTGGCGTGCCCTGCCCGCGACGGATGACCTGAACGCCTGCGACGGATTTTGTGGCGTCGTTGATGGTGGTGTCGCGGGCGATGAACCCTTGCAGGCGGAACGGATGCCACGGGGCGTCTTTACCAACATTGTGCACGAACCTTTGCCCCTGCCATTCGCGGTCGGGGCGATGGTGTGGGGTGGGCAGGGTCATGTCGTGGTCGATTTCAGTGACGTGTTCTGCTGGGACGCCGATTTCGATGACTTCGATGCCGTCCGAGGCCTCCAACACGCGGTGGCGGATTTCGGGGGGTTGGATGAAACAATCGCCTGCGTGCAGGCGGATGGGGCCGCCTTGGTCTTCGTAAACCACATCGACCCAGCCGCGATAACAATAGATCAGCTGAAACCCGACCTTGTGGAAATGCACCATATCGGGAACCGGTCCGCCATCGGGGATGCGGATGTGGGACGCGATGATGGACCCGCCGAGCCGTGTGGGGATCAGATCACGGTAATGCATCCCCGCGCGGCCAATGACCCATGGCGCTTGATCGGCCAGACGGCGCACCACAAAGGCGTGGTCCGTTTGCGGCATCTGCAACGGCGGATCGAGGGGGGCGATATCAACGCGCGTCCCGCCAGGTGAGGTCAGCTGCCCATCGGTCCACGGTGTATCGGTGAGAATGCGGATGTGACCGGCGGGCGCTTGGCTGGACTGATCCAGCCTTACACGCAGGCCGTGTCCGGAGAAGACCGCGACGCTGGGGTCATCGGCGGGATAGATCGTGTCCATCCGCATCTTCAACGTTTTGGTGAAAAACCCGATGTCTGCGGTCAAATCAGCGGTGGGCAGGCACACTTCGGCGCGAATATCAGCATTTTCCGTCATTTGCGCAGGGTGTTGTGCGCTAACAGGAATTGCAAGAGCCCAATGCACCTGTGTATGACAGACGAATTGACCTTAGGTCGCAAAAAGTAGTTTAACGTTAAACCACTTCGTGCGACCCCATCCAAACCGAACAGAAAAGAGAGCCCGACATGGCCGATACGCCCAACGAGACGCACAAAGAAACACTGCGGCAGGCGGCATTGGAGTATCACCGGCACCCCAAGCCCGGGAAGTTGGAAATCAGGGCGACGAAGCCCTTGGCCAACGGGCGTGATCTGGCGCGGGCCTACAGCCCTGGCGTGGCCGAGGCCTGCCTTGAAATCAAGGCCGATCCGGCCACCGCTCGGGACTACACATCGCGCGGAAATCTGGTGGCGGTGGTGACAAACGGCACGGCCGTTCTGGGGCTGGGCAACATCGGCGGCTTGGCGTCAAAACCGGTGATGGAGGGCAAGGCTGTCCTGTTCAAAAAGTTCGCGGACATCGATTGCTTTGACATTGAACTAAATGAACCGGATCCCGAAAAACTGGCCGATATCGTCTGCGCGATGGAGCCGACTTTTGGCGCGATCAACCTCGAAGACATCAAAGCCCCGGATTGTTTTATCGTGGAAAAGCTGTGCCGTGAGAGGATGAACATCCCCGTGTTTCACGACGACCAGCACGGCACGGCGATTGTTGTGGGGGCGGCTGCGACCAATGCGTTGCGGGTGGCCGGTAAACGGTTTGAGGACATCAAGATCGTCAGCACCGGCGGCGGGGCGGCGGGCATTGCCTGCCTGAACATGCTGCTAAAGCTGGGGGTCAAACGCGAAAACGTCTGGCTGTGCGATATTGAGGGGCTGGTTTACGAGGGCCGCGAGGCGGATATGAGCCCGCAAAAGGCAGGTTACGCGCAGGGCACCAAGCCCGCGACGTTGGACGATGTGATCGGCGGGGCAGATATGTTCCTTGGGCTGTCCGGCCCCGGTGTTCTGACGCCCGATATGGTTGCCAAAATGGCGGACACGCCCATCATCTTTGCGCTGGCCAACCCCACGCCGGAAATCCTGCCCGACGATGCGCGGGCGGTGAAACCGGACGCATTGATCGCCACGGGGCGCAGTGATTTTCCCAACCAAGTCAACAACGTGCTGTGCTTTCCGTTTATCTTTCGCGGCGCGCTGGATGTGGGCGCCACACAGATCAACGACGCCATGCAGATCGGCTGTGTTGAGGGGATCGCGGCGCTGGCGCGGGCCACCACAAGTGCTGAGGCGGCGTCGGCCTATCAGGGCGAGCAGCTGATTTTCGGGGCGGAGTATTTGATCCCCAAACCCTTTGATCCGCGCCTCATGGGGGTGGTGGCCAGCGCGGTCGCCAAGGCCGCCATGGAAACAGGTGTAGCCACACGCGAGGTGGATATTCCGACCTATAAGGCAGCGCTGGACGCGTCCGTGTTCAAATCCGCCATGCTGATGCGGCCCGTGTTTCAGGCGGCGGCCACAGCAGCGCGGCGGATCGTCTTTGCCGAAGGCGAAGACGAACGGGTGCTGCGCGCGTCACAGGCGATCTTGGAGGAAACGACAGAGACCCCCATCCTGATCGGGCGACCGGACGTGATCCGCGCACGGGCGTTGCGGGCGGGGTTGGAAATGGACCTCAGCAAGCTGGACATCGTGAACCCCGAAAACGACCCAAGATACCGGGATTATTGGGAAACCTATCACGGCCTGATGGCACGCAAGGGGGTCACACCCGATCTGGCGCGGGCGATCATGCGCACCAATACGACGGCGATCGGCGCCGTCATGGTGGAACGCGGTGAGGCAGACAGCCTGATTTGCGGCACCTTCGGGCAGTTCCGCTGGCACCTGAAGTACATCGAAAACGTGCTGGGCAAAAACCACAGCGTGCAGGGCGCGTTGTCGATGATGATTTTGGAAGACGGGCCGCTTTTCATTGCGGACACCCATGTGCGGTCTGAACCATCCCCCGAACAGATTGCCCAATCGGCCATCGGGGCGGCACGTCATGTAAAGCGGTTCGGCCTTGCGCCCAATATCGCCTTTTGCGCGCAGTCGCAGTTTGGCAATCTGGATTGCGACACGGGCACACGCATCCGCGCGGCGATGGATATCCTCGACGCCCAAAAGGTTGATTTCGCCTATGAGGGGGAGATGAACATCGATGCGGCCCTTGATCCCGACCTGCGGGCGAGACTGATGCCAAATAACCGGATGCAGGGGGTCGCCAATGTGCTGATCTTTGGCCATGCAGATGCGGCCAGCGGGGTGCGCAACATCCTGAAAATGCGCGCAGGCGGGCTTGAGGTCGGGCCGATCCTGATGGGCATGGGCAACCGCGCCCACATCGTGACACCTGCGATCACCGCGCGGGGCCTGTTGAACATGGCCGCCATTGCGGGCACGCCGGTGCAGCAATACGGCTGATCGTATTTGCAACTTTGCAACTGACCCGCGGATGGCTGGGATAATTTCGCAAATTTGCGAGGCCCTATTGCTTGCGCGTGGCCTGCCCGTCCTTTTACACATGTCCCAGTGAGGGAAGGGACATTCATATGGCATATCGCGACGTTTACCAAAGTTGGCAGGACAATCCTGAAGCGTTCTGGCTAAAGGCGGCGGAGGCGATTGACTGGGATGTGGCCCCGACCAAGGCGCTGTTTGACGACAAGGCACCGCTGTATGAATGGTTCCGCGATACAAAGGTGAACACCTGCTACAACGCAGTAGATCGCCATGTGGAACAGGGGCGCGGGGATCAGGTGGCGGTCATTTATGACAGCCCCATCACTGGAACCAAGGCCAAATTCACCTATGCCGAATTGCAGACCCGCGTGGCGGCTTTGGCCGGTGGTCTGGCGGCGAAAGGTGTCGGCAAGGGCGACCGCGTCATCATCTACATGCCCATGGTGCCCGAAGCGTTGGAGGCGATGTTAGCCTGCGCACGGTTGGGGGCGATCCACTCGGTGGTTTTCGGTGGCTTTGCAGCCAATGAATTGGCGGTGCGGATTGATGATGCGACGCCCAAGGCGATCATCGCCGCGTCCTGCGGGTTGGAACCGGGGCGGGTCGTGGATTACAAACCCCTGCTGGACGGTGCGATCGAACTGGCCGACCACACGCCAGATTTCTGCGTGATCTTGCAACGAGAACAACACCCCTGTGACCTAGGCGCGCGAGATGTGGATTGGCATGGCTTTCAGGAGGGGACCGCCCCCGCCGCCTGTGTCCCAGTTGAGGGCACCCATCCGGCCTATATCCTATATACATCCGGGACCACCGGCGCGCCCAAAGGCGTGGTGCGGCCCACGGCGGGGCATCTGGTGGCACTGAACTGGACCATGAAGAACATCTATAACGTGGACCCCGGCGATGTGTTCTGGGCGGCGTCCGATGTGGGTTGGGTCGTGGGGCACAGCTATATTTGCTACGCGCCGCTGATCCACGGCAACACCACCATTGTCTTCGAAGGCAAGCCCATCGGCACCCCCGACGCGGGCACCTTTTGGCGGGTGATCGAAGAACACGACGTCAAATCCTTCTTCACGGCCCCCACGGCCTTCCGCGCCGTGAAACGCGAAGACCCTGCGGGTGAGTTCGTGAAGAAATATGACCTGAGCTGTCTGGGGCAGATTTATCTGGCCGGTGAGCGGGCCGATCCGGACACGATCGAATGGATGCAGGACAAGCTGGGCAAGCCGATTTACGACCATTGGTGGCAGACCGAAACGGGCTTTACCATTGCGGGCAATCCGGTGGGGATTGAACCGCTGCCGGTGAAGCTGGGGTCGCCCACGGTGGCGATGCCGGGATTTGATGTGCAAATCCTCAGCGACGAGGGCCATCCTTTGGGCGCCGGTGAACTGGGCGCCATTGCGGTAAAGCTGCCGCTGCCGCCGGGCACCCTGCCCACGTTGTGGAATGCCGAAGAGAGGTTCTTGAAATCCTACCTCACCACCTTTCCGGGCTATTATGAAACCGGCGATGCGGGTATGATTGATGAGGACGGGTACCTTTATATTATGGCGCGCACCGATGACGTGATCAACGTCGCCGGACACCGGTTGTCGACCGGTGCGATGGAAGAAGTTCTCGCCGCCCATCCGGATGTCGCCGAATGTGCCGTCATCGGGGTGACGGATGCGTTGAAAGGTCAGCTGCCGGTGGGGTTTGTCTGCCTCAGCAAAGGGGTGGAGACCGCGCCCGAGGACGTGGAGCAGGGCTGCGTGAAACTGGTGCGCGACACCATCGGGCCTGTGGCCGCGTTCAAACTGTGCTGCGTGGTGGACCGGTTGCCGAAAACACGGTCCGGCAAAATCCTGCGCGGCACGATGGTGAAGATCGCGGATAGCGAGGCGTTCAAACTGCCTGCGACCATCGATGACCCTGCGATTTTGGATGAGATCAAAACAGCGCTGCAAACCATCGGTTACGCCAAATAAAAAACCGCAGGCGGTGCCACCTGCGGTTTTCAATCGCCCCGAAAATCGGGACTGGGTAAAAGGGCGACCCCACCACAGAGCCGCCCCCCTACCATGTTCAGCCTCCTCAGAGGCTGGCGATGAAGTCATCGACTTCACGCTCGGCTTCGGCTTTGGTCTTGCCGTATTTCTGTTGAACCTTACCCACGAGCTGTTCACGTTCACCGTGGGCTTCATCAAGGTCTTCATCGGTCAACTCGCCCCAACGTTCACGGGCGGAACCTTTGATTTCTTTCCATTTTCCCTTAACGACATCCCAGTTCATCGGTGTCTCCTTCTCTTGTGACACATGCGAGGTCCCGCCCCGCGCGGCTTCGGGGATACAACCAAAGCCACGGACATTCGTTCCAAAGAAAATGTGAGACGTCAGGCGAATTGTTCGCGGATCAGCCGTTCTTCGAGACCGTGACCGGGGTCAAACAGGATACGGTGCGCGATTTCTGGCGCGGACCAGACATCGACGGTTGCGACGTTTTTGACAGACACGCCATCGGCATCCGCATTGACGGGGCGTTTGTCGGGGTTCGTGACCTCAAAGGTGACGCGCGCGGATTTGGGCAAAAGCGCGCCACGCCACCGGCGGGGGCGAAAGGCCGCAACCGCCGTCAGCGCCAGAACATCGGACCCGATGGGCACAATCGGCCCGTGGGCGGAGTAGTTGTAGGCGGTCGACCCTGCGGGCGTGGACAACAACGCGCCGTCGCAGACCAGTTCTTCCATCCGCATTTTGCCATCCACATGGATGCGCAATTTCGCAGCCTGCGGCCCTGCGCGCAAAAGCGACACTTCGTTGATCGCAAGGGCGTTGTGTTGTTGGCCTTCGACACAGGTGGCCGCCATGTGAAGCGGGTTGATGACCTCTTCCTCGGCGCGGTCCAGACGGTCGCGCAGGCCTTGGGACGAATAGCTGTTCATCAAAAAGCCCACCGTGCCACGGTTCATCCCGTAGACTGGCGCGGGCAGGTTTTGGGTGTTGTGCAGGGTCTGCAACATGAAGCCATCCCCGCCCAAGGCCACGATAATATCTGCGTCCTCAACCGCGACACCGCCATATTGCTGCGTCAATGCCGTGCGCGCCTGTTGGGCGATGGGGGCGTCACTGGCCACAAAGGCAAGCTGTTTTGGCATTGTAAGGCCCTGTCCTTGAAGGGTTTCCCATCTGTTGTCGCCCGCCCATTTCGGAAACGCAAGTCGCGGATCGGGCGCAAACTGCCGCCTGCGGCATAAAGATCATGCGCAAAATTGGGGTTTAATGGCGCAGGCGGACCGCTTAAAAGGCCGCAAACCCAACGCCGAAAGGACGCTGCCATGAACGCCCCGACCAAAGACGACGGTTTTTTCACCGAAAAACTGGACACCCGCGACCCCGAAGTGGCTGCCGCCATTGGCGCTGAACTGGGCCGTCAGCGCAAAGAGATTGAGCTGATCGCATCCGAAAACATCGTGAGCGCCGCCGTGATGGAGGCCCAAGGCTCCGTCATGACGAACAAATACGCCGAAGGGTATCCTGGCCGTCGCTATTACGGTGGCTGTCAGCACGTGGACGTGGCCGAAAACCTGGCGATTGACCGCGCCAAGCAGCTGTTTGATTGCGGCTTTGCCAATGTGCAGCCCAATTCCGGTTCGCAGGCCAACCAAGGTGTATTTCAGGCGCTGATCAAACCCGGTGACACCATTTTGGGCATGTCCTTGGACGCCGGTGGTCACCTGACCCACGGGGCCAAGCCGAACCAGTCGGGCAAGATTTACAACGCCATCCAATACGGTGTGCGCAAGCAGGACAGCCTGTTGGACTACGACCAAGTGCAAGAACTGGCGACGGAACATCAGCCCAAGCTGATCATCGCCGGTGGCTCCGCCATTCCGCGGATCATCGATTTCAAACGCATGCGTGAGATTGCGGATTCTGTGGGCGCGTACCTGCTGGTCGACATGGCACACTTTGCCGGTCTGGTGGCAGCGGGTCTGTACCCATCCCCCTTCCCCCATGCCCATGTGGCCACGACGACGACGCACAAAACCCTGCGCGGCCCACGCGGCGGCATGATCCTGACCAATGACGAGGCGTTGGCGAAGAAGTTCAACTCCGCCATTTTCCCCGGCATTCAGGGCGGCCCCCTGATGCATGTGATCGCCGGTAAGGCCGTGGCCTTTGGTGAGGCCCTGCGCCCCGAGTTCAAAGCCTATCAGGAACAGGTGGTCAAAAACGCCCAAGCACTGGCCGATCAACTGATGAAGGGCGGTCTGGACATCGTCACGGGCGGCACGGACAGCCACGTGATGCTGGTGGACCTGCGCCCCAAGGGTGTCAAAGGCAACGCGACCGAGGCCGCGCTGGAACGCGCCCACATCACCTGCAACAAGAACGGCATCCCGTTTGACCCTGAAAAGCCCATGGTCACCTCCGGCGTGCGTCTGGGGTCCCCCGCAGGTACGACGCGCGGCTTTACCGAGGTGGAATTCCGCCAGATCGCTGACTGGATCGTCGAAGTCGTCGACGGTCTGGCCGCGAACGGCGAAGACGGCAACGGTGCGGTTGAGGCCAAGGTGCGCGCCGAGGTTGAGGCGCTTTGCGATACCTTCCCGATGTATCCAAACCTGTAAGACATCTGCACAAGTGATGCGCAAAGCCGTCGTGGACATCCACGGCGGCTTTCGTGCATTTGGGGGATATGAATAGCACAAGATCCCTCGAACGTGGCTTTGGCACATGGGTGCGCCGCCGACTGCCCCACGGGGTTGCAGAATTCGTGATGTTTGTTCTTAAACAGGGGTGGGCGTGTCTGTTTGGCGGGCTGCTGTTGGTGGCCGTAATTTGCACAAAAGCGATCTGGGGCGATGATTGGCTGATCACCCGATATGACGCCCTGTTTGTCTTCGCCGTCTTAACACAGGCCGCTATGCTGTTGTTTCGGCTGGAAACCCTCAAAGAGGCGAAGGTCATCTTGCTGTTTCACCTAACCGGCACCGCCATGGAGTTTTTCAAGGTCAGCGCCGGATCATGGGCCTACCCCGAAGAGGCCGTTTTCATGGTCATGGGTGTGCCACTGTTCAGCGGGTTCATGTATGCGTCCGTGGGCAGCTACATCGCGCGGGTGATCCGCATTTTCGACATGCGGTTCGCCCCCTACCCGCCTTTCTGGATGACGGTCGTTTTGGCCGTGGCGATCTACGTGAATTTCTTTGCGCACCACTTTGTCTGGGACATCCGGTGGGGGCTGTTCGCGGCAACAGTGCTTCTCTACGGGCGCACGCGGATCACCTTTACCGTGGGCCAGACCTATTGGATGCCCCTGCCCGTCGCGGCGTTCCTGGCGTCGTTCTTCCTTTGGGTGGCTGAGAATATCGGCACCCTGACGGGCACATGGGTCTACGCCGGATCGGCAAACTTTGACTGGGCGTCGATCAGCAAAATGGGCAGTTGGTATCTGCTGCTTTACGTCAGCTTCGTGACCGTCACCTTGGTCATTCGCGCCCCGCTGGGGTCAAACAAATCCGCGCCAGACCAGATAGGTGATGAAAGCTGCAACCACGACAATCAGATTAAAGCTGACCGCGCCTAAGACATTCAGAACACGGGTCTTTCGCCGTTCCTTCGGGTCGATGGAGGTGAGGTATTCGGTGAGGTCGCGATGGGCCTTGGCCACCCGCGCGTCGTCAATCCGGGCCTGCATTTTCGGGTGACGCGCCATTTCAGCGGCCTGAACCAGATACCGCGCCTCACGCCGCGCCCAAGTGGGCAACAACCGCCCCGCCTTGCGCACGCCGTGGGACAGGCTGCGGGCCTTGAGGCGCAGGCGCTCCTCGATCAGGGCGCGGATGTTTTCGGCGGCGGTTTCGATGTCCATGGTTACGGGGTAGCGCGGTTGGGCGGGGGTTTCAATTCCGCCCGTGGGGGGCTAGTCAAATGGGATGCTCAATATCCTCACCCATGGCGACCCGTCGAACCCTACCCTGTTGATTGCACACGGTCTTTTCGGATCGGGACGAAACTGGAACGTGATCGCGAAACGGCTGTCGGATGCGTTTTACGTGATCTGCCCTGACATGCGAAACCACGGGGCCAGCCCTTGGTTCGACACGCAAAGCTACTTTGACATGGCCGATGATCTGGCGGGGTTGTTGGAGGGGCCATCGCTGGTGGTGGGTCATTCCATGGGGGGCAAGGCCGCGATGGTGCTGGCCCTGCAACATCCTGATTTGGTTGAGAAACTGATCGTCGCGGACATCGCGCCCGTGGGCTACAGCCACAGCCAAGCGCAGCACATCGCGGCCATGCGCGCGGTGGATTTGTCGGGGGTGGAACGGCGGGGCCAGGCGGGGGAAACGCTGGACCCTGAGGTGCGGGATTTCCTGCTGCAAAGCCTTGATGTGAAAGGCAAACGTTGGACGTTGAATTTGGACGTGCTGGAGGCCGAGATGCCCAAGATCATCGGGTTTCCTGAGGTATCTGGGGCGTTTGAGGGGCCGACGTTGTTCCTGTCGGGGGCAGACAGCGACTATGTTACCGCCGCGCACCGGCCTGAGATCAAACGGCTTTTCCCGGATGCGAAATTCGCCAAACTGCCCGGCGCAGGCCACTGGCTCCACGCGCAAAAACCGCGCGAATTCGAGGCGACGGTGCGGGCGTTTTTCGGCTAAAAGGTTGTTCCCGTGAGGAAAACCAGAAGCGACGCGGCGCCAGCGGTGACGATGAACAGGTGTGGCAGGTAGTACATGACGGGGCCCTCTGATTGGATCATGAGGGTTATACGTGGGTTGGCGGGCGTTCCGTCGGTGGGTGTGATTGCCTGAACCAGTAGGGTGAGACGTCAAGTGGACATTTTTGGGGCAATCACGGGCGGAGCCCCGAGGGCATCTGAGTTTCATACAACTTCTAATCTAGGGCGCGCCCGAACCGAGGGGTGGGCGAGAAGCGCCCGCTCCGTGGGGGCGGTTCGGCGCAGCCAAACGCGGAGCGTTTGGCTAATCTTCAAATTATTGATCACTGATCAAAAGAAACGCCGGTAGTTTCTCAAATACTAAGTACTCATTATTGATGTGATCGAAAAAGATTGGGCCTAGAGAAGAATGTGTCATCAACGATACCTCCAACTCAGTCTGATCGATCATCATCGTGCCGTCAGGACTTTTGCGCAAACTCTCGTTTCGTGAGTAGCCCGTAACGACGCAAATCAATATGATAAAGGCGACCAAGATAGAATTGCCAACTGAGTCGTTCAACCAAAAGGCTAGGCTAGTAAATTTCCTCGGGTACCTTTTTGAGCGAAGGCCCAACAAGGAAAACATGATAAAGAAGAAAGCCGCCCAGAAGACATTCACTATTGCAGCGCCCAGATAGAACAGGAAAAAGACAAGCGCCCCAGAAACAACCGAAATGAGAAATCCGTATTTTTCAACAAAGCTCAACGTCGCAACTTCACGGATTTGCATCCATCTTTGTTTGCGTTTGTCATGGATCGAGACACGAGAGCGGACAGCGAACTTTGCGAGCAGGAAGTTCCCAAATCCCCCTGCAGAGAGCAACAGGCTCTTTGAACTCCAGCAAACGACTAAGCCGATAAATAAGAATACTGCCAGCTGCGATGAGAGATATGTTACGGTGGCCAGGTCAATCAAACCCCAAGCCTGTTTCGGCAATCCTAAAATGAACCCGAGAGAATGAAACGAAAAAACGCCAAAAACGGTTTGTGCAAGGCGATACCAATTTAGACCTACGGGCCGAAGAAGGACCTTCAGTTCATTTATAAAGCCTTTCGAAATAATGTTTCCTTTTCGCAGTACTATCTGCCTCAACTCCACAATGCCTACGCGCTCGCGCTAAATTGGACCACTCTTCCTTAGCGAGCCTTAGCTCCTGAGTGCGTAAGGGCATTGCTACGCAATACCCTGCCACGCACGCGCACAAAAAATGGCCCGCTTTTAGCTGTCCATCTTAAGCGCCGAAATAAACGCCTCTTGCGGGATGTCCACCTTCCCGAACTGGCGCATCTTTTTCTTACCCGCTTTCTGCTTGTCCAGCAGTTTACGTTTTCTTGACGCATCGCCGCCATAACACTTCGCAGTGACGTCTTTGCGCATGGCGGACAGGGTTTCTCGCGCGATGACTTTGCCGCCGATCGCCGCCTGGATCGGGATTTTGAACATGTGACGGGGGATCAGGTCTTTGAGTTTTTCGACCATGGCGCGGCCTCGGGCCTCGGCGCGGTCGCGGTGGACCATCATGGAGAGGGCGTCGACGGGCTCCTCGTTCACCAGCACGGACATCTTCACCAGATTGTCCTGCCGGTAACCGGTGAGTTGGTAGTCGAAGGATGCGTAGCCTTTGGTGACCGATTTCAGGCGGTCGTAGAAGTCGAAGACGACTTCGTTCAGCGGCAGGTCATAGACGGCCATGGCGCGGGTGCCGGCGTAGGTCAGGTCTTCCTGGATGCCGCGGCGGTCTTGGCAGAGCTTCAGGACCTCGCCCAGATATTCATCAGGCACGAGGATCGTGGCCTTGATGCGCGGTTCGGCCACGTGATCGACCAGCGTGACGTCGGGCATGTCGGCGGGGTTATGAAGGTCGAGCTTGGTGCCGTCCTTCATGTGGATGTGGTAGATGACCGAGGGCGCGGTGGTGATGAGTTCGATGTCGAACTCCCTCTCGATCCGGTCGCGGATCACTTCGAGGTGCAAAAGCCCGAGGAAGCCGCAGCGGAAACCGAAGCCGAGTGCGGCGGAGGACTCCATTTCAAAGCTGAACGACGCATCGTTCAGCGCAAGTTTGTCGATGCTTTCGCGCAAGTCTTCGAATTGGGCGGAATCCACGGGGAAGAGGCCACAGAAGACCACCGGTTGCGCAGGTTTGAAGCCCGGCAGGGCGGTGACTTCGGAGCGTTGGTGGGTGATTGTATCGCCCACGCGGGTGTCGCGGACCTGTTTGATCGACGCGGTGAGAAAGCCGATTTCGCCGGGGCCGAGCTCTTCGATCATCGTCATCTCAGGTCGGAAGACGCCGATGCGGTCCACGTGGTGGATCGTGCCGTTGCTGAGGAATTTAACCTTTTCGCCCTTCTTGAGCTTGCCGTCGATGATGCGGACCAAAACGATCACGCCCAGATAGCTGTCGTACCATGAATCGACCAGCATCGCTTTCAGCGGCGCGTCCGGGTCGCCCTTGGGCGCGGGCAGTTGGGTGACGATGGCCTCAAGCGTTTCTTCGATGCCTTGACCGGTCTTGGCGGAGACGGCGATGGCGCCGGAGGCGTCGATGCCGATGACGTCCTCGACCTGTTCGGCCACGCGGGAAATATCAGACGCGGGCAGATCGATCTTGTTGAAAACAGGGACCAATTCGTGGTCCGCCTCAATCGCATGATAGACATTGGCGAGCGTCTGCGCTTCGACCCCTTGGGTGCTGTCCACGACCAAAAGCGAGCCTTCGACGGCACGCATGGAGCGGCTGACCTCATAGGCGAAATCGACGTGACCGGGTGTGTCGATGAGGTTGAGAACGTAGGTTTCGCCGTCCTGCGCGGTGTAATCGATGCGGACGGTGTTGGCCTTGATGGTGATGCCGCGTTCGCGTTCGATGTCCATGCTGTCCAGCATCTGCGCCTTCATATCCCGTTCGGCCACCGTGTTGGTGGACTGGATCAGGCGATCAGCGAGCGTGGATTTCCCGTGGTCGATGTGGGCGACGATGGAGAAATTGCGGATTTTTGATATGTCGGTCATGGTGCAGGATATGGTGCGATTTAGGGGGTTTGGCAATGGGGTTTGGTGAGGAGGATCGGCGCACCTACTTTGCCTCCCAATCTGCTGCACTCGACCACATATTCAGGCCTCAACCTAGCAGCTTGCGAAACTGACCTTCGACATAAATTCGTGGCAGGGTTCCGGCCATTCTACGGTTGAGGGCCTTTGCAAGTTTTCCGCCATGGTTCTTATGCGTGTAAAATGGGGAACCTTCTGAGCCTACTATTACTATTTCAGTTTGATTGGTCGTGTTGCGCTGAACATCCGCACCGAAGACTGTCAACTTCTCTGTCACTTCATTGCGCGTCCCGAAGCGAAATTTTCCGGTCAGAATAGTTTTCTTCCCTTCAAGGGTTTCCATATCGACTTGATCCAAATCCTGAATGACAGGGATGGAGTCGGAACTTGCAATACCGGTGTCGGAAAAGCTGTCGCCCACGAGCGCCGCAATTAGATTTCCAATCTCGTCCGACTCATCGCTATCTATGAGCCCGTCTTCAAGAGCGTCAACCACACGTAAATAGAGAGCTGAAATTCTTGGGTCGGATGACAGATCATGATCGCTATCTAGCTTCTCCAGCAGCTCTTCTGCCTCGCGTTTCGTTATATCTGCATCGCAATTAATGCCCGCACAAAACCCTAAAATCCTATTCGCCGACGATCGTTTGCAATTTTGATCTATGTTCAAGAGCCGGATCTCGATGATCTGGCGGAGGAGTTCTAGGAGTTCAGCAACCGTATCGAAATGACCGGCAGAGGCTTCTTCAATTATTTCAAATGCATCCTCATCATGCACCTGTCGACACAAGGCCGCGCATTCTGCAAGCAGCGGCTCAACTTCCGAAACATCGACACGATTATTTGCAACTATTCCTTCAATAAACCCGATGAAAAAGCATTCGTTCTTTGCGACGATCCGTTTATCATGAATCTTGTTTAATGCGGGCGACTCGTAATTCACTTATACCCCTTTCATTTCATATTCTTAAGCTTGGACTAAAACTGTACGATACTGCAATTTATTTCCCCAATGAAACAATTCTCGCATTCAAGCTTAGAACTACTGTACTTCGAGAACGGGGCACTATCACCTGAAACCATATACGCCCCCAACCGCGCATTGCCCCACCCTGCCCCCCATGCCATACTCGCCCCAGCAGCAAACAGCCCAGACCACAAAATCGGCGGGCCAGAGTGAGGTGAGATGATGCGGGCAATTGTCCTTTTAACGTGCATGGTGGCCTTGGCGGCCTGTGGGGGGCGGTCCGGCTCGACCCGGGGTGCCACCGGTGAAATCAGCCGCGCCTGTTTGGCGGCGGACAGATCGGCGGCCTCCGTGCAGCTGTGCACCTGCGTCCAAGGGGTCGCCAATGCGGAGTTGAGCGCGCGGGACCGCAGCCGCGTGGCCTCGTTCTTTGACGATCCAGAGGTCGCGCACGCCACCAAGATCAGCGACACCCGCGCCAATGACGCCTTTTGGGACCGCTACCGCAGCTTTATCAGCGCGTCGCGTCGTCAGTGCGGCTAAGACCTGCGATCAGACGGTCGGCGCAGTCTTCGATCAGATCAAGGCAGCCGTCGAAATCGCGGGTATAATAGGGGTCGGGCACGGGCGCGCCGTCGGGCGTGAAAATCGTGACAGGGGTGGTGTTGCCTGCGGGCCGCTGGGCCTCAATATCGCGCAGGTTGTCGGCGTCCATGGCGACGATCATATCAAAGCTGTTGAAATCATTGGGCGAAAACTGACGCGCGCGCAGGCCGGACAGGTCGTAGCCGCGCGGGCGGGCCGCCGATTGCATGGGGCCCTAAGGTGGGTTGCCGATGTGATAACCAGCGGTGCCCGCACTGTCCAAGGCCAGGTGGGGCGCTTTGGCGCGCGTGACGGCCTCCGCCGTGGGGGACCGGCAGATGTTGCCCAGACAGACGAAAAGAATACGGTGCATGAGGTGATCATAGCAGAGGACGCGCCATGCGCATCGTGATTTTAACAGGGGCGGGGATTTCTGCGGAAAGCGGGATGGGAACGTTCCGTGACAAGGGCGGCCTGTGGGAAAACGCGGACCTGATGAAGCTGGCCACGCCCGAAGGCTTTGCCGAAGATCCGGCTGCTGTGCATGCGTTTTACAACATGCGGCGGGCCAAGGTGCGGTCGTGCCAGCCCAACGCGGCCCATGTGGCGCTGGCCGCTTTGCAGCAGGACCCGCGGGCGCAGGTCACCTTGGTCACGCAGAACGTGGATGACCTGCATGAACGGGCCGGATCGCGGGATGTGATCCACATGCACGGGACCCATCTGGTGGCGCTGTGTGCGGACTGTGATGCCCGGTGGCCTGCACCTGCGGTCATGGATGTGGACACGCGCTGCGCCTGTGGCGGCAAGGCGCGGCCCGATGTGGTCTGGTTCGGGGAGGTCCCCTATCACATGGACCGCATCGGCGCCGCACTGTCGCAGGCCGATCTGTTTGTGGCCATCGGCACCAGTGGCGTGGTCTATCCTGCCGCAGGCTTCGTGCGCGTGGCCCGTCAGGCCGGGGCGGCGACGTTGGAGCTTAACCTCGCCCCCAGTGAACGGGCGTCCGATTTCGCGGACGCCCGGTTTGGTCCGGCTACCGAAGTGGTGCCGGCTTGGGTGGCTGAGGTGTTGACCTAGTGGTCGTGACCCTCATCGGTTGACGTGCCGTGGTCCATATCGCTGTGGTCCATGACCTCGGTCCGGGTTTGATCCACGGGGATTTCGACGACAACGTCACCGGCCTGTTCAAATTGGAAGGTGATGGTGATGACCTCTCCATCTTCAAATCCATCGCCCAGCCCCATGAACATCACATGTTTGGCGCCGCGCTTCATCGCGATCTTTCCGCCTGCGGGCAGGTCCATACCGTCCTCAAGGTGGGTCATGCGCAAAACGCCGTCCGCGTCTTCGATATGGGTGTGAAGTTCCGTGCGCGCCGGAACCTCAGAGATGACCGAGACGAGGCGGTCATCCACGTCACCATCATTGTGAATGATCATAAAGGCCGCACCGGCCATCGGGTTTGAGGACCGCGCATAGGGGTCATGAATTTCGATGTCGGCAAGGGCCGGACAGGCAAAGGTCAGCGCTGAAAGCACGCCGATAAGGGACGTGATGAAAGACATAGGATGGCTCCTGATGTGATCTGCAAGATGTTGAAAAAGTGAAAGTCAGTTTCAAACAGATCGCGGTGGCCCGCGGCCATTCCAAATCAATGGGCGCGCGCTGAAACCGGCAACATCTTCAACACGATACTGCGTGTTTAGAAGGTAGATATCGGGCACATCATGCTGCGCAATGAGGGGCAGTATGCCCGCAAACGTCACAACGCAGTCAGGACAGATATGGACAACCTCAACCGGCTGACCGTCCCGATCAACGGTTATGGTTTGGACCCCCTGCCCCGTGCAGATCACGACCTGCCCCGCCGCGTCGACATGGGTGCCGCGCGCCACAGCCATCTGCTGTGACGTCAATGCAATCACGACCGC
>NZ_CBFHNH010000013.1:0-87192 GCF_965657175.1 Pseudooctadecabacter sp. | reverse complement strand
GCGTCCGAGACTGACGTCGTGTCTTTCGTGGGTGGCATGGACATCCCGCTGATCCGCCGTTTCGCCTGTGGTTACGCACAAGGTGTGGCCTCTGTCAGCGAAGACGCGACCGTCATCGCCAACATGACAGGCACAACGCCTGCCGCTTGGAACGACCCCGTGAAAGGGTCCGAACTGACGCTGAGCCAGATTTCCCAAGGGTCTGACGTGGTGTTTGCCGCCGCTGGCGGCACCGGTGTTGGCGTTCTGCAGACAGCTGCCGACGAAGGCATCCTGTCCATCGGCGTTGACGCCAACCAGAACTACCTGTTCCCGGGTCAGGTTCTGACCTCCATGCTGAAGCGTGTTGATAACGTTGTTTATGACAGCTTCTCCGGCACCACAGAGGCAGGCGTTGTGATCCTTGGCGTGGCCGAAGGCGGCGTGGGCGTGGCACTGGATGAGTTCAACGAAGAACTGGTGACTGAAGACATGCTGGCCTCCGTCGAAGCAGCGACCGCTGCGATGGCGTCTGGTGAGCTGATGGTCCACGACTACATGTCCGACGAATCCTGCCCTGTGCTTGAATTCTAAGACCACCTGACCGACAGTGATTGGGCCGTGCCGAGAGATTGGCGCGGCCTTTTCAATCAAAATGACGAGGGGACATCCGACATGGACACTGCGCTGACCACCTTCTTTGCCGCCTGGGGTGAGGCCGATGTCGCCACCCGCCGTGGCATGATTGCAGATGCGATTGCGGAGCAGTTCACCTATTCAGACCCGCGCTGCGGTGATCCACTCACCGATCTGGACGCCATGGACAGCTACGTCGCACAATTTGTCGCTGCGGCCCCCGGCTGGACGGCGACCGTGACTGAGGTTGACGGCACCGGTGAAACGGTCAACGCGCGGGTTGCGTTCTCTGGCCCCGACGGCAAGGGCGGAACGATGACGCAGCACGGCCACTATACGGCGCAGATCAACTCCGAAGGGCGCATCACTGCGATTTCGGGCGTGGCCGAGGGACAGGCATGACAGATCGCGCCCCCGCCATTGAACTCAAGGGTATTTCAAAGGCCTTTGGCCCCGTGCAGGCCAACAAGGACATTTCGATCAGCGTCCGGCCCGGCACGATCCACGGGATCATCGGGGAGAACGGCGCGGGAAAATCGACGCTGATGTCGATCCTGTACGGCTTTTACAAAGCCGATGCGGGTGAGATTTACATCAACGGTCAACGGACCGAGATCCCCGACAGTCAGGCCGCGATTGCGGCGGGCATCGGGATGGTGTTCCAGCATTTCAAACTGGTGCAAAACTTTAGCGTCCTCGAAAACGTGGTGCTCGGCGCCGAAGACGGCGCGATGCTGAAGCCGTCGCTGGCCAAGGCGCGCAAGCAGTTGAAATCACTGGCAGAAGAATATGAACTGAACGTCGATCCTGACGCGATTATTCAGGACATCGGCGTTGGGATGCAGCAGCGGGTTGAGATCCTCAAGGCGCTCTACCGTGAGGCGGATATCCTGATTTTGGATGAACCCACGGGCGTGTTGACGCCAGCCGAGGCCGATCAGCTGTTCCGCATTTTGGGGCGGCTGAAGGAAGAGGGAAAGACCATCATCCTGATCACCCACAAGCTGCGTGAGATTATGGACATCACCGACACCGTCAGCGTCATGCGGCGCGGTGAGATGGTCGGGTCTGTCAAAACATCCGACACCAACCCCGCCGATCTGGCGGAACGCATGGTGGGCCGTAAGGTATTGTTGCGCGTGGATAAAACGCCAGCGCAGCCCAAAGACACCGTGTTGGAGGTCCGCGATCTGAACGTGACCGACGACAGCGGGGTGCACCGCCTGAAAGGCGTGTCTTTCAACATCCGTGCGGGGGAAATCCTTGGCATTGCAGGCGTCAGCGGCAATGGCCAGTCCGAGTTGTTGGAGGTTCTGGGCGGCTATGAACGCGCCACAGGTGAGGTGTTGTTGAACGGCGAACCCATCGACCTGACCGGTGCGAAATCCGACGGGCAAAGCCGCCGCAACCGTGGCATCGCCCATGTGCCCGAAGACCGCCAGCACGAAGGCCTGATCATGGACTTCAGCGCGTGGGAAAACACCGCCTTTGGTTATCACCATGACGAAAAATATCAGCGGTCCCGCATGCTGATGGACAACAAGGCCATTCTGGCTGACGCGCAGGAAAAGATGGACCGGTTCGATGTGCGCCCGCCCAATCCTATGTTGGCGGCCAAGAATTTCTCAGGCGGGAACCAGCAAAAGATCGTGGTTGCCCGTGAAATTGAACGCGACCCCGATTTGCTGCTGGTGGGCCAGCCCACGCGCGGTGTGGACATCGGCGCGATTGAATTCATTCACCAACAGATCGTGGCGCTGCGCGACAAGGGCAAGGCGATCTTGCTGGTCTCGGTGGAATTGGATGAGATCATGGGCCTTTCCGACCGGATCGCCGTAATGTTTGACGGCCAGATCATGGGCGAACGTCTGCCGGCTGAGACCGATGAAAAAGAACTGGGGCTGCTGATGGCCGGTGTCACGGACACCGACAACCCGCCCCCCGTTGATACAATTGCAGAAAATCTGGCCCATGCGGGCGCAGGCAAGGAGGTCTGAACCATGGACAAGATGCCAAAGTGGGCGGATGTGGTTCTGGTGCCGGTGGTGTCGCTTTTGCTGGCGGCAATCATTTCGGTCATCGTGTTCTTATCTGTGGGTCAGGACCCGTGGGAGGCCATCAAGCTGATGGCCTTTGGCGCGGTCGGAACGTCTGATTTTCTGGGCTACACGTTGTTTTATGCCACGAATTTTATCTTCACCGGCTTGGCCGTGGCGGTGGCGTTTCACGCGTCGCTGTTCAACATCGGCGGTGAGGGTCAGGTGCTGGTGGGCGGCCTTGGGGCGGCCATCGTGTCCCTGTTTATCCCGTGGCCCCATTGGACGCTGGCCCTGTTGGCAGGCGGCATGGCGGCGGCGGTGTTCGGTGCGCTTTGGGTCGCGATCCCGGCCTATTTGCAGGCGCGCCGTGGCAGCCACATCGTGATCACGACGATCATGTTCAACTTCATGGCGTCGGGCCTGCTGGTCTATATGCTGTCGGACGCGTTGCGCCCTGCGGGTCAGATGCAGACGGCCACGGCGATCTTTCCAGAGGCGACGCACCTGCCGTCTTTGAATGACATCGCGGGGCTGTTCGGGTCTGAATTGTTCGGGCGGTCGCCGGTCAATATCTCAATCTTCATTGCCTTGCTGGCCTGTGTGGGTGTGTGGCTTCTGATCTGGCACACGCGGCTGGGCTATCAGATCCGCGCCTTTGGGCAGTCTGAAAGTGCTGCGAAATACGCAGGGATTTCCGCCGTGAACATCACCATGATTGCGCTGCTGATTTCCGGCGCGTTGGCGGGGATGATGGCGGTGAACAACACCATGGGCATCAACACGCCGCAGTTGGTCGACAATGCTGCAGGCGGCGCGGGTTTCATCGGCATCGCCGTGGCGCTGATGGGGCGCAACCATCCCGTGGGCATCATCATCGCCGCCCTGTTGTTCGGCGCGCTGTATCAGGGCGGGGCGGAGCTTTCGGCGGCCACGTCGATCCCCGTGCAGATCGTTGTGGTCATTCAGGCGCTGGTCATCATGTTCACCGGTGCGCTGGATCAGATGGTGCGCTCCCCCATTGAGGGGCTGTTCTTGCGGTTCGGCCGCAAGGGCGTGGGCGCACCTGCGGCGGTGAAGGAGTAACACAATGGATTTCTTCACCATCGTCCAGCTTGGCGACGCGTCCATCCGCATGGCGATCCCGCTGCTGCTGGCCTGTCTGGCGGGTCTGTTTTCTGAACGTGCGGGCATTTTCGACATCGGGCTTGAGGGCAAGATGCTGGCGGCTGCGTTTTTGTCGGCGGCAGTGTCCTTTGCATCCGGCAACGTCTGGGTCGGGCTGTTGGCGGGCATCGGGATTTCCGTTGTCCTGTCAATCATCCACGGGCTGGCGTCGATCACCTTTCGTGGCAACCAGTTGATTTCCGGCGTGGCGATCAACTTTTTCGCAGCCGGTCTCACGGTCGTTATCGCGCAAGGCTGGTTCGCCCAAGGCGGACGCACGCCGTCCCTGTCGGGGGCGGCACGGTTTGACGGGCTGGACTTTCCTGGCGCCGTCACGCGGATGCGCGACAAGATGCAGGCGAGCCCGGGGATGCAGTTTTATTCCGAGTTCATCTCGGGCCATTCGATCTTGGTCTATATCGGTTTGTTGATGGTCCCGCTGAGCTGGTTCGTTCTCTATCGCACGCGTTTCGGCCTGCGCCTGCGCGCGGTGGGCGAAGCACCGGAGGCTGTGGATACGGCGGGGATTTCTGTCGTGGGCCTGCGCTACTCCGCCGTGATCATCTGCGGGATTTTGTGTGGCATCGCGGGGGCCTATCTGTCCACGGCGGTGCAGGCGGGGTTCACCAAGGATATGACCGCGAACCGCGGCTTTATCGCGCTGGCCGCGCTGATCTTTGCCAAGTGGCGGCCGTGGTATGCCTTGGGGGCGTGTCTGTTGTTCGGGCTGTTCTTTGCCATCGATAACCGGTTCCAAAACATCCAGTTGCAGGTGGTGTGGATCATCGTGCTGCTGGTCGGGGCCTCCGTTGCGATGGTGCTGTATGCGGTCAAACGCGAAAAGATCGACGTCATTGTGTTGGGCGGATTGTCCGCCGTTTTGACCGCCATCGCGCTGGCCACATGGTTGGGGTCGACGGGTGACGTCGGCCTCGCGGGTGCGCTGTTTGAAACCGTCAAAGTGCCCAGCCAGTTGATCCAGTCCCTGCCCTATTTGTTCGTGGTCATCGTGCTGGCGGGCTTTGTGGGCAAGGCCATTCCACCGCGCGCAGGGGGTGAGCCTTATGTCAAGGAACGCTGAGGAACTGGCGGATAAAATCCGCGAGATTGCAGGCGATGCGCCTGTACGGGTGGGTCTGATCCTTGGGTCCGGTCTGGGGCATCTGGCGGGTGCGGTCGAAGGCGTGGCCATCCCCTATGATGAGCTTGAGGGCTTCCCCCATGCCGGTGTCAGCGGCCATGTGCCCCAACTGGTCATCGGCCAGTTGGAAGGCGTGCGGGTAGCCGTTTTCGGGGGCCGTGCGCATTACTATGAAAGCGGGCGGGGCGACGCCATGCGTCTGCCGCTTGAGGTGCTGAAGGCGCTTGGGGCAGACACGTTGATCGCCACCAATGCCGCCGGGTCCATGGTGCCCGACATGCCCACCGGTGAGATTATGGCCCTGTCCGATCACATCAATTTCAGCGGGCTGAACCCGCTCATCGGGGAACAAACAGACGCGCGTTTTGTGCCCATGAAGGATTGCTACGACCCCGCCCTGCGGGAGGTCTTCGTGGCGGCGGCCAAGGCGGCTGAGGTGACGCTGCACCAAGGCGTCTATGCGTGGTATTCCGGCCCCTCGTTTGAAACCGTCGCGGAAATCCGCGCCATTCGCACGCTGGGCGCGGATGCTGTGGGCATGTCCACGGTGCCCGAGGTGATCCTGGGCCGCTTCTTGGGTCTGCGCTGCGGGGCCATTTCGGCCATCACCAACATGGCCGCCGGGATGAGCGACGAATCAATCAGCCACAGCCACACCAAAGCCATGGCGCCCTTGGGGGCGGCGAAGCTCGAAAAGGTGCTTCGTGCTGCACTGCCGCATATTTGATCACGTCTAACCCCTTATTGAGACCTCTGGTCTTATTGTCGGGCAGAATTGGGCGTTGATCTTAGGTCCATCACAGGCGTAAGGACACGCCATGCAAGTCTATCTTCCCATTGCCGAAGTGTCCGTAAACGCCTTCCTGCTACTTGGATTAGGTGGGATCGTGGGCATTTTGTCGGGGATGTTCGGCGTGGGCGGCGGGTTTTTGATGACGCCGCTGCTGTTTTTCATCGGCATTCCGCCTGCCGTGGCGGTGGCGACGGAGGCAAACCAGATCGTGGCCTCCTCATTCTCCGGCGTTCTGGCACATCTGAGGCGGAAGACCGTGGACCTCAAGATGGGCACGGTGCTGCTTATTGGCGGCCTGATTGGGGCCGCTTTGGGTGTGATGCTGTTCAATCAGCTGAAATCCATGGGGCAAGTCGATCTGCTGGTTAAGCTGTGTTACGTCGTCTTCCTTGGGATCATCGGCGGGCTGATGTTCATCGAAAGTCTCAACGCCATTCGCCGGTCCCGCGGGGCCGAAGAGGCCGTACCGCAACGGCGCAAACACGGTCTGGTCCACGCCCTGCCGTTCAAGATGAAATTCCGGGTGTCGGGTCTTTATATCTCGGTCATTCCGCCGCTTTTGGTGGGGCTGTGCGTGGGTGTTCTGGCTGCGATTATGGGGGTTGGTGGCGGGTTCATCATGGTGCCTGCGATGATCTATCTGTTGGGGATGCCCACAAAGGTTGTGATCGGCACGTCCCTGTTCCAGATCATCTTTGTGACCGGGTTTACCACGTTGCTGCACGCCACGACGAACTTCACCGTGGACATTGTGCTGGCGGTTTTGTTGCTGGTGGGTGGCGTGATTGGCGCGCAGATCGGCACGCGGATCGGCGTCAAGATGAAGGCGGAACAGCTGCGCATTCTGCTGGCGATCATGGTTCTGGCGGTCTGCGGGAAACTGGCGCTTGATCTGCTGCTGACGCCTGCGGAACTGTATTCCATCGGCACGGCGGGGGGGCATTGATGCGACGTTTGTTTGTCCTTCTGGCACTGGTCCTCGCCCCCTATATGACCGCCGCCCAGTCTGAGGAAATTGTCCTTGGCCTGAGCCGCAACGAGGTCGCCATCACCGCCACCTTTGATGGGTCGGATGTGTTGATTTTCGGCGCGATCAAACGCAACGCCCCTGCCCCTGAGGGTGGCCCGTTGGAGGTCATCATCACGCTGGCGGGCCCCGACCAACCGGTCACCGTGCGGCGCAAGGAACGGGTGCTGGGCATCTGGGCCAACACCGATGCGGTTGAGGTGGATAGCGCGCCGTCGTTCTATGCGGTCGCGACCTCTGCCCCCTTGGCCGACAGCCTGTCGGCGGTTGAGGATCTGCGCCACTCTATATCCATCCCCCGCGTGATCCGGTCTGTGGGCGCGCCGGACAGCGTCACCGATGCGGAGAGTTTTTCCGACGCGATCATCCGTATTCGGTCGGGATCGGGGCTGTATCAGCGGCTGGAAGGGCAGGTGGATGTGGAGGAAGAGACGCTCTTTCGTGGCCAGATCACCTTGCCTGCAGCCCTGACCGAAGGCGCCTACAGCGCGCGTATCTTCATCACCCGCGATGGCGCTGTGGTCGACACCTATGAGACCGAAATCGCCGTCTTCAAGGCGGGGCTGGAAAGGCTCCTGTTTGAAATGTCGCGCAATCAGCCGTTGCTGTACGGGTTGATGTCCCTGGCGATTGCCATTGCCGCCGGTTGGCTGGCCTCCGCCGTATTTCGCATTTTCCAACGGTAGCAGAGTTTCAAATGAAACTCTGAGGACACATCCTCAGATGAGGATGTGCTACCCCCGCCCGACGAAGGGCATTTTTGTCGCCATAATGGTCTGGAACAGGGTCGTTGCGTGCAAGGGCAGGCCGGCCATGTGCCACACCGCATCGGCCACCAGATCGACCTCCATCACCGGTGGGGGCGTGTCGCCGGCGGCCACGGCGCGGTCGATGATCCCTTGCAGCAATTCGGTTTGGGCGTTGCCGATGTCGATCTGGCTGGCGGCAATATCAAAGGGTCGCCCATCAAGGGCGAGGGTCTTGGTCAGCCCCGTGACGCCGTGTTTCGTGGCCGTATAGGGGGCCGACCCCTCACGCGGGGTCTGGGCGGAGATTGAGCCGTTGTTGATGATCCGCCCGCCGTGCGGCGACTGGTGGCGCATGAGGCCAAAGGCCGCGCGCGCACACAGGAACATGCCCGTCAAATTAACGTTCACCGCTTGCAGCCAGTCGTCCACCGGAACTTCATCGATGGGGGCGGCGGGGGTGAAAATACCTGCGTTGTTGAACAGGCAATCCAGCCTGCCGGTCTGGGACTGGACCTGTTTGAACGTGGCCGCGACGGCCTGCGGATCGGTGACATCGCAGGGCAGGACAAGCGCCGTGTCATGGCCTGCGGCAACCGTTTCAAGCGCTTCTGCGCGGCGGGCCACAAGGCCCACGGTCCACCCTTCGGTGAGGAATTTTTCGGCCACGGCGCGGCCGATGCCGCTGCTGGCACCGGTGACGATCAGGGTTTTCATGTCTCCTCCGCGGTGAGTTCAAGCGGCACCGAGGGCGCGCGCAGATCGTCGGTGCTCAGCAGCCCGCTGGGGCGGGCCAGACGGTTGCGCACCACCCAGCACAGCCGGTTTTCCGCCCGCGTGATCGCCACATAGGCCAGCCGTTTCCACAGCGGTTGCCCCGCTTCAACCCGCCCCATGCGCGAGGCGGCATAGATGTCGGGTGCAAAAACCTGCACCGTGTCCCATTGCGATCCTTGCGCCTTGTGGATCGTCACGGCGGCCCCGTGCAGGAACGTGGCCCCCATGCGAGCGGCGAAGGGGATGAAGGGTTCTTCGTCGCCTTCCAGTTCGATTTTCACGATGCTGGCCGCGCTGACCTGCGGGTCCTCGGCGCCCATGACGTGCAGGCGGCTGAAGCCCGGTTTGCGACCTGGCCCAAGGTAGATGACCTGCGCCCCTTTGATGAGGCCACGCGCCTCAAGATCAAGGCGCTTTTTGCGGTGTTTCATGGGCAGTTCAATGCCGTCGCAGATCAGCGGCTCGCCCTCCAACAATTCATCAGGTGGCGCGCCAAAGGCGTTGCGGAAGGCGTGGATCAATTTGATGCGGGTGGCGTTGCGCCACACAAGGCAGGGGCTGCGCGCCATCAGATCGCTTTCGACCCGCTGGGCCATGACGACGCGGTCGTCCTTTTGGGCGGCCTCGGCCACCAGTTTTTCAAAGGCATAGAAATCGACCTGCGGATCAGCCAGCGCATGGGCCAGATCAAGGATCGGGTTGTCGGCGGTTTGACGGTGCACGCGACTAAGGACACGCTGGCGGCTTTCGGGCAGCGTGTCGAAGACCATTTTGCCGCCCTCAGCCTTGACGGGGGGCAACTGGGCGGGGTCCCCGAACAGGACCAAGGTGGGAAAAATGTCTTTCAGATCCTCGAACTGTTTGGCGTCCAGCATTGAGGATTCGTCCACAAAGCCGATGTCCAGCGGGTCTTCGCGGCGTTTCCAGCCGGTTATGAAATCGGACCCGCGCAGGCCAGCGGCGGCAAGGGCTGCGGGCACGGAGGTGTTTTTCTGAAAGCTGTCGTAGGCGCGATCAAGGGCCACGTCGGTCAGGCCCTCGATTTCGGGCTTGTCCCCCTGCCCTGCCAGCCATTCCGCGATTTTTTCGTATTCGGGATCATAGACCGGCGTGTAGAGGATGCGGTGGATCGTCGTCGCGGGCACGCCCCGCGTGCGCAGAACGGAGGCCGCTTTGTTGGTCGGGGCAAGGATCGCCAGCGTGCGCCGGTCGCGGCGTTTGCGGCCTTCCCAATCGCCTGAGACCACATCGACGCCTGCGTTTTGCAGCGCGCGGTAGAGTTCCGCCAGCAGCAGGGTTTTACCGCTGCCGGCCTTGCCGAGGATCGCGAGGGTCGAATTGTCGGGGTCGTCCTTGGGGGGCAGCGTTGTGCCCTCAAGCAGGTCAATGCCTGCGGCGCCCAAAAGGTCGGACACGGCGTCCCAGGCATCGGCCTGATCGTCGGAAAGGGTAAGGGCGGGAAGCGACATGGCGCGACACTATCTGCGCCGCGCCGCGGGTGCCAGCGGTTAGGCCGCGCGGGCCAGCAATTTTGCAGGCCGGTCGCCAAAGGCGCGGGCGTACCAGTGTTCAGAGAGCGCCGATGAGATGCGCGCGCGGGTCAGAACGGACACGCGGTCGGCGGGGTCGAACGTCCACAGGCCGACGCTGATCTTGGCAGCGCCAGTGCCGGAGCTTCCCAGAATGTCAGGGCAGGATCCGATCATGCGGTAGATGCGGACCATGCGGGCGTCAAACACGCCCACACATTGGGTGATGCCAAACCCACGCCCGATTTCGATGCCGCCCAAAACCAGTGCCGCCGCCACGCGACTTTCGCTGCCTTGGGACAGACAAAACCGCGTGGATTCCCAGATATAGGGGCTATGCACGGTGTCGCCGTCCATCACGCCGCTGAAGTGATCGTTGACCATGGTCGGTCCCATGGTGGGCAAAAACCGCATGGACCCGCCGTGGCAGCCATCGGCCTTTTGCCAGATCACATAAAGGGGGTCTTGGGCGTCGTATTCATCGCGTTCATAGCCTTGGGCATCAACGGCGACATCCCATTTCAGGCGGTCTTTGAACTGTGCGGCGCGGTCGCGAAACATCGTGTCCGCGAGTTTCGGGTACGTGTCGAGTTGTGATCCGTAAAGGTAACGTAGCATTGCAGGGCCTCCATCCGTGTGATGAAGACCCTAGGGGGGCTGGTTTAACGCTGTGTTTGACCACCGTGCGGTGGGGTGTTGCGCGGGGGCTATTCCGCCGCTTGCACGGGGTCGCGGCCGGGCCAGTTGCCGGTGGCCGCACGGGCCGCACCACCCATGATGATGTGCCCTTCGGACACGGCGCGGGCGATGGCGTGCATGGTGTTGGTGGCGGACAGTTTGAACCGCGCGCTTTCGATATAGGCGCGCAGGGTGTGTTCGGACAGCGACAGCGTTTGCGCCACCTGACCGCGCGAATAGCCCATGGCCAGATAGGTCAGCACATCGACCTCACGGCCCGACAGGGGTTTGACGGGATCGGGGCGGCGCTTGTCCTCAATCTCGAGCGCCTTTTGATTGAACGAATGGGCGCACAGGATCAGATCGCGGCGGTGCTTTTCGGTGAAGGCGGCCCAGTCGTCGTCGCGCGCGTTGTGAGACAGGGAAAACAGCGCGAACTGGCCGGACGGGCCGCGGATGGGGATGGAATAGCCTTGGTTGCCCACGCCGGCGTCAATCGCTTTGGTGCGAAAGGCGATGGCGGGTTTGCTGGACCAGTCGAGTTCTTTCCAATCCACGGGGTGAAACCGTTGGAAACAGCCGATGATGACGGGGTCGATGCGGACATAATCGTTGGTCACATATTCAGTGATCCATTCGATCGAATAGGTCCCGCAGCCGTATTGTTCACCGTCCGCAGAAACCCAGTGATATCCCAGATGGGCGACCTGATAATGGTCGCGCAGCGCTTCGGTTGTGGCCTGAAGCGCGCTAAGTTCCGTGGCCTGTTCGAGTGTCGCCAAGTGTTGACGCAGATTGCCTTGCATTCGCATTCGCCGCACGCGGCGCCCCCTCAAGCATCGAGGCAATCTCAGCCTGCGCAACAGTCGAGGTCACATCAAGCTGGTGCGCCAGCAGAGGCAACCCGTTCTGGTCAGCGAATGCGCGTAGGTCAGCGAGTACGTCGATGATCCATTTCTGTCCCATGAAAGAGTCTCCTTGTGAGGGGTTAACGAAAGGTTAACGTGAGTGGTGACCGGGGGGCTTTTCAGGGCCAACACGTCACTTTCTCACGATTTAGGGGGGTCCCCATACCCGCTGAAAACACCCCGCTATAAATGGGGAGGAGTGTTTTCGCTAAAGTGTTGATTAAAGGGGCCCCGTTTTCGGGCCCGATGGTCGCAAACCGCGATCAGTGATTCGCCGCACGGTTGGCAGAGGGGCTGCGCGCGGCCTAGCCCCGCCCCGCCATCTGGCGCACATGCCGCCGGATTTTGCCGGTGATATCGCTGATCGGGTCACCCACAATGGCAGGCACATCCAACAGCGACGCGACCTCTTGATCCGACCAGCCCGTCGCGGTTTGCACACGGGCGTGATAGGCGGGCGGCGCGGCGGGCAGGTCACCGTCAAACCGTTCGGTCCACGCCTGTCCGCCCCAGATGGCTGGGGCTGCCGTCACAATATCCGCGCGCTGTGGGTCCGGGACGCCGATCTTGTTCATGTGGCGCGTGACTTCACCCTCAAGCGCGACGGTGGCACGCACATTGGTTCGGCTGGCCAGCGGGGTCAGGCCCGATGGGTCAATCTGAGCCGCAGCGAGCAGCGGGGGCACGATATCATCGTGGTCTTCAAACCGCAGAAGGGTCAGCCGCCCGTCAAAACTGCGATGCATTTGGTCCACCACATACAGCGGATCGAACCGCCCGTCCGTGGCCTTGAGAACCCGCGCAAAGGGGTCTGTGGCCCCCTGGTTGATGATGAATTCGCGGTAAAAGCTGACGGCAAAGCGCGTGGAATTGCGCAGCACCAGAACGCCGGACAGATCTGTCATGCCAGCGTCTTGCAGGCGGCGGATCAGCAGGGTGAGGACATGGTGATTGGCAGGCAGGCTCCATCCTTCGCACGACACCACGATCTGGTCGCAACCGCTGGTGCGGATTCGCGGATGAGGGCGTCGTGGGCCTGTGCTGTGCGGGCGGGGGTGTTGTAGACCAACCCGTTGTGGCGGCACCCGATCCATGGCTGATCGCGCAGGCCGGACAGCGGGTAGAGCACGCCGCGATCAGCCAGCACAGCGCGATTGCTGTGCATGAGGTTTTGCAGCGACGACGTTCCGGTCTTGTGACGTCCCAGATGGAACACGATGCGCGGTCCGCCCATGGGGACCTCCGTTTGTGACACAGGTCCAAGGCCCCGTTGGGAGAATTTTCTGAACGACACCGGACGGGACGGCAACGGGGACAAGGGGCAAAAGGCCACCGAGGGTGCCCTCGGTGGCCTTTCATTTACCATGCGCGGGCGCGTTTAGCCCTTTGCGGCAATCACGTCTTCGAGGGTGCGCAGGCCGGTCGTTGGGGCCTGAACCAGCACGGACATGTTGCCGGGCTTGTGTTCATTGCGCAGCATTTTGGTGTGCGCGTCGGGCAGTTGATCCCATGGGAAGACCTCGGACATGCAGGGGTCAAGACGACGTTCGACCATCAGATTGTTGGCCGCAGACGCCTGTTTGAGGTGCGCGAAATGCGAGCCCTGAAGGCGTTTCTGGTGCATCCACATGTAGCGAACGTCAAAGGTGCAGTTGAAGCCCGTGGTGCCCGCACAAATCACAACCATGCCGCCCTTTTTGCAGACCAGCGTGGAGACGGGGAAGGTCGATTCACCGGGATGTTCGAACACCATGTCGACGTTGTTGCCCTTGCCGGTGATGTCCCAGATGGCTTTGCCGAATTTGCGCGCTTCGGTGAACCATTCCTTATATTCAGGGGTGTTGACCGTGGGCAGTTGGCCCCAGCAGTTGAAATCCTTGCGGTTGATGACGCCCTTGGCGCCCAGCCCCATGACGAAATCTCGCTTATCCTCGTCCGAGATCACACCGATGGCGTTGGCCCCTGCGGTGTTGATCAGCTGGATCGCGTAGGACCCAAGGCCGCCAGAGGCCCCCCAGACCAGCACGTTTTGGCCGGGCTTGAGGTCATGGGGTTCGTGGCCGAACAGCATCCGGTAGGCGGTGGCCAGCGTCAGCGTGTAGCAGGCACTTTCTTCCCATGTCAGGTGCGTGGGGCGCGGCATCAGCTGCTGGGCCTGCACGTTGGTGAATTGCGCAAACGACCCGTCGGGGGTTTCGTAGCCCCAGATGCGTTGCGAGGTCGAGAACATCGGATCGCCGCCGTTGCATTCCTCATCATCGCCGTCGTCTTGGTTGCAATGCACCACGACTTCGTCGCCGACTTTCCACCGTTTCACCTTGTCGCCCACGGCCCAAACGATGCCGGAGGCATCAGACCCCGCGATGTGATAGGGCGCGCCGTGTCCGTCAAAGGGGCTGATCGGCTGACCCAGACCGGCCCAGACGCCGTTGTAGTTCACGCCGGCGGCCATGACCAAAACGAGCACTTCGTTGCTGTCGAGGGTGGGCGTGTCGACGACTTCGACTTCAAACGCCTTGTCAGGCTCCCCGTGGCGTTCGCGGCGGATGGTCCAGGCGTACATCTGCGCTGGCACGTGGCCCATGGGGGGGATTTCACCCATCTCATAGAGGTCTTTTACAGGCGCATTCGCAGTTGCGGCATGTTTCTGGGTGTCGAGGGCCATATCGCTCATCTCCGTTCAAAGCTCCGATTGCCGCGCCGCAGAATCAGCGCGTTGGAGCAAGAATTAGAGATGGCTGAGAAATAATGCAACCTTGCGGCGGACATTTTTGTAATTTTATGTCCGCCGCGATGCAGCGCAGGTTTAAGGGAAAGACACCGTAGAGACCGCGCAGACGTTGATGTTGTTCTTCACGATTGAGGTCCCATCCTGAAATTCCGCCTTCATGTCATAGCTGCACACGCTGCGGCCGTCGGCGAAGTTGACATTCACACGCTGGCCTGCGGGCAGGATGTCCGCGCCAAGAATGTCTTCTTCCCAGCTGTTTACATTCGTTGGAGACCCATAGAACCGCCAGATCGTGCGGCCCGTATTGTTGACGATCAGGACGTTTTTGTTCGCGCTGACAACGGTGGTTGTTGTGGTCGTCGTGGGCTGACATGCGGCCAGTGCTGTGGCGGCGGCGGCAACGATGGCGAATGATTTAAAATGAAATGACATGTGGTATCCCCTCTTTATCTGTCGTGAGTTGACCTTAGGTCACGCATCCGTGATCGACCAAGTCAGAATTTCCAGACTTTGACCAAAAGGTCAGGAAAAATGATGGGCGATGGTGTTCGCGTAATAGGTGATGACGTCGTCCTGACCTGTCGCGATGGTCAAGGCCCCCTCCCCCGTGACCAGCCCGCGCCGCCGCAAGATCGCAAGGCCATCATCAGCCAGTTGCGCGCCGTCACGCTGGGGTTTGCGCAGACCGGCGGGCATTACATTAAGGTCTTGTGTGATCGCAGACGCGATGTCGGCTTGGGTTGTGGCCCCGTTTATCAAGGCGCGGCACACCAGCGGGACGGGCACGACGGGGATTACGTCTGCGATGCGCGTCATCAGTTCTTCGCCCAAAGCTTTGGTGTCGCCATCACGGCTGTTGGCGAAATCACGCAACGACAGCGGCGCGCCGAAGCTGACGTTGGCTGTGCCGAAGGTTGTCATCTTGCGGCGCAGGCGGGCCCAGAGGTAGCCCACGACGCCGCCCAACACGGTGAACAGAGGGGGTCGGAACCGGCGGACGCCTGATTTATCGGCCTGAATAAGAAACCGGTCTTCCAGCACACGGTCGTAGTTCAGCGCCACGGGCACAAAGACCACATCGCGCCCCTCGGGGTCGAAATCGTCGATGATGTAGCTGAGGATACCAAGTCGGGGCCGCGCCAGTTTGCCATCCAGCGACAGCCCGCCTTCGGGAAAGACCGCTTGGGTCACGCCGCCTTCGGTCGCCATCTGGACATAGCGGGCAAGGACCCTGCGGTAGAGCTCCCCGCTTTCTTCCTGACGGCGGGATTTGCGGCGGATGAAGTAGCCGCCCATCATTTTGATGATCGACGACAGGGGCCAGACCCGCGCCCATTCGCCCACCGCATAGGACAACGCCGAGGCGCGGCTGACCAGATAGGTGACCAGCACGTAATCCATATTGCTGCGATGGTTCATCACAAAGACGACCGTGGCGTCGGGATCAATCGCTTCATATTCCGCGCGGTCGAATTGGCCCACGCGCAAACGGTACAAAAACCGCGACAGCCATTTGGCCGCGCGCATCCCGAAAGAAAAATAGGCCGTGGCGCTGAAGGACGGCACGATTTCGCGGGCGTAGTGACGCGCTTTTTCAAAGGCCACGTCTTCGCGTTTGCCCGTGGCTTGGGCGTAGTCGTTGATGGCTTTGCTGACCTCGGGGTCATAGACCAGCCGCTGGATCGTGTCGTAGCGGCGGGCCAGCTTGAACGGCTCAATAGGTTTTTGCAGCCGTTCGTTGACGCGCGCCACCACCCGTTCGGCCCGACGACGGAAAAACCAGCGGACAGAAGGAAACAGGAAATGCGACGCAAACGTCACCGCCGCGAAGAGGACCATCAAAATAAGGAGCCACAGTGGAATGGCGATGGGCGTTGTCATGGGGGGACCGTGGCAGGGAAAGACGCAAGCGTAAATGGGGTCATGCCGCAGTGCGGCGCGTTGACAAGGGTATAATCTTTCGGATACCCCATCGTTCAAGTAATAAAATTGCGCCACCCGATTCACGAGGCCCGCCATGACCCAGACACAGACAGACCGCAAAGCCGACCGTCCTTGGTTGTTCCGCACCTATGCCGGTCATTCGACCGCCAAGGCATCCAACGCATTGTACCGGGGCAATCTGGCCAAAGGGCAGACGGGCCTGTCCGTGGCCTTCGATCTGCCGACGCAAACGGGATATGACAGCGATCATGTCTTGGCACGGGGTGAGGTCGGCAAAGTTGGCGTGCCGGTCTGCCATTTGGGCGATATGCGCGCCTTGTTCAACGATATCCCGCTGGAGCAGATGAACACATCCATGACGATCAATGCGACGGCCCCGTGGTTGCTGGCGCTGTATATTGCCGTGGCGGAGGAACAGGGCGCGGATGTGTCCGCGCTGCAGGGTACGGTCCAGAACGACATCATCAAGGAATACCTGAGCCGCGGGACATATATCTGCCCGCCCGAGCCGTCCTTGCGGATGATTACGGACGTGGCCGCCTATACCCGCGAACACCTGCCCAAATGGAACCCGATGAACGTCTGTTCCTACCACCTGCAAGAGGCCGGTGCCACGCCGGAGGAGGAGCTGTCTTTCGCGCTGGCCACAGCCATTGCCGTGTTGGACGATCTGAAAGGCAAGGTGCCCGCCGAACATTTCCCCGCCATGGTCGGGCGCATTTCGTTTTTCGTAAACGCCGGTATCCGGTTTGTGACCGAGATGTGCAAAATGCGCGCCTTCGTCGAATTGTGGGATGAAATTTGTCAGGACCGCTACGGCGTCGACAACCCCAAATTCCGCCGTTTCCGTTATGGTGTGCAGGTCAATTCATTGGGGCTGACCGAACAGCAGCCCGAAAACAATGTCTACCGTATTTTGATTGAAATGCTGGCCGTGACGCTGTCCAAAGATGCCCGCGCCCGTGCAGTGCAATTGCCTGCATGGAATGAGGCACTGGGATTGCCGCGCCCGTGGGATCAACAATGGTCTTTGCGGATGCAGCAAATTCTGGCGTTTGAAACGGACCTTCTGGAATACGACGATTTGTTCGAAGGCAATCCCGCCGTGGAACGCAAAGTCGCGGAATTAAAGGACGGCGCGCGGGCGGAATTGGCGCAATTGGATGCGATGGCCAATGCGCAAGAAAAGATCGAATATATGAAGGCGCGTTTGGTCGAAAGCAACGCCGCCCGGATTGGCGGGATTGAGGCCGGGGAGACGACCGTTGTCGGCGTCAACAAATACCAAAACGGGGAACCGTCCCCCCTGACAGCAGGCGATGACGCGATCATGGTCAGCGACCCAGAGGCCGAGGCCGATCAGCTGGACCGGCTGGGCGCATGGAAAGACGGGCGCGACGCCCAAGCGGTGACGGAGGCTTTGGCCGCCCTGAAGGCGGCCGCACTGGACGGCACCAACATCATGGGGCCGTCTATTCAGGCCGCAAAGGCGGGTGTGACCACGGGCGAATGGGCTGAGGTCATCCGGCAGGCCTTTGGCCAATACCGCGCCCCCACGGGCGTGTCCCACAACCCGTCCAACCGCACCGAAGGACTGGATGATATCCGCGACCGCGTGTCCGCTGTGTCATCACAGCTGGGGCGGAAACTGAAATTTCTCATGGGAAAACCCGGCCTTGATGGCCATTCCAATGGCGCGGAACAAATCGCGGCGCGCGCCCGCGATTGCGGCATGGATATCACCTATGAGGGTATTCGCCTAACGCCCGATGAAATCATCGAAGCCGTGCGCCGCGATGACGCCCATGTGGTCGGCCTGTCCATTTTGTCGGGGTCTCACATTCCGTTGGTGACCGACATGATGGACAAAATGCGCGCCCAAGGATTGTCCCATGTGCCCGTTGTCGTCGGCGGTATTATTCCCGATGACGACGCCGACAGATTGCGTGCGATGGGCGTGGCCCGCGTCTATACGCCCAAGGATTTCGAATTGAACCGTATCATGAATGATATTGTCGATTTGGCCGATCCATCGGCTGTTGCTGCGGAATAAATCCGCCGATCTTGTTTATACCAAACGACGTTAATCCATGAACGTTGGGTCATTGTGTATTAAAGTACAGGAATTCTTTGTTTCGCACTTGCGCTTACGGGTATGTTTTCTGACATGCTACAAATGAATTGGGACACTTGAAGGATAAGACCAATGGCAATTGATCTTAAAAATATGTCGAAAAAAGACCTCGAGAAATTAGCGAAGGACGTCGAAAAGGCGCTGAACCGCATTCAAAAACAAGAGGTCAAGAAAGTCCGGCAGGAGATGGAAAAGCTCGCCGCATCGCACGGGCTGACTGTCGAAGACGTCTTGGCCGGAAATGCCAAGACCGCCGCGCCACGCAAAAAGGCGCCGAAAACAAAATCCGTACCCAAATACGCAAACCCTGCGGACAAAAGCCAGACATGGACCGGCAAGGGCCGCAAACCGGAATGGTACAAAGCTGCTGTGGAGGCCGGCGCATCCCCTGACAGCATGGCGATCTGATCAGTTCAGACGTTCCACCAATGCGTCGTAGGAGTATTCTTCGGCAATAAAACCGTCGTCTCCTGCGACGAAATTGGGATCCTGCGCGAGGCAGCCAATTCCGCACACCTGAAACGTCACCATGTCGGTGGTATCGATGTACCAAAGCCGCCCCCCCGGCGTGCTGACCCAACCGTCGATGCCTTCCTCTTCGTCGCCTTCCATATCCGTCCCGCTGGGCGTCTCAGAACTGTAGTCGGTCGAGAAATCCCCGTGGGTGTGATAGGAGGCAACGATCAGATCCAGATTGGTCGGATCATCGGCCAGACAGCTGCTTTCATCGCCTGCTGTGGGTGGTGAAACAGCCAATTCACCATCGGCAATGAACCCAACGTAGCCGCAAAACTCGATGCCTTCCGCGATGGACCGAATGTTCAGATCATCCAAGGTGGCGCGCATAAGGGCCTCTTCATCGATACTTTGCGCCGCGGCCAAACCCGGCAATCCCAAAAGCACAACAGCTGCCCATTTCATCGCATGTCCTCCATGTGTTTGCCGGCACCGTGCCAGTCGCGCCCTCCTGCCTCAAGTGGTAAAATCCGTCGCATTGAACATGACACCGGCTGGTCTTAGGAAGGGAAATCGTTTCCAGACAAGGACCCCTGATCATGACCATCCACATCGGCGCCGCCAAAGATGACATTGCAGACACCGTCTTGATGCCGGGCGATCCCTACCGCGCCAAATGGGCGGCAGAGACCTTTTTGACAGACGCGCGGTGCATCAACGAAGTGCGCGGGATGCTGGGGTTCACGGGGCTGTGGAACGGCAATCGCGTCACCATCCAAGGCTCCGGCATGGGGATGCCGTCCATGTCGATCTACGCCAATGAATTGATCCGTGACTTCGACGTCCAGACCCTGATCCGGATTGGATCCTGCGGGGCGATGCAACCACAGATCAAACTGCGCGATATCGTCATCGCCATGACCGCCACGACATATGGCACGCCGTCCTCCAGCATTTTCCGCGACCTCAACTTTGCCCCCTGCGCCGATTACGGCCTGCTGGAGGCCGCCGTCGCCGCCTCTAAAACCCTTGATGTGGCGACCCATGTGGGGGGCATCTATTCCTCGGACACGTTCTATGACGAACGCCCCGACCTGAATGAGGCCATGCAACGGCATGGCATCCTCGGCGTCGAAATGGAGGCCGCCGAACTCTACACCCTCGCCGCGCGCTACGGCCGCCGCGCGCTGGCCGTCATGACCGTCTCCGACCATCTTCTGACGTCCGAAGACCTGCCCTCTGACCAACGCGAACGCAGTTTTGGGGATATGGTCGAAATCGCCCTCAAGGCCGCCTTCGCAGACTGACCTGCCTTTCTCTGGTTCAAAAATACCTAAACTCCACAAAAGCCATAGGCGACGCCCCCCATTGGGAAGCGTCGCCTTTCAACTTTCAATCCCCAAAAACGCGCGGAAGCGCACCTTTGGATCAGGCCCGCCATCAGACGGTGCGTTCGACCATCATTTTCTTGATGTGCGCAATGGCTGCAGCCGGGTTCAGGCCCTTGGGGCAGGTCTTGGCGCAGTTCATGATCGTGTGGCAACGGTAGAGTTTGAACGGATCTTCCAGATCGTCCAGACGCTCCCCCGTGGCCTCATCACGACTGTCGATGATCCAGCGGTAGGCGTGCAGCAAGGCGGCTGGCCCAAGATAGCGGTCGCCGTTCCACCAATACGACGGGCAGGACGTCGAACAGGACGCGCACATGACGCATTCATACAGACCGTCCAGCTTTTTGCGGTCCGCGATCGACTGTTTCCACTCTTTCGCGGGGCGGTTCGTCTTGGTTTCCAGCCACGGCATGATGGACGCGTGCTGGGCGTAGAAGTGCGTCAGGTCGGGGATCAAATCCTTGACCACCGGCATGTGCGGCAGCGGATAGATTTTGATGTCGCCCTTGATTTCATCCATGCCGTAGATGCAGGCCAGCGTGTTGATGCCGTCGATGTTCATGGCGCAGGATCCGCAAATGCCTTCGCGGCAAGACCGGCGGAAGGTCAGCGTTGGGTCAATCTCGTTCTTGATCTTGATCAGCGCGTCCAGAACCATCGGGCCGCAGCTGTCCATATCCACAAAATACGTGTCCAGACGCGGGTTTTGCCCGTCGTCGGGGTTCCAGCGATAAATCTGCACCTTGCGCAGATTGTTCGCCCCTTCAGGACGCGGCCATGTTTTGCCGGTCGTCATGCGGGAATTCTTGGGCAGTGTCAGTTGAACCATGGCTGGTGGCTCCTTTTCTGGATCAGGTCAGGCCCGACGTGGCGCAGGCCACGGTTTCGGTGCGGGCAAGAATATTGGACACGAGCGTGATATTGTCGGGCGAGGCACCGCCTGCGGCCAGCGTCAGCAGTTCCTGCCCGCTGGCGTTGTCGATGATGCAATTGGTCAGCACTTGCCCGGCGGCACCGGGCACGGTGTCGGCCACAATCGGCCCCACGACAGCGCGGGCGGCGTCACGGCCTGTGTCCACGGCTGCGGTTTCGACCACGTCACAGGCGGACAAAGTCAGGGCGGCAGCGGCGAGAAAGGCGAAGGATTTGGTCATCTGGGTCTCCAATTCAAATCAGCGCAGCACGGGCGGGCGGATGGGCTCGGCGCCGGTGCGGTCAAACACGCAGTCAGTGTAGACCTCCAGCGGATCGCGACCAGTGAGGAAATCGGACGACACCCCCACCTGAACGCCACCAAAGCCGCCCGTTCTGCTATTGGTGCCCACTGTAACACTGCCGGTCGGGCCTTGCGCGGCCCGCGCGCGGTCTTCGCAGATTTCCGCCACCCGCACCGGGTCAACGGGCGGGGGCGTGCAGGCCGCGAGGAGCAGCAGGACAGGGGCTGCGCGCCACATCAGAACGTGCGCTCTTTCGGGGCGATGCGCTTCATCTCGATGCCGCCTTCGGCCTCGGTCGTCAGCGGGTCGGTGACCACAGGGCGGTAGCTGAGTTTCACATCCGCGCCGTCGACGTGCGCGATTGAATGGACACGCCAGTTTTCGTCGTCGCGGGTGGTGTAATCCTCGTGCGCATGGGCGCCACGGCTTTCCTTGCGGGCCTCGGCCCCGGCCACGGTAGCCAGCGCGTTGGGCAGCAGGTTCGTGAGTTCCAGCGTTTCCATCAGGTCGGAGTTCCACACAAGGCTGCGGTCGGTGACTTTCAAATCACTTTCCTTGCCCGCGATGGCGGTCATCTTTTCGACACCCTCTTTGAGGGTTTCGTTGGTGCGGAACACCGCCGCGTCTTCCTGCATCGCCTTTTGCATATCAAGGCGCAGTTCAGCCGTGGTTGTGCCGCCGTCCGCGTGCCGCAGACCGTCAAAGCGGTCGAAGGCTTTGTCGACAGAGGCCTTGTGCGTGGACGGGATCGCTGCGTTGCGGTCCACCACGTCACCGGCGCGGATCGCCGCCGCACGGCCAAAGACCACCAAATCGATGAGGGAGTTTGACCCCAGACGGTTCGCGCCATGCACCGATGCACAGCCCGCTTCACCCACAGCCATCAGGCCGGGGACCACGCGGTTGGGGTCTTCTTTGGTGGGGCTGAGGACCTCACCATAATAATTCGTGGGGATGCCGCCCATGTTGTAGTGCACGGTGGGCAATACGGGGATCGGTTCTTTCGTGACGTCGACGCCTGCGAAAATCTTGGCCGATTCGGAGATGCCCGGCAGACGTTCGGCCAGTGCTTCTTTTGGCAGGTGGTTGAGGTTCAGGTGGATGTGATCGCCCCCTGCCCCCACACCGCGTCCTTCGCGGATTTCCATGGTCATGCAGCGGCTCACGTAGTCACGCGGGGCCAAGTCTTTGTAGTTGGGCGCATAGCGTTCCATAAACCGCTCACCCTCGGAATTGGTCAAATAACCGCCTTCGCCGCGCGCGCCTTCGGTGATCAAACAGCCGGAACCGTAGATGCCCGTGGGGTGGAATTGCACGAATTCCATGTCCTGCAGCGGCAGCCCAGCGCGGGCCACCATGCCGCCGCCGTCACCGGTGCAGGTGTGCGCAGACGTGGCGGAGAAATAGGCGCGGCCATAACCGCCGGTGGCCAGCACGACCATTTTGGCGTTGAAGACATGCATCGTGCCATCGTCGAGTTTCCAGCAGACGACGCCGGTACAGACGCCATCGTCGGACATGATCAGGTCGATGGCGAAATATTCGATGTAGAATTCCGCCTGCTGTTTCAGCGACTGACCATAAAGCGTGTGCAGGATCGCGTGGCCGGTCCGGTCGGCGGCGGCACAGGTGCGCTGCACGGCGGGGCCTTCGCCAAATTCGGTGGTGTGGCCACCGAAAGGACGCTGATAGATCTTGCCCTCTTCGGTGCGCGAAAACGGCACGCCGTAGTGTTCCAACTCGTAGACCGCCTTTGGGGCTTCGCGGGCGAGGTATTCCATCGCGTCCGTATCACCCAACCAGTCCGACCCTTTGACGGTGTCGTACATATGCCACTGCCAGCTATCAGGCCCCATGTTGCCCAAGGACGCCGCGATGCCGCCTTGTGCTGCAACCGTGTGGGACCGTGTCGGGAACACCTTGGAGATACAGGCCGTGCGCAGGCCCTGTTCGGCCATGCCCAGCGTTGCCCGCAGACCGGCGCCACCAGCGCCCACAACCACGACATCATATTCGTGGGTTTCATATTCGTATTCAGCCATTGTTCAGACCTCGAAATTCTTAAAGTGCAATCCGCACGATTGCGAAAACGCCAGCAGCCGCCGCGGCGTAGCTGAGGCAGATGGACCCGATGATCAGCGCCTTGCGGGCGAAACCATGGACGTAGTCCTCGATCAGTGTTTGCACGCCACCTTTGAAGTGCAGGAAGCCCACCAGCAATGTCAGGATGCCGACAATGGCCGGGAACGGCCGCTGGTAGTAGGCGGCCGCGTCTTCATAGGACATGCCCAGCGCGTAGCCGAAGGTGAAAACAAACAAAGGGATGAGCCCCACAAGGGCCACCGACGACACCATCATCTGCCAGTGGTGTTCGGTCCCGGATTTCGCGGAGCCAAGGCCCGCAGCGCGTTTGCGGTCAGTCAGAAATGCCATTGCCCTGCCCCCTTAAAGTACGATGACGGTGAAGATCGTCAGCAACACCGTGCCAACAACCATCGCCTGGGCGAAAAGTTCGGATCTCTCGACGTCCAGCATGTGGCCGCTGTCCCAGATCAGGTGCCGGATGCCGCCCAGCGTGTGATACCAGATGCAGGCCACAGAGCCGAGCATGACAAGATCGCCAAACCAGCTGGTGATGAACCCGTTGGCGCGGGCATACGCCTCAGGCCCTGATGCCAGCGCCGCGAACCACCACACGGCCAAAAGCGCGCCAACGATCAGCGCGTTGCCCGTGATGCGCACGAAGATCGATGAAATCGACGTCCACTGCGGGCGATAGATCATCAAGTGAGGAGACAGGGGGCGGTTGCCCCGATTAACATCGGCCATATCGGTTCCCTTAGGCTTGGTCACATGCGGCTATGCCGTGACAGGTCTTACGTTTCTTTTAACGCAATCTGCGGTCTTGTCACGGCGCGTGAGCGGTAACGGGTGCGGAATCTTGACGCGGTTGGGCGGTTTTTTCACGTTTGTGATCACACGTTATTCTCTAGTGATCACAAACTGGTCGCTTTCTGCCACAGCCTGCGTCAGTTCGCGGTAAAGCTTACGGATGATCTGTTCGGGGTATTCATCGAACCCGTTTGCCGTCACCGCAAAGGCCCCCGGCCCGATGATGACGTTGTCTTCAAACCAGGTCGTAAGATCGAAACCGGAATTCTGGATGACCAGCGCGTTGACGGTCACGCCTGCGGCCTCAAGCGCGGGCCAATGGTCGGAGGGAAAGCTGCCTTCGTTGCTGATCCCGTCGCCTGAGATATCGATCACGTGGCGTTTGCACCCGTCGACGATGGCGAAATAGGGCAGCGCCAGCTGCATGGCCTCCCCGATTGCGGTTGAGAAATCACGCCACAGGCGCGGCACGGTGGCGACTTGAAAGGCAAAGGCGGCCACATCATCGGGGCTGTTCATTTGCGTCCAGTTGATCACCACCGTCTGGCGGCCTGTACCAGTCCATTGCATCAGGGCGACCTGCGCCTTGCCCTCAACCAGTGCAGCCATGACGCGGCGGTCCGTCAGACCTGCGGCAAGGCCGTCCATCTGGATGCGGTATTCGTCGCCATCCACCGACCCTGACACATCCACCGCCAGCATCAATGCCACCTCGCAGGCGTGGGCTGCGGGGGCGGCAGTGGCGATCAGTCCGGCAAGCAACAGGGGTTTCATGGCATAACCCTAGCCGCACCGGTCCGATCTGCAAAATCACGGGTCTGTTGGGGGGGCTAGACGGGCATCAGCGCCCAATAATCGAGGTCGAGCAGCACATCGGGGTGATATTTGCCGTCCTCGCCTTTCAGCACACCCGCAGCGCTGCCCTTTGTCGCCACGAGCCGCAACCGGATGGCACCGACGCCGGGTGCGGGGGTGTCTGCTGTCTCCAACACTTCGGACCACGCGCGGACGGTATCGCCTGCAAAGGCGGGGTTGGCATGGGCGCCACCGTTGATCGCGACCATAAACTCCGCCCCCTCAAGCCCGTTGAACGACAGCGCGCGCGCCATGGAGATGATGTGCCCGCCATAGATCAGCCGCTGGGCTTGGGGCCGTGCAGTGATGTCAAAATGGACCTTGGCGGTGTTCTGCCACAGCCGCGTGGCCATCATGTGTTCGGCCTCAGACAGGGTCACGCCATCCACGTGGTCGATGATTTCGCCCACCTTATAATCACCCAACCGGTGGGGGGCGCGCACGCCGCTTTGGTCATAGCCGCTGAAATCAAGGCCTGCGGGTACGGCCAGACCGGCGGCTGCCACATGTGACGGCAGATCGGGCACGACCGGATCGGGGGCCGGTGCCGCCGCATCCCGTTTGCGGACCATGACCCAGCGCACGAAGGTCAGCACGTCCTCACCGGCAGCATTCATGCCGGTCGTGCGAACCCAGACGATGCCCGTTTTGCCGTTGGAGTTTTCCTTGAGGCCAATGATTTCTGTCACCGCACCCAGACTGTCACCCGGATAGACAGGCCGCAGCCAGCGCAGATCGGCGTAGCCTAAATTCGCCACCGCATTCAGGGAAATGTCCGGTACAGTCGCGCCAAAGACCTTGTGAAACACGATCATGTCATCCATCGGCGCGCGCGGCAGGCCCACGATTTGCGCCAAGGGGTCGGACACATTCACCGCAAAGCGTGTGGGGTAAAGCGCCTGATAGAGCGCGCGTTCGCCTTCGCCCACGGTGCGCAGGGGGCCGTGACGGAACGTCTGGCCGATGCGGTAGTCTTCGAAGAAATGCCCTGCGTTTGTCTTGGTCATTGTTGGCCCAGTTTCATGTCGGGGGAATAGTCAGCGTCGATTTCTTTGGTGACGGCCTGCCCGCAGCGCAGCACGCCGTTCGCCTGATCAAAGGTGTATTGGGGATCGCCGTGCAGCACCCAGCCTTTGGACAGCGCGTCAGAGACTTTGTGACAAAAGGCGGATGTGTCGTCCTCTGTCAGAAATCGGTAAATTACCCCCATGGTGTGACCCCCAGCCAGTGATGAATAAGCATGACGATGACGGTGACGACCAAAGTGGCCACGACCGCGATGATTTCGGATTTGATGGGCGGTGCGTGATAGGCCCCGCGCGGGCCTTGCGCGCGGTTGATGACGACCATTTCGGCCAGCGCCCAGACGGCCATACCGCCGAACAGAACGAAAGATGCGACATCGCCGTTGACCAACAGATGTGCCACCGCCCAGACCACCACGGCAGTCAGTTGCGGATGCCTGATGGCGCGGGTGACGCGGGTGCCTTTTCCGGACGCCGCAAAGAGGTAAAACGCCAAGACCATCAACAGGTTGTTGAGCCAGACCAGCCCGTTGCCCCGCCCCCAATAGACAGCCCCGTCCGCCCAGCGGTAGCCCAGCACCATCAGGACAATCGCCAACACCGATCCCCCCGCGACGATGCCTTTACCGGCGTCCCCAAAAGACGCACGGTGACCCGGTGCGGCCCGTTTCCAAAAATGGACCCCCGCCCAAATCACCAGTCCTAGAATTATAAGTGTCATTGCCCTTCACCCTCCGCGATGGCCTTTGCTTTGGCCAGCGTGGCGCGGGCGGTCACGATGTGCAAGTTTTCGACGATTTTGCCGTCGACGACGGCGACACCTTGCCCGGCGGCCTCGGCCTCCGCGAAGGCCGCGATTTGACGTTGGGCGAGGTCGATTTCGGCCTCTGTCGGGGCGAAGGCGGCGTTGGCGATGGCCACTTGCGCGGGGTGGATCAGGGTCTTGCCGTCAAAGCCCATGTCGCGGCCCTGTTCGCATTCGACCTTGAACCCCTCTTCGTCTTTGAACGCGTTGTAGACCCCATCAACGGCCACGACCCCGTGGGCGCGGGCGGCCAGCAGACACATCTGCAACGCGCTCAGCAGCGGTTCGCGATCTGCGCGGTGGCGCGTGCCAAGGTCCTTGGCCAGATCGTTGGTGCCCAGAACGAAGCCTTCGATCTGGGGGTGGGCCGCGATCTGGGCGGCGTTTAACACGCCCAGCGGTGTTTCCATCATCGCCCAGATGGGTTTGTCGGTCAGCGCCGCAAGGGCATCCACATCGGCGGCAGAATTGACCTTGGGCAGAAGCACCGCGTCGCACTCCATGGTGTGGGCGGCCTTGGCATCGTCGCGTCCCCATTGGGTGTCCAGCCCGTTGATGCGCACCACGCGCAGCCGGTGGCCGTAGCCGCCAGTGCCCAGTTCTGCGGCCAATGTGGCCCGTGCCGTGACCTTTTCATCGGGCGACACCGCGTCCTCAAGATCAAAGAGGATTACATCCACAGGCAGGCCACGGGCCTTGTCCAGCGCGCGGGGTTTGGAGCCGGGGATGTAGAGGGCGGACCGGTAGGGGTGGGACATGGGGCGACTCCGTTGCGACATATTATTGCGCCAAAGGGGTCAGAGTTTTGCGCATCTTGCAACCCCAAAATGCCGCAACGCAGCGGACATCGGGGCCGCGCAACACCACCGTGCGGTCACGTTAACCTTATTTGCACCGGTGCGGGCGCATGATTGTCCCCAGATTAACCCTGAAGGAGAGACCAATGAACGCCAAGATCATCGCCCTCACCTGTGCCGCCACCCTGATGGCCAGCGCCCCCGCCGCGCAATCGCGCAACTGCGGCCCACATGCTGTTGTGGTGGAACGCCTTGCTGCGGGCTACGGCGAAAGTCGTCAGTCTATCGGGATGTCATCCAACAACACGGTGGTTGAAGTCTTTGCCTCAACCGAGACAGGCACCTGGACCATCACTGTCACCCAACCGGGCGGGCCCACCTGCCTTGTGGCCAGCGGTGAGGCGTACCAGAACCTAAACGAAGATCTGCCCAATACCGATGAGGGCGCCTAAGCGCCCCCATCCTATCCGGTGACGCCGTCCCAGATCAGTTTGATCGATACCGCCAAGAGCGCCCAGATCACGAAGCCAAAGAACACGCGATCGGGCAGCCGGCGGGTCAATTGATAGCCAACAAAGACACCCAAGACGGCGGGCACGAACAACTTGCCCGCGACGGCCAGATTATCGACGCTGAATTGGCCCAAATAGTAATAAGGCACGATTTTGGTCACGTTCATGACCGCAAAAACAATGGTCGTGGTGCCCGCAAAGGCCAGCTTTGACAGCTTCAGGGGCATGACCCACATCTGCCAAGGCGGGGCACCTGCGTGACTGACAAAACTGGTGAACCCCGCAATGGTGGTCAAAACCACGCCTTTGCCCCACGTGGGGGATTGTTTGGGCGCATCAGCGCCGCTGCCCAACAGATATTTCAGCGCAAAACTTGCGCCGATCGTCCCGATGATCACCCGCACCAGATCGTCCGACACGATATGCGCGGTCAGCCAGCCGATGCCGCACCCCAGCACGGTGCCCACCGCCGCAATGCGCAGCAGGTCGCGGCGAAATTCGTGGCGGTAGGTCCAGACCCCAAAAATGTCCGAAAACAAGAACACCGGCAACAACAGCCCCGCTGCTGTCACCGGTGAGATGACCAGCGCCAGCAAGGGCACGGCCAGCATGCTGAACGCCGACAGCCCGCCCTTTGACAAGCCCGTGACAAAGGCGGCCAGCGCCCCGAGCATCCAAAACGCCAAGCCTTCCAAATCCGCTGTCCTTCACTTTTGGGAATCACGCCGATAGCGCGCATCACGTGCCGCCACCGGCCCGCGATATGACGCCACGCTAGCGCAAACAACGCCCTAGAAACAATGTCCTGAACCACGCGCGCCCGCGCCGCAGTGCAGCGCACTTGCGCGACGGGCGGCAAAAGACTACCCCTTGCGGCGATCTAACACGAACGGACACAAGGACCCATTCAACATGGCCAGACCCAAGATCGCCCTGATCGGCGCCGGTAACATTGGCGGCACTCTCGCCCACCTCGCAGCAGTCAAAGAACTGGGCGACGTGGTGCTTTTCGACATTTCCGAAGGCCTGCCGGAGGGCAAAGCCCTCGACATCGCTGAATCCGGCCCCTCCGAAGGGTTCGACGCTGCTATGTCCGGCACCCAGTCCTATGAGGACATTGCAGGCGCAGACGTCTGCATCGTCACCGCCGGCGTGGCCCGCAAGCCAGGCATGTCCCGCGACGACCTGCTGGGCATCAATCTCAAGGTCATGAAATCCGTCGGCGAAGGCATTGCAGCCCATGCGCCGGACGCCTTCGTCATCTGCATCACAAACCCGCTGGACGCGATGGTCTGGGCGTTGCGCGAATTCTCCGGCCTGCCCCACAACATGGTCTGCGGCATGGCGGGTGTTCTGGACTCTGCACGGTTCCGCCATTTCCTGGCTGAGGAATTCAACGTGTCCATGCGCGATGTGACGGCCTTTGTGCTGGGCGGCCACGGCGACACGATGGTGCCATCGGTGCGCTATTCCACGGTTGCAGGCATCCCCCTGCCCGACCTGATCGATATGGGTTGGACCACACAAGAAAAGCTTGATGCGATGGTGCAGCGCACACGTGACGGCGGTGCCGAAATCGTGGGCCTGCTGAAAACGGGCTCTGCGTATTACGCGCCTGCGACCTCCGCCATTGAAATGGCCGAAGCCTTCCTCAAGGACCAAAAGCGCGTCCTGCCCTGTGCCGCCTATTGTGACGGCGACCTTGGCGTCAAAGACATGTACGTGGGCGTGCCCACCGTGATCGGCGCTGGCGGGGTTGAGCGGATCGTGAACATCAAGCTGAACAAAGATGAGCAAGAGATGTTCGATACATCCGTCGCCGCCGTCAAAGGTCTGGTCGACGCCTGCAAGGGCATCGATTCGTCCCTGGGCTGAATCGAAATATGGTTAAAGAAAGGCGCTTCCGTGACTGGAGCGCCTTTTTTCATGTCATTGTCCCAAGTTTTGAAACAATCCGCGGCCAAATTCACGTCTGATCGGCGATTTGGTCCAATCCACGTGACTCAAGTTAACAAAAGATTAAATTGGGCCCCAGAGCGTCATCCAGACGCATTTTTCAAAACCTTGGGGGTTATCATGAAAACAACTATCGGCATCGCCGTCCTCGCCCTGACCGTGTCGGGCTGCGCTCCGACGGGCAATAACACTGTGTTCCTCGACAACGGCAACGACGTGTCATTCCTGCGTCAGGGGGCGTCTGCCTGTCCCAACGTGGGCACACAGGTTGGCGCGCAATATCCGCTGCGCTGCGGCCCACAACAGCAGGTGATCCCGCGCTAAACCGCGCTGCGATCACATAGGATTTCAACGGACGCGTCCCTCTTTGCGGGGGGCGCGTTCGTCGTTGAATGACCCTCGCCCACGGGTGACCGACAGCCTCGGCGCGAGGCATTCCTAGTCCGCCCGTGCGCACCTCCGGCGGCTTTCGGATATCCCCGATGAAATTCGATCGTTTGTTTGCTGTGGCCGCTGCCCTGTTAACGGCCTGTTCCGCTGTCTTTACCACCAGCCATGACACGTCGTTTGAACGGCAAGGGTCGGCCAAGTGCCTGAACGCGCCTGCGGCTGACCAGCCGATGCTCCAAGGCACTGCGTACAACCCGTTGCGCTGCGGGCCGCAGGCCCAGCCGATTCCGCGTTAAATCACTGTTAACCCTAACATCCGTTCGCGTTTGATATTTTGTGATCACACTTTTCAATCGTGTGATCACAAATGTCGCTTTTTCGGGTCTGATATCAAAAAAGTCATTTAGAGAGCGCTTCCGACAGGTTTATAGCGGGATCAACGCATATCAGACCGAGGGACGGCTTTATGAATATCCACGAATATCAGGCCAAGGCACTTCTTGCCCAGTTTGGCGCCCCTGTCAGCGACGGACGCGCTGTCCTGAAGGCAGAAGACGCCAAGACCGCCGCAGGCGAACTTGATGGCCCCCTTTGGGTGGTCAAGGCGCAGATCCACGCAGGTGGCCGCGGCAAGGGCAAATTCAAAGAGGCCGATGCAGGCGATGCAGGCGGTGTGCGCCTGACCAAATCCGTGCAAGAGGCCGCCGAGGAAGCCAAAAAGATGTTGGGCCGCACGCTGGTCACGCACCAGACCGGCCCTGCGGGCAAGCAGGTCAATCGCGTCTACATCGAAGACGGGTCCGGCATTGAAACAGAGATGTATCTGGCCCTGCTCGTCGACCGCGCCACATCGCGCATCGGGTTCGTGTGTTCCACCGAAGGCGGCATGGACATCGAAGAGGTGGCCGAGGCCACACCCGAAAAGATCCTGAACTTCACCGTTGATCCCGCCACCGGTTACCAGCCCTATCATGGCCGCCGCGTGGCCTTTGCGCTGGGTCTTGAGGGCCAGCAGGTCAAGCAGTGCGTCAAGCTGATGGGCCAGCTTTATAAAGCCTTCACCGAAAAAGACATGGAGATGCTGGAGATCAACCCGCTGATCGTCACCGACAAGGGCGACCTTAAGGTTCTCGATGCGAAAGTGGCCTTTGATGGCAACGCCGTCTACCGCCACAACGACATCGCCGCCCTGCGCGATGAGACGGAAGAGGACCCCAAAGAACTCGCGGCGTCCAAATACGACCTGAACTATATCGCGCTGGACGGCGAAATTGGCTGCATGGTCAACGGCGCGGGTCTGGCCATGGCGACGATGGACATCATCAAGCTGTACGGGGCTGAGCCTGCAAACTTCCTCGACGTAGGTGGCGGTGCAACCAAGGAGAAGGTGACCGAGGCGTTCAAGATCATCACGTCCGACCCCAACGTCAAAGGCATTCTGGTCAACATCTTCGGCGGCATCATGCGCTGTGATGTGATCGCTGAGGGCGTTGTGTCTGCGGTGAAGGAAGTGGGCCTGAAGGTGCCGCTGGTTGTCCGTCTTGAAGGCACGAACGTCGAAGAAGGCAAGCGCATCATCAACGAAAGCGACGTTGATGTGATTGCTGCTGACGACCTCAAAGATGGCGCGCAGAAGATCGTGAAAGCGGTCAAGGGCTGAACCCATTTCGCGGTTCGCCGCACCAAGATTTCTAAGGAGCCAACACCATGGCCATTCTCGTAAACGAAAACACTCGCGTGATCTGTCAGGGCCTTACGGGTTCGCAGGGGACGTTCCACTCCGAACAAGCCATCGCCTACGGCACCAAAATGGTGGGCGGCGTGACGCCGGGCAAAGGTGGGCAGACCCATCTGGACCTGCCGATCTTCAATTCCGTCCATGAGGCCAAGCACGTGACCGAGGCCAATGCCTCCGTCATCTATGTACCGCCCCCTTTCGCCGCAGATTCCATTCTTGAGGCGATCGATGCGGAGATGGAGCTGATCATCTGCATCACCGAAGGTATTCCGGTTCTCGACATGATGCGCGTCAAGCGCGCGTTGGAGGGCTCTGCCTCCCGTCTGATCGGGCCGAACTGCCCCGGTGTCATCACGCCCGATGCCTGCAAGATCGGCATTATGCCGGGTCACATCCACAAACGTGGGTCCGTGGGCGTTGTGTCCCGGTCTGGTACGCTGACCTATGAGGCTGTGAAACAGACCTCTGACAGTGGCCTCGGCCAGTCCACCGCCGTGGGCATCGGCGGCGACCCGATCAAGGGCACCGAACATATCGACGTTTTGGACATGTTCCTTGACGATGATGAAACCCAGTCGATCATCATGATCGGTGAGATCGGCGGCTCTGCCGAAGAGGAAGCCGCAGAATTCCTCGCCGAGCAGAAGAAGAAGGGCCGTTGGAAGCCCGTTGCCGGTTTCATCGCAGGCCGCACCGCGCCTCCGGGCCGCCGTATGGGCCACGCTGGTGCCATCGTGGCAGGCGGCAAAGGCGACGCTGAAAGCAAGATCGAAGCCATGAAATCCGCGGGTATCGTGGTGGCCGACAGCCCCGCGACACTGGGCGAGGCTGTGTTGAAGGCGATTGGCTAACATGGCTCAGCAGCGGCCCCTTTTCCTCAAACGTTCAGGGCTCGGCCTGTGCCGGGCGCTGCCATTTGGGCTGGGGGCCGTCTGACTATGGTGCCGGGGTCCGACAACCTGCGATATGATGGCGCAGAGGCTGATCGCCGCGCGATCATTCACATCGGGTTGCCGAAGACCGGAACGACGACCATTCAGTCGTTCCTTGCCCTGAATGCGGACGGGCTCAAGGCGCGGAACATTCACACACAGAACCCGGCAGACCATCCCGAATGGGGAAGAAATTTCCATGCAGGGGCCGCCACAGTGGCGCTGTCACGCAACAAGGTGCTGTATCAAAATCACCTCGTGCGCCGGAGCCTTGGGATTGAGACGTTCGATGATCAGGCTGAGTTGGCCGAGTCATTTGCGAAAAACTACGCGGCCTTCGTTAAACAGCGCGGGACCGGTTTGTATGTCATGTCCGGCGAGCCGATGTTCAACACCCTCAAATCGCCCGATCTGATCCGTGCGCTTGACGAATTTCTTGCGCAGTTCTTCGGAAAACGCACCTACCTCGTCTATCTCCGCGAACAGACCGACTGGGTCGCAAGTTCATTTTCGCAAGCGGCCGGCGCGGGGAGCGATATCTCGGTCGAAAAGATCATCAGCAACCTGACCCGCGAAAGCCAAAGCGCGCAGATCCAGAAGTGGGATGATATGCTGCCCGATGCAGGGTTCACATTGCGCCTCATGCATGCGGATCGGCTCAAGGATGCTGATCTGCTGTTGGACTTTTGCGCCGAGATCGGAACATCGCTGGACGGGCTCGAACGCCCGACCAACCGAAATATCGGATGGTCCGTGCCTGAAATTCGTATCTTATCCGCGGCACGCAAGATCGGGGCCTTTGCATCTGCCCGCTCCCTGCTTGTGCGCGCCCGCAATTACGGTCTGTTTCGCAAGGCGCCCAAATACCGCCTGACTGCCCAGCAGGCGCAAAAGGTGCGGACCCTCTGTGCGCCCTCAAATGAAACGCTGCGTCAGCGCTATTTTCCACATCTCACCGCCTTATTCCCGGACCCCAATCAGCCCCAAGACGGCACCCAACCGTACCCGCAAGAGGTCTCAACATGACTCACCAATCCCCCAACGACGTCTTCCATGCCTCCTCCTTCATGCAGGGGCACAATGCGGAGTATATCGAGCAGCTGTATGCCAAATACGCCGACAATCCCGGTGCAGTGGACGAACAATGGCAGGCGTTTTTCCGGTCCTTGGGCGATGCCCCTGCGGACGCCAAGGCGGAGGCCGCGGGGCCGAGCTGGGCACGCAGCGATTGGCCGCCGCAACCCAATGATGACCTGACTGCGGCACTCGACGGGCAGTGGGCGGCGGAGCCTGAGGCCGCTGGCAAGAAGATCAAGGACAAGGCCGCCGAGAAGGGCGTGCAGATCAGCGAAGAACAGGTACGGGCGGCCGTCCTCGATAGTATCCGTGCATTGATGATCATCCGCGCCTACCGGATCCGTGGTCATTTGGTGGCTGATCTGGACCCGCTGGGCATGCGTGACCAGACCCCGCATCCGGAACTGGACCCTGCGTCCTATGGCTTCACCGCCGCCGACATGGACCGCCCGATTTTCATCGACAATGTCCTTGGTCTGGAAATGGCCACGATGAATGAAATTCTGGCCATCGTGCAGCGGACCTACTGCGGCACGTTTGCGCTGCAGTACATGCATATTTCCAACCCCGAGGAAGCGGGCTGGTTAAAGGAACGCATTGAGGGCTTCGGGAAAGAGATTTCATTTACCCAAAACGGACGCAAAGCGATCCTGAATTCCATCGTGCAGGCCGAAGGGTTCGAGAAGTTCCTGCATGTTAAATATATGGGCACCAAGCGGTTTGGCCTCGACGGCGGCGAAAGCCTGATCCCGGCGATGGAACAGATCATCAAACGCGGTGGGCAGCTGGGCATGCAGGACATCGTGATCGGCATGCCCCACCGGGGCCGCCTGTCGGTCCTGGCCAATGTGATGAAGAAGCCCTACCGCGCGATCTTCAACGAATTCCAAGGCGGCAGCTTCAAACCGGAGGATGTCGACGGATCGGGCGATGTGAAATACCATCTCGGCGCGTCCAGCGACCGGGAATTTGACGGCAATTCCGTGCATCTGTCGCTGACCGCGAACCCGTCCCACCTTGAGGCCGTGAACCCGGTCGTTCTGGGCAAGGTCCGCGCCAAGCAGGACCAGATCAACGATGAAGACCGCACCAAGGTCATGGCGATCCTCCTTCACGGTGATGCTGCGTTTGCGGGCCAGGGTGTCGTGGCAGAGGGCTTTGGTCTCAGCGGGCTGAAAGGCCACAAGACCGGCGGCACCATGCATATCGTGGTGAACAACCAGATCGGCTTTACCACGGCGCCGCATTTCAGCCGGTCCAGCCCCTACCCCACGGACATCGCGCTGATGGTGGAGGCCCCGATTTTCCACGTGAATGGCGATGACCCAGAGGCTGTGGTCCATGCTGCCCGCGTGGCGACAGAGTTCCGCCAGAAGTTCCACAAGGACGTGGTCCTCGACATCATCTGCTACCGCCGGTTTGGCCACAACGAGGGCGATGAGCCCATGTTCACCAACCCGGTCATGTACAAAAAGATCAAACAGCAAAAGACAACGCTGACGCTTTATACCGAACGGCTGGTCCGCGACGGTCTGATCCCCGAGGGTGAGATCGAGGACATGAAAGCCGCCTTCCAGGCCCATCTGAACGAGGAGTTCGAGGCCGGGAAGGATTACAAACCCAACAAAGCCGACTGGCTGGATGGCAAGTGGTCCCATTTGGACAAGCGCAACAAGGACAAGTACCAGCGCGGCAAAACCGGCATCAAACCAGAAACCTTTGATGAGGTCGGCCGCGCCCTGACGTCCGTGCCGGACGGCTACCCCATGCATAAAACCGTGGGCCGTATTCTGGACGCCAAGGCCAAGATGTTTGAAACCGGCGAAGGCTTTGACTGGGCCACCGGTGAGGCGCTGGCGTTTGGCTCCCTGCTTACCGAAGGCTATCCGGTCCGTCTGTCCGGTCAGGATTCCACCCGCGGGACGTTCTCCCAACGGCATTCGGGCATCGTCAACCAAGAGACCGAAGACCGCTACTACCCCCTCAACAACATCCGTGAGGGGCAGTCGCGCTATGAGGTCATCGACAGCATGCTGTCTGAATATGCGGTGCTGGGTTTTGAGTACGGCTATTCGCTGGCCGAACCCAATGCGCTGACCCTGTGGGAAGCGCAGTTCGGTGATTTCGCCAACGGCGCGCAGATCATGTTTGACCAGTTCATCAGTTCCGGGGAAAGCAAATGGCTGCGGATGTCGGGCCTCGTCTGTCTGCTCCCCCACGGCTATGAGGGCCAAGGGCCGGAGCATTCCAGCGCACGGCTTGAACGGTTCCTGACCATGTGTGGCGGCGACAACTGGATCGTGGCCAATTGCACGACGCCTGCCAACTACTTCCACATCCTGCGTCGCCAGCTGCACCGCAGCTACCGCAAGCCGCTGATCATGATGACGCCGAAGTCGTTGTTGCGCCACAAGATGGCCGTCAGCAAGGCCGAGGAATTCCAGACCGGAAGCTCCTTCCACCGCGTGCTGTGGGACGATGCGCAATACGGCAATTCGGACACCACATTGGTGGCCGACGACAAGATCAAACGGGTCGTGATGTGTTCCGGTAAGGTCTATTACGATCTGCTGGAAGAACGCGATGCCCGTGGGATCGACGACGTCTACCTGATGCGGTTCGAACAATTCTATCCGTTCCCCGCGCAATCGGCGGTCAAGGAACTTGAACGGTTCAAAAACGCCGAAATGGTCTGGTGTCAGGAAGAACCCAAAAACCAAGGCGCGTGGTCGTTCATTGAACCCAACATTGAATGGGTCCTGACCCGCATTGGCGCCACCCACACACGGCCGGTCTATGCCGGACGGGCGGCAGCCGCGTCGCCCGCGACCGGTCTGGCGTCCCAGCACAAAGCACAACAAACGGCGCTCGTTGATGACGCGCTGACCATCGAAGGATCAAAATAATGACCGAAGTCCGCGTCCCTACCCTTGGTGAAAGCGTCACCGAAGCCACCGTCGCCACTTGGTTCAAAAAGCCCGGCGATAGCGTCGCGCAGGACGAAATGCTGTGTGAACTTGAGACAGACAAAGTCACGGTTGAGGTTCCGGCCCCCACCGCCGGCACGTTGTCTGAAATCGTCGCCGGCGAAGGCGACACCGTGGGCGTTGACGCCCTGCTGGCACAGATCAGCGCCGGAGGCGAAGCCTCCGACGACGCGCCCAAAGAGGCCCCCGAAGCCATCGACGCAGGTGCCGAGGATGTGAAGCCCCGCGAAGACGACCGCGCAGGCGGCGGCGATGAGATCGACGTCATGGTCCCCACCTTGGGCGAAAGCGTGACCGAGGCGACAGTCTCCACTTGGTTCAAAAAACCAGGTGAGGCATTCGAAGCCGATGAGATGCTGTGCGAATTGGAAACCGACAAAGTCTCGGTCGAGGTTCCGGCCCCCGCTGCCGGTGTCATGACCAAACTGCTGGCCGAAGAGGGCAGCACGGTTGAGGCCGGTGGCAAGCTGGCGATCATGTCCACCGACGCCAAGGCCCCCGCTACCGCACTGGCCAACAACGCGCCTGAAACCACCACTGCCCCCGCCGCCCAAGGCGGCGACGCTGGCAAGGACGTGGAAGACGCCCCATCGGCCAAGAAACTGATGGCGGAAAACAACCTGTCATCTGGCGATGTGGCCGGGTCCGGCAAGGATGGCCGTGTGATGAAAGAGGACGTGTTGAAGGCCCTTGAAGGGGGCGCGAAACCTGCCCCCGCAGCCGCAGCCCCCCGCGCGCCTGTGGCCGCCGATCAGGCCGCCCGCGAAGAACGGGTCAAAATGACCCGTTTGCGCCAGACCATCGCAAAGCGCCTGAAAGACAGCCAAAACACTGCCGCCATGCTGACCACCTACAACGAGGTCGATATGACCGAGGTCATGGCGCTGCGCAACGAATACAAAGACTTGTTCCTCAAGAAGCACGGTGTGAAACTGGGCTTCATGTCCTTCTTCACCAAGGCCTGCGTGCACGCTCTGAACGAAGTGCCCGAGGTCAACGCAGAGATCGACGGCACCGACATCGTTTACAAAAACTATGTCAACATGGGCATCGCCGCAGGCACGCCCACGGGACTGGTGGTGCCGGTGATCAACGACGCCGATCAGATGTCCTTTGCGTCCATCGAAAAGGCGATTGCCGAAAAGGGCGCTAAGGCGCGCGACGGCAAGCTGAGCATGGCGGAAATGCAGGGCGGGACGTTCACGATCTCCAACGGCGGTGTTTACGGCTCGCTCATGTCGTCGCCCATCCTGAACCCGCCGCAGTCGGGCATTCTGGGGATGCACAAAATCCAGGACCGCCCCATGGCGATCAAAGGTGAGGTCGTGATCCGCCCGATGATGTATCTGGCGCTGTCCTATGACCACCGGATCGTAGACGGCAAAGGGGCTGTAACGTTCCTCGTGCGGGTGAAAGAAGCGCTTGAGGATCCGCGGCGGTTGTTGATGGACCTGTGACCAAACACCTCGGCGTGGCGATGCAACCGGGCGTCGCCACCTGCGTTGCGTTGCACACGTAATTTGGAAGGAACCATCATGTCTTTGCCCGTCCACATTCCCGCCAGCGCCCCCGGTATTCGGGTCATGAACGAAGCCCGCAAAGGCGGGATGAAATACAGCCTATTGGTTGACGCAGAGGGGGGACCTTCGACCGATCTTTCACAGGGTATATTTTTCCTCGGTGCTGGTCATACGGAGGCGCTTCACCGCCACGACATCGTTGAAACGATGTACATTCTTGAGGGCACCGGCCACGCGTTGCTGTCAGATCAAAAGATCGATCTGGCCCCCGGTGACACGCTCTTTATCCCGGCTGGGCAACCGCACGGGTTTGTAGCCGAAACTGACATGAAGATGCTGTTTACATTTCCTGTACCTCGATTCAGCGATGTGACTTATCATTTCGAAAATGCCGCTTGATGTAAGGACGTATCATGACCCCCGAACTTACCTACCTTCTTTACGCGGCGATCCTGCTGGTCGCTCACACCCTCATCCAGGCGACATTTTCCGACCTGTCCAAAGGCCTTGGCTGGGCGCTGGGGCCGCAGGATGAGGACCGCGATCAGAATGTCATCGCGGCGCGCATCGAACGCAGCTTGCGCAACTATCTGGAAACCCTGCCGGCCTTCATCATCCTTGCGGTCATCATCGCGCTGACCGACGCCAGCACGTCGTCCACCGCCACAGGTGCGGCGGTCTATTTTTGGGCGCGTATCGCCTACATCCCCGCCTATGCCTCGGGTATCCCGCTGGTGCGGTCGGTGGCGTGGTTTGCGTCCCTCGCTGGCCTCGCGATGATGGCGCTGCCGCTCCTGTGACCTACGCCGCCGCCATAGCGGCCCGTCGGGCCTTTGCCCTGCCGGGCTATCCTACCTTGGCGGATGAGGGGTTTGACGGCGACTATGTCTGCCCCATCCAAATGACGTCAGGCAATCTGACGGGGCCCATGTTCATATCCAAAGACTGGCTGGATGCGCCGTCCGTGCGTCAGCACCGCCGGGTCCTGACCAAACAGGGTTACCTGCCCGACAATCCCTACAACCGCGTCATGGACATGGTGCTGGGCCTGCTGAATCTGACCCGTGCGGATATCTACATCACGCCCATTTTCCACCTGCTTACGCCCCAGCGCAGCAGCACCATCCCGCCCGCCCACGCGCGCGCGTCTTTTGACGCCGTGGGGCGACATGAACTGATGGGCCGCCGTCCTGTGGCCCTTGGTCACGACAGCGCCCGTGTCTTGCGGCACTTCGATGTGCCCCATGTGCAGGCCCCCCACCCGTCTGCCCGCACGGGCACATACGCGGCCAAAGCCGAACAGATCGCAGATGCCGCGAGGGCCGCCGCATGACAGACGAACTGACCATCCTTGCCCTTGCAGGGCTGCTGCAGGCGGTCCAGTTCGTCCTGATGGCCATGCCCGCGAACATTGAATTGGGGGTGGGCAAGACCGCCTCCCCCCGTGATCCCGACAAGATGGGCGGCAAAACCATGCTGGAACAACTGTCCACCAAAACCGGCCGTCTGGCGCGCGCCATGAACAACCATTTCGAGGCCCTGATCCTGTTCACGCTGGCCGTCGTTGTGGTCGAGCTCAGCGGACAGAACACCGCGCTGACAGCGGCCTGCGCCACGGCCTATCTGGCGGCCCGCGTTCTTTATATTCCGGCCTATTACTTCGGCTGGGTCCCGTGGCGGTCCTACATCTGGTTCGTTGGCTTTATCGCAACCGTCATCATGCTTATCTCAACCTTGATCTAACTTCATCTGGCCCGGAAAACTCTGGGGGTCCGGGGGCTGGCCCCCGGCGCGACCAACAAAGGAACACGACCCATGGCAAACTACGACGTTATCATCATCGGCTCCGGCCCCGGCGGCTATGTCTGCGCCATCCGCTGCGCACAGTTGGGTTTGAAAACGGCCGTCGTCGAAGGCCGGGACACGCTGGGCGGCACCTGCCTGAACGTGGGCTGTATCCCGTCCAAGGCCCTGCTGCACGCCACGCATATGCTGCATGAGGCGGAGCATAATTTTGCGGACATGGGCCTGAAGGGCAAGTCGCCGTCTGTGGATTGGAAGCAGATGCAAAGCTATAAGGCAGACACCATTGGCGCGAACACCAAGGGTGTGGAATTTCTGTTCAAGAAGAACAAGATCGACTGGCTCAAGGGGTGGGGATCAATCCCTGCGGCGGGTCAGGTCAAGGTCGGAGATGACGTGCATGAGGCGAAGAACATCATCATCGCGTCCGGGTCTGACGTGGCCCCGCTGCGCGGTGTTGAGATTGATGAGAAGACAGTTGTCAGCAGCACCGGCGCGCTGGAGCTGGGCAAAATCCCCAAGAAGATGGTTGTCATCGGTGCGGGTGTGATCGGGCTGGAACTGGGGTCGGTGTACAAACGTCTGGGCGCCGAGGTCACGGTTGTTGAATTCCTCGACGTGATCACGCCGGGCATGGATGCCGAAGTGCAGCGGACCTTCCAGAAGCTGTTGAAGAAACAGGGGCTTGAATTTGTCATGGGCGCCGCCGTTCAGGGTGTTGAGACAAAGGGCAACAATGCCACCGTCACCTACAAGATGCGCAGCGATGACAGCGAACACACCCTTGATGCGGACACGGTGCTCGTCGCCACAGGCCGCCGCCCCTTCACCGACGGGCTGGGTCTGGACGCTTTGGGCGTTGAGATGTCAGAGCGCGGCCAGATCAAAACCGATGGCCAGTACAAAACCTCCGTGGATGGGATCTATGCCATCGGGGATTGCATCGACGGCCCCATGTTGGCCCACAAGGCCGAGGACGAAGGCATCGCCTGCGCCGAAGGCATCGCCGGTCAGAAACCCCATGTGAACTACGACGTGATCCCCGGTGTGATCTACACCCATCCTGAGGTCGCGAATGTCGGCAAAACCGAAGAGCAGCTGAAAGAGGACGGCCGCGACTATAAGGTCGGCAAGTTCAGCTTTATGGGCAATGGGCGTGCGAAGGCGAATTTTGCAGCAGACGGCTTTGTCAAAATCCTCGCCGATGCGGCCACGGACCGGATTTTGGGGGCACATATCATCGGGCCGATGGCGGGTGATTTGATCCATGAAATCTGCGTGGCCATGGAATTTGGCGCAGCGGCCGAAGATTTGGCACGGACATGCCACGCGCATCCGACCTATTCGGAAGCCGTACGTGAGGCGGCCTTGGCCTGTGGGGATGGGCCTATCCACTCCTGATCCTGTTGATCCTTTTGTAGCGCCCGCCCAGCCTGAACCGGTTGCGGCGGGCGTTCTTTTTTGGGCCGGTCCGCCAGTCCCGAGTTTGACGCCACTGCGCCACATCTTCGCCCAAACCGGCCCCTACAACCTAAAGGAGTTAACCGTGATTTAGGTGTACAATGCGTCACATTTTCAAAACAACTCTTCCCGCTCTTGTCCTGATCCTTGGCGCATTGACCGCCACGCCCGCCACTGCTGGTGCCGGTAAATATGGGACCGATCTGCACTTTGTTGCCCAGACAACGATCCCAAGCCCCGGCAACGGCCAGACCATCGCGCTGTGCCATTTGGTGGATTACATGCACATTTTATTCGTGCCCGTTTACACAATCGTCGAAGGCTACGCCTTGGCGACAGACAATTGCGCCTCTGACACCTACCGCGATTTGAGCGCTGAAAATCTGGCCGATCTGCAGGCTGCTGGATTCATTGATACCAGCATTCCGGCGACGCCACAGGTGACGCTGGCGGATTTGGCGTGGGGCCATGCGTGGTTGATCGCGGGCGCCCTTGGCCTTCTTTTTCGGGGGCTGTCGATGCTACCACGTGGCAGGCGGCGGCGTGCGGCCACGCCCGACAATCTGGCCATTCATTCCTTGGTTGCTATGTCGCAGGTCGCAGTTGCGGATGGGCACATTGATGATCGCGAAATCCGGCAGATTTCCAGCATTCTGACACGGTTGACCGGACAGGGTTATTCTATCCAACAGGTGTCTGACCTGTTGCAGCAGTTGAACCCGTCGCCCAATGATCTGGTGCAGGTCGGTCAGGATCTGTCCGATGCCGACCGGCAAATCGTGCTGGAGGCCGCGCTGAACATTGCTGTGGCCGACGGTGAAATTCATCCCAGTGAATACGCGGTGGTGTCAGATTTGGCCCAGCGGATGACGATTGGGGCAGAGGCATTTCGCGGTGCCCTCAACCGCATTTCCGCAGATATGCAGACCGGCCAGCCGGTCTAGACCTTCAGCATCCGCAGACCTTGGGTGGCGTCCGATCGCACGGCGAGTTTCAGGCTCGCCTCGTCCCCTGCCTTGAGGGCTGCAAGGATCAGCTTATGATTGCGCGGGGTTTCGGTGCGGCGCAGGCGACCGTAAAGCTTGGACATGGTCGGGCCCAGTTGTAGCCAGACCGTTTCCGCCATGGCCAACATCGCGGGGGCTTGGGCGCGCAGATACAGCGTGCGGTGAAATTCGAGGTTCAGACGGATGTATCCTGGCGCGTCCTGCCGCGCGATCACCGGTGCGATGCGGTTGTTGATTTCCTCAAGTCGGTCGATCAAGGCAAGGTGGGCGCGCGGCAAGGCACGTGCGGCCAGTTCCGGTTCCAGCAGCGCCCGCAAGGTGGCGAGTTCTTCGATCCGTTCATTGCTGAGTTCGGGTGTCGACACGCGGCCTGATGAGGACAAAAACAACGCGCCTTCGGCCACCAAACGCCGCAAGGCTTCGCGGGCGGGGGTCATGGAGACGTCGAATTCCTTGCCGATGCCGCGCAGGGTCAGGGCTTGGCCGGGGTGGACCTCCCCGTGCATGATGCGCAGCCGCAAGGCGCGATAGACGCGGTCATGGGCCGCCCCTGTGGGTTCGGTCGCTTTGGATTGGATCAACATGGGACCGTTGTGATCACAAGCGCGCGCTTGGTCAATCGAAACGGACGCGGTGCAGGCTGCCACCGTGGTCTTTCAACCACGCACGGCAGGCCTTGTGATCGGGGAACAGGCGTTCAACCGTGGCCCAGAAACGCGGTGAATGATCCATATGTTGCAGATGCGCGACCTCATGTGCGGCGACGTAGTCAAGGACCTGTGGTGGGGCCATCACCAGCCGCCACGAATACATCAGATCGCCCACCGATGAACACGACCCCCAGCGGGTTCGTGTGTCGCGCAAAGACATTCGGCCATAAGGTTTGCCCAAGGCGGCGGCATACCTGTCGGAAGCCGCGGCCAGCGCATCACGCGCTTGCAGCTTCAAGAACGCCGCGACACGGGTGCCGACCTTTTCGGGGTCAGCGGGCACGATCAGCCCCTGCGGGGCCAACCGCGCCCGTTTCACGTCCCCCGCCACAATTGCCAGCGATTCACCGCGAAACGGCAGGCTGCCACCGATCCGCACTGGGGTTTCCGGCGCGATATCGGCAAGGTGTTTGCGCAGCCATGTTTCGCGGTCACGCAGAAAGGCCATTCCTTCGCGTTCGGGCACCCGTGGGGGCAATGTCAGCGTCGCGCGTCCGTCCAGCCGCGAGATCCGCAAGCTGAGCCTTCGCGCCCGCGCAGAGCGGCGCAGCAGGACTTCCACAGGGGGGTTGCCATCAAGGATCAAACAGCCCATATCCGCCTTTCAGTATTCACGTGCCAAACTCTTTGACACCTTTGTGGTGTTATGGCAGTTGGCGACGATCCGGCCAAGTGGCCGCACGGCTCAAAGGAAGAACATATGCCTAAGGAAGAGTGGGGAACCAAGCGCGTTTGCCCGACCACCGGAAAGCGGTTTTATGACCTGAACGCTGACCCCATCGTCAGCCCCTACACGGGTGAGGTCGTGACGGTTGAGACCGGCAAGACCCGCACCATGGTGGCGGACGCGGAAGATGCGCAGTCCAAGAAGATGAAAGACGACGCGGCGGACGAGGATGATCTCGTACTGGATGACGACGACGATGATGTCGATGCGGATCTGGGCGATGACGTTCTGGAAGATGACGACGACGATGATGATGTGTCCTTGGACGAAATCGCCGACGTCGCAGCGCCGGACGACGATTCTTAAGAATTTGGGTTTTAGGGCGAGAATCCCTCTTGATCTCGCCCGCCCTGCTGCGTAATCAGCACCTCGTTGCCATTGCCGTTTTCGGGCGGATACCAGACCGGCAACACCCTATGGTTTGGGGCATTAGCTCAGCTGGGAGAGCGCCTGCATGGCATGCAGGAGGTCAGCGGTTCGATCCCGCTATGCTCCACCAAACCACCCTTATCTTCTGACGATTGAAATCGCTGCGACCCCTGCAGCGTTTCGCGTTTTGCAAACAAAAACGCCACCCCGAGGGATGGCGCTGATACTCATTACAAAAAAGTTTGGACCTAGCCGATGATCGAACGGGAGCTTTCGATCAACGACTGGGCGAAACGCGTGCCGTCTTTCATCTTCTCGGACGCGGCCTGCATCCGGATCGCGTTGATCCGCATGATTTCGCAATCCAGCAACAAAGCTTCAGCCTCACGTCGCTGTTGCTGTGCCTGCGCATGAAGTCTGTCGGACCAGCGCGTCATATCGATCGTGTTTTCCATGCACACAAACGCGTAGATCCGCGTTCGGTTCCACAAATTTTGAAAATTTGTTTCGTTCCAGATCAGTGACTTAGGTTATAGGCCGTCAAAATCTTTCGCGTCATGGCGTTCGCGCAATTGTTCGTGGGGTTCCCCCCAAGCGCGGTTGACCTTGCGGCCACGCTGAAAAGCAGGGCGGGACATCACATCATCAGCCCACCGGTTGACGTGTTCATAGCTGGCCACATCAAGGAATTCGGCCGCGTCATAAACAAGACCTTTGACCAAGGCACCATACCACGGGGCCGTCGCCATGTCGGCAATCGTGTAGGTATCGCCCGCCAGATAGCGGCGGTCTTCGAGGTTCTGGTTCAACACATCGAGTTGGCGCTTGGCCTCCATCGCGAAACGGTCGATGGGGTATTCGAATTTCTCAGGCGCATAGGCGTAAAAGTGGCCAAAGCCGCCGCCCAGATAGGGCGCGGAGCCTTGCAGCCAGAACAGCCAATTCAAGGTTTCGGTCCGGCCTTCGATATCGCGAGGCAGGAAGGCGCGATATTTTTCCGCCAGATAAAGCAGGATCGCGCCAGATTCGAACACGCGCACACCAGTGGATTTGTCGAATAGGGCGGGGATTTTGGAATTGGGGTTCACATCCACAAAGCCGCTGGAAAACTGATCACCTTCGTTGATGTCGATGAACCATGCGTCGTATTCGGCGGCATGCCCTTCGGCCAGAAGTTCTTCCAACATAACAGTCACTTTGACGCCGTTTGGCGTGGCGAGGGAGTGGAGCTGCAAGGGGTGTTTGCCCGTCGGCAGGTCCTTGTCATGGGTGGGGCCTGCGATGGGGCGGTTGATACTGGCAAACTTGCCGCCGCTCTCAGTATCCCAAGTCCAAACCTTTGGTGGTGTATATGTCATGCTGTGCTCCCTATTGTCTTAGGACATAGCTAACCGGCAAGGGGCCGAGAGCAATGGGAACAGCCAAAAAGAATCGTTCAGATCATCGTGAAACGGGTCAGGCCATGGCCATGGCATCTTCCAAAACCAGATCGCTGCATTTCTCACCGATCATGATGGCGGGGGCGTTGGTGTTGCCGGACACGATTTCGGGCATGATCGAACAATCCGCCACCCGCAGACCTGCGATGCCATGCACCCGCAGGCGGTCATCCACGACGCTGTCGGGGCCGGTGCCCATTTTGCAGGTGCCGGTGGGGTGATAGATGGAGGCGGTGTTGTTGCGGACCCAATCCAGGGTCGCATCGTAGTCATTGATGTCGAGGCTGCTGTGGGGCCGGAACTCCTCCGATATCTTGGAGGTCAGCGGCGCGTGGCGCGCGATGGTCCGCGCAATGTTCACGCCTGCCACAACGGTGTCGCAGTCGGTCTTGGTCGACAGATAATTCGGCACAATCGCCGGATAGTCCCGTGGATTGCCGGATTTCAGACGGATTTCACCGCGGGATTCGGGCCGCAACTGGCAGACCGACATGGTGAAAGCCGAAAATTTGTCGGCCCCCTTGCCGGGGTTTTCCGCAGACAGAGGTTGGACGTGGAACTGAATGTCGGGCGTATCCAGATCGCCGCGGGTTTTCAGGAAACCGGTGGCCAGACTGGCGGCCATGGTCATGGGACCTGCGCGGAACATCAGGTACTTCAGGCCGATTTTGGCCTGCCCCATAAGGCTTGAGACTTCGTCGTTGAGGGTCGGTTCATTGCATTTGTAGACCAGCCGCGCCTGAAGGTGGTCTTGCATGTTTTTGCCCACGGCGGGCAGATCGGCCACGACGTTGATGCCGTGTTCGGCCAGTTCATCCGGTGCGCCGATCCCCGACAGCATCAACAACTGGGGTGAATTGATGGCCCCACCCGAGACGATAATTTCTCGTCGGGCTGTTACTTTCACCTGCTGGCCCGTGCGGTCGGTGTACAAAACGCCCGTGGCGCGTTTGCCGTCGACGATAATCTTGTCGGCCTGTGCGCGGGTGATGATCCGAAGGTTCTCGCGGGATTTAACGGGGTTGAGATAGGCCACGGCCGCCGAACACCGCCGTCCGTTGCGACTGGTCAATTGGAAAAAGCCCACGCCTTCCTGATCCGCCCCGTTGTAATCGGGGTTGAATTTGTAGCCCGCCGCCTGCGCCGCTGCGACCCAAGCGTCGGTGATGGGGCGTTGAATGCGCATGTTGCTGACGGACAACGGGCCTTGGTCGCCGTGAAATTCATCCGCGCCGCGTTCGTTGTTTTCCGCCCGCTTGAACAGCGGCAACACATCATCCCAGCCCCAACCGGAATTGCCCATCTGCCGCCAACGGTCGTAGTCCTGACTTTGCCCGCGCACGTACAACAGCCCATTGAGGGACGACGACCCCCCCAAAACCTTGCCGCGCGGCCATTCTATGGACCGGTTGTTCAGGCCGGGATCGGGTTCGGTTTTGTAACACCAATCGACCGACGGGTTATGGATGGTCTTAAAATACCCCACCGGGATGTGAATCCATGGGTTAAGATCACGACCACCGGCCTCAAGGAGAATCACCTTGGTCTTTGGATCGGCACTCAAACGGTTGGCTACGACACAGCCAGCAGAGCCTGCGCCTACGACAATATAGTCGGCTTCAAGGTTTTCCATGTCCTAGGTCTCCCGCCTAAAAAGTGTGCCAAATAAAAAAATTCCTTGCCACAACGCAATAATGCGTCCCAGTATTGAGACTGCAAGTATCAATCTTGCCATAGGGAGGAAAATTTTATGAAAGCATCGAAGGTGCTCAGCACCATCTCACGCCGTGATCTGTTTAAGTTAACAGGCCGTTACGGCATTTCGTCTGTTGTGATGGGGGCCGCTGGCCTCACCGGCGCGATCACGCTGCCAAACATCGCGAAGGCGGCCGAATCAGAGTACGAGAAGCGATTCGCAAATGAGCCGAAGCACACGCTGACGCTGGGTGCCGCTGGTTTTAACCCGCAGAACCTTTTGATCGAACGCGCTGGCGTTTTGACCTTCGCACGCGATCTTGAAGAGCGTACCGAAGGTGAAATTCGCGTTGAGTTCGTCGGCGACAACCAGATTTGTGGTCAGCTGTCTTGCGCAGAAAAGGCCCAGTTGGGCGTGATCGACATGTATTCTGCATCCACGCAGAACTCTGCTGGGTCCACGCCTTATCTCAACGTGCTGGACTATGCGTATATGTTCCGCACACGCGCCGACCAGTACCACTTCCTGTATTCGCCAGAGTCCATGGACCTGCTGCGCAACCCACTGGAAGAGCGGCATGGCCTGAAGTTCCTCTTCAGCCACGCGGAACTTCGCGGCATTCAGTTGGGCAACAGCTTTGCCGACCGCGGGCCGATCACGTCGGTGACACAGCTGGCCGGCACAAAGAACCGCGTGACCGGCACCCAGTTGGGTCGTATCGCGATGGAGCTGATGGATCTGAACCCAGTGCCAGTGGCATGGGAAGAAACCCTCGACGCCCTGCGCACCGGCCTGATCGACGGCGCCGAGACATGGGCATCGGCCGTGGCCTACGCCAACATGGCCCCTGCTGTGACCCAGTCTGTGGACCTGGGCTTCTTCTGCGGCACAGAGCACACCGGCATGAACGCCGCCGTGTTTGACGCCATGGAAGAGTATCTGCAGGAAGCGATCATGGAATCCGCCTATCTGGCACAGGTTTTTGTCCAGCACGCCAACGAGGCTGCTTTGGTCAACACTGTTGGTTTCACCGATCCGCCAATGCCGGGCACGATCTTCGCCGAGAACGATGTGGCTGTGTCCATCTTCACCGACGAAGCCCGCAAAGAGGCAGAAGAGATGTGTTCGCCTGAGTTCCAGCCTGCGGCTTGGGAACAGTGGCGTGAGCGCATCAACGGTTGGGCCGGTGGCCGCGACACGTATCAGGAAATCTATGACCTGGTCCGTAACGGCAACCCACACACCATTGCCGAGAACGTCGAGCCTCGTCGCTGGTGGCGGTCCGCGTAAACGGCGCGCAAACCAACGACACGAGATTGGGGCGGGTGGCAGATGCCTCCCGCCCTTTTTCATCCAAGACAAAAAAGCCATAGACGCACGCCGGTAGGCGGCACACTGTCAGTTTAGGGTGGGGCTGACATCGGGAGGGACCTAAAATGTTAGAGCTGTTAAGCGGCACAGGACAGATATTCGCCGGATTGGGCGGCGTGTTTGTGGATGTGCTGACCGGCAATGAACCGGACTTTTTTCCATTGCGCCGGTTGATGTTGTCGAATGCCGTTTGGATGTGGGGCGCGGTCACAACATTGTTGGGCGGCCTTTTGATTGCCCTGCTGTACCGTGCTGTCCCTTGGGTGGAACGCAATCTGGACCCGACACTGATGGTCGTGTCCTATCTGACCATCGGCGCCATCATCTTTGTTGAGGTGATCCGCCGCTTTGTCTTTTCCGAACAATTTCCGTGGTCCACGACGATCCCTGGGTATTTGTTCCTGATTATGACGTGGACCGGCTGCAGCTATAACGTGCGGCTGCGCACGCATCTGTCGTTCTCTGAATTCCGGTCAAAAATGCCGCGCATGCCTCAATTTATTTTGCTGATGGCGGATGCTGTTTTGTGGTGGGGGATTTGCCTAATGGTCATCGTGACCGCCACTGGCGTGATGGTGAATGCCGGCAACAACTTTATGATCGTCACCGGCACCAACAACGTCATGGTGTGGTGGTTCATGGCCACATTGCCGATTGCCTTTGTACTGCTGTCGGCGCGGGTCTTTCAAAACCTGTTTCAAGACATCGGCAATTACCGGAACGGTCGTCCCATGATCGAGCAAGCCGTGTTGGGAGGTCAGTAAAATGGATACATCAACCGCTGTTACACTGATCTCAGTCGGCGTCACCATCATGTTCATGCTGGGAATGCCCGTCTTTCTGGTCATCGCCTATTGGGTGCTGGGCACGTCGCTGGCGCTGGGCCAGCCGCTGGTCAACATCGGCACGGCTTTGTCGGATGTGTTCACCGATGGTTTTGCCCTATTGGCGATGCCGCTGTTTATCTTGACCGGGGACCTAATCAACCGTGCGGGCATTGCGCGACGGCTGTCAGACTTTGCCTATGCCTGCCTTGGCTGGCTGCGCGGCGGTCTGGCCATGGCGGCCATTGGCGCGTCGGGTCTGTTCGCGGCCATCTCGGGGTCGAATTCGGCCACGACGGCGACCATCGGGTCGATGCTGCACCCTGAAATGGTCAAGGGCGGCTACGATCCCCGCTTTTCAGCGGCAACCGCAGCCGCGGGTGGTACGGTCGGGATCATTATCCCGCCGTCGATCATCTTTATCGTCTACGGCTTCATCATGAACCTCAGCATCAATGACCTGTTCATCGCGGGCATTCTGCCCGGTGCGCTGATGGTTTTGTCGATGATCATCACGGCCTTCATTGTGTCGACGATGAACAAATGGGGCGTGCTGATTGGTCTGGACCCGATCCGCGTGATGAAAACCGCATTGGGCGGCTGGCTGGGCTTCTTTGCCATCGGTCTGGTGCTTTGGGGCATCTACACGGGCAAATTCTCCCCCACTGAGGCGGCGGGCGTGACCGTGGGCTTCTGTGTGCTGGTCGGATTTATCTGCCTGCCGATCTACAAGGCGATGAAGATCGACGAGGACCGCGATATCAACGAACGCGGATTCCAGGAAATGGTGGTTGTGCGCGGCTTTGGCCCGCTTGAGCTGCCGTCGATCACCATGCGGTCCGCGCAGATCACCGGCATCCTTGCGCCGCTGATCGCCATTTCGGTGGTGATGCAACAGAACCTGTCATCGCTTGGCGCGAAGGAGCTGATCGAAGGGTTTCTGACGTCGATGGGTGGCTACTACCCCGTTCTGTTCACGGCCATGGCCATCGTGTTTGTGTCCGGCATGGTTCTGGAATCACTGCCGGTGACGATCATTCTGGCGCCGATCTTGGCCCCGATTGCGCACTCTGTGGGCGTTGATCCGATCCAGTTTGCGGTCGTCTTCCTTGTGGGGGCGTCCATCGGGTTCATCACGCCGCCCTATGGGCTGAACCTCTATGTGGCGTCTGGCGTCACGGGGGTTCCGTATTTCAGGCTGTTGCGGTACTCGACCATGTATCTTGTCGCGCTGATTTCGGTGTGGTTCCTCGTGGCGCTTGTCCCAAGTATCTCGAAGACCCTGCTGCCGGGCGGCTGGTTCTATGAGACATTGCAATCGCTGTTCAGCGGAGGAGCACCAGCCTAATGGACGGACAGACCTCGGATACGATCCCGACCAACTTGCGGCTTTTGCTGGTGCTGGAAGAGGTCGCGCGCGTGGGGGTGCCTATCACCCCCACCGAGGTCAACGCCCAACTAGGGCTGCCCAAACCCACCATCCACCGGCTGTTTGCCACGCTGGAGGACGAGGGGTTCCTACAAAGAGACATCGACGGGCGGGCCTATTCGCCTGGCCGTCGGTTGCGTGGAATGGCGACGGGCGTTTTGTCGTCCCTGCGCATCCGTGCGGCCCGCCTTGCGGTGCTGCGTAAGCTGAGCGCGCAGATCGGGGAAACCTGCAACATCGCCCTGCCCGACCGCGACAGCATGATTTATCTCGAACGGGTTGAGACGGAGTGGCCGCTGCGCATTCAGTTGCCCGTGGGCACGACCGTCCCGTTTTACTGCACAGCGTCGGGCAAGATGTATCTGTCGACCCTGCCCGAGGCCCATCTGGCCCGCTATGCCGCCGCTGAGGATTTTGAGACCAAGACCGCCAACACCATCACGACCGCAGATCAGCTGATCAAGGCCGTGGAACAGGTGCGAGCGGACGGATATGCCACCGACAACGAAGAATTCATGGACGGGATGATTGCCCTTGCCGTGCCGATCATGGACGGAAACGACCGTCTGGTGGCCACGCTATCTTTCCATGCGCCCACGGTGCGGTTTGATCAGCAAAGGGCGCTGAACTACCTCGACGAGATGCACAGCGCCGCCAAACATCTGGCAAGCCTGCTGCAGGACTAGTTTTCCGCAGGACGCGCGCCTTGGTCTTCTTCGCGCTGCACCAAGGTGGACCATTCTTCACTGTCAGGCACCGCAGGCGGCGCATCGCAGCTGCGACGATGGATATTCACCTTGCTGATGAAGTTGGCTGAAATCGGGGCCGTCACAAACAGGAAGGCCATGATCAAAAGTTCATGGAAGGACCCTTGCCCCTGCACAATGGAATACACCATTGACGCCAGCAGCAACATGCCGATGCCCATGGTCCCGACTTTGGTGGGCGCGTGCAGGCGGGTCATGCTGTCATTGAGTTTCAGAAGGCCAAAGGTGCCCACAAGTGCAAAGAATGCGCCGATGAAAAGGCAGATGGCTGCGAAGTAGGTTCCGATCTCTTCCCAGTTCATTCGATGATGTCCCCCCGCAAGACAAACCGCGCATAGGCCACGGTGGAAACAAAACCCAGCATGGCAATGATCAGGGCGGCCTCAAAAAACAGCTGCGTGCCCTGCCAGATGCCGATCAGCACGATCAGGCCAATGGCATTCACGACCATGGTATCCAGCGCCAGAATACGGTCGCCGGTGCCCGGTCCGATGACCAGCCGCACCATGGCGAGGACTTGGGAAATGGCGATAATGGCAAAGGCCACCACAACGCCCCACGACATGAGGTCTTCTGCGGGCATCATACGAAAATCTCCTTCAAACGGGCCTCATAGCGGGTCTTGATGTCATTGCGCACGGCGTCTGGGTCCGGTGCGTCCAGCGCGTGCACCAACAAATGGCGTCCGGTGTTGGACATGTCCGCTGACACGGTGCCGGGGGTCAGGGTGATGGTGCCCGCCAACACGGTGATCGCCTCGGGGCTGCGCAAATCCAGCGGGATGACGATCCAGGCCGGGCGCAGGTTTTTGTTGCGGCGGGTCAGGATGATCCAAGCGACCTCAATGTTGGCGATGATGATGTCCCACAGGACCAACAGCACATAGCCGATCATGCGGCCCACGCGGAACCCTGCGGGGCGGTCCGGCCACCACCGTGCGGTCAGACGCGGGATCACCACACCAAGGATCACGCCAAAGACGGCCATCCCCCACGAAAACTGGTTTTGCAGCAAAATCCAGACCACGGCCATCAGCAGGGTCAGGAACGGGTGGGGGAACAGCCAGTTGAAAGCGCGGGTCATGTCAGTAGCCCTCCGTCGGGGAGCTGAGCTTGCCGGGTGTGTCCACCACGGTTGAGATATAGGGCTCAGGGTTGAACAGCTGGTCGGCGGTCGCGGTGGTGAAGTCGTGGACAAAACCGCCAAAGACCGTCAGCGCCACGGACATTGCCAAGAGGCCAAAGACCGCAGCATAAGCCATGACGCTGGGCGGTAAGGTCAGTTCGGCGTCATCATCTACGGGCATCGATTTGGCCTTCCAGAACACCGTGCTGCCTGCGCGCCCGAAGCCCACGATGGCAATCAGGGACGAGGCAAGGATCACCGTCCAGATCACCGGCTGGATGTCGGACGCAAAGGCCGCATCAAGGATCAGCAGTTTGCCGATAAAGCCCGACAGGGGCGGCAGACCCGCCATGGCGATGGCTGCGGCAAAAAACAGACCGGCCGTCAGGGCTGCACCCGCCACGGGGGGCATGGTGCGCAGCGCCAAAGACCCGCGACTGTCTTTGACCAGATCCACGATCAGGAACAGCGCCGCCCCCGCCAACGTGGAATGGATGATGTAGTACAGCGCGGCGGCGATACTGGCCGGTGTAAATATGGAAATCGCGACCAGCACCATGCCCATGGACCCGATCACCGAAAACGCCACCAGACGGTCCAGCTTTTTCGCAGCCAAGACACCAATCATGCCCAAAGCCACCGACAGCAAAGCGGCCGGTTGCAACCAGACGTCGTGCAGACCCTGTGTAACCTCTAGGTCGGGGGGGAAGATGATCGTATAGACGCGGATGATCGCATAAGCGCCGACCTTGGTCATGATCGCAAAGAGGGCTGCAACCGGACCCGGTGCCTCGGCGTAGCTGCTGGGCAGCCAGAAGTGCAGCGGCACAAGGGCTGCTTTGATGGCGAAGACCAACAGCAGCAGAACAGCCGCCACACGAATGCCGACAGTTGCATCTGCGCTGATCAGGTCTGCCCTTGCCGCAAGATCGGCCATGTTGAGCGTTCCGGTCTCGGCGTAAATAGCGCCCAGCGCGAACAGAAACAACGTGGACCCAAGCAGGTTGAACAGCACATATTGCACGCCCGCCCGCAAGCGGTCGTTGCCACCCGCGTGGATCATCAACCCGTAGGATGCGATCAACAAAACCTCAAAGAACACAAAGAGGTTGAACAGGTCGCCTGTCAAAAACGCACCCATGATGCCCATGATCTGGAACTGGAACAGCGCATGGAAATGTCGCCCACGGTCATCCCAGCCTGATCCGATGGCGTAAAGCAGCACCATCAGCGACAGGACTGCCGTCAGCAGCACCATCATGGTCGACAGACGGTCCCCCACCAGAACGATGCCGAAGGGTGCCGCCCAATCGCCCAGTTGATAGAGCATGATCGTCCCGTCGGACGCAGCCCACAAAAGACCGATGGCAATGGCGATTTGCGCCAGAACACCCACCACGGAAAACACCCGCTGGATGCTCAGATGATAGCGCGCGGCCAGCACGATAAACGGGGCCAGCATGGCAGGCAGGATGATGGGCACGATGAGCCAATGGGTCATGTCACGTCCTCCTCATCCACGGGCTGCGGGTCGTTCACGCGGTCGTCGTTGGACCCCAGATAGGACCCAAGCGCGATCATCACGACCACAGCGGTCATGCCGAAGGAAATCACGATAGCGGTCAGAACCAGCGCCTGCGGCAGCGGGTCTGAATAGACCTCAGCATCCGTCAGGATGGGCGGTGCGCCGATGGTCAGACGACCGGAGGCAAACAGGAACACGTTGACCGCATAGGTCAGCAGCGAAATGCCAAGGATCACGGGGAACGTCCGCAGGCGCATGACCAGATAAAGGCCAGCGGCGGTCATGATCCCGATGGCGGAGGCGACGAGGACTTCCATATCACACCCCCTCCTTTGCGGTCTCTGCATCAAGGAAATCCTCATGCATCGAAGGGTCAACATCCATCGGGTGGTCTGGATCCTTAACATGGGCACGCCGTGCCAGGCGTGAGAAACTCTCCAGCGACAACATCACCGCGCCAACGACGGCCAAGAAGACGCCCACATCAAACAGGGCGGCCGTGGCCAGTTCGAATTCCTGAAATGGCGGGATGCGCACATAGGTGAAATCAGAGGTCAGGAACGGTTTGCCGAAGAACCATGACCCGATGCCCGTCAGGCCCGCGATCAAGACGCCGGCACCGATGATCCCGTGATAGGGGAAGCGCTGCCGGTCCTCGGCCCAGGCAAAGCCCGACGCCATGTATTGCATCACCACACCGATCGACACGACCAGACCCGCGATAAACCCGCCGCCCGGTTCGTTGTGACCACGTAGGAAGATGTAGAAGCCGACCATCAGCACGACGGGCATCATCACGCGCGTCAGCACGACCATCATCATTGGGTGCTGCGTGCCCGACAGGGGTTTGTCCGGCACACGGTTCAGCAGACGCGCGCGCACTGGGCCGCTTAACAGGGTTTCCGTAAGCGCGTAGATCAGCAGGGCCGCGATGCCCAGCACGATGATTTCGCCGAAGGTGTCGAAGCCACGGAAATCCACGAGGATCACGTTGACGACATTGGTGCCGCCCCCGCCTTTGTAAGAATTGGCAAGGTGGAATTCGGAAATGGGCGACGAGACCGCGTCGCGCAGCAAATAGTGATAGGCCAGCGCCATCGTAGCAAGGCCCCCGACACCTGCAATCACCATATCCCGCGCGCGCATGTACCATGGGCTTTCTTCGGGCGTGGTGTTGGGCAGGAAATTCAGCGCCAGCAGCAACAGGATGATCGTCACCACCTCAACCGTGATCTGCGTCATGGCCAGATCAGGTGCCGACAGGAAGACAAACCCAATGGACACCATCAGGCCCACGATCCCGATCAGGATCAGCGCCAGCAGGCGGTTGTGGTGCATAGCCGCAAGGCCAACGGTCGCGGCGACCAGCATGGCCCAGCCTGCGACTTCGACCCAGCCGACAGGCTGCACGGCGCGGCTGGCCTCAGCCACGGTGCCGGTTGTCCACGCGTGATAGCCTGCGGCGACAATGACCACGGTGGCAATCATCGCGTAGCGGGTGAAGGCGCCGTTGTGCAGCGGATGGATGGCCCAGCGCGCCCACATGACCACCGCTGCCACGATATTGTCGAAGATGGTCTTGGCCTCGGGCCTTGGGGTGGCTTCCCACAGGGCGGACAGGGGTTTGAACAGGGCAAGCACAATCAGACCGCCGACGATGGCCGTGATCGAAAGGTAAAGCGGCACGTTAAAGCCATACCAGATCGCGATGTTATAGTCGGGCACCTCAGCCACGTCGCCTAGAACCGCTGCTGTCACGAGCTTGATGAAGGGTTCGACCAAGAACGGGGCGACGCCAATGCCAACCACCAAAACGATCAGGATCGCAGGGGGAAGCCACAGACCCGCGCCCGGATCATGGGGCTTGGCCGGATAGCTTTCAGGATCACGTTTCTTGCCCAGAAACGTATGGCCGATCATACGGAAACAATAGGCCGCCGACATGAGCGAGCCAAAGGTCACAAAAGCAGGCACCAGCCATTCGGGGCCAAAAAGGTACGTCTTCTCCATCTCCTTGAGCATCATTTCCTTGCTGAGAAACCCGTTGAGAAGCGGGATGCCCGCCATGGACAGCGCGCCAAGCGTGGCGATGACAAAGGTAATGGGCATGAGGTGGCGCAGGCCGCCAAGGATGCGGATATCGCGGGTTTTGGTTTCATGATCCACGATACCGGCGGACATGAACAACGCCGCCTTGAACGTCGCGTGGTTGAGGATGTGGAACACAGCAACCATCGCGCCAAAGGCCGTGCCAGTGCCCAACAACATGGTGATGAAACCCAGTTGGGACACGGTCGAAAACGCCAAGAGCGCCTTCAGGTCATGTTTGAAAAACGCGATGACTGCGCCCAGCACCATGGTGATCAGACCAGCGGTGGTGACGATGTAGAACCATTCGGGCGTGCCCGACAGCACCGGCCACAAGCGTGCCATCAGGAAAATCCCCGCCTTCACCATCGTGGCAGAGTGCAGGTAAGCCGACACGGGCGTGGGGGCCGCCATGGCGTGGGGCAGCCAGAAATGGAACGGAAATTGCGCGGATTTGGTGAAACAGCCCGTCAAGATCAACAACAGCGCGGGGACATACATCGGGTCGGCCTGAATGGCATCGCGGTTTTGCAAGATCACGCTCAGGTCATAGGACCCCGCGATATTGCCCAGCAGCAACATGCCACCGATCATCGCAAGGCCACCCATGCCTGTCACAGTCAGCGCCATGCGCGCGCCTTGGCGTCCGGCCTCAAGATGTTTCCAGTATCCGATAAGCAGGAAGGACGACAGCGATGTCAGTTCCCAGAAAATGAGCAAGAGCAGGATGTTATCTGACAAGACGATGCCGACCATCGCACCCTGAAACAACAACAGGTAAGTGAAGAATTCGCCCATGTTATCTTCGCGCGCCAGATAGTGGCGACCGTAGACAATGATCAGCAATCCGATGCCAAGGATCAGCGTGGCAAAGAAGAACCCCAGACCGTCCAACATCAAGGTGACATTCAGACCCAGCTGCGGGAACCAGTCGAACCCGGTTTGAACAACCTCACCGGCCAGAATGGCAGGCAGATTGGTCATCAGACCAATAAAGGCGGCCAGAGTAACCGTGAACGTCACGCCCCCAACGGCCTGCCGGCCTGCGGAATTCATCAAGCTGGGAAGCAATGCGCCCAAGAATGGCAAGGCGACGATAAGGAAGAGGGACACGCGAACTCCTGATCTTTGGGGCCTATTGGCTGATTGCGGCCTATCTGGGCAGGAAATAGCCCAACCTCAAGAGATTCCGACAAAAATCGTCATGAATCCGGTCGATTTTGACGGAATCTACCGTCAACTGGGTATGTCTTGGGCTAAATGCCTTCGACGAACTTATAGTCGCGGTCAGAGACCGGGAGCGCAAAACTCAGCGCCTTTTGATATTCGGGGCCGTGATAGAACGCCTTTGCGGTCGCCATATCGGGGAAACGGATGATGACGCAGCGGGCGCGGGTTGTGCCCTCCATCACCTCAACCTGCCCCCCACGGGCGAGGAATTCACCACCGTATTGGGCGACTGCAGGGCCTGCCAGTTCGGCGTATTTGGCGTATTCATCGGCGTCTTTGACGTCGACTTGGACAACGGCATAGGTGGGCATGTGGGGGCCTCCGGCTGGGGGATGGTGCATAAACTGCCGCCAGTTTAGGCAAATGCGGCGCGGGGTCTATCGAAACATGGGCAGAGGCAGGCGCGCTGGGTGGTTCATAATTTTACCGTTTGATAAAAAAATAAACTGTGCCAAGGTGAACCCGTTATCAACCGACGGGAGCCACGATGAATTCGCCCTACACCCCCGGAATTGCCGCTGCACGTCTAGCCGCAGAGGCCTTGGCCGAGAATTTTGCAGACCTGCATGCGCCGCTGGATGGTCATGAAGCCGCGGTCGCAGCCGACCGCTGTTATTTTTGTCATGACGCGCCCTGCATCACGGCCTGCCCCACGGACATCGACATTCCACTGTTCATCCGCCAGATCGCCACGGGCACGCCTGAGGCTGCGGCGAGGACGATCTTTGACCAGAATATCCTAGGCGGCATGTGCGCCCGCGTGTGCCCGACCGAAGACCTGTGTGAACAGGCCTGCGTGCGTGAGATGGCCGAGGGCAAACCCGTCGAAATCGGCCGCCTGCAACGCTACGCCACCGACACCGTGATGGCAGCGGGTGTGATGCCGTTTGAAAGGGCCGCGCCCACAGGCAAGAAGATCGCCGTCATTGGCGCGGGGCCTGCGGGCCTGTCTTGTGCGCACCGTCTGGCAATGCTGGGACATGACGTCACCGTCTATGATGCCATGCCAAAACCCGGTGGGCTGAACGAATACGGGATCGCCGCCTATAAATCGACCGATGACTTCGCCGCGCGCGAGGTCGAATGGCTGTGTTCCATCGGCGGGATTGAGATCAAGACCGGTATGGCGCTGGGTGAGGCGTTGAAACTGGACGATGTGGTTGGCTGCTTTGAGGCCACGTTTTTGGCCGTGGGTCTGGGCGGTGTGAATGCGCTGTCTGTGGACGGGGCCGACAAAAATGGCGTCGAAGACGCCGTGTCGTTCATCGAAACGCTACGCCAGACGGACGATCTGTCCTCCCTCCCCGTTGGTCGCAACGTTGTTGTGATTGGCGGCGGGATGACGGCGGTGGATGCCGCCGTGCAGTCCAAATTGCTGGGCGCGGACAATGTGACCATCGCCTATCGTCGGGGCCGCGACGCCATGGGGGCCAGCCGCTATGAACAGGATCTGGCCGCATCCCACGGGGTAAAGCTGATGTTCAACGCGCAACCCAAAGCGATCCATGGCAACGGATCAGCCGCTGAGATTGAGTTGGAATTGACCGAGACCGTGGACGGCACCCTGCGCGGCACGGGAGAGACCGTCCGCCTGCCCGCCGACCAGGTTTTCCGCGCCATTGGCCAGACCTTGACCTCGGACGGGGGATTGGACCTCGACGGGCGTAAGATCGCCGTGACCGGCGCGGGCCGCACCTCCCGTGCGGGCGTCTGGGCGGGGGGCGATTGCGCCGCCGGTGGCGATGACCTGACCGTAACGGCCGTGGCCGAGGGCCGCGATGCGGCGATGGATATTCATGCGACATTGATGGGAGGTTCATAAATGGCCGATCTGACAACCGACTTTCTGGGCATCAAAAGCCCCAACCCCTTCTGGCTGGCCTCTGCCCCGCCAACGGACAAGGAATACAACGTCCGCCGTGCGTTTGAGGCCGGATGGGGCGGTGTGGTATGGAAGACGCTGGGGTCCGAAGGGCCGCCCGTCGTCAACGTCAACGGGCCGCGCTATGGTGTGATCTATGGCAAGGACCGCACGGTGTTGGGGATCAACAATATCGAATTGATCACCGACCGCGACCTTTACACCAACCTTGACGAAATCAAGCGCGTGAAGGCCGACTACCCTGACCGCGCCATTATCGTGTCGATCATGGTCCCGTGTGAAGAACAGGCGTGGAAGGACATCCTGCCGCTGGTCGAAGACACGGGCGCCGACGGGATTGAGCTGAACTTTGGCTGCCCCCACGGCATGTCTGAGCGCGGTATGGGCGCCGCCGTGGGCCAAGTGCCCGAATATATCGAAATGGTGACGCGGTGGTGCAAGCAGTATTACAGCAAACCCGTGATCGTGAAACTCACGCCCAACATCACCGATATCCGCAAACCGGCGGCAGCCGCGAAACGGGGCGGGGCGGATGCGGTCAGCCTGATCAACACGATCAACTCGATCACGTCAGTGAACCTCGACACGATGTCGCCAGAGCCCAGCATCGACGGCAAAGGCACCCACGGCGGCTATTGCGGCCCTGCGGTCAAACCGATTGCGATGTCCATGGTGTCCGAAATTGCCCGTGATCCTGAAACCGCTGGTCTGCCCATTTCGGGCATCGGCGGCGTGACCACGTGGCGCGATGCGGCGGAATTCATCACGCTGGGCTGCGGTAACGTGCAGGTCTGCACGGCGGCCATGACATATGGCTTCAAGATCGTGCAGGAGATGATCAGCGGGTTGTCCCAATGGATGGACGAAAAGGGCCACACAAGCATCGCGGATTTCTGCGGGGCGGCGGTGCCCAATACGACCGATTGGCAATACCTGAACCTCAACTACATCGCCAAGGCGAAGATCGACCAAGACGCCTGCATTTCCTGCGGACGGTGCTATGCGGCCTGCGAAGACACCTCACACCAAGCGATTTCGATGAGCGCAGATCGTGTGTTTGAGGTTATCGATGCGGAATGCGTGGCCTGTAACCTCTGCGTGGATGTCTGTCCGGTGGAAAACTGCATCTCAATGGTCGCAATGGAACCCGGCAGTGTTGACCCGCGCACAGGCAAGACCGTCGAAAAGGACTACGCCAACTGGACGACCCATCCGAACAATCCGGCGGCCACGGCCGCGGAATGATGTCTCCCTGAGTGACTGGGGCCGGTGCACCGCTGTATCGGCCCCATTTTTATGTGGGCTGCAAAAGACCGCGCAGGGTCATATCCAGATGGGTTTGTGCGCCTTCAAACGGGTCAACATCGCCCAAGATTGCCCGCACCTGAACATCAAAATCCGCATAGTGTTGGGTCAATGACCAGATGGTGAAGATCAGGTGATAGGGATCGACCGGTTTGATCCGACCCGCTGCAGCCCAGCCGTTGATGACGACGGCAATCTCATCCACCAAATCTTTGAGTTCACCTTGCAAAACATCCCCGATCCGCGGCGCGCCTTGGATGATTTCATTGGCAAACAGGCGACTTTCGCGGGGGAAATTTCTGGACATATCAAGCTTGCGATTGGCGTAGCCCAACAGCTGTTCGACAGGATCACCATCGCGGTCGATCGCCTTGAGCGGTTCCAGCCAGTTTTCCAAAAGCCGCGCAAGAAGGGCCGTGTAAACGGCCTCTTTCGATTTGAAATAATACAGCAAATTGGGTTTTGACATGCCTGCCGCCTTGGCGATCTGATCCAAGGTCGATCCGCGAAAACCGAACTGTGAAAACACCTCAAGCCCCGCTTGCATGATCGTGGCCTGGTTCTTTTTCTGAATGCGTGTGTCAGTCTTGGCCATGGCTGTTATCACTCTGATCATCTTTTGGGCAAACACACCCGCCTTAGCAGGGTTTAACGGCAAGCTGCCCAAGGGTTAAGCAAAATCCTTGACGGATGCCTGACCTCTGGTAGCGTGGGTTTGACCGATTGGTCAAATAATGCAGCCAGCCTTGGGGGTGTCATGCCAGCAGCAGGTGAGAATTTACGCATCAACGGGACCCGCTTGTGGGACAGCCTGATGGAGATGGCCAAGATAGGCCCCGGTGTCGCCGGTGGTAACAACCGCCAGACCCTGACCGACGAAGACAGCGAAGGCCGCCATCTGTTCCAACGCTGGTGTGAGGACGCGGGCTGCACCATGGGCGTGGATGAGATCGGCAATATGTTTGCCCGCCGTGAGGGCACGGACCCCGACGCCCTGCCCGTTTACGTGGGATCGCACTTGGACACCCAGCCCACGGGCGGCAAATACGACGGGGTGCTGGGCGTGTTGGGCGGGCTTGAGATTATCCGCACGATGAATGACCTCGACATCAAGACCAAGCACCCGATTGTGGTCACCAACTGGACCAATGAAGAGGGCACGCGGTTTGCCCCTGCAATGCTGGCGTCGGGTGTGTTCGCCGGAAAGCATGACCTGGACTGGGCCCGTGACCGTGTGGATGCCGACGGCAAACGGTTCGGGGATGAGTTGGACCGCATCGGCTGGAAGGGCGACGAAAAAGTCGGCACGCGCAAGATGCATGCCTTCTTTGAATTGCACATCGAACAGGGCCCGATCCTGGAGGCCGAGGGCAAAGACATTGGCGTTGTCACCCACGGCCAAGGCCTGCGCTGGATCGAATGCACGGTGACCGGCAAGGAAAGCCACACAGGCTCAACGCCCATGCATATGCGCCGCAATGCGGGGCGTGGTTTGGCGTTGGTGACCGAACTGGTGCACGAGATTGCCATGGCCAACCAGCCCAATGCGGTGGGTGCCATCGGCCACATCGACGTCTTCCCCAACAGCCGCAACGTGATCCCCGGTAAGGTGGTCTTCACCGTCGATATGCGCACGCATCTGCTGGATAAGCTGAACGCGATGGTGGCGGAATTTAACGACCGCGCACCGGGGTTGTGCGCAGACATCGGGCTGGAGTTTTCGTGCGAGATCGTCGGCCAATTCGACCCGCCCGCCTTTGATGAGGCCTGCGTAGGTGCCGTGCGCGATGCAGCTGAACGGTTGGGGTATAGTCACATGGACATCGTGTCCGGTGCTGGCCATGACGCCTGCTGGATCAACGATTNGTACCCCACGGCGATGGTCATGTGCCCCTGTGTCGATGGACTGTCGCACCACGAAGCGGAAGAGATCAGCCCCGAATGGGCCGCAGCGGGCGCGGATGTGCTGATGCATGCGGTGTTAGAGACGGCGGAGATTGTGTCTTAGCGCCGGACTGGGGGCCAGCCCCCAGACCCCCGGAGTTTGCGGATCAGAAGAATGAAGGACCTACCATGAGCAAAGTCATCAAGAACGGCACGATCGTGACCCATGATCTGACCTATGAAGCGGATGTGTTGATTGAGGGCGGGGTGATCGTTGAGATCGGCAAGGGCCTCAAAGGCGATGAAGAACTCGACGCGACGGGTTGCTATGTCATGCCCGGTGGGATTGATCCACATGTGCATCTGGAAATGCCGTTTATGGGGACCTATTCGACGGATGATTTCGAAAGCGGCACGCGCGCGGGTCTGGCGGGCGGCACCACGATGGTCGTGGATTTCTGCCTGCCCAATCAGGGCGAAAGCCTGATGGACGCGATCAAACGCTGGGACAACAAATCAACCCGTGCCAATTGCGATTATTCTTTCCACATGGCGGTCACGTGGTGGGGGGAGCAGGTGTTCAATGACATGAAGACCGTGATAGAAGAGCGCGGGATCAACACCTTCAAACACTTCCTCGCCTATAAGGGCGCGTTGATGGTGAATGACGATGAATTGTTCAGCTCTTTCAACCGACTGGCGGAACTGGGCGGGATCGCCATGGTGCACGCGGAGAACGGTGATGTGGTGGCTGAACTCAGCGCCAAACTGCTGGCGGAGGGCAATACGGGACCCGAGGCGCACGCCTATTCGCGGCCCTCACAGGTTGAGGGCGAGGCCACCAACCGTGCGATCATGATCGCCGATATGGCGGGCGTGCCTTTGTACGTCGTCCATACGTCCTGCGAAGAAGCCCATGAGGCGATCCGGCGCGCGCGCCAGCAAGGCAAACGGGTTTGGGGGGAGCCGCTGATCCAGCACCTGACCTTGGATGAATCCGAGTATTTCGACGCCGATTGGGACCACGCCGCGCGCCGCGTCATGTCCCCGCCGTTCCGCAACAAGATGCATCAGGACAGTCTGTGGGCGGGCCTGCAATCGGGGTCGCTGTCTGTCGTGGCAACAGACCATTGCGCGTTCACCACGGCGCAAAAACGCACTGGTGTGGGCGATTTCACCAAGATCCCCAATGGCACAGGCGGGCTTGAAGACAGGATGCCGATGCTCTGGACCCACGGGGTCGCGACGGGCCGTCTGACGCCCAATGAATTTGTGGCCGTGACCTCAACCAACATCGCGAAAATCTTGAACTGCTATCCCCGTAAGGGTGCCGTAGCGGTTGGGGCTGATGCAGATTTGGTGGTGTGGGACCCGGAAAAGGAAAAAACGATTGCAGCCAGCGCCCAGCAATCGGCCATTGATTACAATGTGTTCGAGGGCCAGCGGGTCAAAGGCCTGCCACGTTTCACCCTGACCCGCGGCCATGTGGCGGTGCATGACGGAGACATCCGCACGCAAGAAGGCCACGGCAAATTCGTCCGACGCGAAGGCAACGGCGTGACCAACCGCGCGCTGAGCACGTGGAAGGACCTGACCGCGCCGCGCCCCGTTCAGCGAACGGGTATTCCGGCGACGGGGGTGTAATCGAAGCCTATGCCTGCTTGGCTCCAACTGCTTGAAATCGTCGCAGACGCGGCTGCCATCCTTGCGGCACTCGCGGTGATTGCGACGGCCCGTTTTGTCTGGCGGCAAACGGCCATTCAGGCCAAATCCGACAGCAAGGACGAACGCCGGTTTCTGAGGGAAAGCATCTTTGTCGTTCACGATACCCTGCAGGGGGAGCAGTTCCGCAATGCGCGGCTGAACTTCTTTGGCGCAGACCGGCATCAGGAGGATTTCAACGCGATGACCAGCGATGATCGGGGGCGCGCGCGCTATATCCTGAGCGTCTACGGGCTGCTGTCCCGACTTATCGACCATGATGCCGTGGATGAGGACGTCGCCCGTGGATATTGGAAAACGGCCCTTTATCGGGACTGGGACAGACTGGAGAATTTCGTGAGCGGCGACCGGCTGCGCACGGGCAACGGAAAACTTTATGCTGCGACCGAACAGATGGTGTCGCGGTGGAAGAAGGCAGACGCGGTATGAGCGTGATTTCAGCGAGCTCTTTGGACCTGACGTTTGAGACGAATGATGGACCGGTGCACGCCCTCCACGACGTGAACCTGGACATCGAGAAGGGCGATTTTGTCAGCTTTATCGGGCCGTCGGGCTGTGGCAAGACCACGTTTTTGCGCTGCATTGCGGGGCTTGAGACGCCCACCGGTGGCGACATTTCCGTCAACGGGATGACCCCGGATGAGGCGCGCCGTGCGCGCGCCTATGGCTATGTGTTTCAGGCAGCGGGGCTGTACCCATGGCGCACGATTGGCGGCAACATTCGTCTGCCGTTGGAGATTATGGGCTTTTCCAAACCTGAACAGGCCGAACGGGTGGCCCGTGTGTTGGACCTTGTCGACCTTGCAGGGTTTGAGAAGAAGTTTCCTTGGCAGCTGTCCGGCGGGATGCAGCAACGGGCCTCCATTGCGCGGGCCTTGGCCTTTGATGCGGATATTTTGTTGATGGATGAACCCTTCGGCGCACTGGATGAAATCGTGCGCGACCATTTGAACGAACAGCTCCTCCAGCTTTGGGCGCGCACCGAAAAGACCATCGGCTTTGTCACCCATTCCATCCCCGAGGCGGTGTATTTGTCCACGAAGATCGTCGTCATGTCGCCCCGTCCGGGCCGGATCACCGATGTGATCGACAGCCCCCTGCCCCGCGAGCGGCCCTTGGATATCCGCGACACGCCGGAGTTCATCGAAATCGCCCACCGCGTCCGCGACGGGTTGCGTGCGGGTCATCAGGATGATGTGTGAATGAAAGCGCTGTGGCCCCCTTTGTCGATTGTTCTGGTGATCGTGTGTCTTTGGATCGCGGCGGTGGTGCCAATGAACATCCACCTGACGGCGGATCAGGCCGCACGGCAGGATATCGTCGTGACGCCGGACACCCCGGCTGAGCGCAAAGAGGTGTCGGGCATTTCCCTCGCCCTGCAAAACCCTGATATCTGGGGGATGACCTATACGTTGGACCGGCCCAACCTGCCGTCGCCTCACCAGGTGGGGGCGGAGCTGTACAAGACCATCTTCACCGTCGCGCCCACATCGCGGCGGTCTTTGTTGCATCATGCGTGGGTGACGTTGTCGGCAACCTTGCTGGGGTTCGTGATTGGCACAACCGTGGGCATCTTGTTGGCTGTTGGCATCGTCTACAACCGGACGATGGACAAGTCGGTTATGCCTTGGGCGATCACGTCACAGACCATTCCCATTCTGGCGCTGGCGCCGATGGTGATTGTGATGCTGGGGTCGATTGGCATTCAGGGGCTTTTGCCAAAATCCATCATCTCGGCCTATTTATCCTTCTTCCCCGTGGTCGTGGGCATGGTGAAAGGGCTGCGCAGTCCGGACGCGATGCAGTTGGACCTGCTGCGAACCTACAACGCAAGCCCCAATCAGGGGTTTTGGAAACTGCGTCTGCCGGCGTCGATGCCCTATCTGTTCGCATCGCTCAAGATCGGGATTTCTGCGTCTTTGGTGGGGGCCATTGTGGGTGAATTGCCCACCGGTGCACGGGCCGGATTTGGTGCGCGGATGTTGGTGGGGGATCAATACGGGCAGCCGATTGTGACTTGGGCTGCGCTCTTTGGGGCGGCGATTACGGCGGCGCTTTTGGTGGCGATATTGAGCCTGATTGAACGGCGCACGCTGCGGCGTATGGGCATGGTGGGGGCTGCGGCATGATGGCGTTCGCGATTGCCGGTTTGATCTGGGCTGCGGGGTGGTTCATCAACAGCCGTCTGGCCAATAGTCCGGCGTCAGACAGCCGCGCGGTCAGCCTGCTGATCCCGGCAATTTTTGGCATCACGCTGATCGCCATGTGGCAGGTCTTGGTGACCATGCTGGGCGTCAGCCCGATCATCCTGCCCGCCCCTTCGGCCATTGCGGCGACCTTTGCGTCATCCATCCCGACGTTGTTTGCGGATTTCAACCAGACGATCATCAAGGGCGCCTTGACCGGTTACATCGCCGGAATGATCGCGGCCTTCGCGGTGGCGTTGCTGGCGGACAGGTCCGATTTTCTGACAAAAGGTATTTTGCCGGTCGGGGCCTTTATGGCGGCCCTGCCCATCGTCGGCACGGCACCGATTTTCGTCAAATGGCTGGGCAGCGACTGGGAAAGCAAGGCGGCCGTTGTGGGCGTCATGGTGTTCTTTCCCATTCTGGTCAACACGGTCGCGGGCCTGAAAGATACATCCGCTATGCAGCGCGATTTGATGCGGACCTACGGGGCGGGCTACTGGCCTAGCCTGTTCAAACTGCGGCTGCCAGCGGCGATGCCGTTCATCTTCAACGGACTCAAGATTGCGACGACACTTGCCTTAATCGGCGCCATCGTCGCTGAATTTTTCGGCTCCCCCACGGTGGGCATGGGTTTTCGGATTTCAACATCCGTGGGCCAGCTTGCCATGGATATGGTCTGGGCTGAAATTGTGGTCGCGGCCCTTGCGGGTTCGGCCTTTTATGGGGCGATGGCCCTGATCGAAAAGCGGGTGACATTCTGGCACCCGTCACAACGGTGAGACCGCGGGGACACATCCGTGCGGCCGTCCAACATGACACTGGAGGTCAACAATGAAGACACTGACAACAACCGCCCTGATCGCGGGTCTAATGGGCACCAGCGCGCTGGCCGATGGCCACGCCAACGACGTCACCTTGCAATTGCAGTGGGTCACGCAGGCGCAGTTTGCGGGCTACTATGTTGCGCTGGAAAAAGGGTTCTATGACGAGGAAGGTCTGAACGTCACGATCCTGCCCGGTGGGCCGGATATCGCCCCCCCTCAGGTGCTGGCAGGCGGTGGGGCGGACATTATGCTCAACTGGATGCCGTCCGCGTTGGCGGCCCGTGAAAAGGGCCTGCCGGTGGTGAACATCGCGCAGCCGTTCGTGTCGTCCGGCCTGATGCTGACCTGCTGGAAAGACACCGGCATCGAAAGCGTTGAGGATTTTCGCGGCAAGACCATCGGCGTGTGGTTCTTTGGCAATGAATACCCGTTCCTCAGCTGGATGAGCCAGGAAGGCATCCCCACAGAGGGCGGTGAAGACGGTGTGACAGTCCTTAAGCAAGGGTTCAACGTGGACCCGCTTTTGAACCGTGAGGCCGACTGCATTTCAACCATGACCTATAATGAATACGGTCAGGTTCTCGATGCGGGTGTCGACCCCGATGAATTGGTAACGTTCAAATACGAAGAACAGGGCGTGGCCACGTTGGAGGACGGCATCTACGCGCTGGAAGAGAACCTTGAGGATCCGGTGTTCGTGGACAAAATGGTCCGCTTCGTGCGCGCCTCGATGGAAGGGTGGCGCTATGCGGAGGCCAACGTGGATGAAGCCGCGGCCATCATCATCGAATACGATGAAACCGGCGCCCAGTCCGAGGCCGCACAGGCCCGCATGATGGGTGAGATCGCCAAGCTGACCCAAGGCAGCACCGGTGCGCTGGATGTGGATGCCTATCAGCGGACGGTGGACACCCTGCTGGCCGGTGGGTCCGATCCGGTTATCACGGCTGAACCTGAGGGCGCGTGGACGTCGGCGATCACGGATGCTGCATTGAACTAGGCCTGCGCCAGTTTCACGAAGGGCCCGCTTGCAGCGATGCAGGCGGGCTTTTTTGCGGGTGAAGTCCACGGGCGGACCGCAAAAGGAATGCCCGTGCTTTGCGCGGGCAGCGCCCGGACCTCCCCCACGGGGAGGGCGCGGTTGTCTGCGGAGACTTTGGGACAACAAGAAAAGGCCGGGCCGGGTGCTCCGGCCTTTGGTTCTCTGTCGCTTTACTCGCGTGCCGCGGGGCTCCGCCCGCAAAGGCTACAAAGGGTCCGCTGGACCCTTTGCCGAGCAAAGCTCGGACTAGCGCCAGATGTCCGATGGCGAACATGCAGCAGACCTATCAAGGGCCATGTCCCCCGGGGCTCCGCCCGCAAAGGCTACAAAGGGTCCACTGGACCCTTTGCCGAGCAAAGCTCGGACTAGCGCCAGATGTCCGATGGCGAACATGCAGCAGACCTATCAAGGGCCATGTCCCCCGGGGCTCCGCCCGCAAAGGCTACAAAGGGTTCACTGGACCCTTTGCCGAGCAAAGCTCGGACTAGCCTTTGCCCTTCCATGGGACCAGTCTGCGTTCGGCCATGCGCATCAGCATGTCGATGCCAAAGCCCACGATGCCGATGATGATCACGCCCAACAGGATGATGTCCGTCGATTGGAATTTGGACGCTGTGGTGATCATCTTACCGATGCCTTCTTCGGCGGCCACCAGTTCAGCGGCCACAACCGTGCCCCAGCAGACACCCATGGCGACCCGAGCACCGGTGAAGATTTCCGGCAAGGAGTTCGGGATGATCACATGACGCAGGATTTGCCATTTCGACGCGCCCAGCGAATAGGCGGCGTGCACTTTGGTGATCCGCACGCCGGACACCCCAGATCGCGCAGCGATGGCCATGATCCAAAGGGCCGCAAGGAACAGCAGGAAGATTTTGCCTACCTCGCCGATGCCGAACCAGATAATCACCAGCGGGATCAGGGCTAAGGGCGGCACAGGGCGCATGAATTCTACGATGGGGTCAAACCAGCCACGGAACCAGTTGGACAGGCCCATGGCGTAGCCCAGCGGAATGCCCACCAAAGCGCCCAGCAAGAAGCCCACGACAACGCGGAACAACGAAAATCCAAGATGAACCGTCAGATAGACGTTCTGGTAGCCATACTTGGCAATGTTGATGAAGGACGACCAGACAACCTCTGGCGCAGGCAGATAGAGAGGCTGCATCTGCCAGCCCTGATCCGGCACCACGTTGATGGTGCCACGGTCGGTGATCGCGACACGGCCAAAGTCCAGATCGAAAGACGGCGCGGTGTCGATCAGGTTGCCGTCCGCATCGCGGTTTTCGGCGTCGAACTGGAATTCCTGACCGTTGATCGCCACGACACGGGCGCCGGCATCGCGGTCGACCTCATCGTTGCGGTCCCAACGCACAATGCCGGACCGGTAGACGGAAATGTCGGTCGCATCGTTCTTCGCGGTGCCCTCGCCTTCGGGAATCTGCTGTTCGGCGGGGTCTTCGCCCACGGGCAGGACCCGTACGAAGACTTCGGCGTCATCGCGGTTTCCGGCAGCATCTTCGACGGTATAGGTAAAGGACGCCTCACCGGTGAAGGGGCCAGGCAAGTGCAAGAAACGCGGGATCAGGGACGATCCGGTGAAGGACCCCCAGATCACGAAGATTAACACGATTGAGATGATCGAGGCTGACAACATCGACCGCACGGCGCTTTCGTCCCCGAAAGTCACGGTTTTCAGCGATGTGTAATCCCGCGTCGGCGTCAAAAAGGTTTTCAGCGCGCGCCAGGCGAACATGAACGCAAGGATGATCCCCACATAAAGCGCAATGGACGGGATGGCGCCAAGTGCGGCGATAAAGACGTTCTGGGTCTCGGTCCAAAGTTCGGAGCCGAGGACACCCATCTGGCCGGAGAAGACTTCCCATCCGGTGGCGACCTCGCAGCCCTCCGGCGGGGTGAAGTTTTCACCGACGGTCTGGCCTTCGGCCACAGGGGAGGCGCGCAATTCAGTGCGGGTTTCACCCAGACGTTCGAAGGTACACATGAGGTTGACGGTATCAGCCATGATTATGCCCCTTCCTCGGTTCTGCCCATGATTTCCTCTTCCATGTCCCAGATCATCGTCAGGATCTCTTCACGGGTGGGGGCGTATTGGGGGTGCTCTTTGACCTCACGCAGGTCGGCGTTCACGCCCATTTCCGCAAACGGCAGGCGGTATTCTTTGTGGATGCGACCGGGGCGCGGGGCCATGACCAGCACACGTTCGCCCAGCAGCAACGCCTCATCAATCGAGTGGGTGATGAGGATGATCGTCTTGCCCGTCTCTTTCCACAACTTGAGCACAAGCGATTGCATCTTTTCGCGGGTCAGCGCATCCAGCGCGCCCAGCGGTTCGTCCATCAAGATCACATCGGGGTCGTTGGCCAGACAACGGGCCAAAGCCACACGTTGCTGCATCCCGCCCGACAGCTCGTAAACCATCTTTTCCTTAAAATCCTGCAGACCCACGATGTCCAACAGGCGGTCCACATTGGGTTTGTAATCGGCTTTCTTCTTGCCGGCCATACGGGGACCAAAACTCACATTGTCGCGGACGGACATCCATTCAAACAGCGCGCCTTGCTGGAATACCATGCCGCGTTCTGCGTCGGGGCCTTCGACCACGTGATCGTTCACACGGGTTTCGCCTTCGGTTGGGGCCAAAAAGCCTGCCACGATGTTCAAAAGCGTGGTTTTACCACAGCCCGAGGGGCCAAGGACGCTCATGATTTCGCCGGGCTTGATGTCGAGGGTGACATCCTGAAGCGCCTGAACGTGGCCGCCATTGGGCAGGTCAAAACGCATTGAAATATTGTCGATGGCCAATCCGGACATTGGGGCCCCGCTAAGGTTTGGTGATTTCGTGGATAGGGTGTGCCTGGGGTGAAAGAGGCCGCCGATGCGGCCTCTTTCCAATCGTCATTTACATGTCAGCGGCGGATGCCAATGGACCTGTGTTGATGTTGCCTTCGTAGCTGTCCAGAGCGCCTTCGATGGAGCCGGATTCAACGAACACATCTGCCACGCCGGACAGGAAGGATGGGGCCGCAGCGCCCAGCCATGCATCGCCCAACTGCTCTTCCACGGATGGGAAGACGAAAGTGGCGAGGGTCTGTTCGGTGGCTTCAAGGTCCATCCCAGCGTCCTGTGCGATCACGGGCAGCATTTCGTCCTTCATGGACCCTTCGTTCCACATGGCGTTTGCTTCGGCGGTCACAGCAAGGAACTTGGCGACAGTTTCTTCGTTCTCAGCAACCCAATCAGTCGGGCCGGAGGTCACGTCGAAGACGAGGATGCCAAGTTCGGTTTTCTCGTCGCCGGTCAACAGTGTGTTGCCGTGCTCAAGCGCGCGACGCAGGGACCCGCCCCAGCCGCACATCATGTCGATGGAACCCTGTGCGATGGCAGCAGCGGAATCCGGTGGGGCCATGTCAACGATTTCCAGCGACGCGAGGTCCACACCGAAGTGGTCCATCTGGCGCAGGAAGCCGTAGTGCGCGGCGGTGCCCAGCGGAACAGCAACCTTGGAGCCTGCCAGATCGGCAGCGCTGTCCGCGTCGATTTCCAGATCAGAACGCACAACGCAGTTGTCGTTGTCCGCGTAGGACACAGCAACGTCGAGCATCTGAAGGTCCTGACCAGCAGAGGTCGCAACCACGAACGGAGGCACACCCTGAGAGACGGACAGCTGAACATCGCCAGAGGCCATCGCGGCGGACATCGCCGTACCGGTGTCGAAGGACACCCAGTTGATTTCCATGCCGAGGGCTTCTTCGTAGGTGCCGTTCACTTTCGCGAACTGGAATGGCATTGGCCACTCAAGGAAGTAACCGACGGTGATCGCGTGACCATCGGCCATGGCTGTCGTGCCGCTGAGTGCGGCAACAGCGCCGAGCACAATGGCGGAAGTTGTTTTCTTAATCATGAAGTGTTTCCCTGTTATTTGTCGTGTTGCTTGGCAACTTTTATGGACCGCATGACGCAGCCCCGCTTTACGCGTTGCCAGCCTAGGTAGGGAATCTACGCGACGTCAAATCATTTATCTTTTCTGGACTTATCGCGATCACGAAATTGGCCTTATAGATGGGCCAAATGCCTTTTTTCATGAGTGATTCTGCGTGTGTCTTGGGCAGCAGTTTCTACTTTGCAGGCAAAACGAGAACCTTGGCCGCATTTGGTCGGTCTACATCCTTGGCTGGGTCTTCACGGCGTGTCGTCCAAGGGGTCGTTTGGCCCTACATGGATCAGGTTTTCGCGCATCAAACGGTCCGCCAACGTGCCACGGGGTCGCCCAAGGTCGGCCAGATAGGCCGCCATCTGTCGGGCGTGGTCGCGGGTAAGGGTCAGCGCCTGTGACGGGGTCACCGGGGAGAACTGCACTGCCTCCCCCGCGCGCATTTGCGCCAAACGGTCGGTGTCGCCGGACACTACGGTGGCAATCTTAGGATAGCCGCCCGTGGATTGGTGATCTGCCATCAACACCGTGGGCACCCCGTCACCGGCCACTTGAACCGACCCGCGCAAAATGGGTTCGGACGGGATCGAAAGCGCACCGGCCAGCGGCAGGGGCGGCCCGTCAAGACGCAGCCCCATGCGATCCGATGCGGGGCTAAGGCGGAAAGGTTGGGTCAGGAAACGGTCGACCGTGTCCTGTGCAAAGAACTGGTCTTGTGGGCCAAGCACCACTCGGACAGGGCCAGTTGAAACGGGCGGCGGCGGTAAGGGGCCGATGCGGGCGGGCCGGACTTCAGGGGATTGGATATGCAGGGTGCTATGAGTGGCGACCGCCGCACTGCCCAGACCGGATTTGGAATGCCGTGCGGTACTGCCCATCCAGCGCGGGGCCGCGATCGTGCCGGCCACAGCGATATAGGCCCAAGCACCATCGGCACCGCCCCTGAGCGTCAGGATTTGACCAGGCTCCAGCGTGAGGACCTGTGGGGCGTGCAGGCGCGCGCCCCCAAGGTCAAAGACAAAGCCCCCGCCTATCACAGCCAACGTCAAAGGCGTGTCACTGGTCAGAGAGATGCCGCCCAGCGACACCTCAATCGCCGTGCTGCCCTGCGGATTGCCAAGGGCGGCGTTGGCCGCCGCAAAGGCCCCGCGATCCATGGGGCCAGAGGGCGACACGCCGTAACGCAACCCGCCACGTCGACCGGCATCTTGCAGGCTTACCAAGGGGCCCGCCTGTAGAATGCGAAGCGTCGCGTCAGACATGGCTGGCCTTGGCGAAGGCATCAGCGCCGATGCGGCGGAACTGGACGCGATCCCCCACGGCAAAAATCGTGGGGCTGTTTGGATCGTCCGTTAAAATGGGCGTGGGGGAGCGCCCGATGATTGACCAGCCCGTGGGCATGGTCAGTGTCGTGACCAGACACTGGCGGTCCGCGATCATGACAGCGCCCGCAGGCACATCCGCCACAGCTTTCGGTTTGCGCGGGACCTGAATGGCCTGATCGACGCCACCCAGATATCCGTAACCCGGCGCGAAACCGAACATCAGGACGTCGTATTGCCCCGCCAGATGCGCTGCGATCACAGCATCTATGCTGAGGCCGGTAGCTTTGGCTACGGCGGGCAAATCGGGGGCAAAGGGTGCGTCATAGCAGACGTCGATGGTGCAGGTCGCCCCGTTGGACTGGGTGGGTTTGAGGGTCGGCAAAAGATCCTCCACCGCGGTTTGCACGGCGATGTGGTCGGTGACCAGCGGGTCAAACACCACCATCAGGTTCACTAGGGCCGGCACGGTTTCAAGGACGCCTTGGGGCAGGTCTGCGTTCAGCGCCCGATCAAGGGCGCGAATTTGGGCGTGTGCGGCGTCCGAAAACGTCTGCGCAAAGGTCACAAGAACGCCGAAATCGGCGACCGGTTTGAACGTGGGCTGCATGGGCTAGCTGCCAGCAAAGGCGCGCAGGGTGACCCCCGCCGCCGTCAGGCGCGCGCGGATATCGGTGGCCATGGCCACCGCTGTGGGGCCATCCCCATGCACGCAGATCGACTGCGCCGCGAGGGGGATCGGATCACCGTCGGTGGTGGGCATCAGGCCAGTGTCGAGGAACGCCAGCAGCCGTGCGCTGGCCTCGGCAGCGTCGTGGATCATGGCGCCCGGCTGGTCGCGGGGCACCAGTTGGCCTGACGCAAGGTAGCCGCGATCCGCGAAGATCTCGGAAAACACCGGCTGCCCCGCATCCCGCGCGGCCTTTTCGGATTGCGTGCCGGATATCGCGAGGATCGCCATCGCGGGATCAATCGCTTGGACGGCCTGCGCAATCGCATCGGCCACGGGGCGGTCGCGGGCGGCCAGATTGCCCAGCGCCCCGTGCGGTTTGACATAGGCCACCGTGACGCCCACCTGTGCAGCGATCCCCTGCAACGCGCCGATCTGCGCGGCCACGAGGGCGGCAATTTCAGCAGACGACATCGGGATCAACCGCCGCCCGAACCCGATCGGGTCATTGAACCCAGGGTGCGCGCCAACGGTCACACCCGCATCGCGCGCAGCCTCAAGCGTGCGCCACATCGTTGTGGGGTCACTGGCGTGTCCACCGCAGGCCACATTGGCCGAGGTCACGATGCGTAACATCGCGGCATCGTCCCCCATGGACCACGCGCCAAAGCCCTCCCCCAGATCTGCGTTCAGATCAATCTGCATCCGCCCCGCCCGCACATAGCGCAAACAGAACCGCATCGGCGGTGGTTTCGTTCACGGCCAGCGGCGTGTCGTACAAAATCGCCAACCGCAGCAGTGATTTCACATCCACATCGTGGGGAACTGCTGTCATCGGGTCGATGAAAAACACCAACCCATCAAGGGTGCATTCCGCGATCATGGCACCCAACTGCGCGTCGCCCCCATAGGGCCCGCTGAGAAGTTTGGACACCGACAGCCCCGTGTCATCCGCCAACCGCCCGCCCGTGGTGCCCGTGGCATAAAGATCAAAGCCCTCAAGGTCGGACCGCTTGGCCTTCGCCCATGTCACGAGGGCGTCTTTCTTGGCGTCATGGGCCACAAGGGCAAGGCGTTTGGGCATGGGCAGGCTCCGGTTCTTTTGCGGTGCTATTGGGCCAGTTTTCGCGCGTGGGGACAAGCACGAAACCCGATGCGGGGCGCGCCCAGACCTAAGAGTTCCTCTAGGTTCTCACCCCCGACAGAATGGGCAACACCTGAAGGCGCCCCCGACCTTGTGGGGTTTCACATATTTTGGGGCATTCCGAACCATGAAAACACCTTCTACTTTTGCCCTTTTGGGCGTGGCCGCTGTGTCTTTGGCCGCGTGCGGGTCATCCGGCACGTCAGACCTTGCGCAATTTGATGATGAACTGGCTTTGTTTGATGCCATCGCAAACGGAGACCTGGCCGAGGTGGATACATCCACACGCACCAGCACCGCCACCATGACTGGCGCTGTGGGCATTGATGTCAGCAACGAAGAACAAGAGGTCGAAGTGGTCGGAAACCTGACGATCACAGCGGATTTCGACGCTGACACCGCGACCGGTACAGCCAGCGATTTCGGGGCCTATGACGGGGATGGCAACCTGTTGGACGGCGGCAACCTTGCCGGGTCGATGGATGTCACCAACGGCGCCATTTGAGGCACCGATTTCACCGCCGATCTGGATGGCACGCTGGTCAGCGAAGGCGATGATTTCACCTTTGATCTGACCATGGACGGTGGGTTCTACGACAACGATGGCGATCTGGCTGTCGCAGGTGAGGTGACGGGCAGCATGTTGGACGTCAGTGACGGCGGCACAGATGATGTCGACGGCGGCTTCGTGGCCACCGAATAATGGCACGGTCCCGCGCCGCCCTCATCCCGTGCTGCGCGGGCCGGTGTGCGCTGCGGATTTTAGTGTTCATATGCGTGGCGCTTGCCCTTTTGGGCCCCATCCGGCGCCCACGCGGAGGACCGCACCGCATCGCGCATTCACACCTTGGAACGATTGGCCCAGACGGGCGAAATCCGCCGCGCCGAAGCTGTCTTGACCCGCTTGATCCGCACGGCACCCAACGCGCAGGCCGCAGCCGCCTACAACAGAGCTTTGGCGCGGATCATGCGCACCGCCCAGGTGCGACTGCGCGAAGGGGTCAGCCTGCGGCCCAGCACAAACATCACCCGCGCGACCAGTGCGGCGCAGTTCACGACCCTCATCGGACATTTTGACATAACGGACGCCGGCCAGCCGCGCAGCGGTTTTGGCCTGAACGTCGATATTCCGGGCGACCTACCGGTTGCCGATCACCGAAGGACGCACGGTTGAGATGACGGGCCTTTTGGCGCGCGAATGGTTTGCCGAACGGGACCTTCGCCATATGTCGGCCACGGCGCGGGTGGATGTTGTGGACCGCCGCCAGGGCCAGACGTTCCGCTTTGGGGCTTATGTGACCCACACCCATCATGACGGGCGTGACGGGCCGCCGTCCTCCCTTCCCGATGCGACGCGATATGGGCTGCGCGGGGCGTGGCCGTGGGATGACGGCGACATGCGGCGCGGCCTGCGTGGCAAATTGGAATATCGCGACTACGTTCACCAAGACGCACGAGATGCGGGCTTTGCCAGCGTTGATCTTGATTGGTCGCGCCCTTTGTCGGACCGCACGCGGCTGTCGTGGGGTGGTGGGGTTGAACACATGCGGCCTGCGCTTTCCTACCAGCGCTATTGGGGTGCGAATGCCCATATGGGGGTGACACGACAGGTCACGGACACCACGCGGTTGGGGGCCACGGCACGGCTGGCCTTGCGCCGCTATGATCACGATTTTGCCTCCGTCGATTATGCCCGCACGGATGAGATTTTCAAACTGGGGCTGTCTGCGTCAAACAGCCAGATCCGCGTGGCCGGTGCAGTGCCGAAGTTGACGTGCAGTCACACCGAACACCGGTCCAACATCGCGCTTTACCAAACCCGTTACACGGATTGCGGCGTGACGTTTTCGTTTGATTCTTGAGGAATGGTGAGGGAGCCAAGGATTGCCTCAAGATTTTCGACCAAGGATCAAATGGCCCGCGTTTGGCACCCGTGTGAAGGGCACGCCGGGCAAGGCTGCGACCATGTCTTGTCCGTCTGCCACCGGACAAAGCGGGTCATCGTCCCCATGGATAAACCGCATGGGCAGGTCCAGTTTGAAGATGTCTTGCACCCAGTTGGATTGCAGGTGCGCGACCTCATCAATTGAGGCGCGCACGGCGGTGTTGGCAATCAGGCGCAGCCAGTCGGCCAGACGCAGCTGGGCGAAGGCCTCATCCACAGTGGCCAGATCGGACGGGGCCTGACGCAGCATCATCAGCACCAGCAGATTTAACGCCTTCAATGTTCTGACCATGTCGGGGGGGAAAATGATCGGGGCCAGCATCGAATGGAAAAACAGGATCGGATGACCCCGCCGTGCGCCGAATTCCCAAATGGGCACATCATCGGCACCGCCGTTGGACACGGAATGGATAACGATACCTCGGACGTAGACCTCTTGTGCGAGGACGGTTTCAGGGTTGCGTTGTTCGGGGCGGATGATCGCATCCAGAACGTACGCGGAGATGTGGAGCGTCACCGACCGCACAAGCGCCGTTTGCGCATGAACGCCGAATTTTTCCATCACCCGCCGCAGCTGTTTGCGTTTGGTGTCGTAGCTGGCCCCCGCAATACCAGCCGCCCCGCGCAGATCGCGACCGCACAGCAAAAGCGACACAAGCTGGTATTCGCTGGGCGTCAGGGACGCGCCGCTGTGCTGTTCAAACCATGCGCGGTCAATCAGGACGGCAAGGCTGTGCACGCTGGCCGGGGCTGAGGGCCACCGGTCCATATTGTCGTAAAGGTAGAACAGCTGACCGTCGGCATAGATCAGGTCAGGACCTGTTTCACGACTGGTGAAATCCGGTAGACGTTCGGGAAAAGGACCTGCCCCCGTGGGGTCCAGCGTGTCCACAAGACGGGCGCCTGTGGCATCGTAAATTGACGCCAAACAGGGGCAATCCCCGACGGTGCGATAAAAGAACGGTCGGCCTCATGCACGGCGTCGGGCAGCACAAGCGCGTCATCGGACGCACCGGGCCAAAGCGGCAGCCCGGTTTGCACCGTTTCCGTGAAACGGGACCTAGCTTTTCGAAACACGTTCATGGGGACAGGCTACGCCAAACGGTCCGGAAAATCACCTGTCTTGACGTACAGGTCAGGACAATTTTGCCCCCCCACCATCTGGGGGGGCGAGGGAGAGGCCCCCCATTTGCGAGGATTGGACACAGCCGAGAGGTTTCAGGTTTTCCAATGCTCCAGATTTTTACACCAGACCGTGATCTTATGACACTCGTGACCCATCAGACCGCCATTTTGCACGTGAGCGAGGGCGGCAAAATCGTCTCAATCAGTGAAGATGCCGTGCATCTTTTGACCACCTGTTCGGACGTTTTGCATATCGATCCGGAGGGCCTGCTGAAGGTTCCCACGCTGTCGTCTTCCGAGGCCTGCTTAACGCAAGCCTGCCGCAAAAGGGATGCTGCGGTTAGCCTGTTGGAGGTCTATTCGGACGATCTGGACAAGACGTTGACCCTGCATATTTTGCCACGTCCCGGAATGGGGGCCACGATTGTGATCTTCGCCTCTGGCTTGGATGATGTGCCCGCGCCGCAGATTTTGACGCCGCGGGAATGGGACGTTCTGTTTCTGGCGGCCAAGGGGCTTCGGCGTGACCGGATGGCTTTTGCGCTGGGCCTGTCGGTGGCCACCATTGATTTGCATTGCGCCAATCTGCGCAAAAAGATGGGCGCGCGCACCACCGCTGAGGCCGTCGCCAAAGCGCTGGCACAACGGGACCAGTTTGGGCCGGATGCGCGCCGCAAAACGGGCAAGTCTGGTCACTAGGGCGCGCAGCCCGGACTTGCATTTCAGCAAAAGGCGCGTCACTTCGGGGACATGCGTGCGGTTCAACTGACCTTTTTGGCGATTGTTCTGGCCCTTGCAGCAGGGCTGCATTGGGCGTCGTTTTCCTACTTCAAAGGACAAGAAATCGATCGGGCCGCCGCGCGGCTAACGCTGTATCGCAGCACTTTGGAAAGTGAACTGCGCCACTTCGCCCACCTGCCGTTTTTGCTGTCGCTTGACCCCATGGTGGCACAGGCCCTTGCGGGGGGTGCCACGGCGGCATTGGACCGCAGGCTGGCACGATTTGCACAAAGCGCGGGTCTTGATGCGATGTATCTTATGGATGACACCGGCCTGACCATCGCTGCATCAAACGCGGCCACCCAGACCAGTTTCAAAGGGCAGAACTACGGGTTCCGCCCCTATTTTCAGGCCGCGCTGACCGGTGCTTTGGGTGAATTCTACGGAATCGGCGCCACCACCGGCATACCGGGTTATTTCTATGCCATGGCCGTGCGGCCTGCGGGGACGGACACGCAAGGGGTTATCGCGATCAAGATTGATCTGTCCGAGGTTCAGGACAACTGGCAGGCCTCGGGGGAGAGGATCATCCTCGCCAACTCAGACGGGGTCGTTTTGTTGGCGTCGGACCCCGCGTGGCGCTACCGCACGCTTGCGCCACTGACGCAAGCCCAGCGCGCGCGGATCGATGCGCAACGTCAGTTCGGGGCGGAAGCGCTGACGCCATTGGGTGGGACATTGGATGTGGCCGCACAGACCGCCACAATCGACAATGAACGGTTGCTGTATTTGCTAACCGGCGATTTGCCAAACGGCTGGTCGCTGCATTTCTTTGTGCCGGATGATGCCGCACGGGCGCGGGCGTGGCTGGCGACGGGGGCCTTCCTGACGGTGCTGTTGATCACCTTCAGCGCGTTTCAGGTGGCCCGCGTGCGCCGCATTCGCACGGCTTTGCGGATATCGGAACAGGAGGAGAGCGCGCTGCGGCAGGCGAATGCCCGCCTCGCGATTGAGATCGACGACCGCCGCGCCGCCGAGGTGAGCCTGCAAAAGACACAACAAGAATTGGAACGCGCAGGCCGTCTGGCGGCCTTGGGCCAGCTCGCGTCATCAGTGACCCACGAGTTGGGCCAGCCCATCGCCGCCATGCGCAACCAATTGGCTGCGTCCGAGATGACTGTTGGCCCCACGCCGCTGCATGACAAGATGCAGGGGCTTGTGGCGCGGATGGAAAACATCACGCGGCAGTTGAAGTTCTTTTCGCGCAAGGGGCGCGACAGTTTTGACGATTTCGATCTGCGCTCCGCTATGGAAGCTGCGTTGGAATTGGTGGAGGCCGCGATCACCGCGCGCGATGCCACCGTCGCCTATACGCCGCCTGATGCCCCTGTCATGGTCTACGCCAACAAGTTGCGGATCGAACAGGTGATGACCAACCTCATTCGCAATGCGCTGGATGCTGTGGACGGCGCGTCTGAACGGCACGTCGGCATCACCATGGGCGGCGATCAGGAGGCCGTGTGGTTTGAGGTCGCTGACACTGGTCACGGGCTGCGCGGGCAGACCCTTGATGATTTGCGCGAACCCTTTGCCACCACCCGCGAAAGCGGTCAGGGCATGGGACTTGGCCTGACGATTTCGGCGGGGATTGTCACCGATCACGGCGGCACAATCACTGCGCAAGATCGCGCATCGGGGGGGGCTGTGTTCCACGTCACCCTGCCCCGCACAGATGTGAGGACAGCCAAATGACCGCCCCCCGCGTTTTGATTATCGATGACGACCGGATGATGCGAAATTCGCTGGTCGATCTGATTGAGGCCGCAGGCTGGACAGCGAAACCCTTGGCCCGCGCCACTGAGGCCACCCGCTGGATCACGCAGTTCCAGCCCGATGTGATTTTATCGGACGTGCGGATGCCCGATCTGTCGGGGATCGAGCTTTTGAAATCGCTTGAGGCAGCCCCACCCGTCGTTTTGATATCCGCCCATGGGGATATCCCCACGGCGGTCGAGGCGATGAACAACGGCGCCTATAGTTTCGTTGAAAAGCCCTTTGACCCCAAACGCCTGCTTTTGATCGTGACCCATGCGGCGGACCAACACCGCATGCGGCAAAGCAATGACCGGCTGAAGGGACGGCTGCGGCAGATGTCGGGGCTGGACAGCCGCGTGTTGGGCGACACACCGGACGTGCACCGGCTGCGCGACACGATTGTGTTGATGGCCGATGTGGATGCGTCCGTGTTGATCACCGGCGAAACCGGTGCGGGCAAGGATCTGGCGGCGCGCGCACTGCATGACTTGTCGCCCCGTGGCGACATGCCATTTGTGGCTGTGAACGCCGCACAGATCAGCGCCGACCAGCTGCCGCATATCGCGCGGTCGGCGGATGGGGGCACGTTGTTTCTGGATGAAATCTGCGCCTGTCCGGTCGATCTGCAACCCATGTTGTTGCGCCTGATTGATGCGGGCGAAGTGATGACCACGGGCCAAGGCAAGCCAGAAACCGTGTCGTTGCGCATCCTGTCGGCCACCAATGAGGACACGGGTGCTGCTGTGTCCGACGGACGTCTGCGGGCAGATTTGCTTTACCGGCTAAGCGGCTTCACCCTGCACGTCCCACCCCTGCGGGCGCGGCTTGATGATGTTCCCATTCTGGCGCTGCGGTTTTTGCAGGACAGTGCGGCGGGCTATGACTTAGCGGTGCCCGACCTGACGGAGGCTGATCTGGCCGTTCTAATGGCCCATGACTGGCCCGGCAATGTGCGCGAATTACGCAACGTGGCGGACCGGCGTGTGCTGATGGCCCGCCAGGGCGGCGGCACGATGCAAGATGCCTTGACCGGTGACGCAACAGAGGCCCCGATCCGCCCTGGATTGCGCGAAGCTGTCGCCGCCTTTGAACGGCAGATGATCGCGAGGGCCATTCAGGCCCATGCGGGCCGGATGGATGACGCGGCAGAGGCGTTGGGGATCGGGCGGCGCACGCTGAACGAAAAGATCGTCAAACTGGGCCTCGATAAAGACGCGCTTTTGTAGGGCCTTGACCCTAACGACGCCCCCTGCGGAAATCCGCAGGGCAGCCCCTAAAACGCCTCGCGTTTTTCTTCATGACGAAACGTAGCCGTTTGCGGCTAGAGTACCCCCACATAGATTCTGGGAGGACTCACTATGAAGAAGTATCTAAACCGTGCCGCCATTGCGGCCCTTGCAACCGCCTGCGCCACGACAGCTGTCGCGGAAGAATGGAACGTCTCGCTCTGGGGTTCCCCACGTGCGTTCACAGCCCATGTGGAAAAGCTGGCTGAATTGGTCAGCGAAAAGACAGGCGGCGAATTCACGCTGAACATCAGCTATGGCGGCCTGTCCAACAACCGCGAAAACCTTGACGGGATTTCCATCGGTGCGTTTGAAATGGCGCAGTTCTGTGCGGGCTATCACCGCGACAAGAACCCGTCGATCACCGTGCTGGAACTGCCGTTCCTCGGCGTGACATCGTTGGAACAAGAGGTGGCCTTGTCCATGGCTGTTTACCAGCACCCTGCGACTGTGGCCGATCTGGGCCGCTGGAACGCAACCTTGCTGATGCCATCGCCCCTGCCGCAGTACAATCTGGCAGGATCCGGCGACGCTCCGGCCACCTTGGCAGATTTCGAAGGTATGAGCGTCCGCGCCACAGGTGGTATCGGCGCCGCGATGCAAACTGTCGGCGCTGTGCCAACATCCATGTCCGCCACCGAAGTCCGTCAGGCCATGGACAGCGGCGTTGTCCAGGCCGTCAGCTTTGCCCCACACGCGCATATGTCCTTCGGCACGATCAAGAACGCCACTTGGTGGACAGAAAACCTGAACCCCGGCACGGTGAACTGCCCCGTTGTGGTGAACACCGACGCGCTGGACGGCCTGTCTGATGCGCACCGCGACGCCCTGCTGGGGTCCGTGGACGAAGCCCTCGACCATTACATCGCCAACTACAACGGCGCGACAATGGACGCTTGGGGCCCTGCCTTGGAAGAGCGCGGCATCGAACGCATCAGCTTCTCGGATGACGAACTGGCAGCCTTTGAAGAGGCGGCTGCGGCCCCTGCCGCACAAGCGTGGATTGAGCAGAACACGGCCGCTGGCCTGCCTGCCCAAGAACTTTACGATATGGTCACCGGCATGATTGCCGACGGCTCCTAAAGCGAACCGCCCTGCGCCGGATGACCGGCGCGGGGCATTTCATATGCAGGGGGGACCGCACAATGGCGACTGCATCGTTGGTGCTGACGGATGACAGCACACTCAGTAAATTAGACCGTATTCTATTGCGACTTGAACGGGGGTTCGCGCTGATCAGCGGGCTGGCTGTTTTTTCGTTGATGTTGCTGGCCGTCGTGTCCGTGACGGGCCGCAATGCCTTTAACCAGCCCTTGCCCGGCTATGTCGACTGGATCGAACAGGCCATGCCGTTGATCGCGTTCATGGGCATTTCCTATGTGATGCGGGAAGGCGGCCATATCCGCATGGATATTGTCGTCGGCAAACTGCGGGGGCGAACACTTTATATCGTAGAACTGATCACAACCTTGGCGGTATTGCTGCTGATGGTGATGTTGGTCTGGGGCACATGGGCGCATTTCCAGCGGTCGTTTGATTGGGCTGCCCCCATGTGGAGCCGCGACAGTTCCATGGATATTGCCCTGCCGATCTGGCCGTCCAAACTGCTGGCGCCCTTGGCGTTCAGCGTCTTGGTCCTGCGCCTTTTGTTGCAGGTCTGGGCCTACGGACGCGCGATTGTCACCGGCCACGCCATTGCCGTTCCCTTGATTGCCGATGCCGCCACACAGGCGCGCATGGAAGCCGAACAACTGGATGATAACTGATGGAACCGATTGATATTGGACTGTGGGTCACGGGTGGCATGTTGGTGCTTGTGGTGCTGGGCATGCGCGTGGCCTTTGCCGCCGGTTTGGCGGGCCTCATCGGGTTGGTCTGGATATTCTGGGCCAAGAAGGATTACGGCTTTGATGATCTGGGCTGGGCCATTGGCGTCGCTGCAAAAACGGCGGGGCAAGTGCCCCATTCGAAAGTGTCGTCACAGGCGCTGTCGCTGATCCCGACCTTCATCCTGATTGGCTATCTGGCCTATTACGCGGGCCTGACAAAAGCCCTGTTTGAGGCTGCCAAACGTTGGATCGCTTGGGTGCCGGGCGGCTTGGCGGTGTCCACCGTCTTTGCCACGGCGGGCTTTGCCGCCGTATCAGGCGCATCGGTGGCCACATCGGCTGTCTTTGCACGCATTGCCATCCCCGAGATGCTGGCGATTGGCTATAACAAGCAGTTCGCGGCGGGCGTTGTGGCCGCAGGCGGCACCTTGGCGTCGTTGATCCCGCCCTCTGCGATCTTGGTGATCTATGCGATCATCGTGGAACAGGACGTGGGCAAACTGCTGCTGGCGGGGTTCATCCCCGGCGCGTTTTCAGCGATCATCTACGCCGGTCTGATCATCGGCATGGCGGCGGTGTTCAAAAACATCGGACCACCGGTGCGCGGGTTCACGTGGAAAGAACGGCTCGTGTCCTTACCGCCTGCCCTGCCGATTGTCTTCGTTGTCCTGACGATCATCGGCTTTGTCTACAACCCCTTCGGCGGCGACGCATGGGGCACGCCGACCGAAGGCGGGGCGATTGGTGCTTTCGTGGTGTTCCTGATGGCGCTTTACCAAGGGATGCGCTGGACGCAGCTGAAAGACGCGTTGATTGAGACCGCGAAGTTGAGCGTGATGATCTTCACGATCATCTGGGGCGTGCTGATCTATGTGCGGTTCCTTGGCTTTGCTGATCTGCCCTCCGCATTCTCAGACTGGATTACATCGCTGACGATGGAGCCGATGTTGATCCTGATCTTTATCCTGTTGGCCTATGCCGTCTTGGGGATGTTCATGGACGCCATCGGGATGCTGCTGTTGACCCTGCCTGTGGTTTATCCGGCTGTCATGGCGCTGAATGGTGGGGCGGATGTGGCCGCAGCCGACAGCACCTTCGGGATGTCTGGTCCCATGTCCGCCATCTGGTTCGGTATTCTGGTGGTCAAAATGGCGGAGTTCTGTTTGATCACCCCGCCCATCGGATTGAACTGTTTTGTGGTGGCAGGTGTGCGCGATGACCTGTCCGTACAGGACGTGTTCAAAGGTGTGACACCGTTCTTCATTGCGGACGGGATCACCATTGCCCTGCTGGTGGCCTTCCCCGCCATTGTGTTGTGGCTGCCAAGTCTGGCCTAGGCCACTTCAAAACCTTGAACAGCAAAAGGCCGCCGCAGTGTTCTGCGGCGGCCTTTTTGGTTGCTCTATGGGGCCTACCCTAGAACTCAAGTTCATACAGCGCGTTGATCGAGATGTCTTCGTCCCCTTCAACGTTCTTGTAATTGAACCCGATCGAGAAGCGGTCATCCTCGGAGGTGTAGTTGACCCCCAACCCGTAGCCGCAGGCCTCTGTCGTGCCCGAGGACCCGCTTTCGCTGCGGCAGACCAGACTTGGCGCGAATACTGCACTGCCTTCGGCCATTGAAATGTGGATTTCAGGCGTGATGGTCAAATCAGCGACCGACACCCGACCGAAGTCCGCACTTTCGATGGACGTCAGGCCAAAGGCTGTGGCATCGAACGCGGCCACGCCGATGTCGGACGACCCGTAGTCCAGTGAGACCGTTGGCCGGACCTCAAAACCGTCCATAGCAACCGTCCCCGCCAGCTTGATACCCGCATAAACGTTGGTGGAATCGTAGGTCCCATCCAGTTCCAACGTGCCGTTGGTCATCGAAATGTCGGACTGGGTGTAGCCCAGCGCGCCGTAGCCGCTCAGGAACAGGTTTTCGCCTAGCTGTTTCAGGCCGAAGCCACCGACAGTTGCGTTGACCGACGATACATCGCCTGTGAACGTGCCATTCAATTCGGAGCTGCCGAAGCCCAAGCCCACGAAGTAGCCCGCGCTCAGCGTGTCATCCACGTCGTATTCGACCGCGTAACGCCCCGACAGTTGCCCTGTGACAGACCCGTTCTCATCACGGGCCATGTTGAACTGACCCAAGGTGTAGCGCCGCGCATCGCCTTCGGCGTTCAGCCCGAAGAAGG
>NZ_CBFHNH010000012.1:0-92791 GCF_965657175.1 Pseudooctadecabacter sp. | reverse complement strand
GAGTTTGGCGACCGTCTTTTCCGACAGGGTCAGATCACCGGGGGGGGAGACATTGCGTTGCCCCAACGCAAGTGACACACCGAGCCGGTCCTCAAAGAACGTCACCGCCTTGTCGATCTGTTCGTATTGAAACAGGTGATCGATGATCATGTCTCCGCTGCGGCGGCGGATGAATTTCGGCGGGTAGCCAAGGTCCGCGAAGGGGGCTGGTGTTCCCTTGCAATATTCATCCACGAAGTGATCAAAAGCGATGCCCTTGGTGCTGTTGCGCGCGCCATCTTTGTCGGCGCGTCCGCGGTATCTATACCAGCTGCCCAGCCAGCTGACCGGTTCGCGCAGGATGCACACCAGTTCAAGATTTTTCAGGCCGGAGCCTTCGAAATAGGGCCGCAGTTGATGATGATACCGGTAGGCCGGCGTGTGTTTAAGATTCGGTGGATTACGCAGAACGACATCCGCATGGGGGGCCAACGCGGCCTCAAGGGCTGTGGTGCCGGTCTTGGGGACGGCCAGAAAGACCAGCTTTTCTTTCGCAAAAACAAGCATTTGGGCACGTCCCTCTTGGCCTCTCTCTTTGTAAACTACTCCTTAACCAATCATCGCGAAAGGTAAGATATGAACGATTTTAGTTGCAATGTTCTCTTTTTGATCTCATACGAGTGAGAACAAGAGGTGAACGAAGCAATCAATTGCAGCCCCCTCAGGGGCATGGGATAAGGACCGAAATCATGGCAACGGCAGAGCTTTTTAAGATGGCAGACAAGAAGTCTTCGGACAAACAAAAGGCGCTGGATTCCGCGCTGGCCCAGATCGAACGTCAGTTCGGTAAGGGATCAATCATGACCCTGGGCGGAAATGCCGTCCAAGAGATTGAAAGCACATCCACGGGCTCTCTCGGGCTTGATATCGCCCTTGGCATTGGTGGCATCCCGAAAGGCCGGATCGTTGAGATTTACGGCCCTGAATCCTCCGGTAAGACAACGCTGACGCTGCATTGCGTTGCCGAAGAGCAGAAAAAAGGCGGCGTCTGTGCCTTTGTGGACGCGGAACACGCGCTGGATCCGACCTACGCCAAAAAGCTGGGCGTGAACCTTGATGAGCTTCTGATCTCCCAGCCGGACACAGGTGAACAGGCGTTGGAGATTGTGGACACCCTGGTGCGGTCTGGGGCGGTGTCGATGATTGTGGTCGACAGCGTGGCCGCATTGACACCCAAGTCCGAACTTGAGGGCGACATGGGCGACAGCTCTGTGGGTGTGCATGCGCGCCTGATGTCCCAAGCGATGCGTAAGCTGACCGGATCGATCAACCGAACCAATTGCACGGTGATTTTCATCAACCAGATCCGCATGAAAATCGGTGTGATGTTCGGTTCACCCGAGACGACGACCGGTGGCAACGCGCTGAAATTTTACTCCTCCGTCCGGTTGGACATCCGCCGTATCGGCGCGCTGAAGGACCGTGATGAGGTCGTGGGCAACGCGACACGCGTCAAGGTCGTCAAGAACAAGGTGGCCCCGCCGTTCAAGCAGGTGGAATTCGACATCATGTATGGCGAAGGCATCTCAAAGATGGGGGAACTGCTGGACCTTGGTGTGAAGGCCGGTGTGGTTGAAAAATCCGGGTCGTGGTTCTCATACGGGGATGAACGGATCGGGCAGGGACGTGAAAACGCCAAGACCTACCTCAAGGAAAACACCAACACCGCGTTGGAGATTGAGGACAAGATTCGTGCCGCCCATGGTTTGGATTTCGATTTCCAGCCCGGTGCGGAAGAAAAAGATGACGGCGCGCTTTTGGAAGATTGATCCGCGCTGACATGTGATCCGAAGGTCGGCCCCCTTGGGGCCGGCTTTTTTGTTTAGGGGGCGCTGCCACTGTTTCGATTTGGGGGCGCTGCCCTGTTAGGTTTTGGGGGGCGCTGCCCCCGCGCGTTCCGCGCTCCCCCGGGATATTTATGAGACAAAGACAAGGGGCGCGCTGCGGCTGTGGACAGTGCGTGGCCGCAGGGCTATTTGAGGCGGGACAGTTTGTAAGGACCAACCCCCATGACCAGCCTCAGCGATATTCGTTCGACGTTTCTTGATTATTTCAAACGGCAAGGCCATGAGGTCGTGGCCTCAAGCCCGCTGGTGCCGCGCAACGATCCGACGTTGATGTTTACCAATTCGGGCATGGTGCAGTTTAAGAACCGTTTTACTGGGGTGGAAAGCGGTGCCTATCAACGCGCGACAACAAGCCAGAAATGTGTGCGGGCCGGTGGCAAACACAATGACCTTGATAACGTGGGCTATACCGCACGACATCATACGTTCTTCGAGATGCTGGGGAATTTCTCCTTTGGGGATTACTTCAAGACCGAGGCTATTCCCTTTGCGTGGGAATTGCTGACCAAGGATTTCGGGATCGACAAATCCAAGCTTCTGACCACGGTCTATCACACCGACGACGAAGCGTTTGATATGTGGCGCAAGATTGGCGTGCCGGAAGACCGGATCATCCGCATCGCCACGGACGATAATTTCTGGCGCATGGGGCCAACGGGGCCCTGTGGTCCGTGTACGGAAATTTTCTACGATCACGGTGACCACATTTGGGGCGGACCGCCCGGATCGGCCGATGAAGACGGCGACCGGTTTATTGAAATCTGGAACGTCGTGTTCATGCAGAATGAACAGTTCGAAGATGGCACAATGACGCCGTTGGAGATGCAGTCGATCGACACCGGCATGGGGCTGGAACGGATCGGCGCGCTGTTGCAGGGCGGACATGACAATTATGAAACGGACCTGTTCAAGGCCCTGATCGAGGCGTCGGCCCATGCGACCTCCACCGATCCATTCGGGGATCAGAACGTGCATCACCGCGTGATCGCGGACCACCTCCGTTCCACATCGTTTCTGATTGCAGAAGGCGTGCTGCCATCGAACGAAGGGCGCGGTTACGTGCTGCGTCGCATCATGCGCCGCGCCATGCGCCATGCGCATTTGCTAGGCGCGCAGGACCCGGTGATGCACCGTCTGGTGCCCGCATTGGTGCGCGAAATGGGGGCGGCCTACCCTGAACTGGGCCAGGGCCAGACCCTGATCGAAGATACGCTTTTGAACGAAGAAATTCGCTTCAAGACCACGCTGGATCGCGGCCTCAAACTGCTGGATGAGGCGCTGGAGGGGGTGGCCGAGGGCGCGGATTTGCCCGGAGAGACGGCGTTCAAGCTTTATGACACCTATGGCTTCCCCCTCGATCTGACCCAGGATGCGCTGCGCGAAAAGGGCCGTGGTGTGGACACCGACGGTTTTGACGCGGCGATGGAGGCGCAAAAAGCCAAGGCGCGTGCGGCCTGGTCCGGTACCGGTGCGGCAGCGGATGCGGCGATCTGGTTCGATCTGGCTGATCAGCACGGGGTCACGGAATTCCTCGGCTACGAAACCGAAACGGCTGAGGGGCAGCTTTTGGCTCTCGTCAAAGGCGCGGAGGCAGTTGAAGCCGCATCGGTCGGGGATGAGGTCGCCCTGGTGTTCAACCAGTCCCCGTTCTATGCGGAATCCGGTGGTCAGGTGGGCGATACAGGCACCGTCAAGACCGACAGCGGTGTGGCTGAGGTCACGGACACAAAGAAAGTCGCAGGCGTGTTCCTGCACATGGCCGAAGTGACTGAAGGCACGCTGACACGCGGTCAGGGCACGGAACTGGTGGTGGACCACGGACGCCGGTCGGATATCCGTGCGAACCATTCGGCCACGCACTTGTTGCACGAAGCCCTGCGTGAGGTTTTGGGCGACCACGTGGCGCAGCGCGGGTCGCTGAACGCACCGGACCGTTTGCGGTTTGATTTTAGTCACAATGCGGCTGTCAGCCTTGAGGATCTGCGCAAGATCGAAGCGAAGGTCAACGGGATGATCCGTCAGAACACGGCTGTGGAAACGCGCATCATGACACCGGACGACGCACGCGCACTTGGCGCGCAGGCGCTTTTTGGTGAGAAGTACGGCGATGAGGTTCGCGTTGTGTCCATGGGCCGCGCGCCCACAGGCAAAGGTGTCAACGGGGACAATTGGTCGTTGGAGCTGTGTGGCGGCACCCATGTGCGCCAAACCGGCGACATCGGTGCTTTTGTGACTTTGGGCGACAGTGCGTCCTCGGCGGGTGTACGTCGGATTGAGGCGCTGACCGGGCAGGCGGCACTGGATTACCTGCAAGGGCAGGATCAGACCTTGGCGCAGACGGCGCTTGCACTGAAAACGCAGGCGGCTGAGGTGCCCGAGCGCGTGAAATCCCTGCTGGATGAACGCAAGGCGCTGACCAACGAAGTGGCGCAACTGCGTCGTGAACTGGCCATGGGCGGCAGCAAGGCCGAGGCTGATGCGGCCAAGACCATCAACGGCGTGGCTTTCAAAGCGCAGGTCATGCAGGGCGTCACCGGCAAAGACCTGCCCGGTATGATTGACGAGATGAAATCTGCCATGGGCAGCGGCGCTGTGCTGCTGATCGCTGATGCAGACGGCAAGGTCGCTGTCGCGGCGGGTGTGACCTCTGATCTGACGGACAAGGTCAGTGCGGTTGATCTGGTCAAAGCCGCCGTGGCCGAACTGGGTGGCAAGGGCGGCGGTGGCCGTCCGGATATGGCGCAAGGCGGGGCCAAAGATGCGGCCAACGCCGATGCGGCGATCGCCGCGGCTGAGGCTGTCTTGCAGGGGTGAGCGCCTTTGCAGAGATGCTCGCCACCCATGCCGGCGCGGGCCGTGTGGACTGGATCGGCCTGCGACCCGCACGGCTTGAGCCCCTGACGTCAGTTGAGGCCGCCGAGCTGTTCGACGATGGGCTGGTCGGGGATCACGCGCGGCCCGGCAAACGGGCGCTGACGCTGATACAGGCAGAGCATCTGCCGGTGATTGCGAAGCTCGCGCGGTTGAACAGCGTTGCGCCGGACCGGCTGCGTCGAAACCTGGTGATCAGCGGCATTACCCTCACGGCATTGCGCAATCATCCGGTGCAGATCGGCGGGGCGGTGGTTGAATTTACCACCGTCTGCGCGCCCTGTTCACGGATGGAAAAGGCTTTGGGGGCAGGGGGGTACAACGCGATGCGCGGCCACGGCGGCTGGTGTGCCACGGTTCTGGAACCGGGCCCTATTCGGGTCGGCGATCGTGTAATGCAGGCCGGTTAGAACCTAGTTTTGCCGCCCGTTCTCGGCCTAAACCCTCCGATGGCGGCTTTTCGGGACAGCCTTGGGCTCCGCCTGTTCTCGCCTGAAAACCTTCACTGGAGGTTGTCCAAGACGGCTCGGGTCTCCGACCATTCTGCGCCTGAGCCGCCCCACTGGGGCCTCACCACTACGGCTTGAATTCTCTGGTTCTTAAAATACCTCGGGGTCTGGGGCAGAGCCCCAGCGGATCGGATGAGCGAAGCTCCTCCGATCCACCAAGTCACTCAGACCGCGCCAACCGCTTGCGCTCATGGGGGTCCAGATACCGCTTGCGCAGACGCACGGCGTTTGGCGTGACCTCAACCAATTCGTCGTTGTCGATATAGGCAATCGCCTCTTCCAGCGACATCTTCACAGGCGTGGTCAGACGCACCGCGTCATCGGTGCCCGACGCCCGCACGTTTGTCAGTTTTTTGCCCTTGAGCGGGTTCACCTCAAGGTCATTCTCACGGCTGTGTTCACCGATGATCATGCCCTGATAAACCGCTTCCTGCGCGCCGATAAAGAACTTGCCACGGTCCTCAAGGTTCCAGATCGCGTAGGCCACGGATGTGCCGTTTTCCATGGAAATCAGAACGCCCGCGCGGCGGCCCGGGATCGCGCCTTTGTGGGGCGCCCATTCGTGGAACACGCGGTTCATGACCCCCGTGCCGCGCGTGTCGGTCAGGAATTCGCCGTGATAGCCGATCAACCCGCGGGAGGGGACATGGGCGATGATGCGGGTCTTGCCGCCGTTCTGTTTCATCTCGACCAAGTCACCCTTGCGGGCACCGGTCAGCTTTTCGATCACGGCACCGGAGTATTCGTCATCCACGTCGATCGTGACTTCCTCAACCGGTTCATGTTTCACGCCGTCGATGTCCTGGAACAGCACCTGCGGGCGGGAAATCGACAGCTCGAACCCCTCGCGGCGCATGTTTTCGATCAGCACACCCATCTGCAATTCGCCGCGGCCGGCAACCTCGAACGCCTCACCGCCGGGGGTGTCGGTGATCTTGATGGCGACGTTGCTTTCGGCCTCTTTCATCAGACGTTCGCGGATGACGCGGGACTGCACCTTTTTGCCGTCACGACCGCCCAATGGGCTGTCGTTGATGCCAAAGGTCACGGTGATGGTGGGCGGGTCAATCGGCTGCGCGGGCAGCGGATCATTGACGGAAGTGGCGACGATACTGTCGGCCACGGTGGCTTTGGTCATGCCAGCCAGCGTGACGATGTCACCTGCCTCGGCCATGTCGATGGGCTGCTGGCCCAGACCGCGGAAGGCCAAAATTTTGGTGCAACGGAAGTTTTCAATGAGATCGCCTTCGCGGCTCAGCGCTTTGACGGACTCGCCCGCTTTCAACGTGCCGCTTTCGACGCGGCCCGTGAGGATACGGCCAATGAACGGATCGGATCCCAGCGTCGTGGCCAGCATGCGGAAGGGTTCATCGCGGGCCTCGACCTGTTTGGGGGCGGGCACGTGTTCCAGCACCAAATCAAACAGCGCATCAAGGTTTTCGCGGGGTCCGTCCAACTCTGCGTCACACCAGCCGGAGCGACCGGAGGCATATAGGTGCGGGAAATCAAGCTGTTCTTCAGTCGCATCCAGCGAGGCAAAGAGATCGAAGCATTCATCCAGCGCGCGGTCAGGTTCCGCGTCGGGTTTGTCGACCTTGTTGAGGACCACAATAGGGCGCAGGCCCAAAGCCAGCGCCTTGGAGGTCACGAATTTCGTCTGCGGCATGGGGCCTTCGGCGGCGTCCACCAGCAAAACCACGCCGTCAACCATGGACAAGATGCGTTCAACCTCGCCGCCGAAATCTGCGTGGCCGGGGGTGTCGACGATGTTGATGCGGTGGTCTTTCCACTCCACCGAGGTCGCTTTGGCCAAGATCGTGATGCCGCGCTCGCGTTCCAGATCATTGCTGTCCATGGCGCGTTCGGTGGTCGCCTGATTGTCGCGGTAGGTGCCGGATTGTTTGAGCAATTCATCCACGAGCGTGGTTTTGCCGTGGTCAACGTGTGCGATGATCGCGATATTGCGGAGTTCCATAGGTGACGTCCTGATATAAGAGTTGGGCGGGCCATATCGCGCCTTGCTGCAAAAGCAAAGGGGGTGTGATCTGAATGTCCGCTGTGCTGGGCTTTAGTGTTTTGGATTTAGGGGCGCTGCCCCTCGGCCTGCGGCCTCACCCCGAGGTATTTGGGAACCAGAGAGTTCGAGCCGGTGAGGCGAGAACGGGCGGTGCCCCAAGCCGTCGCGAAGAGGCCCCAGCGCGGTGTCAGTGCGTAGCGGTTTTGCTGAACAGCTGGATGATGACGATGCCCGCAAGGATCAACGTCATGCCAAGGATCGCGGGCAGATCGAGGGTTTGGCGAAAGACCACCCAGCCAATCAGCGCAATCAGCACGATGCCGGAGCCAGACCAGATGGCATACATGATGCCCACGGGCATGTGTTTGAGGGTCAGCGCCAGCAGATAGAAGGCGGCGGCGTAGCTGACGACCACGACGAGCGACGGCAGCGGTTTGGTGAATTGCTGGCTCGCCTGAAGGGCCGTTGTGCCGATGGTTTCAAAGATCACGGCGATGATCAGTGTGATGAAATGGGTGGGCATGGCGGACCTCAGGTGGCGACGTACCAGTCGCGGCGGTGGTTAACAGTGATGACGAGATTGACAATGAGCGCGCCCAGCATGGACAGCAAGACCGCTTTGACAGGCAGAACCCAAAAGGCCGCGAGGAAGACGCAGGCGTCAAAGCCCAGTTGCACCAATCCTGCGCGAAAACCGGTTTTGTCTTGGATGTAGAGGGCCAGAATACCGACCCCGCCCAAGGAGGCCCCGTGTCGAAAGATCGCCAAAAGACCCGCGCCCGTCAAAAGGCCAAAAAGGGCTACACCAAAGATCGGATCCAAGGTTTGGAAGGTCATCAGGGGCGGGAACAGGATGGAAAATCCTGACACGAGGATCACCGCGATGAAGGTTTTGATCACAAATCGCAGGCCGATCCGTTGCAACCCGAGCCAGTAAAACGGCAGGTTCACCGCGAAAAATACCACAGCAAAACTGGTGTCTGTGGCGTAGCTGATCAAAAGGGCGAGGCCCGCGGTCTGGCCGGTGATCAGGCCCAGATGCGTCAATAGGACAAGCCCTGTAGCGGCCATGGTCGTGCCCGTGAGAAGCCCTTGCGTATCCTCCAGAAGGGTGTGGCGCCGTGGCCTGTTTTTGGGTGGTGTTCGGGTGTCGTCGGACATGCCCCCACAGCTAGGCGTTGCGGTGGGGGCTGTCCAGTGCGCTGGGGTCAGGCGAGTGCCTTTTGCAGGTTCTGGTCGATTTTTTCCAAGAACCCTTCGGTGGTCAGCCAGCTTTGATCGGGGCCGACCAGCAGCGCCAGATCCTTGGTCATATGGCCGGATTCCACCGTGTCGACGATCACTTTTTCCAAAGTTTCCGCAAAATGCGTCAGCTTTTCGTTCTCGTCGAGTTTGGCGCGGTGTTTGAGGGCACCTGTCCACGCATAGATCGACGCGATCGAGTTGGTGGAGGTCGCTTCGCCCGCCTGATGTTGGCGGTAGTGGCGGGTGACGGTGCCGTGTGCGGCCTCAGCCTCTACGATTTTGCCGTCGGGGGTCATGAGTTGGGAGGTCATCAGCCCAAGGGAGCCGAAGCCCTGCGCCACGGTGTCCGATTGCACGTCGCCGTCGTAGTTTTTGCAGGCCCAGACGAATTTGCCGGACCATTTCATGGCCGATGCCACCATGTCGTCGATCAGGCGGTGTTCGTACCAGATGCCGGCCTCTTCGAACTGGTCTTTGAATTCTTCATCAAAGATCCGCTGGAAGATCAGCATGAACTGGCCGTCGTATTGTTTCAGGATGGTGTTCTTGGTGCTCAGATACACGGGCCAGCCGAGGTTGAGGCCGTAGTTGAAGGACGCGCGGGCGAAATCCTCGATCGATTTGTCGAGGTTATACATGCCCATGTAGACGCCCGATGACGGCGCGTCGTAGACCTCATGTTCGATGACTTCGCCGTCTTCGCCCACGAATTTCATCGTCAGCTTGCCGGGCCCGGGGAATTTCATGTCGGTGGCTTTGTACTGGTCGCCAAAGGCGTGACGTCCAATGACGATGGGGTTGGTCCAGCCGGGCACAAGGCGCGGCACGTTTTTGCAGATGATCGGCGCGCGGAAGACCACACCGCCCAAGATGTTGCGGATGGTGCCGTTGGGGGATTTCCACATTTTCTTGAGGCCGAATTCTTTAACACGGCCCTCGTCGGGGGTGATGGTGGCGCATTTGACGGCGCAGCCGACCTCAAGCGTCTTTTCGGCGGCGTCCACAGTGACCTGATCATCGGTCGCATCGCGGTTTTCCATACCGAGGTCATAGTACAGCAGGTCCAGATCCAGATACGGCAGGATCAGTTTGTCTTTGATGAAGGCCCACATGATGCGGGTCATTTCATCGCCGTCCATTTCGACGATTTGTCCGGTGACTTTGATCTTATCCATAATGTGCGTTCCCTTTTGGCAGGTTTGTTTGAACCGTCAGATACCGGAGGGGACACGTCAAGGAAAGAGGTCGTATGCAATTGTATACGGTTTGCGCCTGCGGGGTCATGTGACATGCCCCGCTAGTGCGATCCACAGCGGGATGCTGAGGATGGCCACCGGGGTGCCCAGACCGGTGGAGGCGCCCACATAGGCTGATGAATTCGCCTCCGGCAGGGCGGCACGCATCGTCGGCGGGCCCGAGATGTCGGAACTTGATGCCGCCATGACCGCCAGCAGGATGATCCCGCCTTCGGAAAAGCCCGTCAGATGATGGGCGATCAGACCCACGCCGAACCCCATAAGCCCGTGGATCAGCGGGGCGGTGATCGCGTAGAGGATATAGGCGTGGGCGACCTTGCGCAGTTCCGCAAACTGCGACCACGCCTCCATCCCCTTGATCAGCATCAGGATTGACAGCAGCCCCCGAAACAGCGGTTCATAAAAGCTGTCAAAAACGCTGTCGGGCTTGGCAAGAATGCCCAAGACAAGCCCTGCCACCAAGGCCGAAATCGCGGGGCTGCGGAAGGTATCAACCATGATGCCCCGCACGAGGGTGTCCGCGTCCTCACCCTCAGGGGTTTTGGCCATGGCGGTGCGCATCGCGGGGCCGCCAAGGGTGGCTGTTCCACCGGCATTGACTGTGACAGACCGCGCGGTTTTGCGTGCCAGTGACAGTTTGGCCAGAACGATGGCCGTGATCAAGGCTGCGATATCCATGAACGGATAAAGCGCGCCGATATAACCCTCATAGGTGATGCCGCTGTCGTCCAGCACCGCCATGCCCGCCGCAAGGGTCGAGGCAGAGACAGCGCCGAACATGCCAACCGTGGCCAAGGCATCGACCTCGGCCACGCCGCGCAACCGCGCGAGGGTGAATTTCCCCAAGATGACAATGCTGATGCCCAAAGCTGTGGCCCCCAATGCGGGCACAAGCAATGAGACAACGTCCGCATCGCGGATCGCAATGCCAGCCCCTATCCCGACCTTCAGCAAAAGCAGGATAACGATGAATTTGTAGACCGGTTCGGGGATTTCGAATTTGCTGCCCAAAGCCGCAAGCATCATGCCTGCGATCAGAAAGGCCAAAGTGGGTTTTTGTAGCTGTTCCACGAGGGTGGAGGCGATGGTGGTGAAGATTTCCATGAGGCAGGCTCCGGCTGTGTGTCTGGACAGGGAGGTAGCCCTCGGCCGGTATGAATAAAAATATATCTTTCTGTTATTTTTGTTCTATAAAAACGAATGATCGGAAAACTGAACTATCATCACCTGCGGTATTTTCATGCCGTCGCGCGGGACGGCAACCTGAGCCGTGCGGCAGACAGGCTGAACGTGGCGCAATCGGCGCTTTCGGTGCAGATCAAACAGTTGGAGGACCGTTTGGGCTTTGCCTTGTTCGAACGGGTCTCACGGTCGCTGGTGCTGACCGAGGCGGGGCGCATTGCGCTGGATCATGCGGACCGGATTTTCGCGGCGGGGGATGAATTGGTCGCGACCTTGGCGCAAACCGCGCAGGCGGCGCCGCCGCTGCGGATCGGCGCGCAATCGACCCTGTCGCGCAATTTCCAAATGCAGTTCTTGCGCCCTTTGGTTGGGGCAGGTGATTTCGTTTTGAAATCCGGCAATACCGATGGATTGCTGGCCGATCTGACGGCACTCAAACTTGATGTGGTGCTGACGACCAATGTGCCTGCGGCGGACGGCGATGTGCAATTCGCGGCCCAATTGATCGCGGAACAGGCAGTGTCGTTGCATGGGGTGCCCATGCGGATGGGCCACGCCACCTTGGCGGATGTTTTGACCCATGAGCCGCTGATCCTGCCGACGGAGCCTGTGATCCGCGCTGGGATCGAACATTTGATGACCACACTGGGTGTCACCCCGCGGATTGTCGCGGATGTGGATGATATGGCCATGGTGCGCCTTCTGGCGCGCGATGGTGTGGGCGTGGCGGTCGCCCCGCCGGTGGTTGTCGCGGATGAGGTCGCGCGCGGGGTGCTGGTCACCGCGCCCTTTGATCTGGGCATCAAAGAGCCGTTCTTTGCCGTGACTGTACCCCGTAAATTCCCCCATCCGGCGCTGGCGGATGCTCTGGCGCGAAACGTTTAGGTATTGGCCGCGAACCAAGCGTCGATATCGGGGCGCAGGGCGTCCCAAAGGGCGGGTGCGCCGCGTTTGACTTTGACGGCCACGCGGGCCTCAATTTGGGCGCGGGTGACATCATAGTCGCGCCATGACCCGCCGCCCGTTTGCAGATTGCAGACCAGCGGCTGCGCACGATCAAGGGATTTGGCGAAGGTTGCATCGGGGGTCTCGGCGGCCTCAAACTCGTCCCAGATGGCGCGCAGGGGGGCGGATTGTGCGGGGGGAAGCAGCCCGAAGATGCGGTCGGCTGCGGCCTGTTCTTGTGCTGCGACGGCTGCGGCGTCGAAATCCCCGTGGATCGGGTTATCGCCTGCGTCGATTTCCACCAAATCGTGAAGGAGGAGCATGTGCAGCACGCGGTCAATGCGCACAGGCCGGGCGCAATGTTCCTGCAAGGTCATGGCCCAGAGCATGATGTGCCAGCTGTGCTCAGCCGAATTTTCACGGCGCGACCCGTCACACAGCGTGGTGCCGCGCAGGACAGATTTCAGGCGGTCGGCCTCCATCACAAAGCGCATCCGCGCGGCGAGGGATTCGGACACCACAGGCTGGCGGCGGTTGAGGGTGTCATGGGCCAGCGCATAGACCTCAGGCCAATCATCCTTGAGGTGCCCGAAGCGCCCCGTGGTCTGAATCTGGTGCAGCACGTCGCGGTCAGTGGGCGTCATGGCAGGGTTCGAGAGCGCCAGAAACATAGGGGCCGCCTTGTCGAGCATCCGGGCATAGGCCGCATCGGTGCTGGTCCCGTCTTCGAATTCATCCCACAGGGTCCGGTAGGCCACGGCCTGATCGGCGGGCAGCAGATTGAACAAACGCGTGGCGGCGGCGGCTTCGGCTGTGGCGATGGCATTTTCGTCGCGGTGCAAATGGATCGGGTGATCGCCTGCGTCGATTTCCACCAGATCGTGCAGCAAAAGCATTTGCCACACGCGGGGCAGGTTCGCGCCTTTGGACTGGTCTTCGAAGACCAGCGCCCAAAGGCACAGGTGCCAGCTGTGTTCGGCGGTGTTTTCCAGACGGGAGCCATCGGCCAGCGGATTGGCGCGGGTGACGGATTTGAGTTTGTCGGCCTCGATCAGGAAGGCCAGTTGGTGGGGGATGCGTTGGGCGGGCGTGGGGATGGGCATGGGGGCTTTCATACGCGGGATCGCGCGGGGCTGATGTGCGCCTCCGGCGGGAGTTTTTCGGGCCAGATGAAGGGGGGCCACATGTCCTAAGGCATCTGGGAGGTGAGGCGGATGGTGTCCGGGCGGGGGCCGGTGAGGAAGGCATCAAAGTACGCAGGGTCAGGAAAGCCGTCCCATGGGTAAAGACCATGGAGCGCATTGGCCAGCGCCTCGGCGATGGCGGGGTCCTGCGGGTTGGTCTGCGCGTCGGTGAGCGGGGCAGTCAGACGCGGGATCGTGTCGTAGCCCGCGATGGGCCAAGGGACGTCCGCTGTGGTGACCGTGATGACAGCGGAGACATCCTCTGCCGTCAGCCGCTTGGGCGTTTCGCCGAGGGTCGTGCGGATCAGGGTGAGGAACAGGCGTGCGGTGGTGCCTGCAACTTCATCCACCTGAACGACCGTCTGGGTGCTGTCGAGCAGGGGGATGAGAGGCAGGTCAGCAGGTTGCATTTAGCCAGCGGTGCCGCCTTGTTGTGCGGCCTTGGCCTCAGCGATCTTTTGATTGAGAAAGCGGCGGCCGGTGCGTTCGGCAAGGCGGATGCGGACCTCAGTCAAAAACGCCTCTTCGAGGGTTTGGGAGGCAGAGCCGATGACCTCGGCCAGTTCCATGAACAAACGGTCTTCACCGGTGATGTCCTGCACCTCGAGCACGTCATCGGCCATTTTGGAGGCCAGTCTGGTCAGGCTGTCGGACATCAGCGTGTGGTCTCCGTCAGGCGGCGTTTGACGTAGGACTGCACGGATCCGATCATCGGGTCCATATGCGGGTCTTCGAAGAAGTGACCTGCGCCTTCGACCTCTTCGTGGGTGATGGTGATGCCTTTTTGTTCATGCAGCTTATTTACGAGGTTCACTGTGTCAGCCGGTGGGGCCACGCGGTCGGCGGCCCCGTTGATGATCAGGCCGGAGGACGGGCAGGGGGCCAGGAAGCTGAAGTCGTACATATTGGCCGGTGGGCTGACGGAGATGAACCCAGTGATTTCAGGGCGACGCATCAGCAGTTGCATCCCGATCCATGCACCAAAGCTGAAGCCCGCGACCCAGCAGTGTTTGGAATTGGTGTTCATGGATTGCAGGTAATCCAGCGCTGATGCTGCATCGGACAGTTCACCCACGCCTTGATCGTATTCACCCTGGCTGCGGCCCACGCCGCGGAAGTTGAACCGCAGGACCGTGAAGCCCATATTGTAGAACGCATAATGCAGGTTGTAGACGACCTTGTTGTTCATCGTTCCGCCGAATTGGGGATGCGGGTGCAGCACGATTGCGATCGGTGCATCACGTTCCTTTTGCGGGTGGTAGCGGCCTTCGAGGCGGCCTGCGGGGCCGGGAAAGATGACTTCGGGCATTTTGGTCCGTTCGTTGGTTTGGCTTGATTGTTGACGGAAACGCTCAGGCACTTTAGAAAGATTCTAATTCGCGCGGGCGGTGGTCTGCCCGTGCGGGTTGATTTCAAGTAAAGGCGGGAGGGGGCGGCGTCAACGCCTCTGGTCGCCGGACCTGGGGGTTTGGCTATGAAATTAAGCACCAAGGGGCGCTATGCGATGGTGGCTTTGGCCGATATTGCGCTGCAGCCTGCGGATCGGCTGGTGAGCCTTGGGGAGCTGAGCCGCCGGCAAGGCGTGTCGCTGCCGTATCTGGAGCAGTTGTTTGTGAAGCTGCGCCGTGCCGGTCTGGTGGAAAGCGTGCGGGGGCCCGGCGGGGGGTACAAGCTGGCGCGCACGGCGTCGGACATTCGTGTGGTTGAGATTTTGTCCGCCGTGGATGAAACGGTGTCGGCCATGCACACCGGTGCGGGCGCATCGGGGGCTGTGTCCGGCAGTCGCGCACAGAGCATGACGAACCGGCTGTGGGAGGGATTAAGCGCCCATGTGTATGTCTTTTTGCATCAGACGCGGTTGTCGGATGTAGTGGGCAATGATCTGGCGCCTTGTCCTGCGGTGCCGAACCTGTTTGAGGTTGTGGACGAATGAGGGCTCGCGGACCGATACGGGGCCTAAGTGATCTTGCGATCAGCGCCTGCGGCGGGCGGGGGACAGGGGGGCCAGCCCCCCTCGGCCTGCGGCCTCACCCCCCGGAGTTTTCGGATCAGAAGAATGAAGGGTCTGCGGGGATGGGTGTGTCGTGAGCCGCGTTTATCTGGATTATAACGCCACCGCCCCTTTGCGGGTGCAGGCGAAGGGCGCGATGGTCGCGGCCATGGAGGTTGTGGGCAACCCATCGTCTGTTCATGGCGAGGGGCGTGCAGCCAAGGCTGTCGTTGAACGTGCCCGTGCGCAGGTGGCGCAGGCTGTGGGGTGCAATGCAGCGGAGGTGGTGTTCACCTCCGGTGCGACCGAAGCGGCATCGTTTTTGCGGCATATCGCAGGGGGCGTTGAGGTTGATCCGGCGGCCCATGATGCGCTTTGGGCCCATCGGCGCGCGGGAGATGCGCCGCTGCAAGCGGTGGGTGTTGCGTCCGGTGAGACGGGGATCATGGCGGATGTGGCGGGGGCCGATCTGCTGGATGCCACGCAGGTTGTGGGCCGCGTGCCGTTTGCCTTTTCATGGAGCGGCGCTGATTTTGCCATTCTGTCGGCCCATAAGTTTGGCGGCCCAAAGGGCGTTGGCGCATTGATTGTCCGCGACGGCGTGGATATTGCAGCCCTTCAGCGAGGGGGCGGACAGGAGATGGGGCGCCGGTCGGGGACGGAGAACGTGATCGGGATTGCCGGAATGGGGGCTGCGATTGAAGCCGCCATGGGCGATCTGGACGCGGGTGTTTGGGCCGGTGTGGAAGAACTTAGAAATATTCTAGAAAGTGGGGTTGAGGCTGCCTCAAAGGAGACTATTTTAGTCGGGAAAGAAGTGGCCCGTTTGCCCAACACATCTTGCCTGCTGACACCCGGTTGGAAGGGTGAAACGCAGGTGATGGCCATGGATTTGGCGGGTTTTGCGATTTCGGCCGGTTCGGCCTGTTCCAGCGGCAAGGTAAAGGCCAGCCGCGTGTTGATGGGGATGGGCTTTGACGAGGCGGATGCGGCCAGTGCCATTCGGGTCTCTTTGGGCCCTGAAACGACGAGAGACGACGTCATACGGTTTGTGGATGTCTGGACAGATAAATTGCAGCGCCACCGACTTCGGTCGGCGTGAGCGCCCAAGCGGGTAGAGCAGGAGAGAACGATGAACGTCGTGGATCAGGTTGAAGTCAAAGAAGGCGTTGAGCAGGAGACCGTGGATGCGGTCAAAAAGCTGGGCGGCGATTACAAATACGGTTGGAACACCGATATTGAGATGGAGTACGCGCCCAAGGGTCTGACCGAAGACATCGTGCGCCTGATCTCCGCCAAGAACGAAGAGCCGGAATGGATGTTGGACTGGCGTCTGGCCGCCTATGCCCGTTGGTTGGAGATGAAAGAGCCAGAGTGGGCGATGGTCGACTACCCCGAGATCGATTTTCAGGACCAGTATTACTACGCCCGTCCCAAATCGATGGAAGTGAAGCCCAAGTCGCTGGATGAGGTCGACCCCAAACTTCTCGCGACCTACGAAAAGCTGGGCATCCCGTTGAAAGAGCAGGCCATTCTGGCTGGCGTCGAAGGGGCCGAAACCATGGGCGATGCGCCGCGCAAGGTGGCGGTGGATGCGGTGTTTGATTCCGTCTCCGTGGGCACGACCTTTCAGGATGAGTTGAAGAAAGCGGGCGTGATCTTTTGTTCGATTTCAGAAGCGATCAAAGAGCATCCTGAGTTGGTGAAAAAATACCTCGGCTCTGTCGTGCCGGTGCAGGATAATTTCTATGCGACACTCAATTCGGCGGTCTTCTCGGACGGGTCGTTCGTCTACATCCCCAAGGGCACGAAATGCCCGATGGAGCTGTCCACATACTTTCGCATCAATGCCGAAAACACAGGCCAGTTTGAACGCACGTTGATCATCGCCGAAGAAGGGTCCTACGTATCCTATCTTGAGGGCTGCACGGCCCCCCAGCGCGATATCGCACAGTTGCACGCGGCGGTGGTTGAAATTGTCATTCTGGATGATGCAGAGGTGAAATATTCCACCGTTCAAAACTGGTATCCAGGTGATGAGAACGGCAAGGGTGGCATCTATAACTTCGTGACCAAACGCGCCGATTGTCGGGGCGACCGGTCCAAGGTGATGTGGACGCAGGTGGAAACCGGGTCTGCCGTGACATGGAAATATCCAAGCTGCATTCTGCGCGGCGACGACAGTCAGGGTGAGTTCTATTCCATCGCCATTGCCAACAACATGCAGCAGGCCGATACGGGCACCAAGATGGTGCACTTGGGTAAGAACACCAAGTCGCGCATCGTGTCCAAGGGCATCAGCGCGGGCAAGGCGCAAAACACCTACCGTGGTCTGGTGTCCATGCACCCCAAAGCCAAGGACAGCCGCAATTATACCCAGTGTGACAGCCTGCTCATTGGCGACAAATGCGGGGCACATACGGTGCCCTACATCGAAGTGAAGAACAATTCGTCTCGGGTCGAGCATGAGGCCACGACATCCAAGGTGGATGACGATCAGCTGTTCTATTGCCGCAGCCGTGGCATGGATGAAGAGGAGGCCGTGGCCTTGGTCGTCAACGGGTTCTGCAAGGATGTTCTTCAGGCGCTGCCGATGGAATTTGCTATGGAAGCGCAGGCGCTTGTGGCGATCTCTCTTGAAGGGTCGGTTGGCTGATCCGGCCTGACAGAGGGGCGTCGCGATGAACAAGAAACGGCTGGCCAGACTGCGGGCGAGGTGGCTGCTGGCGCAACTCGCGCCGGCGCGGCCGCTCCAGATCGCAGACATCGGCGCGCGGCAGATGAAACGTCCGCCCGCCTACCAGCCATTGTTGGATATGGAAGCGGCAGAGCTGACGGGATTTGAGCCTGATCCCGACGCCTTTGAGGTCTTGCAAAAAGATGCGCCCGCCCATGCCCGGTACATCAACAAGGCGGTGGGCAAGCCAGGTCCGGCCACGTTTTACGCCCACCACGTGGGGTCATTGTCGTCGATCTACCGGTTGTCGGCCAAAGCGGCGGCCTATTTGGGCAAGGGGTTTTGGGTCAAACGTCCCATTGAAGAAATGGATATGACGTTGGTGTCGCTGGACAAGGTCGACGGCATGCCCAAGCTTGATCTGTTGAAAATGGACATTCAGGGGGCGGAATTCGATGTGCTGAAAGGCGGCAAGAAGACATTGGCGAATGCTGTTATGATCATTCCGGAAATCCGCTTTTATCAGATGTACGAGGAAGAGCCGATGTGGGCGGATATTGACATTCTGCTGCGCAAAATAGGCTTCGTGCTGCATTGTTTTGCCCATCAAAAGAAAGTGCGCCTGCCCAGTGGTGTGGCCAAGCGGCTGAATGCGTCGATGCGCAGTCAGTTGTTGGACGGGGACGCCGTCTACATCCGCAATCTTGAGACGGCGGAAGATGTGACCGATGATCAGGTCAAAATACTGGCCTTGCTGGCCGATTGTGTGACCAAGTCCTATGATTTGACTTTGCACTGTCTTGATATTCTGGTGCAGCGCGATGTGTTGCCCGACACCGTGCTTGAGGGGTATCTGGCCCGGTTGCCGTCTGATCTGATGGTTGACCCAAGTGATGGAGTACAGCCGGCATGACGGACAAAGCAGTTAAACGTCTGGATTATCTACGCGATGTGCTCGCGCCTGAGGATATGAAAATCCTCGATGTGGGGGCCAACCCGATCAATGTGCCTGCCTACCAGCCCTTGATCGACCGCCAGATGTGCCATGTCTGGGGGTTTGAACCCAACCCCAAGGCCTTTGCGGATCTTGAAACGTCCCAAAACGACCGCGCGACCTATTTTCCCAAAGCTGTGGGGCCCGCGGGCAAGGGCACGTTTTACGCCCATGAATTCGCGGTTCTGTCGTCGCTGTTCCCGATCTATCGCCCCACGGCGGATTTTCTGGGCCGAGAGCGGTGGTATCAAAAGCAAGTGACCGAGATGGAGATGGACCTTGTGACCATCGACAGTCTGGATGAATTGCCGCGGGTCGATGTGCTGAAGATGGATCTTCAGGGCGGTGAACTTTCGGTCATGGAAGGCGGGCGGGACAAGCTGTCCGAGGCCATGGTCGTGATCCCCGAGGTGCGGTTTATCCGCATGTATGAGGGGGAGCCGCTTTGGGCGGAGCTTGATCTGGAACTGCGTGCGCAAGGGTTCCAGTTGCACAAATTTCAGACCCAAAAGGCGCTGCCGGTCAAACATTCCCAGTGGCGCAAGCTGGACCGCAAGGCAGTTGGGTCGCAGCTGCTGGATGGGGATGCGGTCTATATCCGCAATATTGAAGACATCTCAACCGTGACGTCCCATCAGCTTAAACAGTTGGCGATTGCTGCGACAGTGATGTTCGACAGCTATGATCTGACATTGCATTGTCTGGATGAACTGACGCGGCGTGGGGATGCGCCTTCGGATGCCGCAAAAGCGTTTGTGCCGCTGTTGCCGGACAGTGTGATGAAGGGGGGGGCATGACCACGATGCCCGCCGTCAAAAAATTGCGCTACAATTCCCCGTTGCGGCTTTTCTGGTATCGCAAAGAGGCCAATTTTGGGGACGCGATTTCCGCCACCATCGTGTCCCATGTGTCGGGACGTGAGGTGAAATGGGCCGGTCATCCCAGCTGTGAAATGTATGCGTTGGGCAGCTTGATGAAGTCCGTGGCGACCCATCAGGTGGCCGACCGTGACACGGGCCGCAAGCCGTTCATTTGGGGCACAGGCACGATGACGGGGCTAAAGGATCTGGCCTTTTTGGGCTACGTCCGTGTGGCGTTGTTGCGGGGGCCGATCACCGCTGCCCTGATGCAGCGTGACGACCGCGTGTTTGGTGACACAGGCTTGCTGATCGCGGATGCAGCGGGTGAGGCCCCGCGCCGTGATGATATCGTCGGGCTGGTTCCGCATATGCATTTCGCAGATGACCCACGGCTGCGCAAAATTGCCGCCGACAATCCGCGCATCAAATTGATCGACGTGCGCGACGAAGTCCCCATGCGCGTGGTGCGTGAAATTGCGTCGTGTTCCCATATCATCAGCCAGTCCTTGCATGGGTTGGTGACGGCCGATGCCTTTGGCATTCCCAACACTTGGCTGGACCCCATGGGCATCCATGGTGCGGCGACATTGAAGTTTTACGACTACGCAGCAGGCATCGGGCGCGCTATGGCCCCCCCGATCGTCCCATCCCAGATTGACGCTGTGGCCAAAACCGCCCCCACAGGCGACTTGCCGTATGGTGAGGGGATCGCCCAGGCCAAAGAGGCGCTTTATGCCAGTTTCCCAAGGGGTTTGATGCAGGAGGAGGTGCAATGACCCCCCTTCACATTGTGCCCCAATTGCGTCCTGCCTTTCGGAAAATTCTCAGAACGCGCCGCCCTGACGCCGCGAGTGCGCCTTATTTCGGCCCCACGCCCTTTCTAATCGTTAACGCGACAAACAAAGGGAATTTCGACAATGGCCGTCAGCACGACAACTTTTGCCGAACGCATGCAGCGCATCCAAAGCGGGAAGACCACGTCCTGGACCGTTCCGGGCGAGGGCTTGGCCACACACAAGGACGAACGCAGCTTTCTGTCCAAAGCTGGCGTAAAAATGCGCACCAAATCCACACAGAAGAAAGTGGGTATTCTGTTCTATCTTCTGGCGCTGGTGTCCGGTGCGATCAGCGTGATTGTGGCCCGCTGGCTGGACTTCAAGTTTTTGGACGACGCGATGGCTTTTGCCGCGGGCAAAGGCATCGATCTGGCGTCTATGTTGACCGGTGTGCCGACGGCACTTGGGCTGGCGATCATGCTCAGCCTGCTGGCCATGATGGTGCTGGGCCAGCGCAAATCTGCGATCCACGTACAGACCGCCGGATTTATGGGCGCGTTCCTGTTCGAGGCCGATCTGGTCGCCTTGGCGCCGGATGTCTACGCGATGTTTTATCCGCCCACATGGGTGGCCGATATGATGGCCAGCGCGACGCTGGTCACCTAACCAACCTGACACATGAAAACCTGATGCAGAGGGCCGCGGCAGCGCGTGCCCTCCATTCGCTATTTGAAAGGGCATAAAATGCTGGAAATCAAAGACTTGCGCGTTGAACTTGAAGAAGAGGACAAGAAGATCCTCAAAGGTGTGAACCTGACGGTCGAGCCGGGCAAGGTCCACGCGATCATGGGCCCCAACGGGTCCGGCAAATCGACGTTGTCTTATGTGCTGTCCGGCAAGGACGGCTATGAGGTCACAGGTGGCTCGGCGTCTTTGGACGGCGTTGACCTGCTGGACATGGAAGCCGAAGAACGCGCCGCCGCTGGCCTGTTCTTGGCGTTTCAGTACCCTGTCGAAATCCCTGGTGTGGGCAACATGACCTTCCTGCGCACGGCTGTGAACGCACAGCGCAAGGCACGCGGTGAGGAGGAGATGTCAGCCGGTGAATTCCTCAAGGTTGTGCGCGCCAAAGCGAAGACGTTGAAGATCGACGCCGATATGCTCAAACGGCCCGTGAACGTGGGCTTTTCAGGGGGTGAGAAAAAACGCAACGAAATCCTGCAGATGGCCATGCTGGAACCCAAGATGTGCATCCTGGATGAAACGGATTCCGGTCTGGACGTAGATGCGATGAAACTGGTGTCCGAAGGGGTGAACGCCCTGCGCGATGAGGGTCGCGGGTTTCTGGTGATCACGCACTACCAGCGTCTGCTGGACCACATCAAACCGGACGTGGTGCACATCATGGCCGATGGCCGCATCGTGAAAACTGGCGGGCCTGAGCTGGCTTTGGAAGTTGAAAACAACGGATACGCCGACATTCTGGCGGAGGTGGCGTAATGGCCCAACCTGCGATCAAAATGGACGCCACCGAAGACCGGTTGGCGGCCCTGACCCAGCCAGACAGCGCCCCTTGGGCGGCTGAGGCGCGCAGCGCGGCCCTGTCACGCGTGCGCACGATGGGTCTGCCCCATGCCCGTGACGAATATTGGAAATACACCAAACCTGCGTCTTTGGTGCAGGCCGAGGCCCCGACAGCTGCTCTGTTTCACAACGACGAGGGCCCGCTTTGGAATGATCTGGACCGTGTAAAAGTCGTCTTCGTGGATGGTGAATTTGACGCCGCGGCGTCGGATGATCTGGCCGTTGAAGGATTGGAGATTGAACGTCTGTCAGATGCGGCGTCCAAGGACATTCATTGGGCCAAGGACCTGTACGGCGCGCTTGAGGGCGCCAGCCACACCCACACCGACCGCCCCCTTGCGGCGCTGAACACAGCCTTCGCCACGGACGGTCTGGTGATCCGCGTGACGGGCAAAGTCAGCAAGCCGGTGAACCTGATTTACCTCCATAACTCCGAAGACTCCGACGCGATCCTGCACCATGTGGTGAAGATCGAAGAGGGAGCAGAGATGACGTTGCTGGAAACCGGCCCCGGTGCGGCACGGTTCAATACAGTGCTTGAGGTCGACGTGGCCGACAGTGCCGTGTTCCACCACGTGCGCGTCCAAGGTCGTGATCACGAACGCCGCGCTGTGACTGGCGTCTTCACCCGTCTGGGTACGACATCGGCCTTCAAATCCTTCACCTTGACCATGAACGGTGTGCTGACCCGCAACGAATGTGTGATTGAGTTGACGGGCAATGACGCGCAGGCCCATGTGGCCGGTGCCTGTGTGGGCGATGGCAAGGATTTCCACCACGACGACACTGTGTTCATCACCCATGACGCGGTGAATTGCGAAAGCCGTCAGGTGTTCAAAAAGGTGCTGCGCAATGGCGCGACTGGGGTGTTTCAGGGCAAAATTCTTGTAAAGGAAGATGCCCAGAAAACCGATGGCTACCAGATCAGCCAATCGCTGTTGCTGGACGAAGACAGCCAGTTCCTCGCCAAGCCGGAACTTGAAATTTACGCCGATGATGTCGCCTGTTCGCACGGGTCCACGTCCGGTGCGATTGATGATGAGGCGCTGTATTACCTGCGGTCACGCGGGGTGCCTTTGGCGCAGGCCACGGACCTTTTGGTTCTGGCGTTTCTGGCTGAAGCCTTGGAAGAAATCGCGGATGAAACCCTGGCCGAGGCGATTTACGAACGTCTTGAAGGCTGGCTGGGTCGGCGGGCCAGCTGATGCCGGTCAGTCGCGATATCGCACGGACCTATCGGGGTCCGCGCAGGGTGGTCCGCGAATTGCTGTCCATGGGGCCGCGCGAAGACCGCGCGATTGCGTGGCTGATGATTGGCTGTTTTCTGGTGTTCCTGTCGCGGCTGCCCGCGTTGCAGCGTGCCGCGATTGAAACGGGCAGCGATTTTCAGCGTGACGTAATTTACGCGTTCTTTGCGATGATGATGATCGCGCCGCTGATGTTTTATGTCATCGCCTTTGTGTTCTTTCTGATCATCAAACTGGCGCGGTCGGCGGCGACACCTTACGGCGCGCGGCTGGCGATCTTTTGGGGGTGGCTGTCTGCCGCACCTCTCGCGTTGTTCTACGGGCTACTTGTTGGGTTCAACGGGTTGGATCATCCAGGCACCACCTTGGTGGGGGCGCTGTGGTTCATCGTGCTGATCTGGTTCTGGCTTGCTGGGCTGTTTGAAATGTCGAAAGAGGACTGATGGATTTTTCTTGGGCTCAAATTTGGGACATGACCAAGCTGTTTGTGCGCGATCCGGCTGAGGCGTCTCGTCGCGTGCTGGGCATGGGATGGCCGGTCAATGTGTCGGTGATCATGATCGTGCTGGCGGGGATCATCTCCGGGGTGATGTGGGCCGTGGATCAGGCGTTGTTCGGGGCCGCCCCGCAGCCGATGTTGCTGCCCGATGGGCGCGAAGTCCTCGTGGCGCCCGCCACGCCACTGACGGTCGGCGTGTTTTCGGCCATCATCGGGGTGGTCTTTTCCTATTTGATCTATTGGGTCGGCGTGCGGTCCGGCGGGCGCGGCAGCCTGCCCGGTGTGATGGCCGTCATGGCAGCCTTGCAGATTGCGCTGACGGTGTTGGGCGTGATTTCAGGGTTCCTCGGGATCGCGCTGCCGTTGCTGGGCTTCGGTTTGGCGCTGGCGCTGATTTACGTGTCCATGCGCGGCTATGCCCATGCGGTGCAGCAGGCTCACGGGTTTGACACCATGGGCCGGTCGGTGATGGTCATGATTGCTGCCTTGTTCTTGGCGGTGTTCGTGCTGCTGGTTTTGTCCATGTTCCTTTTGCCGGTCCTGATGCCGGAGATGCTGGTTGAGGTTGAAAATGCCCTTTGATGTGAACGCCGTCCGCGCCGATTTTCCGATTCTGTCGCGTGAGGTGAACGGCAAGCCGCTGGTCTACCTCGACAATGGGGCGTCCGCGCAAAAGCCGCAGGTGGTGATTGATGCCATCACCAAGGCCTATGCGGAGGAATACGCCAATGTGCATCGGGGCCTCCATTACCTGAGCAATCTGGCAACAGAGAAGTATGAAGGCGTGCGCGGGATCATCGCGCGGTTTCTGGGGGCAGGGGATGAAAATTCCATCGTCCTGACCTCTGGCACCACCGAAGGCATCAATCTGGTGGCCTACGGCTGGGCGATGGAGAACCTGACGGCGGGGGATGAAATTGTCCTCAGCGTGATGGAACACCACGCCAATATCGTGCCGTGGCATTTTCTGCGTGAACGGATGGGCGTGAAGCTGGTGTGGGTCGATGTGGATGTGAACGGCGATCTGGACCCGGGTGCGGTGATGGACGCCTGCACGGACCGCACCGAACTGATTGCGGTCACCCATATGTCCAACGTTTTGGGCACGGTGGTGGATGTGAAATCCATCTGTGCGGCGGCACGCGCCAAGGGGATCGCGACAATGATCGACGGGTCACAGGCGTCTGTGCATATGCCGGTGAACGTCGAAGACATCGGTTGTGATTTCTATCCGGTCACGGGGCATAAGCTTTACGGCCCCTCGGGGTCCGGTGCGATCTATATTCACCCCGACCGGATGGCCGAAATGCGCCCCTTCATCGGTGGCGGTGATATGATCCGTGAGGTCCACAAGGACACCGTCATCTACAACGATCCGCCCATGAAGTTTGAGGCCGGAACCCCCGGCATCGTTCAGACCATCGGTCTGGGCGTCGCGTTGGAATATATGATGGACCTTGGCATGGACAACATCGCCGCCCATGAACGCGGCCTGCGCGATTATGCCCGTGACCAGTTGGACGGGCTGAACTGGCTCAACGTGCAGGGGCAATCTGCCAGCAAGGGGGCGATCTTTTCGTTCACGCTGGATGGGGCCGCCCATGCCCATGACATATCTACCGTTCTGGACAAGAAAGGCGTGGCCGTGCGTGCAGGGCAGCATTGCTGCAACCCGCTGATGGATCACATGGGGATCACGGCGTCCTGCCGCGCGTCATTCGGGATGTATAACACCACGGATGAGGTCGATGCCTTGGTCGACGCGCTTGAGCTGTGTCATAAGCTCTTTGCGTGATATTCGTTGATAATTAAGACTTTCGGCGCTATATAAAGGGCATGACAATGAACAGATCCATTAAAGAAACCGTTGGCCTCTAAGGTAACCCCTTAGGATGAAATGGTTTTTGCTGTCGTCAATGCCGCCTTTGTGGCGCTATTGGCCTGTCTATATCCTTGTATTTATGATCGGCGGCGGTCTGTTCTACACGTGGTTCGCCTTTGTGGGGCCAAGCCTCAGCGCACAAAATGCGGCCCCCACGCCCGCCACATCCAGCGCGCCGGTGCTGTTTGCAGGTGTCGCCGTGGCGGCCTTGGCGATCATCGCGAACACGTGGTCGCAATGGCAGACCTCCCGTATCTCACACGCGTTGCAGGGCCTTCAGACGCTGCGAACGGACCGTGAATATCTCATCAACATCTCAAAGGCGCGTGACGCGATTGCCAAATGCCCCCAGACCGAGGTGGGGGGCGTATTGGGGCCGGATTTGCTGGCCGAACTGTTGGACAAGGACAATGTGTCGGCGGTCGTGGATAAGCCCACGTTTCGCGACGCATCGCTCTTTGTCCTCAACCAATATGAATTTCTAGCTGCCGCCACACGGTCCGGCGCGATTGATCTGGTGTTGATTCAGCGCACGTTACAGGGGCCGATCGCTGTGCTGCTGACCACCTACGCCGAGGCGATCGTGAAGATGCGCGAAGACAACAGCCGCGCTTACGTCAATCTGATCTGGTTGCACCGCGTGATGTCGGGGTCAAAGAAGCCCTATCTTGGGCCGATCAGCGGTTGATGCAAATTCGCGATTGCGCAGCCCCGTGGGCGACTTTATAGCCATACCCAGTGGACCCTTAGCTCAGCTGGATAGAGCGCTGCCCTCCGAAGGCAGAGGCCAGAGGTTCGAATCCTCTAGGGTCCGCCATTTTTCAAAGTACTGATTGTGATGACGTGCAGCGCCTGCAGGGTGCAGCTGTTCGGTCAATTAGCTCAGGTCGGGAATTGCAGCCGCAGCCGTGCGACGTCCTCATCCGTCAGACCGATGCGGTCTATGCCGCGGGTCATCATCGCCAACTTCGCGCCTTCCTCAAGCTCCTCCATGGCGTAGACCGTCGCCTCAAGTTCACGTCCGGCGACGACGGGGCCGTGGTTGGCCAACAATACCGCCGACCGTTTGCCTGCAAGCCCGCGCACGGCTGTGCCCATCTCAGGGTCACCGGGTAAAAAGAACGGAAGCAGTTTTACCTGACCCAACCGCATAATCGGGTAGGGGGTGAGGGCGGGGATGACATCGTCGGGGTCAATATCGGGCATCATCGACAGAGCCACGGAATGGCACGAATGAAGATGCACAACCGCGCCTGTTTCAGGCCGCGTGTCGTAAAACGCGGTGTGCAGCGGGATTTCCTTGGTGGGGGCGTCACCGGACAACAATGTCATGTCGGGGGCCAGATGGCTGATGCGGGCGGGGTCCAGAAACCCCATGGAACTGCCCGTGGGGGTCATCAGAACCGTGCCGTCCGACAACCGGGCCGAGATATTGCCCGTAGACCCAGACGTCAGCCCACGGTCATAGATCGACTTGGCAAAGGCCGCGATCTGGTCGCGCAGTTTGGTGGCTTCGCTCATTGGGTGGTGTCCATCAGGGAAAGGCTTTCGGCAAAGAAATCCGGCCCGCCAAAGTTGCCCGATTTCAGGGCAATGGCAATGTCGCGGCCTTCGACCCGCATGGCGGGAACACCAGCGGCCAGTTTCGGCCCGATCCGCAGGGCGGTTGCGTTCAGGCCAGCCACAGCCGCGCCCGAGGTTTCGCCCCCCGCCACAACCAGCCGCTTGACACCCAAATCCGCCAGCCGCGCCGTCAGATCGGTGAACAACGCTTCAATCCGGTGGGCGACGGTTTCGCGTCCATAGGTGTCTTGGGCGGCACGCACGACGTCGGGGTCCGCACTGGAATAGATCAAGGGCGCGCCTGGCGTGGACATGGCCCATGCGGCCAAGGTGTCCGCATCGATACGTCCTTCCATGACAGAGGCCGCGTCGATCTCTCGTTTTGGGCCGGTGTAGGCCTGCACTTGGGCACGGGTCGCGCGGCTGCACGACCCCGACAGAATCACACCCTTGCCCGATTGCCCCGTCCATGCAGGTGCAGTGGCGCTGTGGCCAAAGTTGGCTGGCAGGCCGATGGCAATCCCCGATCCGCCCACAAGGACCTTTCGGGTCTTGGCGGCCTTGGCGATAGCAATGAGGTCCGCGTCGCGAATGGCGTCCACGATGATCATGGCCATCTGGGATGGCAACGCCGCGGCAATGGCAGCTGGGCCCTGTTCCACGGTCCTGATGTCGATGTGTCCCACGGGACGCTCCGTCTGGGCGGCGAGAACACGGCGCAAATCCGCATCCACCATGGGCGTCAGGGGGTGATCCTGCATCCCGCTTTCGTTCAGCAACACATCGTCCACAAACAGATGCCCTTGATAGACGCTGCGCCCGTTTTCGGGAAAGGCGGGGCAGACGAGGACGGCGGTTTCCCCCATACGCTGTGCCAAGGCATGGGCCACGGGGCCGATGTTGCCTTCTGCGGTGCTGTCAAAGGTTGAGCAGACCTTAAAGATGATCTGCTGGGCGCCTTGGGACACCAACCAGTCGCAAGCGGCGAGCGATTGGTTGACCGCGTCGCGTGCCGGAATTGTCCGCGATTTCAGCGCCACAACCCCTGCGTCCACGTCACCCGCTGTGCCCGCCTGACCAGAGGGCACACCTACGTATTGCACGGTGGACATGCCGCCCAGTGCAAGTGTCAGGGCAATGTCCGACGCACCGGTAAAGTCGTCCGCGATGACCCCGATCTTCATGTCGGCACCTGACCTTGGGGGCCGGGATCGAGCCGGGTGATATGGGGGGCTACGCCTGAGGGAAACAGGCGGCGCACCAGCGGATCGTGGCCTGGAATAATCAGTTCTGGCGCGGTGGCGAGGCGTTTGAGGGTCGCAAAGCCTGCCATCATGTCCTCAAGATCAACGACGATGGGGAAGGGTTTTTGTTTCATAAAATTCTCGTAGTAATGGGCCGCATCGGAGGCCAGAACCATCCAGCCGGATTGGGTCTGCACGCGCACGCATTGCAACCCGCGCGAATGGCCGCCGATGCAATGCACGGTCACGCCGTCGGCCACTTGGGCGTCACCGTCGTGAAAGATCACCTTGCCGGAATACAGCCGTTTGACCGCTTCGCAGATGTGATCGGCGCTAAAGGGCATGCGCAGGGCGTCGTGGCACATGCACGGCCCCGTGGCGAAGGCCATCTCGGCGGCTTGCATGTGCAGGGTGGCGTTGGGAAACAGATGCAGCCCGCCTGCGTGATCGTAGTGCAGGTGGGTGACGATGACGGTCGTGACGTCGTGCGGTGCGATGCCCAAGGGGGCCAATGCCTCCGCCGGTTCAAGGCAGATCGGACGACCGCGCGCTGTGGCCTCGGCGGTGTCATAACCGGTGTCGACGACGATGACCTCATCCCCGCGGCGCAGGACCCAGATGTAGTAGTCCATGGCGTGGGGCGCATCGTGGTTGTCATCAAACAAAAAGCTGTCCGCACGGGTCCGCGCGTTGCGGTCCGCGTATTTGACGGCGTGAATTTCCCAAGGCGTCATTGCACCACCTTCTCAAAGGTCCGCACGGTTTTGCCAGCGATCATATGGTCCACGGCGGCATCAAATGCTTTGAAATGGTCAGATGCCAGATGGGCCTCAAAAGCTGCGCGGTCTTCGTAGATTTCATAAAGGAACACTTCGTTCGGATAGTTGGGGTCGGTGGCCACATCGAATTGGTGGCAGCCGTCTTCTTCCAGATGGCTCACTTCAGCATTGGTGAGCATCAGTGGCATGAAGTCATCGAACCGGTCGGGTTTGATCTGAAAGGTGACCGTAACGGCGTAGGGCATCATGTGGCCTTTCTGCGCAGGCGCGCGAAGATGCGGCGGATCATCGGCAATTGCGATGCGATCAGCGCGATGTTCAATGTCAGCAGAATGGCAGCACCGGGACGGCTGATAAAGACGGAAAGGTCCCCTTCGGCAATCAGCAAGGACCGGCGGAAGGTTTCATCAAAAAGCCCGCCCAGAATGACGCCAATCACCAAGGGCGCGATGGGAAACCGCAACATCCCCATAAAATAGGCGACAAAGCCCACGCCCAACATCAGGTACAGGTCGTTGATGCCACCCCCGACACTGAACGATCCGATTGTGGTCAGCACCATCACGATGGGCAGAAAGACAGTCTGGGGGATGCGCAGGATTTTGATGAAGATGCGCGCGGTGAACAGACCCATGATGAACATGGTGAAGGACGCCAGCACCATGATCGCCACCACCCGCAGGATGATGTCGGGGTCGATCGTGGGGCCGGGGATGATGTTGTTGATCTTGAATGCCCCCATCAGGGCGGCTGCGGGGGGGGATCCGGGGATGCCCAGCACCAACAACGGGATCAAGGCGCCGCCGATGCAGGCGTTGTTCGCGGTCTCTGAGGACAAAAGCCCCTCGACCGATCCTTTGCCAAAGCTCTTGCCATCGGGGCTGACGGATTTGCCAACCCCGTAGCTGACCCAACCGGCAACGTCTTCGCCCACACCGGGCAGGGCGCCGACGCCGGTGCCGATGACGCCGGACCGTGTGATCGTGGGCATGTGTTTGCGGACTGTGCGCAGGTTCGGCAGGATACGGCCCTTCAGCTGCACCATCCGCCCCAGTTGCATTGTGCGCAGGCCTTCGATGATCTGTGGTACGGCAAAGGCCCCCATCAACACCGGCACCACCTGAAAGCCCGACATCAGGTAGGACCAGCCAAAGGTGTAGCGCGGTTCTGACAGCAACGGGTCAAGGCCCACCATGGCCATGGCCAAGCCGATCAACCCAGCGATCCAGCCCTTGATGACCAGATCCTCGGACATGAGGGTGCCGGACAGCAATATCCCGAAAAGCGCCAGCAGCGCCTTTTCAGGGCTTGCGATGTTTTGTGAGACCAGCAGCAGGACCCACACAAAGATCAACAGCGCCACGGTGCCGATCAGCGTGCCGATGAAGCTGGCCGTGGTGGTCAGGCCCAGCGCCTCCCCGCCGCGTCCGGATTTCGCCAGTGGGTAGCCATCCATCGCAGTGGCGGCAGAGGCCGCAGTGCCGGGGATGTTCAACAGGAGCGTGGGGTAGGACCCGCCATAGATCGCGCCAACATAGGCGCCCAGCAGCGCAATCATCGAATAATCCAGCGGGATTTTGTTGCCAAAGAACCCCGTCAGGATCGTCACGGCCAATGTGGCCGTAAGCCCCGGTAATGCGCCAAAGACGATGCCCAGAAAGACCGATGAAACAAGGTAGATGTAGGTGACAGGGTCCAGCACAAGGGCCGCAAATGCGCCGCCAAAGCCCGACAACTGGGTTGCGATGAAGTCCATCAGTTTCTCCAGATCGGGCGGATGTTAACGTAGTAGTGGTATTCGATCTGGCTGAAGATCAGCCCGCCGCGATTGGGCACGTTTTGTCGAAATCCGAAGGCCATGGCGCAGACAAGGATCACAGGGGCCGCGAGGGCGATGATCGGGATCGCACGGGCCACCGCGTCACGGGGGCCGCGCCATGCGATGATGCTTAGCCCGATCCAGACGGCCAGCGTCAGCCAGTCATCGTCGTGGGGGGCGGACCATTGCGACTGGGGGAAATGGGCGACAAAGGCATAGGCTGCGGGGATCAACACGGCGATGGCCGCGATGCACATGCGGCGCGGCGCGCCGGTGTGGTAGCCATAGATCAATGCGGTGATCAAAAGCCCGCTGGACAATATGAAATCCACGCGGGGCACAAGGCCTGCGATATAAGCCGTGATGATCACGGCGATGGTCGAAAACCGCAGCGCCTCGGCGCTGTTCCAACCGATGCCAACCGACGTAAGCGCCGTTTTGGCGCCACCTGCGCGGGTGGCGATGACCAGCAAGATCACGGCCAGAACAAACAGCGCGCCAAAGATGCCCAAAGGCACCACAGCTGCGGAATTATACCAGCTTGCGCCGCTGACACCGGCGCGGTTGCCGCCGAACAGGGGGATCAGGCTTGTGCGCCATAAAAAGAAGGCCGAAACGGCCATCAGCACCAGCGCCGCCCAAAAGTCGCGTGCGCGCAGCACGGCGATGTCATCGTCTTGTTCCACGTCCCACTCCCCTTGACGCTTGCTGTGCAAACGGGGCGCAGCGGATCGCCCCGTTCTGTGTCGTTTGCCCGTGCTTTAGTTGCAGGCAATCCCCAAGGTGGACGGATCGACCGTCGCGGCTCCAAGGTCCTGAAGGGTGCAGGCGAAGGTCTCTTCTAGGGTGGTGAACAGGGCCGTGGCCTCGGCACCGGACTGACCGCCGATGTCGTAGTTGTTGGCCGCAGCCCAGTCCGCGACAGTCTCACTCGCCATGGCTTGATCGAAGGCCGCGACAAGGGCGGTCTTGACGTCGTCAGAGGCGGAGTTGTGGACAGCAAAGCCGATCGCCTGCTTCAGCGGCAGGTATTCATCCAGACCGTCATAGATGTCGAAGGCGGACGTCACGGTGATGTCGCCAATGGTGGCGTCTTCGGGTGTCAGCATCGCCAAGGGGCGCAGCAGACCGCCTTCGATCAGGGCGGCTTGTTCGGCCAATGATGTCACCACAAGCGCCACTTCACCTGCCAGAGCGGCCTCTTGCCCCGGTGCGGACCCGCCGTAGGGGATGAAGTTGAATTCAACGCCTGTGCCGTTTTCGATCGCCAGCAGGTTAAGGTGGTGGATGGACCCCGCACCGGACGCCGCCGCAGGGATCGAACCTGGTGCGGCTTCGGCTGCGGCCACAAGATCCTGGATCGTCATGTAGGGGCTGTCTGCCGGAACGGAGATCAGATCAGGCGATCCGCCCACGATAAACGGGAACCAATAGTCAAAGCGCTGGTCCCAGCCGCCCTGAACCGCCGCTGTCACGTTGGATTCGGACAGGCCCACCAAGGTATAGCCGTCGTCCGCCTGGTTCTGGACATAGACCATGCCGTTTGATCCCGCGACGCCACCGGTTTGGTTGATGACGTTGATGCTGACGGGCAGGTGCTTTTCCATCTCTGCCATGATCATGCGGTTGATGCTGTCGGTGCCGCCACCGGCGCCCCAGACCACAGCCGTGGTGATGTCGCGGAACGGATAGTCCTGCGCCATTGCTGCAGTCCCCATTCCGGTCACAAGTGCCGCAACCGCTGCGATCTTTCCGAATGTTGTTTTCATAGTGCTTCCTCCCTGAAGACTTTTCTTATGTGCATTTTATATTGCGTTTTTTAATGTATGCATTAATTATTGGCTTGTCAACAAACACTAGAAATCGACCATATGGGGCCCAGCGGGCAGACAGGGATGAGGGATCAATGAAGACGAAATTTGATATTGCGGTATTTGACGGGGACGGGATTGGCCCTGAAATCATGCGCCCGACGGTCGATATTCTGGGCGCGCTTGCGGATGCGCGATCCTATGACTTCGTGTTCACCGATTGCCCTGCGGGGGCGGCACATTTCGCGCAAACGGGCGAATCTCTCCCGCAGGCCTCCATGGATGCCGCCCGCAGGTCGGACGGCATTTTGCTGTCGGCCATGGGGCTGCCCTCCGTACGCTATGACGACGGGACTGAGATTTCGCCCCAGATCGAATTGCGCAAAGCCTTGACCCTGTTTGCAGGTGTGCGGCCTGTGCGGGTCTTTCCGGGCCAACGTACGCCCTTGAACATGCGGCAGGGGCGAGAGGTCGATTTCATCTTGATCCGCGAAAGCACCGAAGGGCTGTTTTACAGCCAAGGCAACGGTGAGGTCACACAAGACGAAGCCCGTGAAACATTGCTGATCACGCGCGATATTTCGGAAAAACTGTTCAAGTTTGCCTTCAAACTTGCCGCAGATCGAAAGGCCAAGGGGCGGGGTCGCGGTCGTGTGACCTGCGTGGACAAGGCCAATGTCTTCCGCGCCTTCGCCTTTTTCCGTGAGATTTTCGATGGCATCGCACAGGACTTCCCCGATCTGGCGGCTGATCACGCCTATGTGGACGCGACCGCCTTGTGGATGGTTCAAAAGCCGTGGGATTTTGATGTTCTGGTGACCGAAAACATGTTCGGGGACATTCTGTCTGATCTGGGGGCGGGCCTTATGGGCGGGCTGGGTGTCGCACCGTCGGCGGATATCGGGCTGAACAATGCAGTGTTTCAGCCGTGCCACGGATCGGCACCGGATATTGCCGGACAGGGCAGCGCGAACCCGATGGCGATGATCCTGTCGGCGGCGATGATGCTCGATTGGTTGGGCACCAAGCATGACAACGTTGAGATGATGGAAGACGGCGCACGGTTGCAGCGCGCGGTCGAAGACGTCATCTCCCAAGGCGAAGGCCTGACCCCCGATCTGGGCGGGACAGGCACGACCCAATCCATTGGCGCGGCGATCAAGGCCAAGTTGCTGTCATGACCGTGCGGGTCGCATGTGTGGGGGCGGGCTATTTCAGCCAGTTCCACTATGGCAGTTGGGCGCGTATGGACCGGGTGACGCTGGTGGGGTCGTGCAACCGCGATATCGAAAAGGCGCAGGCCACAGGTCTGCCCGCCTTTGATGATCTGGCGACGATGCTGACCCAGACCAAGCCCGATCTGTTGGACATCATTCTGCCCCCCGTGGCCCATGCCGATACGATCCGCACCGCGCTGGCTGCAGGGATCAAGACGATGATCTGTCAAAAGCCGTTTTGCAACGATCTGGCCGAGGCGACGGAGATCACCACGCTGGCCCAAAAGGCCGGCGCGCGGATCATCATCCACGAAAATTTCCGCTTTCAGCCTTGGTTCCGCGCCATCAAACGCGCCATGGACGATGGGCTGGTGGGCACGGTGCAACAGGTGACATTCCGGCTGCGTCCCGGGGATGGGCAGGGGCCACGGGCCTATCTGGACCGCCAGCCCTATTTCCAACAGATGGAAAAGCTGCTGATCCATGAGACGGGCGTGCATTATGTCGATACCTTCCGGTATCTGATGGGGGATGCATCTGCCGTCTATGCGGACCTGCGCAAGATAAATCCGGTCATCGCGGGGGAGGATGCGGGCTATGTTGTGTTCGACCACAGCGGCAATGCGCGCGCGGTTCTGGATGGCAACCGCCACCTCGATCACAACGCCACCAACCTGCGCCGCACCATGGGGGAAGGGTTGATCGAAGGGACCGCTGGCACCCTGACCCTGACAGGGGACGGCGCGGTGCAGCTGCGCAAACATGCCACCACCGCGTTTCGCGAAATTCTGGCCCCTGATACATGGGACGGGTTTGGGGGCGATTGCGTCCACCACTTGCAATCACACGTGATTTCGGGCCTTCTGGATGGGTCCGCTTTTGAAAATGAGGCGGCCGATTATCTACAGGTGATCCGCATCGAGGACGCCATCTATGCCTCTGCCAAGACCGGCCAAAAGTTGGAGATTTGATCAATGATGGACGGCAGTGCGTCAAAAACACGGCCCAACAGTCACCGCGCTATAGATGAGTTGCGGGACCTGATTTTCAGCGGTGAACTGGCCGCCGGATCAGACCATCTTGAAACCGAACTGGCGGAACGGTTGCACATGTCCCGCACCCCCATACGTGAGGCTCTTCTGGCACTTGAGGGGCAGGGCCTTGTCGAGATGCGGCCCAGAAAAGGCGCACGGATTTTGGCGTTGTCACCCCAAGATATGGGCGAAATCTACGAAATCCTGACAGCCCTTGAAAGTGTGGCGGCCCGCAATGCGGCCATGGCCAGCTATGGGGATGACGATCTGACCGGACTGGCGCGTGCGATCGACAATATGGACACAGCGCTTGAAGCCAATGATTTGCGCGCATGGGCGCAGGCCGATGACGATTTTCATACCGAATTGGTGCGCTTGGGCGGCAACAGCCGCATCATGAGTGTCGTGTCCATGATGGCCGATCAAGTCCGCCGCGCCCGCGCGATGACCCTGTTTATGCGTGAAAAACCCCATCAGTCCAATCACGACCACCGCCAAGTGATGGAGGCCATCCGCAAAGGTCAGCCCGAGGTGGCCTATAAAATCCACCATGCCCACCGCACGCAGGCCCGAAGGACCCTTTTGGGGTTGCTCGACAAACACCAGTTGCGCAGCATTTGAGGCCATTTCAGGAAAAGTGCGTGCCCGAAGAGACGTGTCACGCTGGCCGCCAAAAATTATTTAGTTAGAAATATAGTCGTTAACCTTTTCAGCGGAGCAGGCTGATAAGGTGGTCAAAATCAATGGTTATAGGATCTTGTTGTCGGATGGATGCCCCACTGCCTCCGTGTTCGTTTTCACAACACCTTGTTAAGGTGCTGACCCAACCGGCTGCAGTTATTGATCTTAATGGTGTTATCCGCGCCTGTAACCCTGATTTTGCCAGTTCTTTTCCGGGGCTGCACGGGGCCGCTAAAGGCGATGACCTTGGCGCTTTGATCGATCCCCACCTGTCACGGGATTTGGCGCTCTTGGTGCACGATGCCAGTCGCGCCGAAGCGGGGGTCCAACAGATCGCGGTGCAACTGCCGTCGGGGCCGTTTTTCTTTTCGGTTGATTGGCTCGATCATCCTAATGGCGTGCCGCGATATTTGTGCCAGCTGACGCCGGATTTGGCTGTCGACAGCTCTCGCTTGCGGTTCTTGCTTGAGCATCTTGATCAAGGCGTGTGGAACTTTGATTTCAAAACGGGCCTGTTCAATGTGTCGGACGCATGGCGTCGCATCCGGCAGTATCCTGCGGATTTTTCATTCGACGGGGCGCAAAGACCATCGTGGTGGAATGACAAGTTGCACCCCGAGGATACCAAGGCCGTTTGGGCTGCCTTTGACGGGTTGTTTTCCGGTCAGACCGATACGGTCGATGTCCAATACCGCGCCAAAAGGACCGATGAGGCCTGGGTCTGGATCCTGTGCCGCGCCAAAGTCATGACCCGCGATGAGGAGGGGAAACCCTTGCAGATCGTCGGGGTCGACACCGACATCACCCACTTTAAGGAAAAAGAAACGGCCCAGTTGGAACTGGCCAATAAGTTGCAACTGGCCATTGGCGTGGCGGGCATTGGGCTTTGGGAATTTGATTCGGGGACCAAAGAGGTGGTTTGGGACGACCGGATGTTGGAAATCTACGGTTTGGATGACAACCTTAATAAACGTCCTGACAACCTTTGGGAAACCTATCTGCATCCCGAAGACCGTGAACGCAGCGTGGCAGAGGCCGATCTGGCCGTCGCCGAAGGGCGCGATTATCTGGGCGAATACCGTATTGTGCGTCAGGATGGGGAGATCCGCCACCTGCGCAGCACGGCACATTTCATCAAGAATGTTGGCAGTTCCGGCAAACTGCTGGGTCTGAACCTTGATATCACCGAAGACAAAGTGCGCGCGCAGGAACTTGAAGCGGCGCGCGCGTTGTTGGAACACGATTCGCGCCATGATGCGCTGACAGGGTTGGCCAACCGTCGGTTGCTGGACGAACGCACGCAGGCGGTGATGGATCGGTTGGGGCCCGATGATGCCTTCGCCGCCCTTCACATTGACCTCGACCATTTCAAAAAGGTTAACGACACATTGGGCCATGCTGCGGGCGATCAGGTTCTGGTCCATGTGGCGGAAACCTTGCGCAGGCTGGTGGGGGATGACGGGCTGGTGTGCCGGAACGGGGGCGATGAATTCGTCGTTCTTTTGGAAAACGCGGTCAGCGAGGATGAGGTATCGGACCTGTGTCAGGCCATCGTGGATCAAGCGTCAGAACCGATGATCCTGAAGGGCCATGTCCACCAATTCGGGTTGAGCATCGGCGCCGCGATTGGCCGTGGCAATGCGGTGGATCTGGCAGAGGTGTTTATCAACGCCGATGTCGCGCTTTATGCGGCCAAATCGGCGGGCCGGTCTTGCTATAAAATGTTCTCTGCGGGGCTGCGTGCGGTGTCACAATTGGACATGGCGACCTATTTCAACCTCGCGCGCGCGCTCGATGATTGCGAAGTGACCTGTCACTATCAGCCCCAGTTCGACAGTACCTCGCTTGAGGTTGTGGGGGCCGAAGCACTGGTGCGGTGGGAATGCCCGAACAACGGTCTGTTGTTGCCCAATGATTTTATCCCCGCAGCGCAAGCCACGGGGTTGGCGCCGCGTTTGGACGAATATGTGCTGGACCGTGTGTTGGCCGATCAAACAAAATGGGCGCTGAACGGTTTGGATGTGCCTACGGTCGCGTTGAACGTCTCTCTGGATCGTTTGTTGCAGCCCGAGTTGATGTCGCAGTTGAAAAGCAAGCTACAACCCCATCACGCGATTTCATTCGAACTCCTTGAAACTGCGTTTCTGGATGACGCGGGCCATGAGATCATGACTGTCCTCAATCAGGTGAGGGAGGCCGGCATCCGGCTTGATCTGGATGATTTCGGGTCCGGTCATTCTTCGGTCGTGGCGTTGCAGGCCCTTAAACCGGATCGGGTCAAGATTGACCGGATGCTCATCGCTCCGCTTGAAGACAACCCCGCGCAAATTCATATCCTTGAGGCTTTGGTGCGGGTGTCCACGCTGCAGGGCTGCGGCGTTGTGATGGAAGGGATTGAAACCAAAGACCAATTGGATGCTGTGATGAAGCTGGACTGTGAGGTTTTACAGGGGTTCTATCTGGGGCGTCCGGTGGATGCGGCTGCTTTTGCAGAAAAGCTCAACTCATGTCAAACAAGGGTGGGGCGCGGTTAGGTATTGGCCGTCAGCGATAGGATCGCGGCCTTGAAGGACGCAAACTGGCGGTGCAAGGCGTCGATATCCTCAGCTGACATCAACATGCCATGCAGGGCTGTTTCGGCGAAGGCCCCCAGATCGGCTGGCGTTTGTCCGTGACGGTCCAGCGCAGGGGCATAGGGGGCCAAAAGGCCCGAGATCATGGCGATTTTGCGCGTGCGTATCTGCTGCATAGCCTCACGTCCCGACGGGGTTTCGGCGGCTTCGACAATGTCGGCAGCTTCGGGGGAAGTGCGCAGCATCTCATAGGTCGGGCGCAGGCTAAGGTCATACAAACACTCAAGTTTGTCGGCCATGGTATCGGCCTGTTCCCATGCGGAGGTGACTTTGCGACGGTCCGGTCCGTATAGAGCAAAAGGCCAGCGGCGTAGACCTCATCCTTGTTGGCAAAACGCGCATACAGGCTTTGACGGGACAGACCCGCCATTTTGGCGATGTCGCCCATCGTCGTGCGCTTGAACCCATAGCGCGAAAACACATGCAGTGCGGCGTCGAGAATGGCCGTCGTATCTTCGTTCATAATTGGCCCCTCGACAAAATGTGACGGAATGTCAAATCCAAAGGACAGCGAATGGAAGTCATGATGCGGCTCACTGTAGATGGACAGACCCATGAGGCCGATGTGGAAGAGGACATGCCCCTGCTGTGGGAACATCAAGGGCGTAAAATACGGCTGCGGCATTGCCCAATGTGGCGCCTGCACGGTTCATCTGGATGGCGTCGTGGTGCGGTCCTGTCAGACTTGGGCGGTCGATGCGGTCGGGGCGGAGGTCAGGACGATCAACGGTCTTGGCACGCCTGCGGCCATGCATGCGGTGCAGGAGGCCTGGGCCGAACATCAGGTCGCGCAATGCGGCTATTGTCAGTCCGGTCAGATCATGCAGGCGGCGTCCATGCTGGCGCAAATCCCCGATCCGACGGACGAAGATATCGATGCTGAAATGTCGGGCAATCTGTGCCGCTGTGGCACCTATCCCCAAATCCGCGCAGCGATTGTGACCGCTGCGGCGAAACTGCGGGAGGCGTGATCATGGGACGTGTCAAAACAATCGCGCGGCGGACGTTTCTGATCGGGTTGGCGGCCATCATCGGCGGCGTGGCCTTCGGGGCCTATTTGTACCGCCGCCCCGTGGACAATCCGCTGTTGGCGGATTTGAAAGACGGCGAAGCGTCGATGACGGACTATGTTCGCATCACGCCCGAGGGGGTGACATTGATCACCCCGCGCGCGGACGAGGGGCAGGGGGCCTACCACGCGCAGGCCGCATTGATCGCGGAGGAGCTGGATATCGACCTCGATCAGGTCACCGTCGATCCCGGTCCGCCGTCCAAAGCCTATTACAATTCCGCCCTGTCCAGTGAAGCACTGGGGGTGATGCCCTATGACGACAGTTTCAGCGCCAATGCGCTGCGCACGGTCATGGTTGCGGCGATCAAGATCATGGGCGTGCAGATCACCGGCGGGTCCACCACGGTGGCCGATGGTTGGGAAAAGCTACGCGTGGCCGGTGCCGTGGCGCGTGAGACGTTGAAAGAGGCCGCTTTGCTGGAAACTGGCACCCCCGTGGCGGATTTGACCACCAATCGCGGGGCTGTCGTGCTGCCCGACGGCACCCGCATGGACTAAACCGCTCTTGCCAAGACAGCCGCCACGTTAGATCTCGTGTCTGAGGTCACGCTGCGCGATCCGTCACAATGGCGCTACGTCGGCAAAGATATGCAGCGGCTTGATATCGTGGCGAAATCCACCGGCACGCAAAGCTACGGTATTGATTTCGAGGTGGACGGAATGGTTCATGCCACGGTCGTCACCAACCCCCGCAAGGGCGGTGACATGTTGTCCTATGACGCGACAGAGGCCGACCCGATGGCCGGACGGATCAGGCTGGCGTCCGAACCGAATTCCCGCGCCGTGCTTGAGGCTTCGGCCGATTTCTCGGGCTGGGACGGCCCCGATCTGGGGCCGAACCGCGCCCGTGGGGTTGGTTTTGCGCTGTCCTTCGGCGTGCCCTGTGCGCAGGTGTGCGAGGTCACGAACACCGATCGCGGCATCCAGATTGACCGCGTCTACGCGGTGGCCAATGTGGGCCGGATCGTCGATCCGATCAATTTCGAACACCATATCAGTGGTGGGGTGATTTGGGCCTTGGGCCATGCCATTTCTGCGGAAATCACCCACACGGACGGGATGACCGACCAGCTGAACTACGACGGGTTTTTGGCCATGCGGCAGTATCAAGCGCCCGAAGTCATCGTCAAAGGGCTGGAACTTGGCGATCATGTGCGCGGGATTGGGGAGCCACCGGTGCCGCCTGCGTCCGCCGCGTTGGCCAACGCTATTTTTGCGGCCACCGGTCAGCGTATCCGCGACATGCCGCTGCGCAACCACATTGATTTCGTCTGACGTCAGCCGTGGCCAAAGGGGCAGCCCTGCAGGGGGCGCGCCTCTCGCGCGGTGACGGTCGGACGGGCGGTTTGCGGCCGCAAATGCGGGCACTCCCATTCGGGAAACAGGGCCAGGATTTCGGCCCGAGCTGACGCGTCCAAGGCGTTCATCGCTTCGGCGCCAGGGAAGAAGCTTTCTGACGGGATGCCCTCCGCCATGACGATCTGGTGGTCGGCAAAAGCGATGTGCACGTAAGTGACTGTGCCGCCTTCGTGGGGGCGGATGGTATGATCGTTGATCAGGGCCTTGGCGGGGGCCAGAACCTCATCCGTGCCGCAGTGCATTTCAACCCGCCAGCCGTCCAGCATCATCCGGTGTTGCGGCGACACGAGCAGGTCACGGTCATTGCCCATCGCACCTTTGGCGATGTGAATGGGGGCCAGATCGCCCGTGGCCGGCACGGTCGCGCGCCCGATCCATGAAATTGGCTGCAGGCCTGCGTCCATTGTCCAGACCCGGTCACCGACTGCCAATGTTTCAATGGGCAGCTTCCCGCGTTCGGTGATGATCAGGGTGCCGATGGTGAAACAGGTAATGTTTTCAATAGAGTGGAAGTCGAAGCTTTCACCTGTGTCATTGCCATTTTCGTCAAGGTAAAAGACGGTGCCCTCGGTCGGATCATGGCCGATTTCAACGCGGGTGTCGCCGGACAGACGTAGTGTATCAAACCCGACACCGCCATTTACCACATCAATCTGGGCCCCTGCGGCCACCGTGATGATGTCATCGCCGCGGCCTAGATTGATTTCACCGTCCACGGTGGCGCGGTCGCCGATGGTGACCGTGTCATCGTCGCGGCCCGTGCGCAGGGCACCGTTCACTGTTGCGCGCCCGTCAAGTGTGACGGTGTCTTCGCCGCGTCCGGTTTCCAGATCACCGGTGATCTGCGCCATGTCTGACATGTTGACGCTGTCGTTGCCGCGCCATGTGGTCAGATTGCCGTCAATGGTGGCCGTGCCGAACAAATCGGCGCTGTCGTCCCCGCGCCCCAGCCGCAGATCGCCGTTGATTACCCCGCTTGAGGCGACAAAGCTGTCGTCGTCGCGTCCCAACACCACGTTACCATTTATGGTCGTGCCGCCGGTCAAAATGACAGTGTCGTTGCCGTCATGGGTATAAAGATCGAAGTTCAGCACCTTGGCGGCAAGATCGAGGAGGTCATCGTTCCACCCTGCTTCAACCGCCGCCAGTTCGGTCAGGCTGCGATCGACGGCCAAGAAAACGTCGTCCTGCACCATGTCCACATCGGAATTGCGTTCGATAATGTCGGCGAAAATGGTGTCTTGGACCTCTGCGATGATGTCGGCCCCCAAGGCCGGATCAAGGACGCCGAAGGTTTCGTCGGCCACAAGGGTGCGGGTGAATTGTTCGGCGATGATATGCGTGAACAGGGCGCCCATCTGGGTGTCGCCCACGGCGTCCTCCGCCAGCCCACCGACCCACAGATCAACCTGAAAGACGTCCTCATAAGCCTCAGCGAGGCGCGCTTGGGTGTCCAAGTCGCTGGTAATGATGGAAAAATCCAACGGGTCAAGTGCGTCTGGGTCAATATCACCCAACAGGGCTGCGCGCACTTCGACATAGCTGTCGAGGCCGTGATCCAGACCGCGCGCAAGGTTCAAGGCCGCCAGCGAAAAGCCGGAGACGCCATCGGGCGTTTCCAAAAAGAAGTTCAGATCGTCCACGATCTGCGCATCAAGTTCCTGCGCAGTGGATGACAGCTGCCCGCGCAGCAGGGCGTCAATTCCACTTTCATCCACCACCTGGTGGTTAAAGAAGGCCTCCATCAATCCCAGTGACCCCGCGTCGAGGCCGAATTCGTCCAATAGATCAATGTCGGAGGACACCAGCGTGTGCCCAAACCGGAAGGCTGCGGTGGAAAATTCAACCGAGACTTCACCATCGACGTCGGGGTCATGGTCGGCGTCGGTGTCCACGACGTCACCCACCAAATGGGGCAGCCATTCGTTGTAGGTGATTTGTTGCAGTTCGACTTCGACGATGGAGCGGGCGGCCTCATACAATTGGTCGTCGTCCCAATCGGGATGTTCTTCGGCCAGCCGTTCCGCCCAGTAATTGTGTTCGCGCACGAACAAAGTTTGCAAAGACAATAGGTTGGGGTTCTCATTGGCGCGGATATCACCGGCCAGATGCACCGGATCATCGCTGTCGATGTCACCCGCCATAAAGCTGTCGCCGTCCGCATCGGGCAGCAGATCCGACGCGGATGTCTGATCCTCTTGTACCCGCAGGCGCCCGCCTTCGAAGCTGCGCAAATCGTCCGCGCGCGCCTCTGTTGACCCGTAGATCTGGCTGCCGTCGATTTGCCATGTCACGACATTGGTGGGCGCAATGGTTGCGCCGTCTTCAATTTCATCGGCCACGGCGGAGCGCGCGATGTCATGGGGCATACCGATCAGATCAAGGGTTCCGGCGTCATGATCTTCGGGGGTGAGGACCATGTCATGATCCAAAAACTGCGCAAATGTGGTGAACAGGGTGCTTAGACCACCGGAGTTGGGCATGTCGCCGTCTTGGTCAAACACGACCATGGACACGGTGACAGGATCGGCGCCGCCGCTGAACGTCTCAGAGACGTCATCATCATAGCGCGCCTCAGTAAGGCGTTCTTGCGCTTTGAGATTTTCTAGAAAGGGACAGCTTTTCGTCATACATCACCAACACAAGTCCCCCAAGGGTCAAGTAACGGGTCCGATGGTTTTGGGCAATCAATTCAGTAAAATAATCGTTAATTATGCAAAAAACCCGAACAGTGATGCCCGGGTTTCTAAATTGTTTCGAAGGATTGATCGGGCGTTTAGCTGCCCCATGTGCGGACAGGGCCGCTATCCATATGGACGAAGTTTGAACCGGAATAGCGCCCAACACCACCAGCGCGACAGGCAGCTGCGGCGCGGGCCATTTGGCCAACGGACCGGCCCTGCATCCGTAGGTCAGCGGCCTGACCCCGTAGGTGCAAGGATGAGCGCGCAACACCGGATGAGTTGGACCGCAGCATCGCATTCGTCTGCGGGGACCGGTAGCCGGAGATCAGGGTGTAGGGCTGATCGCTGTCCAGCAGGTTTTGGGTCGCGGCAATGATGTCGACGGTGCGGCTGTCGATTTCATGGGTCTGGCCGTTGCGCCAGTCACGGAAGAATCTGTTGACCTCGTTCATCGCATCACCAATGTACGGGCCCTCGATCCAGTAGATCGTGTCGATGTTTTCACCGGTACGGCCGTTGTACATTTTGACGCGACGAATATCGCCACCACCGCGCAAAAAACCTGCTGCATTTGTGTAAGATGGGGCGGCCATGACGGCCGTCGCCGCAAAGGCACCCAGCAATCCACGCCGAGAAATACTCGAGGCTGTCAAACTTGTCATATAAACGCTGTCCCGTCGTCTACCTGTGAGTCCGTGTTTATGCGGACATTTTTGCTATCTATCCCCAGATGCCTGCACTTTATGGCACAAAACGATTCTTCGAAAAACCCCCAAGTGGAATTGGTTCCATCATCAAGGGGGAAATAGGCGAAATTTTGCGCAAGTTGTGCGCAGTTGGTGATTTGTTGCAATTGTGCCGCGAAGAGGGTGCCGCAAGGGCAGGGGAAATGAAACTGAAACGCCCTTTGGCGCCTTTGTGACTAGACCGCAGGCAGCCACGCTCTGCTTAAATCAACTGTAAGGTCGGGTGCCTGCCGCGCCCATGGTACTGGGGAAAGACTATGTTCGCTCACTTTGCTGCCCGCGCTGCGGTGCTTGTGACGTTTGTTGTGTCGTTGTCGGTGGCTGTGCCATAGGCTGCCATAGCACAGACCACGGCCTTCCGCCACACGGTGGCAGAGGGCGCTGCCCGTGATGAGGTTCTGGCGGAATTCTGCCGTGCGCGGTCGTTTGAGGGCATCTGGACAGGCACATCACGTGCCGATCGCAACCGCCGCAACGCATTGCTCGCCGCTTTTGCCAATGCCGGCGACCACGGTCTGCCCACCGCCGATTACAACCCCGACGCTTTGATGTCGCGCCTTCAGTCGGCGCAAACGCCCGCTGAAAAGGGCGCGATGGAAGTGGAAATGTCGCGGCTGTTCTTGTCCTACGCGCGCGACATTCAGACCGGCATCCTAATGCCATCGCGCGTTGTCGCTGACATCAAACGCGAAATTCCGCTGCGGTCACGGCTGGGCTATCTGCAATCCTTCACAGCCTCCAGCCCGCAGGCGTTCTTGGCGTCTTTGCCGCCAAGCGCCCCCGAATATGCGCGGCTGCTGCGCGAAAAGCTTAAGATGGGGCGTCTGATCGCCAGTGGCGGTTGGGGCGCCATGGTACCGGGCGGTATGTTGGAACCGGGCAATTCGGGCGCACGCGTTGTGGCGCTGCGCGACCGATTGATTGCCATGGGCTTTATGGATCGCTCCGCGACCCAGACCTATGACGCCACGATGCAGGCTGCTGTGCAGCGGTTCCAGACAGCCCACGGTCTGACTGCCGATGGCATCGCAGGTGAGGGGACGTTGCGCGAAATGAACATTCCCGCCTCACGCCGCATGCAACAGGTCATCGTCGCGATGGAACGGGAACGCTGGACAAACCGGCCCCGTGGCGAACGCCCCGTTTGGGTGAACCTCACGGATTTCACCGCCGCCATCATGGACAACGACAGCGTGACGTTTTCCACGCGCTCGGTCATCGGTGCCACCGACAGCGACCGTCAAAGCCCCGAATTTTCAAATGTGATGGAATTTATGGGCATCAATCCCGGCTGGTATGTGCCGCGGTCGATCATCGTGGGTGAATATCTGCCGGCGCTGCAACGCAACCGCAACGCGGTCAGCCATATCGAAATCACCAACCGCAATGGCCGTGTCGTTAACCGTGGCGCTGTGAATTTCAGCCAGTACAACATCTACCTGCACGACACGCTGGCCAAGTCGCTGTTCGATCGTGAGGTTCGGGCGTTTTCCCACGGCTGCGTCCGTCTGAATGACCCGTTTGATTTCGCCTATGCGCTGTTGGCGGTGCACATCGTTTACCGCACGGCCTTTACCCACGCGACCGGTCCGTTGAACTTCCGCCGCGACATCTACAACCGCGACAGCCGCATCTGGAATGCGCTGGCAGGCGAAGGGGTGGCTGTTCGCGCCATTGGCGGATAAGTCTTTCCTCAGACGGAGGAACGACATGCCATATCGTTTAAAAGACCTGGCCGCATCGCTTGGGGCCGAAACCCTTGGCGATGCGTCCCTTGTGGTGGACCGTTTGGCCGAACCGGCCGAAGCGCGCGCTGGTGATCTGGCCTTGGCCGTGGCCCCGAAATTTGCAGACCAACTCAAGGCATCACAGGCGCGTGCGGCTGTTGTCTGGGCGGGGGCCGACCTGACGGACCTTAATCTGGACGGGGCGATTATCGCCCCGCGCGGTCGTCTGGCCATGGCCGGTTTGACGCAAGCCATGGACGATGACCCGACATTTGCGGGCCCGGAAGGCATCCACCCAACCGCTGTCATTGACCCAACGGCTGATGTTGGCGCAGGCGTACAAATCGGCCCGTTTGTGGTGATTGGCGCAGGCGCGCGGATCGGGCCGCAGGCGCGGATCGCCGCCCATGCCTCCATCGGGCCGGACACGCAGATCGGGGCGCGGGCGATGCTTTATGCCGGTGTCAAAATCGGCGCGCGGGTCCGGATCGGCGCGGATTTCATCGCCCAAGCCGGGGCTGCGATCGGGGGCGACGGGTTTTCTTTTACCACAGCAGGCCCGTCCAACGTGGAACGCGCCGTGCGCCAACGGCCCGGTGTGCCGTTGGACCCGATGGAGGGCACTTGGCACCGAATCCATTCATTGGGTGGGGTCGAAATTGGGGATTGTGTTGAAATTGGCGCCAATTCCACTGTCGACGCGGGCACCATCCGCGCCACGCGGATCGGCAATGGCGTCAAGATCGATAACCTTGTTCAGGTGGGCCACAACGTGGTGCTGGGCGACGATTGCCTGCTGTGCGCGCAGGCGGCTGTGGCCGGGTCCTCCGTCCTTGGGCCGCGCGTGATCTTGGGGGGCAAATCCGGCGTGGCCGACAACCTGACCCTTGGCCGCGATGTAGTGGCGGGCGGCGGCGCTGTGATCTTGTCGGCCGTGCCCGACGGGACCTTTGTCAGCGGCCATCCCGCACAGCCCACGCACCTGCACCGCGCAGGTCTCAAGGCGCTGCGACGTTTGATCAAGGGCTAGACGTGGCGAAAGTGGTTCCAAACTGCGCCTGCACAGCCTAAATGATCTTCATCGAAGACCACGACGGACAAAATCATGAAGGTTGAGCCTCAAGTCATCCAGATCATTGCGGAACAAGCGCTGCTTGAACCCAAAGATGTGTCGCGCGACCAGACCCTCGAAGATCTCGGCATCGACAGCCTTGGACTGGTCGAAAGCATCTTCGCCATCGAAGAGGCGTTTGACATCAACGTCCCCTTCAACGCCAATGACCCCAGCGAAAGCGATTTTGACATCTCAACCGTGGGGTCGATCATCGCGGCGGTCGAACAGCTGGTGAAGGACCAAGCGTGAAGCGCGTCGTCATCACTGGTGCGGGCACGATCAACGCGCTGGGGCATGACGTGCCCACCACGCTTGAGGCCATGCGCGAAGGGCGCTGCGGCATCGGCCCCCTTGATATCCGTGACGTTGACAGGCTCGCCGTTAAGATCGGCGGGCAAGTTACGGGTTACGACGAACATGCCCATTTCAACCGCCAACAAATCAGCCTGTACGACCGGTTCACGCAATTCACGCTGCTGGCCGCCGAACAGGCGCTGGGGCAGGCGGGTTTGACGTTTTCGGGGGCTTTGGCGGACCGGTCCGGCGTCGTGCTGGGCACCTCTGGCGGTGGTCTGAACACGCAAGATGAAAATTACCGCGCCGTCTATGAAGAGGGCAAAAACCGCGTGCATCCTTTCATCGTGCCCAAACTGATGAACAATGCTGCGGCCTCTCACGTGTCCATGCAGCACAATTTGCGCGGCCCGTCGTTTACCGTCGCCACGGCCTGCGCATCGTCCAACCACGCCATGGGGCAGGCCTTTGCCATGATCCGCATCGGCATGGCGGATGTGATGGTCACCGGCGGGTCGGAATCCATGCTGTGCTTTGGCGGGGTGAAGGCGTGGGAAGGTCTGCGTGTGATGTCCAAAGACGGGTGCCGTCCGTTTTCGGCCACCCGCAACGGCATGGTACAGGGGGAGGGCGCGGGGGTCTTCGTGTTCGAAGACTACGACCACGCCCGCGCGCGCGGCGCGGACATTTTGGCGGAGGTCGCAGGCTATGCCATGTCCTCGGATGCCTCCGACATCGTGACACCCAGCAAACAGGGTGCAGGCCGCGCCATCGCAGGCGCTTTGCGCGATGCGGGGCTGAACACCACAGATGTGGGCTATATCAACGCCCACGGCACAGGCACGGCGGCCAACGATAAAACCGAATGCGCGGCCGTTGCCGATGTGTTCGGCGCCCATGCGGATGATCTGATGATGTCCTCCACCAAATCCATGCACGGGCATCTCATTGGCGGGACCGGCGCGGTTGAACTGTTGGCCTGCATCATGGCCCTGCGCGACGGGGTCATCGCGCCCACCATTGGATTTGAAGAAGCCGATCCCGAATGCGCCCTGGATGTGGTGCCCAACACCGCGCGTGAGGCCAAAGTCTCAGCCGTGTTGTCCAATGCCTTCGCCTTTGGCGGCCTCAACGCAGTTATCGCACTGAAATCCATATAAAAACGCCGCCCCTCGTGGTGAAGGGCGGCGCGTCGTCTTCTCTGGTTCAAAAATACCTAAAACGGCGACCTCGCCGCAGTCGGCACCGTTATTGGGCGGATACCGCGTCGAAGGCCGCCGTAAAGCCGGACAGGGACATGGTGACCGTCACCCGCTGGTCGGGGGCTGCTGCGGGCACCATTGACAGGGTCGCCTCTGCGCCGCGTTTGAACAAAGCCACATCCTGCGCCGTCAGGCCCAGACGGGTCACGCAGCCGCCAAGGTTACAAAAGTTGAACGGAAAGCGGCGCGCTTGGCCACCATCAACCCGCAGGGTGATCTGTTCGGTCAACAAGGTCTCAAGCGGGACAACAATCGTCGCACCGGCCACGGCCTGACCTGCTTCGGGCAACGCCACGACGGCGATTTCGGCCACATCGTTGCCGTCCTGATCGCTCATCAATTGGTACATCTGGCAGGGATCTTCGCCTTCTTCGACTTTCAGACACCGCAGCGCCCAATCGTTGAAGACCTCTTGCAGATATTGCTGGCCGGGCTGTGGTTCTTGCGGCTGCTGGCCTTCGCCGGCCACCGGATTGCCGTTTTCGTCCACAGGCTCGCCAAGATTGAAGACACTTTCAGGCGGGTTTTCGGGCTGCGCTTCCTGCGCAAAAACGGGTCCGGCCAAAATGGCCAATGCGGCCAGAACAGCCGTGGTTTTCGCGAAAGGTCGGTCAATAAAAGTCATGTGTTCGTCCCGTTGGTCGGTGTTGTTTGCGAAGGCTTAGCACGGGTTTTGGGGTATGTCAGGGCAAAAGCACCGGTGGGCAATCCTTGGCCGATGGGCCCTTGCCCCGGCATTTGGCCAAAAGAAAAAGGGCCCCAAAAGGCCCTTCTTCCGTAGTCTCCCTGTCGGACTTGGCCGACTTATTGCCGACACGCTACGAAACAGTTCAGCAGTCGTCAACAGGGTTTTCTTCGCTCTTTTGAAGAAACCTGTTTCGTTATATTTAACAAAGTATTGCGCGGCGGACTTGGCACATTTTTTCCGCCCGACTGGGCAAAAAAAGACCGCGCCCTGAGGCGCGGCAAGTCAGACAGGGAGGAAGTCATCACCGCTGCGAAAGGACAGATGCAGCGGGGATACGAATATACTGGCCCATAAAGGTTAAGAATGTATTTTAATGGAAGATAATTTGTACCAAAGAAGGAACGGGGCATGAGCGACGGAATTTTCATCGGCGGCGGTGGCGAAGGCTACGCGGATGCCCAAACCCTGTTGTTGGAATATGCCAACCGCCACGGTTTGATCGCGGGGGCCACGGGCACGGGCAAGACCGTGACCTTGCAGATTTTGGCCGAAGGGTTTTCTGCGGCGGGTGTGCCGGTGTTTCTGTCGGACGTAAAGGGCGATTTGTCGGGGCTGGCGAAGTCCGGCACGGCGGATTTCAAACTTCATGAACCCTTCATGAAACGGGCCGAAACCATCGGTCTTGATCTGCAATATGATGCGTTCCCCGTCACGTTCTGGGACCTTTTGGGCGAACAGGGTCATCCGGTGCGCACCACGGTCGCCGAAATGGGCCCGTTGTTGCTGTCGACCCTGATGGGGCTGACCGAGGCGCAGGAGGGCGTGTTGAATTTGGCCTTCCGCGTGGCCGATGAAGAAGGTCTGCCGCTTTTGGATCTTGAAGACCTGCAGGCGCTGCTGGTCTGGGTCGGCCAGAATGCAAAAGACCTGTCGTTACGCTATGGCAATGTGTCGACGGCTTCGGTGGGCGCGATCCAGCGCGATTTGCTGGTGCTGGAAAATCAAGGCGGCGCGCAGCTGTTCGGGGAACCGGCCCTTGATCTGATGGACATGATGCACACGGAGGCCGATGGCCGGGGGCGGATCAACCTGTTGGCCTCAGACAAACTGATGGCCTCGCCCAAGCTGTATGCGACGTTCCTGTTGTGGCTGTTGTCGGAGCTCTTTGAAGAACTGCCCGAGGTCGGCAACCCTGACAAACCGAAACTGGTGTTTTTCTTTGATGAGGCCCATCTGCTTTTTGATGATGCACCCAAGGCCTTGGTGGACAAGGTCGAACAGGTGGCGCGCTTGATCCGATCCAAAGGGGTGGGCGTTTATTTCATCACGCAAAACCCCGGCGATGTGCCCGAAGATGTGTTGGGCCAGTTGGGCAACCGCGTGCAACACGCCTTGCGGGCTTTTACCGCCAAGGACCAGAAAGAGTTGAAACAGGCGGCAGACACCTATCGTCCGAACCCCGCCTTCGACACGGTTGACGCGATCCGCGATGTGGGCACCGGTGAGGCCGTGACGTCGATGTTGGTGGAAAAAGGTGTGCCTGGCATTGTCGAGCGCACATTGATCCGCCCGCCGTCTTCACAGCTGGGCCCGATCACAAAGGCCGAACGGGCCGCGATCATGGACGTGTCCCCCATGGCCGGAAAATACGATGCGCGTCTTGATCGTGACAGCGCAGCCGAGATGTTGGCCAAACGCGCCGAAGATGCAGCCGAAGCCGCTGAGGCGGCCGAGGCCGAGGAAGAAAAGCTTGAGGAAGAAGCACGCGAGCACAGCAAAGGCCGCCGTTACACAGGCCGCGATGTGGAAAGATCGACCAGCCGCGGGCGTCGCAAGTCAGGCGGCGGCTTTGGTGAGGCGATTGCGACGGTTGTTGCCAAAGAACTTAAAGGAACCACAGGACGCCGTATTGTTCGCGGCATCCTCGGTGGTCTGTTCAAAGGGCGCTAGGCCGGCTGATAAAGGCACTGACCGCAGGGCCAATACGGGTCTGCGGTCATGTCTTTATTGCCAGTAAACCGTGCCGGGTCCGATGTGGGTGATCAGGATCACCCCTTCATCGGAATCGCCATCAAGGGCGTTCATGGAACAGGCGGACAGGGCTGTGATGGACACAAGGGCGAGCAAACGGAGGGTCGTCATAGGATGATCCTTTCACTGAGAATGTGACAGGACACTGGCCCGCCCAAGGTTAATCTGGCGCTAACCGGTGGGGCCTAAATGCCTAAAGTTGTATCCAACCAACCTTAAGACAGTGATGTAATCTTCAGCTCAGACAGCCTGTTTTCATCCTTGGCCATGACTTCGAACCGGAAGCCGTGAAAGCTGAAAATCTGGCCCACGGTCGGGATCATCTGGGCCTCATGGATAACCAGACCTGCGACGGTGTTCGCCTCATCATCGGGCAAATCCCAATCGGTGGCGCGGTTCAGGTCGCGGATGGTCATGGACCCGTCGACCGTAAACGCGCCGTCCTCATCCGCGATCAGGTCATTTTTCTCTTCGTCCTGATCAAATTCATCGGTGATTTCACCTACAATTTCTTCAAGGATATCCTCAAGCGTCAGCAGGCCCTGCAGCGTGCCGTATTCATCCACGACCAGCGCAAAATGGGTGTGACGGGCCAGAAACTGGCGCATCTGGTCGTCAAGCGTTGTGGTTTCGGGCACAAAATAGGGGGTCATTGCCACAGTCAGAATGTCGAATTCATCCATCTCATGGGGTTCGATCCGCCCGTCGGCAAGCATCCGGTGCATGGCGCGCAGCAGGTCCTTGGCGTGCAGAACGCCCACGATGTTTTCACGTTCCTCACGGTAGAGCGGCAGACGCGTGTGGTTGCTGTCCAGACAGAGCTTGAGGATCTCGGCCACTGGCAGGGCGGCATCAATCATTTCAATTTCGGTGCGGTGCAACATGACCTCTTCGACCATCCGGTCCGCCAGATCGAGCGCGCCCAAAATCCGGTCGCGGTCTTCCTTTTCAACGACGCCCTCGGCCTGTCCCATCTGCAGCGCGCCGGTGATTTCTTCGCGCACGGCAAGGATGTTGTTGTCGGGGTCGGTTTGGACGCCAAAGACACGCAGCACGCCACGTACGAGGATGCGCACGGCGGACACGATCGGCGCAAAAAGCGTCACGATGATCGAAATCGGGCGCGCGGCGAAGCTTGCGGCGCGTTCGGGGTTCGTGATGGCATAGGTCTTGGGCAGGACTTCCGCGAAGATCAAGATCAGGATGGTCATGATCGCCGTGGCCACGGCCACGCCGCTTTCGCCCAAGGCACGTGTGAACATGGCCGTGGTCAACGCGGTGGCCAGAATGTTAACCAGATTGTTGCCCAGCAGGACCGACCCGATCAGCCGTTCACGGTCTTCGGTGATGTTGAACGCGATGTCCGCGCCACGGTTGCCCTTATCCGCGTTCGACCGCAATTTGCTGCGGGACGCGGCCGTCAGCGCGGTTTCCGACCCAGAAAAGAAGCCCGAAAGCACCAAAAGAAACAGGACAGCACCGGCGGTGGTCCAGAAAACAGCATCAAGCATGAGAATTTCCGCAGATCATGATTGGGATGTTATGGGGGCGCATTGGGCGACGTTCAAGTGTCGTCGGTGTCTTTGGCCAGCGGGTGATGGTCCAACACCAGTTCTTTGAGGCGTTCATCAAGGACATGGGTGTAGATTTCCGTCGTCGCCACATCCGCATGCCCCAGCAGGGTCTGGATGGACCGCAGGTCCGCGCCGCCGGCCAAAAGATGGGTGGCAAAGGCGTGGCGCAAGGTGTGTGGGGTGACTTTGGTCGGTTCCACCCCGCCGTTGACGGCCAGATCCTTGATCAGGTTGAAAAAGCTCTGCCGCGTGATGTGGCCGAGTTTTCCCCGTGACGGGAACAGAAACCGCGACCGGGGTGTGCCGTCTTTATGGGCTGCGTCTTCGGCGGCATCGCGGGTTCTCAGCCAGACCGTCAAAGCCTCACGCGCAGGCGGCGACAGCGGCACCAGGCGTTCCTTGTCGCCTTTGCCGCGCACCAGCAACATGCGCGGGTCGCCACGGGCGGCGGACACGGGCAGGGACACCAATTCGGTGACACGCATCCCCGTGGCATAGAGCAGTTCCATCATGCAGGTGGTGCGGTCGCGGTCGCGGGGGGCGGCGCGGGCGGCGTCCAGCAGGCTGTCCACCTCCGCATGGGTGAGGGTTTTGGGCAGACGTTTGTCACGGCCCGGGCCTGCGATTTGCAGGGCAGGATTGTCGTCGCGCCAGCCTTCTTCAAAGGCAAACCGGTACAGCTGTTTGATCGCGGACAAACGCCGTGCGCGGGTGGCTTTGGACAACCCTTGGGCATCGCAATAGATCAGATAGCGTTCCACGTGGGATTTTTCGGCGTTGGCGAAGTGGGCTTTGTGGGTCAGCCAGTCGGAAAAATCATTCAGGTCGCGGGCATAGGCCAGCTGGGTGTTTTGGGCCGCGTCCAGCTCTGCGGCTTGGGCCTCAAGAAAGGCCTGTATCCAATGGGCGTTGGGGCGGTCAGCAGCGCTCATGGCAGGATGGCGTATTGCAGGGCGGTCCGGCGGGCCACGTCTTCTAACCCCAGCGCACGCAGGGTCCCGAGGCCGGTTCGCAAGGCAATCCGGTCGCCATCAAGGCCTTGTTGGACCGTGGCGATGGTGCGCAGGATCGCCTCCCCCAACTGCCCGTTTGTGGCCATATCGGTGAGGATCGGATCAGCCTCTGCGCGGAACGCCTCTTGCAGGACGGGATAGGCCGGGCGCAGGGCCAGTGCATCTGCGGGATCACCGGTTGCCAGGGCCGCAAGGAAGGGGTCCGTGTCGGCCAAGTCGGCATCGAGGGCAGCTGTTTCATACAGATCGGACAGCAGCAGCAGTTTGAACAGGGTGTCTTGGGCTGCGGGATCGACGTCAGCCTCAATCAGGCGCGGGGCGAAATGCTGGGCAAGGGGGGTGATAATGCCGATGGGGGCCGCTTGATCCCACAGGGTCTTGACCGCATCGGCTGTGGCGGCGGGGTCGGCCTGTGACAAGGCCGCATCAAGCGCGATCACGGCCTTGGCGCGTTCAAACGCCCCGCCGGAGGCGGAAGGTACACGGTCGGAATACAGACCCACAAGGGCGTTTTGCGAAATCGCACCGCTGCGCGCCAGTCGTTCGGCGGCCTCAAGCTGGGCTTTCCAGCCGACGTTGGACCGCAGGTCTGCGTGGCTGAAGGCGCGGGGCAGGTTGCGGGTGGTCAGAGGCTCCCCGATGGCTTCGAACATGCGGAAGGTCAGGGGGGTGACAGGATCGGGGCGCGTCAGATCAGGCTCCCCCTCGAACAGCTCTGTGTCCAGAAAACGGGACAAAAGTGCTGCAGTGTCGTCCTGTATATCGCCCAAGGCCTGACCGGTGTTCAGCGTCAGCGCCGCAGCCGACCAATCGCCCGACCGTGCGAGACAAAAGATGCGTGCGGAGGGTGTGGGGGCCACATCGGGCGTGGATTTCAATGTGCGGCAGGCGGAATTTTCGGTGCCTGTCAGCAACGACACATCAAAAAGACGGCGAAAGACCTGCGGGTCTTGGGTGTTGGCGGCCTCTAACATGGCTTGGGCGGGTTCCAATGCGCCAAAGGCCAACAGCTTATCCACCCGTGCGAGCAAAAACGCAGTGTTGCTGGGGTCCCCTAGGGCGGGGTCCGCCTGTGCGATCGCCAGTGTGATAATCAGGTCCTGCAACGCGGGCAGGGTGTCGATCTGTTCGGCCATGAGCAAGGTGGACAAGGTGCCCACATCGCTGCCCGACCACAGGTTGGCTGGCAGGCCAGTGGTCTCTGGCGGCAAAAGCCCCAGCGTTTTGGGGGCCGGGCCGCCCAAGGTTTGAACGGTCACGTTGGGGGTTGTGGCGCTGTCGGTGATGGGCGTTTCATCGGCGGGGGGCGTGCGGGTGGCCGCCGTCCCTTGCGTGCCGCGCGCGGCTTGGTTGGCGGTGGGGGCGGCGGCGATCACATCGGGCTGTTCCACACTTTCGGACAGCCAATCAATGGCGGACAGCGGTGCCTCTGGCGCGGACAACGGTGCCGCCGTGGCCAAAAGGCCCGCCAAAAGGACCGCGCTGCGTATCGTCATCCATCAACGCCCAATGTGACAGGTTCCACCACCTGCTGGACCGGTGGCGCAAAATCATCGGGCATAAAGATCGGACCCAAATAGGCGTAGCCAACAAAGGCGATGGCTGCCAAAACGCACAAGACGAATAAAAACTTGATCAGCCGCCACATGGTTGTCGCCCCATCTTTTCTGCCCCAGATTGCGCAGCCTCAGTTGCTGCTTTGACAATGGTTATATATGTCCTTGCAGGCAAGATCACGCCACCCTTTGGGGATTTTTTCGTGATTGGCGGCACACAGCCGATGGGGACACGCAAGCCCCATAAAAACAAGGGGGAGGGACGCCAGATGGACACCGCAAGCGACGAGTTGACGCCAGCCCCTGCATATCAATTGCACAGAACGGTTGTGCTGGTGGGCATGATGGGGTCGGGCAAAACGGCCATTGGGCGTGCTTTGGCGACCCGTCTTGGAGTGGATTACCTTGATTCCGATGAGGAAATCGAGAAAGCCGCCAATGCCACCATCTCTGAGGTGTTCGAACGCTCGGGTGAGCCGTTCTTTCGCGACCGTGAGGCGGAAGTGATCGCGCGTTTGCTGCAATCTGCGCCTTGCGTGTTGTCCACGGGCGGCGGGGCCTATCTGGCTGATCGCAACCGTGCAGAAATTTCCGCCCATGGCGTGGCAGTGTTACTCGATGCGGATGTGGATTTGTTGTGGGAACGGGTCCGCCACAAAGACACGCGGCCCTTGCTGCGCACGCCTGACCCACGCGCCACTTTGGTCGAATTGTTTGAAGCCCGTGCGCCGATCTATGCCATGGCCGATCTGCGCGCCAAGGCCGACCCCGATTTCTCCATTGAGGAGATGACCGATGAAGTTGTGTCGGTCCTTCTGACCCGTCCCGATGTGCTGGAGCCTGCGCAATGATTGAAACCGTCCATGTGAACCTGCCCGGACGGGCCTATGATGTGGTCATCGGTCCGGGCCTTTTGGCCGAGGCCGGCCCGCGCATGACCCCCTTTTTGCGCCGGCCCAAAGTGTCCATCGTCACTGAGGAAAATGTCGCAAAGCTGCATTTGGCTGATCTGCAAGAGGGGCTGGAGGACACGGGCATCGCGTCCGAGGCGCTGGTGCTGCCTGCGGGCGAAGGCACCAAAAGCTGGCCTTTCCTTGAACAAACGGTGGAATGGCTGCTGGCCCAGAAGGTGGAACGCGGTGATATCGTTGTGGCCTTTGGCGGCGGGGTCATCGGCGATCTGGTGGGCTTTGCTGCCGCGACCGTGCGGCGCGGGGTGCGGTTTGTGCAAATTCCCACGTCGCTTCTGGCGCAGGTGGACAGTTCCGTCGGGGGCAAGACGGGGATCAATTCACCCTCCGGCAAGAACCTGATCGGTGCGTTTCATCAGCCGACGTTGGTGCTGGCGGATACGGCGCTTTTGGGGACCCTGACGGAACGGGATTTCCTGTCGGGCTATGGTGAGGTCGTCAAATACGGGCTGCTCGGGGATGAGGATTTCTTTGACTGGCTTGAAGAGGCGGGGCCGGGCCTGAAAGGGGACGACGCTGACATGGCGGCGCGGGTCTGGGCCGTCACACGGTCGGTGCAGATGAAGGCCGATATCGTGGAACGTGATGAGACGGAACAAGGCGACCGCGCGCTGTTGAACCTTGGCCATACCTTTTGTCACGCGCTTGAGGCCGCCACGGGATATTCTGATCGGCTGTTGCACGGGGAAGGTGTGGCCATTGGCTGCGCCTTGGCGTTCGAGGTTTCAGCCCGTCTGGGGCTCTGCGCGCAAGAGGCCCCAAGCCGCGTGCGCGCGCATCTGAAGGCCATGGGCATGAAGACCGATCTGGCCGATATTCCTGGCGATTTGCCCGATGCAAAGGCGCTTCTGGCTTTGATGGGGCAGGACAAAAAGGTCGTGGATGGACAACTGCGGTTCATTCTGGCCCGTGGCATCGGGGAGGCCTTTGTGACCGCCGATGTCCCTGCCGATCTGGTCTTGGATGTTCTGAACGACGCTTTGGCGATGCGCTAAAATTCCGGAATTTTAGCAATGCCAAGAAACAAAAAGGCCCGCAGGATCTGCGGGCCTTGTGTTGTTTGAGGGTGCCTTTAGAACGGGATTTCGTCGTCCATATCGCCGCCGCCACCACCTGAGCCGCCGCCATAGCCGCCGCCCTGATCATAGCCCCCGCCTTGGTTGCCGCCGCCGTAGCCGCCGCCCGATTGGTCGGAGACATAGCCGCCACCGCCACCGCCGCCCATGCCGCCACCGCCGCCGCCATCACGACCATCAAGCATGGTCATCACGCCGTCATAGCCTTGCAGCACGACTTCGGTGGAATAACGGTCCTGACCAGATTGATCCTGCCATTTGCGGGTCTGCAGTTTGCCTTCGATATAAACCTTGGACCCTTTGCGCAGATATTGCTCCGCCACGCGCACCAGACCTTCTTGGAAGATCGCGACCGAATGCCATTCGGTTTTCTCACGGCGTTCACCGGTGTTCTTGTCTTTCCACGTCTCTGACGTGGCAATCCGCAGGTTGCAGACTTTGCCACCGTTCTGAAAGCTGCGCACCTCAGGATCACGGCCAAGGTTGCCGATAATCATGACTTTGTTGAGTGATCCGGCCATTGCGGCGCCCCCTTCGAATCTGTTTTCGTTGCACACCGTTACACCATCAGAAACGGGTTAATGGAACCCTAGCGGGGGGACATGCGTTGGAGTTTTGTCAAATTGTATGGAAACATCCCGCGCCTCGGACTATGTTCAGCGCAAGTGAGGGGTGTATCATGCGCGTAATGTGGTTTTTGGCAGCGACTGCAACGGTTGCAACATCTGTGCCGGTGGTGGCCGATACCTTTTCGACGCGCAACCGGACGTCCCTATTTCAATCGCAAACCTCGGTTCTGGATGGGCGGGCGGCCTCGCAATACGCCAATTCCGTGCGACTTCAGCCGCCGCGTGTCGACATCCCGTCGGCGACCAATACCGGCCCTGCCTACACCGGCAATTATCGCGGACAGTTCCTTGAGATGGCGAAATCCGCCGCCCGTCGCAACAACGTACCCGAAGATCTGTTTCTGCGTTTGGTGCAGCAGGAAAGCGCTTGGAACCCCAATGCGGTGTCCCACGCAGGGGCGCTTGGTCTGGCACAGCTGATGCCGACGACAGCCCAATATCTGCGGGTCAATCCGCACGATCCTTATCAAAACCTCGACGGTGGCGCGCGCTATCTGCGTGAACAATACGACACCTTCGGGTCATGGCGTCTCGCCTTGGCGGCCTACAACGCAGGCCCCGGTGCGGTGCAACAGCACGGCGGCGTGCCGCCTTACCGTGAGACCCGGAATTATGTGCGGGTGATCTGGGGATCGTAACCCCCGACATATGGGCAAAAATGGAAAAGGCGTCACATGAACTGTGACGCCTTTGTCGTTGATAAAGTTGGTGAATTACTCTGCCGCGGTGGCGGGCATTTCGATCACAGGTTCCATATTTGCAAGGTCCGCATCGCTCAGATGGCATTTGACCTGATGGCCGCCCTCGAGGATGCGCATGGGCGGCACTTGCGTTTCGCACAGCGATTTTCCGGCGCGGTCTTTCCAGTGGCAACGGGTCTGGAACGGGCAGCCCGACGGCGGGTTCATGGCCGATGGAATGTCGCCGTCCAGCACGATGTGCTTTTTCTTGACCGAGGTGTCTGCGATGGGAACAGCGGACAAAAGCGCCTCGGTGTAGGGGTGGTAGGGCGGTGAGAAGACCTGTTCGGTCGTGCCCAGTTCCACCACATGGCCAAGGTACATAACCATAACGCGATCAGACAGATAGCGCACGATGCTCAAGTCATGAGAGATGAACAACAATGTCGTCTTCTCATTGCGCTGAATTTCCATCAACAGGTCCGTCACAGCGGCCTGAACCGATACATCCAAGGCGGACACAGGTTCATCGGCCACCACGATCCGCGCACCGCCGGCGAAGGCGCGGGCGATGCCCACACGTTGCTTTTGGCCGCCTGACAGCTGACGCGGCATCCGGTCGGCAAAGGCGCGCGGCAGTTTGACCAGATCAAGCAGTTCCAACATCCGGTTGCGACGATCGTCGTCATTGTTGCCGATCTTGAAAATCTCCAAGGCGCGGATGATCTGGCGGCCCACGGTCATCGACGGGTTGAGGGTGTCAAACGGGTTCTGGAACACCATCTGCACGTCTGCCACGGTCTTGGTGTCGCGGTCCTCAATCGGGGTGCTTTCGATGTTCTGGTTATCCAGAAGGATTTGCCCGTCCGTGGCTGTCTCCAACCCCATCAGGACCTTGGCGAAGGTCGATTTCCCGCAACCGGATTCGCCCACAATGGCGAGGGTTTCAGCCTCACGCGCCTCAAAACTCAAGGTTTCGTTGGCTTTGACGACCTTCTTGTTCTTGCCCCCGAACAGGGCCGAGGCCGCGACCTCATAATACTTTTTGAGGTTGTCCATCTTCAGAACCACGCGGCCCGGTTCGGGCTTGGCGGTTTGGGGGCCCACGTCGATGGGGGCGTTCCAGTCGATTTCCAGAAATTTCAGGCACCGGGTTTCGTGACGGTCGTTGCCGCCCACGGGATGCATGGGAATCGGCTTTTCTTCGTTGCACAGACCCTCTTCGAAATAGTCGCATCGCGGGCCGAAATTACAGCCAGGGGGGCGTTCGTGGGGCAGGGGGAAGTTGCCGGGGATCGCCACCAAGGGCCGCGCGTTTTTATCAGCACCGGGCAGCGGGATTGAGCGGAACAGGGCCTGCGTGTAGGGGTGCCGCATTTCATCGAAGACATCTTCGATGGAACCGCGTTCCACGGCCTCACCGGAATACATCACGCAAATCCGGTCGCAGGTTTCCAGCACAAGGCCAAGGTTGTGGGAGATGAACAGCATCGACGTGCCGTATTTCTTGCCCAAATCCTTGACCAAATCGACGACGGCCGCCTCAACCGTCACATCCAGCGCGGTTGTGGGTTCATCCAGGATCAAAAGCGACGGTTTGGACATCAGCGCCATCGCAATCACGATGCGCTGTTGCTGGCCACCTGAGAGTTGGTGCGGAAAGCTGTTGAGCATCCGTGCAGGGTCGGGGAGTTTGACGTCTGTGACGACTTCCAACGCGCGGTCGTAAGCCTCCTTTTCGGAGACCCCTTCGTGGATCATCGGCACTTCCATCAGCTGTTTGCCGATGCGCATGGCGGGGTTCAGCGACGCCATGGGTTCTTGGTAGATCATGGCGATTTGGGAGCCACGGATGTCGCGCAGCTCTTCGGTCGTCATGGTGTTGAGGTCACGGCCCTTGAACTTGATCGACCCGCCCACGATGCGCCCGTTGACACCCAAATCCTGCATGACGCCCAGCGCCACAGTGGATTTGCCGCAGCCGGATTCACCCACGATGCCCAGCGCCTCACCAGGCATAATCTTGGCGGAAAAGTCCATGACAGCGGGGATTTCGCGCAGCCGTGTGAAAAAGCTGATGGAGAGTTTGTCGATCTCAAGGATCGGGCCGTCATATGTGTCGTCGTTCATACCGTTTCCTTTGTTGGGGGCCAAATCCTCAAGGAGGATTTGAGGACAGAGTTTCTGCGAAACTCTGCTGCCGCCTTAATCCTTGAGACTTTCTTCACGCAGGCCATCGGCCAACAGGTTCAGACCCAGCACCAGCGACAACAAAGCGATGGCCGGTGGCAGGGCGGGGTGGACGTAGATCAACAACAGCTTGCGGCCTTCGTTGATCGTGCTGCCCCAGTCGGGGCTTTCAGGGGGCAGGCCCAGACCGAAGAAGCCCAAAGTGCCCAGCAGGATCGTGGTGTATCCGATGCGCAGACAGAAATCGACGATCAGCGGACCACGGGCATTGGGCAAGATTTCCCACAGCATGATATACCACGGGCCTTCGCCACGGGTTTGGGCTGCGGCCACGTAGTCGCGGGTTTTGATGTCCAGTGCCAGCCCGCGCACGATGCGGAACACGGTGGGTGAGTTCACGAAGACCACCGACACGAACACCACCAGAATACCGCCCGGAATGGTGATTACATCCAGCGCGTTTGGCCAGATGTTCAGCGGCGAATTCGCCTCGGAAACGACGCTGAGGTAGAGGACCGCAAGCGGGATCAGTACCACTGCCAGATAGAGCGTGTTTTTGCTGCCTTGGGTCTTGTAGCGGCTGTTGATCAGCACGCCAAAGAACACCAACGGGAAGACGAACAGGAACGCCGCGAGGAAGTTCGGCAGGCCCGTTGCCACGATTTCAGGTGTGACCAGAAGATAGAACAGCAAGATCACGGGGAAGGCGAGGATCAGGTTGGCAAGGAACGACAGGATCGTGTCCAGCTTCCCGCCGTAGTAGCCCGCAGGCAGGCCCAGCGTGATGCCCACCATAAAGGCAAAGATCGTGGCCAGCGGGGCGATGATCATCACGATGACGGACCCATGAACCATGCGCGTAAAGATATCGCGCGCAAGGTTGTCCCCGCCCAGCAGGTAGTGGGGGTAAAAGCCTTCGTCCTGACCCTCGGGGACGGCGACACCGGGCAATTTATTCTTCAACCCAGAGATTTGCTGCAACGGATCATGGGTGCCGATCATGTCGAACATGCCCACAAAGATCGACGTGAAGACCCAGAACATCACCAGCCCAAAGCCGATCATGCCGATGGTTGAATCAAACAGCTTTCCGTAAAGCCCCAGTTTGCGTTTGAAGGTGATCGACACGATGAATGTCACGATCAACGCGATCCATGTGGGCAGGAACCGTTTTGAGATTTCGCCAAGGATCCCGCCCTGACCATAAGGCATGAACCACGCGATCACGATGAAGGCGGCGATCAGGCCCACCAGCAACATGAACAGCCAGCCGGTGTAGGTTTCCAGACGACCCAGCAGGCCGCCACGGCCTTGGATGGTGCCGTCGGGGTTGGCTTGCAGTTTCACCTCCGGCGCGAAGGCGCCCATGATCAGCTGCAAGATCACACCGGCCAGAAAGACGGATGCGGTGATGGTGATGGCGGGGACAAGAAGGCTTCCGAGGGAGCCGGTCCAGGTGAGTGCGTCCATGGGGCTGGCTCCTTTAAGAGATGCGAATGCGTGGGGTGAGGAAGACGTAGCCGATGTCTGAGATCAGCTGGGTCACTAGGACCACGAAGACCGACACCACGGAGACGCCCAACAAAAGTTCGATGTCGTTGTTGGAGGCGGCCTGTACCAGCGTCCAGCCGAAGCCTTTGTAGTTGAACAAGGTCTCAACGATCACAACACCGTTCAGCAGCCACGGGAACTGCAACATGATTACAGTGAAGGGCGCGATCAGCGCGTTGCGCAGCGCGTGTTTGAGGACGATGTTGGGAAACGACACCCCCTTAAGGCGGGCGGTGCGGATATATTGCGCGGTCATCACCTCGGTCATCGACGCCCGGGTCATGCGGGCGATATAGCCCATCCCGTAAAGCGCGATCGTGCTCACCGGCAAAAAGAAGTTGTTGAAATTGGCGTCATCCATGGCCGATGTGGCCGTGCCCTTGAAATATTGCAACCCAAAAAGCGGCGTGGCGAAGACGGCGATCAGGATAACACCGGAGACATATTCAGGTGTCGCGGTGGACACAATGGACACGGTCGACAGGCTACGGTCGGTGCGTGATCCTTCGCGCATACCGGCCAGAACGCCGATGATCAGCGCGCCGGGCACCATGACCATCATGACCCAGAACATCAGCTTGCCGGTGAGGCCCAGACGGGTGCTCACAATCGTGCCGACCTCCTCCTTGAAGACAGTGGATTGACCCCATTCGCCCTGCAGGATGCCGCAGAAGGTGGGGGTGTCTTCGGTGGGGGCGCGGCCTGCTTCGCAACGCGCGCGGGTTTCGCCGTCAGTGCCTTCGATAACATAGCCGGGCAGCACGCCGAGCCATTGGCCGTATTTGACGGGCAGGGCCTGCGTATAGCCACGGTTGCCCAGATAGGTTTCAACCTGTTCGTCCGACATCCGGAAGTTGCCTTGGGTTTTGGCAAGCTTTTCAAGGTTCGGATAAAGGTTCGTCAGCCAGAACACGATAAAGGTCAGGCAAAGCGCCGTGAGGATCATCACCCCAAGGCGGCGTAGAATAAACAGTCCCATAAAGACCCCTGTCGGTTGGCTAGATCGCGCGGTTAAGTCCGCACCGGTTGTTTGTCGTTAAAAAGGCCGCCCGGTTCCCCGGACGGCCCTTTGAGTGCTGTCAGCTTACGCTGCGATGCCGATCTTGTAGATCTGTGGCAGGTACGCGATGTGCATATCCCAGCCCACAAAGCCCGGCTTGGCGTGACGGTATACAGTGCGCCAGTAAGGCTGGATCGTCACAGCGTCGTCCGTGAGGACCTGCTGGATCTGTGCCATAACCTCGGAGCGCGCATCGGCGTCCGCGATGGAGTTGGCTTCGTCCAGAAGGGCGTCGAACTCTGGGTTGTTGTACGCAAACTCGTTCCAAGCTTCGCCGGAGCGATAGGCCAGACCCAGAACCTGTGTGCCCAGTGGGCGGTGGTTCCAGTTGGTGGACGAGAAGGAGTAGTCAGTCCAGTCGTTCCAGAACGTGGAGCCTGGGATGATCGTGCGCTTCACGTTCATGCCTGCATCACGCATCTGGGCTGCCACGGCATCCGTGGTGTTCTTGCGCCAGTCATCGTCGATGGAGAAGATTTCGAATTCGAAATCAGCCATGCCGGCCTCTTCAAGCAGTGCCATCGCACCTTCGGGATCGTAATCCACTTTGGCGACGTCAGCCCATTCTGGGTGCATTGGGCCCACGTGCTGGTTGCGCGCAGGAATACCCTGATTTGCATAACCCAGCTCAAGGCAGACAGCGTTGTCGACGGCCATCTGGATGGCGCGGCGGACGCGGACGTCTGCGTAGGGCTTCATGCCGTCAACTTCGGCTTCCTGGTTTGGACGGATCACGATCGTCGCAGCAGATGCCACTTCGGAGCGTTCAAAGCCGATGCCTTCGAAGACTTCGACGAAATCGCCAACAGTCTCATAGGTCATGTCGACTTCGTCAGCGGCCGCAGCAGCCACCCAAGCGGAGGGGTCTGTGCCGTAGTCGATGTATTCGATGCGATCGAGGTAGGCGCCTTTGCCAGCCTCATAGCCCCACCAGTCGTGGCCTTCGTTGCGAACCAGAACGGCCTTCACGCCGACTTCGTTGCTTTCGATCGTGTAAGGACCGGTGCCGACAGGTGTGCGGGCAGGGTCTTCGCGGTCGATGGACGCGTGGTAGATGGCAGCAGGGTAATCGGCCATGCCCGCGATCAGTGTGATGTCGGACTTGGGCAGGTTCAGTGTCACCTGATGGGGCCCTGTGACCTCAATGCTGCCTTCGATGGCCACACCGCTGTCTGCGTCGACAAGGGCGGACATACGACCGGCCATGGAGTTGCCTTCAGCGGCGCTGTCACACCAATCGGTGATCACGCGGGCCACGTCTTCGGCTGTGAAGTCGTCGCCGTTGTTCCACTTGACGCCCTGACGCACGTTCAGTGTGTAGACTGTGGCGTCGTCGTTCACTTCCCAGCTTTCAAGCAGCATAGGCTCAAACGAACCGTCGGAGTTGTACTCAACGAGGTATTCGAGCCAACCGGCTGTCACGAAGGCCATCTGCGTCCAGTCAAAGGCGCGTGGGTCTTTGAGCGCGCGGACTTCCATCTGCATGCGCATGGTGCCGCCCTGCTGGGCGTGGCCTGCGGCGCGGGCAGGCTGGGTCATGCCCATCAAACCGTAAGCGCCGGCAGCGGTCACACCCAGTGCAGTTGTGCGTGTGATAAATTCGCGGCGGCTGAGTTTACCGGCCTCGACGTCTTTCACATAGACGTCAACTGCTGGATGCAGCGGCGCGCCTGTCAGTGTCTTGGTTGTCATGCGTGTTCTCCCTGATACACGTTTTTGTTTTTGTGGTCCCAAGGCCATCCAACCTGCGTCGCCGCATCCGGTGGCCTTTGGTCCGACCCGCATTGGGCAGAGTTTTGATCCCTGCGTCAACGGCTGCAATCGGCAAATTAGGTCACGTTTGCGACGTTCGCATAGTCTGTCCGCGACATGCAACCCGAAAGGTGGCTTTGCTGCGGTGCAGCATCAAGTGCAGGAGAAATGACCCTCAAAGCGCTGTGAGAGGGCCTTTTTTGCGGAATTGCGAGGGCGTGAGGCCGGTTTTTGCCTGAAAGCTGCGGGTGAAATAGGCCGCCGATCCGTAACCCAGTTGGTCGGCCACATGGGCCACCGGCAGGGCGCTGTCGCGCAACATCAGGCGGGCCTCAAACATGATGCGGTCGTTGAGAAGGGTCAGCGCCGGTGCGTTGCTGGTTTCCTTGCAGCAGCGCGTCAGGTGGGTCGGCGTCACACCCAGCATGGCCGCATAATCGGCCACGGTCTTGGCCTCATTGTAGTGACGTTCGATCAGATCGGTATAGGCCGCTACCAGCCGCGCAGAGGCCGTTTCTGTGCGCGCATCAAACGTGTCGTCGTCGCGTTGGTTCATCTGCCGTTCAAAATAGATGGACAAAAGGCCGAGTTGATAGTGGGCCGCGCGGTCAGATCCGGGCAGGGTGGATTTCAGTTCCCGTTCCAGCGCATCAAGGTGGGCTGCCAGTTCCTTTTGGGCCACCACATCACGCAGACGCAAATGCAGCGGTTCTTCGGGCCATTCCGGCGCCATCGCCATGGGGATGGTCAACATCTGGCCGTAAACCGTCGGACCACATTCAAAGCCGTACATGGTTTTGTGCGGCAAAAAGATCAGATTGTTGGCACCAAACCCGCGGGTCAGGCCAGCCACGGTGATCCGCCCCTGACCTTTGGCGACAAAAATAAGACGAGGTGTTTCGTGGGACCGCATGGCCTCGGTGCGCCATTTGCCGTGGGCTGCGTTTTGGGCGATGGCCGTCAGGGCGAGTCGGTTTTGCGGGACTGGAAACATGGGGGCAGCACTTTCACCAAAGGTTCGATTAGTGAAATTTTTGCTGTCCAAACCGAACAAATCAACGCTCTTTACGTGGACAATCTGTTGGTCGCCACATCTGGTAGGGCGATATGCTGCCACCGCTTCATGCGGGACCTTAACCAAGTGCGCTGACGTTTGGCATATTGCCGCGTGGCGATGATCACCGCCTGTTTGAGCGAATCGCCGTCCAAGTCTCCGGCCACATGGGCGATCATGTCAGCCGCACCAATGGCCTTGGACGACGGCGCGGCGGGGTCCCACTGGGGGCGCATCGCGCGTGCCTCATCCAGCGCGCCCATTTCGATCATCAGATCAAACCGCTGCGCGATCCGCGTGTTGAGCCAATCCGGGTCCGGTGACAGGGCCAGCGGCGTGCAGGCCTCAAGCGGCAACAGGGGCGGTGGTGTGGCGTCCTGCCAGTCGCGGATGCTGCGGCCTGTGGTGGTCTGAACTTCCCACGCGCGCTGAACGCGGGCGCGGTTCTGCAGATCAAGACCGGTGGCCGTGTCGCCATCAAGGCCTGCGATAAGATCGGGCAGGGGGATTTTGTCAGCCCTCGCGCGCACATCTGGGGGTGTCGGTGGGATATCGGCCAGCCCTTCGGTGAGGGCGGTAAAGTACAGACCGGTCCCGCCCACGATGATCGGACGCGGCCCGCCTTTTGCATGGGCGTCCAGAAACGGCGTCACATCGCGCAACCAATCGCCCACCGAATAGGGGGCATCATAGGCCAGATGCCCATAAAGGTGGTGGGGCGCCGCTGCGCGGTCGGGCGCGGGGGGCTGTGCGGTCAGAATGGGCCAGCCTTGGTAGCATTGCAGGGCGTCCGCATTGATAACCTCCCCCCCCGTGGTCTGCGCGATCTGCAGCGCCAGCCCCGATTTTCCCGATGCGGTAGGCCCGTAGATCAGGACCGGCCGGTCCGGGTCGATATTGGTGAGGTCAATCATGCTGGTTCCCATTGCGCGTCCCGCCCTTTTCCGACATTTTAACGCGAACGGAAAGCAGCAGCAGGGGGCGCGCATGTCTGCCATCAATTCTGGCACCAATTCTGGCACCGAAAAGGTCGCTTACAACAGGGTGATGCTGAAAATTTCCGGCGAGGCGCTGATGGGGGATCAGGGCTTTGGCCTGCATCCACCGACCGTCGAACGGATCGCCCGCGAGGTGCAGACCGTCCATGACATGGGCGTCGAGATTTGCATGGTCATCGGCGGCGGCAACATCTTTCGCGGGTTGTCCGGCAGTGCCCAAGGGATGGAACGCACCACAGCCGATTATATGGGGATGCTTGCCACAGTCATGAACGCGCTGGCCATGCAGTCCGCACTTGAGGGGCTTGGCATCCACACCCGCGTGATTTCCGCGATCACCATGAACGAAGTGGCCGAACCCTACATTCGTCGCCGCGCCGTGCGTCACCTCGAAAAGAAACGTATTTGCATTTTCGCGGCTGGCACGGGCAACCCCTATTTCACCACGGATACGGCGGCAACGTTGCGGGCCTCTGAAATGGCATGTGAGGCGATTTTCAAGGGCACCAAGGTCGACGGTGTCTATGACAAAGACCCCGCCAAACACGACGACGCCACCCGGTATGAAACGATCACCTATGATGAGGTGCTGGCCCAGCACTTGGGCGTCATGGATGCCTCTGCCATCGCCTTGGCGCGCGAAAACGCCTTGCCGATTGTGGTCTTCAGCCTTGATGACGAAGGCGGGTTCCGCGGTATTCTGGATGGGTCCGGCACATCGACAACCGTCCGCGCGTGATGCGGTGGGCGGTCTTGGCGGGCCTTGTAGCGGCGCAGCCTGCGTGGGCCGATGAGGGGCTGACGGATTTTCTGGGCGGGCAGGGCTGCACCATTGGTGCCGAAAGTTCTGCCGCCGCGCGTGACGCGGGATTCACTTCGGCGCAGATATTGGCACTGGCGGAGGCCGCTTTGGCGTCAGGTAACGCCGCGCGCCACGGCAATTACGTGGTGCTGGACGCAGACATCTGCACCATCGGGCTGCCCCAGATCCCATCGCGCTACACAGTCGACACGCCCGACATTCGCGCGGCTTCCCCCTATATCCGTGAGGTCTATGACCTTGGCGGGACCGAAACCGTGGATGAGGGGTGCTTTCTGGGCGGTGGGTCGGATTTGTTCCGCAGCCTCGAAGGGGGCGATCCGAAAGCAGGGTTTGAAGCCTATATGGCCTTTATCGGGTCGGGCCTGATCGCGGGCGACCTGCGGTTCTACGAAATTTCCCCCCTGAAAACCCCCGCGGGGTTCCAGATCATGACCGGTGAGGCCTGTGCGGCAGTTGCCAACGCCGATGACATCGCGCGCAGTCACGCCTTTATCGACAGTGGCTTCGCCGATTACGTCCGTTTCGTGGGGGCCAATACGCCGTGTGGCGAGAACGTGACGTTTCAGGCGACGCAATATATCGCCCAGATGCAGGGATTTGATTTTGATCGCGATCTGCTGGATCAGCCGCGCATCAACGCGTGGCTTGCCCTTGAGTTCGATTTCATCACCCGCGCGGCCGGTTGGTATGAGGGCATGACAGACACCGACCGCGGCGCGCCGCGCCCGCCGCTGTGTCATGTGCCAAGCTAGGCCGCGCTGCGCGATTGACTGCGCTCGTGCACAACTTCTGCGCGCCACCGCTATACAAACCCATGGTGTTAGCGGTATATGACCTCAAACACGTCAAAAGAGCAGAGAATATGTCAGACGATTTTATCCTAGATACCGATGATTTGCAGCGCCGCATGGATGGCGCGATTGCCAACCTGCGCACGGAATTTGCGTCTTTGCGGACGGGCCGTGCCTCCGCGTCGATGCTGGAACCTGTGATGGTGGATGCCTATGGGTCCATGACGCCGATCAACCAAGTGGGCACCGTCAACGTGCCAGAGCCGCGCATGGTCACCGTCAACGTGTGGGACAAGGGCCTTGTGGGCAAGGTCGAAAAAGCCATCCGCGAAAGCGGGCTGGGCATCAACCCGCAGCTCAATGGGACGATCATCATGTTGCCGATCCCCGAGTTGAACGAAGAACGTCGCCGTGAATTGGGCAAAGTCGCCGGGTCTTACGCCGAAAACGCCCGTGTCAGCATCCGCAACGTGCGCCGCGACGGGATGGACCAGATCAAAAAGGCCAAGAACGACGGCATGTCCGAAGACGACCAAAAGCTGTGGGAGGCCGAGGTGCAGGACATGACAAACGACTACATCAAACGCGTCGACACCCAGCTTGAAACCAAGCAAGAAGAAATCATGCAAGTTTGATCCGCAGCCGCAGGATCAAAAGTCGCGCCCAGTCGTTGGCGCAGGGTAAGAAAAGTGGGGGCCGTATTATGGCCGAGGGAACACCAGGACCAAAACACGTGGCCATCATTATGGATGGCAACGGACGTTGGGCACAAATGCGCGGAAGACCCCGTTTGCTGGGCCATCACGCCGGTGCCAAACGGGTCCGCGAAATCGTTGAGGCCTGCCCGGATCAGGGTGTTAAGTACCTGACAATATTCGCCTTTTCCACCGAGAATTGGAAGCGCACCCAATCCGAAGTCGCAGGCCTGATGAATCTGTTTCGCCGCTATATCCAGCGCGAAGCCCGCGATCTGTTGGCCAACGGCGTGCGGGTGCGGTTTATCGGGGACCGCGTGCGGCTGGATGACAAGCTGGTGTCGTTGATGGACGAATTGGAACTGCTGACCTCGCAAAACGACTCCGTGCATCTGACCGTTGCCATCAACTACGGCGGCCGTGATGAGGTCGCCCGCGCGACCAAACGGCTGGCCCATGATGTGGCCGCCGGAAAGCTTGCGCCCAAGGATGTGGGCGACGAAACCCTGCCGAAATACCTAGATACCCATTTCCTCCCCGATCCTGATCTGGTCATTCGAACCAGCGGTGAGGCGCGGATTTCGAATTTTCTGCTGTGGCAGTCGGCCTATGCGGAATATGAATTCATCGAAACGCTCTGGCCAGATTTCACCCGTGATGTCTTTGCCGATGTGCTGGCAGGGTTTCAGACCCGTGACCGCCGGTTTGGCGCGGTGAAAGTCTAGCATGGCGGGCAATTGGGAAGACCTGAAGGTTCGCCTTGCGTCCGGTGCAGTGATGGCGGCCATTGGTGTGGCCGCGATCGTGGCAGGTGGCGTCTGGTTTCAGATGCTGGCGGTGTTTGTCACAGCCGTGATGGTCTGGGAATGCTGGATCATGATCCGTGGCGCGTCCCCCACATCGGGGATGCTGCTGGCCGCGGCGGTGGCGTCGATCTTGTCTGCGCAGGTCTTTGGCGGCACGCAGAATTACGAATTCCTCGGCCTGTTTCTGGTGGTCCCGATCGTGGGTGCGCTGGTGTTGGACCGCGAACGCATCACGTTTTTCGTCTTCTCATTGGCCATTCAGATCGCGGGCTACGGGCTTGTCCATTTCCGGATTGATTTCGGCTTCACATGGTTGATCTGGCTTGTCAGCATCGTCGTTGTGACGGACATCGCAGGCTATTTTACCGGCAAATCGCTGGGCGGGCCAAAATTCTGGCCAGCTATCAGCCCCAAAAAGACATGGAGCGGCACCATCGGCGGTTGGATCGGTGCGGCGATTGTGGGCTATATCTTTACGTTGTTCACCCGTGCGGGTCTGTCGATCATCCTGTTGTCGGTCGTCATCAGCTTTGCGGGGCAGATGGGCGACATCGCAGAATCGGCGTTGAAACGGCGGCAGGGGGTCAAGGACAGCTCTGCCCTGATCCCCGGTCACGGCGGGTTGTTTGACCGCTTTGATGCGCTGTTGGGAGCGGCATTGTTCATGCTGGCCGTGGCCACATTGTTCAACGTGCCCGGGGTGGCCTTTTGAGGCGGATCAGCGTTTTCGGGGCGACGGGCAGCATCGGGCAGAACACGCTTGATCTGATCCGCCGCGCACCGGATGACTTTGACGTGGTGGCGCTGACAGGGGCGCACAATATCAAACTCTTGGCGCAGGATGCGATGGCGCTTGGGGCGGATATCGCCGTCACGTCTGACCCCGCACGATTGGCTGAACTGCGCGACGCGCTTGCCGGATCGGGGGTTGAAGCCGCCGCTGGGGACAATGCGCTGATCGAGGCCGCCGCACGCCCCGCCGATTGGATCATGTCCGCCATCGTGGGGGCCGCTGGCCTTGCGCCGGGGATGGAGGCGCTAAAGCACGGCACGACGCTGGCGCTGGCCAACAAGGAATCGCTGGTTACTGCCGGTCCGCTCTTGTTGGGGGAGGCCGCGCGCCATGGCGCCACCGTCCTGCCCGTGGACAGCGAACATTCCGCTGTATTCCAAGCCTTGATCGGGGAGGAGATGGAGGCCGTCGAACGTGTCATCATCACCGCCAGCGGCGGTGCCTTCCGCGATCATCCGCTGGACGCGTTGGAGGCCGTCACCGTGGCCGAGGCGTCAAGCCATCCCAACTGGGACATGGGCCAGCGGATCACCATCGACAGCGCATCCATGTTTAACAAAGCGATGGAGCTGATTGAAACGAAAGAATTTTTCGGCGTCAGCCCTGACAAGATCGAGGCGATTATCCACCCCGAAAGCCTGATCCACGCCATGGTTGGCTTTAACGACGGGGCGATCATGGCGCATGTGGGCCCCCACGATATGCGCCATGCCATCGGATTTGCCCTGAACTGGCCCAAACGGCGCTCCCTGCCGGTGGAGAGGCTGGATCTGGCCAAGATCGGCCAGCTCAATTTCCGCGCTCCGGATTCTGCTCGCTATCCCGCCCTCAAAATCGCCCAGACGGTGATGGAAGAAGGGGGCCTGACGGGCGCTGTGTTCAACGCGGCCAAAGAACAGGCGCTGGATGATTTCATCGCCGGACGGTGTGGATTTACTGACATGGCGCGCAAGGTTGACGCCTGCGTTGACGCGATGTTGTCCCGCGAGGGGCTGCAAAATGCCACGATCACCTTAGATAGCGTGCAAGAGGCGGACGCTGCGGCGCGTGCCTTGACTGCTGACATCACCGGAACCGCAAAGGGTTAAGCCTTGGATTTTCTGACAAACCTGATCCCGTCGTTTGGCAATTTCGCCTTTACGCTGGTTTTTTTCGTCATCGCCTTATCGGTGATCGTGGCGATTCATGAATATGGCCACTACATCGTGGGTCGCTGGTCGGGCATCCATGCGGATGTGTTCTCCATCGGCTTTGGTAAGGTGCTGTACAGCCGGACGGACAAACGCGGCACGGTGTGGCAGGTCGCAGCATTGCCCTTTGGGGGCTACGTGAAGTTTAAGGGTGACGCCAACGCGGCCTCTATGCCCGTCGCCGAAGACGGGCAGGTGGCCTATGCGCGCGACACGATGCTGGGCGCACCGCTTTGGGCACGCTCTGCCACTGTGGCGGCGGGGCCTATTTTCAATTTCATCCTGTCGTTCTTCGTATTTGCGGGGGTTTTGTTGTTTCAAGGCCAGCCGCTGACGCCGCTGACCGTGTCCGAAATCCCCGGCTTTCCGGATGAAATCACCCAGGAATTGCAGCCTGGCGACCGTGTTTTGCGGGTCGAAGGTGTGGCGATCAACTATCCTGACGGGTTTGGGGCCGCTGTGGCCGATCTGCCGTCCCAGCCGTCGGTCAGCTATGACATTGAACGGGACGGGGACCGTTTGACGGTGCAAGGACCGCAGCCGCAACCGGCCTTGGTGCAATCCATCACGCCACGTTCTGCCGCCGATGATGCGGGGCTGCGGATCAATGATGTGATCGTTCGGATGAACGACACGCCGATTTACCAGTTCGGCGACATGGTCGATGTGGTTGAAGCCGTGGGTGGGAACCCGATTGAGATTGAGGTTTGGCGCAACGGGGAGACGTTTGTCGACACCCTGACCCCACGTTTGGTCGCACTGCCACAAGAAGACGGGTCCATGCGCGATGAACCAAAGCTGGGCATCGGCAATGGCGGGCTGTTCTTTGAACCGGCCACCACCGATGTGGGCGTTTTTGAAGCCGCGCGTCTGGCGATCCAGCAGGTGTGGTTCATTATTGTACAGTCGCTGAACGGCCTGAAACAGATGATCATCGGCAACATCAACACCTGTAACCTGAGCGGTCCGGTGGGCATTGCCGAAACCTCAGGCTCTATGGCCGCGCAGGGCACGATCAGCTTCATCAGCTTTATCGCGGTGCTGTCTACGGCTGTGGGGCTGTTGAACCTGTTCCCGATCCCGATTTTGGATGGCGGGCACCTTGTTTTTCATGCCTATGAGGCCGTGACCGGCAAGATGCCCAGCGACAACGCCTTGCGCATCTTTATGGCGATGGGGTTGGCGATTATCGGGACCTTGATGCTGTTTGCCATTGGCAATGACCTGCTGTTTTGCCCTTAAGGTTTCATGAGCCTGCCCAGAAGCTGCCACATTTGGCTGTCATTTTGTCCTCAACAACTTAACCCGAGGACGGAACGATGCAGACAATTGCCGCAGGATATCAAGGTGTAAGCCTTCTGGTGAACCTCAACTGGGATCGTCTGCTGTATCTGGCCACGATTGGCGTTGCCCTGGGGCCTGGGTGCCTATATCGGGTCGGTCCAAATCAACTGATCAAATTCCCCCATAGGCGATAATCGGCGCGTCCCTCAGTTAGATCTGGCGGGCGCGTTGTTGCTTTTGACAACCCCTCACGGCACCGTTAGACCAGTGGTACTTGGGATGTCGAAACGAGCATAAAAATGAATAGAATTGCGCAGGCTGCGATCTGGGGTGCAACACGAGTACGGGTTGGGACCTTGGTCGCCTTCATGGGTGCGGCGTCAGTGATGACGGGGGCTTCGCCAGCGGCGGCGCAGAATTTCAGCTTTTCGAATGTGGTGGTTGAAGGCAACCAGCGGATCGAAACTGCGACCATCCTGACCTATCTGGGCTTTGGCCGCGGTGAGGCCGTCAGCGCAGGGCAGGTCAACGATGCGGCCCAAGCGATCCGCGCCACGGGTCTGTTCGAAAGCGTGGATGTCCGTCCGCAGGGGGGGACACTGGTGATTGAGGTCGTGGAATTCCCGACGATCAATCGCATCAGTTTTGAAGGCAATGCGCGGGTGCGCGATGCCGAACTGGCCGCCGTCGTGCGCAGCGAACCGCGCCGTGTTTACAGCCCCACCCAAGCTGAGGCGGACACCGCCGCCATTACGCAAGTCTACGCCGATCAGGGGCGCGTCAATGCGACAGTAGCGCCACGGATCATCCAGCGGTCCGACAACCGCGTCGATCTGATTTTTGAGGTTTTTGAGGGTGGCCTGACCGAAGTCGAACGCATCAGCTTTGTGGGCAACCGTGCCTACGGCGAAGGCCGGTTGCGTCGTGTTCTGGAAACCAAGCAGGCGGGCCTTTTGCGCGCGATCATCGGTCGCGACACCTTTATCGCCGACCGTGTGGCGTTCGATCAGCAGGTGCTGACCGACTTCTACCAATCCCGTGGCTATGTGGATTTTCAGGTTCAGAACGTCGATGTGGCGCTGACCCGTGAACGGGATGCTTACTTGATCACCTTCAACGTCCAAGAAGGTCAGCAGTTCGACTTTGGCAACCTGTCTGTCACGTCCGAGGTCGTAGGCGCTGATCCAGCGATTTTTGAGGATGCGCTGCGTTTGCGCACCGGTGTCACCTATTCGCCGGCCTTGATCGAACAGGACATTGCGCGCCTTGAACGCCTGGCTTTGCGCCAAGGGCTTAACTTTGTGCGTGTCGACCCGCGCGTGACCCGCAATGACCGGACGCTGACGCTGGACGTGGAATTCGCGCTGGTGAACGGGCCTCGCATTTTCGTGGAACGGATCGACATCGAAGGCAACAACACGACCTTGGACCGCGTGATCCGGTCGCGCTTTGACGTGGTTGAGGGCGACCCCTTTAATCCCCGTCAAATCCGTGAAAGCGCCGAACGCATCCGCGCCTTGGGTTATTTTGCCAACGCCAATGTGGATGCACGCGAAGGGTCCAGCCCCGATCAGGTTGTGATTGATGTGGATGTGGCCGAAGGGCCCACGGGATCGTTGTCTTTTGGCGGTAACTTTTCAACAGATAACGGCTTTACCCTGCTGGCGCGCTTTAATCAGCGTAACTTCTTGGGTCGTGGACAATCGCTCAGCTTCAACATTCAGGCCGGTGCCGAAAGCCGCGATATTGGCTTTGCCTTCACCGAACCGCGCCTGTTGGGCCGCGATCTGAGCTTTGGCCTTGATGCGAGCTATAAGACAACTGACAACCAGAACGCCCAGTTTGATACGGAAACCGGCCAGTTCCGCCCGCGGATCGGCTTCCCCGTGTCCGAAAACGGCCGTCTGACGTTGTTTTATTCCTACGATTACACCGATATTAAGGACGTCGATCCGGACCCGACTGTCGTATCGCCCTTTATTCAGGCGGACGAAGGTGCCGTTGGCACCAACGCCTTGGGCTATTCCTACAGCTTTGACACACGCCGCACGGGGCTGAATCCCAACGCAGGTGTCCTGTTCCGCTTTGGTCAGGAATTCGGGATCGGGGACGCGACCTACATCGAAACCACGGCTGAGCTGACAGCGCAAACACGCGTCCTCAACGAGGAGGTCGTTTTGCGTGCCACTCTCGAAGGCGGGTATCTGTCCTATCAAGATGGCAACAGCCGCATCACGGATCGGTATTTCCTTGGCTCCAGCACCATGCGCGGGTTTGAACCTTCGGGCATCGGTCCACGGGACATCAACACCGGCGACGCCTTGGGCGGCAACGCCTTTGCGGTCGCACGGCTTGAGGCTGAATTCCCGCTGGGTCTGCCAGAGGAATACGGGATTTCGGGGGGGGTGTTCCTCGATTATGGATCCGTTTGGGAAACCGGCATCGACAGCACGGACATCGAATACAACGACTTCACCCCGCGCGCGATTGCTGGTGTGTCGATCTTCTGGGATACGCCCATCGGGCCTTTGCGTTTCAACTGGACAGAACCGTTGGACGTGCAGCCGAATGACAACACCAAGCAGTTTGACGTGACGATCTCGACAGACTTCTGATGCGTCTTTTGCGGGCATTGGCACTGGGGATCGGCCTGATGGCCGATCCCGCCGTCGCGCAAGAGGTCACCCCGCCTGCGGGCGTATCTGTCGACATGCAATCTGCGATCCTTGTTGTGGATTTTGACCGGCTCTTTAACGGATCCCTGTTTGGCCAACGGGTGGTGCAGGATTACCGGACCGCGAGCGAGGATCTGGCTGCCGAACAGCGCCGCCTTGCCGAAGCCCTGCGTGCAGAAGAACTCGAACTTGCGGCACAGCGGCCCACCATGGACATCGATGTCTTTCGCCAAGAGGCCGAGGCCTTTGACGAAAAGGCGCGCGGCATCCGGCGCGCCCAAGACGCCAAGGTCGAAGCGCTTGAAGGGGAACTGGCTCAGGGCCGCACACAGTTTCTTGAGGCCAGCCGCCCTGTTCTCGAAGCCCTTTTGATTGAAAACGGCGCAACCGTGCTGATGGAACGGCGCTCTGCGTTGTTGTGGCTGCCCGATACGGACATCACCGATGCCGCGATTGCACGGATCAACGCCACCTTGGGCGACGGGACGGCGGGGGACACACGTGATCCCTAAGGCTTGCCCCACCATCGCGGGCTTGCTAGGCCCTCACAGCAACATCACAGGGACGCCCCTTCGGGCGGTCCACCCGAACGGAGCCTTCTATGTCTGACGTCATCACCACCGCCGATATCCAATTGATCCAGCGGATCATTCCCCACCGCTATCCGTTCCTGCTGGTGGACAAAGTGATCGACATTGACGGCACGTCGTCGGCCACGGGCATCAAGAACGTCACCATGAATGAGCCGCATTTTCAGGGCCATTTCCCCGGCACGCCGATCATGCCCGGTGTGACCATCATCGAGGCCATGGCCCAGACCGCTGCCGTCATGGTTGGGGCCACCATGGGGCTGATGGACAAGAACATGCTCATTTATTTCATGGGGCTGGACGGCTGCAAATTCCGTCGCAAGGTCGTGCCCGGTGACGTTCTGGAAATGAAGGTCGAAACCGTGCGCGGCAAGCCCGGCGGCAAGGTCTGGAAGTTCAAAGGCGTCGCCACCGTCGAAGGCGACATGGCCGCGGAGGGTGAATTCACCGCCATGATGGATTTGCAGGGCTAGATTATGGGCATTCACCCCTCCGCCATCATCGAGGACGGCGCCACGTTGGGGGCAGATGTCACCGTGGGCCCGTTTTGTGTCGTCGGATCGCAGGTGACCTTGGGCGACAGGGTGGAGCTGAAATCCCATGTGGTGGTGACCGGGAACACCAGCTTGGGCGAAGAGACTGTCGTCTATCCGTTTTGTGTCTTGGGCGAAGTGCCCCAAGACGTGAAATTCAAGGGGGAGGCCGCACGGCTTGAAATCGGTGCGCGCAACCGCATCCGCGAACACGTGACCATGAACACCGGCACCGAAGGCGGCGGCGGCGTGACCCGTGTGGGCGACGATGGCTTCTTTCTGGCCGGCTGCCACGTGGCCCATGACGCGCAGGTCGGCAACGGGGTGATCATCGTCAATCAATCCGCCGTCGCAGGCCACTGCATCATCGAAGACGACGTAATCATCGGCGGGTTGTGCGGCATCCACCAATTTGTCCGCATCGGGCGCGGGGCCATCATCGGTGCGCTCAGCATGGTGACAAATGATGTCGTGCCCTATGGCTTGGTGCAGGGACCACGGGGCGAATTGGACGGCCTGAACCTTGTGGGTCTAAAGCGGCGCGGCGTGGCGCGGGCCGATATCACGGCGCTGCGCGTGGCGTTCCAGACGCTCAAGGACGGGGAGGGGTCGTTCATGGAACGCGCCCGACGTTTGGGCGAAGAAACCGACAGCGCGTACGTCAGCCAAATGGTCGATTTCATCCTTGGCGACAGCGACCGACAGTTCCTGACACCGCGATGACGATCGCCTTGATCGCAGGCACCGGTGGGGTGCCGCCTGTTGTTACCCGCGCCTTGATGGACCAAGGCCGCGTCCCCGTGATCTGCGAAATGATGGGCTTCCCGAGCGAGGTTGAGGGCGATTTTCTGCGCGTGCCCTTCCGGCTCGAAACCCTCGGGACGTTGCTGGACCGCTTGACGGCCCTCAATGTGGCTGAGGTCTGCATGGTCGGCGCGGTCAGCCGTCCGGTCGTTGATCCAACGGCTATTGATGCGGCCACGGCCCCCCTTGTGCCGCACCTGATGGAGGCCATGGCCAAGGGCGATGACGGCACCTTGCGTGCCATCATTGATCTGTTCGAAAGCCGCGGATTTCGCGTGCTCGGCGCCCATCAGATCGCACCCGCCCTGGTGCCCCCTGCGGGGGTTCTGACCACGGCCACACCGCCGGATTTGACAATCGACATGGCTATTGCCACCACGGCCCTCGCTGAAATGGGCCGTGCTGATTTGGGGCAGGCGATGATTGTTAACAACGGTCAAGTCATCGCCCGCGAAGACGCACGTGGCACGGATGCGATGCTGGCCGATTTTTGCCCGAAACCGGCGCAGGCATCGGCTGCGGCCTCTGACCCGTTGTCTTTTCTGATCGGTGGCGCGTCTGACTTGATAGGTGGGGCGGCGGACTGGCTGTCGAACCATCAAGGGGACGACACAGACACGCCCGCCACGGGTGGATTTGTCTTCAAAGGCCCCAAACCCGGCCAGTCCCTTGTCGCGGATATGCCGACGATCGGCCCCGCCACCGCCGAGCGCGCAGCGCAGGCCGGATTGGCGGGCATTGTCGTCAAAGAGGGAGGCGTCATGATCCTCGACCAGCCGCGCGTGATTGAGGTTTTGAACCGGAACGGCATGTTCCTATGGGTCGCCCCATGAAGGTCTTTGTCATCGCGGGGGAGCCTTCGGGCGACAAGCTCGGCGCGGCCTTGATGGAGGGTCTGCGCTATGAGGTTCCGTCGGTCACCTTTGACGGGATCGGCGGGGCGTTGATGCAAGGGCAGGGGTTGGACAGCCTTTTCGCGATGGAAGAACTGTCGCTTATGGGGATCGCGGAAATCCTGCCCAAATACCGCCGCCTCAAACGTCGCATCCGCCAAACCGCTGAGGCCGTGATCACCGCACAGCCCGATGTGCTGATCACCATCGACAGCCCCGATTTCTGTCTGCGTGTGGCGCGGTTGGTCAAGGCAGGGTCCGACATCCGCACGGTTCATTATGTGGCGCCGACCGTCTGGGCATGGCGTGCGGGACGGGCTGCGAAAATGGCAGAGGTCATCGACCATGTCTTGGCGCTGTTCCCGTTTGAACCGCCCCTGATGCAAGCCGCAGGCATGGCCTGCGATTTTGTGGGCCATCCAGTCGCCACCGAACCGCCTGTGACGCCAGAAGAGGCCCGCGCCTTAGGGCTCGACGGGCCCGTCATGGTCGTCTTGCCCGGGTCGCGCCGGTCCGAGGTCGAGCGCCTGTCTGACAGTTTCGTCAAAGCCATCCAAACCGCCAATCTGCCACATCAGATTGTCATCCCGACACTGCCCCATCTGGCCCCTCGCGTGCGCGAGGTGTTCGCACCTTTGCACCCTGTGTTGATCGGGCTGGAAGAGGACGCCAAAGCCGCCGCCCGGCAACGCCTTGTGGCCATGGCGCGGGCTGATCTGGCGCTGGCGGCGTCAGGGACCGTATCGCTGGAACTGGCCGCCGCACGCACGCCCATGGTCATCGCCTACGACATGAACTGGATCAGCCGACAGATCATCAGCCGGATGTTGTTGACGGACACCGTGACGCTGGTCAATCTGGTCAGCGAAACGCGGATCGTGCCGGAATTCATTGGCAAAGACTGCCAGCCGTCCCTGATTGCCGAGGCCCTTCGCGATGTCGCTGCTGCCCCGCAGGCACAGCTGTCCGCGCTTGATCTGACAATGACGCGCCTTGGGCAGGGCGGTGATGCGCCCGGCCTGCGCGCCGCCCGTGCCGTTTTAGCGCGACTGCCCTGAAAGGAAACGCCCATGCCCGCCCCGATCAATGTTCTCAAAGACAGGCTCCTGCGGGGGGACATGCAGTCCGGCCTGTGGCTGACGCTGGCCTCGGCAACGGTGGCCGAAATTGCCGGTCGGTCGGGAATGGACTGGTGTTTGATTGATGGCGAACACGGGCCCAACACGCTGCAGACCATCGCGGCCCAACTTCAGGCCTTGGCCGGAACCCCCGCCCAGCCCGTGGTGCGCGTGCCCATGGGTGAGGATTGGATGCTCAAACAGGTGCTTGATCTGGGCGTGCAGACGGTGGTTGTGCCCATGGTGAACACTGCCGAACAAGCCGCCCAAGTGGCCGCCGCCGTGCGCTATCCGGGGCAGGGCACGCGCGGGATGGGGGCGGCCTTGGCACGCGCGTCGCGCTATGGCGAAATCGTGGACTACGTCAGCAGCGCCAATGACCAGATCTGTCTGTTTGTGCAGGTCGAAAGCGCTGAGGCCGTGGCCAATATCGATGCCATCGCCGCCACCTCAGGTGTCGATGGGATTTTCGTGGGTCCCGCCGATCTCAGCGCGGATATGGGCTTTGTGGGCCAACCGGATGCGCCCGAGGTCCGCGCCGCCATTGTTCACGTTTATGCGCGCGCACAGGCGGCAGGCAAAATTATCGGGACAATCACCTTTGATGACAGCGATTTTGCGGCGCAGGCCGAAAAGGGCGTTCGGTTTCTGGGGCTGGGCGGGGATGCGATGATCCTGTCTGGCGCGCTCCGGACCCTTGCGGCCAAAGCGCCCTAGGTTCTCTGGTTCCCAAATACCTCCGCCGGAGGCGCCAAAATTCGGTGAATTTTGGCCGCGCCCTAATAGGGCGCGTCTTCCAACACGCCGTCCGCTGACATCTGCTGATACAGCAATCCCTCCCGCAGGCCACGGTCGGCGACGGACAGACGATCCGTCGGCCACAACCGCATCAACGTCTGCAGGATCGCGGCCCCCGACATGATCAACGCCTGCCGGTCCTTGCCGATCCGCGGATCGGCACGGCGGCCGGCCTCACCCAGTTTCAGATAGCCCTGAATGACGGTGTCAATCTGATCGGACGTCATTCGCAGGCCGTCCACCTTGGTCCGGTCATAGCGGCGCAGGCCCAAATGGCTGGCGGCCACGGTTGTGACCGTGCCTGAGGTGCCGACAATCTGAAATCCTTCGCGTTCCTGTTCGGACGCGCTTGGGGCGAATTTCTCAAGGTTTTCTTCAAAAAACCACGACATCAATGCAAAACGCGCGCTGTCGTCTTCCACATCTGCGAACTGATCGCGCAGGGTGGCCACGCCCAAGGGGACCGAAATCCAATCCACCACTTTGGCCGCCGCAAAAGGCCCCGGATCCTGCCGGAACCCCGAATGCAGCCGCATGATCGCACGGGGGCGTTCGCGGGGTGGCACGTTGGTCAGATCGATCCAGACCAGCTCGGTTGATCCGCCACCAATGTCTACGACCAGCAACTGGTCGGACTTGGTGCTGACCAAGGGCGCGCAGGAAATGACTGCCAGACGGGCCTCTTCCTCGGGCTGGATAATCTCAAGCGTGAGGCCGGTTTCGCGTTTGACCGATGCGATGAAATGCTGGGCGTTGCGTGCACGGCGGCAGGCCTCGGTGGCGACCAGACGCATCCGGTCCACTTTATGACGATGCAGTTTCTGACGACACACCCGCATAGCATTGATCGTCCGCGCCATAGAGGCGCGGCTGAGCTTGCCAGTCTGTTCCAGTCCCTGCCCAAGCTGGACGGATTTGGAAAAGCTGTCGACCACGTGAAACTGGCTGCCCTTGGGTTGGGCAATCAGCATGCGGCAACTGTTCGTGCCCAGATCAAGTGCCGCATAAAGCGCATCTGACGTGGGCGGTTTCGGCACGGGGTGCTCTACCGGCTTTGGGAACGCGCCCGCACCATTGGGACGCTTGGGCGCCATTGGTCACGCCCTCCATTTCGAGTTACCTTTAAGGTAAGCATGGGCGGGCGTTCACGCAAGCGTTGTGATGGGCTTCATGATGGTGTTGAAGGTTTTGAGGGCGCGCACCTTGCGATCATGGGTCGCCAAAAGGCGTCCCGATGTCGAAAATAGCCTCTGTATTTCATCCCGCCATGATTAGGTGGGTCAACACGCGCAAGAGGGGCGGAGAATCAAATGGCTGAGGTCACGATTGTTTATTGGCGGGATATTCCCGCACAGGTCATTGTCGGCAAAGGCCGCCGTGGCGTTAAAAAACAGCTCAGCGAGCGGTTCGAGCAAGCCATTGACCGCGCCGCGATGAAATCGGGCGCCGCAGAAACGGACGATTATCTGGCCGAATGGCGCAAAGCGCCGCCCTATACGGTCGAGGGGTCGGACGCAGACGCTGTCGACGCCGTGGCCGCGCAGCTTGAGGCCGAGTATGACAAAGACCGGCTGATGACGCTTATCAACAATTCTGGCCACGCGTGAGAGGGCCAATCTTCAACGTTAGGGAGGCTGTTATGGGTCTGTTGAATTTCCGTAAGAAAGACGCACCTGAGGCTGCGGGCACCAACCCCGAACTTGAGGCCTTCTTGGATGGCTATTCCATCGAAGTCATGCCGCGCACAGCCGAAAAGGTTGAGGATTTCACGGCGCTCCTGCCCAAAGGCACCCGCGTCTACATCGCCCATATCGAAGGCACCCCGATCGAGGACATGGTCCGCACAGCCAAACGGCTGGCAGACGACGGCTATCCCGTCATGCCGCACTTTCCCGCGCGCATCATCAAGGATGAGGCGACACTGAAAAACTGGATCGCCATGTACCGTGGTGAAGCGGGCGTTGATCAGGCATTGCTTTTGGCCGGTGGCGTGGATCAACCCCACGGCGATTACCAGTCCTCCCTGCAGCTGCTGGAAAGCGGCGCGTTCGGGGATTTCAAACGGCTTCACGTGGCGGGCCATCCTGAAGGCAACAAGGACATCGACCCTTCGGGCGGGACCGCCAATGTGGATGACGCCTTGCAGTGGAAGCAGCGGTTTTCCGAGACAACGGACGCGCAGATGGCGCTGGCCACACAATTCGCGTTTGAAGCGGGTCCAATTATCGACTGGGCCGAGAGCCTGAAAGAGGCAGGGATCACGATCCCAATTCATATTGGCATCGCGGGTCCTGCCAAGCTGCAAACGATGATCAAATTCGCCATTGCCTGCGGCGTGGGCCCCTCCCTGCGCGTGCTGCAACGGCGCGCGAAGGACGTCACCAAACTGCTGCTGCCTTTTGAACCCACCGAGGTGCTGACCGACCTTGCCGCCCACAAGGCGGCCAACCCGGACAGCAACATCGAACGTGTGCATTTCTTCCCGCTGGGCGGGATCAAAACCAATGCGAACTGGGCGATTGAACACGGTGGTGCATCTGCGGTGCCGCTGAATCTGGACACATAGATAGGCATTTGCTGCTTTGCAGCGAATGGCGGCTATGAGCCGATTCTGTGGAAAAACAGCGCATTGCGAGTGCAGAAAGTGGTGCCTCAAACACAGCACGAACGCCTTTCTTGTCAGGCTTTGCGCATTTGCTGCGGTGCAGGAAAGATCTTGGCTAGTTTGCGGAGGTTTTGGGCGGTTGCGGCGAGTAGGAATTCGTCGTTTGCGCCGCATGGCCCGCGTAATCGCAACCGTCCCAACCCAAGGATGCGTTTGAGGTGGGCGAACAGCATTTCGACCTTTTTACGCAGCCGCATCGAGACGGCGTATTGTTTGGTCTTTGCGATATCGCGGGCAACCTGGCGGGCGTCTTCGTGTTCTTCACGGGTGATCTTGCGGGCATCGGCTTTCGGGCAGCATTTCATTTTGGACGCACAGGCTTGGCAGGTGTTTTTCAGCGCTTGGTACTTTGCTACACCTTGGCCGCTTGGGCCACGGTTCGGATCCGAGTAATTACGGCGGAATTGCTTGAGCGGTTCGCCCTCCGGGCAGATGTACTGGTTGTTCTTGGGGTCCCATTCAAAGTCGGTGCGAGACCATGTGCCGTCAGTTCGGCGCGCCTTATCAAGCACCCGAATGTGCGGGTTGATGTCGCGATCAACGAGCCATCCCAGCATCGGCCCTGATCCATAGGCGCTATCTGCAATCAACCGCTCTGGGTCAATATCATGCAGATCCTTGATCCGATCTAGCATGGTGCGCACTGAACCGACTTCAGCCTGCCGGATCGATCTTGTTCCTTCGACATCCACGATGACGCTGTGGTCGGTGTCGATCAAATAATTGGTCGAATAGCTGAAGAACGCAGGGCCTTTACGCGCTGCGGTCCACTGGCTTGCCGGATCGGAGTGGGATGTGAACTTGGGCTCAACCTCAGATGCTGCACCAAAAGCGGCGTCGTCCAAGACATTCAAATACTCCTTCACGGCGCGGGGCGCATCAGCTGGATCAATGGCGTTGCGATCCCAAACTTCCTTCGGTGTGGAGTTCTGCTTGTTGGCATCAGCCTCGATCAGGCTGGCATCAGCTGCAAGGCGTTGCCCGCTCACCAAGCCATCCGCGATGCAGCGTGTGACGGTCTTTTCAAACAAGTGGCGCAGCAAAGCGCTTTCACGGAAGCGCCCGTGTCGGTTCTTCGAGAAAGTCGAATGGTTCGGTATTGGATCAGACAGATCAAGACGACAAAACCAGCGATAGGCGAGGTTCAAATGCACTTCTTCGCACAACCGGCGCTCTGATCTGATACCGAAGCAATAGCCTACCAAAAGCATCCGGATCAGCAGCTCAGGGTCAATCGATGGGCGGCCTGTGTGGCTGTAAAACTCGGACAGATACTGGCGGATGTCGCTCAGATCGACGAACCGATCAATCGACCGCAGCAAATGATCTCGTGGGACGTGCTTTTCCAAAGAGAATTCGTAAAACAGCGCCGTCTGCGCTTCCTGCTTTGGTCCCATCATCGCAAAATCCCCTAATTAATAAAGGAAATGAATCAGCGATTATGCGCACGATCAAGGAAGAGTTTTTCAACAGAATTAGCCTAGCTTTTAAATTCGATACTCTCGCGGTACGCGCACACAGCAACAAAAATGCCGCATATGCGCCATGTGGAGCAACGTTGAACTGCAAAGGAAACGGCCGTTCAAGATATGCTATGTTCTTGCCGTCAGCACTGTGCTGAGGACAGGGTAGGGGGGGAGTATTGGAGGCTATAAATAATGCCAACGGTCCAACTCCCCGCTGTCACGCCAAAACACAGAGCCTGGAACAAGGGGCGCATCATCGGTCAAAAGCGGCCGCTGTGACCGAAGCAAGTCTGGGCCATTCGGACACGCTAAAGATCGCAGGTGTTCGAGTTTCGGGAAATGAGGTGTCTCTCAGGTCGGTGAAATGGATTTCACAGCCTGTTCAATTGCGAATTTCGTCTTCTCCAGATCCTCTGCGGTGATCGCGAGTGACGGATAAAGCTTACCCGGTGACTTGAATATCCCGTGCTGACGCAGCGCCTTATTGTAGGTTGCATTCCGTCCGGGATCGTCGTGCTTGGCTGTGCGGTAGTCACGGCACGCGCTTGTTGTGAAGAAAATGTCAAAGAGGGTCTCGTCCCCGCAGATTTGGTGCGGGATCCCTGCTGCGTCGAGAGCGCGGCTTTGCATGTCCTGCAACCTGCGGCCGATGTCGCGGAGGGTGTCGTAGCTGCCGTCGCGCTTCAGGATTTCCATCGTCTTGAGACCCGCCGCCGCCGCAATCGGATTGCCCGAAAGGGTGCCAAGTTGCATCAGCCACTTGTCACCACCGACGATAGATTTGTCGAAGTGCTGCATGATCTCGGCGCTGGCCCCGAGGGCCGCAAGGGGAAACCCTCCACCAATAATCTTGCCCAGCGTGCAAATATCCGGGGTCACGCCATAGCGTTCCTGTGCCCCGCCATGGGCCAGCCTGAACCCTGTGACGATCTCATCAAAGATCAGCAACACGGCGTGCTTGTCGCACAGATCGCGCAGGCCCTGCAGAAAACCGGGTGCGGCAGGAATGATCCGTTGCAGCGGTTCGGCGATGATGGCGGCAATGTCGGTGTGTTCGCTTAGCAGCGCCTCAACGGCGGCGAGATCGTTGAAGGGCGCGATCAGCATCTGATCGGCTACGCTTTGCGGGATGCCCGCGCTGTCCGGCACGGCTTGAGGAAAGTTGACGCGGCGTTCGGGCGCAAGGCTCATCTGTGCTTCCGCACTCATGCCATGATAGCCGCCTTCAAACTTCAGGATCTTGGTGCGCCCCGTATAGGCGCGTGCGAGGCGGATGGCATACATATCTGCCTCTCCACCGGACGCGACGAACCTGACTTGCTCACAACAGGGGACGGCGTCGACGATTGCCTCGGCCAGTTCGATCCCTTTGGCGTTGTTGGCAAAGAAGGTCATGCCCTGCGGGAGTTGCTCCAACACAGCCTCCATCACCTCGGGGTGACCGTGACCAAGGAGCATGGGGCCAGAGCCGATCAGGTAGTCGACATAGTCGTTGCCATCTTCGTCCCAAACGCGGCTGCCCTCGCCCCGTGCGATGATGATGCCGGGGTCGAAATTGCCAAACCCGCCCGCAGGAAGGACGGATTGCGCACGGGCGATCCATTCGGATTGGGTGGTCAGTTTTTGCATCAGGCGATCTCCAAGATCGGTTGTCCGAGGATGTCCATATCGGGGGTCACCCCAAGGCCTGGCCCTTCAGGCGGTGCGATACGACCATCCCTGCGCGTTGGGCAATCAGGCGCGATGCGTGGGCCAACATAGGATGACAGATCGCAGGTGTTCAGGAGCGCGCCGTTAGGTGTAGAGGCGGCAAAATGCAGCGACGCGGCGGTCACGATGTCGGACCCCCAAGTGCATTCTGCGCAGATTTCCGCGCCCAGATGCACGGTCAGGTCGCGGGCGCGGCGCATCGCCGAGAGGCCGCCGAACTTCGAGAGTTTCAAGGCGACCGCGTCCAGCACGCCCAACTCCGCCGCGCGCATCAGCGAGGCAAGATCATAAGCGCCTTCGTCGATTTTCATGGCCAGACCGGTGGCATTTCGCACAGCTGCGCAGTCTTCGAGCGTCTTGCAGGGCTGTTCGAGCATCACGTCGAGATGCGCGACGGCGCGGCCTGTGCGTGTCGCGTGCAGCTTGGTCGCGCCGCAGTTCCAATCGCCGTAGACCAGTGGCCCCGCGCCAACAGCCTCGCGTACTTTGATCAGGCGTTCTGCATCTGCTTGCCAATCCGCGTCGGCACCCAGCTTGACCTGAAACTGGCGGATGCCCGTCGCGTAAGCCTCTGTCGCGATCCGCGCCATGTCATCGGGGGCAATGCAGGTGATCGAGTGATAAAGCGGCATATCGGCCCGCGTGCGCCCGCCCAGCAGGGCATAAAGCGGCTGTCCCGTCGCTTTACCGAACAAATCCCAGAGCGCCATATCGACAATGGATTTGGCATGCAGGTGCCCTTGCAGAAAACCATCAAGCTTGCGCATGGGCGCGTCGATGCCGAAGGGGCTGACCCTTAAGATTTCCGGCGCCATTTCGGTGATTGCACTGGGCACGCCATCCGCAAATGCGGGCAGGTAATGCGGGATTGGGCAGACTTCGCCCCAGCCCTGCAGGCCCGTGTCCGTTTCAAGGCACAGCACGTGTGTTTTGACCGTGTCGCAGGTTTTGCCCTCGGCCATGTAGTAGGTTTCATGGCTGGTCAGGTCGACGGACCACAGGGTGATGCGCGTGACCTTCATGCGTAGACCGCCATAGGATCGCCCAAATTCTCTTCATCGGGGTGCACGCCAAGGCCAGGTTCTTGTGGCAGATGCAGATGGCCATCTATGTTTCGCGGCCCACGGCCTCCCGCGATGTCGATGGTGATCATATCCTGACAGGCCCAGACTGCGTGACAGTTGGCATCCGGTATTGTCGCGGCCAGATGCAAGGCTTCAGTATCGGCAAGGACGGTGCCGCCGGTTGCCATGACAAACATGTCGATCCCATGGGAGAGCGCGATGTCGCGCATGCGGGCCGCTTTGGTCAGCCCACCGACACGGTTGAGTTTGATGCCGAAGACCTCAGCCAGCCCATCGCGTGCGATGCGGGTGGCGTCTTGTAGCGTGACAAGGCTTTCATCGACCGACACGGGTGCCGCATGTTTCCCGCTGATGGCCGCAATGTCGTCCAGCGTTTCGCACGGCTGTTCAAACATCACGTTCAGGTCTTCGGTCGCGGACATAACACGCAAGGCCTGTTGCCGCGTCCAGCCGCGGTTCACATCATACAGAACGTTTTCGCCGCTCTGCCGCATGTCTTCGACGTCGCGGATGCGGACGATGTCGCGCGCCACGTCGCCGCCGATCTTGACGGAATGAGCGACGTAGCCGCGTTGGCGATAGCGCGCAATGACGGTGCGGGTTTCTTCCACCGTTTTCGCCCCCACGGAGGAGGCGATGGGACGCGGCGAGCGAGATCCGCCGCCCATCAGGTCGGCAATCGGGAGCCCCGCCGCTTGCCCCGCAATGTCCCAGCACGCCATGTCAATGGGGCTTTTGGCATAAAGGTGGCCAGGCAAGGCGAGGTCCATCGCGCGTTCGACATCAAGCACTTTGCGCGGGTCGAGGCCGAGTATAAAGGGCGCCATCGTTTCAATCCCAGCCCGAATGCCGGGGCCATGGGCGGGCACGTAGGTATGGCCCCAAGGCGTGCCTTCGCCCCAGCCCGTGATGCCTGAATCGGTTTCGATCTTGACGAAAGTGGCATCCAGCACTTCAAACTTGAGCCGACCCCCAGAGAGCCAATAGGGATGCTCCAGCGGCAGATCGACCTGAAACACGGAAAGGCGCGTGATCTTCATGCCGCATACTCCGCCACGGGTGCGCCAAGGCTGTCGAAATCAGCTGTCACGCCAAGCCCCGGCGCGTCGGGCGCATAAAGCTGACCTGCCTTCGCGCAAGCGCCGCCCACCCTAGTCGAACGCGTGTTGTGATTCATCAGATCGGTCGTGTTCTGCAGGAAATCGGGCGGCGTTGACGCCGCAAAATGCGCCACCGCAGTGCTTGCGATTTCACCGCCCCATGTGTCTTCGGCGACCACCGGAATGCGGGCCTCTACCAAAAGGTCGCGGACGCGGCGGGCTTTCGACAAGCCCCCAAGGTTTGAGTTTTTCAAACAGCAGATTTCTGCACCATGGTCTGCGACGATCCGCTGCGCGACCGAAATGACCGTCACGCAGTCATCCAGCTTCATGGGCTGCGGGGCCACCCGGTACATCGGGGCGCCATCGGTGAGCTTGCCGCCCAGCAGCATCCAAACAGGCTGGCCGCACGCTTGGCCCAGAATATCCCAACAGGCGGCATCGAACGGGGCTTTGGCATAGCCGCGCCCTTGCACCGTTTGGTCCAGGATCTGTTCGATCCACGCGACTTGGCGAGGGTCCTCGCCCAGCAGGTTTGATGCGGCGAGGCGGGCAAAGGCCTCCACCCCTTCGGAATGGGCGATCATGTAGGTTTCTCCGCATGGGGTGAATTCACCACAGCCCTGCAAACCTGGGTCTGTATCAATGACGACCACGCTTGCCTTTGCGATCTTAATGACATTGCCCGCACCCCAGACATAGGCCCCACCAACGTAAGGCAGATCAGTCTTGTAAATACGGATACGGGTGATTTTCACGGGGCCGTATCCTCGCGCGCCTTCGGCACGACAACAATGTTGCCGGTGTGCTCTTTGGCGATGAAGGCGGCCTGTGCCTCGCGGAGTTGGTCGAGCGGATAGATGGCGGCCAGCGCGGGTTTGATCTCTCCACGTTCGATGTAGCGGATCAGGTTTGGCATCACCTCAAGGGGGATCACAGTGGATCCCACAAAGGTTAGGTCACGCAGATAAAACGTGCGCAGATCAAGCTGGACCATGGGCCCCGCGATGGCACCCGAACAGGTATAGCGACCGCCGCGTTCAAGGATATCAATCAGGGTCGGCCAATAGGGGCCGCCCACGACATCTGCAACGACCGTGATCTTTTCATTCCCAAGGGCTGTGCGCAGATTATCGGGCGCACGTGGCAAAATCGCGTCCGCGCCAAGTTTGGCGACGTCGCCATGCTTTGCCTCAGACGCCATCGCGATCACCCGCGCGCCGCGCCGTTTGGCCAATTGAACCAGCGCGCCGCCAACGCCACCTGATGCGCCCGGGACCAGCACAGTGTCAGCATTTGTGACGTTCGCACGGGTCAACATCCCCTCTGCGGTGGAATAGGAACACGAGAACGTCGCGAGTTCTGCGTCCGTGAGGTCTGAATTGACGGCAAGGGCATTGCGCGCCGGTGTCGTTGTGTATTCGGCAAAACCACCGTCACGCTCGGACCCGAAGTAGGCGGTCTTATCGAGGTTATCGAGGTCACCTGCGTCCCGCAGCCAACCGTCCGTGATCACCCGTTCGCCAATGCGGGACGGATCAATATCGGCACCCACCGCAACGATTTCACCGCAGACATCCGCGCCTTGGATGCGCGGAAAAGCGACGGGGGCACCGCCCCATGTCGGGTCGTCCTTGCCGACCTTCTCAAACGCGCCGCCGGTTGTGGCCTCAGTCACCGCTTTGGAATACCATCCCGACCGCGTGTTCACGTCCGTGTTGTTCAACCCGCAGGCGCCCACCTTGATCAGAACTTCATCCGGAGCCGGATCGGGGCGCGGCCAATCCTCGTGCCAAACCATCTGATCCAGATCGCCGTGGCCCATGGTGACCATGGCCCCCATTGTTGTTGGAAAGGTCATTCGGCGGCCTCCTTTGTTGTATCTGTGCGCGGCAGCAGGCTTTGCGGGTCATAGGCTGGCTCACCCAGCACCTTGGCGGCGCGGGGTGCGCCGTGAATGACAACTTCAAGCGCGGTACCGGGTGCTGCGGCCTCTGGCTTGATATAGGCAAAGGCAAGGATCTTGCCGACGGTTGGGCCATAGGCGACGGAGGCGGTAGAGCCGACGACCTTGCCGTCTCGCATCACGGCTTCACCACCGTGGCCGTCCGCAACGCCGTCGGGCTCAATTTCCATGTAGGCGCAAATCCAGGGTAGATCGGTGTTCAGGGTCTGGTCGCGCCCCAGATAGTCTTTGTCTGTACGTGCAAAGCGCAGCACATCGGCTTCGGCCAGCGTGACCTCATTGGTGAGTTCGCCCGCCCCTTTGAAGCCTTTCTCCATCCGCATGACGTTCATTGCAAAAGACCCGTAGTCGGCGATGCCGCAGGCCTCACCCGCCGTCCACAGCGCGTTGTAGACGTCCAGACAGGCGGTCTGGGGCATATGGAATTCCCAGCCCAACTCGCCCGCATAAGACATGCGGAACGCCCAGATTTTGTGGCCAGCTACGGTGATTTTCTGGGCAGACAACCAGCGGAACCCCGCGTTTGAAAGGTCCGCATCGGTGCAGGCCGCCAGTACGTCACGCGCCTTCGGGCCGTTGAGTGACAGCGCGCTCCAATCAGAAGACAGCGCCGTTATCGTCACATCCTCATCCACGCGGTGCTGCGCCAGATGATCGAGCAAGCGCTGTTCGAAGAAAGCCGCGCAGACCAGATAGAACTGGTCCTCCGCCATCCGCACGATTGTCGTCTCAAGCTCAATCCGGCCCGCGCGGTTCAGCATGTGGGTCAGCGTGATCGAACCCACCTTTTGGGGCATCCGGTTCGCGGTGAGGCGATCCAACAGCGCATAGGCGTCGGGGCCTTCGACCAGCACTTTGGTGAAGGCCGTGACATCCATAAGGCCTACGTTTTCACGCACGGCTTTGACTTCTGCGGCGACCATGTCGTCGACAGGCGTGCGGTTGAAGGAATAGTGGTCTTCTTGTGCAATACCTTTGGCAAAGAAGCGCGGACGTTCAAAACCGTAGACTTCCTCGTGCACAGCACCCTTGGCTTTCAGCAGATCATGAAGCGGGGAGGGTTTGATGGGCCGCCCTGCCAGTCTGTTGAAATGCGGGAAGGGAATTTCGTGGCGCAGACAGTAGTCTTCCTCTGCCTTGACCACCTGCCAATCCTTCGTGGCATAGCTGCCAAAGCGGCGCGGATCATAGTCGCGCATGGAAATATCCGCTGCGCCATGCACCATCCAGCGGGCCAATTCGCGCGTCAGGCCCGGCCCCCAGCCGATCCCGATTTGTGTGCCGCAGCAACACCAGTAGTTGCGCACGCCGGGGGCGGGGCCGATCAACGGGTTGCCGTCAGGGGGATGGGAGATCGCGCCGTGCACCTCGCGCTGGATGCCAAGCTCTGCAAAGATCGGCATGCGGTTCAGGCTTTCCTCCAAGTACGGCATCACGCGGTCATAGTCCGCATCAAACAGCCAGTTTTCATAGTCCCACGGGCAATGATCGTGCCAGACGGAGTTGGGGTTTTCTTTTTCATAAATCCCGATCAGCCCAC
>NZ_CBFHNH010000011.1:0-99040 GCF_965657175.1 Pseudooctadecabacter sp. | reverse complement strand
GGCTGAGACCATCTTTGGCGGCGACGTGCAGGCCGTCACTGTGATCCGCCGCGCCGCATCTGAGGCGGGCCTGACCGAATGACATTTGATGACCCTGCCGATTTCGCCGCTGCCCTGCCCGGCTACGCGCCGCTTGCGGGCCTTGATCTGGGCACCAAGACCATCGGCATCGCGGTGTCTGACGCAGGCCATATGATCGCCTCGCCGCTGGAGACGATCAAACGCACGAAGTTTCAGGCCGATGCCGCCCGCCTGTTGGAGATCATGACACATCGTCAGATCGGCGGGCTGGTTTTGGGCCTGCCGCGTAACATGGATGGCTCCGAAGGGCCGCGCGCCCAAGCGACCCGCGCTTTTGCCCGCAACCTGACCCGCCTGACTGAGGTGCCGATCACCTTCTGGGACGAACGGCTGTCGACAGTTGCCGCCGAGCGCACACTGTTGCAGGCGGATACGTCCCGAAAACGTCGCGCCGAGGTCATCGACCACGTGGCAGCTGGTGTAATCCTGCAAGGACTGCTGGACCGCTTGCGCAACCTGAAAGGCGCCTGACATGACCAAGCCTGAAAACACGGACGCCATCTGGACGCGGGCAGAAATCGAAAGCCCCTGCATCAAAATCTGCGTGATCCATCCCGAAACACGTCTGTGCACCGGCTGTCTGCGGTCCATCGACGAAATCGGCGCATGGTCCCGCCTGACACCAGAAGCCCGCAAAGCCGTGATGGACGACCTGCCCGCCCGTGCGCCCTTGCTGCAAAAAAGGCGCGGCGGCCGAGCGGCCCGATTGAAACGGTAGCACGTGGTGCACTGTCGGGTTTTGAGTTTTTCTAGCCAGATGAAACAGGGACTCTGCGCGCGCCACGTGCGATGGGTCTCAAACGTTGCCCAATCGCGGCGCGTTAACCTTAACGGGCCAGACAGCGACCGAAAGGGTCCACTCCGACCGCGTCAGACGGGGGCCGGAGCCAATCTCCATCGATTGACGCGACCCCACGACGGGCCGGAGCTTCACCTGGCACATGGAGTCGCGCTCCCGCTATCCATGCACCATCATCTTCGCCGATTAACCTTAACAGCGCGTTAAAGATGCAGCGCCCTTGCTTCATCTGGCCCAAAAAACTCCCCCCGGAGGGCCGGTCTGCCTCACACCCAGTCGTGTGACTGGGAACACTCAGGCCGGAAATAGGCGACCATGCGCCCGTCATCCGGCATCGTAACTTGGGGATCGTGGGGGGCAATGCCGTGCACCAGATGGCGATGCAGCACCATGACCTGACCCGGGGACGCGATCACAGGCACCGGCGTTATAGTGTCAAAGACCGCGCGTCGCGCGGCGACATAGGCGTCTGTCACGTCTATCCCGCACGGATCGCGGTCCCCGATCACGGTCCGCAAAGCCGCGCCGATGACATGATGACTGCCCGGCCAGACCATCAGCGGGCAGGCCTCAGTGTCATTCAGCGGCATGCCTAGGATAAAGGCGTGAAGTTCGCGGACAATGCGCCGCCCGTTTTCCGCATGCAGCCCGTCCACATGCCCCGAACAGCGCCGCAGCCGGAACCTGTGGGACGCCTCGGTATCGACCTCATCCTTGCGTGGATAACCGGCGTAGGTCACGGACAGTTGCGCCCGGTGCCACTGGGTCACCTGTGGTACCGCCCCGCGCCACGCCCCTGCCAGCGGGGCACCGTGGATTGATCCATCGCCTTTGGTCGGCAGCGCATCAACACCCACAAACCACGTACCACCATGCCGCAGCCATTTTGCCTGCAAATCCGGGTCGCCTATGGCCGTCAGTCCCGCCCGATAGGCCGCCTGAACCCACCGCGCAACATCAGGGTCCTCGGGGAACACGGCAAAGCCGTCGCGGTCCATATCACCGATCACGCAGCGGCCCTGTCCATTGCGGCCAGCGCATCCTCAACCACGGACCAACCTGCCCCGTCACGGTGCGCGTGTTCCGACAGATGCCTGCGCCATTGCCGTGCCCCCGGACGCCCCGCAAACAGCCCCAACATGTGTTTCGTCACATGGGCAAGCTTTCCGCCACCCCGGCTGTCATCGGCCAAATGCGTCTCAATATAGGGCCGCATCTGCAAGACCACGTCGACCGGATCGGGGCCCGCCGTTTCGCCGAAGATCACCTCATCGGCGCGCTGCAAAATATCGGTCGGGCTGTGATAGGCCGCGCGCCCGATCATGACGCCGTCGACGCCGGCCTCCAGCAGATCACGGGCGTGCTCCAACGACGCAATCCCACCATTGATGGAGATATGGAGGTTCGGAAACAGCTGTTTCATCTCGAACACCAGATCATAATCCAATGGCGGAATGTCGCGGTTTTCCTTGGGGCTGAGCCCCTGCAACCACGCCTTGCGCGCATGGATTATCACGCGGTTCACGCCTGCGGCCACAATCTGCGACAAAAATTCGGGCAGGACTTCGGCGGGGTCCTGATCATCCACGCCAATCCGGCATTTCACTGTGACTTCAGCAGGTTGGGCTGCAATCATCGCCCGACAACACAGGGCCACGAGTGCTGGATCCTTCATCAAAACCGCACCAAAAGCACCCGATTGCACGCGATCGGACGGACACCCGCAATTCAGGTTGATTTCGGGGTAGCCCTCTTCTGCACCCATGGCCGCAGCCTCGGCCAGTTCAATCGGATCGGACCCGCCAAGCTGCAACGCCACGGGCTGTTCTGCCGGATCAAACCGCAACAGATGCCGCGGCTGCCCGCGCACCAAGGCGGGGGCCGTGACCATTTCAGTATAGAGCAGCGTCCGCTTGCTCAGCAGGCGGTGCAAATACCGGCAATGGCGGTCCGTCCAATCCATCATAGGGGCGACGGACAGGCGGGCGGCCTGAGTAACACTTGATTTTATTATATTTTCTTCTCTTTTTGTCAATTTCAGCACCGCCTGATTTCAGCCTATTTGCCCTTATTTACGCCCATTTTGACATACAGTATGACTCAGAGTCATACATTTACCCACGGAGTCATACCAAGTTGGCCACCTATAGAGAGAGAACTTTGAAAAGCGGTAAGCCAAGCTTTACCGCGCAGATCAAACGAAAGAATCCCGACTTCTTTGATAGCAAGAGTGGCTTTACCACAATGAAAGCTGCGGAGAAATGGGCAGCAAAGCGCGAGCGTGAAATAGACGCTCAGGTCGATGCAGGAACGAAGCCAACCAAGCGCAGCACACAGCGACGAACTCTAGGAGACGCAATCGATAGATACATTGCCGAAGATCGAACTGGGATGGGTAAGACCAAAAAGCAAGTCCTCACCACGATCCGTAAGGAATACGACATTTCGGAAATGCGGTTCGAAGAAATAACGAGCGCTCACATTTCAGATTTTGCGAACCAATTGTGGGAGCGCCCCAACGTTACGTCGGCGGCAACCGTCAACAACTATCTACAACACCTGTCCGGCGTATTTTCAGTTGCCCGCCCCTTATGGGGCTTTTCGGTCGATGAGATGGCAATGAAAGACGCTATGAAAGCACTGGGTAAGCTTGGCGTCAGGGCAAAAGCCAAAGAAAGAGACAGACGTCCAACGCTCGCAGAAATGAACCGGATCATGGCTCATTTTCACAAGTCTAGCACACATGACCCAAGGGCTGTTCCAATGCACGTCATAACGGCCTTTGCTTTGTTCAGCACCCGCCGTCAGGCGGAAATTTGTCGGATTACGTGGTCAGATTACGAGCCCGAAGATAACGCCAACGAAACCCGCGTCATGGTTCGCGACATGAAACACCCCGGCGACAAGCAAGGGAACGATACGTGGTGCACCCTGCCCGACCCTTGCCGCGAAATGATAACGGCACTGCCAAAACCTGACAGGAAACAGAAATTCATATTCCCATATCATTCAGATACGATCAGTCGCCGCTTTACCGACGCCTGCAAGTTCTTGGAGATAGATGACTTGCACTTTCATGACTTACGCCATGAGGGAACTTCACGGCTGTTTGAAATGAATTGGAATGTTGATCGCGTTGCCGATGTTACTGGTCATAGGTCATGGGAGTCACTCAAGCGGTATCGACACTACAAGAAAAGCGGCGACAAATACAAAGGATGGAAGTGGATCAACGCCGTAACGTAGTCCCGTTGGGTCTAGCGGTCGTCCGTAGCCATTTCTGGACTGCTAACAGCAGTTTGATTTGCGTTCTGACGCGCGTGAGCGCGGATGATAGCTTTCTCGACCCGCGAGCGCATTGTCTGCTTGAAGTTCCGCGCTTGAGGCAGAATGCGATCACCTTTCACACCGAAGGTCTGTACGCTGCGCTTCAAGTAACTATAGAACGTCCAACTTTTGTAGTCGTCAGTTAGGTCGCCTTTTTTAACACGGCTGAAACGCTGGCTGAACAATGAATAGTTGAAATTGCCAATCAGCGACGCCGCTGATGCGCCCGGATTATCTAAGACGTGCCGCGTTCCATCGCGTTTGGCAGCATTGGTTACCTTGCGATACAGCCGCGACATGGTGCTGTCACGCACGTAGACCTTACGTCCGTCATAACGAAAGCCTAGATATTCGAGACCGTTTTTGCCCTGTGGCCCAGTAACATGTTCAAACTTTAACCGTTCACCGTCACGTTCGAAGCGTACAACGCAGGTCTTAGACTCTTTTATTACCAACGCATCCCCGTGGTTTTTGATCTCTTCCATGGCAAAGGCCGTGGCGGCGGTCGCTTCGTTCTTTCCGCCGGGAACAATCAACAGGATGTCGTCAGAATAGCGCATGTAGACACCACCACGCTGACGCGCGTAGGCGTTCATTTTTACATCGAAGTCCATCAAGTAGAAGTTGGCGATCAGGTCAGAAATTGGTGCACCTTGTGGTACCCCATGAGGCAATTCGTTACGCTGGACTAGGTTGGAGAATGCTGGATCATCACCACAAATCTTGTTCCTGAAGTCTTCATTTGAACAGATTTGCTTATCCATTTCGCGGTAAGGTCGTGTGTAGCCTTCAACAATGAAGTTTCCGCGTTGAACCGGGCCAAGATATCCAAGGCGTCGGTAAACTGCCTTCTGATCAACGAAGCGGTAATGCGTGATATTTTTGAAGACTGCGTAGTGGTCGGGCGGCAGTTCATCTACGCCCAAAAGGTCGCGCCAGATACGCTTGATACGTTGGTGACAGAGGCTTTCGAAGTAACCCTTGATATCCAACGCCACGGCTACGCAATCGCCTATCCGGTCTACCTGATCAAAGGCGTCTTTGGCGAAGTCGATATTACACTTACCGCCGTTTGATCCCGGCTTGGGAATTTGACGGTATGCAATCGGACAATCGGCGATGCCCATTTCGGATAGGCGTTGTTCATAAAGAACAGCAAGCTTGCGTCGATAGTGAGCAAAAATGTAGGCAAGGCGATTGAATGTGCGTTCAAGATGTCACGGATTGCGACCACGCGGCATTTTGCAAACTCGCAAGGCACAAGCTTGCCTTCGTCGTCTTTGTACCCATCGGAAATGGCGTCAACGCTCCAACTGCGGAACACCGTACCATCCCGGCCCTTGTGGTGTTCAATAATCAATGCGTCCAGCAATTCATGTTCTGGATTGTCGATTTCGACTGACGATTTAAGCTTTTCGCGGTTTTGCATGAAGCCATGAATTCCCGCTGCACCCAGAATGCCGCCGATGACCTTGGCATGGCTCTCAAATCCACCCAATGCTTGGCCCTTCCATGCTGGGCACTCTTTCGCAATCCAGTTTTGAACAAGAACCAAGAGAGCGTGCATATACATGCCAGCGTTAGCGGGCACATAGCTATCAAGATTGTATTCGAATGATGATGTCGGACGCTCGCCGGGGTTTTCCATCTTGGGATCAAGGTCAATCATAAGAGTCCGCTCGACAAGCTGGCGGCTCAGTTGCGTCCGGTTATCCGTTGTCAGCCAAACTTGATTGACTGTAACGGTCACCATCGCGGTTTGCCCCAAACGCCGTCCGGTAAACTTGGGATACCCGATTACGCCGATGCGATGCCACGTGTTCTTTCGTTTGAGCCCAAAGTGTGAATTGCCAGGCACATGCGACCTGAAACTTCAGGACATTCTGTGCTATCCCGTCCCCAAACGTTCGATCAAACCCAAGACTTTGACATCAGGGCTAACATAGGCTCAAAAGGTTGCCCATCTCGGTCGCCATATCCGTCGGGCTTTTCGTCGCAACGGCCTATTTGCACCTGCTGTCGCTACGCTTCTGCTCCGGCCGCATGTCATACATACCGATGCGGCCACATACGCGCGTGCTTTCCATTGTGAGCCTTCTGTTTGTCACGCATCTGTTGCAGATCGGGCTCTTCGTGGGCGGCTTCTGGATTGCGGAGGCTTTGTTGCAGATCGGTGGCTTCGAAGGGGCCGCTATGGCACGTCCGCTAGACTACCTTTACTTTTCCGCCGTCATCTACACTTCGCTCGGGATCGGGAACATCGTCCCGACCGGGCATCTGCGGTTTCTCGTCGGGGTCGAGGCGCTGAACGGGCTCTTGCTGATTGCCTGGTCGGCGTCGTTCCTGTTTGCGACAATGAACCGTCTGTGGGACTGGCAACCATGCGTGGAACCGGAAGACTAGCAGTGCAATTCAGGCATAGGTGGCCCGCCCGGCAAACGACCGGCGACAGGGGCCGCTGACGGGCGTTCCGGCAACCATCTGCCCGAGGCAGTTCACCTGAACCACGGGTGAAAGCACCCGCCGCACTATTCGGCTGCCGTTGCCCTCGCTCCGCCACCCAAGGACTTTCGCCACGTCACCGTGGACGCTGCAATCTGCAAGCCGAGAACAACGGCGACAAGCACAACGAAGGGCCATTGCGCCCAGTTCGGCTCGGGCGTTTGCCGGTGGTAATCCAGAAAGTGGATAAACAGGAAATAGGCGGTATGTGCGACGCTCAACCACCAAAGCACATACGTCCCCCGCTGCACGTATTTCCAGATACTATTCCCCATCAGGCGCAGGCTGAGGTCATTCGAGGTCAGCCCCAAAACGAGGCCGTAGATCAATCCCAGCAGACCCAGAACATTCGCCAGCGCAAAGCCATGATTGACCATGACATAGCGTTGCAGCCCGGGGTGGAACTCGAACCCGAACAAGCGCATCAGATCCAGTTCGACCCAGCCAAACAGGATGATCGTGGCATGGATGAATGCCAGAACAACCGCGTATATCCCGAGTTCCCGACGGTAGGGCAAGACGCGCGCCGCGCTGCGCCAGAGCCGCGACAGAGGCCCAAGCATCATCGCCATGGCAATCAGGACAAGTGACACGTCTCCGATGGCCCGGTTCCAGCGATGCATCGGGGACCATTCGGCGCGGCTGTACAGAAACAGCGCAGTTGCAAGCACCGCAAAGATCACAACAAGAACATGCCGGACCCACCAGGCGTTTCGCGCAATTGACATCATCAGTTCAGATCCTCTGTCATTCGTTCCCGGATGCGGGCATCACTCTGTGGCTGCTGCTGCGATCCACGCACGCAAATACAGTCTTTCAAAGCCGAAGACTATCAGGATTGAGGTTAAGGAAAAAATAACAATCGCGGGATCGCTTTGCAGCTTCAGGGCGGTGAATGCGACCAGAACAATTGCATCAAATCCGAGTGCTGCAAGAATGACGGCCCCCGAGGCACCGATCTCTGCCCTGCGATAACGCCAGACGCCCCAATGCACGGCCATATCCATCGTCAGATAGAAGAACGCACCCAGAGACGCGATACGGCTCAGATCGAAAAACACGGCAAGAAAGGATGCGATGACCACCGTATAGACCAGCGTATGCCGCTGGATCGAACCGGACATGCCGAAATGGCTGTGCGGGATCATCTTCATATCCGTCAGCATCGCCAGCATCCGCGAGACGGCAAACACACTTGCCAGCACGGCCGAAGCCGTCGCCACCACGGCCAAGAGGACCGTCAGCAGAAAACCCACCTGCCCCAATGCCGGTTCCGCCGCCTCGGCCAGCGAATAATCCTTGGCGGCGATGATCTGATCGATGGTCAGGCTGGAGCCCACACCGAAGGCCACAAGCAGATAGACAACGACACACAGCGCAATCGAAATGATGATTGCGCGGCCCACATTGCGATTGGGATCAGTGACCTCGGCCCCGCTGTTGGTGATCGTCGTGAACCCCTTGAACGCAAGAATGGCAAGCGCGACCGAGGCGACAAAACCCATCGCGCCAAAGTCGCCAGCATCTTGCGTCGCGGCGGCAAAGCCGAACCCGCTCGACCACAGGGCCGCAATCCCGAAAAGCGCGATACCCCCGATCTTGATCGCGGCCATGATCATCGAGAACAGCCCGATGGACCGGTTGCCCGCGATGTTTACGAGGAAGGCAAACAGGATCACCCCGACCGCCAGGATGGGCACCAGAGGCCCGCCCTCAATGTCGAAGGGACGCAAGAGATAGGTGGCAAATGTCCGCGCAACAAGGCTTTCGGCAATCACCATACTAAGCGCCATCAGCAGCGCCGCCCCCGCCGCAATGCCGCCGGGCCCGTAACATTTTTGCAGGATCATCCCGATGCCCCCTGCCGAGGGCCAGGCATTGGACATCTTGATGTAGCTGTAGGAACTGAACCCGGTGACGATCGCACCGATGATGAAGGCAATGGGAAAGAGCGGCCCGGCCAGTTCGGCAATCTGCCCTGTCAGGGCAAAGATCCCTGCCCCGATCATCACGCCCGTGCCCATGGCAACCGCGCCGCCCAACGTAATGGAGTTCTTCTTGTAGCTGTCGCCGCCGTGGGCGTGCGCGTGATTCATGATTTGCCCCGTCTTTCCCGTTTCTCGATTTGGCCTTTGCCAAGCGTTTGTGTGTATGGCCGCTCCGCCTGCCAAGTGGCGACTCAGACCGCTCAGCGCCTGCTCCAGATCGAGGCGAGGACATTGATCGGCGGCGACGATGGATGGAGAACCGGTTCACCTCTCACGAGGCGTTCAGCAACCGGTTCCCGTCGTGTCGCTTCGGTATGCTCATGGCCTGTCGACGCCACGCGCGAACACAATGACACCCAACGGCTTCACAAACCCGAGCAACTTTGGTGCTCAGGACTTGTCGTTGCCTGATCCACCGCCACCGTGACCACCGTGCCCGCCATGCATGAAGAAATGCATCCCGACGCAAAGCAGCAACGGAAGCCAGAGGAGCAAGTTCGATGCAAAAACAAGCTCTCTGTACTCATAGCCAAGGAGCAGAGTGCCCAGAGACAGCGCCGCAATAAGATAGATGCCGGCACGCGATTTCCAGAAGGGCACTGCAGGCGTCGGCTCCTGTTCAGGTTTGCCGTGATGTTCGTGTGTTTCCATTTCTAAATTTCTCCAGGGATTGATTGAGATTTCTCTAGTCCGATTTCCAAGCCCCCATTCCGGAATTGGTTTTTCCGGCACCGATTGGACCCGTGTCCGATTGGCAAGATGATTTCTGTATCTCAGAGCATGGCGGACAATCGACTTAGTGCTTCAGGCGCTGCCGCAACAGGCGCCACCGCTGTCTTTAGGTGTTTCAGACGGCTTGGCAGCGGCGGCGGATTGATGATCTGCCTGTTGCGCCGGACGGGCCGAACCGCTGCAACAACAACCTGATTTTGCACGTGTGGTCGCTTGCTGAGCCAAGGTACCTATTTCGTCTTTCATGAGTGCCTCCATTTCCAAGGTTCACAGGATAGACGCTCTGCGGCGTCGATCATTACACCGAAAGTCGCGGTTTTTCGGCCTCCACGCTTACCGTCGTAGGGAATAGAGACGACACCGATCAACTTGACGTGCTTCACCATCGCAGTTCTGCGTCATTTCCGCTTTATAGGTTGCAATCACGCGCCGATCGTCAGCATCAGGTCGTTGGCCAGCGTGTAGCGCGGTATGTCGAGGTTGCGCGGCGCGGGCCCCTTCCGGATCCGGCCGGACGTGTCATAGTGCGAGCCGTGGCACGGGCAGAACCAACCGCCGAATTCTCCAAGAGAGTCTCCCGATCCCTGACCAACGGGAACGCATCCAAGATGCGTGCAGATCCCAATGACAACAAGCCATTCACCCGCCTCATCCGCTGTCCGGTTTTGGTCGAGCGCCGGCAAGTCCCGGGTCTGGTTCGGATTTTCTTTGGCGCTATCCGTCTGATCGATCAACGCATCGAGAGGTGTCTCCCGAGCCATATTGATGGCTTCCTGAGCCCGACGCCAGACAAAAACCGGTTTGCCCTGCCAACTGACGGTTATCCGTTGACCTCGCTGCATGCCAGACAGATCCACGCGTATTGTTGATAGGCTGAGGACGTCGGCCGAGGGGTTCATCGAGTTGATCAGCGGCCAAACGGCAGCACCGGTGGCCACGACGCCCGCTCCGGCTGTTGCGAAGTACAGAAAATCGCGCCTGCTTTCGGGGTTGCTGGAAACTTGCTCGGTTGCGTGCTTGTCAGTGTTTGTCATTTCGATACTTTCGCGGTGTTTAAGTTAAGATGATCAACGTGCCCGCTTTAGCGGACGAGGATTAGGCGGAACTGGCGGTGGTGAAATCAGTTACCAATAGAGCCGCGTCTCTCCTTTCGACCCAAGCGGCCTTTGGTCTTTCAGCTTTCAGGTCGCCCAGATTGGCCAGGAATACGGTCTGCTCCGTTGGAGCCTCCCAAGGCCGCCGTACGAAAAATTCGGACGTGACCACTACGCGGTCCTTTCAGCAAAGAAGTTGAACAACGGGCCGAATATCAGCGCGACGAACCCGCCGTAAATCAGGGTTTCAGCGACGCCAAGAACGTAACCTCCAAGGCTGATGCCATCGACCCATGGCAGCAGCGGGTTCCAGAGGCGGGTCATGCTCTGACCCGGGAAAACCAAGTCGAAGACGACGCAGATCGTGTAGGTGATCGCGAAGAAAATACCCAGACTCCGTCCCAGGGCCTGGATTGGAATGCGCAGTGCGGGGTGTTTCGCTAGAGATGGTCATGGCAGAGCCTCCTTTTTTCACGCAGTGCGATGACTGGCGCTTACTGAGAAAGACGCTCAGTGGTCTGAGGCATTACACGTGGTCAGCTGGTTGGCCGCGGCAAATCAATGCGCAGAGGCATCAGTCGTTTGGGTGGATTCGGGGCGATCCATATTGGTCATGGCAACGCCGAGGAGCGTTACAAGAATGCCCAGACCCGTCAGAAGCCCGATGGATTCTCCGAAAAAGGCCACGCCCATGGCGAGCCCGAAGCCAGGTACGAGAAACGCAAAGGCGTTGGCGCGGCTGAGCTCGGTTGTTCGAAGAATCTCACTCCACAACCAATAGGCAAGCGAAGTCCCAAAGAGACTGATCGTAAACAGAATCAGAAGAAACTGAGGTGAGAACGTGATGGACATCGGATCTTCGTACAGAAACGCCCCCACCGTTAGGGGAACCGCCCCAGCCGGACCCGATGTCCAGCACTTTCTGCCCCGGCAGCACACGCAGCTTAGCCGCGATGTGGCGCATCTTGTGGACCTGCGCGTCGTCCAGACTGTCCTCCGGGGTCTCGAAATAGGCGCAGGAATACTGCCGTTTGGCATCGAGAAAGAGGTCATAGAGGTCGTCGCCCAGATCGTAGTGATGGGCGACATTCCGGCGCGAGCGTGGAACGGGATTGTGCATGGCAAAGCGCCTGAACATCATCCGCAGCCGGTCGCGCAAACGCCACAGCCTTGGGACCTCAGCGTTCTGGTAATTCTCAAGACACAGGGAGATCAGGCCGTAGAGATCACCCTTTTCGACCGTCAGACCAGCATCCATCCACGCTTCACCCAGAGCGAGGTCCGGCTTGAAGGCGATCCGGCGCAGGGTGGGCCAATCATGGATCGTGATCGCAATCGCGGGCTGCCCCGTACCGTAGTGCCTGACTTCGCCGTCTGGCCCCTGAACTGCGAGTGAGCCCGTCCGGATCAGTCTGCGCAGGGCAGCGTCCAGAAGCCACAGCGCGGCCGGTGCGCGCCGACCCGGCCCTGAGGCAGGAATGAGTGTGTCGTTCATCATGGCGTCCCCCGAATTTGGTTGGTCTGCCCATTGGGCCCTGATCGCCGTGTCTTGGACACCCGTTCTCCCGTTTCTCGGCGCGGTGCCAATGCGCGCATAGCGATGCAGGCCGTCTGAGTGGTCATTGGTGGTCTGGAGACCCGCACGGGCTTGGACTGTGCGGGCTGGTGAGGTCACCGCGTCGTTGCGCAGTCTTCAGGCGGCACACCGTGCCACGCCTTCACCGCCCGCGCCTGCCCTTCGAAGCGTCCACCGGGATGCGCACCAGAGCCGCCTCGACGGCCCGACGATCACTCTGTGCGTCGATCAATCTGCTTGCCAGCAGCGCCGACGCGAGGGCACCAACGAGAAAGAGAAGTCCGATCATGTCTCAATTCCTTCTTAATAAACGCAAATTCATTTGGTTCACAGGAAAAGACGCTCACGTCGTGCATTCATTACATGCCTGCGCCGCCTGCCCGAGCCGAAGCGTTCAAGGATGTTGGCCCTCGTCCCCTTCCCCGCGCCTCTGCCCCGCGTCTGGCAACCGTGTGGTCAGAACCGACCCCACGAGGGCACTGGCCATTTGGCGGCGGAACAGAAAAAGCACAGTTCTGGCGTCGCCCGTGCTGAGGCCGACCGCATCCGCTGCGGACCGCAGAGTCCGCCCTTCCACGTCAACCTTGAGAAACAGTTCCCCGGACAGTCTGCCGACATCGTCCTGAACCCTGCTGCGGCATTCGCAAAAGACGTCGAATATCAGGTCTGCGATCACCTGCGCGTCTGCCGGTTGCGTTGTCATGCGATCTTCCCAAAGCGGCTGTGTTGGGAAGACGCGGTTCAGAGCACACTATTACACATCCACGTCACGAGACGGTATCTTTGTCGCCGCAATCGGTGTCTTCAACCGGATGCGCGCAGCCGGCAGGTGGACAGGCGCAATCGTCAAAACCGTGACGGCAGCACGGCCCACAATGGGCCATCAATGCGTCACCCAGAGCGGCGCGGGCACGATGCAGACGAACATTCAGCGTGCCCGGCTTCAGTCCGAGGTCCGCCGCCACCGTCGCGCGATCATCGTCGTCGATGTCGATGCGGCGGATCAGTTCGGCATCACTCGGACGCAATTCGGTGACCAACCCTTTGACGCATTTGCAGATCACATCCATGTCTTCGACAGGGTCATCCGCGACAGCGGCAGACTGCGCCTCGAGCGCGACCGCATCCTTCAGTCGCCTGGACCGGCCCGACTTCCGGTAATGATCATTAAGGGTGGACCGCAACACCGCATAGAGCCAGGCATCCATGCGATCCGCGTCGCGCAGTTGATCCTTCCGCGCCAGAACGCGGATGCAAAACTCCTGCAGCACGTCTTCCGCATCGGCCCGGTTTCCCAGCCGTTTGACCAAGAAACCCAGAAAGGCATGTCTGTTCGTCGACAATGTTGCTTCCAGGCCGGGCTGGTCCGAATTGCTATCGTTTCGGATGTCTGCTTTTGTTTCCGACATGGTTGCACGCCGCCCTTGCATAGAAGTTCCGATCCAACCCGGCAGGCCAATTCATTAGACATGTCGCCATCGGTAAATGCTTCGAACCTATCCATTCCAAGACGAATTTCCAATGGCAGAGTTTTTGAAATCAGCCATCCATTGCGCCGTTGAATTTTATCCGCATGGTTGCTGAAGATAAAAGCGCAGTATTTTTCACAGTCTCGACGTCTCGCGTAACGTCCTCAGCTTAGAGAATAAATTCTTGTAATCGATTTTCTTTTTGGACGTCTTTGACTTAACGTAGTCAAAATAGGCGGCGCGCACCTGTTTGCGGCACCGCGACCGAACGCGAAAAATCGGCCAAGCGAGAAAGGAGCCAATGCGGAGATGAGTGAACTGACGCAATACGCCATTCTGCTCGGCCTGACGCTTGGCACGGTCGGGCTGGTCCTGAGCCTCTATGCCCTTGCCCGTGCGATCGGGCGGGCCCGTGCCGAACCCGCCAAGGACGTGCCCGCAACTGCCGGCACGCTGGCCCGCGATCCGGTCTGGGTCCGATACCACGCCAAGTATTACGGCTATGCGCTGTTGTTTCTGGCCTTCGATATGGAGATGGCGTTCATGTACCCCTGGGCGGTCGTTTACCGCGAAGAGGGGCTGGTCGCCTTGCTCGACATGGGCGTTTTCCTCGCGATCCTGTTTCTCGGCCTGCTCTATGGATGGAGCCAGGGCGCGCTGAGGCGGCAATGATGGATTTGTCCGGGGCACGTCAGGGTCTGTTGCGCGGTTTCCGCGGGTTGGTCGCCGGGGCCATGGCGCGGGACTTGCGCGCGTTCGTTGTTCCCGGTGAGGATATCGCAAATGCCCGTGGTCTCGATCTGGACGCCGCAGGGCTGATCCGCGCGGTGACGCCACGCCATGCGGGCGTGTTGCTGATCGCAGGGCCCTTGCCCACTCCGCTGGCCGATGCGGCAAGCGTCGTGTGGGCCCAGATGCCGCGGCCCCGGTGCATTCTGGCGCTTGGTGAGGTCGATCTTGGCCCTCTGCCCACTGCCGACGTGACGGCGGAGATGTCGCAGGCCGGCCTGATCTCCGGACTGGAGGATCTGCGCAAACTGCTCCGCAACGGGGCTTTTGCACCAGACATCGCGGAGTTTGATGCGCCTGCCCTGTCGGAGCGGATCGAATACACCTGCCCCATGCACCCCGAGGTCGTTTCGGACGCGCCGGGCAAATGCCCGAAATGCGGGATGTTCCTTGTGGAACGCCGCGTTTCCGGCGCGGCGTCGCACGACCATGAGGGCCATGAGGGCCATGAGGGCCATGAGGGCCATGAGGGCCATGAGGGCCATGAGGGCCATGAGGGCCATGAGGGCCATGAGGGCCATGAGGGCCATGAAAAATCGTCCGCGGGTTCCACGCAAGCAGAAAAGGCCCATCATCACGCGGATGCTGTGACAAGCGCCGAGGCGTCCACTTCCTATGTTTGCCCGATGCACCCAGAGGTCACCTCCGACGCGCCCGGTTCCTGCCCTAAATGCGGTATGGACCTGGTCCCTCAGACCGAGGCCGGAGAGCCCGCGCACCACGGCCATCACGACCACGGCCATCACGCCGAACCGGCGGCGCAACCGTCAGGCCCCTACACTTGCCCGATGCACCCGGAGGTGACCTCCGAGACACCGGGATCCTGCCCGAAATGCGGCATGGACCTCGTACCGCAAGCCGAGGCCGGGAAGCATGGGCATGGTGGACATGGCGGTCACAAGCACCACGAGGACACGCCAGCGCAAGCGAGCCAAGGAGAGCACGCCGCGCATGGCGCACACGGCCAGCAGGATGCGCATGGCGCGCATCATGGCCACGCAGGCCACGGCGCAGCGCCCGACATCCCGGGGATCGAGCCACATTTCATGTCCATGGTCGAGCTGACCGAAGGCAAACCGGTCAGCCCCGACGGGTTGGTGATGGAATGGATAGACGCGCCCTTTGGCCCATTCTTCCCAGGTTTGCCAGGCGGTCTGCATATGGTTCTGACCCTCGACGGAGACAGCGTTTCGGGCGCCGAGATCAGAGGGATGGAGGCGGCAGCGCTGCCATCAGGCGTTGCTCTCGAAGACTTTGCTGCAAGTCTTTCAGACGCGGTGCCCCTGTCACCTGTGGCGATGCGCGAACTGGCCTGCCGCGCTGCCGAAGCTGCAACAGGGCAGACCGCGCCGAAAGACGTGCTGACGGCGCGCGCCGCGGCGGTTGAACGTGAAAGGATCGCAAGCCACCTCAACTGGCTTGCCGGATTGGCTCGACAAGCGGGCCTTACACCGCTGGGGCGCCGGGCGGCGGCCATGGAACACCGCGTCCGGACGGCTAAAGCGGATGAGGTGGCAGAGCAAGCAACCTCAATAACGAGCCTTCTGCACGGTGCACTCAACCGATCACTTATGGGACCAAAACTGACCAGGATCGGGACGCTTCTGGGGGCATCGGAAGGTCCCGTCGCACGTTCGGCGGACCATGCGTCCGATGCCAGACACGGCGACGCGGTCTATTCCGGACTGGGGTTCGAGACAGTCATGCAAGCCGAAGGCGACGCCATGGCGCGGCTCCGCCAACGCTGTGCTGAGGTCGCGCAGAGCCTTGATCTGATTGCCAAGGCGGGCGCGATCTCGGTGCCGGAAATGCCGCGTGCAACGGGCGATGGTCACGGCATGGCGACGGTTGAAACACCGCGCGGACCTGCGACACTGCACCTGACCTTGAAGGGCGGCATGGTCTACTCGGCCCATCTGACCACACCGTTTGAGGCGCTCGCCGCGCATGTGCCTGACCTTGTCGCGCAACTGGAACTGGCCGATGCACTGACCGCAATCGCCTCGCTTGATCTCGATCCCTGGAGCGCGACCCAATGAGCGTCGCGGTGATTATCCTCGCCCTTGCGCTCGGCTGCTACGCCGTGGCCGTCCTTGAAGGCTGGGCCATCCATGGACGCCTCAGCTTGACACGCCCGGCGACCTCGGCGCTGGCGCTGCTGGGCCGCGAACAGATCCTGCCGCGCACGTCTGACAGGCTGTTTTTCGAGGCTGGCCCGGTCCTCCTGCTGGTCGCGGGTTTGCTGTCGGTCGCGGTGATTCCGCTGGCGCCGGGTCTGATCATCACCGATCTGGCCATCGGTGCGCTGTTCCTGAACGCCGCGCTGGCCTATGTGCTGGTTGCGCTCATCATGGCCGGCTGGGGGCCGAACGGGGCCTACGGGATGATCGGAGGCTGGCGCTTTCTGGGCCAGTTCGTCGCCTATGCCATGCTGATCGTGATGCCCATAACGGCAGTTGCAATGCGGGCCGAGTCGCTCTCCACCACGCAGATCGTCCTGTCGCAGGCGGCGCTGTGGAACGTCGCCTATCAACCCATCGGCTTTGTGCTCTTCGTGATTGCGGCGATGGGTGTCGCCTGGCTGCCGCCCATCGACCTGCCCACAGGCGGCGGTGATCTGGCAGGCGGGGTCGAAGCCGAATATACCGGCGCGCGACTGGCCGTCCTGCGGCTGGCGCGGCTTGTGATCATCGTTGCACTGGCCAGTGCGACCGTCACCTTCTATCTCGGCGGCTGGCTTGGACCGTGGCTGCCGGGCTGGGCCTGGACCGCGCTCAAGACACTTGGTGTCGCGGCCGCGATGCTGATGCTCGGACCGCGTCTGCCGCGCCTGCGCGAAGCGAAGTATCTTGAACTGAGCTGGAAGCTCGGCATCACGCTGGCGCTGGCCAATATCTTCCTTGTGGGCGTGATCGCCCTGGTGGTGCCGATATGAGCCTTGCCACCGCGCTGTTTCTCGCCTTTTTCGGCGTTGCCGCAATCTGGTTCGGGATCGTGGTCTTTCGCACCCATTCGATGGTGCGTTCGGCCATTGCGCTCCTCTTCAGTCAGACCGCCATCGGGGCGATGTTCCTTGTCATGCAGGCCGAATTTCTGGGCGTGCTCCAGATCATGATGATGGCCACCGAGATGAGCGTCATGGCGATCTTCATGGTCATGTTCATGATGGACCCCGGCGGCATGGGCAAGATGGACATGACGCATCAGAAGCGCCTGTCGCTCTGGGCGGGCGGGATTGGCTTGGTCGCAGCACTGGTGGTGATCTGGACCGCCGGATGGCAAGGCCCCGTGCCCGACGTGCCCGGGGCCGACGAACAGGCGCGCTTGTTGGGTCGCGAAATCCTCGGACGCTCGATGTTCATTTTTGAAAGCGCGGCGCTGATGATCCTGACCGCGATGATCGCCGCGACCATGGTCGCCATCGCCCCGCAAGAGGAGGACACCCCATGATCCCCGAGCTTATGATCGCGCTCAGCGTCGGTGCGGCGCTTTTCGGCGTTGGTCTCTATGGCGCGCTCAGCCAGACCAACCTTGTCATGATCATCATGGGGGTCGAGCTGATCCTTGCCGCGGCACTGCTCAATCTCGTGGCGTTCTGGCGCTATCTGCACCCCGATGTGACAGCGGCGAAGATGTTCGTGCTGATCGTCATGGCGGTGATGGCGGTCGAGATGGCTGTGGGTTTCGGCATCGCCATCGCACGGTTCCGCTCGCGCGGGTCGGTCGAGATGGAAGAAGCGCGGGAACTCAAGGGGTGATCTGGCTTGCACTGACACTCCTCGCACCTTTTGGCGCGGGCCTTGCGGCACTTGCCCTGCGGCGCGTGCCCGAGGCGATTGCGCTGACCGGTGCGGCCTTCGGTCTTGCCGGGGCGATCGCGCTGTTCGCCGGGGTGGCGGGCGGTGCGGATGTTACGGCCACCCTTCCCTTCCTGCCGGACCTGCCGATCCGGTTGGTGGGCAGCCCGCTGACGGCAACGCTGGCGCTGGTCGTCGCGACCGTCGCGGCGATGGTCCTGACCTATGCGGCGGGCTACATGTCCCATGACCCCGAGCGCCCCCGCTTTTTCGGCACCATGCTGATGTTCGTGGCCGCGATGCAGCTTCTGGTGCTGTCGGGGGACTGGATCACACTTCTGGCGGCGTGGGAGATGATTGGTTTTGCCTCCTACCTTCTGATCGGCTTCTGGCATAGGCGAAAGGGCGTTCCCGGAGCGGCCATGCGGGCCTTCCTCTATACCCGGACGGCCGATCTGGGCCTCTACCTCGCGGCCTTCCTGCTGATTGGTATCGCCGGAACCTCCGAGATTTCGGTCACGCTTTCCACCACCGGCGCCCCGGCACTGATCACAGGGCTGCTGCTCTTGTTCGCGGCGATGGGCAAGTCGGCGCAGGTGCCGATGCAGGACTGGCTGATGCGGGCCATGGCGGGGCCGACGCCGGTCTCCGCCCTCCTGCACTCGGCCACGCTGGTGGCGGCGGGGGCGATCCTGCTGATCCGGACCGCACCGATGCTGCCCGGCGGTGCGCTTCTGGCCATCGGGATTGTCGGCGGGGCGACGGCGGTGATTGCCGGGCTGATGGCACTGGCCGCAACAGACCTCAAGCGTCTGCTCGCCGCCTCGACCGCCAGCCAGTACGGGCTGATGCTTATTGCAGTGGGGGCCGGCGTGCCCGTTGCTGCGCTTTTGCATCTGATCGCCCATGCCGCGATCAAATCGGCGCTGTTCCTTGGCGCCGGCGTCTTCCAGCACGACCGCGAGAGCACCGATCTGGACACGCTTGCGGGCGCAGGTCGCACCCGGCCCGGCATCTTTGCAGGCTTTGCCGTGGCCGCGCTGGCGCTGGCCGGGCTGCCACCGCTCGCCGCCTACTATTCCAAGGACGCGATCCTCGCCGCGGCTCTCGATAGCCCCTCTGCCGCGTGGTTGCTGCCGCTGGCCCTTGCCGGGTCGGTGCTGACCGGGGCTTATATGGGCCGGGCATTGAACGTGCTGTGGTCCGGCACGCCGGAGAAGCCCCGCGATCCGGTGCCGCTTATGGCCGTCGGCATGGGCGTTCTCGTGACACTCGCCGCCACGCTCGGCTTTGCTTTCAAACCGCTGGAGGCGATGCTGGGCGCGCATCTGGCCGAGCCCGGCTGGATCATCCCGGCCATGGGGCTGGCGGTGGGTCTGGCCGGGCTGGCGCTTGGCTGGCTGCTGGCCCCCGCCCGCCTTCTGGGTCCGCTGCTTGCGCCAGCACGAAACGGCTTCCCGCTCGCAGGTGGCATGGACGCCCTCGTGGTCCGCCCGGCGCTGGCCCTGGCGCGGCTGTGCGACCGTCTGGATGCCTGGATCATCCGCCGTGTCGTGCTGGGCGGCATCGTCGCAGGTACACAAGCATTGTCACGCCGGATCCAACGCGCCGAAGACAGTCTTCTGGCGCTGGTCAACGCGGTGGGCAGGCTCAACCTGTCCCTCGGGCGGGCCAGCCTGCGTTTTGACCGCGACACCATCGATCGTGCGATCTTTGGCCTTGTCGATCGCACAATCGCCCTCGGCAGCCGTGCCCGCCGCCTGCAAAGCGGCCTTATTCACCGCGAAATGGCGCTGACCGTCGCCGGAATCGCTCTCGTCACCGGCGTACTCCTCGCCGCCCCGTTCTACTTCTGAGGATCGCGCCCATGCCCCTTCTGACCATTGCCACCTTCCTGCCCATCCTTGCCGGTCTCGCGCTCATGGCGCTGCCCGACCGGTCCACGCGAACGGCACATGCGGTGTCCATCGCCGCCACGGGGGCCGTGTTCCTGATCACACTGGCGATCTGGGCGCGCGGCATCGTGGCCGGAGACTTCGCCCAGGTCGAGGAAATCGCTTGGATCCCCGCCATCGGCGCGGCCTACCGGCTGGGCGTGGACGGATTGAGCCTGCCTCTGGTGCTGCTGACCTCGCTTCTGTTTCTTCTGTCGGCGTTGTATTCGGCGCGGATCGGAGAGCGGGCGGCCTCCTACGTGGTGCTGATGCTGATGTTGGAAACCGCCTCGCTCGGCACGTTCATGGCGCTTGACGGCCTGCTCTTCTACGTCTTCTTCGAGGTCTCGCTGGTCGGCATGTACTTCATGATCGCAGGCTGGGGCTATGAAGAGCGTCAGCGGGCCGCACTCATGTTCTTTCTCTACACGCTTCTGGGCTCGCTGCCGCTCCTGCTGGCAATCATCGGGCTTTACCTCGGATCGGGCACCTTCGACATGCGTGTCTGGGTCGAGGGCACCGCACTGGGCGGGCTTCCTGCCATGCTGGCGCTGATCGCGATGCTCGTGACCTTCGCCGTCAAGATCCCGGCCTTCCCGGTCCACACCTGGCTTCCGGCGGCGCACGTGCAAGCGCCCACGGCGGGCAGCGTGATCCTCGCCGGCGTGATGCTGAAATTCGGCACTTACGGGCTGGTGCGTTTTGCCTACCAGATGACGCCCGAGGCTTTCGCGCAGGCCGGACAGGTCATCCTCGCCTTCGGGGTGGTCAGCGCGCTTTACGGGGCCTTCGCGGCACTGGCGCAAAGCGACCTGAAGAAGATGATCGCCTACACGTCCGTTAATCACATGGGGTACGTGGTGATGGGGGTTGCCATCGCCGCACTGGCGACTGAGCCGCGCATCCGGACCATCGCTTTGGACGGCGCGACCCTGCAAATGGTCAGCCACGGGCTGGTCACGGGGGCGCTCTTCTTCCTTGTGGGCATGTTGCAGGACCGGGCGCATACCCGTGGGATCGGCGATTTCGGCGGGTTGCTGGGGCGGCTGCCGTGGCTTGGCTGGGCGTTCGTCCTGTCGGCCTTCGCCTCTCTCGGGCTGCCGGGGCTGGCGCACTTCCCGGCCGAATTCCAGATCTTCCTCGCCACGCTGAACGGCATGCCCTGGGGGTTGATCGCGATCCTCGCCATCGTGGTCACGGCGGCGCTGTATCTGCGGGCCATCGCGGGCGTCTTCCTGGGCGAGATGAACGCGAAATGGGCCGACATGCCGGATCTGGACAGGCGTGAAAAGCTGGTGATCGTCCCGCTTCTGATCCTGACCGTTCTGGTTGGTGTCGCGCCCGGCTGGCTGATCGACATGATCCACACCACCATGACGGGTCTGGCCAACTGATGGAGATGGGCCGCGATCTTGCCCTACTGGCGCCGGAGCTGACGCTGGCCGCCGCGGCGATGCTGATGATCGTCGCGGAGATGTTCCGCGCGGCGCGGCTGGTGCTGGCCATCGGTCTGGCCGGGCTTGCGGCGGCCACCCTGCTGACGCTGCCGATGCTGAGCGTCGACGCCACCGTCTTCGGCGGCACCTACCGGATCGACCTGATCTCGGGCTGGGCCAAGCTGATCCTGCTGCCCGGCACTGCGCTGTCCCTGCTGCTCGTCCGGGCCGAAATCGCCGGTCGCCCGCGCGAGGGCAGCGTTCAATCCCTCGTCGTGCTCGTGACCCTTGGTGCGCTGATGCTGTCGGGGGCTGGCGACATGATGGTGGTGGTAATCGGTGTCGTGCTGACCGGTCTGGGCTCTTTCGCGCTTGTGGCCTGGCCCCGCGACGATGCCGCCACCGAGGCGGCGATGAAATACCTCGTCTTCGGCGCGGTCACCGGATCGGTGATGATCTACGGGCTGACCTTCTGGTTCGGCGGCACCGGATCGACCCTGTTTTCGGAGCTGGGCCAGTTGCAGGGCCAGACACTTGTGACCATCGCCGGGTTGATCGCCATCATCGTCGGTCTGGGATACAAGGGATCGCTGGTGCCGTTCCATTTCTGGGCACCGGACGCTTATCAGGGGGCGCCCGTGTCGATCGCGGCCTACCTGTCCGTCATCACCAAGGCGGCCGCCTTTTTCGCCTTCGCGCAGGTCCTGCGCGACCTGCCCCGTGACGGTGGCTGGCCTCTGGCACTGGCAGTGATCGCGGCAGCGACAATGACCTATGGCTACCTCGCCGCACTGGTGCAGACCAACCTTGTGCGCCTGATCGCCTATTCCTCGGTGGCACAGTCGGGATATTTCCTGATGGGCGTCGTCTCCCTTGGGGCCAGCGGCTTTGCCGTTCCGGGAATACTGGTCTTCGCCGCCGCCTACGTGGCGATGAACCTCGGCGCCTTTGCGGTTGTCCTGCTGGCCGGGCGCGATCTGGGCGATCTCGAAGGCTTCGGGCGCACCCAACCGTGGCTCGGCGCGGCGATGGTGGTGTTCCTGCTGTCACTGACCGGCATCCCGCCGCTCTTCGGTTTCGTGGGCAAGTTCTACCTGCTCTCGGCGGCGGTCGAGGCGGGGTATCTGTGGCTTGCGATCATCGGCGTCCTGAACTCGGTGCTGGCGCTTGGGGTTTACCTGCGGCTCATCGTACCGATGTATCGAACCGCCCCAGAGGAGTGCCGATCCGGTTCAGGCGCCGGTCTGACACGCGCAACAGTCGTGGTCGCACTGCTTGCCACGCTGTTCCTCGGGCTGCTGGCCGGGATCCTGCCCGGGCCGTAGACCAGACATCGGTATGGATTTGAAGGTGACTGGGCCAGCCCGCCGGTTTGAGACGCGTTCAAGCGAAGAGCATCGGACATGCGCGCGCGCACTTTTTGCGCGCTATGATGTAGATGAGGTGCTGGGTCCCGAGACCGGCAAGCAGGCAAAAAAAATCATAAAACACGAACAGGGTATCGACCACTGCCACAATCGTCAGCGCGCATCATCGCATATGAAAACAGGTTGAAACCGCCGGAGGCGGAATGATCGGGGACAGATAGATCACCTAGATCATCCATCGCGGCATCAGGTAATCTAGGATCATCGTGCCTTCATAAGCGAGGCTTTCCTGATTGACGGTAATCTCGACCCAGTCCAGTTTGGCGGGATGCGGCACGTATAGCGCCAGACGGAACGCCAGACCCGCTGGAGCGCGAGAACGCAAGATCGCCCCCTGAACACAGATTGCACAGGGGATGCCGCAAGCGCCTGTATTCACTTATAAAATGCTACTATCCATCATGGGGGGCCACGGATAGGCGTGCGGAGGTGTGCAAAAGATGGGTTATGGGCGCCATATAGACCCGCCACCTGCCCCTGTCATCCCTTGACGGCGCGGCGCGGGGCGGCCACCACTTGGGGCATGACACATTCGTTGATTTCCCAAACCCATATCGACACCTTCCAGCGCGACGGTGTTGTCCTGATTAAGGGGCTGTTCGCGGGTCACGTGGACGCCCTGCGCGCAGGCGTTGACCGCAACATGGCCGATCCGGGACCCTATGCGGCAGAAAACCTGCATGATCACGAAAAGGGTCGCTTTTTCGACGACTACTGCAATTGGCAACGCATCCCTGAATTTCAAAAGGTCATCGCAGACAGCCCCGCGGCTGAGGTCGCAGCCGACCTCATGCGAAGCCAAACGGTGCAGCTTTTTCACGATCATGTGCTGGTCAAGGAACCGGGCACCTCAAAACCCACACCGTGGCACACTGATGGCCCCTATTACTTCGTCGAAGGGCGACAAACCGTCAGCTTTTGGTCGCCCCTTGATCCAGTGACCGACGCATCCTTGCGCTGTGTGGCGGGGTCACATCTGTGGCCAAAACCGGTGCTGCCGACGCGCTGGTTGGCGCAGACGTCATTCTATCCAGACGACGACACCTATATGCCCGTGCCGGACCCCGATGCCGAAGGCATGCGTGTGGAAGAATGGCAGATGGAGCCGGGCGATGCCGTGGCTTTTAACTACAACATCCTGCACGGCGCGCGCGGGAATGAGACAACGCAGCGCCGCCGAGCGTTTTCTTTGCGACTGATGGGCGATGATGCCCGCTACACCGAACGCCCCGGCCCTACGTCACCGCCCTTTCCGGGCCATGACATGCAGCAGGGCCAAAAACTGCGGACTGACTGGTTCCCGCAGATCTGGCCCCGCCCCTAAAATTCCGGAATTTTAGGTCCGCGCTGTCAGATCAACCGCCTGCCCCGTGGCCGCCGAGTGCTGGGCCGCAAGGCCCATGGCCACGGCCTTCGCCCCGTCCGACACCGTGACCTCAACCCCGCCCTGCCCGCGCACGACAGCGTTGAACCGCTGGTGTTGATAAAATGTCGATCCGTTGTGATCCCCAGCCTCAAGCAACGTGGGATCAACGGGGATATCCATGGTAATCGGACCTTTCGGCGCACGCGGGCTAATAATCAGCTGCGGCACGGGCGCTGGCCCCAGCTTGGCAGGCCAGAACCGGCCCGGACCGGGCACCAGACATTCGATTTTGCCTTTGGGGCCTACGGCTGAAATCTCTTCTTGGTACTGGCTGCCTTCCGCGAACATGCACAATTCCAACATGGCGCGTGCGCCTGAGGCGAAGTCGATGATCACATAGCCGTTGTCCCAAATGTCCGGACGGCGGCCGTCATAGTCTTCATCCACGTGATTGAAATTCTGCCCCGCGCTGGCCATCACCCGCACGGGTTCTGACTGCAGGATCACCCGCATCAGATCGAAGAAATGGCAGCATTTTTCGACCAATGTGCCGCCGGTATTCTCGTTAAATCGGTTCCAGTCGCCGATCTTGGGCAGAAACGGGAACCGGTGTTCGCGGATGGTTAGCATTGCGATCCCGCCGGTGGCCTGTTCGGCCTGTTCAATCAGCGCGGCCACGGGCGGCATATATCGGTACTCCATGGCGACCCAGACGGGATGCGGATAGCCCTTGAACAGCGTGTCCAGTTCGGCGGCATCGGCGGGGTCCGTATAAAGCGGCTTTTCGCACAGGATCGGCATGGGCCGCTTGGCCACGATCTGGCGCAACTGGTCCATATGGATGTTGTTGGGGCTGACGATGACCACCGCATCCAGGTCCTCAAACGACAACAGATCATCCAAGGTTGCGGCCACATGGGCCGGGGCCGCAGCCCCATCCTTGCCCGCCAAAATCGCCGCACTTTTCGCGAGGTCTTCGACTGGATCATAGACGACGGACACCCGTCCCTGTGGCAGCAGGTTTATGTTCTGGATATGCTCCCGTCCCATCATACCGCAGCCGATCAGCCCGTAATTCACCATGTCTTGCGTGCCAGTTGCCATTGTCAGCTTTTCCCCAATCTTGAGACGTAGTTGATGTGGTTCGGATCGAACCATGTTCTTGAAAATTCGACGGTTTCACCCGCCTGTGACCGGCCCGTGCGTTCGATATAGCCCGCCATCTGCCCCGCTGAGAGGCCAAACCGCACATCCACCCAAGCAGGCACCGCCGCGACATTCACACGGTCCTCGGCTGAGGTGATCGTCAGCCCGAGGCTCTCGGAATAATACAGGTAAAGGGAATCCGACACCGCCCGTTCATCCACCGTGTCGGTCACCGCCCCGTCCAGCCAGATTTCTTCCATCGCGGCGGGCACATCATCCATGAACCGCAACCGGCGGAACCGGAAACCGTTGGGGCTGCGAAACCCTGCGTCGCGCGGGGCGGCCATGTGGTCAATCGACAAAACCTCCGCCGTGGGCAGGCCGCCACCGTCGCGCCGTTCGATGCGCAAAAACGAATAGACGGACGACACATCTGCCCGCGCCCGCACGTAGTTGCCGGACCCTTGCACCCGTTCCAGCAGGTCCTTGTCCACAAGGACCTCCAAGGCATGGCGCAGGGTGCCGACGGAAATCGACAATTGCTCTGCCATCTCTCGTTCAGGCGGCAGGCGTGCGCCATCGGCCAAACGGCCCGCAGCGATGTCGCGGATCAACCCTTCGGCGATTTGGACGTATTTTGGAAGCGCTCCGGTCTGTTCAGGGCGGCGCTGGCGGTCTGACATATCGCCCTCCTCCCAAAGCGCGAATAAAATTGATACAGGATTGATGCAATGAAACCGCCGTGCTACGCAAGAGGCAATACACGAACCTTGGGAGGGGAATCATGACAATCGTTCCAGTGACAAGTGCGGACCTCGCAGCCTCCGAAGTGTCATGGTTTTCCGCTTTGTGTTCAGATGATTACCAATTCCTCGGCGTGCCCGATGGTGACCTGCGGTCCTCATGGGAACACTGTCGCGACATCGTTTTGACCGCTGAAAAACAGGGATTTCGCAATGTGCTGGCTCCGTCATCCTACCAAGTCGGCCAAGACACGCTGAGCTTTGTGGCCGGCATGGCGCCGCTGACCGACCGCATCAATATACTGGCCGCAATCCGCTGCGGGGAAATGCAGCCCATCATGCTGGCGCGCACGGTGGCGACGCTGGATCACATGATGAAAGGCCGCCTGACCCTCAACATCATTTCGTCGGATTTCCCAGGCGAAGTGGCCGAAAGCGGCTTTCGCTATCAGCGGTCCCGCGAGGTGGTTGAGATCCTCAAACAGGCCTGGACCCAAGACGAAATCAACTACGAGGGTGAGGTTTACCAGTTCAAAGGTGTGCCCACCGCCCCCGCCACGCCCTACCAGACCGGCGGACCGCTGCTTTACTTCGGTGGCTATTCTCCGGCGGCGTTGGACCTGTGCGGTCAGCACTGTGACGTCTATCTGATGTGGCCCGAACCCGAAGAAAACCTTGCCCAACGGATGCGCGATGTGAACGCCGTGGCCGAAAAATACGACCGCACGCTGGATTACGGCCTGCGCGTCCACATGATCGTGCGCGACACCGAAGCCGAGGCCCGCGAATACGCCGATTACATCGTCAGCAAACTTGACGATGACTACGGCAAACTGATCCGCGACCGCGCCCATGACAGCATCAGCCTTGGCGTGGCGCATCAGGCCAAAGCCCGCGAATTGGCCGATAAATTCGGCTACGTCGAACCGGGCTTGTGGACAGGCGTAGGCCGTGCGCGGTCTGGCTGTGGCGCGGCCCTTGTGGGCTCTGCCGATCAAATCCTCAGCAAGATCGAAACCTACCGCAAAATGGGCATCCGCGCCTTCATCTTTTCGGGCTACCCCCACATCGACGAGGCCGAATATTTCGGAAAACTCGTCATGCCAGAACTTGAGACCTGTTCACTGCCCCACGCCTACGGCAGAGTACCCGCAGACACCCCCGCAACCCCCCTCGGAAACGGACCACGGACCTAATGGCCAATACAATGACCCGCGTTAATATCACATCCGACCTCTCCTTCTCGCGCATCGTTTACGGCATGTGGCGTCTGGGCGATGTGGAGGACACCAGCCCCAAAGCCGTCCAAGCCAAGATTGAGGCCTGTCTGGAACAGGGCATCACAACCATGGATCAGGCCGACATTTACGGCGGCTACATGGCCGAGGAAATCATGGGTGCGGGCCTTACCCAATCTATCCGCGACCAGATTGAGGTTGTCACTAAATGCGACATCCTCATCCCCGCAGGCCGCTACGCCGACAGCCCTGGCAAGTATTACGATACCAGCCGTGACCATATCGTAAATTCGGTCGATCATTCCTTGCGCCTGATGGGGATCGACAAAATTGACTGTCTGCTGATCCACCGCCCCGATCCGCTGATGGACCATCACGAAACCGGTGCGGCACTGGATGAGGTCGTGGCCTCTGGCAAGGTGCGCAGCGTTGGCGTGTCCAACTTCAAACTGCACGACTGGACCCTGCTGCAATCGGCGATGAAAACCCCGCTGGTCACCAACCAGATCGAAATGTCACTGGGCCACATCGACCCCTTCACCAACGGCGATCTCGCCTATCTGCAAGAACGCGGCATCCCGCCAATGGCATGGTCGCCCTTGGGCGGCGGTGCGTTGATGACCGACGACAGCGCCGTGGCCAAAGCCATGGACGCCGTTGCCGCCGATTTCGGCGTGGACCGTGCCGCCATTGCCGTGGCTTTCCTGCTGGCGCACCCCGCAGGGATCATGCCGGTCATGGGAACCAATAACCTCAGCCGGATCAAAGGGTTCTCCGACGCTCTTAAAGTAGAACTTGACCGGCCCACGTGGTTCAAACTCTATGAGGCCGCCCTCGGCCATGAGGTTCCGTAAGTGGAGGTCTTCAACCCCACAGACGACCCGCGCGCCTTTCGCGACGCTTTGGGGGCCTATGCCACCGGCGTGACGATTGTGACCGTGCCAAGTGCGGACGGACCCGTTGGCATCACCGCCAACAGCTTTGCCTCAGTGTCGCTGGAGCCGCCTTTGGTTCTGTGGTCGCCTGCGAAATCTTCAAAACGTTTCAATGACTTCTCAGGCGCTCCTCACTTCGCGATCCATGTGCTGGACGCCCACCAACAAGACATCTGCGATGCCTTTACCCGTGACAAACACGCGTTTGACGGGTTGGATTGGCACAAAGGCGACAAGGACGTGCCGCTGATCAACGGCTGTCTGGCCCGGTTCGAATGCACGCAGGACGCCGAACATGATGCAGGCGACCATACGATCATCGTCGGTCGCGTGATTGGCGCATCTGTGCGCGACGGTCTGCCCCTGATGTTCCAAGGGGGCCGGTTCGTCGCGATAAAAGGATGAAGAATGGGGCATAAGCCCCTGAAATCAGGCCGAAAGGCCCAAATAGGGAGGGCAAGCCGTTGGGAGGACGTCTTGCAATCATCGCCGTCAGCACAGCCTACGTGGCGATCCTTGCTGTCGGTGCCTTTGAAGACCGGCGAGAGGCTTTGGCCGACGCCATAGGGTTGGGAGACATGGCTTTTGTCGCCGCCCTCGCCGGACTTCTTTGGCTGGCCTGCCTGATCCGCCCCATGGCGGGCGCCCGCGCCCATGCGGCCATCAACGCGACATTGCATCCCATCGGGAAATGGATTTCGATCGGTGCGCTTATCGCCATGGTCTGCTTCATCCTGTTGCAGGTCCTGATGCGCTATGTCTTCAACGATGCCCCCAACTGGACCGAAGAAGCCGCGCGGTTCGGGATGCTCTGGCTGGTGGGCCTGATGTCCCCCATCGCCTACCGCCACGGCGGCTTCGTGGCCATCGACATGCTGGAACGCGCGCTGAATGCACGACTGGCCGCGATCCTCTCCCTCATCCTGTTCGCCATGTCCTTTGCCGTGCTGCTGGTCATGTGGGACAAGGGATTGAACAATCACGTGGACAGCCTGTCCGGGCGTGGCTGTTCCTCCACCCTGCGGTGGCCCTTTGGGATTGAGATCGGCAAATGCGGCACGAAATTCAGCAACTACTACCAATACCTCGCCCTCTGGGTCGGGATTAACCTGTTGATCCTCGTCTGCGTGGAATTGATCCTGCGTCAGATCCTCACCCTCTTGGGCCGCGATGCCGGCCTCACCCCCTTGGGGGATAACGAAGAAATCGGGAGCGCGTCATAATGCTCATTTGGTTCCTCCCCCTCTTCCTTGCGATCCTGATGATCGGCACGCCGGTGGTCTTCGCCCTGCTCTTTGCGCCCGGCTTCATGACTTGGGTCACCGGCAACGAACGCGACCTCGCGATCCTCTACCGCAACGTCTACACCGGCATCGACAGTTTCCCGCTGATGGCGCTGCCGTTCTTCATGCTGGCCGGTGAGATCATGAACCGCGGCGGGATCACCACGCGGTTGGTCGAATTTTCCCAAGCCTTCATGGGCCACCTGCGCGGTGGCTTGGCGCAGGTGAACATTCTGTCGTCGATCCTGTTTGCGGGCCTGTCAGGGTCTGCCGTGGCCGACACATCCGCACTGGGGTCCACCCTGATCCCAGCCATGGAGAAAAACGGCTACACCCGCAAATTCGCCGCCGCCATCACCGCCGCGTCATCGGTCATCGGGCCGATCATCCCGCCTTCGGGCATCATGATTATCTACGCCTATGTCATGGGCGAAAGCGTGGCGGCGCTGTTTCTTGCGGGCATCGTTCCGGGGGTGTTGGTGGGCGTGGGCCTGATGGTCATGGTGCGGCTGTTGGCCGACCGCTACGACCTGCCCAAGGCTGAACGCATCGTCACCAAAAACCAGTCGATCACCCGCGTCGAATCTGTGCTCAGCTTCATCCTGCTGCGCATCAACCTGATGGGCATCTTCTGGGCGGTGTTCCGGCTTGGGTCCTCCATCGCAGGTGTCGCGCGGCCCGAGGGGACGATGCTCTGGCTGACGCTGGCGATCCTGCTGGTCCTGTCCCATGTCTTCCTGATCTGGATGCGCGGGCAAGTGTCATCTGATTTCCGCGTGGTCTGCAAAAAGGCCGTGGCCCCGCTGCAAACGCCCATCATCATTCTGGGCGGTATCTTGATTGGCGTGATGACGCCCACCGAAGCCTCCACCATCGCCGTGGCCTATGCCCTGCTGGTCAGTGTGTTTGTCCTCAAATCCCTCACATGGGCGGATTTCTTTGATGTACTGCAACGCTCTGCCCTCGCCTCGGCCGCTGTGCTGTTGCTGGTCGGCGCTGCCGTGGCGTTCAAAACCATCGTCGCCACCTCCGGTGCGGCCACCACCATGGCGGACGTGATCCTTGGCCTCAGTGAAAACCCGCTGATCCTGCTGTTCCTCATCAACATCCTGCTGTTCATCGTCGGCATGTTTCTGGACGCAGGCCCCGCGATCATCATCCTTGGGCCAATCCTCGGCCCGATCTTTACGGACATCGGCGTGCACCCTGTGCATTTCGCCATCATCATGTCCGTGAACCTGACCGTGGGTCTGGCCACGCCGCCCATGGGCCTTGTCCTCTTCGTCGCCTCAACAGTCAGTCGCGAAAAGGTCGAAACCATCGCCAAAGCGATCCTGCCGTTTCTGGCTGTGGAAATCGTCGTGATCTTCCTGATCACCTATTTCCCCCAGATCAGCATGACCGTCCCCTATCTCGCGGACTTCCTCGGATGCCCGCCTGACATCGGCTACATGGCTTGCATTAGCCCTCAGCCACCCGCAAACTGAACTTCATAAATGGGAGGAAACCAAAAATGATGAAGTATCTCGCAACCGCCGGCATGATCGCCGCCTACACGATGACAAGCACGCCGGTCTTTGCCGACGGCCACGTCATGACACTGCGCGCGACGGCCAACTCGAATGAGAACGACGAAGACTATGACGGTCTGGTCGTGTTCAAAAACTACGTCGAAGCCGCCTCAAATGGCGCGATCGAGGTGGAATTGTTCATCGGTACACAGCTGTGTTCCACCGGTGCGGAATGCCTTGAGGGCGTGTCTGAGGGTTCCATCGACATCTACATCTCCACCTCTGGCGGTGCCGCTGGCATCTTCCCTTACGTTCAGGTCCTCGACCTGCCGTATCTGATGGCCGATGACCGTGTGGCCGAATCCGTCCTTCAGGGTGATTTCGTCCGCACCATGCGCGACATGGCGCTTGAGACATCCGACGACACGATTCGCCTGATGACGATTGGTAATACAGGTGGCTGGCGCAACTTTGCCAACACCCAGCGCACGGTTCAGACCCCAGCCGACATGGAAGGCCTGAAAATCCGCACGGTTGTGGCCGACCTGCCGCAAGAACTGGTCCGCGCCCTTGGTGCCTCCCCCACGCCGATCCCATGGCCTGAGCTGTTCACATCCTTCCAGACAGGCGTCGTGGACGGATCCAAGAACGGCATCACCGACATCATGGGCATGAAGTTCCCCGATGCGGGTCTGCAGTATGTCACGCTGGACGGCCACGCCTACATGGGTGCCCTGTGGTGGATGAACAACGAGACGTTCCTCGGTATGGACGAAGCCAACCGCCGCGTGATCGTGGACGGTTTCTACGCCCTGCAGCAGGCGACATTTGCCTCGCCCAAGCGTAAATCCATCCAAGCCTACGAAGACTTCGTCGCCGGTGGTGGTGAACTTTACGTTCCAACACCCGAAGAAAAAGCCATGTTCGCCGAAGCCGCTGCCCCCGTGCAGGACTGGTTCCGCGCGAACGTGGACGGTGGTGACGAAATCCTCGACGCGCTGATCGCCGCCGTGGATGAGGTCGAGGCCGATATGGAAGCCGCTTACGCAGCCGACCTGAACTAAGGGTCGATTGATTCAACAAAGGGGCCGCTTCGGGAAACCGGAGCGGCCTTTTTTTGAGTTCTGACATTTGAAGTTGCGTCGCGCCCGCACGGGTGCGGGCGGTCCGGGCGCTGCTAAATCTGACATATGGCTGGATTGACAACTGAGCCACTTCGGACGGTGCTTAAAGCAACAAACACATCCACAAGTAGTGTTGCAAACACCGCAACCTCCAGTCATCCTCCTGACAAGGTTGAAAGAAAAGGCTGTGAAACATGAGGTACTGGTTCTGGAAGCTGATCGCCCTTGGATTGATAGGCTCATTCGCTTACACGGCTTTCGATCTTCAACGCGGAGGATATTTCTCCCTGCCAGACTTGGCTCAAAACGAATATGGAGTCAGCTTCAGAAACGGTTTTCGGGCAATTGTGGTTGAAGACAACCCATCGAATCAAAGTGCAGCCAATCAATCAGATATTTTCAGACGTTTAACCGCAGCGCATCCGGAACGCCGATATCGTGGAATTACCATGCAGGTTCCATCTTGGCTTGAGAGTCAATGGAGCCGATGTGAAAGAGCGCCCGATGGGGCAGACCCCAACAGAGAAGCACTAGAGCAGACAATGAACGAAAGTATGCGACGCGAGTACCAGCTGGCTCGTCTTGATTATTATTGCTTTGTGTTATCCGACAATGATCGCATACTTCGAGGTGTGATTTATTCGGTGCCCAGGTCCTGACTTGGATCACCGAAACGGATACATCCAAGGCCGGTAATCGTCGATCAGCACCTGCGCGCGGGCGCGTTGTTCTGAGGTCATGCGCGGCGTCAGCTCCTCCAGTGAATCCGGCGCATCCACGTCCCCGCCAATCGCAGACAGCGCGTACCACAGATAGGCGCGCACCAGATCGGGCGCGGGCATGCCCCGCCCGATTTCATAATACCAGCCCAGCCCCGACTGCGCCCCGGGATGACCTTTCAGGGACGCACGCAGATACCACTCAAACGCGCGTTCATCGTCGCGTTCAACGCCAAGGCCAAGGGCATACATCACCCCGATCAGTTCCTCCGCATCGGCATTGCCAGACCGTGCGAGGACCTCGAACATGGCGCGGGCCTCGACGAAATCGCCCGCCTCCATCAGATCGCGCGCCTCTTCTAGGTCCGCGGCAAAAATAGGGCTTGCCATGGCCAATCCACCGGCCAAAATAGCACCATGTACAAGCCGCCCGCCAAACCTTTTCCATCCGCTGTCCATACCGCGATATCCCTTTGTTTTCTGGGGGTCAGCACCGCTGTGGCCGACCCGATAACTCTGGATGATTTCGTGGATGCGGACCCCGCGCAAGCGCGAATTGGGCAGCTTTTGTTTTATGATAAAATTCTGTCAGGCAACCGCAATATTTCCTGCGGCACCTGTCATAACCACAACCTTGCAGGTGGCGACGGGCTAAGCCTAGGGATTGGTGAAGGCGGGGTTGGCGTGGGGCCGGACCGCACCATCGGCGACATCCGCAAACGGGTGCCGCGCAACGCGCCTGCCCTGTGGAATCTGGGGCATACTTCCGTCAACGTGCTGTTTCACGATGGCCGGTTAGAGGTCTCTGACCAGTTCGGGAATGGCTTCGATTCCCCCGCAGAAGAATGGCTGCCGGAAGGACTCGACAACATCGTCGCAGCGCAGGCCCTGTTCCCGATGACCGCCCAGTTCGAAATGGCCGGAAACCCCGGTGAAAATGACATTGCGGGTGCCACCCATGACAGGATCGACGCCGCTTGGCCTATCCTTGCTGCACGTGTGCGGGCCGAACCTGAATACGTGAGGATGTTCACCGAAGCCTTTGAAACGGTTGACGATCCTTTGGACATTACCATCGTTGAAATCGGCAATGCGCTGGGGGCGTTCATCACCTCCGAATGGCGCAGTTTCGACAGCCCCTATGACGCGTGGCTGACGGGCACAGCCCTGCCAGAAGACGCCGAACGGGGCCGCGCGCTGTTCTTTGACGAAGCGCGCTGCGCGTCGTGCCATTCCGGCCCGTTATTCACCGATCAGGGGTTTTACGCGCTTGGCCTTCCCGCCTTCGGGCCGGGCCGCACGCGGACTTTTGACAAGATGCCCCGCGATGTGGGGCGCATGGGGGAAACCGACCTGTTATCAGATGCTTACCGGTTCCGCACACCGTCCCTGCGGAATGTGGCCCTGACGGCACCTTACGGGCACAACGGGGCCTACCCCACGTTGCGCGACATGATCCGCCACCATTCAAACCCTGCCGCCGCCCGTGCGGCGTGGACACCGGCCATGGCCGCATTGCCCGCGACGGACCGTTTTTTGGGTGTTGATTTCGTGATCCAGCAAGATGTGCGTGAAATGGCCCGTCAGGCGGCCGTCCTCGATATCGATCCGGTGACCCTGTCCGAGGCGGAAATCGCTGATATCGAAGCGTTCTTGCACAGCCTCACCGGCGCCACAGCGGACAGCCGCCCCTTAGGACGCCCTGACGCGGTGCCCAGCGGATTGCCGGTGGATTAGCGCAAAATCTCGCCCAGTGGTCGCCGCGCACGGGGGGGCGCGTCGCCGGTGGGCCGTCCAAAACGGATCGCCTGCACCAGCCGTCGGTCGGGCGGCAAACCGAAATGCTGGTAGACGGCCGTCTGGGTCGGTCCGTGATCGGACAATGCCGCCATGGGCCAGCCAGCAAATCCCAGCGACGCGGCCTCAAGACACAGGCGCAGATAAGCGCGGCCTGACACAACTGGATTTTCTGAAATATCGCGGTGAAACAAGGCAATAACGGGCGATCTTGATGTCATCGAACCCTCCGCCGTTAGCCCCTTGGTGAGTCGAAGGGCAGACAACACAGGCCAGAGCTTCAGCAAGACCCAAGGCACCAATCGGGCCTGCCCCGCGGACATCTGCATGGCGTGGCGGTCCATCCCATCGACCCCCGCGCGCGGGTGCCGGTCTGACAAACGCATCCAAGCGACAAGCTCGTCCCTGAAAAGCGCATCGCCCATGATCGCAAGGCTGGCCGCATCGTTTTGGGCGGCGATCCAGTGGCGTTCCGCATCGGTCAGAACCAAACGCATGTCGGGGCGGGTCCACCCATAAAGCGCGGGCGGCGTGTCCTCAAACGCCCCGCGCCATGTGAACCTGTCTTCCAGTTGGCTGTGCAGCCTGTCTTCCTCAGCCCGCTGCAGGGTCAGATGGGCCACGGCCACAAGGCCATGACCAGGTTCTGTGGCGTGACCCGTATACGCCACCCGCGCGCCAACCCCGTGGGCCGACAGGGCGAGCATCATCGCCTCCAACACCGCGCCGCAGGACAGCGCCGCGTCACGGCCCGTTGGGTCGCCAACGGTCAGGCCCACGTCCGTGTCACAGAACAAGGACAGGATGTCCCCCTCACGCGTCCAGCGCGCGGGTTGGGTGTTGTGCACCGTGGGTGCCAAGGCGGCACGGGCCACGCAAGCCTCGAATATATCGTTTGAGATCATGAATTTGCCGCCATCAATCGCGCCATCCGCTGCACGGCTGCCAGCTCCAGTTCAGCCCGTGGCGACGTGGCCAGCGCAGGCATCGACAGCGCCACAAGGGTCAGTGGGTCGTCCGCCGCCAACAGGATGTGACTGGCGTCGAACAGATCGAACAGGTGGGCGATATGATCCCCTTCGGCCCCGTCCGTGAACGGCGGATCGGCACGTCTGAGAACCGGACGGACCGCAAAAATATGACGCAGGACGTCGCTGTCCAGATCGGCCAGCTGATCGCCCTGCACCAGCACCGCGCCCTCGACCAGCGGATGGGATTGCAGCCCCCGCAGAAACCCCAGCGCATCGCGGGACCGGTCATCGGCCAGATGCCGCAACAAGGTTTGGGAGCGTTCCTCGGCCCTCAGGCTTTGTGCTTCGATGAAAAGGACCGCAACCAACACCGCCGCCAAGATCACTGCCAAGGTCAGGATCGTGGCGTCCTTGTCCATCTGCGCCATCTGGGCCGTCACCAGCCCCGACAGACCCGCCCCAAAGACGATCGCCAAAAAGGACACCAAAGGCGCACGGTGCTGCGATTGTGACCGCCCCAAGGACACGGCAAGCCAGCACAAAAACAACACCCCCAAGGGTGAGGTTTGGGCCGGAAGCCCCAGAAATATCATCAGAAAATCCGCAGCTGCCAGTGGGATCAACACAACCAAAGACAGGGCAATCCTCTCGACCGATCGGTTTTCTGCCGCACTCAGGCTGGCACGATCCCGGCGCAGAACCAACCATCCCGCAATGCCAAACCCGCTGAGCTGGAACACCATAAGCCCCGCCAGCCGCGCAGGATCAATGCTGTCGCGCCACCACAAGGACAGCACCACAAAGACAGCCGTGCCCCCCGCGACCCATAGCTTCGCCATCGGCGGCGCATGACGGCGCAGCAAACCTTCGGTCAAAATCAACACGGATATTGGAATAAGAGAGGCGCCCAACAGAATGAAAAACCTGAAGAATTGCACATCCGTCAGAATAAACAGCGCCCGCCCCGCAAAGAGAACCATCATCACCCGAAGCCCAAAGATGAACCGTCGGTTCAAAGGCGCCCAAGCATCACGGGCCGAGATCACGTGACTGACGATCATCAGCCCCGCCAAAGCCGACGCAGATAGAAACAGATTGCCAATCTCAGACGGTCCCATCAGCCCATCAACCCCGCCAAGAACCGCCGCACCAGTGGCCGCAGCACGGCCGCGATCCACGCCGGTCTGGGCCGTTCGACCCGCGCGGCATAAGGGTTGAAAAAGTAACCACGATTGTCCGTGCCATGGGGGCGGCCAAGGGCTGCGTTGATGACTTCATAACACATCAACTGGCCGGTGGTGATGACCATGGGCGCAAAAGACATCCGCGATCTTTTGCCAGACACAACGTCGCCCACGATGTCCAGATCAATGTAGTGTCTGGATGAAGAATGGATCACAACCCATTCGGATTCCTTCAAAAATGCATCAGACCGCTGGTCGTCCGTGATCTGGTCCCACTCTGTCCCGACAGTTGGATAGCCCATCCGAACCTCATGGGGCACAGCATCCGGCGTGGTCACATAAACCGACGGCAAGGGCGAAGCATAGGCATCCACCACCGCCCGACCCAAGGCCCGCGCCCGCCGGTACAAAAGCAGCGACGCGCCCAGATCATCCGTCCCGTTTACCACAATCACGGATCGCGCAATCAGATCATCCACACGATCCGTCCAGTCGGCATGATAGACTTCAATCTCAACCTCGGGGTTGATGGTGCGCGCGATCTCGGCCGTGGCCTCCGCCTTGTGGCGATCCACAGTGTCCATGAAGCAAAAGACCTGCCGGTTGAGGTTGCTGACCTCAAACGCGTCCAGATCCGCGATGATCAGCCGCCCCACGCCTGCGCGCACCAGCCCCAGAATGCAGGCCCCGCCCATGCCACCGGTGCCACAGACAAAGCCGGTTGCATCCCGCAGCGCCTCTGGTTCCTGCGGGGTGACGAAACCGATGTTTCGGGTGGTGAATGTGGCATAATCAAACATTGCGGTCCTCGCGCGCGGGCCGCAGGATTGAAAACGCACGGCGCGTGTCCAACCAATAGAGCACCGGCAGGATCAGCCGCCCAAGGGCCACGTAGATCGCCGTGCTCAGCACGCCAAAAATGGCCGTGGCCGGAACCTCCCGCGTCAGATAGCGGCGGATCGCGGGCAAATCCATGCGCCCCAGTTGCAGCACGTCATCGCCGCGGTCGTAATCCAGCTGATCGGCGCAAAAGGTATTGTAAACCTCATCACGGTGCTTGGGCGCGGCTTCCCACGTCTTTTTCAGATCATCGGACCCGCCTGTGTAGGCATTGGTGATGATAAAACGGTCCTCGTCAAACCCCGCGTCGTCCCCCACGCCAAAGACATGGCGATGCTGCGCCATGATGCCCCGCGCGATCAACACATGGGTCAGGGTACGCCGCCCCGCATCCGGCGCAGGCCAAATGTCGGAAAACATCTGGCTGACCATGCCCACGACGGCAGGCACCTGAGTGACATTGGACATCCACAGGGGCCGAAATTGATTGCGCACAAACAGCAAAAAACAGGTGAGCCCGTAAAGAACCCAAGACAACCCGCCCGACCGTTGATCGGGGTCCACCATCACCAGCCCCAGATGCAATACATCCACAGGCGCAGGCTGGGTGTCGATCGTCATCACGGCCAGCGCATTAAAGGCCACAGGCGTGCCGTCCTTGGTGCTGACCAAGGTCACGATCGTGTCGCGCATCCGGTCGCGGTCGCCTGCAAAAACACCGTAGCTCAGCGTGCCTGTATCCAGCGTTTTGGCCGCCACGGCACGCAAATCTGCCGTCAACGCGGCCAGATCCGCGTCGGACATCCACCGCCCCGGCTTCTCCATAATCCGCACCACATGACCGCGTCCATGGCGCAGGGTCACGTCCATATGGTCGCGGCGCAGGGACGTAAGAAGTGATGCGATCATGGATGGAGAGCCTGTGTCATTACCCCTACCCTATGAAGGACAAGCAGGGCGAACAAGCGGGGAAACCCTGACCTTTATGGGGCAAAACCCCTTGACCAAGACCCCGCCCAAAACTAGAACATAACAGGAACATTAATCACGGAATCGTCCATGCGCAGCGCCCTGCCCCCGCCCAAATCTGCGACCGACCTGTTGATGGAACGGGCGGAAACGGCTGGCCGCAAGGGCGAGGCCGACAGCCAGCCCACGCTGCGCGAACTCTTTGCAGACAAGGCCACCGATGCGGCGGCCTTGGGCTTTATGCTGGCGCAAATCGACATCACCAAAGGCCCCGTCTTGTGGATTTCCGATCGCATCAGCCGCAAGGAGGCCGGTGTGATCTGCATGGCAGGCCTGCCCCATGGCATCGACGTGCTGCGCGTGGATGTCTCCAAACCCGTTGATGTGCTCTGGGCGATGGAACAGGGCTTGGGCTGCCCCACCTTGGGCGCTGTCGTGGGGGAGGTCTGGGGCGATCCACCCGCACTGGATTTCACCGCCTCCAAACGGCTGGCCCTGCGGTCTGAGGCCCATGCAGTGCCCGCTTGGCTGATCCGCCGCGCAGCCCACGCCAACCTCAGTGCGGCACGCGCGCGCTGGCGCGTGGCCTCATTGGCCTCCATGCACAACCCAGATGACATCCACGCGCTGGGTCAACCGCTGTGGCAGGCCAACCTGTTCCGCTCGCGCTGGGGTACACCGGGCGATTGGGTCGCACGGGCGCAAGACGGCACACTCCACCTCGACCATCGCGTCGAAGGCCAGACAGAGGCAGGGGCACGCTATGGCTGATCCCATGCCCCCCTTCATCTGGCCCCAAAAACTCAAAATCCCGCACCTTCGGCCCGCGCGACAATGAGGGGGGAGGACAAGCTGCCCGTCCTGCCCTTTCCAACGCCGACCCGCCCCCCTGAACCCAAGGGGGCCACCCCCCAAAGGTCACAGGACACGGCCCAAATGCTGGCCCATGCTATCGCCGCGTTGCAACAGGCGATGGTCACGCCGCCCGTGGATCTTAGCGTCACGGATCTGCCGCCCCCCGATGCCCAAGTGGAGGAGGCGTTCACCCCCGTGGGCATCCCGCCAAGCACACCTCGCTGGCGGGCCAGCACGACACCGACACCCCCTTCAAACTCGAAGGTCGCCAAAAACCACAAGGACAAACGGGTGGGTGTCGCCGCAGGCGCAGTTACACCGCCGGACCCCAAAGACCCTCTGGCCCGACGCATCACCGCGCTGCATTTCCCGCGTTTTTCCATGAACCGCTGGCAGTGGCACATGGACCGCGCAGGGCAGGCCCCACCGCCCGAGGTGCCTGTGGCCCTCGCCGTCGAAGGCCCCCACGGCCCCGTCATCCATGCCACCAACCGCGCCGCTGACCAGCACGGCATCCAGATCGGCGCGCGGGTGGTGGACATGCGCGCACTGGTGCCCGATCTGCGGGTGGAATTTGCCGATGTGGGCGGCGACCAAGCCGCCTTGGGGCGGTTGATGCTGTGGGTGCGCCGCTGGTGCCCGTGGTCCACAGTCGACGGGCCTGCGGGGCTGGCCATGGACACCACCGGGTCCGACGATCTGTGGGGCGGTGAGGCGGCGATGCTGCGCGAAATCGAAGGGCGGCTGTCCACCTTGGGGCTGGACACAAACCTTGCCACCGCCCCCACCCACGGGGCCGCTTGGGCGCTGTCGCGCTGCGGTGGCGTGCGTGAGGTCTGCACGGCGCAGGATCTGGCAGCCAAAACCGCCCCCCTGCCGGTGCGCGCCCTGCGGCTGCATCCGGACACGGTGCTTTTGCTCAAACGGCTCGGCCTGAAAACCGTGGGCGCGCTGGCCGATGTGCCGCGCCTGTCACTGGCGCGCCGGTTCCAAAAGGCGGAACTGGTGCAGAATCCCCTGCTGCGGCTGGACCAACTCATGGGGCGCATGGCCGAACCCCTGCAAAGCCCAGATGACCCGCCGCAATTCAGCGTCCAATCCAGCCTGCCGGAACCTGTGATGGACCCCGAACCACATCTGCCCGACATGGCACAAGAGCTTTGCGCAGGGCTGCACGCCGCAGGCCTTGGCGCGCGGCGTATCACCCTGACCGTCTACCGCACCGACGGGGAGGTCGACCGCATCGGGGCCGCCACCTCCCAAGCCAGCCGCGATGCGGGCCACATTCTGCGCCTGTTTGAGGACAAGCTGGAACGGCTCAACCCCGGCTTCGGGTTCGATCTGATCACCTTGGAGGCCAGCGTCGTCGAACATATCGAGGTCGTGCAAACCCGCATCGAAGGCGGCAGCGACGAGGGCACGGAACTGGCCCGTCTGGTGGACCGCCTGTCAGCCAAGTTCGGCGCGGACAACATCCGCCGCCCCGCGCCCCGCGACAGCCACATCCCAGAACGCCGCGAGGGCTGGCATTGCGCCATGGCGCCTGACGCAGCACCCCTGCCCCCCCATCCGCGCCCGCGCCCTTTGCGGCTGTTGCAGCCCCCCGAAGAGATCCGCGTCCTTTATGCCGTGCCCGAAGGCCCGCCCGCGCAATTCATGTGGCGGCGTCAGACCCATAAGGTGGTGCGGTTCGAAGGCCCCGAACGCATCGCGCCCGAATGGTGGGCCGACCGTCCTGGCACGCGGTTGCGCGATTATTACCGGATCGAGGATCAGCATGGGCAACGGTACTGGCTGTTTCGCGAAGGCGTTGTGGGCGATGGCCGTGGCGGCGCGCCCCGCTGGTGTGTGCAAGGATTGTTCGCATGAGGGGGACGACCTGCGGTCGGCGCCTGCGGCGGGCGGGGGGGCGCGCCTGCGGCGCGGTCTGGCGGTGGCTGTGTCGGCGGTGTCGGAGGGGGCTCTGCCCCCCGCGCGATGCGCGTCCCCCGAGGTATTTTAGAACCAGAGAATGGGAGAGCCACGCCGGCACGTTTGTGGCGAGGCGGCAGAGATGCGCGCGGCCAGAGTCTGCGCAGCTATTGCGACGTGCTTCTTATGGGCGAGTTTGGCTTGGAATCAAGGGCGGTGCAGCCCGTGCCTGAGAATGACCATCAGCACCCGCGTCGCACCCTCCCCGAGGACGGTGTTTTCACGCCCAACGCTAAGGCGGGTTATGTCGAGTTAGGGATGTTTTCATGTTTTTCGTTTCTGCGCGGTGCGTCGGATGCGGTGGATCTTGCATCAGAGGCTTGGTCGCTGGGCTATGATTGCCTCGCGGTGGCGGATCTGAACACTTTGGCGGGCGTCGTGCGCATCTGGGGGGAGGCGCGCAAGGCAAAGCTGCGTCCGCTTGTGGGCGCGCGGATTGAACTGATCACAGGTGAGGCCTTTCTGGCCTATCCCCGCGATCGTGCCGCCTATGGGCGGTTGTCACAGCTGATTTCCAAGGGCCGGATGACCGACCGAGATGGCAACTGGCAGGCCAAGGGCGCCTGTGATCTGACACTGGGCGATCTGGCCGCCCATCAAGAGGGGATGATCCTGATTGCAGTACCCTCTGAGGATGTGCAGCTGTACGGGCGCGGGTTGGCACGGTTGTGCAAGACCTTGCCCAGCCTGCAGTATCTGGCGGCGTCCTACCTTTACCGAGGCGATGATGTGCTGCGCATCAACCGGATCGATGCGCTGGCGCGGCGCCATAGGCTGCGCCTGTTGGCCACCAATGACGTGCTGTATCACGCGCCGGATCGTCGCCCCTTGCAAGATATCATGACCTGCATCCGCGACCATTGCACCCTTACCGAGGCTGGCAGCCGGTTGGAGCCCAACGCCGAACGCCACCTCAAATCCCCCACGGAAATGGCGCGCCTGTTCCGCCAGTGGCCCCATGCCATTCAAGCCACCCGCGCCGTGGCCGATGCGATCACGTTTGATCTGGGCGAGCTGGCCTATGAATACCCCCGTGAGGTCATCCCCACAGACATGACACCCCAGGCCTATCTGGAGAAACTGACGTGGGAAGGGGCCGCCTGGCGCTATCCGGACGGCGTGGCGGAGGCGACGAAGGCCGTTTTGGCCAAGGAACTGGCGATGATCGAAAAACTTGATATCGCGCGCTATTTTCTGACCATTCACGACATCATCCACTATGCCCGCCACGTCGCACAGCCCGAAATCCTGTGTCAGGGGCGCGGGTCGGCGGCCAATTCGGCCGTCTGCTATGTGCTGGGGATCACGGCCGTAGATCCCGCCCAACATTCCTTGCTGTTTGAGAGGTTCATCAGCGAAGAACGCAAAGAGCCGCCTGATATCGACGTCGATTTCGAACATGAACGCCGCGAAGAGGTGATCCAGCATATCTATCAGAAATACGGCCGCGACCGTGCGGGGCTTTGTGCCACAGTGATCCACTACCGCCCCAGGTCCGCCATCCGTGAGGTGGGTAAGGTCATGGGCCTGTCCGAGGATGTGACCGGCGCGCTGGCCAAGACGATCTGGGGCAGCTGGGGCAAGGATGTGGACGGGGACCACGCCAAGGAGGCCGGTCTTGATATGTCCGACCCGCTGCTCAGGCGGACGATCCTGCTGGCGGGGCAACTCATCGGGATGCCGCGCCATCTGGGCCAGCATGTGGGCGGGTTTATCCTGACCGAACGGCCCCTGACGGAAACCGTGCCCATCGGCAACGGGGCCATGGCGGACCGCACGTTCATTGAATGGGACAAGGACGATATTGATGCGCTCGGCATCCTGAAGGTCGACATTCTGGCGCTGGGGATGCTGACCTGTATCCGCAAATGTTTTGATATGATATCAAAGCAGTATGGCCGTGACTTGACGCTGGCCACCACCCCGCAAGAGGACCCGCGGGTCTATGACATGCTGTGCCGCGGCGACAGCATCGGGGTCTTTCAGGTGGAAAGCCGCGCCCAGATCAACATGCTGCCGCGTCTGCGCCCGCGCCAGTTTTATGATCTGGTGATCGAGGTCGCCATCGTCCGCCCGGGCCCCATTCAGGGCGACATGGTCCACCCCTATCTGCGCCGCCGCAACGGGGAGGAACAGGTGATCTACCCCGCACCAGGCCCCCCTCATGATCCGGCTGAGCTGAAGAACATCCTTGGTCGCACCTTGGGCGTGCCGATCTTTCAGGAACAGGCCATGAAAATCGCCATTGAGGCGGCAGAATTCTCCCCTGCGGAGGCAAATGAGCTGCGCAAGGCCATGGCGACCTTCCGGTCACGCGGTACGATTGAACTGTTGCAGGAAAAAATGGTGGGCCGGATGATGCGGCGCGGCTACGACGAGGATTTCGCGCGGCGCTGTTTTGACCAGATCAAAGGCTTTGGCGAATACGGCTTTCCCGAAAGCCATGCGGCCTCTTTTGCGCAATTGGTCTATGTGTCCAGCTGGCTGAAATGCCACTATCCCGATGCCTTTTGCGCAGCTTTGCTGAATTCGCAACCCATGGGGTTTTATGCCCCCGCCCAACTGGTCCGCGATGCGAAAGACCACGGGGTTGAGGTCCGCCCGCCGGATGTGAATTACTCCCAATGGAACAGCACGCTGGAGCCGTTGACCGGATACCACCTCCCCTCTTCATCTGGCCAAGAAAACTCAAATCCCACAGATGCCACCGGGCGCTACGCCCTCAGGCTGGGCCTGCGCCAGATCACAGGCTTCCGCGAAGACGCCGCCGTCCGCCTGATTGCTGCCCGTGACGCCCCCTTCCGCGACCTCAAAGAGCTGCAAGAGCGCGCAGGGCTGACCGCCCCCCACGTGCGCCGACTGGCCGAAGCCGATGCCCTGCGGTCCATGTTTCTCGACCGCCGTCAAGCGCTCTGGGATGCCAAAGCCCTGCGTGACGCACCTGATTTGCCGCTCTTTCAAGAGGCCCGTGATGAAGGGGTCGAGGCCCCCGTGGCCCTTCCGGAAATGCCTGTCAGCGAACAGGTGGTGGCTGACTATCAGACCCTGCGGCTGAGCCTGAAAAAACACCCCATGGCGTTTTTGCGCCGGTCTTTGGCGGGGCAAGGTTACACCGATTGCGGGCAGCTCAAACACATGCGCGGTTGGCAGAAGGTGTCGATGGCAGGTCTGGTGCTGATCCGCCAACGGCCCGGATCGGCCAAGGGGGTGTGTTTCATCACCATCGAGGACGAACACGGGGTGGCCAATCTGGTGATCTGGCCCAAGGTGATGGAGGCTTACCGCAAAATCATCATGCAATCGCGCCTCATTGTCATCCATGGCTATGTGCAGCGCGATGTGGATGTGATCCATGTGGTGGCAGAACGTCTGGAGGACCGCTCCGACGCGCTTCTGGCCTTGTCGGCAGATGCCATGCCCACCGCGATGGCCCATGCGGATGAGGTCAACCGCCCCCTGCCTGCGCCATCCTCACGTCATCCTCGCGACGTGCGGATCATCCCCAAAAGCCGTGACTTCCACTGAGGGCGCCCCAAAATCTCAAGGAGATTTTGAATACAAATTCTCTCACGAGAATTTGGCCTCCGGCGGAGGTATTTAAGAACCAGAGAGATCAGGCCGTGGCGTTCACGACCCTTTGGGCGCCATCCAACGCCAGCGGGCTAAGGCCGTCACCGCCTGCATCAAGATATGCGGCCAGCTGGTCCAGCATTCGAGGTTCCCAGAATTCTTTCAGGTGATCGGCCACACGCTGCGCCTTGTCGGCGTCAGGCTGGGTTTCGAAAAACGTGGCGATCTGGTTGGCCATGCGGACCATTTTGTCAGGCGACATCGGTGGCGTCCTCGGTGTGAATGCGGTGGGGATGGGCGAAGATTTCAAAGGTGTCGGCGCGCGCAAGGGCGACGAGGGTGATATTGGCGGCCTCGGCCGTCTCGACGGCCAAAGTTGTAGGAGCCGAAACAGCGAGGATCACGGGCGCACCAGCCATTGCCGCTTTTTGCACCATTTCGATGGAGACGCGCGAGGTTAGAACAATCGCCCCCACTGTTGTATCCGCAACAGCGCCGATCAGCTTGTCCAGCGCATTGTGGCGCCCGACGTCTTCGCGAACAGTCACAAGCCCCTGATCTGGTTCGAAAAAGCCCGCGCCATGCACCGCACGGGTCCGATCATGCAAGGCTTGCCCCGCCCGAAGATCCGCCATGGCCTTCGCGATTTGAGGCGCGGTCAGCGTCAACTCAGCTGTGACCTTTGGCACAGCGCGGTCCGCCTCCTCAAGGCTGTCGATCCCGCACAGGCCACACCCCACAGGGCCCGCCATAGCCCGCCTGCGGCTGGCCAGTGCCTCGGCCTGCGCGTCCGGCAGCCACATCTGCACCTCGATGCCCTTGGGATGGGTCACGACCTCAATACTTACAACCTCACGCAGCCCTTCGGTACGGGTAAACCCGCGTCCGAAATCCTCCAGATCACTGGGGGTGGCCATCATCACCGCCTGCGTTGTGCCGTTATAGACCAGTGCCACAGGCACCTCCTCCGGCAGCGCGCGGCTGGCCTCGCGCGCGCGACCGTTGCTCACGATGTGAGCGGTGGTTGCGCGCGCGCCGTTCACTCGGCTGCCGGAAGGATGCGGCGCGATTGCTCGGCCTGTTCGGCGTAGTCTTCCTGCCATTCGGACGGCCCGTTGGACAGGGCCACCTGCACCGCTGTCACCTTATACTCAGGGCAGTTTGTAGCCCAGTCGGAGTAGTCCGTGGTAATGACATTGGCCTGTGTGTCAGGGTGGTGGAAGGTCGTATAGACCACACCGGGCGAAACCCGGTCCGTGACAGTGGCCTTCAAAGACGTCTCACCTGCGCGGCTGGCCAAACGCACGTATTGGCCATCACGAATGCCGCGCACTTCCGCGTCGTGGGGGTGGATTTCCAACAGGTCTTCTTCATGCCAGACAGTATTGTCCGTCCGCCGGGTCTGCGCGCCCACGTTGTACTGGGACAGGATGCGACCGGTGGTCAGCAGCAACGGGAAACGCGGACCAGTACGTTCGTCCGTCGCCACATATTCGGTGATGATGAACTGCCCCTTACCGCGTGCGAACCCGTCGATGTGCATGATGGGCGATCCATCGGGTTTGTCGTCGTTGCAGGGCCATTGCACGGACCCGCGAACCTCCAACATCTCATAGTTCACATTGGCAAACCCAGGCGTGGTGGCTGCGATTTCGTCCATGATCTGGGACGGATGGGTGTAGGTCCAACCGGAGCCCATGGCATTGGCCAGCATCATCGTGATTTCCCAATCCGCATAGCCGTTCTTGGGGGCCATTACCTTACGCACGCGGTTGATGCGGCGTTCGGCGTTGGTGAACGTGCCGTCCTTTTCGAGGAAGGTAGACCCAGGCAGGAAGACATGGGCGTAATTCGCGGTCTCGTTCAGGAACAGATCGTGGACGATGACACACTCCATCGCTTCCAAACCGGCCTTCACATGCTTGGTGTCAGGATCGGACTGAAGGATGTCTTCGCCCTGAATGTAGATGCCTTTAAAGGTGCCATCGACGGCGGCGTCCAACATGTTGGGGATGCGCAGGCCCGGTTCGGGATCGACCTTAGTGCCCCAGATCGCCTCGAACACCTCGCGCGTGGCATCATCAGACACATGGCGGTAGCCGGGCAATTCGTGCGGGAAGGACCCCATATCGCAAGCGCCCTGCACGTTGTTCTGCCCACGCAGCGGGTTCACGCCCACGCCGTTGCGGCCCAGATTGCCGGTCATCATCGCAAGGTTCGCGATGGCCATCACTGTGGTGGACCCTTGGGAGTGTTCCGTCACGCCCAACCCGTAATAAATCGACCCGTTGCCACCTGTGGCGAACAATTTGGCCGCCGCGCGCAGCTCCCCTGCATCCACGCCAGTCAACATGGCCGTCGCTTCAGGCGCATGGCGCGGGTCTGAGATAAACTCCGCATAATGCGCAAACTCGTCCCAATCGCAACGTTCGCGGATGAACGCCTCATCCATCAGGCCTTCGGTCACGATCACATGGGCGATCGAGGACAAGACAGCCACGTTCGTGCCCGGCAACAGCGGCAGGTGATGTTGCGCCTCGATATGGGCGCTGCGCACGATGTCCGTGCGGCGCGGGTCGATCACGATCAGCTTCGCGCCCTGACGCAGACGTTTCTTCAGTCGGGATGCAAACACCGGATGGCCATCGGTGGGGTTCGCGCCGATGATGATGACCACATCGGTTTCTTCAACGGAATCAAAGTTTTGCGTACCAGCAGAGGTGCCGAACGTCGTCTTCAACCCGTAACCTGTGGGCGAATGACAGACCCGCGCGCAGGTGTCGGTGTTGTTGTTCCCAAAGGTGCTGCGGATCATCTTTTGCACCAAATAGGTCTCTTCGTTGGTGCAGCGCGACGATGTGATCCCGCCGATGGATTTCACGCCATGCTTGGCCTGCAGATCACGCAGTTTATTGGCGGTGTAGCTGATCGCCTCCTCCCATGACACTTCGCGCCACGGGTCAGTGACCTTCTCGCGGATCATCGGGTTCAGAATGCGGTCAGAATGGTTCGCATAACCCCAAGCAAAGCGGCCCTTGACGCAGGAATGGCCACGGTTCGCCTCGCCATGCTTATACGGCACCATGCGGACCAGTTCGTCCCCGTTCAGCTCCGCCTTGAACGAACAGCCCACCCCGCAATAGGCGCAGGTGGTCACGACAGACCGTTCCGGCGTGCCCATCTCAATCACGGATTTTTCCTGCAAGGTCGCCGTCGGGCAGGCCTGCACGCAGGCCCCGCAGGACACACAATCGGACGCCATGAAATCATCGCCCGCAGCCCCGGCAGACACGCGGCTGTTGAACCCGCTGCCTTCAATGGTCAGAGCAAATGTCCCCTGCACTTCCTCACAGGCGCGCACGCAGCGGCTACAGACAATGCACTTGGCTGGATCATAGGTGAAATACGGGTTGCTGTCGTCCTTGGGAATAAACTGCGCATTGGGCGCACCCGCATCGGACCGCGCCTCAAAATGGTTCGCCAAAGACCCACCCTGCGGGGCCTCATACCGCACATCACGCAGGCCAACCATGCCGGCCATGTCCTGCAATTCACAATCGCCATTGGCCGCACAGGTCAGACAATCCAGCGGGTGATCAGAGATATAAAGCTCCATCACACCCTTGCGGATCTTCTTCACCTTGCTCGATTGCGTGGTCACAACCATGCCGTCCGCCACAGGCGTGGTACAGGACGCAGGCGTACCGCGGCGGCCTTCAATCTCGACCACACACAACCGGCAGGACCCGAAGGCCTCCAGATTGTCTGACGCACACAGCTTGGGCACCTGTATCCCCGCCTCGGCAGAGGCCCGCATCACTGACGTCCCCTCAGGCACGGTGACATCAAAGCCATCAATCGTCAGCGTCACCATCACATCGGATTTTGACGCAGGCGTACCCATGTCAATGTCGCCATTGGCCAAACGGGTCGGAAGAATAAAGTCTTTCATGTCAAAGCGCCCTTTGTCTTTGTCTCATAAATATCCTGGGGTCTGGGGTGAAACCCCAGCGGGTCGGACGGGCGAAGCCCGTTCGATCCAAACATCACTCCGCCGCCTCACGCACCATGTTGAAGTCTTCGGGAAACGCCCGCAGCGCCGACAACACCGGATAGGGTGTGAACCCACCCAACGCACACAGGCTGCCGTCCTTCATGGTCTCACAGAGGTCTTCCAACAACTCAACGGCCGCCGCATCCCCCTGCCCGATCCGGTCAATCGTCTCGACCCCGCGCACGGCACCAATGCGGCAGGGCGTGCACTTGCCACAGCTTTCAACGGCGCAGAATTCCATGGCGAACCGCGCCATGCCGCGCATGTCGGCACTGTCATCGAACACCACCAAGCCCGCATGGCCAATCAACCCGCCCTGACCGTCAAATTCTTCATAGCCAAACGGCGTGTCGAATTTCTCACGCGGCATGTAGGCGCCCAAAGGCCCGCCCACCTGCACCGCTTTCACCGGACGGCCCGTCAGCGTGCCACCTGCCACCTTGTCCACCAGATCGCCCAAGGGCATCCCGAATGCGGTCTCATAGAGCCCGCCAAATTTCACATTGCCTGCAATCTGAATGGGGATCGTGCCCTTGGACCGGCCCAACCCGAACTCCGCATAATGCTGCGCGCCTTTTTCCAAAATCACCGGCACGGTGGCCAAAGAAATCACGTTGTTTACAACAGTGGGCTTGCCCAAAAACCCCTCCAACGCGGGCAATGGCGGCTTGGCACGCACGACGCCGCGTTTGCCTTCCAGCGAATTGAGCAGCGACGTTTCCTCACCACACACGTAAGCCCCCGCGCCCACGCGGATTTCCATATCAAACGCGCGACTGGACCCCAGAACATCGGCCCCCAACACACCCGCCGCCCGCGCGATGCGCACGGCCTCTTCCATCACATCAATGGCGTCGGGGTATTCGGACCGCAGATAGACATAGCCGCGTGTCGCCTCGACGGCGAGACCCGCAATCACCATGCCTTCGATCAAGGTGAAGGGATCGCCCTCCATGATCATCCGGTCCGCAAAAGTGCCGCTGTCGCCCTCGTCCGCATTACAGACGATGTATTTCTGATCGGCCTGCGCGCCCAGTACCGTGTTCCACTTGATCCCCGTGGGGAACCCTGCCCCGCCGCGCCCGCGCAGGCCGGAGGTCGTGACTTCTTCCACCACCTCCGCCGCCGTCATGGCAATGGCGCGGCGCAGACCGGCCAACCCGCCGTGGGCTTCATAATCGCTCAATGACAGCGGGTTGATCACGCCGCAGCGCTGGAACGTCAGACGGGTCTGACCCTTCATCCAGTCCAGTTCGTCCACCAGACCGAGGCTGGCCAATTTGCCGTCCAGCAACGCCGGCACATCGGCCACATCCACCGCGCCGTAGCCCACACGGCCTGCGTCCGTTTCGACTTCAACCAACGGCTCCAGCCAGATCATGCCGCGCGTGCCGTTGCGGATAATCTCAACATCCAAGCCGCGGGTCGCAGCTTCGCTGCGGATCGTGGCGGCCACATCGTCGGCACCCAGCGCCTTGGCGGCACTGTCGAGGGGGACGTAAATCTTCATGCGCCTGCCTCCTGCAAAAGCCTGTCCAGCTTGTCGGCATCCACGCGGCCCACGACTTTGTTGTCGACCATCGCGGCCGGACCGCAGGCGCACAGGCCAAGACAATAGACAGGCTCCAACGTCACGGCCCCATTGGTCGTGGTGCCATGCCAGCCCACACCCAGCTTTTCGAACGCACGTTCTGAAATCGCGTTGCCGCCCACGGCCTGACAGGCCTCAGCGCGGCAAATCTTGACGATATGTTTGCCTGCGGGGGCATCGCGGAAGTCGTGGTAAAAGGTGATGACGCCATGCACTTCGGCGCGGGTGATGTTCAGATCATCGGCAATGATCTGCACCACATCGCCGGGGATAAAGCCAAACTCTGCCTGCACCGAATGCAGGATCGGCAGCAAAGGCCCCTCTTGGCCCTTATGGCGTGCAAGAATGTCCTGCATGGTGTGCTTGGTCTGGGTGTCGGCCATGGCGGGCGGTCCTTTGCTGTGCGTGCCGCCTTAATGGGTTTTTTCACAGGGGTAATCAATATCGTTATTTCGTGAAACGATAGACGGAATCTATCGTCCAGTCGGAATCGCCGCTGGAATATCCGACAAAGTCCGCGCGCGGTCCAAAAGTGCTGTCAGAACAGGGGTAAACGGCTCTCTATGGGGGGCCACAAGGCCCACGGTGTGGCTCGCATCCGGTCTGACCAAGGGAACCGATCCCAGATCATCGCCCGCCAGAAAAATCTCAGCCGCGCGGACAGGCAAAATCGTGGCCCAGTTGGACCGCAAAACATGGCTGACCAACACCACGACAGAGGTTGATTCGATCTGGGGTTCTACCGCGACGCCCGCCTCGGCCATGTGCTGGTTGATGATCCGGCGGTTCTGCATATCGGGCGTCAGCAGACACAGCGGGACCTCCCCCAGATCGCCCCACGCGACCGGCCCCGCCAGCAGCGGATGACCGGAGCGTGCCACCAAAACATAGCGTTCCGCATAGACGGGCACCGTGGTCACACGGCCCAACGGTTCATTGTCGAGGTACGTAAGCCCTGCGTCGATCTCCAAGTTCTCCAACATCTCCAATATCTCGGTGGAGGTTTTGGATTGCACCGAAAAGCGCACGTTGGGGTGTTTGTCGGTGAACCCTTCGGTCAGATCGGCCACCACCGTGAGCGCTGTGGGGATCACCGCCAGACGAATGTCGCCCGACAGCCCTTCGCGCGCGGCGCGCATTTCTTGCCTCAAGGACCGCGCATCCCCCACAATCCGCCGCGCCCAATCCAGTGCGCGCTGGCCTTCTGGCGTCAGCCCTTGATAGCGCGATCCGCGCCAGACCAGCATCACACCCAACTGGTCTTCAAGCTGTTTGATCGCCGCCGACAAGGTGGGCTGGGTCACCCCTTGGGCGGCAGCGGCACGGCCAAAGTGTTCCTCCCGTGCCAGCGCAATAAACATTTCCAGTTTGTCGATCATGACGGCGCCCCTAAATAGATGTTACCTATCAAACCGTGACGACACCGCAGGCGCAAGCCACCTGTCGCCGCCCAACCAATCCCGCTATAAAGACCCATGACCACGCAAACGCCCCTTGATCTGGACACGTTGATTGGCTGCCCGCAGTGCGACGCGACCTATACCTTGGCCGTGCCCAAATCCGGTGAAACCGCCCATTGCGCGCGCTGTGGATACCGTCTGATCGCGCCGCGCCGCAAGGCGGGGATGCAGATCATCATGTTGTCGGTCACCATCGCCGTTCTGGTCATCGCGGCCTCTGTCTTTCCGTTTTTGACGATTTCCGCCGCAGGGCGCAGCAATTCGGTGTCGATCCTGCAGGCCGCTTTGGTTTTTAGTGACGGCATTCTGGTGGTGCTGGCGCTGGCCACGGCGGCCTTGATCATCTTCATCCCGTTGCTGCGCGTGTTGCTGTCGCTTTATGTGCTGACGCCGCCCGCCCGCGCGCGGCGCTGTCAAAGCGTTCCGCCTGTCTGAGGCCTTGCGCCCGTGGTCAATGGCCGAAATTTTCGCCATCGGCTGTGCTGTGGCACTGGTCAAGGTCACGGACCTTGCGGACGTGGAATTCGGCCCGGCCTTCTGGATGTTCACGATCCTTGTCTTTCTCGTTGTCCTTCAGGACACATTCCTATGTAGATGGTCTGTATGGAACTCTCTGGACAAAACGCGGACATAAAAAGCGCCAAGGACCTGCACCTTGTGACCTGCCGTCGGTGCAGCCGTGTCTGGCCTTTGGACACAGAGGTCTGCGGCCGCTGTGGCCATGCCATCCAAAGCCGCGACACCACCAGCCTGCAGCGGGTCTGGGCGTTCTGGTTTGTGGGACTGCTGTGCTACATCCCCGCCAATATGTACCCGATGTTGCAGACCCGCACGCTGTTGCAGGTACAAGAGGACACGATCATCGGCGGCGCGGTGGAGTTGTTCCACTACGGCTCCCCCGGGATTGCCGCGATCATCCTGTTTGCCAGTGTGGTCATTCCGGTGGCCAAATTCATGGCGATTGCGTTTTTGGCGGTCTCGGTGAAACGCCCGTCCAGAGTATCCCCCCACCAGCGCACCGTGCTTTATGAGGTGGTGGAGTATATTGGGCGCTGGTCCATGATCGACATCTTTGTCGTTGCGATTATGGCGTCCTTGGTGCAATTGAACACGCTCGCTGCGATCAATCCGGGCAGTGCGAGCCTGTTCTTTGCCCTCTCGGTGATCTTTACCATGCTGTCCGCGCAAGCCTTTGACAGCCGCATGATCTGGGACGTTCAGGCGCGCGCCATCGACCAAGAACATGGCGACCAAAACGCCGCCGATACCAAAACCGGGGAAACCGACACATGACCGACACGCCCCCCACCCTACAGGTGAAACCAGCCCGCGGCGCATGGTATCAACGGATTTCCGCCATCTGGTTGATCCCGCTCATTGCGATCCTCGGGTCCCTCGCTGTGGCCTATCAATCCTATTCCAGCCGTGGCCCTTTGATTTCCATCACCTTTTCGGACGGGGCCGGCATTGCCAAACGCGAAACCGAACTGCGCTACCGTGATGTGACCGTGGGCGTGGTCGAAGACGTCAAATTCACCGACGACTTAAGCGGCGTGCAAGCCATGGTGCGGGTGGACACCTCGGTCGCGCCCTACATCGACAGCACCGCGACCTTCTGGATTGTGCAGCCGGAATTGACGGCACAGGGCGTCACCGGCCTCGATACGGTATTGTCGGGCGTCTACATCGAAGGATCATGGGACAACGACCGTGGCGATCTGGTCTATGCCTTCGACGGGCTTGAAGACGCGCCGCTGTTTCGCACTGGCGAAGGCGGGCTGGAAATCGTGCTGCGCACCCCGCCTGGCGGGTCCATGACCGACAACAGCCCCATCACCTTTCGCGGCATCGAAGTGGGCCGGATCGGCAAGGCGCGCATTTCCGCCGACGGCAATTTCGCGCTGGCCGAGGCGCTGATCTACGAACCCCATGATCGCCTGATTTCCAGCGCCACGCGCTTTTGGGACACGGCTGGCTTTACTTTTTCAGTGGGGCCAAACGGGGCCGAGATCGACTTTTCCTCCGTGGCCACCTTGTTGGGTGGCGGCGTGACCTTCGACACCTTCGTCTCGGGAGGTGATCCGATCAATGACGGCGCCATATACGAAGTGCATCCGGGCGAAAACGAAGCCCGCAACAGCCTCTTTACCGATGCCGAGGTTGAAACCCTGCAGGTCCGCGTGATCTTTGAACAGAACATCTCCGGTCTGGCGGTGGATGCTCCGGTTGAAATCAACGGGCTCAACATCGGTAAGGTCCAGTCCGTTCTTGGCACCATCAACCGCGAAGAATTCGGCGACAGCCGCGTGCGCCTGAACGTGCTTTTGGCCATCCAACCCGCCCGACTGGGCCTGCCCGGCGAAGTCACGCCTGAGGCCGCGCAGGAATTTCTGGCCCGCCGGATCGAAGGTGGCTTGCGCGCGCAGCTGGCCAACGCCAGCCTTTTGACGGGCGGTCTGAAGATCGTGCTGACCCAAGTGGACGACGCCAAACCCACCGAGATGCGCGTGGCCGAAAACGGACTGCCGATCATCCCCACGGTGGATGCGGAACTGGCCGATGCTGCGGCCAGCATCGAAGGGGTGTTGAACCGTGTGAACGAATTGCCCGTCGAAGAACTCCTCGACAGTGCCATCGTGTTTTTGAACAATGCCTCGGCCCTTGTGGGCAACGAAGACCTGCAACAAACGCCAGGCGAAATTCGTGCGCTGGTGGGCGATATCAGCGGTGTCGTCTCCTCGGATGAGGCGCAGACGCTGTTGGTCACGCTGAATTCTGCCGTCACACAGTTTGAACGGCTGCTGCGTGATGTGGAAACCGCGCAGCTGACCGGGCGTCTGGCCGATGCACTGACAGCGACAACCGATGCGGCAGCCGTCGTCGCCTCCTCCGCCCAAGGGGTGCCGGAGCTGATCGACCAAATCTCCGCCCTCGCCGCCAAGGCGGAAACACTGCCGCTTGAGGCGCTGACGGCTGAATTGACAGATGTGGCCGCCGCCACGGCGCAGCTACTTGAAAGTGACGGCGCGCAAGATTTGCCCGGCGTTCTGGGCGGCGCATTGGGTGAGGTAGAGGCCACATTGCGCGACTGGCGCAATGGTGGGTCGGTTGAAAACCTCAACGCAGCGCTCGTGTCCGCTCGTGAGGCCGCAGATGCGGTCACCACTTCAACCCAAGGCATTCCGGATCTGATCAGCCAAATCGAAGGCGTCGCCGCCAAGGCGCAAGACCTGCCCCTCGAAGACCTGACCGCCGAACTGACGGAGCTTGCCACAGCCACCACCGCTTTGATCGACAGCGACGCCGCCCGCGCCCTGCCCGCCGACCTGAGTGCGGCCTTGGCTGAGGTCAATGCCACCTTGGTTGAACTGCGCGAAGGCGGGGCCGTGGCCAACCTGAACGCGACGCTGAGTTCGGCCAGCGACGCCGCCGGTGCCGTGGAACAGGCCACCGCCGATCTGCCCGCATTGGCCGCCCGAATGCGTGCGGTCCTCGATCAGGCTGGCCGCACGATCGCAGGCTACGATCAAGGCGCGACCCTCAGCCGTGATGTGGAAACCACCCTGCGTGACATCCAAAACGCGGCAAACGCGCTTGAATCCCTTGCGCGAACCATAGAACGTAACCCAAGCGCACTGATCCGGGGACGATGATGACCTATAAGACTGCTCTTTTCTCATTGGCCCTGTTGGCGGGCTGCGGCGGCACTGCGGATCTGTATTCCGTGCCTACGCCTGCGGTGTCGGACAGCATCAGAATTGGTTACGCCACGGTTGAGGTCCGCGATGTGTCTCTGCCCACCTATGCCGCCGATGATGTGATCGCCGTACAAGGTCCCGGTGGCGTGCTGCTGACGGACGAAAACATCCGCTGGGCTGACAGCCCCGAACGCGCTGTGGGCTTGGAACTGAGCCGTCATCTGGCGCAACTGTCCGGTCGCCGTGTGGCCTCTGAACCTTGGCCGTTTGAGGGCTTTGCCGATGCCATTCTTGAGGTCCGTTTTGAGAGCCTGATTGCAGGCGCCGATGGCATCTACCGCGCCTCGGGCCAGTATTTTGTCAGCACCGAACGTGAGGTCCGCGACCGCTCCGGCCTGTTTGATCTGGCGGTGCCTTATGCGGTTGACGCAGGCCCCGCCGGGATTGCCGCCGCCCGTGGGCAGCTGGTCCTTGATCTGGCCGAACTGATCGCCACCGAAGGTCTACGCTAGGGCGCGAACCGTCAGGCCGGCGTTCAGCACAATAAGTTTCGCCACAGGCCGCCCGACCATCTGCGACAAATGTCCCTGCCCCATGACCGCCGCAGGCGTGGTGATGGCCATGCGCAGGGCGTCCTCCAATGGCACGCCCACCTTTTGCACCAGCCGTCGCAGCCCTTGCGCTTGGGTGATATGGGCACCGGCCAGATTGCCGTCGCTGTTGACCAGACGCCCCCCGTCAACGCGGATCGTTTGCCCATAAAGGTCAAAGCTGTCGCCGCCGCCCACGGTCGCCATGGCGTCGGACACCAGAAAGGCGCGGTCGGCCCCCGCGGCGCGCAGCGCCAGCGCGATCATGGCATCATCCACATGATGCCCGTCGCAGATGATCCCGAACCGCGCCTGACTGTTCAGCAACGCCCCCACCGCCCCCGGCGCACGGCCCTGCATCTGCGACATGGCGTTGTAGAGATGCGTGCCGCAAGTGGCCCCAGCGCGGATGGCTGCGGTCACGTCTTCCGCCCGCGCACCCGTATGCCCGATGGACACCATGGCCCCCATCTGTGCCAGCGTCGCGATCTGACCGAGGGTCGCGGCCTCTGGGGCCAGCGTGATCATCACCGGCACCCCGGCGCGGCGCAGCTTGCCCACCACATCCATCGTGCGGGCATCCAACGGGCGGATATGCTCCGCCGCATGGGTGCCGCGTTTGGCCGTGGCGATGTGCGGGCCTTCGATGTGCAATCCGATGATGCCGGTTGATCCGGCCACGGCCATCGCGGCCTCAGCCGCGCGGTCCAGCACCGCAGGCGCGTCGGTGATCACCGTGGGCATCAGCGCCACAGTGCCAAAGGCGTGGTGGGCGCGGGCCACGGCACGCAAGCCGTCCGGCGTGGGGTCAGAATTGACCATAACGCCCCCGCCGCCATTCACCTGAAGATCAACAAACCCCACCGACAGACAGCCTGAGACCACTGTGGCCTCAGGCGGGGCCTGCCCCACCTCGGCCACGTGCCCGTCTTCCAAGCGAACTCCGCAATCTGCGCGCAGGGTCTGACCATCAAAGACCTGTTCCGCCGCGATCCATCCGTCAATCATGATGCGCGCTCCATGCCGCATAGGCGGCACCACGTGCACCGCTGGTGTCGCCGCCTTGGGCGATGACCACAGGCGGCACAGTGAAATCGGCAAATTGCGCGGCTTGGGCGGCGGCCTGCACGTCCTGTGCGACGCCATCAATCAGGCTCAACCCGCCACCGAGGATGATTATGTCGGGGTCGAGCGTCACGACCAGCCCGTGCAACACCTCCCCCACCAAGGCGCACCAGACGCCCCAGACCTGCGCCATATCGTCTGCCTTGCGCGCGGCAATGTCGCGCGGGGTCACGTCGAGACCGGTGATATGGTGGGCCAGCCGCACCAGACCGGGGCCGCAGATATAGGTTTCAACGCAGCCGCGCCGTCCGCAACCGCAGTCATAGATCGGCAGATCATATGCGGCGATCAGATGGGCGGGCGCGGCCACATGGCCGATCTCTCCGCCTGTGCCGGTCGGCCCGTCCCGCAGCGCGCCACCGTGAATGACCCCACCGCTGACGCCCGTGCCCAAGATCACCGCCGCGACCGTGTCCGCCCCGCGCCCTGCGCCAAAGACGGCCTCAGACAAGGCCAGTGCGCGGCAGTCATTCAACAGCGTGACGCCACAGCCTATGGCGGCGTCCAAATCCGCGCCGAACCTGTGCCCGTTGGCCGCCAAATTCGCAGCGATCATTCGCCCCGTGGAGGGATGCACCAACCCCGCGCTGCCGATGCCCACGGGCAAAGCACCCGCCTCAGCCTTGGCCCATGCCACTTGGCCCGCGACAGCCGCCACCAGCGCAGAATAGTCATGCGGCGTGTCCATACGGGCGCGCGCGGCAACCTGCCAGTCGTTATCAAAGACCTGCGTTTCGATCTTGGTGCCGCCGATATCAATGCCAATGGCCTTCATGCGGGGCGACCTGCCGGTGTCAGACTGTCGAAGGGGATACCTGTGGCGGCTTCAAACTCTGCCTCATCCCAAAAGCCGATCAGCACGCCCTCCTCGGCGGCTTTGCTTTGCCCCGCCAGAACCTGCGGCGTGGCCGTGATGCGGCTGTGGTGACGCGTGGCCCATGCCAGCAAGGCGTCCTTCATCCGCGCGCGGGCCTCCACATGGGCAGGCGCGTCAGAGGCCCCCAAATCAACCAGTTCATCGGAGTCATCGGCCAGATCAAACAGGATCGGGCGAAAGCCTTCGCAATGGATGTATTTCCACCGGCCATCGAAAATCATCTTCGTATGGGCGCGGTCCTGCGCGACATCCAAGGCCGTGGCCATCTCGGACCAATGATAATCATGTTCCGAAATCGCGTATTTGCGCCCCAAAGGCCCCGCCCCATGCAGCACCGGCGTCAGATCGCGCCCCTCCAAGACGTGGGGCTTGGGCGCGCCGCCGACGGCGGCCAGAAACGTAGGCGCCAGATCAATCATCTCAACCAGATCATCCGCCACGCGGCCCCGTGCGGCGTCCGGCGCGCGAGGGTCGGCGATGATCAGCGGCACTTTGACGGCCATCTGGTGGTAGAAATCCTTGTCACCCATCCAGTGATCGCCCATGTAATCCCCATGATCGGAGGTCACTGCGATGATCGTTTTGTCTGTCAGCCCCGTCGCATCCATCCACGCGAAAAGCCGCCCCAGATGATCGTCGAGCTGCTTGATCAGCCCCATATAGGCGGGGATCACGGTTTCACGAACTTCATCACGGGCGAAACTTTGGCACACACGGGCGTTGAGGTAGGCGGCCATCAGGGGATGATCTGTGGCCTTCTCAGCCTCGGCCCGCACGGGCGGGATGATGTGCCGTTCGTCATACATATCGTGATAGGGGGCGGGCACGATATAGGGCCAGTGGGGTTTGATATAGCTCAGATGACAGACCCAAGGCGCGTCGCCCGCGTCTTCCATGAACGCCATAGCGCGGTTGGTCATATAGGCGGTTTCAGAATGTTCTTCAGGGATATTGGCCTGTTTGCGGGAGTTTTTCAAAAGCCAGCCGGACAGGGCCGCGCCGTCTGCATCCACGCCCGAATTGGCATAATCATGCCACGGGTTGTCGGCCTCAAACCCGTTGGCCACCAAATAATCGTCATAGGCCGACCAGCGCTGGATGGACGTGTTCGGATGCAGACCGTCGTCACGTTCAAAGGCGTCAAACCCGCATTCAGAACGCCGCACGCCGATGTCACTGTCCGGATCAATGCCCAGCCAAACCATTCCTTCCAGATCGGCGCGCATATGGGTCTTGCCCACCAGCACCGCGCGGGCACCGGCCTCACGCAGGTGATCGCCCAACGTAGGCTCGCCCACGCGCAGGGGCATCCCGTTCCATGTTGAACCATGGGACCGCACATACCGCCCCGTATAGGCCGACATCCGCGAGGGGCCGCAGACGGGCGATTGCACGTAGGCGTTGTCAAATCGCACCCCACGGGCGGCCAGCGCATCAATGTGCGGCGTGTGCAAATGCGGGTGGCCGTAACAGCTCAGGTAGTCAAACCGCAGCTGGTCGGCCATGATCCACAGCACATTCATGTCTTGCCCCATCTGCCCCTCATCCGGCTGTTTCGCGTAACTTTCACCCAAAGCGCATCCGGTGTCGACCCTTGGCCAAATGACCACAAGACCGCCCATTGCGTCGTTTTCGGCCTTTTGAAGACGCGGCGAAGGGTTTACCTAAGCCCCAGACGATCAATTGGAGGGCCAAAGCCCATGTTTCGAAGCACAGCAACCGCCATCGCAACCCTGCTGACCCTGACCACCGCAGCGCAGGCGCAGGAATTCACCTTTTCGGTGCATCACTTCCTCAGCCCGCAATCCCTGACCCATACGCAGATGATTGAACCTTGGGCTGCGTCGATTGAAGAGGCATCGGGCGGGCGCATCGCGTTTGAAATCTTCCCCTCCATGTCGCTGGGCGGCACCCCGCCAGAACTTTACAGCCAAGTTCGCGACGGCGTGGCCGATGTGATCTGGACCCTGCCGGGCTACACGCCGGGTACCTTCCCACGGACCGAAGTCTTTGAACTGCCCAGCGTCCACACGGGCGATGCGCGCGCCACGAACCTTGCGATCCAGTCGATGATGGACACGCTGGCCCCTGATTTCGAAGACATCCACCCGCTGCTTGTTCACGTCCATACCGGCAATGCGGTGCATCTGAACGGGTCCGACATCACGACCGTCGCAGATTTTGAGGGCCTGAAGGTGCGCAGCCCGTCGCGCACGGGCGCTTGGATGGTGGAAGCCTTGGGCGCGGAACCCGTGGGCATGCCTGTCCCCGCCCTGCCACAGGCGCTGGCCCGTGGCACGGTGGATGCGGGCCTTGTACCCTTTGAAATCGCCATTCCATTGGGGCTGGCGGACCTCACGACAGCATCTGTTGAACTTGACGGCGGTGCGCGCTTTGGCACGTCCACGTTCCTCTTTGCCATGAACCAAGCCAGCTACGACAGCCTGCCCGCCGATCTGCAACAGATCGTCGATGACGCCTCCGGTGAGGCGTTTGCGATCGCCATGGGCGAGGCGTGGAACGCGATTGAACCCACCGGCATCCAAAAGGCGCTGGACGCGGGCAACACCGTGACCCAGCTGGACGCCGAGGCCACCGCCTCCTTTGACGCGCCCTTCGCCGCCGTAGAAGCCCGCTGGCTTGAGGAAACGGCCGCCACCTTTGACAGCCAATCCCTGCTGGATGAGGCCCGCGCGGCCATCGCCGCAGCCACAGAATAAACGCGCCGATCCATGCGGGCCCTGTTGATCAAAGCCATCACCGGCTGGGCCCTCATGGGCGGTGCGCTGCTGCTGCTGATCGTGGCCGCATCGGCGCTGAACGCCGCAGGGTTTACCGCCAATGCGGTAGCGCGGATGTTTGGCGGCACGGTGTCCGGCCTGCCGGGGTATGAGGACGCGGTGACGCTTTTTGTGGGGGTGGCGGGCCTTGCCATGTTTCCCTACGCGCAACTGCACCGCGCCCATGCGGCGGTCGATACCTTCATGCAAAGCGCCCCCGATTGGGCGAATAGGGCGGTCTTTGTGACGTCATCTTTGCTGGTGGCCGGCGTGGCGCTGGCGATGGGGTATATGCTGACCCTCGGCACGCTTGAGGTCCGCGCCGACCGCGTGGAAACCACAGTTCTGGGCTGGCCTGTCTGGGTGTTCATGCCCTTTGCGGTGGTGTCCTGCATCCTTTGGGCCGCAGCGGCCCTTTTGGCGTTGAAGGCTGACGATGGAGCGTGAAGTCATCGGCCTTTGGGGCCTCGTCGCCCTGTTTTTATTGATCATGCTGCGCATTCCCGTGGCCTTGGCCATGTTTGTGACCGGCGTTGTGGGCACGTGGGTCCTCAGCCTGACGTCGCCGTTTATCAAATTCGGCCCCTATCTTTTGCAGTTCAAAACCGCCCTTTGGAATTCGGTGGCCAACTACGATTTGTCCGTGGTGCCATTGTTCATCCTGATGGGGTTTCTGGCCGCCGAAACCGGTCTCAGCCGGGATCTGTTTCAAGGGCTGAGTGCGGTGACACGGCGCATCCGTGGTGGCGTGGCCATGGCCACGATCCTGGCCTGCGCGGGCTTTGGGGCGGTCAGCGGGTCGTCCATCGCCACAGCCTCCACCATGAGCCGCGTGGCCCTGCCGGAACTGCGCCGCCTGAGCTATCACGAAGGCCTGTCCACGGGCGTTCTGGCCGCAGGCGGCACCTTGGGCATCCTGATCCCGCCCTCTGTGGCGCTGGTGATCTATGCCATCGTGGTTGAGGCCCCGATCATCGCCATGTTCCAAGCGGCCATTGTACCAGGCATCTTGGCGGTCGTTCTGTTCTTGCTGGTGATCCGCATCCGCGTGGCGCGCAATCCCGCACTGGCCCCGACACTGACGCCCATGACGGATGCTGAGGTGACGCAGGCATTGCGCCGCCTGATCCCCGTGGGCCTGATCTTTGGTGCGATCATTCTGGGGCTGGGGTTGGGCCTTTTCACGCCCACACCTGCCGCAGCCGTCGGTGTGTTTTTGATCCTGATCTACGGCGGCCTGCTGCACGCCATGGGCCACGACGCGGGCCTGACCCGTGGGCGATTGAAGGCGGCCTTGCTGGCCACGGCGAACACGGCGTCGATGATCTATTTCATCTTGTTTTCGGCCGATATCCTCAAAGGGTTCTTTGCGCGCACGGGCCTGCCTGCGGCCCTGTCGGAGTGGGCCGCGGCGTCGACAATGGAGCCGATGATGATCCTGCTGGCGATGCTGGTGATCCTCATCATCCTCGGCTGTTTCATGGAAAGCCTGTCGATGATCTTGGTGGTGGTGCCGTTTTTCTGGCCGGTTCTGGTGCAACTCAATGGCGGGGAGTTTGTGTCCGCCGATCGGGCGGCCTTCGGGATGACCACCGATGATCTGCGCATCTGGTTCGGGATACTGGCCCTGATCGTGGTGGAACTGGGGCTGATTACGCCGCCCGTGGGGCTGAATGTCTTTGTGATCAAATCGTTCTCCCCCGACACGACCCTTGGGACGATCTTTCGCGGGGTGGCCCCGTTCTTTGCCATCGAACTGGTGCGCGTGGCGCTGTTGTTGGCCGTGCCCGCTTTGGCGCTGACCCTGCCCCGCCTGCTTTAGGCGGCTACCCCGGCCCCACATCGCGGTTGTGCGCCAGCGGGCTTGCCCGCAAGGTGGCGGCTGGAAACTCCGGCGTCTGGCGGATCATTTGCAGCGAAAAGCCCGGCGTCTGACGTTGCAAATCGCCCAGCAATTTGCGCGCGCGGTCATGACGTTTGGCATGGACATCCAGCGCATAAAGGTGCCGCATGGGCATCCGGAACGCGGGCGCCAACCGCAGCGCACGGGCCGCGTTGCGTGTGGCGCGGTCAAAGTCACCCACCGAGATATCCGTCAGGCACGCCACCATATGCGCCCATTGCGCATAGCGGCTTTCGCCCGCAAGCTGCACCGCCGCGCGGGACAGGTTCTGCGCCATGCGCACATCGCCCTGCCGCATGGCCAGCGTGGTCAACGCCGTGCGCGCCATGACCGACGACGCATTGCGTTGTGAGGCGGAGCGGATCAAATCATCCACATCCTCAATCACCCCGCCCAAGAAGAGTTCAATCTGGCCAATCAGGGCGATCATCGACGGGTTGCGCCCGTCCCGTTCAGCCGCCTGACACGCAAAGGCCCGCGCCTCATCACGCAGGGTATCCAGATCGGTTTCGGTGCGTTCGTTGACCATTACCAGCCGCAAAAACGCAAGCCACGCCAGTGCAATCGGGTCGGACGTCTGGTCATGGACCGCCGTCAAAAGCCCGTCGGCCACGCGAAGACGGGCGGCATCAAAGGTGAACAATTCATCAATCGCCCGTTCGCGCATCCGCATGGCCGGATCGCTGCCCTCAAGTGCGCGCGCCGCCCGCAAAAGCGCCTCTGTCGCTTCGTTCCCGGCACTCAAAGCGTCGTTCAGACCCAGCCCGTTGAACAGCCGAGACGTGGTCCAAACCACAGCGCCTGCTCGGTCGGTTACACCCAACATCAGATGGGTTGTGCGGTCGTCGCGTAGGGCCGCCACGTCCAGCATCAGGTCCGCCGCCGTCCCCGGCGCGTCGATATCGACGATATCAAAGCCCCCCAGCTCCGACAGGTTTTGGGCGGCCATATGAACCACCGTGCGGCACATCTCAAATCCGTCATGACGGATGCCCACGCGGGTGGCCTGCGGGGCCTGTGGACGCGGGGCCAAGGCCTCAATCAGGTGGGCGCTATCGGTCAGGGCGGCGGGCTTGGCATCGGTGCGTTGGCGTTCCTGCGCCAGCCAGCTTTCGAATTCGGGATCGCGCACATCCAGCCCTTCGAACAGTGGCAGGCGCATGGCGTCCCCCTGCCCCAGATCAATGGCGATGACCCGTGCATCCAGCGCCACAAAGCGGCGGTCCGACACCAGCCCTTCCTTGTCGCAGCCCAGACATTTGCGCAGCTCGGACAGGGCCTGACGCAGACTGCCGTTGGCCTGTGCCTGATCGCGGTCCGACCACAGCTTCGTCTCAAGCCACCGGCGCGCACGTCTGTTGCCTTGCGACAAGGCCAGCAGCGCCAAAAGCCCGCAGGTCTTCATGTTGCGCGGCGTGATATCGGTACCATCGGCGCGCAGCAGACTGAACGGCCCACGGCAGTTCAGAACAACACGTGCCTTTTCCCCGTCTTCCATTCCGTCACCCCAACGCGAATTCTTCGTGAATTCCTTGACACCGGCGGACAGTGGCGTTGACCGCCCCGCACCGTTAAAGATTAATACCCCGCATAACCTTACGTCAATTTCTGAGAAAAAGGGAAATTATCTATCATGGCGCTTTTCTCGACTTATGGGCCTCACGGCCCGCACGGACCTCATCGGCCTCAGGGTTCTTCCGCAGAGGCCACAAACGTTGGCAATTATTCCCTGTTGCTTGCCTCGTCCGAGGCCGTGGGGCACTGGGACGGCAGAGCCGACCGCACGCCGCAAATGCCCGCGGACACCATGGGCCGGTTCAAGACCCTGCCCGATCGCCTGCGTGTACCACATTTGGCGGCGGATCTGTCCGATCTGTTTGCCGTGGGCGCCTTGGATAAGGGCGATGTGATCGTGACCATGGGGGGGGCGGCGCTTGCGACGATCTCAGAGAGGCAAGACATCGATGATGCCCAGATGGATCTGATGAAGGAAGCCGCCCACCTGCGCGCGGACCGTCTGCCAGAGATCGTGGACCAGATCGGCACGGTACTGCCCTATCTGGCGCAAACCTTGCGCTTGGGCGGCGGCCATGCGCCCATGGCGTCGCTGTTGTCGGCCGCAGTTCAGGCGGCGGCATCGAAAATATCTTATCAGGTAAAATTCCAGTTCTCGGCCCCGCGTCCGGTGCAGTTTTCGACCGGACTTCGCCCGGTCATCCAGACGCCCGGCCATTCGAGCTATCCCAGCGGCCATGCCACCGAAAGCTACGCTTTGGCGACGGTGCTCTATGGGTTGATGCACAAGACCACCTTGGATGTGTCGACCCTGTCAGGCAGCCTGCCGGACACCATCGCCATCGCGGACCGCATCGCCCGGGGACGGGAAATTGCAGGCGTGCATTTCCCCCAAGACAGCGCCGCAGGCATGGTGCTGGGCGTGGCCCTTGGCAATGCGGTCATTGCGGCCGGTCTTGGCGGCAGCACCGCCAGCTACGGCTTTGATGCGTGCCGTCTTGGCACCGATCTGGCCGATCCGCGTTGGGTGTTCGCGGGCAAAGGCGGGTCCGTCGGAAAGGACCTGCTGACGCCGCAGGCCACACCACTGGCCCAGCAGATCATCGCAGAGGCCATGGCAGAGGTGTCAGGACCCTAAGTGCCCGCACCAGATCAAATGCGCTTTGCCCTAAGGGCCCAATAACACTGCAAAGCCACCCTAGCTTCGGGTGGCTTTCTTGCTGTGCAGCACGGCACGCCCCAGCCGGTCATCCGGCACGTCGGTCCATTGCGGCGCGGCCTCACCACGGGTCAAACGGTCGGCCTCCAGCCCTGCGGCAATGGCGGCGGCGGCGCTGGTGCCACCGATCCGCGCCATCAAACCGGTCCGTGTGCCAGCGGCCAACAGCCCGCCGGACAAGAACCTGTCTTCCACAACCACCGACACGTCGGGGGCCGCATTTACCGCGAAGGTTCCCCCTTGGGACGAATAGCCCATGGGGGACGCGCCGCCAAAGGCTGCGGCGGCCACGGTTTTGATCGCGCCCCCGCTGTGCGGCGCAAGGGCGGTGTAGCTGCCCGCATCGGTCACGGTGACGGCGTCATCGGTCTGCGGGCTTTCGAAATAGGATTGCCGCCCATGGGGCGCATAGCCCGGCGGGGTTGATCCCGATTGGATTTGCGCGGTGATCTCCACGTCCTCATCACAAACGGACCGGACGACAACCGTCCACAGGCCCGCACGAAACGCCGCATCCCCCAGATCAGGCGAGGTGGGGCGCAGGGCCATGACAACCCCGTCTTCATCCCACACCAGCGATCCTGCTTCATCATAGCGGGCCGACCCGTGGCCCAGCGCCCAGCCCAGATCATCCCCATGGACCCCCTTCAGCGCAATGGTCTGGCCCATGCCCGGTGCGACCCAGTGATGGGGTGCGGCCTCGCCCGGGGCAATCAGGCCCAGTTCTACCGGACCGGTCGCGCGGATTTCCATAAAGCTCGCCGTGTGGTCTTCGGGCAGGTTGCGCCACTTGAACGCCACATCCTTTTGGGACGCAACGGTGGCTGTCGCCAATTGCCGGTCGCCATAGGCGTTGCCATAGGCAAAAAACGCAGCGACCGTGCCGCCTGTCGCGGCCTCATAGGCGGCAACCTCGCGTTCAAATTCGCGCTGAAAATGACCCGAGCCGTCTTTCGGCCCTGCCAGCATCCCAAGCGAGACATTCAAAACCAAGGGCCGCAGACCTTCGTCTGGTCCCACACCTGATCCAAGCCCGTCCCGCATCCGCCACAACATCAACCGCAGGCCCACATAGGCAAAGAACGACAGATGATCCCCCGAGGTATCGCGGATCGAAAAGGGCGGCAGTTGCACCGCCAGAATATCGCGCTGCGCGGTCTTGAATGACGGGCGGAACTGTTGACAGATCAAATCCAACATATGGGTGCCGTGGGTCACGGCCCTGTTGGTGCCACGGTAGCTGTCATGGGCATAAAGCCGAAGGTTGTCGTCGTAATAGACCTGCGTTTCGGTGGTTTGCCCCGCCCGCAGCTGTCCGATGCGCGCGTCAATGTCGTCCCCCATCAATGGATCAAGCCCCAGATCAATGCCGTTCGCATATCTGCGGGGACGGTGCATTTGCCACAGCGCATCAATGCGCGTGCGGTCTTGTCCGGGTGCACGGAATGCCGCGTTCAGATAGCCTATGCCGTCATCAATAATGCCCACCACAGGCGCATCAGTGCCCTCATCCAAGGTCATGCGCATCCCGTCAGCGGGCTCATGACTGGCGGTGCCATCAGGCGCAAAGACGACCATCGGGCCGATCCACAAAGCCTCAAGCAAAGGGGCCTGTTGGTGCCCGTCGATCAGGGTCATGGCGCCCAGAAATTTTGCCAGCACCGCATCCACATCCACATCCGCAGTGGGGCAAATAAGATAGACGATCACCCGCCCCACGAAATCAGCCTCAGCTGCGTTCAAAGGGCCACCATGATCGGACATGATCCGCATTGCGCGGTCCAGATCGGGGCTAAAGGCGTGATAACGCGGCGCTTCGGTGTTGCGGATGGCGCGGGTCCAAAGGTCATCCACTAGCGCGCAATCCGACAAGGCACGATCAGTGAGCCGCATCAGGACGGGAACAGCGACCTCCCCCCCATGGGACCCCGTTTCAACTGCAAGTGTCTGAGCAACCTTGTCATACGGTGTTCTGATGGCCTGCGGCATTGTCATTCCCCTTTGTCTTTGGATCAGACTTTCAGATAATTTGCGGCCTGTCGTGGGTTTCACGAAAGCCCATGCACGAATTCACGCAGAGTTCACGCAAGCTTCGCGCGCCCCTCACGCATCCCGTGTTCAGATCAGGGTGGGCCGCATATTTCGCGTGCCCTGTGTGTTCCAAGGATTTCATCCATGATTTTTCAAACCGGGCACGGCGCCCAACCTCATTTCAGGCCAAAGGGCGCCGCCCACCCCACCCGTCCGCAGACCGGTGGCTATGTTTACCTGTTTCCAAAGCCCTCCGGCGTTCCGCAGTCTCCCAGCGTGCGCAAGGCTTTGAAAACGCTGGCCGCGCAGATGGCCCCTCCCGCCTCTGACGCGGCCAGCGATGTGAATTGGGGGGCCTTGCACAGCTTGGGCCGGTTTCTGGGGCATGACCTGTCGTTCGCCTACACAGACAATGCCGCCTTCGATGTGGATCTGTCCGCGCCCTTTGACCCCCTCGACCGTGATCTTGTGACCGGAGCCTTGATGAATGGGCACAGCGGGCATCTGCATCTGGAATGTCTTTATGGCCGCTCGGGTCCCCAGGCCCCGTTTGAAGCGCGCCTTCAGGCCGCGCTGCGGGATCCGGACCAGCCCGCCAAGATGCGCCTCACCCAGACGCCCAGCGCAGGCGCGCCGTCCGCGTTTGATGTTTTGCGGTTGGGCGGGCTTATCGGGCGTGACATCTCAACCTATGACGTAATGACGCTGACAAACCCCGAACTGCGGCAGTTCTTCTTTCGGCGTGATCCGCTGGGTGGTGAGACCCTGAACCTTCACCGCGCGATCCTTGGCGACGGGCGCAACGGCGACATCCCTGCTTTGACACGGGTGCATCTGGCGTGGTTGCGGTTGCACAACGCGATTGTGGACACCGCCCCGGACGTGCTGCGGACAGGACCGGTGGAGGACCTGTTCGATTGGGCGCGGGACCAGACACGTGCGGTCTATCAATGGGTCATGGTCTTTGACGGGCTGGCGCAAACCTGTGACCACGCGGCTTTGGGCCATGTTCTGGCCCACCGTGCCCCTTTGTATTCGGATATGATGACACGGGTGCGGCCCGCCCTTGGGCATCTGCCGATCCCCTTGGAATTTTGCTACGGTGTGATCCGCTGTCTGGACGGATTTGCAGGTGGGCCAGCGCCAGATACCAACGCCGCCCCTGCGCGGATTGGGACCCAGCTCTCTGGGACACCGGCAGAGGAGATCGAGGCGCATTTGCGTGTGTCCCACCTGCTGAACCTGCCAACCGCCCAAGGGTGCATCGCTGAGATTGAGGCAAAGTCCGGCTTTGTCATTTCCCCTCTGGCGGAGGCTGATCTGCTTTCGGGCCCCACAGGGGCCGCCATTGCGGATACCGATCTGGTGTCCAACACGCCGCTTTGGTTCTACATCCTCAAAGAGGCGGAGGTTCTGGCCCATGGTGCCCACCTTGGCCCCCTAGGGTCGATGGTGCTGGCCGATACCGTCGTGGGGCTGTTGGTCCATGACCCCAGCAGTGTCTTGAACCGAGTGACGGAACAGGGCACGGGTTGGACGCCGGAAGACGGCCCCATTCCCGCAGGCCGACCCATCAAGACATTTCGCGACGTGTTGATAACCGAGCGAATGGCGTGATGTGGGGGGGTAATATCACTGGCGCGGCTCAGCTGTGCCGCAACGTCCATCTGCCCCGCCCTTTTCAAGGCGGGACAGATCGTGGTGGTCATTTATTGGCCCAGACGTTTCCAAGCCTGCATCGTGTTGAACACAGAACGGTTGATCCGCGTGGACCGGTTCGCGCAACCGCCGTAGTTGTGGATGCCGATCACATGACGTTTCCTGATCGCCTTGTCATAGCGCCACGTAGGGCTGCCGCTTTGGCCCGGTGCGGTGTCGAACATATAGGCCAGACGCTGGGGCTCCGTGCCGATAATGCGGCCTGCGTTGTACCACTGGGTGCCAAAGGTCTTATCCCCCGGATACCCCGAATTGTTGGCCAACAAATCCTTCAGCGACGCATCCGACAGGGCGGCAAAGCCGAACCAGCCGGTGCGCGCGCCCAGATCATCGCCCTCAGGCAGAACGATACAGGCGTAGTCATTGGCGGGCTCTGCGCGGTTCACCCAACCGGCCACAGAGTGGAACTGGGAGGAGACCGATGACCCGAACGGACGAAGGTTGCCAGACATGCCTGGGATGACCTCAATCTTGGTGGCCCAACCGCCGTTGCGGGCGGAATGGACGCAGTGTCCGGCGGTCATTACCGTGCGCGGGGAAATGAACCACCCTGTCCCGCGGGATCGTGCCCCGTTGGCCATGGTGATGATCAACTGGCAGATCATCCGCCAGGGCGGTGCCCCGTTCTGGCCTACCTGCACGCGCCCATCGTTGCCGCATACGGTTTCAGCCATGGGTGTTTCGTCGAAATGCAACGAACAGGCCAGAGGGATTTGGTCATACCCCTCAGGCAGACCGATGGGCGCTGTTTCGCCCAAGCCCCGCACCATGGGCGGGAAAAATTCGAACCCTTCCGCATATTCCAGCGACCCGCCGCCGTGGGTTTCCACATCATTGCCGTCTTCGACCAACTCGGCCCCGCCTGAGGCCTCGGGCGTCATCGCCTCAGCGTCGGAGACAAAGGCCTCCATCATTTCAATGTCCGCCGCAGCGACCGTTGGTGCGCTTTCCGGGGCGTCACCGCACCCGCAGCCGCAATTGTCCTTCTTTGTCTTCACTTTGGCCTTGGTCGTGCGGCCCTTGGTTGATTTTGTGCTTTTCGCAGCCATGATCTTCTCCTTTCAGGGATGGGTGGTGCGTCGGGCCCCAGACAACGCAAGGCCCGACACGACAGGGTTCAGATCATGCGCTTTGGGCGCGGATGCACTTGAACGCCTCAAAGGCCGCCTTGATCGCGGTGCCCCACTTCTTGGCTTTGAACGCAGCAATGGCGGCGACAATCTTGCCCACACACGCGGCGTATTTGCCCAAACGACGGGCCAGAGCGACCATTTTGGCGATGATCTTTTTGGCGCGGTTCTTGATGGCGTTGACGATGGGCTTCACGCGGTCGCGAATCCAGCTGCCAAGACCCTCTTCGCCGTTGTCGCCAAAGTTGCCATCGGCCATCTCAAGCAGGCTCAACGTGCCGCCGGTTTCCGCTTTGGGGGCCGCGAAGGGCGTGCCTTCGGCCGCCTGATCCAGTGCGGTGGTCGATGCGGTCGCACTTTCGGGCGCCATGAGGTTGGTGCCGAAATCGGCGTCAAACTGAATAAAATCCGCCTCGATGGAGGCCACTTCTTCGGCCTCTTGATCGCTGCTGTCCCCGCCCAAAACCTGATCAATCGAGACAGACGCGCCAGAGTTGCTTACCAATTCGTTTTCCATAGTGAGTTTCCTTTTCAATACGGCCAGATCGGCCAATGCGCTACGCCGTTATGCGGCGGAGGTCCGATATGAACCTCGACACCCATCAAACATATGAACCGTCAATCCCCCGCCATGGGCGCGCCATGCTTGCGTCAACGAAGCGGCATCCGGGTTGGCAGATATTTTTGCGATAGATTGACGAAAGGGACTTCCGCGATGACCCTGACTGACACCATGACAGACGACCGCATCATCCTGCGCGTGCTCAGCGGCGCGTGGCTTGAAGGGGCGGCAGATGGCCTGCGGCTGACCGCACGCAAAAAGATCGCGCTGTTGGCCTATCTGGCCATGGACCGTGCGTCCGTGCCCCGTGACCTGCTGGCCGGGCTGATCTGGGGGGACGTGTCGAACCGCAAAGCGCGCGCGTCGCTGCGGCAGGCCCTGTCGGATTTGCGCGCGGCCCACCCCGCATTGCAGCGCGCCTTGGTGATGGACCGCACGACCGTGTCGCTGATCCCCGATCAGATCGCGATTGAAACCGACATGATCCTTGAAGACGTCAGCCAAGGCCGCCTGCCGGATGCCCTGCGCACGGGCGGGGAATGCGTCAATGACATCCTTTACGGGTTTGAAACACTGGGCGACCGTTTTGGCGACTGGGTGCGTGATATGCGCAAAACCAGCGGCGACCGCATTCTGCGCGCCCTGTTTGAGGCCGCCGCGCGGGACGATCTGGCCGCGTCCACGCGCCTCGACTTTGCGGAGGCCGCCGTGATGCTGGACCCCATGGGCGAATGCACCTGCCGGTTCGCGATGCAGCTGGCGTGGGATTTGGGTGATATTGGCAAGGCCCTGCAGATCTATGCGGCCTTTTATGCCCGTATGAATGACGATCTGGATATGGACCCGTCAGTGGAGACCCAAGACCTCGCCGCGCGGATCAAGATGGAGACCGCGCCCGCACAGCCCCAAGCGGTCCAGCCCACTGAGCCCGACAGAACCCCCGCCCCCAAAGCGACCCCCGCCCCCAAAGCGATCCCCGCAGCCCAGCCCACTCCCGCACCGTGCCGCAATCACGGACGGCCCCTTCTGGCTGTTCTGCCCCTGCAGGTCACGGGCATGGATCCCTCCGACACAGGGCTTGGCGATCTATTGGTCGAAAACCTGACGCTTCGGATCACGCGCACCAAGGACATTTCAGTGGTGTCGCAAATGTCGATCCGGCCCCTGTCGGACCGCGCAGATGTGGCGCAATTGCTGCTGGACCAATTTGGCGTGCGCTATGTGGTCAGCGGCCACATCCGCCACGTGGGCAACCGCTATCAGTTGAATGTGGAGCTGTCCAAAACCGATGAAGGTCTGGTGCTTTGGGCGGACCGCTTCGAAGCCCTGGCCACCGATCTGGCCGATGCGCAAAGCGAAATTGCCGATGCTGTCGTAAACCGCATCCTGCCTAACATGCATGTGGCGGAGTTGAACGAGGCCCAGCAGATCGACCTGAGCCATCTGAGCGCCTATCAACATCTGCTGCGCGCCCAAGACGCCGCCTATGCGCTGAACCCCGCCACCTTTGATGACGCTGGCCGCGCGTTGCAGGCCGCCGTCGCGGCCTCCCCCGATTTTGCACCGGCACAGGTCGTTTTGTCCGATTGGTACAGCCTGCGCGTGGGACAAGGCTGGTCGCTCGACGTGGCCGCAGACCTTGCGGCCTCAGAAGACCACCTTGTGCGCGCGCTGAACATCGCCCCCCGCAATGGCCGCGCCTTGGCGATGCTGGGCCACAAACGCGCGGTCTACGCCCACCGCTATGCCGAAGCCGATGTGTTGTTTGATGAGGCCCTTTCCGCCTCCCCCGGGGATGCGGAAACGTTGCTGTGGACCGGACCAGCGTTGGCCTTTGCTGGCCAAACGGATGAGGCGATCACCCGTCTGGATCACGCACGTTCCCTGAATTTCGACACGCCCCTTGGGTTTCGATATGACCACTTTCTGGCCATCGCCTATTTCGCAGCCGACCGGATGGAGGACGCGATGCGCGCGGGGCTGGCGTCTGCCACGCGCAACGGGGGCTATACGTCGAACCTGCGGCTGACGGCGGCGGCAGCGACGGCCACGGGGCATGCAGACATTGCGTGCCAGATGGCCGCGCGGGTCTTGGCCGCAGAACCGGGGTTCCGTGTCGGCAGCCTGATCGCCTGCGATCCGTTCCGCACGCCCGGCAAAGGGGCGCGCTACCGTGATCTGTTGATTGCGGCAGGACTTCCGGCCTAAGCCCCCCTTCGTGTTTACACCGTCCTAACCCTGCTTCCGCAAACGGGGTTGCGGCGCGCATCGGTTTTGCATACATCGGCATACAATTGCGTTTGAGTCGGATTAGCCCCCCCTCACGCCACCCGCATATTCATCCGGACCGGAGACACCACCATGACCCTTTATGACCAATACCGCGACGAAATCGCCACCCGCGCCGATCAAGGCCTGAACCCCAAGCCCATCGACGACGGCGCGCTGACCGCAGAGATCATCGACATCATCCGCGACACGGCCCACACACACCGCGATGAGGCGCTCAATTTCTTCATCTACAACACCCTGCCCGGCACGACCTCTGCCGCCGGTGTTAAGGCGCAATTCCTCAAGAACGTTATTTTGGGTCAGGACAACGTGGCCGAAATCACGCCCGCCTTCGCGTTTGAACTGCTGAGCCACATGAAGGGCGGCCCCTCCATCGAAGTGCTGCTTGATCTGGCCTTGGGCGACGACGCGGCCATCGCGCAAGACGCAGCCGACGTTCTGAAAACCCAAGTGTTCCTATACGACGCTGACATGGCGCGCCTGAAGGACGCCTTGGACGCAGGCAATACCGTGGCCCGTGATATTCTGGAAAGCTATTCGGACGCCGAATTCTTCACCAAGCTGCCCGAAATCGACGAAGAGGTGAAAGTGGTCACCTATGTGGCCGCCGAAGGCGACATCTCCACCGATCTGTTGTCGCCCGGCAATCAGGCCCACTCCCGCGCAGACCGTGAATTGCACGGCAAATGCATGATCTCGGAAGCGGCGCAAAAGCACATCGAAGACCTGAAGCTGCAGCACCCTGACAAAAGCGTCATGCTGATTGCGGAAAAAGGCACCATGGGCGTAGGATCCTCGCGGATGTCCGGCGTGAACAACGTGGCCCTTTGGACCGGCAAGCAGGCCTCCCCCTATGTGCCGTTTGTGAACATCGCCCCTGTGGTTGCGGGCACCAACGGCATTTCGCCCATCTTCCTGACCACCGTGGACGTCACCGGCGGCATCGGTGTGAACCTGAAAAACTGGGTCCGCAAACTGGACGAAGACGGCCAGCCGATCCTGAACAACGACGGCAACCCCGTGCTGGAACAAAAGTATTCGGTTGAAACCGGCACCGTGCTGACCATCAACACCCGCGATAAAAAGCTGGTGTCTGAGGCTGGCGAAGACTTGGTCGATATGGCCCCGTCCTTCACCCCCCAGAAAATGGAATTCATGAAGGCCGGCGGGTCCTACGCCATCGTCTTCGGCAAAAAGCTCCAAACATTTGCCTGTGAGGCTTTGGGCATCCCCGTGAAATCCGCCTATGCGCCCTCCAAAGAGGTCACGATCGAAGGTCAGGGCCTGACAGCTGTTGAAAAAATCTTCAACGCCAATGCCTTGGGCGTGGCCGACGACACGACCTTGCACGCGGGATCCGATGCACGCGTCAAGGTCAACATCGTGGGATCGCAAGACACCACCGGCCTGATGACCATGCAGGAGCTTGAGGCGATGGCCGCCACGGTCGTCTCCCCGTCCGTGGATGGTGCCTATCAGTCGGGCTGTCACACTGCGTCCGTGTGGGACCTTAAGGCGCAGGCCAACACGCCCCGTCTGATGGCGTTCATGAACAAGTTCGGTCTTGTCACTGCGCGCGACCCCAAAGGCAAGTATCACGCCATGACCGACGTGATCCACAAGGTGCTGAACGACATCACCGTGGACGACTGGGCCATCATTATCGGCGGCGACAGCCACACGCGCATGTCCAAAGGCGTGGCCTTTGGTGCGGATTCCGGCACCGTTGCTTTGGCGCTGGCCACGGGCGAAGCCTCTATGCCGATCCCTGAATCAGTGAAGGTCACGTTCAAAGGCGAAATGGCCCCGCACATGGACTTCCGCGACGTGGTGCATGCCACGCAGGCACAGATGTTGGCGCAGCACGGCGAAAACGTGTTCCAAGGCCGCATCATCGAGGTCCACATCGGCACCCTGCTGGCCGATCAGGCCTTCACCTTCACCGACTGGACGGCTGAGATGAAGGCCAAAGCCTCCATCTGTATTTCCGAGGACGCGACGCTGATCGAAAGCCTTGAGATCGCCAAATCACGCATCCAGACGATGATCGACAAAGGGATGGAGCATGAAAACGGCATGCTGCAAAACCTCATCGACATTGCGGACGCGCGGATTGCCCAGATCGAAAGCGGCGAAAAGCCTGCTTTGCGTCCTGATGCGGATGCAAAATACGCCGCCGAAGTGGTCGTCGATCTGGATGCCATTGTGGAACCGATGATCGCGGACCCGGATGTCACCAACGCTGACATCTCCAAGCGCTACACCCACGACACCATCCGCCCGATTTCCTACTATGGTGCGGAAAAGAAGGTTGATCTGGGCTTTGTTGGGTCCTGCATGGTCCACAAAGGGGACGTGAAGATCGTCGCGCAAATGCTTCGGAACCTTGAAGAAAAGAACGGCAGTGTCGAATTCAAAGCACCGCTGGTTCTGGCCGCCCCAACCTACAACATCGTGGATGAACTGAAAGAAGAAGGCGATTGGGACGTGCTGCAAAAGTACTCCGGTTTCGAATTCGACGACAGCGATCCCAAGGGCAAAGCGCGGACGGAGTATGAAAACATCCTCTACCTCGAACGTCCCGGCTGTAACCTGTGCATGGGCAACCAGGAAAAGGCCGCCAAGGGCGACACGGTTCTGGCCACATCCACCCGCCTGTTCAAAGGCCGCGTGGTTGAGGATTCAGCCGACAAGGCGGGCGAAAGCCTGCTGGCCTCCACACCTGTGGTCGTCCTGTCCGCCATTCTGGGCCGCACGCCCACGTTGACGGAATACAAAGAGGCCGTGAAAGGCATCGATCTGACGAAATTCGCACCACCTGCGAAGACACCGCTGGATAAAATGGCCTCCGTCCACTTCTAGGACCGACAGACCAGAATTGTTTACCCCCCGGCTGGCCCTGCCCGCCGGGGGTTTTTTATGGGGCTGCCCGTTTGCGCGCGCGGGCAGCATAGCCCCCGACGTGCGCTGCGGCCTTGCCCTCAAGGGTCGCGCGGTAGCGGTCCCATTGGGCGGCCCCGAAGCCGTCGATCCCGCGTGTCACATCAACCGCTGCCTTGCCGACCTCACGCAAAACGGATTGCGGCACCGGCTGCAGCTGCACAAAGGGCCAGTCCGCACGAAAGGTCACGATCTGATCGGGATGGGTGAACTGCACATTGGCGAACAGCGGGCCGAACCACCAATCGGTTTCAACAATCCCTTCGACGATGCGACAGCCCACGGGTGCGGCCAAATTGCTGGGCGCGCGCACCAACGTGGACATCCCCGCCTGCGTCTGCGCAAAACACCCGGTCCAGATTTGCAACGTATCCGCCACATTCGTCCGTTTCAAAAACGGCGGCGACAGACCGCGCATCCCCTCAGGGGCCGACCGATCAAATCTGGCGGCCGCATCAGGGTATTGCACGGCTGAGGTCAGATGATACCAGCACGCGCCACCGTCGATGGACCAGAAAAATTCGAACCCGTCCCACCGGACCTTCAAATCCACCGGCAAGAACACATACCAGCCAAAAGCGCTGGCCGCACGCAAAGGTTCGCAATAGCGAAACCCGTCCGTGGGCACCGTGCCCAAGGCGGATGCATCAGCCCGTTGTGGTGCAAGCCCCCCGTCGATCACCTGAAAAAAGGTCATTGCGGGCGCGTCTCGCGTGGCCTTGGCCACACGGGCGCCCGCCACTTTCACCGACATCAGCCCCGACCGCTGTCCTTGGCAGCATCCGCCTTAGCCGCTTTGCGGGCCGCCGGCGACATGCCCCCGTTGCCCAAGGCCACGACACCGGTGTCTTTCATGGAATGAGGGGGTGTCTTGATGGAATACGTCATAAAAACCTCCTGTAAAATAATGGATTTCACTGCAAATTGGCAGACGCATCAGCCTAGGCTGACCGCCTCATTATCGCCAATGGGGGAAAACCTGACCCTAGGGAAAGCAACTTCCGTGCACCGCCCCAAGCTACCGCTTCGGTCATTGCCAATCGACGCTGACCCTCTAGGTTGAGGCGAACACACCAAAGGACCCAGCGTGGATTTCGCAGACCTCAGCAAAGCCTTCGGCGCTTTCTTCGCGATCATGAACCCCTTTGTAAACCTGCCGGTCTTTCTGGCCAGACTGCGGGGTTCACGGTGGCGCAACAACGGTCCCTGGCGCTGAAAATCACCCTGTTTTCTGCGATCATCTGCGCGGTCATCCTGCTGGCCGGACAACAGATCATCGGGTTTTTCGGCATCACGGTGGATCAGTTCCGCATCGCGGGCGGCGTGGTCTTGGCGCATATTGCGTGGTCCATGTTGAACGGGAACAGCATCACCTCCCATCACGGATCAGACGCCGAACAGGACCACATGCAAGACCTGGCGAGCCTCGCCTTCTACCCCATCACCTTCCCGATGATCCTGGGACCGGGCGCCATCGCGACCCTCATTATCTACGCGGGGCAAGCAGACACCGCTGCGGGGCTGATCGGCGTGGGCGGCGTTGTGGGTGTCATTCTGGCGCTGCTGTGCTGTTCTTCGCGTCGTTCTTTGGCAAGATCCATAGCGACACCATGCGGGTCATCATGACCCGTCTGATGGGGATGATTTTGCTGGCCATCGCCGTTGAAATGATCACAGCAGGCGTCAAAGCCGTCCTGCCCGGACTGGCATAGGAGACATCTGATGAAGATCTTTAACCCCGAAAAACACACCAAATCCGAAGACCACAAACGGCTCTATGCCTATTGCGAAGTGGCCTATACCATCATCGACTTTTCAGCGGCGGCGCTTTTTGTGATCGGCAGCGTCCTGTTTTTCAAGGAAAACACGACCTATGCGGGGACGTGGCTGTTTGTGGTGGGGTCTGTGCTTTTTGGTCTGCGCGCGACGATCAAGCTGTACCGTGAAATCGGTTATCTGCGGCTGGATGACTACGACGATGTCACCAAAGGTTAACCGCACGGTCATTATCCTCGAAAGCGGAATAATGAATTCGGATGAGCGCCGTTTTTATAATTTCAACGGATGCTAAATACGCCTCAAGACGCAATGAGGAGTATCCGGTGACCCAAGTCGCAACCGTAAATTACCACGTTCACAAACCTGAACGGCAGGCTTTCGAATTGGACGCCGGCGGGATTGAGGGCAACCTGATCTCCCCCGAATTGGCCCCGACCGAAGTGAAAGTCTTTGACGAACGCGCTGTGGGCGTCGCCACCACGTTCGAAGACGCCTCTGTGGCGTTCACAGACTTTCCGACCAAGGTCCAATCCTACGCCGACGATACCAACTGGCGGGACACCTATGACGCGGAGCTGACCAAGCTGCTGCAAGATGAATTGAACGCCAAAGAGGTCATCATCTTTGACCACACCCTGCGTGTCGATGATCCGGACGCGGTGCGCAAACCTGCGCGCAATGTTCACAGCGATTACAGCGTCGACGGCGCGCACAGACGCCTGATTGATCTGGTGGGGTCCGAGAAGGCCGCAGAATGGCGTGACGGGCACTTTGCCTTCATCAATGTCTGGCGGCCTGTGGGCGACGCGATCAACTCCGCCCCGCTGGGGTTTATACTGCCCGAAAGTGTGGCTGAGGAGGACTGGATCCTGCTTGACCTCATCTACCCCGACCGCAATGGCCAGATCATGGGTCTGGCGGCCAACCCCGATCACGAATGGGTCTATATGTCCAAAATGACGCCCGATGACGTGGTCTACTTCAACATTTTCGACAACCGCGGGCGTCCGTCCATCGCGCACAGTGCCCTTGATATGGTCGAAGACCTTAGCATTCAGACCATTCGCAAAAGCATCGAGAGCCGGACACTGGTCCGGTACTGACCAATCCCCGCCTTTTCATCCAAGGAAAATACCATGACCAAGACAGTCCTCATCACGGGTGCCACTGACGGCATCGGCCTTTTGACCGCCCGCAACCTGGCCGCCGAAGGCCACACAATTTTGCTGCATGGCCGCAGCGACGCGAAACTTGCGGCTGCGAAAAAGGAGGTTGGCGGCACGACCGAAACCTACCGCGCCGATCTGTCCAACATCGCAGAGGTCCGCGCCATGGCCGCTGACATCCGCAAAGCGCACGACCGCCTCGATATTATGATCAACAACGCAGGCGTTCTGAAGCTGCCCAAACCCATCACGGCCGACGGGCTTGATGCGCGGTTTGTGGTCAACACCATCGCGCCCTACGTGCTGACCCGCGACCTGCTGCCGATCATCCCCGCAGATGGTCGCGTCGTAAACCTGTCATCGGCCGCCCAAGCCGCCGTGGACGTGGCCGCGATGCGGGGTCAACACACCCTCGATGACATGAGCGCCTATGCCCAAAGCAAGCTGGCCATCACCATCTGGACCCGTGAATTGGCAAAAGAATTGCCGGACGGCCCTCTCTTTGTGGCTGTGAACCCCGGGTCTTTGCTGGCCTCCAAAATGGTCAAGGAAGGCTTCGGCGTGGCGGGCAATGATCTGCAAATCGGGGCGTCGATCCTGCGGATGGCCGCCCTCAGCGACACGTTCGCCGATGCCAACGGGGCGTATTTTGACAACGACAGCCGCCAGTTCGCCCAGCCCCACAGCGCGGCACTGGACGCTGGCCACTCAGCCGACGTCATGACGGCCATCGCGGATGTGGCGGTCACCCTCAGCTAACCCAAACGCGCCACCGTGCGCATTGGACGATATCACGAAAAGGAACCCTCAAAATGGCACTTCAATCTCTTGAACAAGCCCGCACCATCGACCGCCCCAGCCGCGAAGCCATGCTGCAACGCGCGCCATCCGTCCAGCAGTTCTGGGACCAGTACACAGCGCTGTTCGAACAGGCATGGGCCGAATGGGAAACAGAAACCGGCCGCTCAGATGTTCTGGGCAGCGATCTGTATGATCCCAAACTGCGCGCCGCTGTGGAACAGGCGTGGGACGATCCCACCAAAGAAGGCGCGGTCAAAGACCTGTGGAAAGAGGTTTTCCCCGGCGTCTATGAGACCCAGTTCTTCGACCCTGAAAAACTGTCCGTGCTGCGCGATTATATGGCCGCTGTGGCCGACGCGGATATCCCCGTGCGTCCCCCTTACGGGATTTCGCTGAACCGTGGTGGGGCGATGCTCGACAAACGGTCCGAAGGATATCTGGCGGCCCCCAATTTTCAGGCCTTCTACCAAAGCCTGATGGATGCCTACATGCGCCCGATTTCGCGCCTGCTGTTTCCGGACACCTTCGGCTATGACACGCAGACCTTTGGGTTTTCGATTCGGTGGCAGGCGGATGCGGACACGTCGCTGCGCGCCCACACGGATGCGTCGGCTGTGACGTTGAACCTGAACCTCAACCTGCCGGGGGAGGAATTCTCAGGCTCGGGCGTGCGGTTCTTTGACCACGCCACCCGCCGGATCGAAGAGCTGACCTTCGCACCGGGCACAGCCCTGATCCACCACGGCAGCGTGCCGCATGAATCCATGCCGATCAAAAGCGGCGAGAGGTCCAACTTTGTGCTGTGGCTTTATGGCGATCACGGTCAGGTGCCCCGTCAGGGCGGCCCCGTGGCCGACATTGATCCGCAAACGCGGTGGTCTATTCCCAATGCGAAAAGCGATCGCTTTGCCCCCTTCTAGGGGCGAACCCATCAAGGCGTCACACGTAGACCGATCCTGTAAAAAACAGGCCCGACCTCAACCGACCACAGGTGCCGCGTCCCGAAAGGGTGCGGCACCTGTCTTGATTATGTACAAATGCGGAATTGAAAACTCCGGTCTTCCGCGTTTACCCTGAGTATCAATCGCGATAACGATGACAGCCAGCCCGTATTGTGTGCTACGCTGAAAGGCAGGCCCGCCCACCGGGTGTCCAAACCACAACGTGGGGAACAGGCCCGATAGGGCTGTCGCGAGACCCTGCATCAAAGAAGGGATCCGTGATGGCCAAAGTCATCGTCTACTACGCCCACCCCGGCCAAACATTCAGCCGCGCCAACCGGTTGATGGCGAAACGGGCCGCGGCCATGAACACGGTCACATTCGTTGATCTTTATGCAGACTATCCCCGCCATGATATTGATATCGACCGCGAACAAGCGCGGCTTTTGGATCATGACGTTATCGTTTTTCAGTTTCCGATGTATTGGTATTCGACGCCCAGCATCCTCAAGGAATGGCAGGATCTGGTCTTGCAACACGGATTTGCCTACGGCCATGGCGGTGACAAACTGGCGGGCAAGACCTTGCTGTTGGCGGTGACCGCTGGTGGGGCGACGGAGGCCTATTCGACAGACGGGTATCAAAACCACCCGATCCGCGATTTTCTGGTGCCGCTGGAACAAACCGCCCGCCTGTGCGGGATGACCTTTGCGGCCCCTTACGTGCTGTTCGGCGCGCTGAAGGCCGACGAAGACACCGATCTGGAGCGCCATGTCGATGGCTATGCCCAGCTGTTACAGCAGGCCCAGACCGCGCCCGAAGGCCTTGCCGCAAAAGATCGCCAAGCGGTGATTACCGCCGACGACATTCTCACTCAGGCCGAGGGCCAATAAGATGACCGATTTTCTTCTTCTCGCGTTTGTATTTCTTGTGGCTGGCGTCATTGCTGTGCCGATTGCATCCCGTTTCGGGCTGGGGTCTGTTTTGGGATATTTGATCGCAGGTATCGTCATCAGCCCGCTGTTGACGGCCTTGGGCGTCGACGTCATTTCCATCCAGCACTTTGCAGAATTCGGCGTTGTGATGATGCTGTTTCTTGTGGGGCTGGAACTGGAACCCAAGATGCTTTGGAACATGCGGGCCAGACTTCTGGGGCTGGGCGGGTTGCAGGTCGCAGGCACCGCAGCCTTAGTGATGGCAGTGGCCCTTGCCCTTGGCCAGCCGTGGACGATCGCGCTGGCCATCGGCATGGTTCTGGCGCTGTCGTCGACGGCGATTGTGCTGCAAACGTTGAATGAAAAAGGGCTGATGAAGTCCCAAGGCGGACAATCAAGCTTTTCTGTCCTGCTGTTTCAAGACATCGCCGTCATTCCGATGCTGGCCTTCATCCCGCTGCTGGCCATGCCGGAACTGATGGATATGGCCGCCACGGACACCCATGGTGCAGGTTATGGCGACACCCCCGGTGATGCGCATGGGAACGACGATGGGGATGATCAGGGCCCCACCCTTAATCTGGTGGCAGGTCTGCCCGGTTGGCAAGCGGCCCTTGTGACGATCAGCGCCATCGGCGCGGTGGTGCTTGGGGGGGCCTACCTTACCCGGCCGTTGTTCCGTTTCATCGCAATGGCAGGGCTGCGCGAATTGTTTGTGGCCGCCGCTTTGATGTTTGTCATCGGCATTGCTTTGTTGATGATCCTTGTGGGGCTGTCGCCTGCCTTGGGCACGTTTCTTGCGGGTGTTGTGCTGGCCAACAGCGAATACAAACACGAACTGGAATCCGACATCGACCCGTTCCGCGGTCTGCTGCTGGGGCTGTTCTTTATGACCGTGGGGGCTGCGATTGATTTCAATCTGCTGTTCGGGGAATTCGGCACGATCATCGGTCTGACTGTCGGTTTGATCGCACTTAAGGCCGCTGTTCTTTTGGTGCTGACCAAGATCTTTAAGATCGACGGACCGGACCGGTGGCTTTTTGGTTTGGGGCTGGCGCAAGCAGGTGAATTTGGCTTTGTGCTGCTGTCGTTCACCATTGCCTCAGACGTGATCCCGCAAAGCGTGGCGGACCGGTTGTTGCTGATCGTGGCCTTGTCCATGCTGCTGACGCCCGGCCTGTTCATCCTCTACGAAAAGGTCATCGCCCCGCGTTTTGTCGCCACCCAGTCCCAAGAAGCCGATACCGTCGACGAAGACGGAGAGGTCATCATCGCAGGCCACGGCCGTTTTGGTGGCATCGTCAATCGCATGTTGCGGGCCGCAGGGTATACGACGACGGTCCTCGACTACAGCGCCAGCCATCTGGAGACCCTGCGCAGCTTTGGCTTTCAGGTGTTCTTTGGCGACGCGACACGGCCCGACCTCATCCACGCCGCCGGTATCGACAAGGCCAGACTTCTGGTCGTGGCGATCGACGGAAAGGACCAGATCAACGCGCTTGTCCATCACGTACGCGAAAACCACCCCCACGTGCCGATCATCGCCCGCGCTGTAGATCGCACGCATGTCTATGACCTTTACGCCATGGGCGTGACGGACATCATTCGCGAAACCTTCGATTCCAGTGTGCGCACAGGCCGCACAGCCTTTGAAAGGCTGGGCATGCATCCCTTTGACGCCGAATTGGTCGCGCGCAAATTCGCAGAAGATGACCGGCATATCCTCAAGGAGATGGCGATGGTCTACGACCCCGACATCCCTACGACCGAAAACCAAGCCTATATGGACAAGGCCAAAACCCTGATGGAGGAGCGCGAGGCGCAAATCTTTGGCAAGCGCGAAGCGTTTGATTTGGACACAGACCGTGGTTGGTTCCCTCCGTCGGAACAGGACCTGCGTGCGATCGTGGCTGACCACGCCGTCAAAGACGATTGACGAACGTCGGGGTCAGCCGCCCGCACCCTGCAGAACGGAACGCGCTGAAAAGTTAGGCAGATGGGCGCCAACTGCCCCATTCGGTCGCAGATCGAAAAGGCAGGGCTGCCTTGCGCCGCGCGCGCGGTTGACCTCCCCTCGGTAGGGGCAAAAAACCCAGCCATGAACAGTGACCTGCGCATCCTTGTTGTCGAACCTGATCCTTACCGTGTCCACGGCATCATTGCGGCTTTGACAGATGCGGGGTGGTCCAATGTCAAAGCGCTGGCCCAGATTTCCGCGCTGGACCGGACCGTTAAAGAATTTGTACCCGACATCGTGTTGATCGACCTCAGCAATCCGGACCGCGACACGCTTGAACATATCTCCTTCGCCACCGAGACCTCCAAACGGGCCGTGGCACTCTTCGTGGATCAAACGGATGAGAACCTGACGCAGGCCGCGCTGAATGCCGGTGTCAGCGCCTATGTGGTCGACGGGCTGAAGATGGAGAGGATCAAATCCGTTCTTGAAACAGCCATCGCCCGTTTCAAGGTCATGCGTCAGATGCAGTCGGAACTGGATGCCGCGAAACAGGCGCTGGAGGATCGCAAGACCATCGACCGCGCCAAAGGCATCTTGATGCGCCAACGCGCCCTGTCCGAGGATGAGGCCTATACCCTGCTGCGCAAAACCGCGATGGGCCAGAACCGCAAGGTCATTGATGTGGCGCAGGCCCTCGTGACGGCGGCGGATCTGTTGTCATGACCGGAACCGTTCTGAATTGCGGCTACCTGCCGCTGGTGGATTGCGCGCCTTTGGTCATCGCCAAGGAACTGGGGTTCGCGGGCGAAGAAGGGTTGGATCTGAACCTTGTGCGGCAACCGTCGTGGTCGGCCCTGCGCGATATGCTTGCGTTGGGGCATCTGGACGCGGCCCATATGCTGTCGCCTATGCCGGTTGCGATGTCGATCGGGTTGGGTGGGCTGCCTGCGCAGGTGGATGCGCTGATGGTGCTGTCGGTCAACGGCACGGTCTTTGGCGTGTCAAACCGCGTGGCCGCGGACCTTGGCGGTGTCGCCTTTGGGGATGCCAACGGATTGCTGGCCGCACTTGCCGCGCGCGGCGCAGGCCCTTTGCGGATCGGCGTGCCCTTTCACCACTCCATGCACCGGTTGTTGATGTCCTACTGGACCTCCACTGCGCCGGAGTTTGAGGTTGAGGAAATCACCGTGCCGCCCCCGCGCATGGCCGACGCAGTGGCCGACGGGTTTGTGGACGCCTTTTGGGTGGGAGAACCATGGGGCAGCGTCGCGGTGCAACGAAATGTGGGCCAACTGATGATGTCGGGATCCGACGTCTGGGGGTTTGCCCCCGAAAAGGTTTTGGCCGCCCGCCACGAATGGGTCGACAGCAATGAAGACGCGGCCTGCAAACTGATCCGTGCGGTCTTTCGCGCAGCGGCGTGGTTGGACAAACCCGAAAACCGCACGCTGGCCATCGAAATTCTGGCGCGCAGCGAACACCTCAGCATTGCGCCCGATCTGATTGATCCCGCATTATCACGCCAGATTGTGCCCCGTCCGAACGCGGCCCCCATCGGCGTGGACCGTTTCGTGCAATTTCACAAAAACGCAGCCTCATTCCCGTGGCGCAGTCAGGCCGCTTGGATCGCCAAGCAGTTGGGCGCGGACGCGGACGCGCTGCAAAAGGCCAAGGGCTGTTTCCGGTCCGATCTCTACCGCAGAACGCTGGCCGGTGTGGGGGCCGATTTGCCCGGAGCCTCCGAAAAGGTTGAGGGCGCTTTGCACTTTGAAACCGCTGTTGCCTCAACCCGGGGGCATATGATTCTGGCACCTGATGCCTTCTTTGACAGCAGAACCTTTGATTTCGGCTAGGCGGGGCGCTTAATTTCTGAGCATTCTCTGCATTGCAGCATTTTTTCATTCGGCAATGTGGCAAATTCGTTGAAGACCCTTCGCCCTGCTGGGCATGATACCGCCAAGGGGCAACGACGCCCGACCCTGCGCACCGGTCGATGCAGACCGCGCAACTCTCAAGAGCAAAGCCGCTCGTATGGAACACGGACCTCCTCCCCCGTGCTCTCTACGTGCGGCTTTTTTTGTTTTGCCCCTCGGGGCCAGTGAAAGGAACGACCCATGAAAAGAACCCTCGCGATGCTGCTGGCGACCTCCAGCCTGTTGGCAACAACGGCTGCCGCCCAGTCTTTGGACCTTGAAAAAGAAGACCTGACACTGGGCTTCATCAAGCTGACAGATATGGCGCCTTTGGCGGTGGCCTATGAACTTGGCTATTTCGAAGACGAAGGCCTGTTTGTCACGCTTGAAGCGCAAGCAAACTGGAAGGTCCTGCTGGACGGCGTGATCAGCGGTGAATTGGACGGCGCGCACATGCTGGCCGGTCAGCCCTTAGCCGCCACAATCGGCTACGGCACCGAGGCCCACATCATCACGCCCTTTTCCATGGACCTGAACGGCAACGCCATCACGGTGTCCAACGAAATCTGGGATGAGATGAAGCCAAACGTCCCCCTGATGGACGACGGTCGCCCCCAGCACCCGATCAGCGCCAGCGCCTTGGCCCCTGTTGTTGAAGACTACCTTGATCGTGGTGAGCCGTTCAACATGGGCATGGTGTTCCCCGTGTCCACCCACAACTACGAAATCCGCTACTGGCTGGCCGCCGGTGGGCTGGAACCTGGGTACTACAGCGAACAAGACATCTCCGGCCAGATTGGCGCTGATGTGTTGTTGTCCGTGACGCCCCCGCCCCAAATGCCCGCCACGATGGAGGCCGGCACGATCTTCGGCTACGCCGTGGGGGAGCCTTGGAACCAGCAGGCGGTATTCAAGAACATCGGCGTTCCCGTGATCACCGACTACGACATGTGGAACAACAACCCTGAAAAGGTCTTCGGCATCACCGCTGAATTCGCCGAAGAATACCCCAACACCACGCTCGCCCTGACCAAAGCACTGATCCGCGCCGCGATCTGGCTGGATGAAAACGACAACGCCAACCGCGAAGAAGCAGTGCAGATGTTGTCGCGTCCCGAATACGTGGGTGCCGATGCCGAAGTCATCGCAAATTCCATGACCGGCTTCTTTGAATTCGAAAAGGGCGACGTGCGCCCTGCCCCGGACTTCAACGTCTTCTTCCGCTACAACGCGACCTACCCGTTCTATTCTGACGCCATCTGGTATCTGACGCAGATGCGCCGCTGGGGCCAGATCGGGGAAACCATGCCCGATGAGTGGTATTTTGAGACCGCAGCCGACGTTTACCGCCCCGACATTTATCTTGAGGCCGCGCGCCTGCTGGTCGACGAAGGCATGGCCAACGAGGCCGACTTCCCATGGGACAGTGACGGCTTCAAAGCGCCCACTCCGGCGGCTGATATCATCGACGCCATCCCCTTCGATGGTCGCACCCCCAACGCCTATATCGACAGCCTGCCCATCGGCCTGAAGACCGGCCAGACCGTCATTGACGGCGAAATCCAAGGCTAAACCAGACAGCCCACCGCGCAGGTGCATTGCGCGGTGGGCCCCTTCTTTCCCTTCTCAAAAGCAAACAGTTGGACCCCCGATATGACCGCGATTGACCCCGCCACACTGGACACCGAAGCCCGCCGCCAACGACGGTTTGCCCGCATCAACAAGGCCGACGCATGGTTCCGCGTGTTGGGCCTGTCATGGGTGACGCCGATCCTGAAAGCCGCCGCAGGGGACAACCCGCGCGCGCAGGTGGCGGAAATCTGGCGTCTGCTGGGTGTTCCGCTTTTGGCGATTGCCGTCTTTATCGGGCTGTGGGCCACACTGGCGCCGCGGGTCCAGACCTCCCTTGGTGCCGTGCCCGGCCCCGCCCAAGTCTGGGAACAAGTGGGGGAGCTGCGCGCCGATGCGGTGCGCGAAGGCGAACGTGAGGCTGCGTTCTATATCCGCCAAGACGAACGCAACGCCGAACACATCGCCAATGGTGAACCAGACAAGGTCCGCGACCGTGTTTATACTGGCAAACCAACCTATTACGACCAAATCTGGACCTCGATCAAAACGGTGTTCTTCGGCTTCCTGATCGCGTCCATCGTGGCGATCCCGCTGGGCATTGCCGCCGGTCTGTCCGCCACGGCCAACGCGGCGCTGAACCCCCTTATTCAGATTTTCAAACCCGTCTCCCCACTGGCGTGGTTGCCGATTGTCACGATGATCGTCTCTGCGGCGATGTCGACCAATGACGGCATGTTCTCAAAATCCTTCCTGATCTCGGCCATCACTGTGACGCTCTGTTCACTTTGGCCGACGCTGATCAACACCGCCCTTGGCGTGTCCAGCATCGACAAGGACCTCGTCAGTGTCAGCCGCGTATTGAAGATGAACACCTACACCAAGATCACGAAACTCGTGCTGCCGTCTGCCCTGCCGCTGATCTTCACCGGTCTGCGACTGAGCCTCGGCGTGGGTTGGATGGTGCTGATCGCGGCAGAAATGCTCGCCCAGAACCCCGGCCTTGGCAAATTCGTCTGGGATGAATTCCAGAACGGCTCCTCCCAATCGCTGGCCCGCATCATGGTCGCTGTGTTCACCATCGGCATCATCGGCTTCCTGCTGGACCGTGTGATGTACGCGCTGCAGTCCATGTTCACATTCTCGAACAACCGGTGATCACAATGAGTATTCTTCAATTCAAGAACGTCTCGAAAAGCTATGGTGAGACGCCGATCCTCAAAGACATCAATCTTGATGTGGCGGAGGGTGAGTTCGTCGTCCTCCTCGGGTTTTCGGGCACGGGCAAAACCACGCTGATCAACCTGATGGCGGGTTTGGAAAAACCCACCAGCGGCACTGTGACCTACCGAGGCGCACCCGTCACCGAACCAGGCCGCGAACGGGGGGTGATTTTTCAAAGCTACTCCCTGATGCCGTGGCTGACCGTGCAGGGCAACGTCGCACTTGCCGTGGACACGATGTTCCCTGACCTGTCCAAAGCCGACCGCGCGGCCAAGGTCGATCACTATGTCAACATGGTGGGCCTCAGCCACGCCGCCACCCGCCGCCCTGCTGAACTGTCCGGCGGCATGCGCCAGCGGGTCAACGTGGCCCGTGCGCTGGCGATGGACCCGGAAATGCTGCTGCTGGATGAACCTTTGTCCGCGCTCGACGCGCTCACCCGCGCGAACCTCGCGGATGAGATTGAGGCGATTTGGGACGCCGACAAAAAGACCTGCGTGCTGATCACCAACGACGTGGACGAGGCCATTATCCTCGCTGACCGCATTATCGCGTTGAACCCAGACGGCACCTTGGGGGACGAATTTTCCGTCGATATCCCCCGCCCTCGCGACCGTATCGCGATGAACAACGACGAGACCTTCAAGGCCCTGCGCGCCGAGGTCACGAACTACCTCATGGACGTGGGCATCGCCGCCAAGGTCGAAGAAACGCGGCTGTTGCCCAATGTCACGCCGATCCACGGTGTGCCAGCGGCAGTGGCCAAGGCGCAAGAGGGCGGGATCGAGGAAAAGTTCCTCAACTTCTCCCAACTCGACAAGGTGTATCCAACGCCCAAAGGCCCGCTGACGGTTGTCGAAAACTTCGATCTGAAAATCAACAAGGGTGAGTTTATCTCCCTCATCGGGCATTCAGGCTGCGGCAAATCCACGGTGCTGACGATGGCTGCGGGGTTGAACCCGATCAGCAAGGGCGCGATCCGGCTGGATGGCTGGAACGTTGAAGGCGCGGACCCCGAACGCGCTGTGGTGTTTCAATCGCCGAACCTGTTCCCGTGGCTGACGGCCAAGGAAAACGTCTCCATCGGGGTGGACAAAGTCTATCCCCGCGCGTCTCAGGCCGAACGTCAGGACGTGGTCGAATACTACCTTGAACGGGTGGGCCTTGCCGACAGCATGGACAAGGGCGCCGCCGATCTGTCCAACGGCATGAAACAACGCGTCGGCATCGCGCGGGCCTTTGCGCTTTCCCCGAAACTGTTGCTGCTGGATGAACCCTTCGGGATGCTCGACAGTCTAACCCGCTGGGAATTGCAAGAAGTGCTGATGGAAGTCTGGTCGCGCACCAAAGTCACCGCCATCTGCGTCACCCACGACGTCGACGAAGCCATCCTTCTGGCCGACCGCGTGGTGATGATGACCAACGGCCCGCAAGCCACCATCGGCAAAATCACCGATGTGAACCTGCCGCGTCCGCGCACGCGCAAGGCGCTTCTGGAACACCCCGATTACTACAACTACCGCCAAGAGGTGCTTGATTTCCTTGAGGAATATGAGCACGGCAGCACCCCCAAGCCCCCCAAAGCCATCGCAGCGGAGTAAGACATGACAAAAAAGTTAATCGTCATCGGCGCTGGCATGGCCACGGGCCGCATGCTGGAAACGCTGGTTGAGGCAGCGGCGGATTACGACATCACCCTCATCAACGGCGAGCCGCGCGGCAACTATAACCGCATCATGCTGTCGCCTGTGTTGTCGGGTGAAAAGACCTACGCCGAAATCGTGACCCACGATGATGCGTGGTACGCGGACAACGCCATCACCACACGGTTTGGCTGTTTGGTCCAAGCGGTCGACCGCGCGGCGAAGACTGTCACCCTGACCACGGGTGAAGTTCTGGCCTACGATAAGCTTGTCTTCGGCACGGGGTCCAATCCTTTCATGATCCCCCTGCCCGGTCACGATCTGGACGGCGTCATCGCCTACCGCGATCTGGAAGATACCGAACAGATGATGGGCCTGGGGCCGGATCACAAATGCGTCGTCATTGGCGGCGGTCTGTTGGGGCTTGAGGCGGCGGCTGGGATGGCAGCACGGGGCGTGGACGTCACCGTGGTGCACATCATGGGCCACCTGATGGAACGGCAGTTGGATGAGGCTGCCGGCTATCTGCTGCGCAAGGCACTGGTAGACAAAGGCATCACCGTCAAATGCTCCGCCAACTCCAAGGAGATCCTCGGTGAGGACGGCCACGTTCGCGCCCTACTCCTCGATGACGGGACCGAACTGCCCTGCGATCTGTTGGTGATGGCCGTGGGCATCCGGCCCAGTGTGAAACTGGCGCAGGACGCTGGCCTTGCCGTGGGCCGTGGCATTCATGTGGATGACCAGATGCTGACGTCCGATGCCGATGTGCTGGCCGTGGGCGAATGTGTGGAACATGACGGCGCGATCTTTGGGCTGGTGGCGCCGCTCTATGACCAAGCGAAGGTGGCGGCAAAAACCCTCATGGGGGAGGCCGACGCCTTCGTGCAAAAGGAGTTGTCGACCAAGCTGAAGGTCACGGGATGTGATCTGTTCAGCGCGGGCGATTTTGCCGATGGTGAACGACGCGAAGATATCGTCTTCCGCGACCCTGCGCGCGGCGTGTATCGGCGGTTGGTCCTGCAAAACAACGTGGTCATCGGGGCCGTGATGTACGGCGACACCGCCGACAGCAATTGGTTTTTTGGCCTGATCCGCGACAAGACCGACATCGCTGAGATGCGCGAAACGCTGATCTTTGGACCCGCCTATCAAGGGGGGACCCCCCTGGACCCTTTAGCAGCTGTTGCAGCCTTACCGCGTGACGCGGAGATCTGTGGCTGCAACGGTATCTGCAAAGGTCAAATCGAAGACGCCATCGCGGCGGGCGCCTCTGATCTGGGCGCGATCAAAGCCACGACCAAGGCGTCCGCGTCCTGCGGGACCTGTACGGGGTTGGTGGAACAGGTGTTGGCGGTGACCTTGGGAGATGAGTTTGTCATTCCCGCTGCCGCCTCCATGTGTGGCTGCACCGACATGACCCACGAAGACGTACGGCGCATGATCAAGTCCCAGCGGCTGACGTCGATGCCGGCTGTCTGGCAGGAATGCGGTTGGAAAACGCCCGACGGCTGCCATAGCTGCCGCCCTGCCCTGAATTTCTATCTGCTCGCCGATTGGCCGCTTGAGTATCAAGACGATCCGCAGTCGCGCTTCATCAACGAACGCAAACACGCCAACATCCAGAAGGACGGCACCTATTCGGTTGTGCCGCGCATGTGGGGCGGGATCACAACGCCCAAAGAACTGCGCGCCATTGCCGATGCAGCCGACAAATACATGGTGCCGACCGTCAAGGTCACAGGTGGCCAACGGATCGACCTGCTGGGCGTAAAGGGTGAGGATTTGCCTGCCATTTGGAAAGACCTGAACGATGCGGGCATGGTCTCTGGCTACGCCTATTCCAAAGGGCTGCGCACGGTGAAAACCTGTGTGGGCACCGATCATTGCCGCTTTGGCACGCAGGATTCCACCGGCCTAGGGATCAAGCTGGAACAGACGCTGCACGGCGCGTGGACGCCGCATAAGTTGAAGCTCGCCGTGTCCGGTTGTCCGCGCAATTGCGCGGAGGCCACGTGTAAGGACATCGGCGTGGTGTGTGTGGATTCCGGTTATCAAATCAGCATCGGCGGGGCCGCTGGTATGGACGTCAAAGAAACCGAACTGCTGTGCCAAGTGCCCACAGAAGACGACGCCATTCTGGTCATCAAGGCGGTGACGCAGCTCTATCGTGAGAACGCTAAGTATCTGGATCGCATCTATAAATGGATGGCGAAGGTCGGCCTTGAGTGGATCAAAGAACGGGTGGAGGCAGACCGCGACGCCCTCGTTGAACGCTTTGAACTCAGCCAAACCATCTACCGCCACGACCCATGGGCCGAGCATGTTCAAAAACAGGCGGAGCGGTATCAGCCCCTCGCCAACCTGATCTTGGAGGCCGCCGAATGACCGACTGGATCGACATTGCCGCCCTAGACGACGTGCCAGCCCGTGGCGCGCGGATGATCAAGACAGCGCTTGGCTGTGTGGCCGTCTTTCGCACCGCCGACGATCAGGTCTTTGCGCTGGACAACGCCTGTCCGCACAAGGCTGGCCCCTTGGCCGAAGGCATTGTGCACGGCACGTCCGTCACCTGCCCCCTGCACAACTGGGTCATTTCGCTGGAAACCGGCGAGGCCCAAGGCGCAGACGAAGGCTGCGTTGCGACCTATCCCGCGCGGGTGGAGGCTGGGCGCATCCTGCTGGATCGCTCGTTCTTGCAAGCCCGGTCAACATCTGGGGCCGCTGCATGACCCTCACCCGCACCACATGTCCCTACTGCGGCGTGGGCTGCGGGGTTTTGGCGGGCGCTGACGGCACAATCAAAGGCGACCCTGAACACCCTGCCAACTTCGGACGGCTGTGTTCCAAGGGCGCGGCCTTGGGCGAAACAATCGATCTGGACGGCCGCCTGCTGCACCCGATGATCCACGGCAAGCGCGCCGATTGGGACACGGCCCTCGACCTCGTGGCCGCTAAATTCAGCGCCGCAATTGCCGAACATGGCCCCGAAAGCGTGGCCTTCTACGCCTCTGGGCAATTGCTGACCGAAGATTACTACGTCGCCAACAAGCTGATGAAAGGCTTCATCGGGGCGGCAAATATCGACACCAATTCACGTCTGTGCATGGCGTCCAGCGTGGCAGGCCACAAACGCGCATTCGGTACGGACACCGTGCCCGGCACCTACGAGGACCTAGAACAGGCGGACCTGATCGTATTGGTGGGATCGAACCTCGCCTGGTGTCATCCGGTGCTCTATCAACGCATTGCGGCGGCGAAAGAGGCGCGCCCGAACATGCGCATCGTCAACATCGACCCGCGCCGCACAGCCACGTCCGATCTGGCTGATGTGCACCTGTCCATCGCGCCTGATGGGGATGTGGCGTTGTTCAACGGGTTGCTGGCGCATCTGGCAAAGGCAGGGCGGATCGACGCGGCCTTTACGTCCGCCCATGTAAACGGAGTGGCCGACGCAATCCAATCGGCGCAGGCCTCAAACCTCAACGACACAGGCCTGACGGAGCGTGAGCTTGCCACCTTTTTCCAACTTTGGGCGGGCACCGACAAGGTCGTTACTGTCTATTCCCAAGGGGTGAACCAGTCCCAATCGGGCACTGACAAAGTGAACGCGATCCTCAATTGTCACCTCGCCACGGGCCGCATAGGCAAACCGGGTGCGGGGCCGTTTTCTGTCACCGGACAGCCCAACGCCATGGGCGGACGAGAGGTCGGGGGGCTGGCCAATATGCTGGCCAACCACCTTGAAATCGACAACCCAGACCACCGCGCCGCTGTGCAATCCTTCTGGAACAGCCCAACGATTTGCACAAGCGCGGGTTTTAAAGCGGTTGACCTATTTCAGGCCTGCGCGGACGGCAAAATCAAGGCGCTTTGGGTGATGTCGACGAACCCTGCCGTGTCCATGCCCGATGCCGATGGCGTGGCGGCTGCGATTGCCAATGTGCCCTTCGTGGTGACCTCAGACATGATCGAGGCGACCGACACCAACGATTTGGCCGATGTGCTTTTGCCTGCTGCGGGGTGGGGTGAAAAAGACGGCACCGTCACCAATTCTGAACGTCGCATTTCGCGGCAGCGGTCCTTTTTGTCCCCCGCCGGTGAGGCCCGACCTGATTGGCGGATCATCAGCGATGTGGCCACGCGGATGGGGTTTGGCAACGCCTTTCCCTACGAAAAACCCGCCGACGTCTTCGCGGAATACGTGGCACTGGACAAAGCCCTGTCGCCCGTCCCCCGCGATCTGGACCTCAGCATTTTTGCCGATGCGGATTACGTCAACCTGATCCCCACGCAATGGCCCCGCAACGGGCAGCGCTTCTTTGCGGACGGACGGTTTTATCACCCCGATGGCAAAGCGCGGATGATCCCTGTGGCGGCACCCGCCCTGTCTCGCCCACGTTTTGCGCTGAACACGGGCCGAAACCGCGACCAGTGGCACACGATGACGCGCACGGGAAAATCGCCGCGACTGGGCGCGCATTTGGCGGAACCCTATGTCGAACTTCACCCCGCTGACGCGGCACAGCTGGGCGCGGGTCCGGGGGCGTTGATCGACGTCCAAAGTCTCTATGGCGGCGCGCTTCTGCGGGCGCTGATCACCGACCGTGCGGCGCAAGGCCAGCTCTTCGCGCCCATGCATTGGACCCGCCAACGCACCAGACGCGGGATGATCAACAGCCTGACGGCCCCCGTCGTTGACCCCGTTTCGGGCCAACCTGCCCTGAAATCCGGCCCCGTCACGGCGCAGGTCTATCCCGCCACGTGGTACGGGTTTCTGGCCAGCCGCCGCAAACCTGACGTGCACGCCCCCTACACAGCTATCGCGCGCACCGCGACCGGCTGGCAAGCGGAACTCGCCGGGCAGGACATCCCAACTGACTGGCAGGCCGAGGCCCTGCGCCTCAGCGGTCTGTCAGATGCCGAGGTGTCGATCCAGACCGATCCGGCTAGCGCCACCACCCGCGTGGCGATGGTGCAGGACGGCGTGATTGTGGCCCTGCTGTTTGTGGCGCCCCACCCCGTCGTGGTCGCCCGCAGTGCCGTCAACGACACCATCGGCACCACAGCGTCACCCCTGATAGCCTTGGCCGGTCGACACGCCGCCGATCTGCCCGACCCAGGGGCCACGGTCTGTGCCTGTTTCAACGTGGGCCGCAACACATTGCTTGCGGCGATCTCTGGTGGGGCGGGCACCGTCGCGGCCTTGGGGGATGCGACCTGTGCGGGGACGAATTGCGGGTCGTGCAAACCCGAACTCAAGGCGCTGATCGCCGACGGGTCCATCGCCATGGCCGCCGAATGACCCTCGCCCCGTTTGTCCGCATTGTTGCCCGTGGCGCCGGACGGGCCCGACCGTTGACACAAGACGAAGCACAAGAGGCTATGACGCTGATCCTGTCGGGGGAGGCCGCCCCCGAAGCCATTGGCGCGCTGTTGATGGTGCTGCGTCTGCGCGGTGAAACGCCCGAAGAAATCGCAGGCTTTACGGCCGCTTTGCGGGCGCATGTCACGGGCCGCCTGCCCGACGCGGACCTTGACTGGCCGTCCTATGCCGCAGGCCGCAGCCGAGGAGCGCCTCTGTTTTTGCTGGCTGCGCGATTGGTGGCGCAGGCGGGCTACCGCGTGTCCGTGCACGGCTGGAATTCGCACCAAACTGCATCGGCGTCCCTGCGTGATGTCATCGATCTGGCAGGTCCGGGGGTGATTTATACGCCGCTGGAGACCCTCAGCCCTGCGGCGTTCAAACTCCTCAATCTGCGCGACACCTTTGGCCTGCGGTCCTGCATCAACACGGTGCTGCGTATGTGGAACCCGGCCCAAGCCCCCGTCAGCGTGCAAGGCGTGTTCCACCCGTCCTACCGAGGCCTGCAGGCCCAAGCGGCGGACCTGCTGGGCCAGCGCGACCTAGCGATCATCAAGGGCGGTGGTGGCGAATTTGAACGCCACCCGTCCAAAGATATCGCCGTTTTCGGCCTGCGCCGCGGCGTCCATATTGAGGCCTGCGCGGACGCGCTTGTCCACCACACCCGCCGCCTGCATGAGGCCGGCGCACACGTTGATCTGCACGCCCTGTGGCACGGCGCGGTTCAAGATGACTTCGCCACGGCAACGGTAACAGGCACCGCCGCGCTGGCGCTTTGGGCGCTGGACGCCGCGCCCACCCTGCCCGACGCTGAAACACTGGCCCGCGCCCTTTGGGATGCGCGCCACCAAACAGAAAGCCTGTCCGCATGAAAACCTTTCCGATGTTCCTCCAGATGGCGGGCCGCCGCGTTGTGATCGTGGGCGGCGGCGAACAGGCCGCCCAGAAGGCGCGCCTGATCCTCAAGACGCAAGCCCGGATCGATGTTCTGGCAACGGACCTTGACCCCGAATTGTCGGACCTGGCCGCAGCAGGCCGTGTGACCCACCGCGCGGGGCCGATCACACCGCAGGACTTCGCCGATACGGCCTTGGTCTTTGTGGCAACGGGCTGTCCAGGGATGGATATGGCGCTCCATGCCTTGGCCAAAGCGGCGGGTGCGACCGTGAATGTGGTCGACCAACCCGCCCTGTGCGATGCCATCACGCCGTCCATCGTGGACCGTGACCCCGTGGTGGTGGCCATCGGCACCGAAGGCACGGCACCAGTGCTGGCCCGCCAGATCAAAACCAAACTCGAAGAAAGCCTTGAGCCGCGTTTGGGCGATCTTGCGGCCCTTGCCGGACGGATGCGATCGGCCGCCGCGGCCCGTCTGTCCCCACGCGCGCGACGCGATCTGTGGCGCTGGGTGTTCAACGACACGCCCCGCAGCCTTTTCGCAGGCGGTCAGGAACGCGATGCTGCAAAACGGATCAAATCGGCCATCGACACAGGCACCTTTGGCGATCTTGACGGCGAAGGCGGCAGTGTCAGCCTTGTCGGGGCAGGCCCTGGCGCCAAAGATCTGATCACTCTGCGCGGTGTCCAGCGCCTGCAAGAGGCTGACGTGATCTATTACGACCGTCTTCTTGACCCTGAAATTCTGGAACTGGCCCGCCGTGACGCAGAACGCATTTACGTGGGCAAAGCACCGGGCTGTCATTCTTGGCCGCAAGAAAAGATTACCCAAACGCTGGTTTCCGCCGCCAAACGCGGCCAGCGCGTCGTGCGCCTGAAATGCGGCGATCCGGGTATCTTTGGGCGCAGCACGGAAGAGACAGACGCTCTGAAGGCCGCAGGCATCCCGTTTGAAATCGTCCCCGGTGTCACGGCGGCCTGTGCGGCGGCCGCGAGCGCGGGGCAAAGCCTCACGGATCGTGGCCGGGTCGATACCCTCGTGCTGACGACGGGGCACCGCACGGACGGCTATGCCGTCCCCGATCCGATCAACACGATCCAACCCGGCACCTGCGTGGCGCTTTATATGGCCGTCGGCGCGGCGCCCCAAATCGTCAAACGGCTGCGGGATGACCACCCTTGCGTCCCGTTCACCGTGCAAATCGCCGCAAAAGCGCAACGCAAAGGTCAGGTCCTGCTGGAATGCGCGCTGGACGATCTGCCCGCCACCCTGACGCGACACGACATCACCGGCGAAACGATCCTCCTCGTGCGCTGGCCCCACGATCTTGAAGCGGCCCAAACACCCGAACCGACACTGGAGGCCGTGTCGCAAACGCGTCCAGAACGATTCCAAAACACGGTGGCCCAGCGCAGGCCGCATCTGTCACATTGATCTTTGATGAAGTGGTGCCCCCACACGGAGGGGAACACCTGTCGCACGGCGTTGCATGGTGATGCACTTTCCCTTTACGTTGAAGGGAACCAAAGCGCTCTACTGACGCATAGCGTCGCTTGTGGGAGCTACGAAACGCACCCTGATCTGGGGGACTACCTGGGGGACTGGCATGGCGTTGACTGCAATCGGGATCAAGAATGCGCCGGACGGCAAGCATCGGGACGGCAATGGTCTGATGCTGATAAAGCGTGGCAGCTCGGGGAAATGGGTTTACCGTTATTCGATATACGGCAGGCGTCCGGAGATGGGTTTGGGCTCGTGGCCAGACGTGACCTTGTCGGATGCGCGGAAGGCCCGCGACGTCTGGGCCGCCGAGCTCCGACAGGGGCGCGACCCGATTTCAGTGAGGCAAAGCCAGAAGGAAGCCGCAAGCGCTGCAGCAAATCAAGCCGATCCCACGTTCGCGGAACTCGTGACATTGGTGTTCGAGGCGCGGAAAGCCACCCTGCGAGGGGATGGCACCCGTGGCCGGTGGCGAAGCCCTCTCGATCGTCACATCATCCCCAGCATGGGCCGCAAGCCAATCTCCAAGATAACCGTCAGGGACGTGCAAGACGCGCTCTCCCCGATCTGGCGTACAAAGCACCCCACAGCGATCAAGGCATATCAGCGGACGCACATCGTGTTCAGCAAGGCAAAACTGATGGGGCACGCCTGCGACCCGTTCACGGTCGAGGCCGCAAAGGAGTT